>NZ_SCNV01000009.1 GCF_005503145.1 Burkholderia sp. 4M9327F10 | reverse complement strand
TGGGTGGGTGGGTCTCGTGCTGCATCAGCGTGCGATGGACGATATTCATCGCGGTGCGATCGAGCATGTCGCGAATCGTCAGAATGTACCGGTCGTTGCGCTCGGCAACGTGGTGATGCATGTGCGTTCACGTAAGCCCTTGCAGGACACGATGACGGCGATCCGCATCGGCAAGCCGGTTCATGAGTGTGGTTACGATCTCGCGCCCAATGCCGAGCAGCATTTGCGTTCGCGGTTGCGCATTGCGAATCTTTATCCCGAGCATACGGTGCGTGAAACGATCAAGGTGCTCGAGCGCTGCACATTCTCGCTGGGCACGTTGCGCTACGAATATCCCGACGAACTCGTGCCGGAAGGCTTCACACCCACTGCGTACCTGCGTCAGGAAACCTACATCGGCGCGCAACGGCGCTTTCGTTCCGGCATTTCGGATAAGAACCGGCAACAGATCGAATACGAGCTGGCGCTTATCGCGGACCTGAAATACGAGCCGTATTTTCTGACGGTCTATGACATCGTTCGGTACGCGCGCAGCCAGAACATTCTGTGTCAGGGGCGAGGGTCGGCTGCCAACTCTATTGTGTGTTATTGCCTGGGCATCACCGAAGTGGACCCGGCACGCAGCAGCATGTTGTTCGGACGTTTCATTTCCAAAGAGCGCGGCGAACCGCCGGATATCGATGTCGATTTTGAGCATCAGCGGCGTGAAGAGGTGATCCAGTATATCTATGACAAGTATGGGCGTGACCGCGCAGCGATTGCGGCAGCGGTGTCCACTTACCGGCCGCGCGGTGCGCTGCGTGAGACAGGCAAGGCGCTGGGGATCGATCCGCAGATCGTCGATGCGGTCGCGAAGTCTCATCACTGGTTCGACAATAGTCAGGATCTGCTGAAGCACTTCGAAGAGACGGGTCTCGATCCGGAAAAGCCGTTGATTCAGACCTGGGCGAGGTTGGCGTCGCAGCTGCTCAACTTTCCGCGGCATCTGTCGCAGCATTCCGGCGGCTTCGTGATCAGCCGCGGCAAGCTCACGCGTCTTGTGCCGGTGGAGAATGCGGCGATGGCAGATCGCTCGGTGATCGAATGGGACAAGGACGATCTTGAATCGCTCGGACTCCTCAAGGTCGATGTGCTCGCACTCGGCATGCTCTCGGCGATCCGGCGCGCGCTCGATCTTGTATCGGCGCGGCGCGGCAAACGCTTCGAGATGCAGGACATATCAGATGGTGACGAGGAGACGTACGACATGATCTGCCGTGCCGATACTATCGGTGTGTTCCAGATCGAATCGCGTGCGCAGATGAGCATGCTGCCGCGTTTGAAGCCGCGCAAATACTACGACCTCGTCATCGAGGTGGCCATTGTGCGTCCCGGTCCGATTCAGGGCGGTGCCGTGCATCCTTATCTGCGTCGGCGCCAGGAGTTGGACCCAGTGACTTATCCACGCGACGACCTGAAAGTTGCCTTGGAGCGCACGCTTGGCGTGCCGATTTTCCAGGAGCAGGTCATGCAGGTGGCAATGATCGCGGCCGGCTTTACGGCAGGCGAAGCCGATGATCTGCGCCGTGCGATGGCCGCATGGAAGCGCAAGGGTGGCCTGGAGAAGTACTACGATCGCATCATCAACGGAATGCAGGAACGTGGTTACGAGCTTAGTTTCGCTGATGCGATTTTCAAACAGATCAAGGGCTTCGGCGAATACGGCTTTCCGGAGAGCCATGCGGCGAGTTTCGCCTTGCTTGTCTACACGAGCAGCTGGTTGAAGTGCCACGAGCCTGAGGCGTTTCTCGCCGCTCTGCTCAACAGTCAGCCGATGGGTTTCTATTCACCGTCACAACTCGTGCAGGATGCGCGGCGGCATGGAGTCAAGGTATTGCCGGTCGATGTGACCGTCAGCGGCTGGGATGCGGCGCTCGAATCGATCGAAGGGGCCGCGCGCCCGGCAGTGCGTCTTGGGCTGTCGATGCTGCGTGGCATGAAGGACGACGCAGCAGAGCGCATTGAACGTGCGCGCGCGGTGCGGCCGTTCAGGAGCGTGCAAGATCTTGCGCGCCGTGCCCAACTCAACCGGCACGATCTTCAGGTGCTGGCTGATGCAAATGCACTGGCAGTGCTTGCGGGCAACCGTCGCGAAGCATTGTGGCATTCGGTAGCCGCTGTGCCCGATAAGGACATGCTGGCCGTCGCCGCCGTGCAGGATGAGACCCCCGAACTGGGTGCGCCATCGGAGGCAAACGATATCGTCGCGGACTACCGGTCCTTAGGGTTGACGCTCGGTCGCCATCCGCTCGAACTGTTGCGGCCTCAACTGCTGGCCAATCGGCTGATACCGGCATCGACGCTACGCAGTTATCCTGATGGAAGACTGGCGCGCGGCTGCGGCATTGTCACGATGCGACAACGGCCGGGCACGGCGAAAGGCGTGATTTTCATGACGCTCGAAGACGAGACGGGCAATGTCAATGTAATCGTGTGGCCGGCTTTACTGGAGCGGCAGCGCAAGGAGGTATTGGGAGCGGCGCTGCTTGCGGTGTACGGCGTTTGGCAGCGTGAAGGGGATGTGCAGCATCTTGTTGCGCACCGGTTGGTGGATATGTCGCATCTGCTGGGTGGGTTGCAGTCCACTAGCAGGGATTTTCATTGATGACCTGTCTCGCTGGATTCAGGCTGCGCGTCAAAGCTGCTTCCGGCGAGGATGCTGCGCTGTCTTAGCGGAGCGTGGTGGCTCGCTGCGGCCCGCCATCGCAGGCCGCCATTTCGAGCTATGCCGTTTGCCCGGTGTCACTGCCTCGCCAGGGAAACTTCTCCAGCACCTGTCGGATTGCTACATCGAACGGCGTGCGGCGTCCTATGCCGAGCGCTTCGAGACGGCTCGAAGCCAGGTGACAGTTATGCGGGCGCGGGGTCGCATCCGTCGGCGTGTGCTGCGGCGTAAGCCGGGCGTCGAGCTGCAGTGCTTCGGCAAGGCGGATCGCAATCTCGTACTTGGTCATCGGCTCATCGCCTGACCATTGCACGATGCCGCGAATCGTGTCGCCACGCGCATGCTGTTCGAGCATCTGACGGATAACGTGCGCCACGTCGGGCGTAAACGTCGGGTAGCGAATCGCCCACGCATCCATCACAGCCGCCCTTGCGTTCGGCGAAGCGCTCGCCGACGCCGCGATGGTCGGCACCAGGCTGGTCACGGCCGATTCCGCCCAATCGACGATCGGCCCATACAGCAGCGGCAGACGCAGGACACAACCGGAATCGGTTGTCTCAGTGAGCGCTCGCTCACCGTCGAGCTTGCTGCGGCCATAGGCGTTAAGCGGCGACGGCTGGGCGTCATGTCGGTAGGGCGGGTGCGCGCCGTCGAATACGTAGTCGGTGGAGATCGACAGCACCCACGCCCCGTGTTGCCTCGCTGCCTCGGCCACGCTGCGCACGGCGTCGACGTTCAGCGCGCGGGCCAGCGCGGGGTCGTGTTCGCAGACATCGGGACGGCGTTCAGCCGCCGCAATGACGATCGCATCGGGTGCTTCGCGCTCGACAAACTGCTTGACCGCCCCGGCGTCGCGAATGTCGAGTGTGACGTCGTGCGAGGCGGCGCGCCGGAATCCGGTTGAAACGACTTGCCAGTCTGTTTGTTGCGCCAGTTCACCGACGAGGGCGCGACCCAGCAAACCGGATGCGCCGATCACTGCAACCTTGAACATGCGTGTTTCGCCTCAGTGAGTCTCTACGACTGTGTAGCCGGCCTCGTCGATGGCGGCCTTGAGCCTATCGGCCGGTTGTGCCGATTCGACTGCCACCCGGCCGGTCGCGAGATCCACCTTGACCTGCGCGGCGCCGTCCTGTTCGCGGATCGCGTTGGTCACCGCCGCCACACAATGTTGGCAGCTCATGCCTTCTACCTGAAATTCGATCGTCATCTGTTTTGCCTCGAGAAACGTGGGTGGTGCAGTGGTTGAATTATGCCTGCCGATCCTACACCTTCCCACGATGGGAAGGTGTAGGATCGGCAAGCACTGGAAGCGAGTTGCATGGGACCAGAGTAAGCGCTAAAGCGCTAACTCTGGTCGACAGGAGAAACAGTCATGAATATTGGTGAAGCGGCCCGTGCTTCGGGCGTCACGGCGAAGATGATTCGCTACTACGAAAGTGTCGGCCTGCTGGCGGCGAAAACCCGGACGAGCGCGGGGTATCGCGTGTACGGTTCGCAGGAAGTCCATTCGCTGCGCTTTATTCGTCAGGCTCGGCGCCTGGGCTTTCTCGTCGAGGACATTCGCCGTCTGCTGGCCCTGTGGCACGACCGCTCGCGCGCGAGCGCCGAAGTGAAGGCGATTGCACTCGAACACGTCGCGGATCTCGAGCGCCGCATCGCCGAGTTGACGGAGATGCGCGATACGCTTGCGCACCTCGCCGATCATTGCCACGGGGACGAGCGCCCCGATTGTCCGATCATCGAAGGTCTTGCCTCTCCTGAGGTGGCCGTTAATCATGCTTGCCACACGGACAAATAAGCGATGAATGGTCGGCTCATGATGAAAGGTGCAACCACAGTGAAAGTCCGTTGCAACCGGGCCACATAAATGCACCATTGTGGTGCCGTATCTTGGCCCAGTTTCACGAAAATTGGGTTGAAACACCAATAACTCCATATAGATCAACCGCTTGCTGAAAATTTCAGGATGCACCATTCCAAAACGGAATGCACGTCATTCGGGCATTTCACTAGCCAGGTTGCACCAAAGGCCTATAATCCGGGTTAACCCTTCATAAGGGAAATCCCTGATGCCCAATCCACCGGGGATTCATATCTGATCCTTGGAGAACATCATGTTTGCATACCTTCTTGAAAAGCTGAGCACCTGGTTTGAAACCGCTGAACGTAGCCGCCGTGAGGCTTATCTTGCGTCGTCGTCGGACATCGTCCAGCTAGAACAGCGCATCCGTTCGCTCGAAACGAACGGCTACTCGCTGTAAGGCGGTCTGAAGTCTGTTTGACCCTTGGCGACGCAGCCTGGCGAGTGCGGTCGCAGCAGTAGAGCGTAAGGCCCCGTATTGACGGGGCTTTGTCACATCTGGCGTCCGCGTTCCGTGTGCGTGTCGGCGGCGGTTCACTTGCGCGCTGAGTGAGTCGCTCACTGGCCGTCATCCAGAGACCACTCAATATCGACTAGCTTGAACGTTGCCACCGCGGTAAGGTAAAGCGTTTTTTGCGCAATCCGGCATTCCCACAACCAACCCGGTCCGCTCATGGCTCCCGTCCAATTGATTCGCGCCTTGCAGGGCGCCGTTGCCCCCTCGCTGTGTGCCGCGGTTTCGCTGCTGGCGCTGGCTTCACCGGTGGCGTTTGCCGCTTCGTCGAGCGGCGGGCAGCCCTTGATACTCGATACGCAGCACGGCATTAGCGACGGCCAGAGCGGCACGGTGCTACAGACCGCGCCGCTTTCGCACGACCGGATCGTGCAGGCCCAGCCGATAGCGACGCCAACCGAATTGACGCCGAATTCATCGGTCCCGCTGATCGTCGCGCCCTATATTCAACTGCCCGCGGGAGGTGGAGGGAGTGGAGGTGGGGGAGGTGCAACGCCGACGCCGCGTCCGACGCTGCAGCCACGGACGGCGCCGTCGTCTTCACAGTAAGGCTTGAACCCGCGCAGGTTCAGTCGCCGCGGTGTTCGACCTTGAATTGCGCGGCCTTGTCCTGTCCAAGTGCCTGCACAAGCCACGGCATGGTGTCTTTCAGTGTTTTGGCCAGGGTGTACGGAGGGTTCAGGATGAACATGCCGCTGCCGAACAGCCCAAACCCATCTGAGGGTGGGTTGCTGACGGTCAGCGTGACGTGCAGCCAGTTGCGTTCCTGCAGCCGCTTGAGCTGATCCGGAAAGCGCTGCGATTCCGGGCGCGTGACTTGCGGATACCAGATCGCATAGGTGCCGGTCGCAAACCGCTTGAGACTTTCCTCGACGCAGTTCAGCGTACGGGTGTAGTCGCGCTTGTCTTCGAACGACGGGTCGATCAGCACTAGCGCACGGCGCGGCGGCGGCGGCAGCAAGGCCTTCACGCCGTCGAAGCCATCGCCGGCGTAGAGCATGGCGCGCCGCCCGGCGTCGCGGAAATTGTGCTGCAGCACGTCGATCTCGGTGGTGTGGAGTTCGAACAGACGCATGCGGTCCTGCTCGCGCATCAGCCGCCATGCGAGGTACGGCGAACCCGGATAGAAGCGCAGATCGCCGTCGGTATTCAGCGCCGCCACTTCATCCACATAGTCGGCCAGCATGGGGGGCAGGTCGGTGCGTCCCCACAGCTTCGCGATGCCGGTCTCGAACTCTCCCGTCTTCGTGGCGTAGCCTTCCTTCAACGAATAGACGCCGGCGCCCGCGTGGGTGTCGATGTACCAGTACGCCTTGTCTTTCTGGGCGAGATAGCGCAGCAACTGCACGACGACGGCGTGTTTCAGGACATCGGCATGATTGCCTGCGTGAAAGGCGTGGCGGTAACTAAGCATGATGAGGTGAGGCTCGAAAGAGGGCGTGCCGGTCGATTGGGGGCGGGCTCCAGGCTCCGCGATTGGACCTGCAGCAACAACGGGGGCGCCGCTTTGCGACCGGATGGGCACGTGCAACGCGGTCGCGTATTGTACGCGAGCCTGCGTCGCGGTCCGAACCGGCGCTTGCCGCCGGCCCAAACCGCTCGGTTTCGCACGCCGCATAAACGCATGCCGCGCGCGGCCGTACCGGTCGCTCAGTCGTACGCGTCGCCGACGATCTCTTCGATTTTCAGCTTGATCTCCGGCGTGATTTTCGCCGCGACTTCCTGGGCCTTCATATTCTCGGCGATCTGCTCGACCCGCGACGCGCCGGTGATCACCGTGCTGACATGCGGGTTCTTCAGAATCCAGGCAATCGCAAGCTGGCCGACCGTGCAGCCGAGCTCGTCCGCGAGGCCGCCGAGCTTGCCGACCACGCTATTCTTGCCGGCGTCGGTGACCAGATTGCGCAGCCAGTCGTAGCCCTGCAGCTGGGCGCGGCTGTCGGCCGGCACGCCGTCGCGGTACTTGCCGGTCAGCAGGCCTGAGGCGAGCGGACTCCACGTGGTCAGTCCAAGCCCAATGTCCTCGTAGAGCCTGCGGTATTCCTGCTCCACACGCTTGCGGTGGAACAGGTTGTACTGCGGCTGTTCCATGACAGGTTTATGAAGATGATGCCGTTCCGCGATGTCATAAGCCGTCCGGATCTCGTCCGCGCTCCATTCGGAGGTGCCCCAGTAGAGCGCCTTGCCGCGCGTGATCATGTCGCTCATCGCCCAGACGGTTTCTTCAACCGGCGTGTTCGGATCGGGCCGGTGGCAGAACGCGAGATCCACATAGTCGAGTTGCAGGCGCTGCAGCGACGCGTCGATCGCATTGAGCAGATACTTGCGGTTCAACGTGTGGTACTGGTTGGGCGCCTCCTGAAGGCCCCAGAAGAACTTGGTGGACACCACATAGCTGATGCGCGGCCACGCCAGTTCTTTCAACGCCTGCCCCATGATCTCTTCCGACTTGCCGCCGGCGTAGGCCTCAGCGTTGTCGAAAAAGTTGACCCCGGCATCGCGTGCGGCCGCCAGCGATTCGCGCGCCGCGCGGGTGTCCACCTGATTGCCGTAGGTCACCCAGGACCCAATAGACAGTTCACTGACCTGCAGGCCGGAACGGCCGAGTCGTCGATAGTTCATGCACTTCTCCTTAAGAGGTTATGCAACAGGCATCCAATCCGGTCAGCGGAATCGGGCGCTAAATCGGGTGCCGAATGGGGAGCAAATCGGGGCGCCGAATCGGGATACAGGAGATACAGAATCGGGACACACAATCAGGCGCAACCCGGACAGTTTAAAGAGATATGGATTTCTGCGTGATTTCCTGATGCCTTTCCCAGGGTTCATGCACAATAGCAAAGTTGGCCGCAGTGCAGCATTCGTCTGAACGGTCTATGCCGTTCGGTCGGCTTCACGCCGCCTGCGTGTCGTGGTGTCATTGCTCATCAACTGTATGGAGGCTCTGGATGTCGTCACTGAACACGAATCTGAATGGCAAGGTCGCGGTCGTTACGGGCGCGGCGAGCGGAATCGGCAAGCAGATCGCACTGACATTGTCGGCCGCGGGCGCTGCGATTGCCATTGCCGACCTGAATCAGGACGGCGCAAACGCTGTTGCTGAGGAGATCAAACAGGCCGGCGGCAAGGCTATTGGCGTCGCCATGGACGTTACCAACGAAGAGGCGGTCAACCAGGGTATCGATAAAGTAGCCGCTGAATTCGGCTCGGTCGACATTCTGATCTCGAACGCCGGCATCCAGATCGTCAATCCTATCGAGAACTACGCATTTTCAGACTGGAAGAAAATGCAGGCCATTCACGTCGACGGTGCGTTCCTCACCACCAAGGCGGCCCTGAAGCACATGTACAAGGACGATCGCGGCGGCATTGTGATCTACATGGGTTCGGTCCACTCGCATGAAGCATCGCCGCTGAAGTCGGCGTATGTTGCCGCCAAGCATGCCTTGCTGGGTCTGGCGCGCGTGCTGGCCAAGGAAGGCGCGAAGCATAACGTGCGCTCGCATGTCGTCTGCCCGGGCTTTGTGCGCACGCCGCTGGTCGACAAGCAGATTCCTGAGCAGGCCAAAGAACTCGGCATCAGCGAAGAAGAAGTGATTCGCAACGTGATGCTCGGCGGTACGGTGGACGGCATCTTCACCACGGTGGAAGACGTCGCGCAAACCGTGCTGTTCCTCTCCACCTTCCCGAGCGCGGCCTTGACCGGCCAGTCCTTCATTGTGAGCCACGGCTGGTTCATGCAATAAGGAGAAGGCGATGGCGCAACGCAATGTCAAGCGGGCGCGTGCCGGCACCCTCGGCGACGGGGATGGCGAGCACGCCGGAGCAGCGGCTGGCGTTCGCGCCGGCCATCATATGCACCTGCCGCAGTACGAAACCATCGCGCTGATGCTGCAAGGCGGTGGCGCGCTGGGCGCCTACCAGGCCGGTGTGTATCAGGGGCTCGACGAGGCCGGCATCCAGCCGAACTGGATCGCCGGCATTTCGATCGGTGCGCTCAACACGGCCATCATCGCCGGCAATGCGCCGGAGCATCGCGTTACGCGGCTGCTCGAGTTCTGGGAGACGATCTGTCAACCGGCTTTCGCGCCGCCGTTGCCGCCGTTTATCGAGCAGGCGCTGTTCGACTCGAACGACACCATCCGCAAGGCATTCACAGCCATGCAGGCTTCCGGGGCGATCGTCCAGGGGCAAAAGGGCTTCTTCGTGCCGCGTTTCCCGCCGCCCTTGCCGACCGTCTCCGGGCCGCCGCAGAACGCCAGCTACTACGACACCACGCCCATGAAGGCGACGCTCGAAAGGCTGTGCGATTTCGACCGGATCAACTCGGGCGAAACGCGGGTGTCGGTGGGAGCGGTGAATGTCGGGACGGGCAACTTCGCCTATTTCGACAACACGCGCGTGAAACTGCGCCCGGAGCATTTCATTGCCTCGGGTTCGTTGCCGCCGGGTTTCGGCGCAACGGAAATCGATGGGGAGTACTACTGGGATGGCGGCCTGATGTCGAATACGCCGCTCTACGAAGTGGTGCAGACCACCCCCCGTCGTGACACGCTCGCGTTTCAGGTGGACTTGTGGAGCGCCATCGGACCTGTGCCGGATAATCTGACGGACGTGCAGGGCCGCATGAAGGACATTCAGTACTCGAGCCGCACGCGCCTCGTGACCGACATGCTGCAACGCTCACAGCGCTTCCGGCATGTATTGCGCGAAGTGCTCGACCGGGTTGCACCGGAACACCGTGACGATCCCTGGTGCAAACTCGCCGACGATCTGTCCTGCTCGAAGCGCTACAACGTCGTCCATCTGATCTACCGGCAGAAGGAGTACGAAGGGCAGTTCAAGGACTTCCAGTTTGGCCTGTCCACCATGCGTGAACACTGGGAAAGCGGCTTGCAGGACATTCGCGCTTCTCTGGCACAACCGGACTGGCTGGCGATGCCCGATAACGACGCCGGCTTCGTCACGCACGACATTCACCGCGACAAGCGTTA
This sequence comes from Burkholderia sp. 4M9327F10, assembly GCF_005503145.1. Taxonomy (GTDB): domain Bacteria; phylum Pseudomonadota; class Gammaproteobacteria; order Burkholderiales; family Burkholderiaceae; genus Paraburkholderia. Next base: position 175,163 of record NZ_SCNV01000009.1, on the reverse strand, counting down.
ACCAAGCGCTGATACTTCGGTTCTTCAGCACCCAACAAAAACGGCGCCCATCTGAAAATGGGCGCCGTTTTTTAGCACATCTTTCAATCGCCAAGCCGAAGCAGGGAACGCGCGGCGCTAGCTCGCGCCGCGTCTCCTCACGACCTTACTTCAGGACGTGTGCAATTGCGCTGGCGACCACATCGAGGTTGCGCGTGTTCAGCGCAGCCACGCAGATGCGACCCGTGCTCACCGCGTAGATGCCGAACTCGTCACGCAGACGGTCCACTTGCGCCGAAGTCAGACCCGAGTACGAGAACATACCGCGTTGCGCGTTGACGAAGCTGAAGTCGCGGTCCACACCGCTTGCCTTCAGACGTTCCACCAGGCCGTTACGCATTGCGCGGATGCGATCGCGCATTTCGCCGAGTTCCGTTTCCCACAGGGCGCGCAGTTCGGGCGAGCCGAGCACCGCAGCGACGACCGAGCCGCCATGCGTGGGCGGGTTCGAGTAGTTCGTGCGGATCACGCGCTTGAGTTGCGACAGCACGCGGCCAGCTTCTTCCTTGCTGCTCGTGATGATCGACAGTGCGCCGATACGCTCGCCATACAGCGAGAACGACTTCGAGAACGACGACGAGACGAACACGTTCAGTTCAGCCTGTGCGAACAGGCGCACAGCCGCGGCGTCCGATTCGATGTTGTCGCCAAAGCCCTGATAGGCGATGTCGAGGAACGGCACCAGTTCGCGGGCCTTGACCACTTCGACGATCTGCTGCCATTGGGCTGCGCTCAGGTCGACGCCGGTCGGGTTGTGGCAGCACGCGTGCAGGACGACGACCGTACCGGCCGCATAGCCGTTCAGCGCGCTCAGCATGCCTTCGAAGTTCACGCCGTTGGTGCTGGCGTCGTAGTACGGGTACGAGACGACCTCGAAACCCGCGCCTTCGAACAGCGCACGGTGGTTTTCCCAGCTCGGGTCGCTGATCGCGACCTTGGCGGCCGGGTTCACGCGCTTCAGGAAGTCTGCGCCGATCTTCAGCGCGCCCGTGCCGCCCAGTGCCTGAGCGGTGACCACGCGGCCTGCGGCGATCAGCGGGGAGTCGTTGCCGAGCAGCAGTTTCTGTACCGCCGCGTCGTAGGCAGCAATGCCTTCGATCGGCAGGTAGCCGCGCGGCAGCGCCGCTTCGACACGTGCCTTTTCCGCGTCGCGCACGGCGCGCAGCAGCGGAATCTTGCCTTCTTCATTGAAGTACACGCCCACGCCCAGGTTGACCTTGGTGGTGCGCGCATCGGCGTTGAAGGCTTCGTTCAGGCCCAGGATCGGGTCGCGGGGAGCAAGTTCGACGGCGGAGAACAGAGACATGATGGTTCGGCAGTAGTGAAAAGAGGGACGGCTTCAGGCGTGGCTGCGGCCCGGCAGTGAATGCGTGCCCGGATTCTGCGGTGATGCAGGCACGGCACAGGCAGACAAGGCGGTTCGGACGGGCCGAATTCGGGACGGCAGCAGCGAGCGCAGCATGCCATTGTAGCGAATCCTGACGGGTTTTTTGGCCCATCCTGTCCACGGCAGCGGATTATTTGCTTGAAAAACAGCGCTTTGGCGCCAGATTCGACACCCCGGCGGCGGCTGGCCAGCCGCTGGGCCAGCCCCGGCAGCGGCCGCAAGCGCCCGCGTTGGACAGCGCTCCGGTTCGCTGTCAGATGCACCTTGCCGGGTGCGCAGCAGTGCGAATCCGGCAAAGCCACCCGCCCGTCATGCGCTCAGCCCGCGCTCGCGCAAACCGCTAGAATAGTCCTTTGCCCAGGCCCTGGTGCCGCACCCATGTCCGAACATCATCTGACCGAAGTCAACGACGCTCTCGACGAGTCGAAATTCGTGACGTTCGAAGGCTCGCCATTCCAGCTTTACCAGCCATACCCGCCGGCCGGCGACCAGCCCACCGCTATCGACACGCTCGTCGAAGGGGTGGAGGACGGCCTGTCGTTCCAGACCCTGCTCGGCGTGACCGGATCCGGCAAGACCTTCACGATGGCCAATACCATCGCGCGGCTCGGGCGGCCGGCAATCGTGTTCGCGCCGAACAAGACGCTCGCGGCCCAGCTTTATTCGGAGTTTCGCGAGTTCTTTCCGCGCAACGCGGTCGAGTACTTCGTCTCGTACTACGACTACTACCAGCCGGAAGCGTACGTGCCGCAGCGCGACCTGTTCATCGAGAAAGACTCGTCGATCAACGAACATATCGAGCAGATGCGCCTCTCGGCCACCAAGAGCCTGATGGAGCGGCGCGACGTGGTGATCGTGGCGACGGTCTCGGCGATCTACGGTATCGGTAACCCGTCCGAATATCATCAGATGATTCTGACACTGCGCACCGGCGACAAGATCGGTCAGCGCGACATCATCGCGCGGCTGATTGCGATGCAGTACAACCGCAACGAAACCGAATTCCAGCGCGGCGCGTTCCGCGTGCGCGGCGACACGATCGACATCTTCCCGGCGGAGCACGCGGAAATGGCCGTGCGGGTCGAGCTGTTCGACGACGAGATCGACACGCTGCAACTGTTCGATCCGCTGACGGGCCGAGTGCGTCAGAAGATTCCGCGCTTTACCGTCTACCCGTCATCGCACTATGTGACGCCGCGCGAAACCGTGATGCGCGCGGTGGAGACGATCAAGAGCGAACTGCGCGAGCGGCTGGAGTTTTTCTACGGCGAGGGCAAGCTGGTGGAGGCGCAACGCCTCGAGCAGCGCACCCGTTTCGACCTGGAAATGCTGCAGGAACTGGGCTTCTGCAAGGGCATCGAGAACTATTCGCGGCACTTCTCCGGCGCGGCGCCTGGCGAGCCGCCGCCGACGCTGGTCGACTACCTGCCGAGCGACGCGCTGATGCTGCTCGACGAATCGCATGTGCTGATCGGGCAGTTGAACGGCATGTACAACGGCGACCGGGCGCGCAAGGAAAACCTTGTCGATTACGGCTTCCGGCTGCCGTCGGCACTGGATAACCGGCCGCTCAAGTTCAACGAGTTCGAGCGCAAGATGCGCCAGGTGGTGTTTGTCTCTGCCACGCCGGCCGACTACGAGCAGAAGACGGCAGGGCAGGTGGCCGAGCAACTGGTGCGGCCGACGGGCCTCGTCGATCCCGAAATCGACGTGCGTCCGGCGCGCACCCAGGTCGACGACGTGCTCTCGGAGATCAATGAGCGCGTCAAGGCAGGCGACCGTGTACTGGTCACGGTGCTGACCAAGCGCATGGCCGAGCAGTTGACCGAGTTCCTTGCCGACCACGGCGTCAAGGTGCGCTATCTGCACAGCGACATCGACACCGTCGAGCGGGTCGAAATCATCCGCGATCTGCGCCTGGGCACGTTCGACGTGCTGGTGGGGATCAACCTGCTGCGCGAAGGGCTCGACATTCCGGAAGTGTCGCTGGTGGCGATTCTCGACGCGGACAAGGAAGGCTTCCTGCGTGCCGAGCGCTCGCTGATCCAGACGATTGGCCGGGCCGCGCGGAACGTGAACGGCCGGGCGATCCTGTACGCGGATCGCGTCACCGATTCGATGCGCCGCGCAATCGACGAAACCGAGCGGCGCCGCCAAAAGCAGATTTCCTTCAACGAGAAAATGGGTATCACGCCGCGTGGCGTGGTCAAGCGCATCAAGGACATCATCGACGGCGTCTACAACGTCGACGAGGCGCGCGCTGAACTGAAGGAGCAGCAACAGCGCGCCAAGTTCGAAGACATGTCCGAGAAGCAGTTGGCCAAGGAACTGAAACGCCTCGAAAAGCAGATGATGGAGCACGCCAAGAACCTCGAGTTCGAGAAGGCGGCCCAGACGCGCGACGAGCTGGCGCTGTTGCGTCAGCGGGTATTCGGCGCCAATGTGGGCGACCATCTGACCGGGACGAGCTGATTGGCGTAATCGACGTAAGCGGCCTGATCGGCCGAATCGGCATATGGCGCTGGAACGTCTTCGGATCCTGGCGCCTCGCTATATGACGAACTGCCGGGCGCCGTCGCGCCGCCCGGCCTTAATCCAAGGTGCGCACGGCGCGGCGGCGCACCTGTCCTCAGTCCTCCACATCCTTCTGACCCCGAGCAAGGCCGTTCTGTAAGGTTTAATTCGGCGGCCTTGCTGGGAAAGTCCTCGACCCAGGCTCCGTGCAAAGTCCTTGTCCTACAAGGACTTCACAGCATTCTTATTTGTTCTCGACCACGAAGAATGATAAACTCGCGACTATATTGAGAATGGTTCGCATTAGCGTTAGTAATTGTGTGAAATGAAATTGCATGAAACGGCGTGCACCATTTTCAGCCCGGTTTCCGTCGTCTCAGTCAAAAAACAAGGAGTTTCAATGCGGGTTTCTTCATTCCTGCGCGGCGGCATGGCTGCCGTCGTCGCGCTTGTCGCGCTCTCGGCAACGGCCGCCGAATATCCGATCGGCAAGCAGCAGATTCAGGGCGGCATGGAAATCGGCGCCGTCTATCTGCAGCCGATCACGATGGAGCCGGAAGGCATGATGCGCAAGGCGTCTGATTCCGACGTTCACCTCGAAGCCGATATCCACGCGGTCAAGAACAACCCGACCGGTTTTGCCGAAGGTGACTGGATGCCGTACCTGCAGGTTGGCTACGAGCTGTCGAAGGCCGGTTCGACCCAGACACAGAAAGGCGAACTGATGGCCATGGTCGCGAGCGACGGTCCGCACTACGGCGATAACGTCAAACTGCAAGGCCCCGGCAAATACCACCTGAAACTCTTCATTGCACCGCCGATGCAAACCGGCCAGATGGCGTTCGGCCGTCACGTCGACAAGGAAACCGGCGTGGGCCCGTGGTTCAAGCCGTTCACGCTCGAATACGACTTCACATACGCAGGCATCGGCAAGAAGGGCGGTTACTGATGACGCGCCACGTCTTCCGGATCAGCCAATGAGAATCAATCGAAAGATCGCCATTCTCGCCATGACGACGTCGCTCGTCGGCGCTGCGTACGCGGCCGACTTGCCGACCTTCAAGCTGGAAATGACCGACGGCAAGCTCAATCCGGCGCGTATCGAAGTGCCGGCCGGTCAGCGCATCAAGATCGAGGTGCGCAACTCGGGTAAGGGCGCGGCTGAGTTCGAAAGCGTCCAGTTGCGCAAGGAGAAGGTGCTCGCACCGGGCGCGGAGTCGTTCGTGGTGATCGCGCCGTTGTCGCCGGGCGAGTACCGGTTTTTCGACGATTTCCATCAGCAGGCGCAAGGCGTGATCGTTGCGAAGTAGTCGCGAAAGCAGTTCGGGCGAGGCTGGGCAACGAGGCTGCGCACGTTAGGTCGGCAATGAGTCCGGGTGTGGCCGCAAGGTGTCCGCCCGGGCAGTAGGAGAAGTTCGATGGGTCAGGTGTTGTTCATCGTGTGGCGGGAGAGCGTCGAGGCGCTGCTGGTCGTCGGCATCCTGTATGCGTGGCTGAAAAACGGCGACGACGACGCGCGCCGCGGCTTGCCGTATCTGTGGGCGGGCGTCGGTGTGGGCATCCTCGCGGCAATCGCGCTAGGCGCGGCGCTGATCGGTTTCACCGAAGTGCTGTCCGGCGACGCGCAGGACTATTTCCAGACTGCGATGGTGCTGGTTGCCTGCGTATTGATCGTGCAGATGGTGCTGTGGATGAAACAGCACGGCCGCACGCTCAAGCGCGACATGGAGCAGTCGCTGCAGCAAAGCACGCGCGATTCGAACTGGTGGGGCATCGCCGTGCTGGTCGCGCTGGCGATTGCCCGTGAAGGCAGCGAGACGGTTATCTTCCTGTACGGCCTCGGTTTCGGCCAGTCGGGCCACGTGGACGGCAGTCAGATGCTCGCTGTGCTGATCGGCCTCGGCCTCGCACTCCTGACGTTCTATGTGCTGCAACTGGGCGGCAAACTCTTCTCGTGGCGGCTCTTTTTCCGCGTCACCGAAATCATGCTGCTGTTCCTCGGTGCGGGCCTGTTCCAGACGGGCGTCGACAAACTGATCGACAAGGAAATGCTGCCCACGCTGGTGGATCAACTGTGGAACACCTCCGCGTTGCTGGACGATTCGGGCACCTTCGGTTCGCTCGTCGCTACGCTGACCGGCTATCGCGCCCATCCGGCGCTGATGAATCTGATTGCCTACGCGGCGTACTGGGGCATTGTGTCTCTGCTGGTGCGCCGCGCCAACCGGCGGCCGGCGCAGCAGACAGCAGGGCGCGCGGCATGAATGGGGCGCTCAGTCGCCCCGGCAACCGCTCCGGTCGTGAGAGCCGGCTCGCTGCCGCCGGCCAGTGGATGCAGCGCCATGGCGGGCTGATTCGCGGCATTCAGTGGGTTGTCGTAGCGGTGTATGCGTTCCTGATCCTGGTGCCGGCCTTTACAGCGCTACCCGACGAGACCGCGCACCTGTGGACCAATCTGACGCTCGCCGCGCAGTTCGTGTTCTGGGGCATCTGGTGGCCATTCGTGCTGCTTTCCATGGTGATGCTCGGCCGCGTGTGGTGCGGGGTGCTGTGCCCCGAGGGCGCGCTCGCCGAATTCGCCAGCAGATTCGGCCGCGGCTGGGCGATTCCGCGCTGGATGCGCTGGGGCGGCTGGCCGTTCGTCGCCTTCGGCCTCACGACCATCTATGGCCAGATGGTGAGCGTCTACCAGTATCCGAAGGCGGTGCTGCTGGTGCTCGGAGGCTCGACCTTTGCCGCAATGATCATCGGTCTGCTGTATGGACGCGAGAAACGTGTCTGGTGCAAATATCTGTGCCCGGTCAACGGGGTCTTTTCGCTTCTGGCGCGGCTCGCACCATTTCACTATAAGGTCAACGAGGACGCCTGGCGCCGCTCGTACAAAGAGGGCGAGCATGGCCATCGCGTGATTCCGGTCAACTGCGCGCCGCTCGTGCCGTTGCGCAACATGAAGGGCGCGGCGGCGTGCCATATGTGCGGCCGCTGCAGCGGTCACCGCGACGCGATTGCCTTGACTTGGCGCGCGCCGTCCTCGGAAGTGGTGGAGCTTGGCGACCGGCAAGCGAGTGCGTGGGATACCGCGTTGATCCTCTACGGCCTGCTCGGCATCGCAATCGGCGCGTTTCACTGGACCGTGTCGACATGGTTCGTCGATCTGAAAATGTTCCTCGCCACCTGGCTGGTGGACCGCGATATCACCTGGCCGCTCGACACCAACGCACCGTGGTTTCTGTTCACCCATTACCCTGAGCAGAACGATGTATTTTCCTGGCTCGACGGCACGCTGGTGATCGCCTATATCGTTGCCACGGGACTCGTCTACGGCACGATCCTGCTGGCGCTGCTGATGGGCGCTACCCGCACCCTGGGCCGCTTCAGTACAGTGCGGCTGCATCATCTCTCGCAAGGGCTGATTCCACTGGCAGGCGCAGGCGTGTTCCTCGGATTGTCGGCGACCACGTTGTCGCTGCTGCGCGCGGAACATGTTTCACTGTGGTGGGCCACTGACCTGCGTATCGCGATCCTCGCCGTGGCCAATCTGTGGAGCGCATGGCTCGCGTGGCTTGTCACGCGTCGTTACAGCGCGCGGCTTTTCCGGCGCGGTCTCGCGATGGTATGGTTTATCTCTGCACTTGCAGTCGTCGATAGTGCGTGGTGGCTGATGTTCTGGGGCTGGACGCGCTAACGGCGTGTTGTGTTCCAGAGACGAAGAGGCTGCCCGTGAGAACCAAACCTGCATTGACCGACGAAGACGTCAAGAAAATGGCCGCCGCTGCCGAAGCGCACGCGCTTGCCAACCAGTGGCATGTAACTGTCGCGATCTTCGACGACGGTGGTCATCTGCTCTATCTGCACCGGATGGACAACACCGCGCCCAGCACCGTCGAAATGGCGATCGGCAAGGGCCGCACGGCCGTACTCGGCCGACGCGAAACCAAAGTGTATGAGGACATCGTCAAGAATGGCCGCACCGCATTCCTGAGCGCGCCGCTGGTGGCGATGGTGGAGGGCGGTGTGCCGATCGTCTTCGAGGACGAGGTGGTGGGCTCGATCGGCGTGTCCGGCGTGAAATCGGAGCAGGATGCGGCCGTGGCGCGCGCGGGCATCGCGGCGCTGGGGAGCGCCTGAACTGCTGGTGTGAACCGCGGGCCTGAATTCCCGGGCCTGAATTCCCGGGCCTGAATCCCCCGGCGCGGCCCGCAAACGCTCGCCGTGTCCGCAGCAAGGGCATGCCGGGCAATGCCGGAACAGCCAGCAAAATCCAGCAAGAGCCAGAAAACACGAAAGCCGTGGGATGTTGCCATCCACACGGCTTCGCTTTACCACTCATTCAATCGTAGCGACCTGCGCCGATTGCGCCTGTCCGCCTTGGGTGAGAACCAAAAAAACGGCCTGGCTTGCTGCGACGGCTGGCTTGGTGTGTTGCACGAAGGGGTCTAGATCTCGCGTGCAAGCCGTCGTGGCTGGCTAATGCCCAACACCTCTCGAGGAGGTGGTCCCCACAATACCCGGTAGATACCTCGTTACTTGGTCAGAATCAGCTTGCCGAGCCGCGTGGCGCGAAGCTGATAGGTTTCGCCGTTATGCACGATGTTGACGTGACTGCGGCCTTGCAGCAGGGTCTCGCTGCGCACGGCCGGCGCAGCGGTTCCAGTTGCCGCGGGACTGCGCTCGGCGGGCTGCCGCGGCGCAGGGGCCGTGGTGCTGGTTTTCGGACGGCTGGTTAGCGCAGCGGCCGCTGGGCGGCGCAGGCTAAGCGTAGAAGAGCGGTTGAGATCGTTCATTCGTTCCGTCGGTTTGTCGATTCGATGGAGTGATTCTAAATGATAATCGTTCCCATTTACAAGATTGCCAAATTCATCGGATTAATATTTCGATAGCCATCATCCCGCATTGCCCCGCCAGCGCTCAATGCAGCGCGCCGGGCTCCTTGCCTTGCACGTATTGGCGAATCAGCCGCACCGTGTCGATATCCGACTCGCGGTATGCCGACTTGACGATCTCCTGCGTCTGACGGGCGTCTTCATCGTCGGCGACGGGCAGGGTGGTGCTGTATTCGAAGCGCAGGAACAGTTGCAGCTCGTCGGGTTGCTCGATCGTCATGGTGAGCGAACCGCCCACATAGGTTTCAGTGGCGAGGATGTCGTAGCGCACGCTCTGGTTGGTCTGCAGCGTAACGCGGTCGCGCACCGTCACCTGGCCATAGTGCAGTTCGCGCTCGAGCGTGTCCTCGGTGCGCGACAGGATCGTGCAGGTATCGAGGCCCAGCACGAAGAGCTGCGGCTGTTCGGCGCGCAGCACGAGGCCTTCCCACAACTGTTCGCGGGTCAGGGTTTCAACGAGCGGATTCAGCGGGTCGTTGATCTGGATGAGGTGTTCGAAATTCAAAACGAAGACTTCCTTAATTGGGCGAGCGCTTTCAGCGCTGCGCCATGGGCCATAGGCCATGTGTCCGTATTCGCGAGGCGCACTGTCTGGCGGATCAGGCGGCGGTGAGGCCAGAGCGGATCGTGATCGGATGCGTGAGGATCTTGTGGACCGGGCACGCATTGGCGATCTGCAGCAGACGTTCGCGCTGCTCATCGGACAAATCGCCCTCCAGCACAATCTGCCGGTCGATTGTCGAACCTTCGCCGTCGCTGGTCATCGAGAGCGTGACGCGTACGTCGGCAAGCGGCCAGCCCTTGCGCTGCGCATACATTTTCAGCGTGATCGACGTGCAGGCGCCCAGACTCGACAGCAGGATCGACACGGGGCCAGGTCCGCGGTCGCCGCCGCCTTGCGACGCCGGTTCGTCGGCGAGCCATGTGTGTTTGCCGTCGTCGAGAAGAACCTGAAAATTCGTCGAGCCAATATGGGCGGTGACGGTGGACTCTGACATGCGCGCTCCTGAACAGGGACGAGGTTCGCCGCGCGGCGCAGCGAGCTACGGCGCGCGGCACGAGCCGCTATTGTGAACGAAATCGTCCGGCTTCGCGCCCCACACGCCATGGCGCCGGGCGGCCCGTTCAGTCAGTGCGGCGAGCGGCGGGCCTATGCGAGGCGCAAGCCCGCTGCCGCTCGCCGTGAGCAGGTCAGCTTCAGTGGGTGATTTGTCCCATGCGGCCCGCCTGGTAGTCGGTCACCGCCTGGCGAATCTCATCTTCGGTGTTCATGACGAACGGGCCGTAGCGCACCACCGGTTCCTTCAGCGGCACGCCGCCCAGCAGCAGGAGCTCAAGCGGCTCCTCACCGGCGGCAAAGGTCACGGTATCGCCGTCATTGCCGAACACGACCATCTGCTGCGCGCCGATTTCGCGGCCTTCCTCGCCGTAGAGGCCCTTGCCCGAGAGCGCATAAGCGAACACACGGTAGTTGGCCGGCACGGCATGCACCAGCTTCGCGCCCGGTTGCAGCGTGAAATGCTGATAGAGGATCGGGGTCCGCGTTTCGATGGCGGCCGTCACGCCCAGTGCTTCGCCCGCAATCACTTTCACGCTGACGTTGCCGTCAGCGGAAGTTGCAACCGGAATCTGCGCCGACGGCATTTCCTGGTAGCGCGGCGCGATCATCTTGTCGCTGCGCGGCAGGTTGACCCACAGTTGCAGACCATGCACGCGGCCACCGGTGCGCACGAACTCCGGATCGGGCATTTCGCTGTGGACGACGCCCGCGCCGGCGGTCATCCATTGCACGTCGCCGGCATGCAGCGTGCCCGAGTGACCCGCCGAGTCCTTGTGACCGAACTGGCCCTCCAGCACGTAAGTAACCGTCTCGAAGCCGCGGTGCGGATGGTCCGGTGCGCCCTTGGCTTCGCCGGGGGCGTAGTCGACCGGGCCCATTTCGTCGAGCAGCAGAAACGGGTCGAAGTCCATCAGCATGCGGGTCGGAAACGGGCGGTGGACGATAAAGCCGCCGCCTTCGGTCGTGCGAACCGCAGGGTACGTGCGTTCGATCGTGCGTGTCGAGCTCATCAAAAGTCACCTTGAAAAATGGGGAATAGCGTTATTTCTGAAACATAGAGCTATTATAGGGACCGTTTTTCGAGGTGCCAGCCACCGTCACGCAATGGATTGTTCTATTCATGGAACGATGAGATGAAGATCGATTCACACAATCTGAACGACCTGATGTACTTTTCCCAGGTCGTCGAGCACGGTGGATTTTCTGCCGCGGAACGGGTGCTGGGTATTTCGAAGTCGCGCCTGTCGCGACGTTTGACCGAGCTGGAGGCGTCGCTGGGCGTGCGTTTGCTGCAGCGCTCCACGCGCAAGCTCGCGCTGACTGAGGCAGGGCAGCTGTTTTACCAGCATTGCCAGGCAATGCTCTCGGAAGCGCAGGCGGCCGTCAATGTCGTGCAGCAATTGCGCTCATCGCCGCGCGGCACGGTGCGCGTGAGCGTGCCGGTCACCATGTCGCAGACGGTGCTGTCGCAGATCCTGCCGGAATTCATGCACCGCTATCCGGAAGTGCGGGTGGTGATGCGCGTGACCAATCGCGTCGTCGACCTGTTCGAGGATTCGATCGATGTTGCATTGCGAGTACGTTCGGAGCCGCCGGAAAACGCCAACATCGTGGTGCGGCCGTTGTGGCGCACCCAGCAGATGCTGGTGGGCGCGCCGAGCCTGCTGCAGCAGAATGCGCCGCCGCTGCTGCCGGCCGACCTGGCCCGCTTCGAGACGCTTGATACGCCGACCACCGATGGCCGTCACGTGTTTCAACTGATCGCACCGGACGGCACGCGCCATACGCTCGAACACGAGCCGCGCCTCGTGAGCGCCGACCTGATGATGATTCGCGAGGCGGTGCTGGCGGGCGTCGGCATTGCTGCGTTGCCGGAGATGATGTACGGCGCCGCGCTGCGCGCAGGGCAACTGTCGCCGGTGATGCCGGGCTGGACGCTGCCTTCGCCGCAGCTTTACGCGGTATTCGTGTCGCGCCAGGGCATGGTGCCCGCGGTGCGAGCCTTCGTCGATTACCTGGTCGAAATGCTGGACCCGGATACCGGCAAGCACATCATGGGCGAATGTCCGACGGCTGCGGAAAAGCGCAAGGCACAGGAGCGCAGCGCGGCTGCGCAAACCACTGCGCCGGAAGTGGTATAGGCTGCCGTCCGAACTATTTATGCAAGCGTGTGCAAGCACGGGCAAGCAAGAAAATGCGTGCTGTAACGAAGCAGGTCATCATGGATGAAAGCGTTCAGCGCACAACGTCATATCGTTTTGGCATTTAAACGCCGCCGGCGATCAGTACTTTCAATGGGCCTTTGCTTGAACCTCTGCGCCGACGGGCTTATAGTGAAATCCCTTCGCTAAGGAGTCTCTTACGCGAAAACTCATGGCCGCTATCATAGCGAGCCTGATAGGGCTGATCGCGCTGTCCGTGTCGACCACGGCTGTCGCATGTGGAGACATTCGCTAATCATCCGATGGCGGGTGTTCTCGCCGCCCGAAGGCGCCGAGTGCGCACAAAAAAAGGCCTTCATCCGACGATGAGGGCCTTTTACTTTGGGCCCTGAAAACAGGGCCTTTTTGCGCCGTGCCAGCTTGTGCGCTAGTGGCTCACGGGTTGCGTGACGAAGCCGATCTTCGTGAGGCCGCCGGCCTGCGCCGCCGACATGACTTCGGCTACCTTTTCATACGCAACCTTGCGGTCCGCGTTCAGATGCAGTTCCGGTTGCGGATTGGCCTGCGCGGCCTGGGCGATCTTCGCACGCAGTTCGTCGCTGCTGACTTTCTGCTGATCCCACAGCACCGTGCCGTCGGCTTCCACCGATACATTCACCTGTACCGGCTTGGTCTCTTCTTTCTGGCTGCTCGCGTGCGGCAGATCGATTTTCACTGCGTGACGGATCACCGGAATCGTCACCATGAAGACGATCAGGAGAACCAACATGACGTCGACGAGCGGCGTCATGTTGATTTCGTTCATCAGGCCGTCGTCATCGTCGCTGGCGAAGGGGCTCATTCCCATCGGAGTACCTCGCTGATCAGTTGGCGCGGGTGGCGAGGCGCAGGCCGTCGCCGCGCTTGGACGACGACAGGCGTGCACCCGTCACGAAGAACGCATGCAGGCCGTGGGCGAAGCGGTTCAGCTTGGTGACGATCGCCTTGTTCGCACGGGTCAGCGCGTTGTAGCCGAGCACGGCCGGAATCGCCACGAACAGGCCGAACGCGGTCATGATCAGCGCTTCGCCGACCGGACCCGCTACCTGGTCGATCGAACTCTGGCCGCTCACGCCGATTGCCAGCAGCGCATGATAGATGCCCCATACCGTGCCGAACAGGCCGACGAACGGCGCCGTGCTGCCGATCGACGCGAGGACCGCGAGACCGCTCTGCATGCGCGCGATGCTGTCGTCCATGGTGTCTTTCAGGCAACGCGTGATCCAGTCCGACACGTCCATGCGATCGTGCAGATGCGGTTGCGTCTGATGATGATGATCGGCGGCTTCCTGACCCGACAGGGCGAGCGCGAGAAACGGGTTGTCCTGCGGGTCCGAGGTACCGGCGCCGAGTTTCTTCACGCCATCGGAGAGGTCATCCGAATGCCAGAACAGTTGCTCGGCGTTCTTCGTCAGACGCTTCAGGCGCATCACGTTCCAGGCCTTGATGACGATCACGCTCCACGACAGCACGGACATGATCAGCAGCGCGAGCGCGATACCGCGCGTCACGAAATCCCCTTGTGCCCAGACGTGGGCCAAACCGTAGTTCTGCATTGCTATTCCTTTTTTAAAATCCGTTTGAGCGGCTCCGTTGCACGGCCCGCTCAATCGCTCGTCGATCCGGCTGGCTAGTCATCCAGACCGAACTGGTATGGCTGGGTGTAGGCGGCTCGGACCGCCACGCCGTTTTCCACATAAGGCTTGCAGGTGCTCGCATGCACGGCGGCGAGCGCCGCGTCGTCGAGACGGTCGAAGCCGCTGCTCTTTTTCAGTTCGATGTTCTCGAGCGTGCCGGTGAGGCCCACGACGAACCTGACATAGGCGGTACCGGTTTCACCGCGGCGCCGCGACAGGGCCGGGTAGTCGGGCTTCGCGATATTGCAGTCGAGATGCGCGACGTTTTTGGGCGCGCTGATTTCCATTGTCGGCCGGCCGATGGCGGGCGCGGCGGCAGCAGCCGGGGCCGCAGGGGCCGCGGGCGCAGGCGGCGCGGATTGCGCGGCGGGCGCGGTCGGCGACGGCGTTGCTGCTTGCGGCAACGGCATCGGTGTGGGCTTCGGCGCCGGGGTGGGGCGCGCCTGCACCTTCGTCTTCGGGTGCGGGACGGGCGGAGTCGGCTTGGGCGGCGGCGGGGCGATCGATTGCAGGGCTGCTGGCGCTGCCACAGGCGCGGGACTCAGCAGCTCGGCAGTCATCGTGCGCGATTCGAGCGGGCGAACCGGCTCGTCGTGGCGCATGCTGAGAACCACCGCAAGCAGCGCGACGTGGATGACGGCAACCGTGGCGGTCGCCGTTACGGCACGGGAATTCATACGACGGGCAGGCACCGGCGCGAGGCCGGCTGGGACGGTAGGCGAGGCGCGCATGTCAGCGCAGCCGCGCGCCGTCGATACCGGATCTACGACAAAGCAACGTCATTTTCGGAATATCAGCAGCGAAATGCACAGTGTGGTCACGAAACCAATCAGCAATTCCATCTCGAACTCCTGTTACGGGGTGAGCGGGGGTAGCTGGCTGGTACGTGTACTGGCTTGCTGACGGCAGTGGACTAAAGCGTGAGGCGCTGGCGCCCGGCACGCTCGAGGCACGGCGCAAGGCCGTGCCGGCAAGATCAGGCGGCCTTGCGTTCGTAGAACGTAACCGGCACCGGATGCGAATGATGCTCAACGCCGCAACGGCTCGCGCACACGCCGCTTTGCGCCATCACGTCGCGCACCGACTCTTCGCACTTGCCGCAGCACATGGCGACGCCCAGCTCGAACTGGAGTTCGTCGAACGAATCGACGCCTTCCGCGATCGAGGCACGGATCTTCCGGTCGGATACAGACTTGCAGACGCAGACAATCATAGTGGGGCGCAATAGCTAACGTTAATGCGAATTATTATCATTTTGTTTGATGCGTTTGGCAAGCGCCCCGTGCGGATTTTTGTAACAAAACCAGGCTGTTAGCAGGGGTACCCAGTTTTGGATGGGGTCAGATGAAGGTGGGAAAGCCGCGGTCGGGAGACCGCCAGCGGCCGGAATGAAGGGCCGCATGCTGCGAGGCGCGAATGAAGGCCGCGACTGAAGACCCGCCCTAAGCGGCTTGCGAGTCGGCGGCGAGGGTGCGCCGTGAGGGGATGACCACTTGTTCCACCGGCGCCTCGATCCGGAGCAGGGTGGCGGCAAGCTGCTGCAGATGCGCGCCGTCGCTGGTCGAGCAAAATCGGGGCAGATCGGCGGCCTGAGCGGTTGCCGCGCGCAGGCCATGCTGGTCCAGCACGCGCTCCAGTTGACGGGCAATGGCCACGCTGGTGTCGATCAACGTCATGCGCTCGCCGACGATTTCGCGGATTGCCGCATCGAGAAACGGGTAGTGCGTGCAGCCGAGCACCAGGGTGTCGGCGCCGGCATCGAGCATCGGTTGCAGATAGCTGTCGAGCAGCGCACGGAGTTCGGCTGAGCCGATATCGCAGCGCTCGATGGCCTGTACCAGTCCATGGCCGGGCTGGCAGAGAAAGCGGCAGTCGGCGGCGTAGCGTTCCAGCAGGGTCTGAAAACGGGCGCTGCGCAGCGTCACCTGGGTGGCGAGCACGCCGGCCACGCGGCTTTTCGATTGCTGGGCAGCCGGTTTGATACCCGGCTCCACGCCGATCAGCGGAATCGGCAGGCGCTCGCGCACCAGCGCGATGGATTGGGCTGTCGCCGTGTTGCAGGCTACCACCAGCACCTTGGCGCCTTGCTTGACGAGCCATTGGCCGATGGCGAGCGTGCGGTCGGCAATAAAGTCGTCGTCGCGCTCGCCGTAGGGAGCGTACAGCGAGTCGGCTACGTAGATGACTGCTTCGTTCGGCAACTGCGCGCGCACCGCCCGCAGCACGGACAGACCACCCAGGCCCGAGTCGAATACGCCCACCGGCGCATGAGCCGCCGCGGCCGTAGAGAACGGCTCGCCGGCGGTGTAAGCCGCGGGTGCGTCAAGGCCAGCGTCTGACGAAGCGGTATGCATGGGAGCAGTCACGGGAGCGGGCAAAGGTGCAAGGGGCGCGAAGGGTGCAAATGGGGCAAAGGGTGCAGGCAGGAGCCGATGAATCGGTCAAACCCGTGCAGTCTATCTTGAGTTGCACGGGCTACGCCGCTTAGGACCCGATCGAGCCCACGGCGGATTGCTGGTAGTTCTGGATGCCGACCTTGTCGATCAGGTCCAGTTGCGTTTCCAGCCAGTCGATATGTTCTTCCGTGTCGTCGAGGATCTTCACGAAGATCTCGCGCGAGATGAAATCGCGAACTGATTCGCAATACACGATGGCTTCCTTGCAGGTGCCCTGTGAAATCTGCTCGAGCTTCAGGTCGCATTCGAGGATCTCTTTGGTTTCCTCGCCGATCAGCAGCTTGTGCAGGTCCTGCAGGTTCGGCAGCCCGTCGAGCATGAAAATGCGTTCGATGAGCCAGTCGGCGTGCTTCATTTCGCCGATCGATTCGTCGTACTCATGCTTGCCGAGCTTGTCGAGGCCCCAGTGCTTGTACATCCGTGCATGCAGGAAGTACTGGTTGATCGCAGTCAGTTCGTTCTTCAACTGAGCGTTCAGATATTCGATAACTTTCTTGTCGCCTTGCATGGTCTTTTCCTTGTGGGGCTCTGAATTTCGATTTTCAACAACAATAAACGCCTGACCCGAAAAAGCCAAGGATCGCAGCATTTTTTGACACGTACCCGTGGCGAGTAACGGCTTGAAATGCAAAAGCCGGGACCGTGGGCCCCGGCTTTCGTCAACTGACGCTGGGCGTTGAAACGCTGTTTAAGCCGTCGCGACCGGAATCTTGCCGATCTTTGCCTGCCATTCCTTCGGACCGGTCTGGTGGACCGAAGTGCCGTTCGAATCGACGGCAACCGTTACCGGCATGTCCTGCACATCGAACTCGTAGATGGCTTCCATGCCAAGGTCTTCGAACGCGAGGACCTTCGCGCTGCGGATCGCCTTCGAGACGAGGTAAGCCGCGCCGCCCACCGCCATCAGATACGCGGCGTTGTGCTTCTTGATCGCCTCGATGGCAACCGGGCCGCGTTCGGCCTTGCCGATCATCGAAATGAGACCTGTTTGCGACAACATCATCTCGGTGAACTTGTCCATGCGGGTTGCCGTGGTCGGGCCAGCCGGGCCGACGGCTTCATCGCGCACCGGATCGACCGGGCCGACGTAATAGATCACGCGGTTGGTGAAGTCGACCGGCAGCTTTTCGCCCTTGGCGAGCATGTCGGCGATGCGCTTGTGCGCAGCGTCGCGGCCCGTCAACATCTTGCCGGACAGCAGCAGCGTCTGGCCCGGCGTCCACGAGGCGACTTCCTCCGGCGTCAGCGTGTTCAGATCGACGCGCTTGCTCTTTTCCGTATCCGGTTCCCACTGCACCTTCGGCCATGCGTCGAGCGACGGCGCTTCGAGTTTGGCGACGCCCGAGCCGTCCAGCGTGAAGTGTGCGTGACGGGTCGCCGCGCAGTTCGGGATGATGGCGATCGGCTTGCTCGCGGCATGCGTCGGAGCGGCCATGATCTTGACGTCGAGCACGGTGGCGAGACCGCCGAGACCCTGCGCGCCGATCCCGAGTGCGTTGACCTTCTCGTGCAGTTCGACGCGCAGTTCTTCGATCCAGTCCTTCGGGCCGCGTGCGATGACATCCTGAATGTCGATCGGATCCATCAGCGATTCCTTGGCCATCACCATGGCTTTTTCAGCGGTGCCGCCGATGCCGATGCCGAGCATGCCCGGCGGGCACCAGCCGGCGCCCATGGTCGGCACGGTCTTCAGGATCCAGTCGACGATCGAGTCCGACGGGTTCAGCATGGCGAACTTCGACTTGTTTTCCGAGCCGCCGCCCTTGGCTGCGACCTGCACGTCGACCTTGTCGCCCGGCACGATCTCGTAGTGAATCACGGCAGGCGTGTTGTCCCTGGTGTTCTTGCGAGCGCCTTCCGGCGGGCTCACGATCGAAGCGCGCAGCACGTTGTCCGGGTTCAGGTAACCGCGGCGCACGCCTTCGTTGATCATGTCGGTGACGCCCATGGTCGCACCGTCCCAACGCACGTCCATCCCCACCTTCACGAACACCGTGACGATGCCGGTGTCCTGGCAGATCGGGCGCTTGCCTTCCGCGCACATGCGGCTGTTGGTCAGGATCTGCGCGATCGCATCTTTCGCCGCCGGGCTCTGTTCGAGCTCGTAGGCGCGGCCGAGGGCCTGGATGTAGTCGAGCGGGTGGTAATAGCTGATGTACTGGAGCGAATCGGCAATGCTCTGGATCAGGTCTTCCTGTTTGATGACGGTCATGGCTAGCTCAGTGGGGACAATGGGCGCTTGTTGTACTGATTGCATGGGCTGCGCAATCAGTCTTGCGCCTTCAGGGGAGTGGAAACAGGTTGCGGCACAGCCGGCTCATGGAAATGCGCCGGATGGGTATGCGTGGTCAGCCGGTCGACGACGGCCATGACGACCGCGGACAGCAGGAACGCCAGGTGAATGATCACCTGCCACATGATGGTGTGGGTGGAGTTCTGGTCGGGGCTGATAAAGGTCTTCAGCAAGTGGATCGACGAGATGCTGATCAGCGCCATGGAAAGCTTGACCTTCAGCACGCCGGCGTTCACGTGGTCGAGCCATTCGGGCTCGTCCGGGTGGCCTTCGACGCCCAGGCGCGACACAAAGGTTTCATACCCGCCGATGATCACCATGATCAGCAGGTTCGAGATCATCACCACGTCGATCAGGCCGAGCACGACCAGCATGATGTTGGTTTCGTCGAGCGTCATCGAAGCCGTGACGAGGTGCCAGACTTCCTTGAGGAACAGGACGACGTAGACGCCTTGCGCGACGATCAGGCCGAGGTAGAGCGGTACCTGCAGCCAGCGGCTCATGAAGATGACGGCGGGCAGAGGGCGCATCGGGCGGCGCGTTTTACCAGCGGAATCGGGACGCGGAGCGGACATAGGCAAGAATCAGGGCGATGAATCAGGGCGATGAGATCGGGCTGGAATCGGCCGGCGCGCAATGGCCTGAGCGCGAGGCAAAGCACAGGCAATAACCGGGCAGGCGCACCGCCAAGCGTGAGGGAAACCCCACAGCAGGCGCGCTATTGTACAGCCACATCCGGGTTTACCTGGTGGAGACAGGCAAACGCGCCGACGGTGCTGGAATCCGGCCGGCCAGTTCAGTTAGCATGGTAAAAGGGCACGTACGACACCCGCTGCGCCCGGCGGCAAGGGCGCCGCGGCAACACGCCAGCGGCTAAACGGGTAGCATCCCGCTCTGTGAGGCTTGCGTAAGTGGCCGGTAAGTTGCAACGTTTATGGTGGTAAGTGAACGGGCCGATCGCTGAAGTCCGCGCGTGTTGCGATGCGGCATGCGGGTTCGGCAGTTGGCTGCGCAGGGAATGAAGGCCCTGCGCGAGGGTTGGAGACAGGCGCCGCTGAGCGGCTATGGGCCTATGCGCCCAGGCGGCGTCGCCATGACATGATGCGCCACCGGCGCGTCAGCACAGGATTTACGTTTCATCTTCACCAAGGGGTAGTCGATGTCTGCGATTGAATCGGTTCTTCAGGAACGCCGCGTTTTCCCACCTCCCGCCGAGGCAGTGGCGGGTGCGGCGATCTCGGGTATGGACGCGTACCGGGCGCTCGCCGCCGAGGCGGAGCGCGATTACGAAGGCTTCTGGGGGCATCTCGCGAACGAAACGCTGAGCTGGCACAAGCCCTTCAGCAAGGTGCTCGACGAGTCGAAAGCGCCGTTCTACACGTGGTTCGAGGACGGCGAACTGAACGCCTCGTATAACAGCCTCGATCGCCATGTCGAAGCAGGCCACGGCCAGCGCGTCGCGATCGTCTTCGAAGCCGACGACGGCACCGTCACCAACGTCACCTATCAGGATCTGCTGCAGCGTGTCAGCCGCTTCGCGAATGCGCTGAAGAAGCGCGGCGTGAAGAAGGGCGACCGCGTGGTGATCTATATGCCGATGTCGGTCGAAGGCATCGTCGCCATGCAGGCTTGCGCGCGCATCGGCGCCACGCATTCGGTGGTGTTCGGCGGCTTCTCGTCGAAGTCGCTGAACGAGCGTCTCGTCGACGTGGGCGCGGTGGCGCTCGTCACGTCGGATGAACAGATGCGCGGCGGCAAGGCCTTGCCGCTCAAGAACATTGCTGACGAAGCGCTGGCAATGGGCGGCTGCGAGGCCGTCAAGAGCGTGATCGTCTACCAGCGGACCGGCGGCAAGATCGCATGGCACGAAGGCCGCGACCTGTGGATGCATGAGATCACCCAGAGCGAGCCGGATCAGTGCGCGCCGGAGTGGGTGGGCGCGGAGCATCCGCTGTTTATCCTCTACACCTCGGGTTCGACCGGCAAGCCGAAGGGCGTGCAGCACAGCACCGGCGGCTATCTGCTGTGGGCCGCGCAGACGCTGAAGTGGACCTTCGACTGGAAGCCCACCGATGTGTTCTGGTGTACCGCGGACATCGGCTGGATCACCGGCCACAGCTACATCACGTATGGGCCGCTGACGCTCGGCGGCACCCAGGTGGTGTTCGAAGGCGTGCCGACCTATCCGAATGCGGGCCGCTTCTGGGACATGATCGCGAGACACAAGGTGTCGCTGTTCTATACGGCGCCCACCGCGATCCGCTCGCTCATCAAGGCCGCCGAAGCCGATGCGAAGATTCATCCGAAGAGCTATGACCTGTCGTCGCTGCGCGTGATCGGCACGGTCGGTGAGCCGATCAATCCGGAAGCATGGGTGTGGTATCACGAGAACGTCGGCGGCGGCCGTTGCCCGATCGTCGATACGTGGTGGCAGACGGAGACCGGCGGTCACATGATTACGCCGCTGCCGGGCGCGACGCCGCTGGTGCCGGGTTCGTGCACACTGCCGCTGCCGGGCATCATGGCCGCGGTGGTGGACGAAACGGGCCAGGACGTGCCGAACGGGCAGGGCGGGATTCTGGTGGTCAAGCGGCCGTGGCCTTCCATGCTGCGCAACGTGTGGGGCGACCCGGACCGCTACAAGAAGAGCTATTTCCCTGAAGAGCTCGGCGGCAAGCTCTATCTCGCCGGCGACGGCGCGGTGCGCGACAAGGAAACCGGCTACTTCACGATCATGGGCCGCATCGACGACGTGCTCAACGTCTCGGGTCACCGGCTCGGCACGATGGAGATCGAGTCGGCGCTGGTGTCCAATCCGATCGTCGCAGAAGCGGCAGTGGTGGGGCGTCCCGACGATACGACCGGTGAAGCCGTATGCGCGTTCGTGGTGCTGAAGCGCTCGCGTCCGGAGGGCGAGGAGGCGGTGAAGATCGCCAACGAACTGCGGGCATGGGTGGGCAAGGAGATCGGGCCGATCGCCAAGCCGAAGGACATCCGCTTTGGCGACAACCTGCCGAAGACGCGCTCGGGCAAGATCATGCGCCGCCTGCTGCGCTCGCTGGCGAAAGGCGAGGCGATTACGCAGGACGTGTCGACGCTGGAGAATCCGGCGATTCTCGATCAGCTTGGCGAGTCGCTTTGAGCTGCAGGTCGGGTCTATGAGCTGGGTAGCCAGCCCGTAGCCGGTTGAGAAACCCGAACGACGGCGCATCATTCGATGCGCCGTTTTTTCTTGCTGAGTTTTGCCTGCCACTCGCGGTTTGTCATCGGGCGCCGGCCCAAGCGACAGTGGCTGAGGAGGCCTTCGCAAGCCCACTGCGCGGAGAATCCCGATTGCCTGTCCGGTGCCTTTTTGATACATAGGCGCATGGCCGCGCCGCATACCCCCTCCCAGTCCGCGCTTCACCCGCCTCCCGAACCGCCACCGGTCTCGGCGGCGATGGCGCGCGCTCACGGCCGCTACTGGCGCTACAACCTCGTGCTGACCGGCGTATTGATGACGCTCGGGTTCCTCGTGTCGTTCGTGGTGCCGCTTGCCGCGCCCACCCTGTCCAAGGTGCGCTTCGCCGGTTTCAGCCTGCCGTTCTACATTGGGGCGCAGGGGGCGATTCTGATCTACGTGGGCTTGATCGTCGTGTATATCGTGCTGATGCAGCGGGCCGACCGCATCCTGCAACGCGCGTTCGATGCAGATGCAGATGCAGATGCAGATGCGCGTGCCGGCGCCGCTGCGAGCGCGGCGGGCCCCACCGCAGCGCGCGGAAACTGAGCCGATGACGCTCACGCATCGGCTCATCCGCTCATACGCGCTCTACACGCTCGGCTTTCTGGTTTTTATCTATGTGATGTGGCGTATCGAGCAGGTGACAGGGCCGGGGGTATGGATCGGCTACGTGTTCCTGTTCGTACCGATCGCTGTGTACGCGGTGATCGGCCTGCTGTCGCGCACCTCCGATCTGGTGGAGTACTACGTCGCGGGACGGCGCGTGCCGTCGGCCTTCAACGGCATGGCGACGGCGGCCGACTGGCTCTCGGCGGCGTCGTTCATCGGTCTTGCGGGTTCGATCTATGCGACCGGTTACGATGGCCTCGCCTATCTGATGGGTTGGACCGGCGGCTATTGCCTGACCGCGTTCCTGCTGGCGCCTTATGTGCGCAAGCTGGCGCGCTACACGATTCCCGATTTTCTCGGCACGCGTTTCTCGAGCAACGCGGTGCGCGGACTCGCCGCACTGGCCGCGATCCTGTGCTCATTCGTCTACCTGGTGGCGCAGATTCAGGGGGTGGGGCTGATTGCATCGCGCTTTATCGGCGTCGACTTTGCGGTGGGCATCTTCTGCGGCCTCGCGGGCATTCTGGTGTGCTCGTTTCTGGGCGGCATGCGCGCAGTGACGTGGACCCAGGTGGCGCAGTACATCATCCTCATTGCAGCGATCCTGATTCCGGTTTCCATGATTGCGCACAAGGATGGCCTCGGCTGGGCACCGCAATTCAACTATGGACGCCTGATGACGCGAGTCGAGACGCTCGAGCGTCAGGTACGCGACTCGCCGCAGGATCAGAGCGTGCGCAAGAACTACAGCCTGCAGGCGGCGCGACTGCAGACGCAGATCGACAAACTGCCGCAATCGTTCGTTGAGGCAAAAGAGCGACTGACCCAGCAGGTCGCGGATTTGCGCCGGCATAACGGCTCGCTGCGCGAAATCAACACGCACGAGCGCGAACTCGAGCTGTTCCCGCGCGACGCGGACGCCGCGAGAATCGTCTGGACGCAGCGGCGCGAGGCGCTGCTGATGCGCGCGTCGTCGCCGGTGCCGATGGCCGAGCCGTTCCCGGCGATCAGCGCCGAAGACCGGCAGACGCATGAACGGAATTTTCTGTCGCTGCTGCTGTGTTTGTCGCTGGGCACGGCGAGCTTGCCGCATATCCTGACGCGCTATAACACCACGACTTCGGTGGCATCGGCGCGGCGCTCGGTGGGCTGGACACTGTTGTTTGTCGCGCTGTTCTATCTGACGGTGCCGGTGTTGTCGGTGCTGATCAAGTACGAGATCCTGACGAATCTCGTGGGGCACCCGTTTGCGGATTTGCCGCAGTGGCTCACGCAGTGGCTTCGGATCGAGCCGAATCTGATCAGTGTCGACAATATGAACCCCGACGGCATTGTGCGCTGGAGCGAGATCAGCATGCAGCCGGATATGGTGGTGCTCGCGGCGCCGGAGATTGCCGGGCTGCCGTATGTGATGTCGGGGCTGATTGCGGCGGGGGCGCTGGCCGCCGCGCTTTCCACGGCTGACGGTCTGCTGCTCACGATTGCGAACGCGCTTTCGCACGATGTCTACTATCACATGGTCGATCCGGCGGCCTCGAGCCAGCGCAGAGTGACGATCTCGAAGATCCTCTTGCTGGGGGTGGCGCTGTTTGCTTCGTATGTGGCGTCGCTGAATACGGGGAATATTCTGTTTCTGGTGGGGGCGGCGTTTTCGCTTGCGGCGTCCAGTCTGTTTCCGGTGCTGGTGCTGGGCGTGTTCTGGAAGCGCACGACCCGGCTTGGCGCGGTGGCCGGGATGGTGGCGGGGCTCGCGGTCTGCATTTACTACATTGTTTCGACGTATCCGTTTTTCACGCAGATGACGGGTTTCGCGGGTGCCAGATGGTTCGGAATCGAGCCGATCAGTTCGGGCGTGTTTGGGGTGCCCGCGGGGTTCCTGGTGACGATCGTGGTGAGTCTTGTGGATCGCAAGCCGGATGCCTATACGCGGGCGCTGGTGGACTATATTCGCCATCCCTGAGGTGGCCGGATGCCCGCCTGGCGGGCGTTTGCGCGTTGTTTCATGCACGTTTTCCGGCAGGGGTGGCGCGGGCCCCAGAGTTTGCTATAATTCGGCTCCCGCCGGAGAGATGGATGAGCGGTTTAAGTCGCACGCCTGGAAAGCGTGTATAGGTTAATAACCTATCCGGGGTTCGAATCCCCGTCTCTCCGCCACCCTTCCTGTAAGCTTTTGCAGCCGTTCCGATCGCTGCCCGTGCCATAGCGTTCATCGCAAAGGCGCAGCCCGCTCCGGCTTTCGCCGATAATTAGACGTTTTCCCGTTGAACTCCCGGTTTTGCCCGGCGTGACCTGAATGGCGTCATCTCTTTTCCCCACCTGACGGCACTTCTTCCTTGAACGGATGGAAGTTCAGCCATCCCCATTTCACGGCATTCGTGTAGGATTGCAAAATAATTTCAACCTCTCGTTTCGCTGTGCTCCTCGCCGAACTCGAGTTCGACGACGTACAGCAAGTCGACGAGGAATACGTCAGGACGCACGTTTTGCCGAGAAAATTTCGCATAGCGAGCGTTTCGTATCCGTCCGATTGCGGTGTTGCAAGGCTCGCACATGCGTCACGTCTGCTGGAGACCTGCGGGGATCGACGTAATCGATTCGAAGTGACCACCCTTGTCCCAGATGCCCACGACACGCGCCGACGGTGAACCCGACTCCAGCTTGTCGATATGCGGCTTGCCGTCGACCATGGAAATTATCCACACGTCGAGTTTATCCTCGTCCTTCTGGTTGGCATTCAACAGGTCGACGGCCAGACGGGCAGCCACGCTCCCGCAAGCAAATTTGGCATTCTTGCCGAGACGAAAATCGCGCGCGTTGTCGAGCAGACGGGCGTGTTCATACGACAAGGTGCATGCCTCGGCTCTCGCGCCGGGGTCGCCGTTGAGCACTCTTCTTGCCATATCGACTTCCGCCAGATGCGGCGAATCGTAGTCGCCAGTCTTATGCTGCGCGAGGCTGATCAGGAAGCAGTTGTTTTTGCCTTCGGGAGTGATGCCGTCATTGGGCACGGCCCGCATGCCAGTCAGTCTCAATGCCTTCTCGATGGGCGCATGGTTCATCAGCGAGGCCGTTATTTCCTCGAGGTATTCGGTTTCGTTCTCGTAGAGCTCCTGTATTTCAAGGGGCTGTTCGCTCAAGGGAACCGGACGTGCCGGTCGCGCCGAGTTCGCGTGTTTGTCGAGACGGTCAAGGAACTTCTCTATGGGGCGGCGGTGGGTATCGTAGATGCTTCTCGTGAGGGCGAACTGCAATTGCTCGTGTTCCTCTGCGAGGGTTCTCGGCGGCCTGAAATCCCGAACGATTTCTGCTGACCACTGCAATTCATGAGCAAATGGCCGTGGCTGGAAACCGGCGCCCTGCATACCGTGTGCCGTGTCTTCGCCATACGGATGAGCGTAGGGCGCGGCCATCGGCGCTCCTGCCGGTATGACAGCGGGATGCGTGGGGCGGTAACGGTATGGGGCCGGCGGGGGGCGCTGGCCTAAACGTTCGGGATGGGCGTCGGCGTTCCCTATCCACGGTGTGGGGATGCCCTGCGGGTAATTGCCGGGTATAGAGGCGTTATGGGCAGAGTGTGGGCTGACGTTGAAGGTGGCAGGCGCCGGCTGGATCGGAGCTTGCTGGGACGGTGCCCATACGGGCAGATCACCGAGTACACCCGGCATCGAATACGGAGCACCCGTGTGCATGCCCAGCGGCATCCCGTACGGCTGGCCCATCGGCCTCGGCTCGTAGTCGTAGCTGGACACGTCATGCACCAGTTCGCGGAGCCACTGTTCCCACGGCATGGTCGATCTCCGGTGCGGCTCCGACACGCTTACCCGCCATTGTCGGATCGCCGTGATTCATCTGTCTTGCTGTGCAGCACATACCGCTTCTGACTGTGTCTGCGTCGCACCTGGCTAGTCTAAATTTTCCTGATAGGCCAGCCAACAGGTATAACAGGCGCAGCGGCATAACGCATCGCGAAACCGTACGCTGGTTCGGATTGCTGGACAACCTCAGCCGAGCGGCTCGCCGGTGTCAGCCAACAGCCCTCGATCGTCAGGCCGCGACGCGAAGCATGTCGTGACGCTTGCGCGTCAGCCGGTCGGCCAGCGGCGCCAGCTTCTCACCCGGCGCTCGCGTGATCGCGAACAGCAATGCATCACCGGCCAGCAGTCCACGGTTCGGCCGCGGCTCCCAGTTCTTAAGCTGTCCTTCCAGTGTGAAGCCGAGCCGCATCATGGTGCTGGCGGCTCCGCCTTGCGGCGCGCAGTAGGCATGCAGCCGGCACAGCGGCGGCTGCGCCATCAGCCAGTCGATTAACTTCAACAGAGCTGCGAGGCTGGCGCGACGCCGGCGATGGCCGTCGCGCCGGCTGATGATCACACCGAGCTCGGCGCGCGGCAGGGTCGGAGTGAGTTCGATTGCGGCCAGCAGTTGCCGGCCTGCGCTATCTTCAAGCGCCCAGGTGAAACGCGTCGCGCTGGTCCAGCCGAGTTCGCAGAGACGGATGAAGGCGCGCGATTCGTCGACGCTGCGATGCGTGGCAAGCGGCAGCCACTCGGTGACGGCCGGGTCGCCGAGCAGCACATGAAAAAGATCAGGGGCGTCGGCGTCGACAAACGGGCGTAGCCGGATCTCGCCAATTTCGATGACGCGCGGGGGAAAGAAACCGTTCATGCCGCCTCCTTGCCGGATCGGTTGTGTTACGACGCGCGTGCTCAGCGCGACAGCGTCTCCGATGGAGCTTCGTTGTACTGTTTGCGATAGCCGTTGAGGAGCGTGGAGCGGTGCTGCACGCCCCAGCGATTGGCCACCTCCAGCACGCTGGACGCATGGGTATCGTCAGCCAGCAGTTCGTCGCGGATGTGCTCCATGCGGCGGCTGCGGATCAACTGGCTCGGCGTATAGCCGAGATGGGTCTTAAACGCTGCTTGCAGCGCGCGCTCGGTGACACCGATATGGTTTGCCACTTCGCGCACCGACAGATCGGGACGCTCGAGGTGTTCAATCAGATAGCGGTAAGCGCGCCGGTATTTGCCGGGCAACCTCGCGCTGATGTCGTCGGCCGGGGCGGAGGCGCGCTCGGAAATGGCGGCGGGCATCGCCACGCTGTCCGCGCGCACGTGTTTGATGGACATCAGCGCGTAGCGGGCATACATCTGCGAATGGTCCTGCAGGCGGCCCTGCTGCTGGCGCATTTTCGACTGACAGTAGAGGTATTCCATGTACCAGTGAGCGTGCTGGCTGCCGTGCATCGCGCCGTCGCCGAACATACGCAGCATGGTATCGGCCACGTTAGGGGCATTCCCGGCCAGCGCGGCGAGTGCAACTTCGAGACGCAGTTCGCGGTGGTAGTCGTCGAGTCCGGCGCTTTGGCTCCAGCGCAGATGCGTGTCGATCTGCCCGAGCCCGGCATGGCTGCCGGTCGACAGTGCCTGCAGGTGAGTCAGATATTCGGCACGGCGGGCGAGCGCGGCAATGGTCGGGGTGTTCTCAGGCAGCGCGGGCGAGGCCTCGCAAAGATCGGCGGCGCGCAGTTCGAGAATCGCCGAGTGCCAGTAAATATGGTCGGCGAGCTGGGCGGACGAACGCATCCGGTATTGCGCGAGCAGATCGGCGCGCAGCACTTCGGCGAGGCGGCGCCAGCGGCTGTCGGCTGCATCGGCCGCCAGCGTGCCGAGCATTTCCAGACGGCTGCGTACACCGTCGAGGCGGCCGAACTGGAACAGCACCAGCACCGAACCTACCAGGCTCTCGAGACGCAGTTCAAGACTCGCATCGGCATCGTCGTCAACTCGCTTGAAGCACTTCAGCGCCGTGCTGAGATGGCTTTGAAAGAAGGCTTGCCAGCCGGCATTGCGCGATAGGGCGGCGCGCATCGGGCCATGTTCGCTGCGAATGGACTTTTGCGCACGCCGGTATATGTCTTCCGCGTCTTCGTAGCGGCCCAGCACCAGTTGCACGTCGGCATAATTCTGCAGACTCGCATAGTCGGGCCCGGCGCTGCCTTGCTCGCGATCGGCGTGCGCTGCAGCGATCGCGGAGGCGTCCCGGAACTGGCCGGCAAGCATCTTGGTGAAGAGGGTCGACGCAGCGTCGGCCGACGACAACGTGGAGGCGACCGCGAAGTAGATGGAGGCAGACATGGTGCAACTCCTGCAAGGAACCGGGTGGAAAACGGAAACGTCGTTCGATGGACGTATAGTTGCACCGGGTCC
This sequence comes from Burkholderia sp. 4M9327F10, assembly GCF_005503145.1. Classification (GTDB taxonomy): domain Bacteria; phylum Pseudomonadota; class Gammaproteobacteria; order Burkholderiales; family Burkholderiaceae; genus Paraburkholderia. The sequence goes on along the minus strand of NZ_SCNV01000009.1, from coordinate 146,655 downwards.
CTTGGCGCCATTCGCTTTGTGACGTTCTGTTACTGTCGCCCGAGATCGCGAGCCGGTCATGCTGCGGGCAAGGCGGGTATCGCGGCGTGTCCGGCACGCCGCGATACGATCTGTCAAAGTGCGTCGCCCAGTGGCTGCGCGGGCTGCGGGCTCAGCCACGTCCCTTCGACAAGCTCTCGACGGCCTTTGCCCAGGTTTCAATAATGTGCAGGAAACTGCTGACGATGTTGATTGCGACATCCCCCAGCTGACTTCCCCAATTGGCGAACGTCGACAGTCTGTTCATCCATTTGTTCTGCTGCGGATAGCCCTGGTTGTTGTACATCGGGTTGTTGTACATCGGTGGCTGCGGTGTATTCGCCCACCGGTTCGCCGGGTTCGCGGGATCGAACGCGCTCGGATACCGTTGTGGACCACCGGATCCCGGGGGCGCTCCCGTCGGCGGTTGATACAGCTGAGGCGGGGGCAAGTGGGGATCGAATCCGCCCGGTCTGCGGTATTGATCGCCAGCCGGCTGCGGCAGTCCTTCGAAGCCGGCTGGCGGAAGCGGCTGTCCGGATGGTCTGCTGGTTTCGGTTTCGGTTTCGGGGCGCGAGGTCTCGTAGTCGCCCGCTTCGGAAAAGGGAGTACGGGGGCGGCCGGTAAAGCGATCAGAAACAGGCGTGTGAGTGCGGCTGACGCGAGAGTCGAAATCGGTCCCATGAGCGTGGTTGCTCGCGCCGAGGTGCGACGATTCGCGCTCCAAGTGGAATGAAAGCGGCGATACCGTCGCGTTGCGATTGGGAATGTATGCGTCTTCGGTTCTATCTTCCGGTCGCGAGCCGGGCGAAGACCACCGGCGAGTGCCAAGGTGGAAACTCGTGGAACTGCCAGGACGAAGAGGCGTTGGTGCGAGTAGCGGAGTGTCCGGCGGAGTGCCAGGTGTCGAATCAGGGCGAGAGAACTGGCCCTCCGACCTGGAGCGAACGAGAGCCGGCAACCGGTTCGCGCGGATCGAAGGTGAAGAACTGCGCAAAATATTCAGCGGTTCGTTGTTGGGGAGCGCAGACGACCGTAACGTGGGCGCCGAAGTTTCTGTGCTGTGTTCCTCGGGTGTGCCTGATGGCAACCTCTCGATGCGCTCTTCGTAGCCTAATCCCTCTGCGGCGCCTGGCATAGCAATCTCCCTTGATCGATGCAGCTGTGTCCAACGGCCCAGCCGAAGGCATGTCGACAGCCAACAGGTGCGTTATATCGTCATGCAAACAGGTTCCCGCTGCCTCACGCGAAGCCATGCGGCACGACCCGAACCACGCGGCCGCATCAGGGTCTGGTCACAATCCCACGCCGAAGCGGCGCACGCCCATGCGAAGCCCGTGTGCGTTGCGGACCATGCGCCGATGGACTTGCCGCTTGTGCACGACTACCTTGAATCCGGAAACGAGGCGCTGCTGTCCCGCTGTTGTCCGTGCCTCACGTTTTCTGCCCGAGGTCGGCAAGCTCCCCAAGCCGCCACGCTCCTTTCACCCCAATCGAACCGACGATGATGGATCCATTCAACGGTAATGCGGGATGTGACGACCGCACGCGAGCATCACATCGAAACCGTCATGCCGGGCCTGGCCGCAAACCTTGCAGTACGGCCCGGATGGCGTGCGCCGCGGTTGCACTCGCTCTTTGGGCCAGCCAACCCGCCTTCGCGGATTGCTTCGACAGTGCCGGTACCTACCAGGGCGTCAGTCCGCTGGTACTACGCGCTATCGCATGGGTCGAGTCGCGCGGCAACCCGGCCGCCGTGCATCACAACGCCAATGGCTCCACGGATATCGGCGAACTGCAGATCAACTCGATCCATCTGCGCGAACTGGCGGTCTACGGTATCAACGAGCAGGGGTTGCGCGACGAGTGCACCAATATCTACGTCGCTGCCTGGCATCTGAAGAAGCAGATCGTCAAGTACGGCAATACGTGGGATGCGGTGGGTGCGTACCACTCGGAAAAGCCACAGTTGCGCGACGCCTATGCGCAGATGGTCAAAACCACGCTGGCCCACTGGGGCCTAATGACGCCGTCACCCTGACTCTTCCCTCCGGTGAGATCGACATGTCCCCAATCTACGACTTCCCTGGTCCCTACGACGGCGACCGTGACAGACTGCTGGACATCAATCCAGTCGGCCAGCGTCCGGTCACCGCATGGCTGACGGGGCTGAGCGGCGCCGGCAAATCCACTCTGGCAGTCGCTTTGCAGCGCCGCTTGCTGGCACTCGGCAAGGCGTGCTGCGTGCTCGATGGCGACGTATGCCGGCGCGGCTTGAGCAGCGATCTCGGCTTTTCGCCGGCCGACCGTACCGAGAACGTGCGGCGTGCCGCCGAGGTGGCGCGTATGCTCAACGACGAAGGGCTGATCGTGATTGCTGCATTCATTTCGCCGTATCGCGCCGAGCGCTCGCTTGCGAGTTCGATCGTCGGCGCCGCGCGCTTCATGGAAATTTACGTGAGCACACCGCTTGCCGTATGCGAATCGCGCGACCCGAAAGGTCTTTACAAGCGGGCACGGATCGGAGAGATCAAGACGTTTACCGGTGTTGACGCCCCTTATGAAGCGCCGCTATCGCCCGCGTTCGCCGTCGACACCAGCGTGCGCGAACATGTGGGATGCGTCGAGCGGATTCTGGCGGCGTTGGCAGATCACGCCGTCTTGCGCCGCGCCGGTTGATGTGCCTGACCTTACAGACCGTACAGACAGGAAGGCTCCATGACACAACTGCTGCTGAGTTTTTGCTATTCGAAACCGGTCGGCCATGCGCTGGCGCTGTTCGACTGCGAGTCGGAGGCATTCGAATGGATCGACTTGAGCGAGGTGCCGCTGCCGGTGTATGGCGCGACCGGCCTGTGCCGGGTCGGCGGCACCTATTATGCGGCGCTGCAGGTTCGTGCGCCTGGTACGCTGGGCACGCTGCTCGCGCAGTTCGACGACACCGGGCGGCTGCTGCGCACTGCGTCACTCGCGCAGGTACACGATGCTCATTCGCTGCTGTGGTGGCACGGTGAACTGCTGCTGGTGAGCAGCGGCACCAACCAGGTTTTTGCGATCGACTGGGCGCCGGGTAGTACGCCGCGCATGCGCGTGTTCTTCGAGCGCGAGCCGGGTGCCGATACGCTTCATATGAACTCGCTGCAGGCATTCGACGGCCACGTCTATCTCTCGATGTTCGGCAGCAAGCCAAGCGCTTCGTGGCGCGAAGCGTCCGACGGTCAGGTGCTCGATCTAAGTGCGGGCGGCAAGGTCGTGCTGCGTGGCTTGCAGCACCCGCATTCGTTGTTCGTCGACGGTGGCGGCCTGTTTTGCATGAATTCGCGTACATCGGCCGTGGTTCACGTGGCGGGTACGGCGCCTGGGCACGATACGCCGTTAAGCGGCTATGTGCGCGGCGCGCTCTCGCACGGCAGCCAGCTCTTCGTCGGCACCAGCATGCAGCGCAAGCAGAGCAAGAGCCGTGGCGTGAGCGAAGCATCGGACAAGGTGTCGACGGGCACGGGCTGCGGACTGCACGTGCTCGATTCCGTCCGGGGTGTCGCACGCTGGCACGACCTGAGTCCGTTCGGAGCGGAACTCTATGACGTACTCGCGTGGCACGGCAGGCCGGTAACCGGCACGCGTGCCGATGCGATGGTCCGGCGGCTCCACGCGGTCAACAGCGAATTCGCCGAGCTGATCGGGGCAACCTACCGGATGCGGCAACAGCATGGTCTCGTGGCGCAGATGCTCCGTCAGTTTCTCGACGCAGGCTTCGATCTGAGTCCCGCGCAGGCGTTGCTCGAGCAACTCTCGAGCGACGCGTTTGCGTTGCCGGAATGGTGCTACCTGCGTGCGCGGCAACTGCTGGCGAGCCGCGCAGATCCGGCCGCGGCGGTACCCCTGCTGCAGCGGGCGCTCGACGGCGGCTACGACGCGTTCGCCGTGTTGCACCAGTTAAGCCGTGCCCACGCCCTGCTTGACGACCCGACTGCCGCGGCTGCATGCGCGCAGCGCGCGCTCGCGAGCGCACCCCGCGACGGCGCCGCTGCGGCGCTGGCAGAGCTCGCGCGGCTGGCGCAGGTGGCGCACGCCTAACCGCTCAATACCCTCCCAGCAGTTACCCTCCCAGTCCGTTACGCCGGCCGATTCTCTCGCCGGCAGCGGGCGTCGCGCAGATCAATCACCGGGTCAATCAACAGTTATCCGGTCTCTAAATGCCAACAAGGCCGGTACAGATCGACGTACCGGCCTCGGCTCGGAAAACAGGACAGGCGCCGCCGCGCGCAGCGTGAAACAGGCGCGCGGCGGCCGTGCCCGATCAGAGCAGCTTCTGGCCAAGCGGAGAGTTCGGCGGCACCTTGCCGCCGCGCCGCGTACCCATCGCCTGGAACGCATTGATGCTGGCACCGATGGCGCCGCTAGCGAAGCCGGCTTCGTAAGTCGTCATTTCGTTGACGAAGTACGGCTCCTCTCTTGGCTTGAGCGTTTGAGCGTACAGCACGCGCGAGTTGGCGAGATCGCCCTTGGCATCCATCTTGAACGCGCCGTCCTTGTCGTCCCAGTGCGTGTAGTTGCTCCGGTGACGATACTTCGCGATCACCTCGGCAAGCTTGTGGAGCTCCGCCTTGTCCTCGGGCTGGGTCGCGTTCTGTTCCGCTTTGCCGAGCTCGTCCAGCAGCATGTCGATCTGCTGGTCCTTCGAGAGATGTCTGACCTTGGCCGCATTGTCGCCGAGCGTGTAGCTCAGGTAGATCACCGCGTTCTTGCCTTCTGCTGCCGGCGGCTGCAGATACAGCTGCTGGAACGGGGCAGTCGACTGAAGATTCTTCGGAAGCATGTCGGGATGGAAATCCTCGGCCGGCACCGTCATCGTCATCTTCGTCGCGCCGACTATGTTGGCCCGCTCGAGTGCCGTGGCGATGTCCGGCGACACGAGCCGCGGTTTGCCTTCGACTTCCTGCGTCATGCCGAGGGCGACCGCGGCGCGTGGGCCGGCGGCGAAGAACAGCTCGTCGAACTTGTGCTCCTGCTCGCCATCAGGGCCGTTCGAACTGACGATGTACTGTCTGTCGGCCTTGTCGATATGGGTGGCGGGCGTGCTGAGCAGGATAGCCCCGAGGTCCCCGAGCGACTGTCCACCTTCCGGGGTTTCGCTGACCATGCGGCGCAACGGCTCGTCGGCGCCGTCGATGAGCAACTGGTGCCCTTCGAGGCGCTCGTCGACGAGGAAACGGAACTCTTCGAGGAAGCCGGTGTTGAAGTAACCCTTGTAGCCGCCGACGCCGATACCGACCGCGCCGAATTTTTCCCAATGCTCCTCATCCCAATGAATGCCGTTTTCGGCGAGCAACTGCTTCACGCCCGTCTCGAACGTGTGGCCGTCGAATTTTTCCTTGGCCTCCTGGGAGAGCTTGAGAAACAGCGGCACATTGCCTGCGTCGCGTGCGTCGCGCAACGGCTTCGTCAGCGAACCGATTGCCTTGTTGAAATCTTCCTTGACCTTCTGAAGCACCGGGCTGTCGGGCTCTTTGCCGGGTTCCATCTTGAGGACATCGTCGCCGACGATCAGCGTCGCGCCGACCTGGCTCGGGTTCACGAACGACATGTACGGCAGTCCGTACTTCTTCGCCGCGAGATACCAGTAGAGGTTGCCGTACGTGGTATGAAAACGCATGCCGCCCGGATGCGTTTCCGTCGGACTCATCGTGCCGTCGCCGAGATCGCGCCTGTGCGTCGCGAGCCGGCCGCCGATGTGGTCCTCGGCCTCAAGGACGGTTACCTTGATGCCGGCATGATTGGCAAGGGTCGCGACCGCGAGGCCCGCAGGTCCGGCGCCGATCACACCGATCGATTTGGGCTTGTCGGCGCCCTCCGGAAAGCTCACGATCTTCCAGCCGTGCTTCTCGAGGAGGCCCACGTAATCGACCATGTGGTCCATGGGCATCGTCATGCGCATGTCTGCCATGTCGCTCTTGATCTGCGCCTTGCGCACGGGATCCGTGCCGGCCAGGCCGAAGGACGGCGCCAATGCGGTTTTGACCGCAGGGTCGCACGCGTTCAGCAGCTTCGTGACATCGTCCGCGTCCATATGCGCGGCGGTATGCTCGAGCCACGCCTGGCCGTTCGCCTTGCCGCTGATCGAGGCATTGACCTTGTTGAGCACGTCGCTCTTTTCCGCCTCCGAGAGGCAGTGCCAGTTCACCGTGATTTCGCGGTGCAGTTGCTTCGCGTTATCCGTTCCGGACGGCATCCCTGCGAGGTTCCTGAGGTTTATCACGACACAGTCGGTCAATTTCGCGCGGTTCGTCGGCCATTGACCGATCGCTGCCGGCGCATAGTGTCCGATCATCTGCGGAATCATCTCGGGTAGCGAGAGGCCGGTCGTGTCGAGCTTGGCACGGCCCGGTCGGGTCCTGTTCTTGGCCGCTGTTGAGCTATCCAGCTTCGACGAATCGAGTTCGCCCGGTATGAAGCTCTCTTCTGCGCGAGACGCTCCCGTCTGATGCGCACTGCCGGACGGCACAGGTTGGGCCGGCGGGCGGGTGCCGCCCAAACGCGTCGTCTGTGAGGAGCCCGGTGCATTGTCCGGTCGCGCGAGCCGCGAGCTCGTGGCCGCACGACGGCGGGTCGAAGCGGGCTCGGATTGTTCGATCACGGGCAGGTCTGCGGCGCCGCCGATACTGCCGATATGAGGATTGAGGTCAGACATGAAGAAAGTGTCCTTTTCGATTTCAGGGTAGTCAGGTTGATGCGATGCGCCGCAGGCCGTGAAAGGCCCGCGGCGCTCGCGGGGCACCTCGATGCTCCGTTTAGCGCATGTCGCTCGTGCGCGCGCCGGGCGTGGCCGTGGTGCTCCCGGGCGTTTCGAGCGGCACTGCCGCGGTCATCATAGGTTCAGGGGACGCATCGGATCGGGGCGATCCGTGATGCGCTTCGAGTGCGGCGACGTCGTGCCCGTCTTCATCGCTGTCGTGCGCGGAGAGTTCTTCGATGCTTGCAGGCGTGTCGTATTCCCTGCGCGGCGTGCCTTTCGTGAGCACGTTGTCGCAGACCTCGAGCAGCTTGCCGAACGCGAGCGTCGCGAGGACTTCCATGTACGCGAGCGGCAACGGAACGGCCGCTGCGAGTTTCGGATCGATCTTTCCTTCGGGGAGATCAGGGTTCCTGAACTTGTCGATCGTGAATGCCGTCACGACGAGTGCGACCGAGATCAGCGATCCGGCGTTGGCCGGTACGAGCACGGTTCTCGGCAGACGATCCCGCGTCGTCCAGAGCTCTCCGAGTCCTTCGGCCATCGCAACACCGGCCTCGCCGATCGACTTGAACCAGCCTTTTTCATGGTTGCTCAGTCGATGCTCGAGAATGGGTATGGGCTGGTGCGCGATCAGTTCGCCATGCGACGGCGCTTCAAGACCCTTGCCGGCGTCCGCATGATTCTTGAACACGGTATCGTGGATCGCTGTTGCGACGGCGGGAATCAGGTCGGCAAACGCGAAAGTCGCGGCATCGGCATATACGTCGTTGAGCACCACGTCTTTTTGATCCATGAGCTGCCCTTGGTGCATCGCATGGAAAGCGGGGATTAACGTCGTCATCACGCGAGGGATCTGCCGGTACATTTCCGTGAGAACCTCCGGCGGCACCGAATTTTTCCTGAAGTCGTCGTAGCGCGACTGCACGGACGGGGGCAAGTTGTACGTATCGAGCTGGCCGATGTAATACCTCTCGAGCCCTTCCTGGAGCGCCATCGTATTGACCGTCGCGAACATGGTCGGACCGCCGGTCGAATATCCGGTGAACGGAAGTTCGAGGTGCGGCGCAATGAAATTGGCCGCGAGCGGAAGCGTGGGCAGATATCCGAGGCGCCCGAGCACCGGTGCAAATGTCTCGGCGTGCGACTTCGTGAGGAATCCCTCGAAGTCCTTTTGGGTCGTAATGCCATGCCTTTCGTATACTGGCGCGCGCTCGAGCAGGCTGGCGAGCACGTCGTCAGGCATCCTGTCGAAGGTCTTCGGGTAGAGTACCTGTCCCGCCGTGTGTGCGACCCGGATTACGGATGCCGGCGTATCGGGACCGGCGAGACGCCGGAGGCGGTTTTCGGCCGTGGGAGCGGCTCTTTCCGCATCCTGTGCGGTGCGCACCGCGACGGTCATCGTTGGAGCGGGCTGCCTGCGCCGAAGTTCGATGCCTGGTTCCTGCGTCAGGCGTCCCGTGGTGCTCGTGCGCGGCGCAGGCATCTCCCTGCTCGGAGTCGGCATCGACGTGGAACGCGGCGTAGCGCCGCGATTCGTTGCTTCATGTTCTTCCGTGCTCAAGGGAGTGCCTTGGGGAAGCTCTGCAGCGGAAGTGCTGTTGTCGGTTGTGACGTGTACCATTGCAATCCTCGTGGGTGGGGTCAGTTTGCTGACACGAGAATAGAATCCGGTACGCCGCGTTTTCGCCGATTTCGCGAAGCAAGGGCAAGACGTGCGAAGCCAGCCGCCCGGGAAGGCGAAGGCTGTGTGGTTGACGGCCCTGAAGCGTAGCTGGCAACCCCTCGCCCTGGAGGCGCTCCAAACTCTTCGCTAAATCTCTTGACATCGTGAATTTGGCTTCTTAAATTCGCGTCCACTGAGCCACCAAGTTGTCTGGCGGCTCCACGGCAACGATGCCGTGCCACATATGGAAGGCTATGCAGCCCCCGAACTTGCGTCCAACGCTGGTGAGGGGGTTTTTTGTTTTGGGGGACGAAAAGTAATGTTGCAGCACGGTCTTGGAGAAGCGGGCCTCGAGGGCCTCGTTATCGCCTGCATTCAGATGCAGCCACATGTCGGCGCGAAACTCGATAACGTGGCGCGCGCGGTCCGGCACATTGAAGCCGCCGCCAGCGAAGGCGCGTCGCTGGTGGTCTTGCCCGAGCTGGCTAACACCGGTTATGTCTTCAAAGACCGCGACGAGGCCTTCTCGCTTGCAGAAGCGCTGCCGGACGGGGAGACCGCTCAGATCTTTACCGAAACGGCGCAGCGCCTCGGCATTCATATTGTCGCCGGCATCGCCGAGCGGGCGGGCAGACGTCTATACAACTCGGCCATTCTCACCGGTCCCTCGGGTCACGTCGGCATTTACCGCAAGCTGCATCTATGGAACAACGAACATCGCTTCTTCGAGCCTGGCGACCGCGGCGCGCCGGTTTTCGACACGCCCGTGGGGCGAATTGCCATTGCGATCTGCTACGACGGATGGTTTCCCGAAACATTTCGACTGGCGGCCATGCAAGGGGCAGACATCGTTTGCGTACCGACGAACTGGGTGCCGATGGCGGGACAGCCGGCCGATCGTCCTGCCATGGCCACCACCCTGACGATGGCCGCTGCGCACAGCAATGGCCTGGTGATTGCGTGCGCCAACCGGATCGGCAACGAGCGGGGTCAGCCGTTCGTCGGCCAGAGCCTGATCGTAGGAGGCAACGGGTGGCCCGTCGCAGGGCCAGCCAGCGCTGAACGCGAAGAAGTCCTTTACGCCACGATCGATCTGGAGCGCACGCGCGCCGAGCGCACGCTCAACACCTTCAATCACGTGCTGCGCGACCGGCGTGCCGACGTGTATGACCCGATGCTGGGCACCGGCTGGCCGTCTGCTCATACGTGAGCTATTGGCCGGCACCTGCATGTTCCTCGAAAGACCACACGACCACTACAAAGGAAATCCCATGACCCAGTTCAACAAACCATTCCTTGCCGCCGCCATGGCGGCCATAGTCGGCGTTGGCGCGTGTGCCGACGTGCTGGCCGCCGACCCCATCAAGATCGGCGTGGCGGTCGGCCTGTCGGGAGCCAATAGCGTTGTTGCGCCTGCCGTGGTTCAGTCGTCGCAACTGGCGGTCGAAGAAATTAACGCCTCCGGCGGTATCCTGGGCCGCCAGGTCGAACTCGAAATTACCGACGACGCGTCCGGCGCGGTCGGCGCACAGAAGGCGTACGACACGCTGGTCTTTCAGAAGAATGTCGACGCGATCATTTCGATGGAGACCAGCGCGGCCCGCAATGCGGCGCTTCCCATCGTAGCGCGTGGCAAGAAGCCGTTTATCTACACTTCGTTCTATGAAGGCCGCTCGTGCAGCCCATGGATGTATGTGAACGGCTGGGTACCGGAGCAACAGGTTGCGCCGGTGGTCGATTACTTTGAAAAAAGCAAAGGCGCCAAGACGTTCTATCTGGTGGGCAACGATTATGCGTTCGGCCGCGGCATGCTCGATTTCACCAAAAAGTACATTGAGCAGCACGGTGGCAAGGTAGTGGGCGAGGAGTACCTGCCGATCGACGGCACCGACTGGACGCCGATTCTCTCCAAGATCCGTTCGGTGCATCCCGACGCGCTGATCAGCGCGACGGCGGGCGGCGCCCCCAACGTGGCGCTCGCCAAGCAGTTGAAGGGTTCAGGGCTGACGCTGCCGTACGGCAACCTGGCCATCGACGAAGGTACCGCCCACAGCATGGGTGACGTCGCGACGGGTATCTATATGTCGGGCTCCTACCTGACGAGTATCGGCTCGCCCGAGAACGACAAATTCCTTGCCGCCATGGACAAGCGCTTTGGCAAAGACCTGAAGACGCCGAACGAGTTGTCGGAGCCGCAATACGAAGCGTTCTTCCTGTACAAGGCGGCGGCCGAGAAAGCAGGGTCCACCGATCCTGCCAAGGTGATCCGGGCGCTGGATCAGGTGTCGTTCGACGGACCGCGCGGTCCGGTGTCGATGGACAAGAGCCGGCATACGCCTCTCGCCATGCGTCTGGGCCAGATTCAGGCGGACGGTTCGGTAAAGATCCTGCAATCCTTTCCGGACGTGGACCCGGGGGCACAGTGCCCGAACATCAAGTAGGCTTGCTAAGGAATGCAGCATCCGCCTGATCGCCGGGCCTTGCCGGCGTGCGGGCGGAGGTGACTGGAGAAGACAATGGTTCTGGCATTGGATATTTTCACAACGGCGGCCGTGCTGTTCATCGTGACCGCCGGATTGATGGTGATCTTCGGTGTGATGCAAATCGTCAATTTCGCCCACGGCGCCTTGCTGACGACGGGTGCGTATGCGAGCTTCGTGGTCACGCAGTTGAAGCTCAACCCATGGATCAGCCTGCCGCTGGCGATCGTGGTCGGCACCGTGGTTGGCATGCTCGTCGAGCAGGTGATCGTGCGCCCGCTCTACAAACGCCCGCTCGACGCGATCCTCGCCACCTGGGGCCTGGGAATCGTGATCGGGCAGCTGATCGTCATGGCTTTTGGCCGCGAGGTCCAGTTCGTGGAAACGCCGCTGAAAGGCGCCTTTTCCATCGCGGGGACCGACTATTCGGCTTATCGCCTGCTGTTGATCCCTATCGCGCTCGGTTTGTGCGCTCTCATGACCGCGCTGCTCACAGGCACGCGGTTCGGCGTCAAGACCCGTGCCGTGATCATGAACGAGGACCTGGCTCGCGGGCTCGGCATTCATTCGGGCCGCATACGCTTTATCACGTTCAGTCTCGGTGCTGCTTTGGGGTCCCTGGCCGGCACGCTCATTACCCCGTTGTCGAGCGTCGATCCCAACATGGGATTGGCCTGGCTGGTGAGCGCCTTCATGCTGGTCATGGTTTCGGGTTACTCGATGATCAGCCTGCTGGTCACCTGCCTCGTATTTGGCGCTTGCCAGGTTCTGGTCAGCACGTTCGTCAGTCCGGTACTGGGTGGCCTGACCATCGCCGTGCTGGCTGCGCTTACACTGCGTATTCGTCCGAAGGGGTTCTCACATGGCTAAAGTCGGTGCTTCGCCGGGACATGCCGGCATCGGCGATGCCTCGTTGCGCGACGAGCAGGTGTCCAGCCGGCGCAAGCTGTCGCCCGGACGCGGCTTGCTGATGATCGGCGGGTTTGCCGTTCTGCTGCTGGCGGTCGGTCCGTTCCTGTTCGGCACGTATCTGCTGAATGTCCTGATCCAGGCATTCTTCTTTTCGATCGTTGCCGTGACGGTCGATATCCTCTGGGGGTACACCGGATACCTGACGTTCGGGCAATCTGCCTTTTTCGGCATTGGCGCGTACGCAGCGGGCCTCGTCTTCACGCACGGCGGTTTCTCGGCCGGTTATGTGGTGCTGGCGCTAGGCGCGGCCATCGCAGCGACGGCCGCGATCGCGGCGCTGCTGGGCTGGCTGTCTTTCTATCGGGGCGCCTCGCCGTTTTTCGCGACTGTGATGTCGCTTGTACTGCCGATCGTACTCAGTCAGCTCTTGCTGTCCGGTGGTGAATGGACCGGCTCGAGTTCAGGACTGACCGGCTACGAGACGTTCGATCTGTCTCTCGACGCGTGGTACCGGATCGCCGGCGGCGCCTTGCTGCTGATTGCAGCGCTGGCGTGGCTTTTCGTACGCAGCGACGGCGGCCGCGTGCTGGCGGCGATTCGCGACAATGAATCGCGCTGCTCGTACCTCGGTATCAATACGTCGTTGATCAAGATCGTCCTGCTGGTAGCGACCGCGATCATCGCCGGCCTCGCCGGTTTCGGCTACGGCGCATTCAGCGGTGTCGTCGCGCCCGAGCTGACCGGCTTCGTTCTCGGTACCCAACTGATTATCTGGGTCGCGCTGGGCGGTCGTGGAACGCTGTGGGGGCCCGTCATCGGCGCGCTTCTGATTAACGTCGGGACGTCCTATCTCAGCGGCAGCATGCCATTTGCGTGGCAACTCATCCTGGGCGCCGCGTTTGTGGCCGTGATCGTATTGTTGCCGCAGGGAATGGTGCCGTTGCTGCTCAAGCCATTGCGCCATCTCGCGGGCAACGCCGCCAAACCCGAACTGGTGGAGCGGGCCGTCGGGGTGGAAAGCGTGCAGGCTCGCTCAGAACCTGCGCTGCAGATGGAGGGGGTCGCCAGAAATTTCGGCAGTCTCAAGGTGTTGCAGGGAATCGACCTGAACGCCAACGCTGGCGAACTCGTTGGCCTGATCGGTCCGAACGGCGCCGGCAAGACGACGCTGATGCGCTGCATGAGTGACGGAGCGGAGCGCTCTGCCGGTTCGGTTGTGCTGTGCGGGCACGATATCCGGCAACTGCCGCCGGACCGTTGCGTGCATTTTGGGCTGGGGCGCAAGTTCCAGAACGCCAACATCTTCGACACGCTGACGGTGGCGGAATGCCTGCGAATCGCGGGCACGATCATCGAACGACCGTCGCTGTTCCGGCGTGCGGGCACGCTTTCGTTGCCTCCGTATGCACTCGAGGTGGTTCGGACCACCGGCCTTGACCAGAAGCTGGATGCGGTGGCCAAGGATCTCTCGCACGGCGAACAGCAGGCGCTGGAGCTGGCCATGGTGCTCGCGCTTGAGCCACGCATCGTGCTGCTCGACGAACCGACAGCAGGATTGACCAAAACAGAGCGCACGCAAATCGGCGACGTGCTGGCCGCACTGGCTCACCGCTACCGGCTCTGCTGTCTGCTGGTCGAGCACGACCTCGATTTCGTTGCCGAGATTGCTACTCGCATCGTGGTCCTGCATCAGGGACGCATCGTGATGCAAGGCAACTTCGACGAAGTGGTCAACTCGGAACTGGTCAGGACGATTTATGCCGGAACCGCGCAGAGCGCAGCATCCGGCGCGAACACGGCATACCGGGAGGCATCATGAGCCAGATCGCGTTGGAGCTGCAGGATGTCACCAGCGGATACAAGGCGTCGGTCGTGCTTCGCAAGCTGTCGATGACGCTCGCCAACGGCGAAGCCGTCGCCCTGCTGGGCAAGAACGGCATGGGCAAGACCACCTTGCTCAAGACGATCATGGGTTATCTGCCGAAGAAGACCGGCACTGTGCGCGTGCGCGGGCAGGACATTACCCGCATGGCGCCGCATCGGATCGCGCAAGCGGGCGTCGCGTACGCGCCTCAGGAACATGCGCTGTTTCAGGATCTCACGATTCGTGACAACCTGCGCCTGGGCCTTGCCAAGGTATCGGTGTTCGACGAACGCTTTGCCGAAATCGAACCGGTTTTCCCGGTGTTCAAGAGCCGGTTGAAGCAACTCGCCGGCACGCTCTCCGGGGGCGAACAGAAGATGCTGCTGGTGGCCCGTGCGCTCATGATGCGCCCATCGATCATCCTGCTCGATGAAATCACGGAAGGGTTGCAGCCGTCCGTGATCGAGCGGCTGGCCGAGGCGCTGCTCTGGGAGCGCAAGCGTCATGGCACCACGCTCTTGCTGATCGAGCAGAACGTTCCGTTCGCGCTGAAGGTTGCCGATCGCTATACCGTGCTGAAGCAAGGCGAAATCATCGATCATGGTAACGCCAGCGACGAAAGAGCCGCAGGTTCGATTTTCGAGCACCTGCGCGTCTGACACTGACCCCTCACTGAGACCTGATGAACTCAAACTCATTTTATCGGCCGGTTTCGGGACTGGAACTGCTCTCGCGAACCGGCAACGATCCGCAAGCGCGCGATCGCCTGATTCTCGATACGTTCGCGCGCATCGAGGAGGCCGACCGCGACATCGGCGCCATGACGGCCGTTGTCCGGCGCGAAGCCGCGACGGCGTCGGTGGCTGCAGCGCACGGGCCGCTGGCAGGCCTGCCAATCGCCGTGAAAGATATCTTTGACACGTACGATCTGGCCACCCGCTACGGATCGCCGATCTACGAACGCTACCAGCCCAGGTCCGATGCAGCGATCGTGACACTGTTGCGCCGCAACGGCGGTGTCATCGTGGGCAAGACCGTCACCAGCGAGTTTGCCTACATGGCGCCGCCCGCCACGCGCAACCCGTGCGACCTGGGGCGCACCCCGGGTGGCTCGTCTTCTGGTTCGGCGGCTGCCGTTGCCGCGGGCATGGTGCCGTTCGCGGTTGGTTCGCAAACCGGCGGCTCGACCATCCGGCCTGCGTCGTTCTGCGGTATTGCCGGTTACAAGCCGACGTTCGGCATGCTGCCGACCGTCGGCATGAAATGCTTCTCGTGGTCGTTCGACACGGTCGGCCTGTTTGCCGCGGGCGTGCGCGACGTGGCTTATCTCGCGCAGGTCCTGTCGGGCCGCCGGCTGGCCGTGGATGAGGTGACGGACGGCCCGGTGTTCGCCGTCCCCGATAGCTATCCGTGGACCGAACCGTCGGCCAACGCCAGCACTGCGCTTGACACCGCCGTGCGAGCCATCGAGGATGCCGGCGGCCGGGTCCGGCGGATCCGCTTCGGATCGTGGATGGCAGACATGGTTGCCGCACACGACACGATTCAACGCTACGAGGCTTACCAATCGTTGGGATTCGAGTACGATCGTCATCGCGTCGATCTGTCGCCGATGCTCGCTGGGTTTCTTGAGCGTGCAGCCGCGGTCGATGCGGCGACGTATGCCAAAGCGTGCGTTCTGATGGCGCAGGCGAAGGACAGCCTGGCCGAACTCTTCAACGGCATCACCGGACTGCTGACGCCAAGTGCGCCGGATGAGGCGCCCGATGGCCTGGGCTCGACGGGAGATCCCGCGTTCAATCGTAACTGGACGTTGCTGGGATGCCCGTGCGTGAACGTTCCCGGACTTTGGGGCGCGCGAGGCGGTCCGATCGGCGTGCAGGTGATAGGCCGGCCATGGGACGATGCACGTTGCCTCGACGCTGCTGCGTTCGTCGAGCAGGCGATCGCGGCGGCGTCGCGACGTCGCCACACGGCGTAGCCGGTGCCTGAGACGGTGCCTGAGAGGCTGCCACGAGGCGCGCCAATGTGGCACGGTCGCGCGGCAGCGGGACAATACAACGTCGGCACAGTCCGGCGGCAGCATCCGGGAGCGGCGCTGCGTGTGCCCGCCTGCCGGACAATGGATGGAGCGATAGCATGACCATCAGCAGTTCGTACGACGATCTCGCGTCACGCGCGGCGGAACTGGCGGCTGCCCGAACGCAACGCGGCAGCAGCATGCGTGCGGCTGCTTCGAGCGACGCGCAGGAAAGCGCGGCAGGCGATGGCTGGCGCATCGGCGTCCTGTATTCGCGCACCGGCGTGACCGCGGCGACCGAGTCCGAGCATTTCTTCGGTACTGCCCTTGCGATCGAAGAGGTCAACGCGGCCGGGGGCGTCGACGGACGTCTGCTCGAACCGGTCGTGTACGACCCGAAGAGCGATCCTGATGAATATCGGCGGCTCGCCGCACGCCTGCTGCAGGAAGACGACGTGACAGTGATTTTCGGCTGCTCGACATCGTCGAGCCGAAAGGCGGTGTTGCCGGTGATCGAGCGAAACAACGCCCTGCTGTGGTACTGCTCGATCTACGAGGGGTTCGAGTATTCGCCGAACGTGATCTACACGGGGGCGGTACCGAACCAGAACAGCATGCAGCTGGCCGCCTATCTGCTGCGCAATCACGGCCGTCGTTTCTTTCTGGTCGGCGCCGACTACATCTATCCGCGGGAATCGAACCGGATCATGCGCGATATGGTCGAGGAGCATGACGGAGAAATCGTCGACGAAGTGTATTTGCCCAGCGACGCCGATCCCTCGGCATTGGCGGAGGTCGTGCGTCAGATCAAGGCCGTCGAGCCCGATGTGGTTTTCTCCACGCTGATCGGCCGGGGCGCGCGTGCTTTCTATCAGTTGTACCGCGAACACGGCATCGACCCCGCTCGCATTCCGATCGCCAGCCTGACGATGACGGAAGGCGAAACACATATGATCGGCACGGAGCTGTGTGGCGGCCATATCGTCTCTGCGAGCTATGTCAATTCCCTGCGCAACGAGAGCAACCAGCGCTTCCTGCAATCCTGGCTGGCACGCTTCGGCGCTCAGCCGGCCAGCATGTGGTCTGAGATGGCTTACAACCAGGTGCATCTGTTCGCCCTCGCCCTGGCCCGCACGGGGAGTCTCGATACGGCGAGGCTGGTAGAGGCGGCCCGCGACGTCGAATTCGATTCGCCCGAGGGTCTGCTGAAAATCGATCCCGAGAACAATCATGCGATCCTCACCCCGCGCATCGCCATTTGCCGGCCGGATGGTGCGTTCGAGGTGGTGTGGGAAGGCCGCAGTCCGATCAAGCCGGACCCCTATCTGACATCGTATGGTTTCGCGGAGTTCTGGCTCGACGGAGAACCGGCATGACTACGGGTGCGCGTCGGCTGTTTGACGATCTGCGCACGCTGCGCGTTATCGTGATCCATCCGCCCGGGGACGATCGCAGCGTCCTCGAAGAGCAGTTGCGCCGGATTGGTTGCCCGGTGCGCGTCCTTTGGCCGTTTCCTTCGCAGCTTCCCGTTGATGTCGACGTGATTTTCTTTCTCGTGGGTCAGGAGCTTCGAAGCGCAGGGAACTGGAGCGCGGCCGACACCGAAGCGACCCTGATTGCCCTGTCCGATTACGAGAATCCCACGGCCCTGAAAATCCTTGTCGATACCCAGGCGCACGGCGTGATCACGAAGCCCTATCGCTCCAACGGGATTCTCAGCACGCTGGTGCTGGCACGCGCATCCTCCGGCTACCAGCAACGACTGCACCACAAGATCGGCAAGCTCGAGGAGGCGTTCAAGGCACGGCGCCATATCGAGAAGGCCAGCCGTATCCTGATGGAAGCGCATCGCCTAAGCGAAAACGACGCGTACGAACACATGCGTTCACGCGCCACGAGCCTGCGGGTCACGGTAGGCGAAATCGCGACGATGGTGATCGATGCGCATGAAGCAATGGAAAAACTCGGCCTGGGAAAAGCATCCAGGCCCTGAACTCACGTAGCGTTCATCCGGATTACCGCTGCTGTGCGGTTCCGGGCCCGCATGGGATCACCGGCCTCGCTGGTTCCCGTGGTCTTGCATATGGGGCAGCGGATATTGCGACCGCGCCTCGCCCATATGTTGATGACATCGACGCGATGCGATCGTGCGGGATGTGCTCGCCTGCGATGGCTGGGCGACAAGCCGCTCGCGCGGCCAAAGCGTCGTTTGCCAGAAACATTTCGTAAACCATTCGCGCTCCGGCATATCGCTTCCCAACGGGTTGTGTGCGCAATAGATCTGTCAATCCGCATTGAGATTTCCTCGCTGTCAGAAGTGCCGGAAATTCACTCAGCACATTTCCCGACCGGTTCTTTTTTCAGCAACCGTAACAGATTGTCAAAAACTCGAAGCCTTCGATATTTGCGGGAGAAAATGGCTTCAACGAGTCGCCGACGACTGCAGCAGTTCGTGCAACTCCATGCGGTTATAGGCGGCGCGAAGTGCGTCGCGGGCAGTGATGGAGTCTTTGCTCACCAGTTGATTGAGGTTGTCGTTCAGCGAGCGTGACATGTTGTCTTCCTTGCGGCGGACGAAATCGGCGAGGAAATGAATCTTGGCCGGGTCGACCAGAAGCTTGCTGACCTGCTGGTTGTGGTTGAACAGGAGTTCACTGGCCAGTACGAGTTGAGTGCCGTCTTCGCTTGGCACGAGGCTCTGGCAGATGACGCCGATCAGCGAACTGGCGAGCGATGACGCGTGGCGCTCGCGCTGCTCGGCGGGGAAGAAGGACAGCAGGCGGGTCAAGGTGTTGAGTGCGCTGCTGGTGTGCATGCTGGCAAACACCAGATGTCCTGATTCGCCGGCCTGGAGCACGGCTTCGGCGGTGTCCTGGTCGCGGATCTCGCCGACCATGATGACGTCGGGACGCTCGCGCATGACTTCGCGCATGCCAGCCGAAAAGCTTGGGGTGTCGGTCGGCACCTCGCGTTGCGAAATGATGGCCTGATGAGCCTCCAGCCCATATTCGATGGGCTGTTCGATCGTGACGATGTGGCAGTTTCGCGTGTGGTTGATGTGGTCGAGCAGGGACGCCATGGTGGTGGTTTTGCCCGAGCCGGTGGGGCCGGTCACAAGCACGATGCCCTTGTTGCTTTCGAGCATCGTCTTGATATAGGCGGGCAGGCCGAGCTTGTCGAGCGGCAGGGCTTCGAGCGGCAAACGGCGGATCGAGATGACCGTTTTGCGGCCACCCGAGACGCGGTAGACGTGGCAGCGCAGGCGGCAGCGGGTCAAGACGAATGGCCGGTCGAGCGCGCCTTCCTGAATGCGGTTGCGCCAGTCTTCGTCGATGGATGCGAGCAGCGGCTCCATCTCCTCGATCATGACCGGACCGCCTTCCGCCTCGATCCAGCCGCGTGGCGTCTTGATCATGATCGGGCGGTCCTGCTCGATATGCAGGTCGGTGAAGAAGCGGCGCTGATCGACCAGGTCGAGTATTTCGCGGGTCAGGTCACGAAGCTGGTTGGGATGGTTCATGGTCGTGGTGTCAGGTTGTGATGGAGCGCTGCAATCGTCTCAGGCCAATGGCCGGTTGTCCAGCGCAGAGGTGATGAAGCAAGAATAGGATAGCGAAGAATCGGCACGCAAGTGGCGACGAGAAAATAGTTGGCGTGGTTAGGCGCCATGAACGGCAACGAGGACGTCCTTAGATGCGCACGGTCATTACATGCATGGTGATGCTGTCGGTGCTGGGCAGCGGGTTGTCGGGGCGTGCCTGCGCGGCAGGCACGCCAGATGCTCAGCACAACGAACAGGTAACGCTGGTCGGCGAGTCGCGTGAAAGTCCGCGCGTGACGACGAGCGGCACGAACATGGCGTTGCGCAACGCTTTGCGCCTTGTCGTGCCGATCGACTACAGCATCAATCTGCCCAACGCCGGCGTGTGGGCCGCGACACCGGTGAGCTGGGTGGCCGGCCATTCGCTGGTGCAGACGCTGCGCGACATGCTGTCCGGACACCCGGAATTGGCTGCGCAGGTCGATACCGACTTCCAGCTGGTGACGGTGCGTTACCGTCAACCGTTCGGCGCCGACACGGTGGGCACGCTGCCGCCCACCTTGACCTCGGCCTCTCCTGATACAACGGCTGCGAATGCAGACGCGGGCGGGCCGGCCGTGGTCGGCGGCCCGGTTACCAGCAATGTGAGTGCTGCGCCGCTCGTTGCGCCTGCAACGGCTACCGCTCATGCGGCGACGCAGACTGTGGCGAGGCCGGCGAGTGTGCCGTCGTCTGCGGCCACGGTTCATGCGGGCGGCGATACCGGCAGTGTCGCGCCCGAGCAGCCACGCATTACATCGAAGGATTTCGCCGCCACGGGTGTTGCCGGATCGTCCGGCGCCGCGGGAATGGCGACCCAGTTAGAGCGTACCGCCGACGCGCCGCCTGCCGCTGCGGTGGCTGCGGCGGCTGCGCACGGATCGCCATCGCCCGCCCACGCGAGGACGGCGGCAACGCTCGCCGCACCGACGCCCGTTGCTGTGCCCATTGCCGCCGCGCCGGTCGTTCCGCCGCCTATATGGCGCATCGAACTGTCGGATCGCACCGTGCGCGCTGCCTTGACGCGCTGGGCACAACAGGCCGGATGGCAACTGATCTGGGAGGCGCCGGTGGACTTCAGTGTCGATGCCCCCGCGGCCGTAACAGGCACGTTCGACGAGGCGCTGCAGTCGGTGGTCTCGGCGCTCGCAGGTTCCAATGCGCCGGTGCAAGCCATTCTGTACCGCGGCAACAAAGTACTTCGTATCGTTGAGAAAGGGGCGAGCTGATGCGTAACACCATTACAACGTTCGCGCTCGCCGTGGTTCTGCTGGCGGGTTGCACCGGTCTGTCCCAGCATCTGTCCGAGGCGGTCGATCGCGACAATGCGGAATCGAAGCAGGCGCTCGACTCCGCCCGCCAGGGCAACGCGCACACCAGCGCGTCGTCGGACGGCCTGATTGTCAAGGACGGACTGTGGCTGTCCGGCACGGCGATCAAGCTGGATCGCGAAAGCACCTTGCCGGCGGTATTCTCGCAGCCGGCCACCTTCGACAGCGAAGTGAATTCGCTCTCGGAGTTCGCTGAACATATTTCCCGCCTGACGCATATTCCCACCCGCGTCTCGCCCAATGCGCTCGCCAATTCCCGCTCCACGGGCAGCGGTGCGCAGGCGAGCGTGCCGGTCGTAGGCGCCGTGCAACCGCCGTTGCCGACCTTGCCGGGTTTGGGCAGTTCAGGCACATCGCGTGGCATCGAGGCGACCGAAGGTCTGCCGACTCCCACGCATATCTCCTACCGTAACGGCGATCTGCGCGGTCTGCTCGACGCCGCGGCCGCGCGTTTCGGCGTGTCGTGGAAGCTGGCGGGCGGCGCAATCGTGTTCTTCTTTACCGACACCCGTACCTTCCAGGTCAGTGCGATTCCAGGCGACGCGAAACTGAACGCGACCGTGATGAGCGGTTCGACCAACGATAGTTCAGGCAGCAACGGTGGCAGCGGCGGCAGTAGCGGCTCGTCAAGCAGCTCGGGCAGTTCCGGCTCGGGCAATACGCCGAGCGTGACGTCCAACAATACCTCGAACACAGTCGTCAATTCGCAACTGTCGGTCTTCGACAGCCTGCATGCGTCGATTCAGGCCATGCTGTCGCGCTATGGCAGCGTGGTCTCCTCGCCGGCAACCGGCTCGATTACCGTGACCGATACGCCCGAAGTGCTCGATAGCGTAGCCGCGTTCATGGAAGAGGCGAACCGCTCGCTGTCCAAGCAGGTGCTGATCAACGTGACCGTGCTGTCGGTCGAGCTGACCGCGGACGACAGTTACGGTATCAACTGGAGCGCAGTCTACCAGGCACTGGGCACGAAGTTCACGCTCGCCAACACCTTCGCGACCACGGCGACCAATCCGGTTTCGTTTGCCGCCCAGGTGATTACGCCGAATAGCCGCGCGTCGGGCACCACCGCGATGATCAGCGCGCTGTCCGAGCAAGGCAAGGTGCGCCGTAAGACCTCGGCCTCGATCACCACGCTCAACGACCAGCCGGTGCCGGTTCAGGTGGCGACGGAGCAGGGCTACCTGGCGTCGGTGTCGACCACCAATACCGCCAACGTCGGCTCCGAAACGGCGCTCGTGCCGGGTACCATCACGACCGGTTTCAACATGACCTTGCTGCCGCATGTGCTCGACAACGGTACGGTGATGCTGCAGTTCTATACCAACATCTCGTCGCTGGTGTCGTTGCAGACCGTGACGAGCGGCGGCCAGGAGATCCAGACGCCGGATGTGGATACACGCAATTTCCTGCAGCGCGTCTCGATGAAGTCCGGCGAGACGCTGGTGCTGAGCGGCTACGAAGGCACGGACGACAACCTCAACAAGCAGGGCGTGGGCTCGCCGTCGAACTACGCGTTCGGCGGCGGCTATCAGGGCACGCATGACCGGGAGGTGATCGTCATCCTGATCACGCCTGTGATGATGAACGGCGCTTGAGTCATACGAGCGAGACGAGCGAACCGGATCCCGCGCCATGGCAACCCACATCATCCAGATCGAACGGCAGCGCTTCATTTGCGGACTGTTCTGGCAGTCGCTGTCGCGGCGCCACGAACTGCAGAAAGAGGCCGTCGAACTCGCGAAGAAACTGAACTTCGACCTGATGGTGTTGCGCGTCGACCGGGGCGTCGCCGCGGTTGGCTTTACCAACAATGCGCGCGACGGCGCGCAAGCGGGCGTTGCCTCGCTCGGCGTGCTGGTCTCGAAGGCTGTCGCGCAGCAAGGCGCTTTCTATGAAGGCCGCCAGCAATCGGCGCCGAACTGGCTGGGTGCGTTCAAATTGCCCGATGGCCGTTGGGCGTACTTCGCTGTGCGAGACGGCGCGTTTCTGCCGAACGGCGACTGGATCGGCGCCAAAGAGGAAGTTTTCGAACGCTTGAATTCCGACTACGGGCTGGGCGGCTGGAATGCGGTGATTGGCGACGTCGAAGTCGAGGCGATGGGGTTTCACAACTTCTATCCCCGCCGCATTGAAGACATGCTCGGCAAGCGCCATGGCCGTCTTCACGTGCCGCGCTGGGCGCGGCTGCGCCCGGTCACGCGCCGCGTTTCGCCGCGCCTCGCGGCGGTCGCGGCGGGTGTCGCCGTCACGGTGCTCGGCGCGGGTCTATGGGCGCAGCATCATCGCGCGATGGTGGTTGCGCAGCAGGAGCGTCAGATGGAGCTGGCGAGAGCGCTGTTGCATCGCAGGCAGGCCGCCAACCAGGGCGCCGCGCACCCGTGGGCGACGCTGCCGGTGCCTGCGCAATTCGCGCGTGCCTGTCTGCAGCATTTCACGGAGCTGGCACCGGGTGGCTGGGAACTCGAGCACTACACCTGCGAGCCGACCGGTGTCGATTATCAATGGTCGCGCAACGGTTCGACCGTTGCGTTGCTGCTGGAGCGCGTGCCGCTCGCGCAACTCGATCGTAGCGGCGAGCACGCGTCGCTTGTACGCCCCTTCCCGATGGGCGCGCTGGCCGACGATACGCTGCTGCCGGGCAAAACCGTGAATACGCAATTGTTCTCTCGCTTCCAGACGCTGGACGTGCCGCTGACGCTCACGCCTGTCGTCCACGCGCCCGATAGTGCAATGACGCCGGTGGGTGCGCAGAAGCCGCCGCCACCGTCGTGGCAGCAATGGCGCCTGCAGGCGAATCTCGGCGGCCTGTCGCCGGAGCAACTGGCTTTTTCTCTGAACGAGGCCGGCGTGCGGCTCGTGAGATTGACCTATCAGGCGGGCACATGGTCCGCCGAGGGAGTCGTTTATGCAAACTGATCCGTCCCGTCTGAGCACGTTAAGCACGGCACGCGCGGTCTCGGCAGTGCCCATGGTGTCGATGGTGCCAATGACGTCGAGGCTCCGCCTTGCCGTACTGGCTGCCGCACTGATGTGCGTTGCCGGTGCGCACGCGGTCGAACCGGTCCAGGCGGCGAACGCGCCGCCGGCCGAAGCGGCGAATGGTGCTTGGACGTCGAACGCGGCGGCGGAGCTGACCCGCCTGCAGGAGCAGACGGTCCTGCTCAAGGCCGAGATCAAGAAGCTCGACGCGCAGGCCGAAGTGGCGCAACGCACGGCTGCGCTGACTCGGCTGGGCAGCGCAGGAACCGCGGTGGATGCCGGTTCCGACGCTGTGCGCGTGGTGGCGATTGAAGGGTTGGGGCGGCGCTTTTCCGCCACGCTGCAAAGTGCCGAAGGCGAAGAGTTCGATGTCAGCGCCGGCGACGTGCTGCCCAACGGGCTGCATATCGTCTCCATCGCCCCGAACGAGGTGGTGGGCCGCTGGAACGATGGGCGCACGCTCCACCTGATGCCGGTGCTCGCCTCGCGCAGCGGTGCGGTCCTCAATCCGGGCGTGCCTTCGGCCGGCAACATGGGCGCCGCGCCCGGCATGGCCGGCGGCGTGTCCCTGCCCAACGGCGTGCCGGGGCTGCCTTCAGGTTTTCCGCGGACTCAATAGGAGTTTCGACATGAACCACTCTTTGTTGGGCAAGCGGGGGTTTTCCTTGGGCGCGACGAAAGCGGCAAGCGCTGCGGACGCCGTGCCGGTCTCCCGGACAGTCGGGCTGGCGCACCCCCTGTCCGGTGACGGACCGTGGGCCGCCAGCGCCGAGGAGCGCAAGCTGTTGTGCCTGCTCGACGATGGCCGGCTGCTGATCGCCGAAGGCCACGAGATGAGCCCGTATGTGCTGTCGTACCGGGCCCGTCTCGATCGTCTGAAGTTCAGCCACCGGCCATGTCCGGTGAGCCTCGACATCGTGCATCGCGCCTACGAAGGCATGCGCCGCGACGGCACTGGCGAGCGCGTCGACCATACTGCGATGCAGGTGCTGGCCAAAGAGCTGATTGCGCAGGCGTGCCGCGAACGCGCCTCGGACATCCACATCCGGGTCAAGCGCCATAGCACGGAAATTCTGTTTCGCATCCACAATGAACTGATGCGCATCACCGAACAGACCCGTGAACAGGGCGCCCGGCTGCTGGCCACGCTGTACTCGGCAATGGCAAGCGTCTCCGACAACACGTACAAGCCGAGCGAGCGCCAGGATGCCAGTATCGGCGACCGGGACAAGCTGCCCGAGCAACTGTTCGGTGTGCGTATCGCTACCGCGCCCACCAGCACCGGCAACATCATGGTGATGCGGCTGCTTTACAACGACGCGGGTGAGACTACGGATTTGCAGCGGCTCGGCTTTTCCGGCACGCAAGCCACGCAGATGGATGAACTGCAGCGTCTGCCGCATGGCATGAACATCATCAGCGGACCGACCGGCTCCGGCAAATCGACCACGCTGCAGCGCGTACTGCTCGGCCAGATTGCCGATTGCAACGGCAGTATCAATGTGATCACGGTAGAGGATCCGGTCGAGTATCCGATCGCCGGTGCGGTGCAGACGCCGGTGACCAATGCGGCCACCGAAGAGGCGCGCTCGCTGGCTTTTGCCGGGGCGATTTCCAACGCCATGCGGCTCGACCCCGATACGATCATGATCGGTGAGGTGCGCGACCGCGCATCGGCGCAAAGTGCACTGCGCGCATCGATGACCGGTCACCAGGTGTGGACGACGGTGCATGCCAACGGTGCATTGGCGATCGTGGACCGGCTGATCGACCTCGGCTTGCCGTTGCGCATGGTGACCGACGAAACAGTCGTGACGGGACTCATCAGCCAGCGCCTCGTCAAGCTGTTGTGTCCGCATTGCAAACAGCGCCTCGTTGATACGGCGAACAACTGCGATCCGGCGTTGATCGCCAGGGTGCGCCGTGCCGTGGGCGGCGCGTTCGAAAACGTCTTCATCCAGGGACCCGGTTGTCCGCATTGCGCGGGACGCGGCACCACCGGCCGCACGGTGGTCGCCGAGGTCGTGCATACCGATGCGCAGTTTTTTGCCCTGCTGCGCGACGGCGACAAGGCGGCAGCGACAGCCTACTGGCTTGACCAGCTAGGCGGGCACACCCTGGTTGAACATGCCATTGAGAAAATCGCCGAGGGGCTGATCGACCCGCGCGGCGCCGAGCGCATTGTCGGCCCGCTGGTGGCCCGCAGCCAGCCGGTGCGGCTGCGCCCGGTGAGCCCGGTCGAGGTGGTGGCCGGCGACCTGAAGAGCGGCAATGGCATGGGCGGGGATCATGGCGCTTGATCTGAATCGGCGCTGGGCCAGGCTGAATGCCGGTCCACAACAGCGACTAAGGCTCTACCGCAAGATCGAAAAGA
Source organism: Burkholderia sp. 4M9327F10 (assembly GCF_005503145.1). Classification (GTDB taxonomy): domain Bacteria; phylum Pseudomonadota; class Gammaproteobacteria; order Burkholderiales; family Burkholderiaceae; genus Paraburkholderia. Next base: position 120,695 of record NZ_SCNV01000009.1, on the reverse strand, counting down.
TGCTCTCGAACGGTCTGCCGCTGTTGAAGGTGCTTGAGGAACTGGAGTTGCGCGCCTCGCGCGACGGCCGCAAGCCGAACCAGCCCGAAGCGATTCTACTGGGCGAGTGGCGCCGGGTCGTGCAAAACGGCGGCGGCCTCGCCGAGGGCATGGAAGGGTGGGTGCCTCACGCGGAACAGATGATCGTCATGGCCGGCGAACAGTCGGGCCGCACCGAAGCGGCGTTGCGCTCGGTCACCGGCATCGTTTTGTCGGGACGCAAGATCCGCAATGCGGTGATCGGCGGCCTGGCCTATCCGCTGGCGTTGTTCTCAATGACGCTGGCCTATCTGTACCTGTTCGGCGCGCAACTGATTCCGCAGTTCGCCGCGATCGAAGACCCCGAACGGTGGCATGGCACGGCACGCATGCTGTATCTGATGTCGGAGTTCGTGCGCAACTGGATGGTGCAGTGTGTGCTCGTACTGGCAGCGGGGTTCGCGCTGCTGCTGTATTCGCTGCCGCGCTGGCGCGGCCGGGTCCGCAACTGGCTCGACGAGTTTCCGCCTTATTCGATCTACCGGTTAATGACGGGCGCCAGTTTTCTGACCGCTTTCGCATCGATGCAAACGGCAGGCTTCACCGTCGAGAAGTCCCTCACGCGATTGTCGGGCAACGCGAAGCCGTGGTTGCGCGAACGAATCGAAGACATGCTGTTCGGTGTGAAGTCGGGCTTAAATGTGGGTGAAGCGATGAGGAATGCCGGCTATCACTTTCCGTCGCGCGAGATTGTTGAAGACCTGTGCGTGTATGCCGAGTACAAAGGCTTCGGCGATGCGTTGAAGACGCTTGCGGACGAGTGGGTGGAAACCGGAGTGGAAAGGGTTTCGTTGCAGATGCGCGTGCTGAACGGCTTGGCGATTGTTCTGCTCGCCTTGTTGCTGGGGCTGCTGATTACCGGCTTCTTCGGGATTCAGCAGGAGATCGCGGCGATGGCTAGATCGCTGCATTGACGGATGTATCCAATGCTCTCGGGGGTCGAGATGAAGTATGCGGACGGTATGAAACAGGCGGTTATCAAACCGGTGTGGATGTGCAAACGCAGTGCGGCTCGCAAGCAACGGGGCGCGTCGCTGCTCGAAGCGATTTCGTATCTCGGGATCGCGGCTGTGGTGGTGATCGGCGCAATTGCGTTGCTCAGCACCGCGTTCAGTAGTGCGAATACCAATGCGGTAAGCGAGCAGGTCAGCGCGATTCAAACCGGGGTGAAGAAACTCTATTCGGGTCAGTCCGCCAACTATAGCGGCCTCACCAACTCGGTATTGGCGAGTGCGGGAGTATTCCCGTCGACCCTTGCGGCCGCATCCGATGGCACGGTGACCAACACGTGGAACGGGACGGTGTCGGTCGTCGGCGGCACCACGACGTTCTCGATCACGTTTACGACGGTGCCCCAGAGCGTCTGCGTCAACGCGGTGTCCGCAGGCGGGGGCTGGACGTCGATCTCGATCAACGGTACGGCGCTCTCCACCTTGCCGCCCACCCCGGCTGAAGCGTCGACGGATTGTTCGAACGCGACCGACAATACGATCATCTGGACTTCGACCTGAACGGAGCCGGCCGGTGCAATGGCAGACGATACCAGCACGCTGTGCCGGCTCTTGCCGATCGCGCGTGCCTAACGCATGGGGCGAACCTAGATGACCGCACTCTGGATTGTGCTTGCAATCAGTTGCGCCACCGGAGTCTATGCACTGATTGACGCCGATTTTCTGCAGGCGACGCCGGCCATGGCCGGCACGTCTCTGGCGCAGAGCATGAGCGCGTATCGGCAGGCGCTGATGAGCTATGCGCTGGCCAATCCGGGGTTTCAGGGCATGGTGTCGGCGGGGGCGCTGCAGCCGTATCAGAGCGCGGGCGCGGCGAGCGGTCCGTGGCTGAACTACGTGACGCCCAATGCCTCGTCGGCGGGCAGTCTGATCGTGGTCTACACCACCTCGGTGAGCGCCGCGTCGGCACTCACCGGGATTGAGCAGCTGTCGGGTGGCTCGGCTCTCGCCGGAATCGCGCTCAACGGCAACGTGATGTCGCCGGGCAACCCGCTGGTGCCGCTGCCTGCGGCGATCGCGGCCGCGGTCCCAAACGGGACACCGGTCTGGATGGCGCAGGCGTATCAACCCTAAGCCATGCGAACGCGAGAGTGGCAGCCCAGCCGAGCGATGCTGAAACAGGCAGGAGTTTTCATGTACAGGCGTATGGCACGTCAAGCCGGTTTTACGATGGTCGAAATGCTCGCTGCGTTGGCGATTGCGACGATGATGATCATTGGCCTGGTCGCCATGATCAACACCTCGCTGGAAGACGCGCGCGGCCAGCAGGCTGCGCTTTATCAGGCGCAGATGACGAAGGCAGCCATAGAACTTGTCGCGCAGAATTCGGCGGCGTTGCTGAGCGCGGCGACGCCCACCGTACCAGTGGTGGTGCCGCTCAAGGGCTCGCCGTACCAACTCGCCACGTTCTTGCCGACGGCCGTGCAGTCGCAGAACGCGTACGGTCAAAGCCCCTGTCTGCTGGTGTACACGAATAGCCTCGGCGGGTTGGAGGGGCTGCTGGTCACCGAGGGTGGCTCGGTCATTCCGGATACGCAGCTCGGCTATATCGCCTCGAACTCGGGGCAGGGTGGCGGTTCGATTCCGCGGACGAACAATCCGGGCGGCGCGGCGTTCGGCGCATTCGGCGCATGGAGCGTCGCTACACCGAATCCCGCGAACGTGTCCTGCTCGGGCACGAAAACCGGTGTGGGCCATCTGGCGAGCGAGATATTTACCGGTGCAAACCAGGCGCAGAACACCGACTATCTCTATCGCGTCAGCGTGCCGGGCGATACGAGTGCGAACGCAATGCAAGTGCCCATCATTCTTGCGCAGCAGACCGACTACACCGCATGCACAGCGGCGACGGGATCGATTGCAGCCGACGCCAACAGCAACGTCGTCAGCTGCATCAACGGCGAGTGGCAACCGATTTCGTCGGCGCACTGGCGTGCCCCGGTGGCAGCGGCGGCGGATCTGGGCGATCTGACGCAGATGCCCAATCCGCAACTGGGCGACGTTTCAATGACCACCAATACAGGGCGTGCCTATACGTTCAATGGCGCCGCGTGGCAAGCGGTCGCGGTTGACGAGCAGGGCAATCTGAATCTCGGCAATCAGCAGACGGTGGGCAATGCCTGCGCGTCGAATGCCACCAACACGACACCCGTCACGACCGATTCGACAGGACGTGTGCTGTCGTGCCAGAACGGCACATGGCAGACCCAGTCGGAAATCTTGCCGGCCAACTCGTATATCGGCTGCACGGTCGCCATGGCTTCACCGGGAGCGGTCGACTATACGGAGTGCAACGGCGTGCCGGCAGGGGCATTCACGTCGGGCCCGTATTCTTACAACAGCACCAACGGCACGTATTCATACTCACAGACGCTGCCGGTGCAACTGACCAAGTCGGGCATCCTGGCCGTGTCGACGTGGTCGCACATGAACGACGGTACCTGCAACCAGCGCGCAGCCGGTGCACGTGCCCAGCTGGCGCAGGCTATCGACATCTATGCAACTGGCTCGAGTCAGTCGCTCGCTCACGCCGAATCGCAAAGTGCGACGCTTACCGACGATTCAGGAGGAATCGAGAACAGCCTGACCCAGGCACTCACTCCTGGTAACTATCAGGTTGTCATGAGTACCAGTTGGGCAACGTACGCGGTGATCACGACGCCCTGGGTCAGCAGTTATTGCGGGGAGCAGGGGCAGGTGATCGCCAACACGCCGGTTGCGACGGGATGGACCGTCAACAGCTACTACTGACGTGAACGCCCGCTATGTCATCTCGCGCCCTAACCCGCAAAGCCAACTTGCGGGAGGCGCTGCCTATGTCCGGCGGCACCGTGCGCCATGCGGCGCCGCCCCGGTTCGCAAGCGCGTATCGCCACGAACCTCTGTACGGGAACCTGAAGCAAGTGCGAAAGCAGCGTGGATCTTCGTTGACCCAGGGATGGCCAGGACGAATGATGAGTCATACGTTCTGTTCAATCCTTCTTCGATGACCGCCATGAATCCAATTGCCCGCGCCATCCTGTTCGCTGTCCTGACCCTGTGTGCGGCACCTGCTCCGGCCGCGCCGTTGCACTGGAAAGTGAGTCAGATCGACTATTCGGCGGACTCCAAGGACGTGAAAGACGTCTTGCGCGATTTCGCCGCGAGCCAGGGGATTCCGGCAAACATCTCGAAGGACGTGTCGGGCAGCGTGACCGGCAAGTTCCACATGGCGCCGCGCCGCTTTCTCGATACGCTTGCTTCGTCGTTCGGCTTTGTCTGGTACTTCGACGGCCAGGTGCTCGACATCGTGACGCCGGAGGAGATGAAAAGCACCCTGGTCAAACTGGATCATGGCAGTGCTTCCGAATTGCGCGACACGCTGTTGTCGATGGGCGTGACCGACCCGCGCTTCCATATCACTTACGACGACGCGCAGGGCGCCGCGATCGTCAACGGGCCGCCGAATTACGTGCAACTGGTCTCCGATATCGCGGCACGGCTGGACTCGACGACGCAACATCGCGCGGGCACTGTGATCCGCGTGTTCCCGCTGCATCATGCGTGGGCCATGGACCGCAACGTCGACGCCGACGGCTCGTCGGTCCCGCTGCCGGGCGTGGCAACGGTGCTCAACAACATGTATCACCCCACTCAGGGTAACGCCAGTTCGCCGGGCGGCAGCGGGGGCTCCGCGCAGAACGTACAGCGCGTCAAGCCGATGAACGACGTCTCCGGCAGTTCCAGCAATCAGGCGGGGGTCATGCCGCCACTGCCTGGCCAGGGGGCAGCGGGAGGCGGAAGCTCGGGCGGTCAGACGCAAGGCTTGCTGGCGGGTTTGACGGGCGTTGCCTCGCCCCAGCTGAGCGCGGCGTTGAGCGGTTCAACCGCCGGTCAGACAGGCTCGGGGAATTCGGACGACGACATTTTGCCCGTCATCGAGGCGGACCAGCGTACCAATTCAGTCCTGATACGCGACACGCCGGACCGCATGTATCAGTATCCTGAGCTGATTGCGCGGCTCGACGTCCGGCCACGCCTCATTGAGATCGAAGCGCAGATTTTCGAAGTCGACGATTCGGCGATCAAGCAACTGGGGGTGAGCTGGACCGCACACAACAGCCATCTGGATTTCCAGACCGGCAATGGCACTACCGCGCAGAACACGTATAACGGCACGCTGACGCAGAATTTCGGCAACACTTCGCTGGCCGGCGCCGTGACCGCCGCCGCGACGCCGGTTGGCGGGGCGCTGAGCGCGGTCGTCGGCAACGCCGGCCGTTACCTGATGGCGAATGTCTCGGCGCTCGAAGAGCGCAATCAGGCAAAGATCGATGCGAGCCCGAAGGTGACGACGCTCGACAACATCGAGGCCGATATGACCAACAACACGCAGTTTTTCGTGCGCGTGTCCGGTTACACCTCAGCGGATCTGTATAGCGTTTCGACCGGCGTCTCGCTGCGGGTGTTGCCGATGGTGGTCGATGAAAACGGCCACACCCAGATCAAGCTCGACGTCGCCATCCAGGACGGAGAACTGAGCGGCCAGACGGTCGACAACATTCCGGTTATCTCCAGCAGCAACATCAATACGTCGGCATTCGTGAACGAGGGCGAAGCGCTGCTGGTGGCCGGATATAAGGTCAATAGCCGGACCAATGACGGCACCGCGGTGCCGTACCTGTCAAAAATCCCGGTGCTCGGCAACCTGTTCAAGAGCACGGATAAGGAAGACGATCACATGGAACGCCTCTTTCTGCTCACACCCCGCATCATCGACCTCGGGCTGCCACCGGCATAGAGAGGATTGTCACATTTTGAAATAATTAGGATTCGAAATCGTTTGCGGGAAAGATGGTGGGTAAAGATTCGATGCATGAAAAATAGATGTTTACAAGTACGGAAAAGTAAATAAATTAAGTTTAGCCAAAGTAAACTTGATCCATGCCGGCAATGCGAGTGGCGGCGCGATGCGTACCACGCCGTCGCCGTCGCGAATCAATCCTGGTTCTGCAACAACGCATCGGCGGCCCAGCCGCCGCAATGGCGCAAGGGAGTGCTGTTGGCAGGCGTTGGTGCAGCCCTGTTGGCAGCGTGGCAACTCCGGCAAAGTTACCATGTCGTATTGTCACGCGTGCTGCCTCGTCGGCCCGCTGAGGTACACGTTGCGGCGCCGGTCCCGCAGCATGCGGCGGGTTTGTCTCTTATGCGAAATGAATTGATGCCGCCCGTCGTTTCTTCGCTCGCCGGGCCATCAGTCAGCAAGAGCAGCTCGACGCTGAAATGACGGTGTACGCAGCCCGGCACGAACAAACTCAGGAGGTGTCAAGCTATTCGGTGCGCGCATGGGTGGACCGGCATGCGCGCTTTCCTGGATGGCTATCGCGCCGGGACGGCACAGGGCAGTGGAGAAACGACAGACACGCCGCTTGGTCGGCAGCACGCGAGTAAATATGCAAAACGCGAACAGATATGTGATTTTCCCACTATCATGTCTGGACATGTGCGAGAAGGCGTCCTATGTCGATTTCGTTTGACGATGACTTCGGATCTCAGCGCTCGAGCGCGACGGGCGAGCTCGACGACGGGTTCAACGCGCTCTTGGACAGCCAGCCGTGGGGCACGATCGCGATCGACGCGAGGCAAGATGTGCTGTTTGCGACCCCGGGTGCGGCAAGGCTATTGCGACGCAGCGTAGCAGCGGGCATGCCGCTTGCCGAGGTGTTGCCGCAACTCGGTGGCGACAGCAACGAAGCGGGCCTGCACGAGGCGCTCGCGCAGGGCGTCGAGTTGCAGGTCGAGGAGCGTTGGGTGTGGCTCAAGCAGACCGCGGTCGCGGGTTCGGGGCGTATTGCCGCAACGCTAGCGCTATTCGACATCACCGAAATGCGCCGCGCCGTCGACGACCGGGTGGAGTCGCTGCGCTTCCTGTCCCACGATTTGCGCTCGCCAACCAATTCGATCGTTGCCCTGACGCAATTGCACGAGCACGATCCCAATGCTTTTGAAGAATGCGGCGGCATCCAGCGTATCGCCGACCTTGCGCGCTACGCGCTCTCGCTCGGTGATCAGTACATCTTCACATCGGTCGCAGGCGCGCTGCAGCCCAGTGACTTTGCCCGTTTCGACCTGCGCGGCGCGGTTCGCAACCTGATTCCCCAACTGGACGTTGCAGCGGTCTACCGGAGCGTGCCGTTACGTCTGTGGCTTGCTGAAGGCTCGGCGGTCTGGGTGAGTGGCGTACGGGTATTTGTCGTGCGGGCGCTGCAGAATCTCATAGATAACGCCATTCAGGCTTCGCCTGCGGGCGCGCCTGTGACAGTTTCATTAAAGGTTATGGGCGATGCTGCCGTTATCACGGTCAGTGACGAAGCTGGCGGACTCCCGGGTTTGACGGACGAGGCAGTCTGCGATTTCGACATCCTGGCTCAGCACTCGGCCAGCGGCTTTGGTCTCGGGCTCAAGCTGGCTGCGCGCATCGTCCGGCTTCACGGCGGCACCCTCACCGCCGATCGCAACAGGAAAGGCGGCACCGATTTTTCCATGCGTTTGCCGTGCCTGGCTGTACAGCGCGGCAACCAGGACGAGTCCGATCTGGTGCGTGAATTCGGTGGTTTCGCAACGACAGGGCGCCCGTTGCGGACGCATTCCCGGTGACAGCAGGCGCGAGACAAGGATGGGAGCTCCGGTCAAAAGCCGGAACATGAGCATGCGCAATCAAGCAAGAATTCTTATAGCCGAAGACGACCTCATCCAGCAGTCGCTCCTGGTGTCATGGCTCAAGGCCGAAGGGTATCAGGTCGAGGCATTCAGGAACGGACTGGAAGCCCGCAATTATCTGGCGGACCACTGGGCCGATCTGATGATTCTCGACTGGGATCTGCCGGGCATGTCGGGCGACAAGCTGCTGAGCTGGATACGCACCCGTTCCCACGCGACGGTGCCGGTGATCTTTCAGACGGTCCGGTCCGAAGAAGCGGATATCGTGAGGATTCTCGACACGGGCGCCGACGATTTTCTCGTCAAGCCGCTCGACCGGATGGTATTGCTGGCGCGTATCCGTGCGCTGTTCAGGCGTTTTCAAACGCCCGGCAGCGACCGGCGCCGCATGCTGGTCGGCGAGTACCAGCTCGATCGTGCCAACCTGACCATCTCACGCGGCGTAGACGTGCATACGCTGGGCACTAAGGAATTCGATCTGCTGTGGCACCTCGCCACGCACTGCGGCACCGTCGTGCAGCGCCAGGATCTGCATTCCATGGTGTGGGGCTGGGATGGCGGCGTGCAAAGCCGCTCGGTCGACATGTACGTGAGCCGCCTGCGGGCGAGCCTCAAGGCACTCGATGTCGAATGGACGATCCAGTCGGTGTATGCGAAGGGTTACCGGCTCAACCTCAGCGAAGCGGAGGCGCGGCAGGTGACCGGTGCGGCGGCAATCCGCTCGAACGAGACCGTTGCCACGCTTTAGTGACGACTTCGTGCCGGGCCGTTTCAGGGTGCGCCGCGCAGTTGCGCTCGCATGCCTCGCGGTGTCGTGCCTGCCTGTTTTCGCCACGCAGGATGCAGGCGGGCAGGCCGCCGCTCAACATGCGCCGCGTACCTCGGCCCGTACACCCGGTACGTCTGCCGGGCTGCGCTTGCCCGCGCGACCGGACTGGGGCGTGCAGCGCTATCGGCTCTCGACTAGCGGCGCCAGTGTAGCCGACGTCCTACGCGACCTGTCGTCGGCGACGGGTGTGCCGATTGCCGCCGGCCCCCATGTCGCGGGCTCTGTCGAAGGCCGTTTCGACCTCGCGCCGCAGCGTTTCCTGGAGGTGCTGACGAACGCCTACGGGCTGCTCTGGTACTACGACGGCACCGTGCTGCACGTGGACTCGACGAGCGACGCACGCTCCCTCACGCTGCGCCTGAACTACGCGAAACCGGCTGCGTTGCACACGCTGCTGGATGGCACGGGTAGTACCGATCCGCGTTTTCCGCTTGCCGACGACACGCCGGCGCCGGGGCTCATCACGGTCCGGGGGCCGCCTGCCTACCTTGCGCTGGTGGAGAAATTCGCCAGGCAGGTGGATGGGGCGGCGCGGGCGAAGGTGGCCACCTCGGTGCGTATTGTCGGATTGCGCTACGGCACGGCGGCGGATCGGGTCGCCCAGACCAACGACCGCACGAGTCCGGTGGAGGGCGTGGCGAGCGAGGCGCGGCGTCTGCTCGATCCACCGGACAACCGCCAGGTCGATGTGGTCGAATATGAAGCGCCGTTGCCGGTTATCGCCGCTGACGCCCGGACCAACGCCGTGCTGATTCGCGATCGCCCGCAGCGGCTCGACGCGGATGCTCAGGTGGTGGCCGTGCTCGATAGCAACGCGCCGCTCGTCAAGCTGGACGTGCTGATCGCCGATGTGCAGAGCGCAGCGCTGCCGCAGTTGCCGCTGGGCAACGCGCGAGCCGGTCCGAGCGGCGGTGCCGGCGGACAGGTCCGGGTCGACGCCGACGGCGAGGCGTTGCGCGGCCAGTTGCGCCAGATGGAAACCTCGCACACCGCGCACATTTGCACCGAGAACGAGCTGGCCACGATCGATCACGTGGCCGCCGCGCTCGAGCAGCGTCTCGATCGGCCGGTCGCAGTGAGCGGTCGCGCTACGCCGGCGGACACCGCGCCCGCGGCCATGTCGTTGCGCGTCGTGCCGTCGGTCGACAGCCGCGCGAGTCCGCCCGGCATCACGCTCGCGGTCGAACTGCGCAGTGCGGCCGATATCGAGGTGGCGCGCATGACGCTCGCGCCGCACCAAGGCATCGTGCTGGTGGTCCCCGACGAGAGCGGGGCTCAGGGCAGTACGCGATCTGGAACGACCTGGCTGGTCATGCTGGTGCCGCATGTGATCGACAGCCGTTGAAGGCGGCTTGCAGGAGGGCGCAACGGCGCCGCCGCCCGCTGCAACGCGGGCGCGCGGAAAGCGGCGCCGTTCAGGCGCGCAGCCAGAAGTAATCGCCGCTGACGATACCCATGAACATTTCGTCGGTCGACTCGATGATGTTGCGGCGCCAGTAGCGGCCATGTTCAGCATAGTGCGCCAGCAGGTCGGCTACCACCGTGCCGTTCACGTCGGGTGTCAACGGCAGGCGCAGGATCAGGATGATGCCGCCGGTATCGGTGTCGAGACCGAGTTGTGCCTGGTCTTGCGCGTAAATCAGCAGGTTGGCTTCGAGCATGAGCCGGAACACCACCAGCGTGCGTCCGGCGGTCACGGTGCCGTAGTGGAAGTTCACGTACATCGCTTCCGGATCGTTCTCGAAGTGATCGAGCCGGACGTCGAAGCCTTCGACTTCGATGGTGCGCGTTTGCAGCACATGTTCCGGATCGGGAAGATCGACAACAGTGCAGACGTCGCGTACGACTTCCGCGAATCGTTCGATGCTCATGATGCGTCCCGAGACGAAAATAAGGAATCCGGAGCACGAGACCCCGGCTTCCCTGTGCGGACAATAGGCGTACGACGTGCCGTGATACCTGGCAGGCCGTCACTGCTTCTTCGAATCGTCCTCGATGTCATTTGCCGCTGTTTTGGCAATGTTCAGCACCGATTGCACCATCGACATCTTCGCCTGGTCTTCGGTCGCCGTAATCATGACCGGAATCATCGCATCCATCATTCCGCTCATCATACCCGACGCCTCAGAGGCCATTGAACCAAACGACATGATCTACTCCTTTGCTGTTGAGATTACGAACACGCTAACCAGCCAGTCGGCATCCCCGGCTGCGCACCTACGGCACTGACGTACCGCCCGTTTTCTACACGGTACTGCTTCCTGCAACGACTTCACTGCAAACTGCTTTGGTCCATGCCCGACAGTTCGTGCAGGCGCAGCACGATCCGGCGCGCGGCAACCATGCCCCGATAGACCTTCTGCAGCGCGGCGCGATCGTCTTCCCCGGTCGCCTGACGGGTGGCGTCGCTGACGTCCTGCGCGCATTGTTCGAGAGCCTCGGCGATGCGCGCCACGCGTGCTGCGGCAGCGGGCGTCCTGAGGGTGTTCTCCAGACCTTTGAGATCGGCGTGAACCGCTTCGAGTGCGTTGTACATGTAGCTTCTCCTGAGCGTGATTAAAGGCACCGTGGGTGGATTACTGCGCTTGCGCATTCAGTGGGATGACCGACTCGTGCAGGATGTGCACGTTGTTCGCCGAACTGGTTGCGGCGCTGGGGAACAGATGCTTGACGCCATCGGCCGTCTGAACATAACGAGTATCGCCGACGGAAATCATTTCGGTGTACACATTCATCGGTATGTTGGTTGGAACTTCGGTAACATCCACGTCGATTCGCCTGATGTTGCCGTCCAGATCGGTTCGCAACCGTTCCAGCTGATCCTCGAACGGGGTCAGTGACGCAACGGTGCCTGTCAGCGTGAACACGCCGTTGCCCGAATACGCCACGCGCACGCTGTCCTCGCCGAGCGAATCCGCAATGCCCGCTACGTCGGCTTGCGCGACATCGTAGTGACGCGCAATGCCGTCGCGGCCGAAGCGCTCGAAGATGACGCGCGCAGCACTGTCTTCCGAGGCGTTCAGCGCCATGCCGTCGACCACGATCGTATTGCCGTGTTGCTGGGCGTGCAGGTTGCCGAGCCGGGCTTGCCGCAGCGTCGCGTTCAGTTGTTCGGTGAGGGCGCCGATTTCGCGTTCGCTGAGGGTCGAGAGGTTGCGCCCGTTCAGCGCGGCCGCGCTTGCCGCCTGCGGATGGCGCACAAGGCCCGATACCAGCGAAGCGCAGATCACCAGCACCGCGCCGGCCATGATGGCGATGCAGAGGGTGCGCAGCGCGCGCATCCCGCCGCTCGCGAGCCCGGAATCGACGGGTTTGCCGGCGTCTGTGCCGTGGCCTGGCGGCAACCCGGCGTCACCTTGGCCGGCGCCGTTGTACATGCTGGCCAGCAACTGGATGTCGGGTGGCCATTGTGCGTCTTCGGAGCCGAAGCACAAGACGGTCGTGCCGAACGGGAAGGGCACGAAGTCCGGAACCAGCACCACCACCGAATCGGCTTCGTCCGCCTGGGCGCCGCCGGCAACGGTGTCGGCGAAACGTCGCACCTTCACGACGCCGGCTTCGTCCATCTCCACCACGACCTCATGATCGTCCCAGTCGGTGATGCAGATGTCGGTGTCGTCGGCCTTGCCGATCCGGTAGCGGCCCGGCGTGAGCCTCGCCTGGATGCCCGCGTGGGTCCCAGTCAAGATGCGCAGGATTTTCATACCGCTTTCTTCCCGTTGATCGGTAGTTAAAGGAGTACCGCGGCAAGGGGCGGTACCGGATCCAGTCTAGTGAGTCTGTTGCGCCGCGCTATGCAGGCCGCGAAGTCGTTACGGCGGTTCCGAAGCATCGTCGCCGCACGGCTTTCTGCCGCCCATGACGAGCGTGTTGAGCGTGGTCGACACGTGGCGAATGGCACGATCCAGCATGCTCGGACACAACGGGCGCGTTCCGTGAAACGCCCAGAGCGGCAGCAACGCGTTATGGGTTTCTTCCTTCTCGTCGCGTGGCGGCGCGATTGGCGACGCGCGCAGGGCGGCGCTGCTCGCGATGAGATCCTGGCGTATGCCGCTGAGATCGTCAGCGGCCGAGCGGGAAAAGTCACCCGTTCGCCTGCGCGCTTTCAGCATGTCGAGCGCGATGGCGTAACGCAGGTGAGCGCCCCGCTGGTCAGGATGTGTCCGGCCCTCTTCGTTTGCCATGAAACACTGCCGGATCCATTCGGCCCGCAGGCTCTGATCGAGCAGCATGGGCCGGTCGTGCAACTCGTTCGCAAGGCTCTGCAGACCGGAGCGCGGTGCGACCGCGGCACTCGCGCCGGCCGCGCCGGCCGCGCCGGTCGCGCCGACAGCGGTGCTGCGCACGCGCGGCAACGTGCCGGCGCTGCCGTAACCGCCCGCTGTGCCGTTACCCTGTCCGCCGGGGAGCGGCCCGCGGCGCTCGCGTCCGTCCTGCTGCTGGCGGCTCTGCTGCTGGCCGCGTTGACGCTGGCCGTCCGGTTGTTTGCCACCCTGCTGTTTGCCGTCCTGCTTGCGGTCCTGTTTTCCGCCTGGTTGTCTGCCCCCGCCGCGGCCGTCGCCGTGCACCGCCGTCACCCGGCGGCCCTGCAGACCCTTCGGCAGGCGGCCGGCGTTGGCCGGGTCGTGTGCGGGCAGGGCCTTGCCCGCATGCCGAATCGTGGTCTGGCGATATTGCTTCGCTTGCCGCAGGAGCTTGTGCGGATGATGAGCCGCGAGCGCCTCGTGCGCGTCTTCGGCCTGGGTGGCGTGGACGGTTGCCGCGTCCGGGATGATGCGCTCGGTGCTCATGTCGGCACGGCCAGTGTCAGCAGCCGCATGGCAAAGCGCAGGATCGCCGAGCCGCCCCAGGCGCCGGTCAGTGCAATGGTCGCGGTGACGGCGATCAGTTTGACGCTATGTGAGATGGTCTGGTCCTGCAGTGACGTGATCGCCTGGATGAACGAGATCAGCAGCCCGGAGAGTGCAGATACGATGATCACCGGCAGCGACACGTACAGACAGAGCAGCATGCCCTGGGTGGTCAGTCCGATCAGGTCGTCGGTATTCATGCCGTGTCACCGGTAGGTCAGAATGAGGCCGTGAACCAGGGTCGACCAACCGTCCATCGCGACGAACAGCAGCAGCTTGAACGGAATCGCAACGTTGGTAGGCTGGATCTGGTTCAGGCCCATGGCCAGCAGCACGTTCGCGATGACGAGGTCGATGACGATGAAGGCGATGTACAGCAGGAAGCCGATCTTGAATGCGTCGCTCAACTCGGACAGCGTGAAGGCCGGAGCCAGCACGATCAGGTCGTCCTCATGCAACTGATTCGCCATGTCGGCCGGCCAGACCACGTGCGCCGAGCGCAGAAAGAACAGCTTCTCGCGTTCGCGGGCGTGCTTCTTGAGAAAGTTGCGGTACGGCTCGCGAGCGGCGCCGAACGCCTGGATCATCGCCTGCGATGGTTCGGGCGATACCTGCTCGTGGCCGAGTGTCTGCATCGCGCTCATGCCGATCGGCGCCATCACGTACATGGATACGAGGATGGCGATACCGTTGAGCACCATGTTCGACGGTACCTGCTGCACGCCGAGTGCGTTGCGCAGCAGGCCGAGGACGACGGTGATCTTGGCGAATGAGGTCACCACCATTGCGACGAAGGGGATCAGACCGATCGCGATGACCGCGATCATCAGTCCCGTGAAGTCACTAAACTGTGTCATGGCCGCTGAACATCTGAACGACGCGTACGCCCAGCTGCTCTCCCACGGTGACGAGTTCGCCGAAGCCGATCAACTGGCCGTACGAGACGAGCCGCACGCGCGCATCGCGCAGCGTGCCCGGCAATTCCAGCACATACCCCGCGCGCAAGGCCGAAAGCTGGACGAGCGGGAGCGTGACGGTCTCGATCTCGAACTTGACTGGCAGATCGAGATCGTCGAGCGAGCCCGCGGTGTCGACGTCCAGGTGAGCGGCATCGGTACGTTCGTTGTTGTAGGTCATGGAAGGTTCCGTGGTAATGACAAGCCGGCTGCCCTCGAGCTTGACGCCCGTGAGGAGTTGGTGGGCGCCAGGCGGGCCCCAGACGATCTGGGTACTGATGGCGGCGTCCGCGCCCTCGAGCAGCGTGCGCCAATCCTGCGGAACGGCGCGCAGAATGACATCGCCGGGACGCAGTCCGTTGAGCGCCTGGATGCTCAGCGTCTTTTCGCCGACACAGAAGTACCCAGGCACGTTGATCTCGCTGACGCGATTGGCGAACGGCACCCGATGCAGGTTGATGTGGCGTTCGAGCAGCGTCTTCCAGCCGCTGTCCACGGAGCCGAGCCGGCATTCGACAAGGCGTCCGGCGTGCGTGAAGCTCAGGCTGAGGGTAGGTTTCGTCAGTTCGTAGCGGCGCAGTCCGCAGACGTCGACGTCGGCTGCGCCCAGACTGTCGAGCGCGGCAAGCAGCGGCTCGAGCAGCAGGGCGACCACCGCGCACCGCAGCGAAGCGCCGGCCTCGACGTCGTCAACCGTGATCGCTTCCGAGACGGCGCTGGCGAGCGCTGGGTAGACCGTGAGGTCGACTGCAAAACTGGTGCGCGCGCTGCCGTGTTGCAGATCGATCCAGCACGCGCTGCGCGGCACGCTCCGGGTGTCGTGCGAGACGCGCCAGTTGGTGATGCCGATCTGGGCGAGCCGGTCCACGAGCCGGGCATCGCACAGGAGCCTGGTGAGACGGGCGGTTTCGTGATCGATGCGCGGCAGTGCGTCGGCGTGGTCGGCTAACGGCTTGACTTTGATGCTGGAGATTGGAGCTATCCGGTCCATATTGTGTCGACCCCGTGTGTTTCTGCTGTTCATTGACGTTTGAACCAGGGCGGTTCGATTTCGCGTCATCTGACCCGTCGCTACGGCATGTCGATGGAGACTTCGCGAGGGGTATCCATTTGCTGCAGTAGCGCGGCCAGCTTTTGTTTTAAGTCGTCTTCATGTCGGCAGATTAGCTTTCGTGTGGATTCCTCATCGGTTTCGAAGCGAAGCGTCAAATCGAAATGCGAAAGGCCAAGTTCGAGCGTGCAGCCGGGCAGCAAGGCGGGATCGAGCTTGATACGGATCGTCCAGCTGCCATGTTCGACAATGGCTTCGTCGCTGCAGAAATCGACCACGCGAGTGGCGAGAAACTGCATTAATCCGACGATGCGTGCCTGCTGGTTTGCCAGCGCCGCGACGAACGGCGCCGCGTGTTCCTCCTGACGCTGCTCCCGGGCCCGGATCGATACTTCGTCCGTGCCTTCGTCCTCGGTGCGCTCGTCCATCGCCATGGTTGCGCCGCCAGGCGCCGGTTGCGCCGCAGCGGCGCCTCGCGCGTCGGATGCGTTGCGCGCAGCGGCGCTGCCCGTGCAGCGCAGCATGGCCCGTTCGCTGCGCAAACGGGCTTGGCGCAGCAAGGCAGCGTAGTTGAAACCGCCGCGGCGCCTGGTCGGGTGCACCGCTGGGCGCACCGATGCCTCATCCGGGCCGGCCGGCTCCAGCGGGATGATGCGCGGATGGACGTTGCTGCTGCACATGGCGCCGGCCTGTTAGAGGGACACGCGGCCAAGCGGACGCAGTGCGACGTGCTCGCCCAGTTCCTGGTACGAATACACCGGCAGCCATGCGATATGCGCTTCGATCATGCGCCGCACGTAGCGTCGGATGTCCATCGAGGTAACCAGCGCGATGCCTTCGCGCTGGTCGTTGCCGGTGTAGGACGCGATGCGGTTGCAGATTTGCCGGATCTCATCGGGCTGCAGCGCGAGAAAATTGCCGGTGGGCGTTTGCTTGATCGACTGGCGGATATGCTGCTCGACGTCGTTGTTGAGCAGCACCGCTTCGAGAGTGCCTGCGCCGCCGGCGGCCCGGTATGCGATATAGCGGGCGAGATCGCCGCGCACATACTCGGTGAGCAACAGCATGTCCTTTTCCTTCGCCCCCCAGCTCACGAGACTTTCCATGATGCTGCGCGCGTTGCGGATCGGCACGTTTTCTTCGAGCAGGCGCCGCAGCACATCGGCGATACGTTGCAGCGGCAGCGCCTTCTGCACTTCGGCGACGAGGCCCGGATAGTCTGCGCCCAACTGGTCGAGCACCCACTGCGTTTCCTGAATACCGACGAACAGCTTGGAGCGCAGGCGCAACGCACTGATTGTTTCGTTGGCGATCACCTGCTCGGCGCGCCACACGGTTGCGTTCGGAGGGACGTGGCGTTCGCCGATCCAGTAGCTGACCGGCATGCCGCCCGCCGCGCCGGCGGTTTCGCAGAGTCCGGCCAGCCCAGGGTCGGTGGCCGCGCCCGGCAGCATCACCTTGCCGGCGGGTATCTGCGTACGGGCATACGGCACGTCCTGTACGAGGATTTCATAGGTTCCCGTGGGGAGTTCGCCGCTGGTCCACATCGTGATGCCCGGGAACGGCAGGCCGATTTCTTCCTGCAGGCGAGTGCGTTGCGCCTCGAACGCTTCGTCGAGCACAGAGGGCACAAGGCGGCCGGCGAGATCGACGGCAAGCCGCACGCCAAGTGCGCTGGTGAACTGCGGCGCATGCTTGAGGATGCTCGGTGCGTCGCCTTTTGCGCCGGCGCGCTGCAGCGACATGACCTGCTCGCCGACGTCCACCTTGCGGACTACGTTGCGCTGCAGACGATAACCCGCGAACGCCAGAATTCCCGAGAGCAGCAGGAACAGCGGCCACGGAAAGCCCGGCACGGCTGCAAAGCCCAGCAGCAGCAGCGACGCGAACCACAGCGCGTGCGCATTGCCGCCGACCTGACGGATGATTTCGTCGCCCAGCGAACGGCCGCCGTCGGCGGAATCGTCGGACACCCGGGTAATCATCACGCCGGCTGCGACGGAAATCAGCAGCGACGGAATCTGCGAGACCATCGCATCGCCGACCGACAGGATCGAGAAGCGGTTGGCGGCGTCGGCCGCGCTCATGCCGTGATAGGCCATGCCGACTGCGATACCCGCCACCATGTTCACGAGCGTGATGATGAGGCCGGCAATCGCGTCGCCTTTGACGAACTTCATCGCGCCGTCCATGCCGCCATAGAGCTGGCTTTCGACGGCGAGGCGGGTGCGTTTGCGGCGCGCTTCTTCCGGCGTGAGGATATTGGCGCGCAAGTCGGCGTCGATGCTCATCTGCTTGCCCGGCAGGGCGTCGAGCGTGAAGCGCGCACCGACTTCGGCGACCCGCTCCGAGCCTTTGGCGATCACGATGAACTGGACCGTCGAGATAATCACGAACACCACCAGCCCGACCACCAGATTGCCGCCCACCACCAGCTCCCCGAAGCTTTCGATGATGTTGCCGGCGTCCGCGTGCAACAGGATCGACTTGGTCGACGCGATGTTCAGCGACAGGCGGTACAGCGTGGTGAACAGCAGCACCGCGGGAAACGACGAGAGCGCTGTGATGGTCGGCACATACATCGTCACCATCAGCAGCGTCACGCTGATGCCGATATTGATCGACAGCAGCACGTCGATCATTTCGGGCGGCAGCGGCAGGATCATCAGTGCGATGATCGCCACCACCAGGACGGCGATACCCACTTCACCGCCGGCAGGTATTTTGAGTGCTTTAAGCATGACAGGCTCCAGGGCTAAATCCAGTGAAAAGCGGGGCTATGGCAATCTCTGTGACGGCGTGCTGCCGACCGGTTGCGGCGGCGCCGCGGCGGTCGCACCAATGGCGCGTATCGCCTGAACAGCGCTGGCGTTGCCCGCCACGCCGGCGGCGCCGCGCGGCGCGCCGATCGACTGGACCCAACGCAGAATGGCGGCGACCACTTCGAACAGATCCTCCGGAATACTGTCGTCGATATCGACGCGATGCAGTGCGCGCGCCACGGGCGGATTGGCCACGATCGGCACGCCGCGTTCGGCGGCGAGGCGGCGAATCACCAGAGCGTCGGCGTCCACGCCCTTGGCCAGTACCACCGGCAGCGCGTGCTCGAGCGGCGCATAGCGCAGGGCCACGGCGTAGTGCGTCGGATTCACCACCACGACGTTGGCGAGCGCCACGGCGGCGGGCCGCGGATCGCCTTTGATCAGTTCCTTGGCGCGCTTTTTCCGCTCGCTCTTGATCTTCGGATCACCATCCTGGCTCTTGCGCTCGCGCTTGATTTCGTCCTTCGACATCCTTTGTGATCTGAGCATCAACCAGTGCTGGATCTTCCAGTCGGCCACGCCGATGATCAGATAAAGCAGGCACGCGACCATCAACAGCTTGACAAGCGCGCTCCACAAAATCGTGGCCAGTTGCGGCAACGGCTCGTACAGCGCGCCGGTGATCAACGGAAATAGCGAGCTGATGGTCTGCCAGAGCACCAGCGCGAGCACGATCGCCTTGAGCGTCATCTTGGCCAGATCGACCAGCGATTTCTTCGAGAAGATCCGCTTGATGCCGCTGCCGGGACTGATTGCGTTCAGCTTCGGCATGATCGGCGCGAAGGTGATCTTTATGCCGATCTGGCCAATGGTCGAGACAACCGCTGCGAGCAGTCCGACGAGGCCGATCGGCGCGCAGACCATCGCACATACGCCGAGCATATGCATCAGTGCGGAGGACAGCGCCTGGGTCGAGCGGTCCGACGCGCAGAAGCCGAGGGCGATGCCGATCGTCTGATGCAGCGAGTCGAGCAGCCAATGGCTGCCAAACTGGAACACGCCGATCATGGCGAGCAGCAACGCCGCGGAAATCAGGTCTGTGCTTTTTACTACCGTGCCTTTGCTCCGGGCGTCCCGCAGTTTCTTGGGTGTGGGCGCTTCGGTCTTTTCGTCGCTCATATTGACGTCCCGTCCGGGCCCGGCGGGTGGACGTTCTGTCCGCTTGTCCGGGTCTGCGTTGCACGATAGCCGTTCATGCCGGGTTGCCGCGCAGCGGGTGCGAAGCGTCGCCGGTTCATGCGAAGCAGCCAACACACGGCGTCCACCAGGCGTTCACCACGGCCGGCGCAGGCGGCTTCGCAAATCTGCCGCTCGCTTCGTCCGACTAAGCCGTCCCGGAAGAGCGCTTTGCTACCGTTCAATCGCCAGTACGAATGAACCGTCAACTTCACAGTCAGGATTGAAAATGAACAAGCAATGCGACTATACGAATTGCAGCCAGGAGCTGGTTGGAGCGTTGACCGAGCTGGTCAGGATGGCGCTCGTCGATCAGTTTCCGCAGCCGCGTGTGGAGATTGGCGACTCCGAGCATCTGCTCGAAGCCCTGCACGCGATGCGCCCGAAACTCGGCGAACTTTCGCTGTTCGACGGCTTCACCTATATCGTCAAAGGCCAGTGGCACGATGCCATCGCCGTCTTCGAGGCGCTCGTCGCCCGCTCGGTGTGCATGCCGGGCAGCCGGGCCATGCTGGTCTATTGTCTGGGCTCCAGCGGCAATTCCGATTGGCGGATTGTGGCCAATCAGGCGCTCGATGAGCCGCTCTCAGCGGATGCGAACCTCCTGATCAGCTCCGTCACAGCCCTTCAGGACATGAAGCAGGTGCGCGCGGAGGGCGCTGTTTCGGGCAAATTCGTCATACCCGAATCCGTGCGCCCATTTGCCGAAATGAGTGCTGCGCAACACGGTGTGCAGTTTGCCGCGCCGCCGCTTGCCGAAGTCAATCACGCAAACGTCGAGATACCGCTCAACGGCTACCTCCGCCTCTGATCCAACCTGTCTATCCGGAGAGCGCAATGGATATCACCCTGTCGATGCTGCAGATGCAGGCCGCCATGGCGCAGGCGCCGGCCGCCGTCACGAACGCCCGGCCGGCGCCGCCCCAGCAGGCCGCCAGCTTCGAAGCGATGATGCAGAACGGCGTCATGGGGCCGGGGGCGCCCAATGAGGACACGACCGGAACGTTGGTTTCGGAGGTCGTGCGCGGTGAAGATACTGCGTTGCAATCGGTTTCCAACGACATGCTGTTCATGTTGCAGAACTCCAGCGGCATGTCGATGCAGCAGTTGACCGCTGCGACCATGGCGATCCAGGTCGAGTCGACCAACATGCAGGTCGACTTGCAGACGAAGATGGCCGTGGTCAACTCTTCGAAGGACGCCCTCGAAACCCTGATGAAAAACCAATGACATGAACATCCTGACTGGAACCAGACAGCGCGGCGTCGCGCTGTGCATCGCTTTCCTGATTTCATTGCTGCTGAGCGGCTGCCAGAAGGAGCTGTACGGCAATCTGAGCGAGCGCGACTGCAACGAGATCGTTGCCGCGCTGATGCAGGCGGGTATCGACGCGCAAAAGGTCAGCGCCGACGGCGGCAAGACCTGGAGCGCGAAGGTCGACGAAAACGACATCGTGCGCTCGATGGAAGTGCTGCGCGAGCGTGGCTTGCCGGCGCGCAAGTACGACGATCTCGGCGATCTGTTCAAGAAAGACGGTCTTGTTTCCACCCCGACCGAAGAGCGCGTGCGCTTCATTTACGGCATTTCGCAGGAACTCTCGGATACGCTTTCCAAGATCGACGGGGTGGTGGTGGCGCGGGTGCATATCGTGCTCCCCGATAACGACCCGCTTGCGATGACCATCAAGCCGTCGTCCGCGTCAGTGTTCATCAAGTATCAGCCGAGCGCCAATCTGGCGACGCTTACGCCGCAGATCAAGAACCTGGTGGTGCACAGCGTCGAAGGACTGACGTATGACCAGGTCAGCGTGACCTCGGTCCCGGCCAATCCGCTTGAACTGGAGGCGAGCCGGTCGTCCAGTGGCTTCTCGCTGCGCACGCTTGCGCTGGGTGCGTTCGGGCTGGGCGCGCTTGGCCTGCTGGTGCTGGTACGCCGTAACAGGCTGGGCCGCACCGGTCTGCCGGCGGCTCTGCTCAAGCGCCGCAAGCAGGCGGAACCTGTGCATTGATGCGAAGCGCCGACACCCGCACAAGGACCGCATATGACCGACACGGAACGGCACGGAAGCGTTGCGGCACAGCTTGCTGACCGGCTTCTGAAGTATCAGGGCAACCGTCTCGCGCTGTTCGACTGGATCCATCCGGGCTGGCTCGATACGGAATTGTTCCGGCGCCCGGCTGACGTATCGCAGAGTTCCCATCGACGGCTCGCGCGCGGAATCGACGCATGGCTGAGCGCGGCAGGAACCGCGGTGCCGCCACTCGAAGCGTTCCGCGGCGAGCACGCGTTGCTGGGCGCGCTGCCTCTTGACGACGCGCTGGACGCGCTGCGCCTGCGCGCGCTGTTTTTGCGCCGGGCGGAATTGCGCTATTGGGTCGACCGCGACAGCCGTGAACGGGTGTTGCGCTGGCTCGGCCGCCACGGCTCGGCCGCGCTGCGCTGGCTGATCGAAACCTCGAACGCACCGGCACTCGACCGGCTGATGCGCGATTACGACATGCGTCCGCTCGACGAGCTCGACGATCTGGAGTTGGCGTGGGAAGGCTATTGCCTGTTCGCTGCCAGCGGACTATGCGAACGCTCGATGCCGGCGGCGCTGCTGCGTTTCGTGTGGGCGCAGGACGCCATGGAACCGCGCTGGTTGTCTGCGCACGACGCGTCTGTACATGCGGATGACAGCGGTAAGGTCATGCGCCGACTGGGTGATTTCTTTGGGAGCGATACATGATGATCTGGCTAAGAGCGCCGGCTGTGGCGGACGCGGGCGAGGCGCCTCAATTGGGCGTGGGAACACACGGCGATATCGTGCCGCGCGAAGCGCTCGCACAACTCGTCGAACTGGACAGCGGCTATCTCGCGTTGCAAAACAAGCATACCGAAATACTGGCAAGCGCTCACGCCGAGGCGGCGGCAATCGTTGCGGCGGCCGCCGCCGATGCCGCGGCGTTGCGCCGGCAGACGCAACGCGAATTCGACACGGCGCACGAGCGCGGCTTTGAGGCAGGCCGTCTCGAAGCTGCGACGCAATGGTATGCGCGCACGAGCGAACTGCTGGCACAGCGGCGTGAGCTGCAGATGTCCATGCGTAACCGCATCGCTGGGCTGGTGGTGTCGGCGGTCGAGAAGATCGTCGTCAGCGAGCAGCCCGCTGCGATGTTTGCACGGGCGGCGACGGCCGTCGAGCGCATCGTCGATGGCAGCAGCCATTTGCGCATTCGCGTCAATCCCGAGCAGCGCGATGCCGCTGCCGAGGAGTTTGCGCGCGCCGCCGCCGGCTGGCGCGAAAACGGCCGCGCGGTGCCGATCACCGTGATCGCCGACCGCACGCTGGAGGCCGGCGCCTGCATTTGCGAAACGGATATTGGTTCGATGGACGCAAGTCTTGCCGTGCAGATCGAAGCGGTTCGCAACGCAGTCGACGCGGGGTTGCGCCGTGCGCTCGCGCAGGACGGCAAGGCGGGTGACGAAACGGCGGCTGGGGAGGCGGAGCTCGCGGGCAAGGAAGGAGGGGATGCTCAGCCGCAGGCGGAAGCGACGCTGCCCGACACGCTTACGCAGTCCGATGCCCAAGCCATCGATGGCGCGCTTGCGCTGGAGTTCGCATGACCTCGCATCCCGTAGCGGAGCCCATTGCCGAGGACCTGGCGCAACTGAATGTGCTGGCGGATACGATCGAGGCGGAACTCGCCAGCCGTTCGCAACTGTCGACGCGCGGCAAGGTGCTGGAGGCGATCGGCACGCTGATCCGGGTGAGCGGGATCGACGTGCGCTATGGCGAGCTATGCGAGTTGCGGACGCCGCAAGGGGGGCTGATGCAACTTGCCGAGGTGGTCGGCTTTTCACGCGACACGGCATTGCTGTCGCCGTTCGGCCGCTTCGACGGCTTGTCGCGCGACACGCAGGTCATTGCCCTGCGCAGACCGCTGGCGATTCCGGTCGGGCCGCAACTGTTCGGGCGAGTGATCGATAGCGTGGGCCGGCCGATCGACGGGCTCGCCCCGATCGAGACGCTCGCAACCACGCCGATCTACGCGGCGCCGCCCAACGCCATGAGCCGTCCGTTGCTGGACCGGCCGCTCGATACCGGCGTGCGGGTGGTGGACGGCATGCTCACGCTCGGCGAGGGTCAGCGGATGGGAATCTTCGCGCCGGCCGGCGTCGGCAAGAGCACGTTGATGGGCATGTTCGCACGCGGCACGGCCTGCGACCTCAATGTCATCGCGCTGATCGGCGAACGCGGACGCGAAGTGCGTGAGTTCGTCGAACAGATTCTCGGCCCTGAGGGCATGGCCCGTTCGATCGTGGTGTGCGCGACCTCGGACCGCTCGTCGATCGAACGAGTCAAGGCGGCGTACGCCGCGACTGCGATTGCCGAGCATTTCCGCGATGCCGGCAAACGGGTGCTGCTGATGATGGACTCGCTCACACGCTTTGCCCGCGCGCAGCGCGAGATCGGCCTGGCTGCCGGCGAACCGCCGGCGCGGCGCGGCTTTCCGCCGTCCATCTTCGCCGAGCTGCCGCGTTTGCTGGAGCGCGCAGGCCTGTCCGAACACGGGTCGATCACGGCCCTTTACACCGTGCTCGCCGAAGATGAATCGGGCAATGACCCGATCGCCGAGGAAGTGCGAGGCATCCTCGATGGTCACATGATCCTGTCGCGCGAGATTGCCGCGCGCAACCAGTATCCGGCGATCGATGTGATGGCCAGCCTGTCGCGGGTCATGCCGCAAGTGACCGATGCTGCGCATATGAGCGCGGCGGGCCACATCCGGCGTTTGATGGCGAAACATCGCGAGATCGAAACCCTGCTGCAGCTTGGCGAATATCGGGCCGGCGGCGATCCCGTTGCGGACGAAGCCGTGCGCAAGCACGAAACCATCCGCGAATTCCTCTCGCAACGTACCGACGAGTTTAGCCCGCGCGCCGAGACTCTGGCGGCGCTGATGGCCCTGCGCGGACCCTAAAGGCCCGCCTGAACCGCATACAACCCAGGAGTACCGGCATGGCCGATCCCCGGCTGAAGGCTTTTGCAATGGTGACGCGGCGGCTGGAGCGGCTGCAGTCGAGCTTGCGCGAGACGCTGGCCGCGCAGCAGAAGCAGAGAGACGACGCGATTTCGCAGGTGGAGCAGCAGACCGGGGAGGTGGCCCGCGCGAGTGGCAGAGTGCTGGAGCATGAGGCTCGCATCGATGCGTTGCTCAATGGCGGCAGGGCGGTGCGCATCGAGGAATTGTTGAACTGGGAGGATCATCGCGCCCAGGCGGTCGAGCGGCGTGCGGCGCTCATCGGGGTGCTGGGCCAAATGCGCGAGGCGGTCGCGCAAATCGACGGGAAGATCGCGCAGACGCGCGCCGAGATCATGCGTAACGATGTGCGTCTCGATCTTTGCAAGGAACGCGTCGCCAGGCTGCACGCGCACGCGCAGACCCAACTTGAGGATCTGCAGGACGAAGAGGCCGAGGAAGGGGTGGTCAACCGGCAGATTGCGCGGCGTGCACAGACGCGGCGCGAGGGGGGAGGCATTGCACGATGAATCAGTCTCAGTTCGATATTCTGCAATACGGCGTCACCCTGCAGGAGATGCTGCTGTTGTGCGGCGTCTGCAGCATCCGGCTTCTGGTCGTGATGTTCATCTTTCCGCCGACCGGCGACAACGTTCTGCACGGCACCACGCGCTCGGCGATCGTGGCGGTATGGGCCGGGTATATCGCCTTGGGTCAGCAGGCGTCGCTGCCGCAGTTGCATGGGTTTTATCTGATTTACGTGTGTGCAAAGGAAGCCGTGGTCGGGTTGGTGATGGCCTTCATCGCGTCACCGGTATTCTGGGTGGCGGAAGCGGTCGGCTCGTATGTGGACGACCTGACCGGCTACAACAATGTGCAGATGACCAACCCCAGTCAGGGACGGGAGACTTCGCTCACGTCGACGCTGATGAGCCAGTGCGCGATGATCGCTTTCTGGACGCTCGGCGGCATGACCTATCTGCTCGGCGCCTTGTTCGAATCGTATCGGCTATGGCCGCTCATGAGCGCGACACCGGTGCCGGGGGAGGTGATCGAGGCGTTTGTGATGAGACAGACGGATTCGCTCATGCAGTCGATCGCCAAGCTTGCGACGCCCGCCATGTTGCTGCTGCTGCTGATCGATGTCGGCCTCGGTCTGATATCGAGGGTGGCGCAAAAGCTGGACATCGTTTCGTTGGCACAACCGGTCAAAGGCGCAATGGCCGTACTGATGCTGGCCTTGCTGACCGGCATGTTCATTGGGCAGGTACGCGACCAGGTTGCCCTGCTGCACGTGGGCGATCAGATTCGCGCAATGGTGGACAGGAAGTAAACCTGGTCGCCGGCGAGCGCTCACTCGAACAGGTCGACGCCGAAACTCCGGCAGAACCACACTCGCGCATCAGGTGCGAGATACGACAGTATGTGTGCCTGAGATCCGCTACTGCAGGCATGTTCCGCGCCTGCCTGCACAGTCGCGATCGCGACAACCAGCATGGCGATCAGTCCAACCAGAGATCGATTCATCGCCTTCTCCCCGAATCCATTTCGACAGACCACCGGCGCGCACCGGCGTTAGCCGGGTTCGCCGATCAGTTGGCAACGGTCCCCACTCGCGGGACGTTCAATGCCGACCCTGACGACATTTGGCAGTGAGACGGCCAGCTTCCTGTAGATATAGGCGCAGAGATTTTCCAGCGTAGCCGGACCGAGGTCCGGAACCTCGTCAAGAAAGCGGTGGTCGAGCTGCTCGCGTACGACCCGGATGTGTTCGTTGAGCACTTCGAGATCGACGATCATGTGGGAAGCCGCGTTCGGCGCGCCGCTCAAGACCACTTGCGCGTGGTAGGTGTGGCCATGAATCCGGCGGCTGCTTTCGGTCCCGATCTCGCGCTCGAGGGTATGGGCTGCCTCGAAGTAAAATTTCTGGCTAAGTTCGTATCGCATATCAGCGCTCCTGTGACGATGGCATTGCATTGTCGAGCCGCGTCGGCACGCAAGCAGATGCTTGCTGAAACTATGATTCGTTATCCGGATCATCGCAGGGATGCCGCGAAGCGCGCGGCGAAGAAGCGAAGCAGATGTCACCGCTCCTCTCGCGCGAGTTTCGCTGCCACGCTCCACGCGAGGCGGCGCCGATAGACGAAGTCACGCGGTGAGCGGTAGCTGAGGCCGGTCATGTTCGTTACGAAGGCGATACGATCACGCCCGG
Organism: Burkholderia sp. 4M9327F10; assembly: GCF_005503145.1. Lineage (GTDB taxonomy): Bacteria > Pseudomonadota > Gammaproteobacteria > Burkholderiales > Burkholderiaceae > Paraburkholderia. The sequence goes on along the minus strand of NZ_SCNV01000009.1, from coordinate 94,009 downwards.
AGCTTCGCGTGATGCGTCTGTGCTTCGGGATGAGCGAGGGCGGGGCGCCGTCGCTATGACATATTGGGTCCTGTGAATTTGATCGCTTACTCGATCTGCCGGGAGCACCCTATGTCGTTTCTCATGAACACCTGGTACGTCGCAGCCTTCTCACACGAGGTGCGCCCGGACCAGGCGTTCGCCCGCACGCTGCTGGACCTGCCCGTCGCGATGTTTCGCGAGGCTGATGGCCGGCCGGTGGTCCTGGATGACCGGTGTGCGCACCGGTTCGCGCCGCTCTCACGCGGCCGGATCGTCAATGGTGCGCTCGAATGTCCGTATCACGGGTTGCGTTTTGGCGCTTCTGGCCAGTGTGTTCACAACCCGCACGGAGGCGGTCGCATTCCATCGGGTGCGCAGGTGCGCCGCTATCCGGCTGTGGAGCGGTACGGGGCCGTCTGGTTCTGGCCGGGCGACGCGTCGCTGGCCGATGCCGCTTCGCTGCCCGATTTCCCGTTCGTTTGCCGCGATTCCAACACGACCCATGACGGCTATCTGCTCACACGCGCGAACTATCAGTTGAGCGCGGATAACCTGCTCGACCTGAGCCACTTCCAGTTCCTCCATCCCGACACGCTCGGCAGCGATGCCATGGCGGCCGGCGATGTACAGTCCGGCGGTGTCGGCGACACGGTCTGGGTGCGCCGCACGACCCGCGACGAACTGCTGCCTGCGTTCGTGGCGCAAGGATTCGGCATTGCGCCGGATGTCCGGGTGGACCGATGGATGGACGTGCGCTGGTCGCCGCCCGGGTTGTTGTCGATAGTCGTCGGTGTGACCGCGGCGGGCATGGCGCGCGAGACGGGATTGATCGCGCCGTCCGCACATTGGTTGACACCGGAGACGCTCGCGACGACGCACTACTTCTTTTCGTTTGGCTTGCCCAATGAGATGGGGGAGGCCGGTCAGCAACTGGTTCGCTACGCTGTCGACGGTCTGATGAAGCCGTTCGAACACGAAGATCTGCCCATGCTCGAAGCGCAGCAGGCCCGCATGGGCGGCCAGGAATTCTGGTCCATGCAACCCGCGCTTCTGCCGATTGATATGGGGGCGATCCGGGCCCGGCGGGTGATGGAACGGCTGATTGCCAAAGAGGCTGCGCAACGAGCGGAGCGGTTGCGCGCGGCGTGCGTGCCGATCGGCACGCTGGTGCGGGCGGCGGGGAGCAGGTAATGGCCCCGATCAACGCCACAGGCTCCACGACCCGCGCATCGCTCGAGGCCTTGCATCGATACGCCGGCGCGTCCGCGCCCGATAGCGTGTTCCTCGACGACATGCAGCACCGCATCGATGCCGCGCGTCCCACCGCCACGCACCGTGACGGCCCGCTTCGTATCCTGCTGCTGGGCTACGCAGGGGCGGGGAATACGGGGGCCGATCTTCGCGCGATCGAGACGATCCGGCAGTTGCGGCGGCTCTTCGGTGAGCGCGCGCATCTGAGCCTGCTCGCGCTGGGCGAGCGCTTCGATCATCCAGTGCTGGCCGAGGTCCCGAAGCGGGTCCCGGATTTTCCCTACCTCCCCGATGCACTCGATGCAGCGATCCGCGATTCGGATGTCGTGATCAACATGGAAGGCTCGACCTATACGTCGAGGTTTTCAGATTCGCTCGCCGGCGCGTTGATTGGCGGTGTTGCATTGGCGGCTGCGCACGGGCGGCTGGGAATTGCCTACGGGGTCGATAGCGGTAGCCAGTCTGCGGCCCTGCTGAGCTTCGTCAGGTGCAATGCGAAGCTGGGCCACGTGATCGCGCGCAACGAGGCGGCGAGGCACGAATTGCTTGCGCTTGGCGTCGCGTGCGAGGCAGGCGCGGATACGGCGTGGACGTATCGCGTGGAACATGACGCGCTTGCCGGCGATGGGATTCTCCCGTACGTCGCGCTATGCCCGAACAATCCGTACTGGTGGCCGGTCCATGCCGATGCCCCGCGTGCCTTCGCACTCGATGCACGCGGCGAAAGATCGCCGCATCGTTATGGACCACTGCACTTTCACGCATGGGACACGCACCGCTCGGCCGCGTTCGACGGCTACATCGGCCGCTTCGCGCAGATCGCGTCGGCATTGCGCGAGCAGGGGTATGTACCGGTGGTCGTCGGCATGGAACAGCTCGACGCCGCCGCCTGCGACGCGCTGGCGGCGCGTCTGCCGTTCGACATAGACAAGATCGTGCGCGGGCCGAATACGCTTTCCGAGGTTGCCGCTGTGGTGAGCCGCGCCCGCTGCGTGGTCACGACGCGCTATCACGCAGCCGTTCTTGCCATGTCGCATGGTATCCCGGTGTTCGGGCTCTCGATGGATTCGCGCATCGATCGCTTGCTGACGGAAGCGGGCGTGCAGGGCTGGCATGCGTCGTGCGATGCGCCGGATGCCGCCTGTCTGGCACTCGAAGCAATAGGTTCGCTCAACCACGACCCGGTGCGCGAGCGTCTTGTGGCTCGTCTGTTGGCGTATGCGGATAACCAGCGAGCCTGCTTTCACTCGATGGGCGCACGCCTCGCCACGCTGGTCGAAGCCTACGGCATCAATGAGACGAGCACTCCCGTACACGTCGAAGCTTGCGCAGACGCTCGAGCGTGATGAAACCCGGGCCAGTTTTCGTTTCCCGACCACGCTGAAACCGGGCTTGAAAACGGCAAAAAATAGAGGATACCGAATGAAACAGAAATATGACGTCATTGTTCTAGGCAGCGGCATCGCCGGATCGATCACTGCGCTGGTGCTGCAGCAGTGCGGCATCAGGACGCTGGTCGTCGAACACAAAACCCATCCTCGATTTGCGATTGGCGAGTCCACCCTGCCTACCAACACGTTGATTTTGAATCAGCTCGCGAGAACGCATAACATTCCCGAGCTCGCGGAAATTTGCTCCTACCCGGGATTGCAAAAGAACGGATGTGCAGCGTGGCCAAAGCAGGTATTCTGGTTCGGCGTGCACCGGGCTGGTCTGCCGCTTGAACCCAGGCACGAAAGCATCAACGAAGCGTTGCTCGCACCTATCGGTCCGGATGTCCACATGCTGCGCGCCGATGTGGATGCATTTCTCGTGTCATTGTTTGGCAAATACGGTGTTGACTATGTCGACAACACCGAGGTCCTGGATTTCCGCAGCGACGCCGATGGCGCACGTGTCTGGACACGTGGCCCGGCCGGTGAACGCGAGGTAGGCGCGCAGCTTGTGGTCGACGCCACTGGACATACGTCGTTTCTCGCAAAGCGTTTCGGGTTGCGGGATCAGGAGGCTCGACTGCATACCAATACCCGCTCCATATTTGGCCACTTTACGGCGGTGAACGACCTGGACGACACGCTTGGCGGGCCGAATCCGACATTTCGATTTCGCCGTAGCGCCGGCACCATGCATCATTGTTTTCCGGGCGGCTGGATCTGGGTGATCCCCTTTGATAACGGGGTAACGAGTGTCGGACTCGAGCTTGATCGTCGAATCTATCCACTTGACGAGAGCGTCCCTGCGGACGAAGAGTTTCGCGCCTTCATCGAGCGCTATCCGAGCATCAAGGCCCATCTGGCGGGATTGACGCCAACCCGTTCGCTGATTCGTTCCGACCGGATTCAATTTACGTCCAATTCGATCCTGGGTGACCGCTTTATTCTGACACCACATGCGGCAGCTTTTGTCGAGCCGCTTTTTTCGACCGGTCTCATGCTTACCCTCGCGTTTGTCGTTCGCTTTGTACCGGAAGCGTGCGCTGCGTACAGGGAAAACGATTGGAACACCGGGCGGTTCCGGATGATCGAAAAGATCTTCTTCGAAGAAATCGACCAGATCGATCTCCTGGTCAACGGACTGATTCAGTCTTTCCGCGATTACGATCTGTTCAAGCAATATTGGCGGACATGGGTGCTGGGTACCCTGGTACAGTACGGCGCATGCATTCTGACGAACGGCGTCACGCGAACCTGGCCCATGCTGTACGGCTCGGGAATGGTGCGTTACGTGGACGATCTGAAAAAGATGTATATCCTGGTCTGCGAGGCCGAGGCGGATCCGAAAATTCAGGCTCAGAAGATCAAGGAACAGATTGATCCGTGGTGGCGACGGCTGTTGTCGCCGTTGTGCGACCTGCGTGGAGATTTCTCTATTGACTCGGAGTTCGCCATCAACGTCTTTCCAGACGTGATGGACTACCCCGCTTTTCTCGATGTGCTACTGGACATTCAAAAGGCACATTGGCCGGGCGATGCGAACATGACCTTGGCGCATATGCATCAATGGGTCGAGCATGCAAAGCTCGACTATGTGCGTCAGCGCGAAATGTATATTCACTCCCGGCAACACGAAACGGAGTTATACCAGGCTTACGATCGCATCTTCGCCACTGCCAATCCCGCCGTCTTCGACTATCGCCAGAAGCTCAATTTAAACTAGGCAGCTGACGCGGCAGCAGGTGGTTGGCCAGCCGCCGCCGGGCCGCGTGGTCTATTTTTTCTTTCCGCCCCGGCCCTTCTTCGCGTTGCTGCCTGTACCGGCCTGCGGCTCCTTCAGCGTTTCGGCAGTCGGCCTGTTCTTGGTTGAACGGATATTGACCGTCTTCATGCTCTCCATGCGTATGCAAAAGAAATAGGGAGCCAGCGATTTGGCCTTCGCCTGAATGCTCTCGCCAGTCGCCAACAGCAGGGAGTTGTTTTTTTTGGCTTCGCCGTAGATTCTTCTCAGTAACTTGACGGCATCCGTGTCAGCAGCGAAGGAATTGCTGGATGCCAATCCCAAACCCCACGACAAATCGCCGGACTCGGCTTTCCCGCTTTTGTATCCGATGCTCTTCATATCCCGGACGAATCCCGGAGCGTAAACCTCGAGCAGATGCGTGTATTTCTGTCCTTCCTTCAGATACCGTTTCGAATATTCCCGGTAGCCGGCCCACCCTTTATGCCCGTGAGCGAGCAAGGCGCTGAGCGCCACGTATTTCCTGGCGCGTAATTCCGGCGAACCCTGCTTGAAGATGTCCTGCCAGGCATCGTATTCGTCGCGGCACATGGCGCGATAGAAATAATTCTGATTTTCCAGCTTGGGGAAATTCTGAGCGTCCATGCCCATGGCTTTGTCGGCATCGGTGTCGTTCTCGATCTCAGCCGGCCGTTCGTAATAACGGTCGCCATTCCCGCTCTGGCGCCCGAATTTCATCGTGCTGGTTTCCACTTTGTCCATCGGGTCATAGGGCGCTATGGAAACGCCGGATGCATCGGATGTGCTGGTGCCGTCTTCAGTATTGGCCATGAATCGTTCTATACCTCGAGTTCGACGTTAAGTTACGGCACATGGAGGCTTACAGGAGGCGCACCTCCATTTGAGCCGGCTTTGCAGCGGAAAACCCGGCTCGCGAAGCGCGCAACGGCCTCTGCTGTTGCTCTTACAACGCTTGGGCCCCGGGTTCTATTCCAGACGACGACGCGCAGGGAGCACCTGCCTTGAGGAAGCGAAGGCGGCGCGATGCAGACCGCCTCTTCAGAGGCCTCGCAGTAAAAAACCCCACGACAGCCCTGATACATCTCAGACAACTCACTGTTACTGCACTGAACAATTGTCCGCCGAACAAGGCGCTCCCGTGTGTCGGGTGGGACGTTTCGCTACCTCAACCGCTCAACTTCCTTCGACCATAAAAACTGCCGTTTTAAGGCCGCAAACATGCGATTTTCGGACATCACACCATTCAGAACCCAAGGTGGCAGAAACTCCGAAGCGATTGTCCGTCGTGAGCGCAGCAAATCGATAGCATGAATATACTGAACCAACGATCGACCACGGAAGCAAGTGATCCTGGAACCCGGTCATTCGCAGGACGACTGATATTGGGTCAGCCCCGGTTGGAAAATATATGGAGACTCACATGACGGATTTATCGCACCTCGACAGTATCGTCGACGATCCAGACGCGATCACCGAGGTTGTACTGGCGGCAATGAAGCGGACGGACAATCCGCGTCTGAAGCAGATTGTCGATGCGGTCGTGCGGCACGCACACGCATTTTTTCGGGAAGTCCAGTTGACGGATCAGGAGTTCGAGAAGGGTCTCGAGTTCGTCAAGGCCATCGGACAGGCCACGGTAGACGATCATAACGAGGTCGTGCTCTGTGCAGACGTGCTGGGTTTCTCGACGCTGGTGACGCTGCTCAATACGGTCGATCGCTCCAACCGCACCCCGGGTGCGCTGCTGGGGCCGTTCTATCGCGGCAATTCTCCGGAGTATGCCGACGGCGCAACCATCGTCGACGAAGGGTCGCCTGGCGCGCCGCTGTTTGTGAAGTGCCGCGTGGTCGATACGGCTGGAAAACCCGTGAAAGGCGCGATGGTCGATGTGTGGCAGGCATCGCCCGTCGGGCTCTATGAGAACCAGGATCCCGATCAGCCCGACATGAATCTGCGCGGCAGATTCCACACGGACGCCGACGGCTACTTCCGTTTCCGTTCGGTGCGGCCGGCGGGTTATCCGGTCCCCACACATGGTCCGGTGGGCCGGCTCCTCGAACATCAGCATCGCCATCCGTATCGTCCCGCGCACATCCATTTTGTCGTGATCGCAGAGGGGTACGACACGCTGATCAGTCAGGTCTTTGCCGACGACTCCGAATATCTCGGCTCGGACGTCGTGTTCGGGGTGAATCGCGCGCTGGTTGGAAAGTTCGCGGCACACGAAGATGGCAAGGCGCCGGTATCCGACGTGAGCGGAGAGTACTACACGCTCGAATATGAATTCGTCGTGGCAGAGGGTACGCCGACGTATCCGACGCCGCCCATCAAATAAGGAGGAAGAGCGTGTCGAACATTCTTCAAGGTAAGGTTGCGCTCATTCTCGGCGGCACCGGTGGCATTGGCGTTGCAACGGCGAAGCGTCTCGCCGCTGAGGGCGCGACCATTGTGGTCTGCGGCCAATCGGATCTCCAGAAAGCGCAGCACGTAGTCGATTCTCTACCCGGTCACGGACACCTCGCGAAGCTGGTGACGATCACGGATAGCCACTCGCTCTCCACGCTGGCCAATGAAATCAAGGCTGCATTCGGACGCGTCGACATTCTGGTGAACACGGCGGGTTTCACGAAGCCGGTCAAGCACGCCGACCTCGATGCACTGACCGACGAGTTGATCGACGAGATCATGAAGGTCAACTGGCGCGCTCAGTTTGCCGCGATCCGGGAGTTCCGCGCGTTGCTCGACGAATCGGGCGACGGCCTGGTGGTGAACGTTTCCTCAATCGCCGGCACCACCGGCGTTGGCAGCAATATCGCGTACTGCGCCGTCAAGGCCGGGCTCGACGTGATGGCCATGTCGCTGGGCCGCGCGCTGGCTCCGCGCATCCGCGTGTTGAACGTGTCGCCGGGCGTGGTCGACACGAGCTTCGTGCCCGGCCGCGGCGCGGATTTCAACGACAAGGTTGCGGCCTCCACTCCACTCGGGCGTATTGGTACGCCCGACGACATCGCGGATGCCATCGCGGCATGCGCGACTCACCTGAAATTCAGCACCGGCGTGAACATCGTTGTCGATGGCGGCCGGCGGCTTGGCTGATCTGATCGAGGCTCATCATGCATGCACGCAAGACTATCATCACCTGCGCGGTGACGGGGAATCTGACGAAGCCGGAGCAACACCCGGGCTTGCCCATCACGCCACAGCAGATTGCCACTGCTGCGCTGGAAGCGGCTCAGGCAGGCGCGGCCGTGGCGCACATTCATGTGCGTGACCCCGAGACGGGGCGGCCGTCCATGAAACTCGAACTGTATCGCGAAGTGATCAGGCTGATTCGCGAGGTGAATAGTGAGCTCGTGATTAATCTGACCACAGGCCCAGGCGGGCGCTTCATCCCATCGGACGAGGACCCAAAGATCGCGGCGCCGGGCACGACATTGTTGCCACCGGAAAAACGCGTCGAACATATCGCAGCGCTACGCCCGGATATCTGCAGCCTCGACCTGAACACAATGAATTCAGGTGCTGATGTGGTCATCAACACGCCGAAGAACGTGCGCCGGATGGCTCACGTGATCCGCGAAGCGGGGGTGAAGCCGGAGCTGGAAATCTTCGATTCCGGCGATCTGCATCTGGCGCTGGATCTGATCAAGGAAGGGGTGCTGGACGGCCCCGGTCTGTGGACGTTCGTCCTCGGCGTCAAGTACGGCTTTGCGGCGACACCGGAAACGCTGCTGTACGCACGCGATTTTCTTCCCGATGGCGCCGCATGGTCCGCATTCGGGATTGGCCGCGCGGAGTTTCCGATCGTTGCGCAGGCATGGCTGGCGGGTGGGCATGTGCGGGTCGGTCTGGAAGACAACATCTATCTTTCCAAGGGAGTGCTTGCCGAAAGCAACGCCGTACTCGTGGCGCGGGCGCGCGAGATTGTCCTTTCGCTCGGTGGCGAGATTGCGACCGCTGCCGAGGCGCGTGAACAACTGGGGCTGAAAAAATGAGCGAGCAACAGGACCCGAAACAGTTCGGCACGCCGTCAGTACACAAGTCGGTTTTCGTCGCGCAAGGCACATCCATTATCGGCGACGTGCAGATTGGCGAGAGGGCGTCGATCTGGTTCAACTGTGTGTTGAGGGGGGACGTTCAGCGCATTGTGATCGGCCCGAGAACAAACATTCAGGACGGCAGCATCCTGCACGGCACCACCAACGGCTTGCCGACCCTCGTGGGCAGTCAGGTGACGGTCGGCCATGGCGCCATCCTTCACGCCTGCACGATTGAAGATCGGGGCTTTGTCGGGTTCGGCGCAAGGGTTCTCGACGGTGCGATTGTGCGTACCGGCGGCATGCTGGCCGCGGGTGCGGTTCTTACCCCCGGCAAGGTCGTGGGAGCCGGCGAGCTATGGGCGGGCAATCCCGCCCGTTTGCTGCGCAATCTCACGGAGCAGGAGAGCGCGGGCATTGTGATCTCCGCGGAACGTTACGTGGCGCTCGGAGAGCGGTACATCTTCTCCAAGCCGGTAGTGATGCGTTTTTAGAACTGTCAGCCAGAACGACATTGGAGGGGTCATGGGGAGCAGTGAAGAAAGGGCGCAGAAGTTGCGCGAGGCGGCACTTGAATATCATGAGTTCCCCACGCCGGGGAAGATCGCGATTACACCCACCAAGCAACTGATCAACCAGCGTGATCTGTCGCTGGCATATTCACCGGGCGTCGCGTTCGCATGCGAGGAGATTGTAGAAAATCCGCTGAATGCGGCGCGTTTTACGGCGCGAGGCAACCTCGTGGGGGTGGTGTCGAACGGAAGCGCGGTACTGGGGCTCGGCAATATCGGGCCGCTCGCATCGAAGCCCGTGATGGAAGGCAAGGCGGTGCTTCTTAAGAAATTTGCGGGTATCGACGTGTTCGATATCGAGCTGGACGAATCCGACCCGCACAAACTCGCCAACGTGATTGCCGCCCTTGAACCGACATTCGGTGGTCTGATTCTCGAGGACATCAAGGCGCCTGATTGCTTTATCGTCGAGCGTGAGTGCCGCAGACGGATGAAGATTCCGGTTTTTCACGACGATCAGCATGGCACAGCCATTGTGGTGGCTGCCGCGATGATCAACGGTCTGAAGGTTGTCGGCAAAAAAATCGACGAAGTGAAGATGGTCGTGTCGGGCGCGGGGGCGGCGGCGCTCGCGTGTCTGAATCTGCTGGTTGATTTTGGCATGCGGCTCGACCATATCTTTGTGACCGACCTGGCCGGCGTGGTCTACAAGGGCCGCTCCGAACTGATGGACCCGGACAAGGAGCGCTTTGCGCGCGAGACGCAGGCGCGAACGCTGGGAGACGTCATCGAAGGTGCGGACGTTTTCCTCGGGTTGTCGGCGGGCGGAGTCCTGAAACAGGACATGGTCAAACGGATGGGCGACAAGCCGCTGATCCTTGCGCTTGCCAATCCGACGCCGGAAATCCTCCCGGAACTGGCGCTCGAAGTGCGTCCGGACGCGGTGCTTGCCACCGGCCGTACCGACTACCCGAACCAGGTGAACAATGTGCTGGTGTTCCCATTCCTGTTTCGCGGCGCACTCGATGTGGGTGCAACGAGTATCACGAAGGAGATGGAGATCGCGGCAGTCAACGCGATCGCGGAACTGGCGCGTCAGGAGCAGAGCGACGTGGTCGCCGCCGCGTATGGGATTCGCGATCTTTCCTTCGGCCCGCAATATCTGATTCCCAAGCCGTTCGATCCGCGCATGATTGTCAGGATCGCACCGGCCGTCGCACGTGCGGCGATGCAGTCCGGCGTCGCCACGCGCCCGATCGAGGACATGGTGGCGTACGAGCAGCATCTGCAGCAGTTCGTCTACCACAGCGGCGCGGCCATGAAGCCGATCTTTCAGCTCGCCCACAGCGTCGCGCCGGAAAACAAGCGGATCGTTTTCGCTGAGGGCGAAGAGGAGCGCATTCTGCGCGCCGTCCAGATCGTGGTCGACGAAAAGCTTGCAACGCCGATCCTGGTGGGACGTCCCGCCGTGATTGAACAACGCATCGCGCGCTATGGTCTGCGTCTCGTTGCGGGGCAGGACTATACGGTGGTCAACACGGATCGCGACGAACGCTATCGGGATTTCTGGCAAACCTACGCGAAGACGATGGCGCGCAAAGGCATCTCGCCCCAGATGGCGAAGCTCGAGATGCGCCGCCGCACCACCTTGATTGGATCGATGCTGGTGAAGAAAGGCGAGGCGGACGGCATGATTTGCGGGACGATCAGCACAACGCATCGCCACCTGCACTTTATCGACCAGGTGATCGGCAAGCGGGAAGGTTGCAGCGTCTATGCCACGATGAACGGGCTCGTCTTGCCGGGCCGGCAGATTTTCCTTGTGGATACACACGTCAATATCGACCCCACGCCTGAACAGCTCGCCGAAATCACCATCATGGCCGCTGAGGAGGTGCGCCGTTTTGGCATCGAGCCGAAAGTGGCGCTGTGCTCGCACTCCAACTTCGGCTCGAGCTTGGCACCCTCAGCGCAAAAGATGCGCGATCTGCTCGAGATTCTGAAGGTGCGTGCGCCGGAGCTGCAGGTGGACGGAGAGATGCACGGCGATCTCGCACTGGACCCGGAACTGCGCAAGGAACTGCTGCCTGATTCCACGCTGGTCGGTGAAGCCAATCTGCTCGTGATGCCAAATATCGATGCGGCAAACATTTCATACAATCTGCTGAAGACGGCGGCGGGTGGGAATGTGGGCATTGGTCCCATGTTGCTCGGTGCGGCCAGGCCCGTACACGTCGTGAGCGAGACGGCAACGGTGCGGCGAATCGTCAATCTCACGGCAGTTCTGGTCGCCGGTGTGGGGCGTTCTTCCTGAGGCGGTCCGCTTTTGTTCCATGAAAAAAGCCGGACGAGACTGACCATCTCGTCCGGCTTTTTGCGGGTCCAGGGGCGAGTGTTGGAATGTCTCGCCCCTGCCATGCGTTCTACGTCTGATTACATATTGATGACCACGCGACCGGCAGTGCCTGCGGCGACCGCGCGGTATGCATCCTGGCCGTGAGCCAGATCGAAGCGATGCGCGATGATCGGCGCACGCAGCTTGCCGTTCTCGAAGCCTTCGACCAGCGCGCTCATGAGCGGTGCCGACTCGGCCACGCCGAGTTTGGCGCTATCGGCGCCGATCAACTGCGTCTCGTTGTGATAGAAGTCGATCAGGTCGAAGTCCACACGGCGCTTGCCCGTTGCGCTGATCTCCACGACGCGGCCGCGACGCTTGACGAGCTGCAGCGCGGTCTCGAATGCGATGCCGCCCACGGAGTCATAGACGACATCGACGCCACCGGTCAAATCGCGCACACGGGCGATTGTATCGTCATCAAAGGGCACGTAGGCATCGATGAGCGCCGCTGCCGGAGAACCCTCGGCCGGTGCCGCGCGGTCGATTCCGATCACCCGGCATCCGCGTGCCTTGGCGATCTGCGTCACGGCGCCGCCAACGCCGCCGCCCGCGCCGATGACGGCGATTGTCTCGCCTTCAGCAAGCTGCGCATACGTCACCGTGCCGAGCCACGCCACGACGAAATTCACACCGATAGCAGAGGCTTCTTCGTGCGAGAGCGTGCTGGGCTTGCGCGCAAGCGCGGCGATGGGCACCTTGATGAATTCGGCGTGACTGCCATCGCGTGTGAAGCCGATGTCACCGCCGGTACCCCAGACATCCTTGCCCACCCACTCGGACGGACCGTCGATGACTACACCGCTGAAATCGCGTCCCGGGATGCGCGGGGGGACCGTGTGGTCGAAATGACCCGAGACGTTCTTGACGTCGCTGGGGTTCACAGACGCGCTGCGAACCTGTACCACCGCGCTCCCGCTGTCGCACTCCGGCGTCGGCACGTCGACGTATTCGAGAACGTCGGGGCTGCCAAAGGATTTGAATTGCAAGGCTTTCATCTTGTCTGCTCCTGATTTTCGATGGGTTGCTACTGCATCTACCGAGGGCAGTGTAGGGTCATGCGGTCCCGCCATTCAGACAGCCGCTTTCGAGTTATGGACAGAATGGGTCAATCCGTATGAACGACTGCGATCGCTATGGCAGTCTCGGACGCGTGAGGTTCGTTGCCAATCCTGAAACGGTCAGTTCAGGCGTAGCTCATTTAACCGATGTGCGAGGGCCCTTAAACTGAACGGAGGGTTTTGCCGCGCGTATCGATCTTGCCCATTGACCAGAGGCTGCGCCGTGCAACCGATTGCAAGATACATGCCAAATCTGTTTTCGCACAGGCAAGAATGAATTAAGCAGGATATCGATCCTGCTGATGGGAAGTTGGGCTGAGTAAGTTGGTAGAATAGAGCAATCGATTGCATAAAATGTGCAAGCGCTTTGCCATTGCTTTGCCATTGCTTTGCCATTGCTTTGCGATTACTTTGCCGTTGCCTTGCTGCGATGTGCTTCCCCCGACTGCGCACCCTTCACGGAGCCGGCGAGCGGTTAGGGGGAACTCCATGACGAGGATGCTGCGCGTCGAGCGCCGCAAAGATAGGGAGACGAAACGTGAATGTGACCCGATTCTCAGAAGCACCCGAGTATTTCCCGCCTAACCATTTCATGATGCGATGCCTGCGGCTGCAGGGGCACGAAGCAGGTCCGGCACAAGCCCTATGGATGGGTGTTTCGATCATCGAACCCGGTGGCCATACGTCGTTGGACGCTTCGCCGGTGGAAAAGCACTACGTTGTGCTTGAGGGCGTGGTGACCGTGGTAACGGAGGGAGGCGAAGCCGAGCTGAATCGGCACGATTCATGCCGGCTTGCACCTGGCGAGCGGCGCAAACTGGAGAACCGCACCGAAACCCGTGCCGCAATCCTGCTGGCTATGCCTTTCCCTCAAGGCTGATCGGTCAACGGAAATCAGTCCACATGCAATTTCCAGCACCTTTTGACGAGACGGCGTCCCGACCGTTTTCGATACGGACCGGATCGGTATTGCTCATCCTGGGGGAACAGGATAGCGCGATCCGGCACGGTGGCCGCTTCATATACGTCTCACAAGGCGGTGTGTGGGTGAGGGTGGGCCGGCATGCGTACTGTCTGAGCAGGCAATGGGGCATCTGGTTGCCACCCGGCGTCGTTTGCCTGGGTTATCCGGTGATGGAGGCCGAGCTGATCGAAGTGGCTGCAACGGATGGCCAGAGTGCGAATCTTTCGTCTGAAGTTACCGTCCTGCGAAGTTCCACCGAGCTTTGCGCGAGGCTGACCAGGCTCAAAGGAAGCGGGGAGGCTGCCCCGGTGGATCACGACATTGCGGCCCCTCTAGCGGCGGCGATCGCCGCGGCGCCCGAAGTCCCCGATGCGCTTGTGGTCAGGTTGCCTGCTTATGACAGCCGCCTGTGCAGGGTTTGCGAAGCGGTGCTGCGCAACCCCAACAAGGACGGCCAGCTGGAGAAGGCGGCAGCAGCGCTGGAGGTCACGGTTCGGACTCTCGCAAGAATCTTCAGGGATGAACTCGGGACCAGTGCGGCCAGATGGCGCCGCAATGTTCAGATCGCCGCGGCATTTTGCGCGCTCGATAACGGCACTTCAGTGTCTGAGGTCGCCACGAGGCTGGGGTATGGGGCGAGCGCGTTCTCGACGTTCTTTCGCTCGCGGCTGGGCTATTCACCACGCGAGCAAAAGCTGCGTAGTGTCGAGAATGACGAGGGGTGAGGGCGAGCGAGGCAACGGGTTCTCGCGATTTGACCGAAATTCGAAAGCGGTTGTCGCACTGTGGTCTTCGATGAAACCTATAGTCGCACCCTTAAGTGCCTCGAAGCGTCGAACCAAGGTTCGATCACACTGAGGTTTTCTGTAACCCGAATCTATCGGAAGGCCGGAAAATGTATCGAGTGTGTGCAACCGCAATTCTCTGTGGGATGAGCAGCCTGGCCTGGGCGGACGGTGGCGTTGAGTTCAGCGGCAGAATCGACGCCGGTGTGACCTACGTCAGCAACGAGCATGGCAGTTCGACGGCATTCTTCGATAGCGGTATCGCCGCACCCAGCACTTTTTCCATCCGTGGCCAGGAGGATCTGGGTGCCGACACCCGCGCGATCTTCGAGTTGACTTCCCAGTTCAATGTGGGTGACGGCACAACGGTTCCCGCTTCGAACGAACTGTTCAACAGGACGGCGCTGGTTGGCCTGTCCAGCGGGCAGTATGGAACGTTGACGCTCGGAACCCAGTACGATTTCATGACGGACTCACTGTCTGCCCGGGGATTCGACGATGCGTTTTCATACGGTGGCCTGTATGACTTCAGACAGGGCCCGTTTGCCAGACTGGCCATTCCGGAAAACCCAACGGGCGCTTTCGACTTCGATCGCATGGGGGGTACGGAGCGCGTTTCGAATTCGGTCAAATATCAAAGCCCGGAGTTTGCGGGATTTTCGGCGGGCGGCCTCTATGGTTTTGGAAACGTAGCCGGCGCCATTTCGCAGGACGCGACGATGAGCTTTGGCGCGAATTACCATGCGGGTCCATTCGCTTTGGGGCTGGCGTACGTCGATGTCAAATATCCCGAACTGGACGACGGGCACGAAGGGGTGCGCACGTGGGGTGCCGGCGTGCGCTATCAGTTTTCCAGGGTGCTCGGGACGATGCTTTTCACCCGCACCCAGAACACCCTCACGGGCGGTGCGGTGAACGTCTACAAGGCGGGCGCAAGCGGCACCTTGTCTGGGCCGTGGTCGGGCGCACTGGACTACACGTATATTAAAGGCAACCAGGCCGTGGGGGATACGGCCGCAAACCAGTTTGCGGCCACTGTTTCGTACGCGTTGTCGCGTCGAACCAAGCTCTATGCGGAAGCGATCTATCAGCGCAGCAATAGCGATTCGGCGGGCGCGTGGATTAACGGTCTGCCTGCCGCGGATAGCGAGTCGAGCAGCAAGAACCAGTTGCTCTCCCGGATTGGCATTTTGACCTCGTTCTAGCATTTGCGAGTGACAGCGGTAATGGGTTAACTGCGGGGCTAACGGTGAGGTTAACCGCAAGGTTAGCCGCGGTCACGCGACTGCATGCGCGGCTCAGATTCTCACGGTGGAATCGTCGAAGTGTGTGCGGTAGCATTCCAGCGCGGTGGCGGCGTTAAACTCGCGCACCGATTTGCCGATCACGACGGTGGCGACGATATTGCCGATCAGCGTCAACGTGGCGCGTCCCATGGACATGAAGCGTTCTACCGCAAGCAGTAGTGCGATGCCTTCAACGGGCACGATGTGCGTAGCGGTAATGGTGGCCGACAGGACGACGAAGGCGCTGCCCGTGACGCCGGCAACCCCTTTCGAAGTCAGCATCAGAAGCACCAGAATGCCGATCTGCTGTGACAGGCTGAAATGAACGCCATACACCTGTGCGATGAAAACCACGCACATCGAAAGGTAGATGGAAGATCCGTCCTGATTGAACGAATACCCTGTCGGCATCACCAGTCCGACCACGCGTTTTGAACAGCCGAGAAGCTCCAGCTTCGCCATGGCCGCGGGCAACGCCGTTTCGCTGGACGACGTGCCGATGGTCAGCATGATTTCCTCCTTGAAGTAGCGCAACAGCCTCCAGAGGCTCAGGCCGGTAAGACGCGTAATGGCGCCGAGCACAACGAAAACGAAGACTCCCATGGTGCCGTAGACGTAGCCGACGAGTTTGCCCAGCGCGACCAGCGACCCGAGTCCGTACTTGCCGATGCTGAAAGCCATCGCCGCAAACGCGGCAATGGGCGCGTAGACCATGATGATTCTGACAATATTGAACATCACGCCGCTGAGGCGTTCGAAGAAATCTTCGATTGGCTTGCCGCGGTCTCGCATCATCGACAGGGCGCAGCCGAAGAGAATCGAGAAAACGATGATCTGCAGCAGGTTTCCGTTGGCAAACGCCTTCATCGCGTTGTCGGGAAAAATATCGACGAGCGCTTTCACGACGGAGGCGCCGGGGGAGTCGCTCCCCGCGGCAGCGGCGGTGGCGTGGGCGGAAAGGGCAGCGCCCGGTACGGCTACTCCGTCGCCAGGTCTGAGCACGTTTGCAACAAACAGACCCAATGCCAGCGCGAACGTGGTGAGCACTTCAAAATAAGCCAGCGCGGAAACGCCAATACGCCCGGCCCTTTTCAGGTCTCCTGCACTGGAAATGCCGGTGACGATGGTGAGGAACACAATAGGCCCGATCACCATCCTGATCAGGCTCACGAAGATATCGGCGAGCGGCTTGAGAGCCGTTCCAAGGGACGGGAAGAAGTGCCCCGCGGCAATGCCAAGTATCACAGCCAATCCGATCCAGAGTGTGCGCCCTTGATACCACCGGCGCCGTAGTGCTTCAGTCGAGCGGGTCAATCTTTCCTCCGGTTTGTCGGCGATCAAATCGGGTCAGTTTTCGATTCGATCAATGCAAATTAATGCAAACGAATGCATAAAAAGTGCGGAAAATACTCGCACGCAAAACTGCATCGGGTAAGCATGGAAAACCCTGAATCAGGCGCCGTGAAACGGATTTGAGGCAGTATTTGGCGCAAAAACAGTTAGTGGAGTCATGTTGTTCGATTTCCTGCTTTCTGTGCAGCATCATCGCTGATGCGTTTGACAGCGTCATTTTTAGACAATAGTATGCAATCGAATGCATAAATAGGTGTCATTCCCGCGCAGGTGGCGACCGGTAATCTGCACCTGAGATGTGTGTTCCACCACGCGGCATCAAGTGATCGGATAGTCAATAAACTAATAAGTAGTACTATTTATGGAGACGAGCGATGAAAAAGACGAGAATCACGCTACTGCTGGCGAGTGTTGGCATTTCGTCGGTGGCCTCGGCGCAGAGCAGTGTCACGCTATACGGCGTGGTCGACCCGGCGCTGGTGTTTGTCAACAACGCGCAGGTCGGACGATCCGCAGGGGGGCTGCGAGGCGCGCAACAATACGCGATGATCGACGCCTCCACGACGGCATACGCGGGAAGCCGGGTGGGTTTCAAGGGGAATGAGGATCTCGGCGGCGGCTCCAGCGCCTTGTTTGTGCTGGAAAACGGATTCGCGGCGAACACCGGCGCCCTCGGGCAAGGCGGCCTGCTTTTCGGGCGTCAGGCCTATGTCGGTCTCTCGAACAGCGGGTTGGGAACCGTTACGTTGGGCCGGCAATACTCGTCGATGATCGACTACGTGTCGCCGTTGACGTCGATTGTGCAGTGGGGCGGCTATATCACGGCTCAACCCGACGACATAGACAACCTCGGGCTGACGAACCGGCAAAACAATGCGGTCAAATACGCGACCCCGACATGGAACGGCTTGTCGGCGAATGTGCTGTACTCGTTTGGCGGCGTGGCGGGCGATGTATCGCGCAGCCAGATCGTGACGTTCGGAGCGGGGTATACCGGCGGACCCCTGCGCATTGCCATCGGTTATCTGAATGCCTTCGACCCCAACCTGTCGATGTGGGGGTCGCAGCCGAACGCAGGCGGCGCAACGACCAACAACATTGGCACGCTCGGTTCAGCGACGACACCTGAGAAAAATCCGGTCATGGCCGGATACGCCTCGGCGCACCGTGAGCAGATCTTTGGCGGCG
This sequence comes from Burkholderia sp. 4M9327F10, assembly GCF_005503145.1. GTDB lineage: Bacteria > Pseudomonadota > Gammaproteobacteria > Burkholderiales > Burkholderiaceae > Paraburkholderia. The sequence continues at coordinate 75,961 of NZ_SCNV01000009.1, read as the reverse complement.
GCGCATCGTATACGTTTGCGCGGGCGACCGTGGGTGTCGTCTACACAAACACACGCTTCGTCGGGCTTGGCTCGAATGCGGGACCCGACCCGCTAGGCTACACGGGCAGCGCAATGTTCAACGTAGCTGAAGCCAATGTGTCGTACCAGGTGAGCGCGCCGCTGTCGCTGGGCGCCTCGTATTCCTATACGGAGGGAAGCGGGCCTGTAGGCAACCGGGCGCACTACAACCAGGTCAACGCGGGTGTCCACTACGCCCTGTCGAAGCGAACCGATCTCTACATGGTCGCCGCCTGGCAACGCGCAGCCGGGGTCGATTCGTTTAACCAGCCCGCGGTCGCCTCGATCAATGGATTGACGCCGTCCGCGTCGAAGCAGCAGGTCGTCGATACGTTGGGTATTGCACACCGCTTCTAAGCGACGCCGCGAACCAACCCACAAGCTATGAAACGGAGAAAACGATGAATCAGAAAGTGTTATTGCTGGCAGCGGTCGTGACGGTTGCGGCGCTTAACCCATCTGCCTATGCCCAGAATGATGCGTCGAGCGGGGCTGCCGCAGCAGCGTCGCCGTCAGCGGCGCCGGCCAGCGCGCCGCCCTCGAGCCGCAAGGCCATGAAGGCTGCAGACCGCAAGCTCGCGCGTGCAGTGCGCAAGGCCATTGAGCATGTGAAAGGGCTTGACGCGACGCGTATCGCAATCGTTGCCAACGACGGCAGCGTGACGCTGGCGGGTTCGGTTCCGCAAGCGGCTCAGGTGGACGTTGCTGTCCAGCACGCGAAGGCGGTGCCAGGGGTCACGAGCGTTACCAGCCGCCTCGAGGTGGGCGAGATCGGGCCGTGAGCACGGCAGGCCTCGCTGCCCGCGAAGCGTGAGCAGACCTGGGCGCCGCCAGGCCGGGGGCGCCCGCCTTCTTTAACGGCGCGAAGGAACAGGGCTTAGTCGCCGAAGTAGATCGAGTTGCGGTCGCCCGGCAGAGGCAAGCGCGCGCCGGTTTCAGTGGAATGGGGCAGACTGCCGCCGTATCCGCCGGCATTGACGCTCTGGCCTGCCTGGAGATTCGCCGGGTAGTCCGTCTCGTCATTGCTCGGTGAGTAGCCGGCCTGCTCGAGTTGCGTCAGTTCGCCTTTGACTTCTGCCCGCGTAACGGGCGCATCTGTCTGCGCAAGCGCGAACACCGGAGCACAGAACAGCGCCGCTACGGTGGCGGCGTGGATGATTGACTTCATGGCGCAAGCCCTACCTTTGTATTTAGAAAGTCCCATCAGAAGCTTGTGCAGTCACAAGGCTGAAGGGCGCAGTCTACTGAGCGCAGGCGCCAGGATAAATACTGAGCAGGGCAAGGGATACTTGTTCAACCGGGCAAGAGTCTGATGCCGCGCTGGGCGCGCACAGACCTTGCAACAGGGTTTTGGGCGACGCTCAAACGCTAGCGCTGCGTTGTGCGGTGCTGGGCGCCGGGCCTGACCTTGCGCGGCACGTCCGTCGACCCGCGCAGGATCAACTGCGGGGGTAGGGTGATGCGCAACGGGGGCGAATCCGGCGCGTTGATCATGTTGAGCAGCAGGCGCGCCGCGTGCCGTCCCATTTCGCGATGCTGGATACGGATTGTGGTGAGCGGCGGGCTCAGCATGTCGAACAGCGGCATGTCGTTATGGCCGACCAGCGAGATGTCGGCGGGGCACCGTATGGCCGCTTCCGCGAAGGTGTCGTAGCAGCCTAGCGCAATCAGGTCGTTGCCGGCGACGATGGCCGTAATGCCCCTGTGCTCGCGCAGCAGGGTTTCGCATGCCTGCCTGCCGGCTTCCCGCGTAAATTCGCTCGCCTCGACGATCACGGCCGGATCGAGCCCGTGCTGCTTCATGGCGATTTCAAAGCCGACAATGCGTGCGTGCCCGGTGGCGAGCCTGGACGGTCCTGCCAGATGGGCAATCTGCTTGTGTCCGAGGGAGACGAGGTGATCGACCGCGAGCTGAAGCGAGAGCAGATCGTCGTTCACTACTTCCGGAACCTGACCTGCTTCCAGCGCACGATTGACCAGAACCACCGGCGTGCGTTGCAGGAGTGTGCGGCGTACGAGCGGGTCGTTGCGCACCGCAGTAGCGAGGATCAGCCCGTCGACGCGGCGTTCGAGCATCTGCTCGAGCAATTTTTCCTGCTCCTTGGCCGTGCCCGCCACGTTTGCGATCAATACGCCGTATCCCTCGGCGCTCATCTGCTCTTCGATACCGCGAACGATCGGTGGAAACACCGGATTCTCGATATCCGGCAGGCACACGCCGATCACGTGGGACTGGCCGCCGCGCAGCGCAGCAGCGAGTTTGTTCTGCCGATACCCCAGTGCCTTGGCGGAGGCCATCACACGACGCACCACTTCGTCGCCGATCAGATGCCGGGTGGACGGGTTCAAGGCACGCGAAACCGTCGAGGGATTCACCGCGGCGTGCAGTGCGACGTCGCGAATGGTGATGCGGCCGTTACCGCGCGCGGTGGAGGGCTTTGACATGTCGTGAGTGAGCGGCTGGCGATGATCCGGTTCAGGCGGCGGCCGGTGAGTGCCGATTCGATTGCCGCGCCGCCTGCATTGGCATGTTACCAGACGGGCTTGCCCCGGCAGTACGGCACGAACGGAGTTTTCGCCTGCCTCACGAGCGATTCGCGGCCTTCTCCCCCTTGGTTTGCGGCCACCGTTGGGTCCACCTGCGTTCATATTCCATCGAGCCGAAATGCTCGATCAGGAAATCCGCAAAGGCGCGCACCTTGGAGGAGATGTACTTGCGGTTTTGATAGGCCAGGTTGATCTTCAGTCTCGGCAAGTCCCAGTCGTCGACAATCGGCACGAGCCGGCCGGCGATCACGTCGTCGTGAATGATGTACACGGGTTGGATCACGATGCCGAGGCCGCTGAGTCCCGCCTTGCAGATCACCTGTCCTTCATTCGATTCCAGGACGCCATTGATCTTGACCGTGCGGGTATCGTCGCCCTTCGAAAACGTCAGTTCGTAAGGATTGTTGGCGAGCGTATAAATCAGGAACTGATGGCCTTCCAGTTCGTCGAGTGTCCTGGGCGTTCCGTGGCGGGCAAGATATTCGGGCGAGGCCGCAAGAATGCGGCGCGTTTCGGCGATGCGGCGGATCACGAGCCCGGAGTCGGCTTCGTGCTCGCGCGTGCGGATGGCAAGGTCGATGCCGCTCTCGATGAGATCGAAGTAGCGGTTGGCCGCCGTCATGGCCACACTGAGCTTCGGATAACGTGCGGAGAACTCCGGCAGCAGCGGGGCAATGATCTGCGAGCAAAACGAAACGGAGGCGGTTATCCGCAACGTTCCCATCGGGCTTAGCAGCGCCGAGCTCACGAGCGCCTCGGCTTCCTCCATTTCGAACGTAATGTTGCGGCAGCGCCGGTAAAACTCGTCGCCCACCTCGGTCAGAAACAGCCGCCTTGTGTTGCGCTCGACCAGCCGGGCTCCCAGCCGCTGTTCGAGGTTCGCCAGATGGCGTCCGGCCGCTGAGGTCGAAAGGCCCAATGCCTCCGCGGCTTTCGAAATGCTGCCCCGTTCGGCTGTCTGCACGAACAGCTGAACTTCCACCCATTTATCCACTGATGTCTCCTGTTTCCCGCTGTGAGGGATTGTGTTTCCCGCTACGAGACTTTTTCACCATCCATCGGTCGACTATATTTTGATCCAAAGCAGCCCCACATTGGAGACGTTATGCGCAATGTCGATGAGGACACGATCACACAGATCGTGCTGGCCCGCCACGCCGAGGCCCAGAATCCGCGCCTGAAGCAGATCATGACCAGCGTCGTACAGCATCTGCATGCGTTCGCCCGCGACGTTCAATTGTCCGAAGAAGAGTGGTTCCAGGGGATCCAGTTCCTGACCGACGTCGGACACATCACCGACGACAAGCGGCAGGAATTCATTCTCCTTTCGGACACCCTGGGGCTGTCGATGCTGGTGACCGCCCTGAACAATCGCAAACCGCGAGGCTGCACCGAGTCCACTGTGTTTGGCCCGTTCTTTGTCGATGACGCGCCGCAATATGAAAACGGCGACGACGTAGGCAATGGCGCGAAGGGCGAGCCGTGCTTCGTGACCGGAAGAGTCACGGGTCTGGAAGGCGAAGTCATTGCGAACGCACGCATCGACGTCTGGCAGGCGGATTCGGATGGCTTCTACGATGTCCAGTACGCCGAGGCGGCGGGCGCCCACGGACGCGGCACGTTGCGCAGTCTCGCGGATGGATCGTTCCATTTCCGCTCGATCACCGCGGAGTCGTACCCGATCCCGCACGACGGGCCGGTCGGGCGCATGCTCGCGGCGCTGGGCCGCCATCCGTGGCGACCCGCACACCTCCATTTCATGATCGACGCACCGGGCTATGAGCGGCTTATTACGCATGTGTTCAGGTCCGGCGACAAGTATCTCGACTCTGACGCCGTGTTCGGTGTGCGCTCGTCGCTGATCGCCAACTGGGAGCGCCACGAATCGGGCAGGGCGCCCGACGGAAGCGATCAGGACAGCCCGTTTAGCACACTCGATTTCACGTTTGTTCTTAACCGGCTGGATGCCGGACGTCCGCGCAGCCGCTAGGTGCCGGCTAGTGCCGCCATGTGCCGGCAAGAGCCGGTATGCCCTTTGTCCGGCAACCGGCAACCGGCAACCGGCGCACAGGCCAGGCGTATTTTCACCTTCAAGACCAGAGTGATCCGATGATCAAGCACATCGTGATGTGGAATGTGAAAGGCGACACGCCGGAGGACAAAGCCGACGTGGCATTGCGCCTCAAGACTGCGTTTGAAGGGCTGATGGGGAAAATCCCCGGCCTGCTGTGCATGGAGGTCGGTGTGGACGTCAGCCGCGTCGATTATGCGTGCGACGTCGTGCTGTATTCGGAGTTCGATTCGCACGAGTCGCTGGCAGCGTATGCGCAGCATGCCGAGCATCTGCGCGTCAGGGAAGAACTGGGCCATTTGCGGATCGCGAGACACCAGGTCGATTACCCGGTTACGTCGCTGGCGGTTTGCGCAGTGGCGTGAAGCGAGCCGGACATAAGCGGCGTGCAGGTGGAGGAGACAAAAGATGAGACGGAAGCTGATCAAAGGCGGGTACGTGCTGTCCATGGACGAGCGCGTGGGTTCCGGGCTGCTGGATGTATTGATCAACGGCGCGCGTATCGAGGATGTGTCCGCCGGACTGGAGGCATCCGACGCGGAAGTGATCGATGCCACGGGATGTATCGTCATCCCGGGTCTGGTGAATGCACACATGCACACGTGGCAGACCGCACTGAGGGGGATCGCGGCGAACTGGACCTTGCCGCAATACTTCCGCAGCGTGCACGCGGGCCTGGCAACCCTGTTTTCGCCGGACGATCTTCATATCGGCACCCTGGTCGGCGCGCTGAACCAGCTCAATTCCGGCACGACGACGCTGGGAGACTGGTGTCACAACAACCCGACACCCGCTCACACTGATCGCGCTATCGACGGTCTGATTGAATCGGGCATCCGCAGCGTGTTTTTTCATGGTTCTCCGAAGCCGGACCCAAAACCCGGCCAGAAACATTTCAGCGAAATTCCACATCCGCGGGAAGAAATCGAGCGCCTGCTGAAGAGCCGCTTCGAGAATCGCGATGCGTTGGTCACGCTGGGCATGGCCATTCTGGGGCCGCACTATTCGACCTACGAAGTGACGGTGCAGGACTTCCAGCTCGCCCGGGAATATGGACTGGTGGCCAGCATGCATTGCGCAGGCCTCGAGGCCAAAACACCTGACGGCTGGGAGCGTCTCGCTGCGGCAGGCCTGCTTGACTCGCGGACCAACGTCGTTCATGGAAACAACCTGAGCGACACGCAACTGCACATGATGCTCGAGCGCGGCGTGACGTTTTCCCTCGCGCCCGAGACGGAGATGCAGCAGGGGCACGGGCATCCGATTACCGGACGTCTGCGCGATGCGGGGCATGCTCCGTCGCTCGGTGTGGATCTCGAATCGTCGATTGCCGGAGACATGTTCACGGTCGCCCGCATCGCGCTTGCGTCGCAGCGCGCGCTGGATAACGCCGCGTCGAGAGAATTGCATGGCCAATTGCCGCCGACCTCCACGCTGTCCTGCGACGACGCACTGGGCTGGATCACGATGCGGGGCGCGCAGGCGCTCGGGCTGGCCGACGAGATCGGCTCGCTCACGCCGGGCAAGCAGGCCGATGTCGTGCTGGTGCGCGCGGACACGATCGGCATGCGCCCGTTGCACGACCACGTCGCCGCGCTTGTCATGCAGGCCAGTCCATCCCATGTCGATACGGTGCTGGTCGCCGGGGAGTACCGCAAGCGCCACGGTGAGCTCACCTATGCGGCGCTGGGACGCCGGCTTGATGAACTCGACGCGTCCGGACGACGCATCGCAGGCGGCCTGAACCAGTTGCTCGGCTCGCACTGAACCTCATCCGTATTTCTCCGCCGTCATTTTGGGAGCACGTCATGAATGAAGCAAAGCCGGCCTTGCGTGTCGGGTTCATTGGAATCGGCAACATGGGTTTGCCGATGTGTACGAATCTGCTGAAGGCGGGTTACGAAGTGATGGCGTTTGATCGTGTACAGGATCGCCTGGATGAAATCGTCTCCCGGGGGGCGGCGCCAGCCGGTTCAGTCGCGCAGGTCGCAAGCGAATCCGACGTGGTCGTCACCTCGTTGCCCAACGACAGGATTTTCCGGGCCGTTGCGCTCGGCGCCGAAGGTGTGGTTGAAAACGCCCGTAGAGGCGCGGTCCTGATGGACACCAGCACGGTTTCCGCCACCGTGTCCGCCGAAGTGGCCCAGGCGGCGCTTGCCCGCGGTGTGCAATACCTTCGCACGACAGTCTCCGGCAACGGCGTGGTCGCGGCAGCGGCGGCGCTCACGGTAATGGCATCGGGTCCGCAAGCCGCCTACGATCTGGCATTACCCCTGATCAACACAATCGGGCGGCGCGCGTTCTATCTTGGGCAGGCGGAGGAGGCGCGGCTCATGAAGCTCGCCGTCAACCTGATGATTTCCGTCTCGGCGGGCATGATCGGCGAGGCGCTGACGCTCGGCCGCAAGAGCGGGCTTGACTGGTCGAAGATGCTGGAGGTGCTGGCGTCGAGTCAGGTTGCTTCGCCAATGGTGCTCTACAAGACGCCGCCGCTGAAAGAGCGCGATTTCACCTCGACCATGTCCGCCATCACGCAGACCAAGGATGTCGATCTGATCCTGGATTGCGCGGCGCAAAGCTATGTGCCGCTTCCTCTGACTTCCGCTGTGCGCGGCATGTTCCAGGGACTGATTTCGATGGGCGGCGGCGAAGACGATTACATTGCTCTCGTCAAGCATGTCGAGACGCTTTCGGGGGTGGCATGAACGCGAACCCTGTCAATGTCGCTGCAATGCGCAGCGCGGCATCTTACGGCACCACGAGCGGAAGCGGGGCAAGTGCCGCAAACCGGCAGCCCGCCGGCCATGGCGAGGCCGCGAGTGTTCACCCCCTGCTGGAGTTGCGCAATATCGCCAAGCAGTTCCCGGGCGTCCGGGCACTCGATGGCGTGACGTTTGCCGTGCACGCCGGCGAAGTGCATATGCTGCTCGGCGAGAACGGCGCCGGCAAGTCGACCCTGATGAAGGTGATGAGCGGCGTGTATCGCGCTGACGAAGGCGCGTTTCTTCATAACGGGCAACCGGTCGTTATCCAGTCTCCGAAAGATGCGCAGGCGCTTGGCGTCGCCGTGATCTACCAGGAATTCTCGCTGGTTCCGCATCTGGACATCGCGCAAAACATCTATATCGGCCGCGAGTTTCGCGGCCGTCTGCCCGGCACTGTCGACAACGCGCGAGCGCACGAAGAAGCGAAGAAGGTGCTGGACCTGCTTGCCTTCGATTGCGATCCCCATACGCCGGTCCACAAACTCGGCGTGGCGCAGCAGCAAATGGTGGAGATCGCCAAGGCGCTCTCGCAGAACGCGCGCATCCTGGTGATGGACGAACCGACCGCGCCGTTGTCGGAGCGCGAGACGGAGAACCTGTTCCGGGTCATCCGTATGCTGCAGTCGCAGGGCGTGGCCATTGTCTACATCTCGCACCGGATGAGTGAGGTGTTTGAACTCGGAGACCGGATTACCGTGCTGCGCGATGGCCGCATGGTCGGCGCCGCGGTGCCGTCGGAAACGACTCCGGCCGAGCTGGTGCGCATGATGGTGGGCCGCGACGTCGATCTGACCTATGCGCGGCGCTTCTGTGAACAACCGGGCGCGCCGGCGCTGGTCATGCGTGGCGTGTCGTCGCCAAACGGCATCCGCGACGTGAATCTGGAAGTGCGTGCGGGCGAGATCGTCGGGCTTGCAGGTCTGGTCGGCTCCGGCCGCTCCGAGGTGGCGAGAGCCGCTTTCGGCATCGATCCGGTAAGCGCCGGTGAAGTGGAAGTGTTCGGTCAGCCGCGCCGGGGCGAGCCGCATGAGTCGGTCAAGCTCGGCATGGCGCTGATTCCCGAAAGCCGGAAACACGAGGGCCTCGCGGTGACCCGTTCGGTCGCCGACAACCTGATGTTGTCCGGCCTGGCAAAGCGCTTTCCCGGCGGCTGGTTTCGCCCCCGTCTCGCCCGGCAGGTCGCACGCGACATGGTGGCCGAACTGCGCATCGCAACGCCCACCATCAATCGTCGCACAGCCGTCCTGAGCGGCGGCAACCAGCAGAAGATCGTGATCGGCAAATGGCTCGCCACAGGCACGAGGCTGTTCATTTTCGACGAGCCGACACGCGGGATCGACGTCGGCGCCAAGGCCGAAATCTTCGCGCTGATCGGGCGTCTTGTCGAAGAGGGCGCTGCGGTGCTGTTGATCAGTTCCGAGTTGCCGGAAATCGTTCACGTCTGCGATCGCGCGTACGTCATGAGGGAAGGCCGGGTGGCGGGGCAACTGAGCCGCGATCAGCTTTCCGAAGAGAACCTTCTAGCCTTGGGGATGCATGATGCGTAACGTTCAGGGAATGACTCAAGCGGTGAACTGGACGCGCATACCCGCGCAGGTGCCAGGGGTCGCATGGATGATGGCGCTCGTCATCGTGGTCTTCACGGCGCTGAACCGCCAGTTCGTCGACATGGCGAATCTCGTCAATATCGGCTCGCAATCGTCGATCCTGCTGATCATTGCGTTGCCCATGACCTTCGTGATCCTGACCGAGGGCATCGATGTGTCGGCGGGTGCGGTGGCCGCTGCGAGTAGCGTGGCGCTCGGCTGCGTGATGCAGGCCGGCGCGAGCAGCGCCGTCGGCATCGTGACGGCCATCGGCGTCGGCGCACTGTTTGGTCTGGTCAACGGCACCCTCATCTCCTGGCTCAGGCTGCCTCCGTTTGTGGTGACGCTGGGGACCATGGGCATGGCGCAAGGTCTCGCGCTGATCCTGAGTGGCGGCCAGAGCATCACGGACATCGGCACAACCATTCCTGCGCTCTACAACGGCTCCATCCTCGGGATACCCGCGCCTTTGATCTTTGCCGCCGGCGCGTATCTGCTCAATCACGTTTTGATGTACCGGAGCCGCGTAGGGATCTACGCGAGAGCAATAGGCGGCAACCCCGAGGCGCTGCGTTTTGCGGGTATCTCGGTGCGGGTGTGGTTGATCGGCGTCTACACCTTCGCTGGCGCAATGTTCGGCATCGGCGCCGTGTTGCTGACCGCACGCATGAGCACGGCGCACCCAACGGCGTCGCTTGGCCTCGAATTCGATGCGATCGCAGCGGTGATCGTCGGCGGAACGTCGTTTGAAAAAGGCAAGGGCGGTCTGCCCGGCACGCTGCTCGGTGTGTTGACCATCGGCATGCTCAGAAATGGTCTCGATCTGGTGGGTGTGCCGTCGTCCGTGCAGGTGTCGTGTATCGGCGTGCTTGTGCTGCTCGCTCTCTTCGTTGAAGGATGGAAGACGCAATCATGAACTCGCTCAATTTCCCCAAAGCACTGCGGCCCACCGAGAACGTGTCGAAGCTGGTTTCGCGTCTCGCAGCGGTCTTCGTGGTGGGCCTCGCGCTGTCTCTCGCAACCGATGCGTTTCTGACCACCGGCAATCTGCTCAACGTCCTGCGCCAGACGAGCCTGCTGTTCCTGATGGCGTCGGGATTGACTCTGGTCGTGCTGACCGCGGGTATCGATCTCTCGATCGGCGCCAACGTGGCGCTGTCGGCGTGCCTTGCCGGGACCGCAATCAAGGCAAGCGGCTCGGCGCTCGAAGGCGCGGCGATCGCGCTGGCCTGTGGAACGATGATCGGTCTCGTGAACGGTCTGCTGGTCGCTGCGCTACGGATGCCGTCGTTTATCGCAACCTACGGAATGATGTGGCTGATCAACGGCTTTACGTATTACTACATGGGCGGCAACACCATCTACGGGTTTCCGCATGGCTTTCGCCAGCTCGGAAGCGGCTATCTGTTTTCGATTCCCGTACCGGTCTATCTGATGCTGATCTTCCTTGCGCTCGCCGCGCTCTTTGTCGGCCGTACGACATGGGGGCAACAGGTGTACGCGATCGGTTCGAATCCGGTCGCCGCGCGCTTCTCCGGTGTGCCGGTCAAACGGCGGCTCGTGCTCGTGTATGCGTTGAGCGGTCTGATGGCGGGTCTGGGCAGCCTCGTGTTTCTTGCGCGGCTCAATTCCGCGGAAGGGGATATCGGCGAGCCGTTGACGCTGCCTGCCATCGCGGCCGTGCTGATCGGTGGAACGTCGCTGTTCGGTGGCGTGGGGAGTCCGTATGGAACCCTGATCGGCGCACTGATCCTGACGCTGGTCCTGAACGGCCTGAACCTTCTGAATGTGGATGCGAACTGGCAACCGTTTGTCACGGGCGCAATCATCATCGTGGCGGTGCTGGTGGACTCCGTGAGCCGTCAGCGGCAGGAAGCACGAGCCTAGCGCGGTACAGAGGCAGACCCGCGACAAACCGAATGGGGAACTAGATGAAGCACATGCAACACGTGGTATGGCTCGGCAATGCCGCCTGTGAGCCGGTCAAGGAACGGCTGTCTCAACACCTTCAGGAACGCACGGGGCTTGTGCACGGCGGCCCGATCGATGACGCACAGGCGGTAATCAGCGCTTGCGCAAGCGAAGCAGAACTCCGTGAACGGGTACTGGGCCGCGGCGGGCTGTTTAGCGAGAAGCGCGCGGGCCTGCTGTATGTGGACATCACCTGGATCAGCGAAGGCCTCTCAGCGCAGATCGCGAAAGCTGCCGAAGCGGCCGGGGCACTGTATGTGCGCGCACCGTTGACGCAGGGACCGGGCGAGAGCGGCACGCCGGTTCATACGGCGATGGTGAGTGGCAGACATGACGCATACGAAGCCGCGCGCTTCCTGCTGGAAGGACTGGCCGGGAAGATCGTCTTTCTTGGCGAAAGCGAAGAAGCCCGTGCGATGACGCGCGTGCTTGATGTGATGACGGGCGTCTCGCTCGGAATGTGGGCGGAGGCATTGGTGTTCGGCGAGGCGGTGGGGCTGGACTGGAGCGAGATGGTTCAGGTCATGGAGACCAGTGCGATCGCTTCACCGTTGATCAAGGAGCACGCAGCGCGTGTTGCGCAGCACGACTACGATTCTCCCCTCACATGCGCAATCCTGGTCGAACGGCTCGAAGCAGCGCTGGCTCAGGGAAAGTCGACGGGCGTGGTGTTGACTCTCACTGGAATCGCGCACCAGATGTATCTGGGTGCGGTCGCCAGCGGAGCGGCGGAGCACGGTGCGACCGCGGTGATTCCCTGGCTCGAGACGGCGGCCGGCATGCGCGCCAACGACAGGAAGCGGGCACAACGCCGCTTGTGAGCCTTGCCCGAACTTTACCTTGATTGAAACCTGGAACTGGATGGATCGCATCATGACTACCACTGAAAGCAAGCTGGCCCCGGAAGCACTCGACCTGGTGTTCCGTTCTGCGCGCACCCAGAACGGCTGGCTTGACAAGCCCGTCACCGATGCGCAATTGCAGGAACTCTACGACCTGCTGAAGTACGGTCCGACGAGCATGAACACGTGTCCAGCGCGCTTCGTTTTTTTACGCACGCCTGAGGCGAAGGCACGCCTGTTGCCTGCATTGGCTCCGGCCAATGTCGAAAAAACGCAGCGGGCGCCTGTGTGTGTCATTGTCGGCTACGACCGGCGCTTTCACGATCAGTTGCCGACGCTTTTTCCGCATAAGGCCGACGCACGCGCGATCTTCGATGGCAAGCCGGAGCTGATCGAGAGCACCGCCTTTCGCAACGGCAGCCTGCAGGGCGCTTATCTGATCATCGCCGCACGGGCGCTTGGGCTTGACTGTGGACCGATGTCCGGGTTCGACGCGAAGAAAGTCAACGACGAGTTTTTCCCTGAAGGCGACGTCGCCGTCAACTTCCTGTGCAACCTCGGCTATGGCGACTCGGGCAAGGTTCTTGGGCGTCTGCCGCGCCTGCCGTTCGACGACGTCTGCACGCTGCTGTAACGGCCATTCGTCCCCACTCAACGAGGCTCAAGTCCATGTCGCACGCGTTCATTTACCAGGGGCTGCCTTCCCGGGTCATATTTGGCCGGGGAACCAGCGGAAAACTCGCCGAAGAAGCCGAGCGCCTCGGCTTGCAGCGGCTGTTGATCCTTTCGACGCCGGAGCAGACCGCGCTTGCCGAGCGCGTGCGTGAGCTGCTTGGAGCGCGTGCGGCAGGGATCTTTTCGGACGCCACCATGCATACCCCGGTAGACGTCACCGAGCGTGCACTGGAGGTTGCCGGCACGCTGGGCGTGGATGGCGTGGTGGCGGTCGGCGGCGGCTCGACGACGGGACTGGGCAAGGCGATCGCGCTGCGCACCGACCTGCCGCAGATCGTCCTGCCGACCACCTATGCGGGTTCAGAGATGACGCCGATCCTCGGCGAAACCCGGGGTGGCCGGAAAACGACCCAGCGTGGCCCGAAGATCCAGCCGGAAGTGGTGGTGTACGACGTGGACCTCACGTTGACCTTGCCGCCCACCATGTCGGCGCTTTCCGCGCTCAACGCGGTTGCTCACGCAGTGGAGGCGCTCTATGCACCGGACGGCAATCCGATCGTCTCGCTGATGGCAGAAGAGGGCGTGCGCGCAGTTTTCGATGCGCTTCCCGACGTGCTGCGCGAACCCGGCAATCCGGATGCGCGCGGCGAACTGCTGTATGGCGCGTGGTTATGCGCATGCTGTCTCGGCGCCTCGTCCATGGGGCTGCATCACAAGCTATGCCACACGCTGGGCGGACTGTTTGATTTGCCGCATGCGCAAACGCATGCAATCGTTTTGCCCTACGCGCTGGCCTTCAATGCGCCGGCGGTGCCGCAAGCCATGGAGCGGCTTGGCCGCGCCACGCGTTCCGCTGACGCCCTCGCGGCGTTGATGCAGCTTGAGCGTCAGTGCGACATCCCGCTCGCCTTGCGCGATATCGGCATGCCGCAGGATGGTGTCGCGCGTGCAGTCGAGGATGCGATGGCCAACCCGTACAACAACCCGCGGCCAGTCGACGCGGAAGGACTGCGCGCGCTTCTGGAGCGCGCGTGGGCTGGCATGGGGGTTTGACGTATGCATGCGCCGAGGACGGATCAAGACCCGGCACAGGGTCGGGATGCTGACGCAGGGCAGCAACCGGACTTTCTGATTGTCGGGGGCGGCACCGCGGGGGCGGTGCTCGCCGCGCGCCTCTCGGAGAGCGGCCGGCATAGCGTCATGCTGGTCGAGGCCGGGGTCGATACGCCGCCGGAATCGACGCCCGCCGACATACAGGACACGTTTCCCAGCTCGACGCTGAACCCCGCTTACTTTTGGCCGGGCCTTGAGGCCACCATCGTCGCGGGTGAGCGTCCACGTCCCTTTCCGCAGGCAAGGATCATGGGCGGCGGCTCGAGCATCATGGGGATGTTCGCATTGCGAGGCTTGCCGTCGGACTTCTCGCGCTGGGTTGCTGCCGGAGCGTCGGGATGGTCGTGGGAAGAGGCGGTGCGGCTTTACCGGAAGATCGAAAACGATCCATCGCGCGCAGGCGGGCAGACAGGTACGAGCCCTATCCGCAGGATGCCCGCGGACGAATGGCCGCCCTTTGTCTCGGCCATGAAGGAGGCCGCTCGGGCCCAGGGATTCGCTTACATCCACGATATCAACGAGACGCCGGGGGATGGTTTCTTCGCGATGCCGTCCAGCCGCAATGCAAACGTGCGCTCGACGAGCGCCGGCTGCTATCTGACGGACGAGGTGCGTAACCGCAAGAACCTGACGATCGTCGCGCAGACCCAGGTCACGCGCCTGGTTTTCGACGGGCGTAAGGTGGCAGGCGTCGACTATGTACGCGATGGCGGCGCGGGCAGGATCCTCGCGCGGCGTGTGATCGTTTCCGCCGGCGCGATCCATTCTCCGGCACTGCTGCTGCGCTCCGGTGTGGGGCCAGCAGCGGAGATTGCAGAGGCGGGCATCGCGCCGCTTATCGAGCGATCTGGCGTCGGACGGAATCTGCAGAACCATTCGTATCTGTTCTTCGCGCTGACGCTTCCGCGAGGCAAGCGGCTCGCTTCGCATCTGCGGCGCTTCGTGGTGGCGGGCCTGCGGGCTTCCTCGAAAGCGCCGGATTGCCCGGCTGGCGATCTGCTGCTGTTCACGCTGGGACGGGTCAGTCCACGCGGCTTCGGGACCGATGTTGCAATGGTGGGCTCGGCGTTGTACTCCCCGTTCTCGAAGGGCTTTGTGACGCTGGCGGGCAACGATCCGCTCGCGAGCCCGCGCGTGGACTTCCGGATGCTGGACGATCCGCGGGATGCGCCACGCGTGGTCAAAGGCGCGCGTCTGGCAGAGGAGCTGCTGCGCCATGCCGGCGTGGCCGCCTGCTACAGCGAGGCGTTCCTGCTGCCCGCGGGTATGGCCGTCAACCAGTTCAACCGCCCCGGCCTCGCGGGAACGGCGCTTGCCGCCGGTGCGAGCATTGCCCTCAATGCGCCGGGTCCGGTGCGGCGTTTCGCGGTGCGCCGCGCGTTCGGCACAGGACGGCCGCTCTCCGAGCGCCATGGCAGCACGGGCATCACCGACCGTGAGCTATTGGCGGCGATCGCGCCAATGGGGCATCCGGTTGGCACCTGTGCGATGGGCAGCCACAGTGATGAAAAGGCTGTGGTGGATGCGGGCTACCGTGTCATCGGGCTGGAGAACCTGTACGTCGTCGATGCTTCGGTGATGCCCGTGATTCCCAGCGCCAATACGAATCTGCCGACCCTGATGGTCGCGGAGCACGCTGCCGAGAAGGTGCTGCAAAGCGTTCATTAAAGCGCTCGCCCCGGCTGCTTGAAGCGGAAATTTTCAACGAGAACCATGGAGACAGACATGAACAAGCTTGCTATCAGGACCGTTCTTTTCGCCGCGTTGTGTGGATTGGCACCGCTTGCCCACGCCGACGGCGAGAATATCGCCGTGTTCACCAAAAACCTGACGAATCCGTATTTCCAGAGCGTGCGGCTTGGCGCGCAGGATGCGGCCAAACAGATGCATGCGAATGCCATCAACTACGTACCGACCAAAGCGGACAGCATTCCCGAGCAGATGAGCCAGATTGACGACGTGATCGTCAAGCGGCCGAGCGCAGTGGTGTTTATCCCGGTGGACTTCAAGGCGATGGGGCCGGGGATCGCCAAGCTGAATGCAGCGAAGATTCCGACCGTCAATATCGTCGATAAGGCGCAATCGGGAGATTTCGTTTCCTTCGTGGGTGCCAGCGATTACCAGATCGGCCTGCAGACGGCGCGCTATCTGTTCAAGGCAATGAACGGCAAGGGCAACATCATCATTCTTGAAGGCGTCCGGGGGACATCGACGTCAGACGAGCGTATGCGCGGCTTTCACGACGCCTTGAAGGAGGCGCCGGGAATCAAGGTGTTGAGCTCGCAGCCGGCCAACTATCAGCGCTTGCAGGCGCTTCAGGTGATGGAGAATCTGCTCCAGACCTATACGAACGTCGACGGCATTCTCGCCGCCAACGATGCCATGGCGATTGGTGCGCTCGACGCGCTCGACGGCGCCAACCAGCACGCCAAGGTCGTGGGCATCAATGCGAGCAAGGAAGCGGTGGACCTGATCAAGCAGGGCAAGCTTCTCGCCAGCGGAGATTATTCCGGCTTCAAGCAAGGCTGCATTGGCGTGATGGCCGCCCTGAGGGCGCTAAGGGGACAACCGGTGCCCAAGAGCATTGCGCTGAAGACGGAGGTCGTCACGGCGGCCAACTACCAGCAGTTCGATATCGCACCCGACAAGCTGACGTGCCCGGCCTGGGCCGATGCGACCGCGCAGTAATCGTGCACGGATAAACCTGAGGAGTCGATGATGCACTGGATCATATATTGCACCGATAAGCCGGACGCGCTGGCGTTGCGCGAGGCGAACATCGCGCTTCACCGCGCTTATCTGGAGAAGGCCCCGATCAAAGTCGCGATGTCAGGGCCCCTTACCGATGACAGCGGGGAGAAGATGAACGGCAGCTTCTTCCTCGTCGAAGCGGATTCGCGCGAAGAGGTCGAATCGTTTAACCAGCAGGATCCGTTCTTCGGCCTCAAGCTGTGGTCGGAGATCCGCATCCATCGTTTTTATAAGCGCGTCGGCTAGGTGTTAGCGCCAGAAAATCTTATCGCCTGGCGATTCCGGACCAACAGTTGGCCACCTGCAACAACCCGCATCGAGCGAACCGGACGACAATTTTGCTTCGAAGCCGATCAAAGATGGCTGTTTCGAGGTCTTTGAATGTCGTGGACGAGACGCCGGCCGGACATAAGCCGGGCGTCGCAAGGAGCGAATGTCATGCAGAGGAAAGTGGAGCCGGGTATGTCACATGTCATCCCTGCTGGAGAAGGGAAGCGGTTTGATGTTCTGGGTGCGCACCTGATCTGGAAAGCGCGCGGTGAAGACACCGATGGAACCTTTACGGTCGCGGTCCAGACCCTGGCGCCGTCGGAACACATTCCGCCGCATAAACATCAGTATCCGGAGGTGTTCTTTGTGACATCAGGAGAGCTGATCTTTACGCTCACTCGTGGTGCGGAGGAAGTCGAAGAGAAAGTCAGTCAAGGCGGTACGGTGATTGTGGCGGCAAACTCATACCACAGCGTCAGAAATAGCAGCAATGAAGATGCGACATTGCTCGACATCGCCTGCTTCGAACATCAGCAGTTCTTCGACGACGTTCAACAGGCGCATCAGGCGTGGAATGGGCTAACGCCGGAGCAGACGATGCAGCAGGTTGGCGAAATTGGACTAAGACACACCCTGGAATTCCGTGCGCCTGGCTAATCCATCGGCCAGTTCATCGAGCATTTACCAACGCGTGGGACCGGTCGCGGCTATGAATGCGTGGGAATTGAGGACACTTTGAGCGAAGGTGACAAAGGTGCATCCAGATGACGCAGACGAAACCCGATTAACCGGCCCCGTGCCAGAGGAGCCGGAGTTCGAGCTTGACGCGAAAGAAATCAACGCCCGTTTGCTAGCGGCCCCCTCATCAAAAAGCCCTTCCAACCCATACTTAGAACATATGGGTACCTACACTACTATGTATTTTTCATTTCTCCTGCCGCTTTGTATGCTACATGCTACACGCGGTTCGGCAGCCTACCCGGCGGGCGACGAGGCGCTATAAGGAGACCGCTTCCGATGTCATGCCGTGCTCCGTCACCGCGCGAACGCCAGTCCCTCAACCCGTCATCAAACATGCGCCGTCGCGGCTTTACGAAGCTGCATGTCAAACAACACTAGTTAGACTTCAAGGCCTGTCAGGATCGAAGCGGAGGTTTGTCCGCATGAACTCAGCGTCGGGATTCGATAGCCTTGACGATGGCAAATTCCGTCTGACTCGTGTCGACGGACAACGCATTTTCTGTCGAAACTGGCATGACGGCATCGCCGCTGGCGTTCTGAGGGCGCATGTCGCCGATACTGATACTGCCATGCAAGGCGATCTGCATCGTCTTGCGCATGAATTCAGCCTGAAAAGCGATCTCGATGGCACGTGGGCCGCTCGACCCGTGGAGCTTATCCGCGATCATGGGTGGACTGTACTGCTGATCGAGGAGCCGGGCGGCGAGCCGCTCGACCGCTTGCTGGGTCATCCCATGAAGATGGGACTGTTTCTGCGTACCGCCGTGAGTCTGGCAACCGCGCTCAGCCGTCTGCATGAGCGCGGCCTGATCCATAAGGACATCAAGCCTGCGAATGTATTGGCGGATCCGGAGAGCGGCGAGGCCTGGCTAACCGGTTTCGGAATTACGTCGCGCCTGCCACGTGAGCGTGCGCTGCCCGATCCCCCCGAGATCATGACGGGCACGCTTGCCTATATGGCACCGGAGCAGACCGGGCGTATGAATCGCTCGATCGATCCGCGTACCGATCTCTATGCGTTAGGGGTCACATTTTACGAAATGCTGACAGGCAGCCTGCCCTTCACAGCAGAAAGCCCCATGGAGTGGGTTCACTGTCATATCGCACGCAAGCCGGTGCCACCTGGTCAGCGCCTTCGTAGCATCCCCGCCGTGGTCTCCGCCATCGTCATGAAGCTGCTCGCCAAGGTGGCCGAGGAGCGTTACCAGACGGCGGCGGGCCTCGTCGCCGACCTGCAGCGGTGCCTGGCCGATTGGGAACATCGCGGCCAGGTCGGAGAGTTCGTCCCGGGAATCCGGGACACGCCCGGCCGCCTGCTGATTCCTGAGAAGCTGTATGGCCGTACGCGCGACATCGAAACCTTGCTTGCAGCTTTCGAGCGGGTCGTCGTCAGCGGAAGGCCGGAGCTTGTCGTTGTCACTGGATACTCCGGGATTGGCAAGTCCTCGTTCGTGAACGAACTGCATAAGGTACTCGTGCCTCCGCGCGGCCTTTTTGCGTCCGGGAAGTTCGACCAGTACAAACGGGATATTCCATACTCCACGCTTGCGCAGGCCTCAGCCAGCCTGATTCGCATGCTGCTGGGCAAAAGCGAGGAGGAACTGGGCGAGTGGCGCGACGCGTTGCGCGAAGCGCTGGGCCCCAACGCACAATTGATGGTGAATCTGGTCCCCGTGCTCGAGCTCGTCATAGGCGCACAGCCGCCTGTTCCCGAGCTTCCGCCCAAGGATGCCCAGAGCCGGTTTCAACTGCTGTTCCGCCGCTTTATCGGCGTGTTTGCCCGCAGGGAACATCCGCTCGCGTTGTTTCTCGACGATCTGCAATGGCTCGACTCGGCCACGCTCGATCTGTTCGAAGATCTGCTGACCAGCCAGGACGTGCAACACCTGATCGTGATCGGTGCATACCGCGACAACGAAGTGGACGCGGCTCATCCTCTGATGCGCAAGCTTGCGGGCGTGCGCCATGCAGGAGCCGTCGTGCGCGAGATCAAGCTTGCTCCGCTCGCGCATGAGGACGTAGAACACCTGCTTGCGGATTCGCTGCGCTGCGAGCCGCAAGAAGTCGCGCGGCTCGCGCATCTCGTCTACGAAAAGACCGCCGGAAATCCATTCTTCGTTATCCAGTTTATCTCCGTACTGGCGGAAGAATCGCTGCTCACCTTTGATCATGCGCGTTCTCAATGGCGTTGGGACCTCCAGCGCATCTTCGCCAAGGGTTTCACTGACAATGTTGTCGATCTGATGGTCGGCAAGCTTAACCGTCTGTCTGTTGCGGCCCAGCGTGTGGTTCAGATTCTTGCCTGCTTTGGCAACAGTTGTGACGTGCAGACACTGTCGTTCGTATGTGACATATCCGAGGAGGAAATCCACGCCGCCCTGTGGGAGGCCTTGTTTCTGGAGTTAATTGCGCGTGCCGGGAATATCTATAAGTTTGTCCACGACCGCGTACAGGAAGCCGTGTATTCACTGATCCCGACGGCCGAGCGGGCGCAAGTGCATTTGCGGATTGGCCGGCTGCTCAGGGACCATACGCCAGCCGCGAAGCAGGAGGAAGCGATCTTCGAAATCGTCAGTCAGCTCAATCGAGGGATCGAGCTGATCGATGCGCGCGAGGAGGCGGAGCAACTGGCGGGATTCAACCTGATCGCCGGCAAGCGCGCCAAGAATGCCGCCGCCCACGCCGCGGCGCTCAACTATCTCGCGACCGGCATGGCACTGTTGCCCGACGACGCCTGGACGAGCCGTCGCGAGCTGGTGTTCCAGCTGGAACTCAACCGCGCGGAGTGCGAGTTCCTGACGGGCGATCTGCAGGCCGCGGAGCAGTACCTGAACGTGCTCGCGACACGCGCCGTGAGCGAGATCGAGCGGACCCTGGTGGCCTCGTCACGCATCGATCTTTATACCGCCCTCAGTGACAGCAGCCGTGCCGTGGCGGTCTGTGTGGACTTCGTGCGCTCGCTCGGCTCGGAATGGCCGCTACACCCCACCGAACAGCAATGCCGGCGGGAATATGACCGGATTTTTTCGCAGCTTCGTGGTCGCGCCATAGCGGATCTCATCGAGTCGCCACTGATGGATGACCCGCCGTCTGTGGCGATGCTCGACGTGCTCGCGAAGGTATTCCCCTGCGCCTTGTACACGGACGCAAAGCTGCTGGCCCTGCTGGCGTGCAAGGCGGTCAACCTGACACTCAAGCGCGGCAATACCGACGCATCGTGCGTGGCCTACGTCTGGCTTGGCCAGATCGCCGGGCCGCTGTTTGGCGACTACAAGGCGGGAGCGGAGTTCGGACGGCTTGGCTACGAGCTCGTTGAAAGACGCGGCCTCGTGCGCTTTCAGGCGCGCGTCTACCTCTGGTTTGCGCAGTTCATCGTTCCGTGGACCCAGCACGTTTCAGTGTGCCGCGAACACTTCCTGCGCGCTTTCGAGGTCGCCAATCGTATCGGTGATCTCACGGTTGCCGCATACGTCTGCACCAATATCAACACGAACCTGTTGGCGGTGGGCGAACCGCTCAGCGACGCGGAACGTGAAGCCGGGAGCGGTATCGAATTCGCCCGCAAGTCGGGAATGTCTTTCGCTATCGACTCGATGGCCTCGCAGCTCGCCATGATCCGGACCCTCCGCGGCCTGACGTATAAGTTTGGCACGTTCGACGACGCGCAATTTGACGAAGCCAGCTTCGAACGCCGGCTCGAATCACGACCCGCGCTAGGGCTGGCAGCGTGCCGCTACTGGACGCGCAAACTACAGGCCCGCTTCCTTGCAGGGGACTATCGGGCGGCGGTGGATGCGCTGCAAAAGGCGCGCGAACTGTTCTGGATTGCCCCGTCTCTCTTTGAGGTCGCCGAATCACACTATTACGGGGCACTGGCCATTGCGGCCGTATGCGATTGCTCATGCGGGCAAAACAACGTTCGGCATCTCGAGGTGCTGCAGGCGATGCATGCGCAAATGAAGATCTGGGCCGACAACTGTCCTGAGAACTTCGCCGACAGCCATGCCCTCGTTAGCGCGGAACTTGCCCGTATCGACGGTCGTGACTTCGAGGCCATGCGGCACTACGAATGCGCCGTTCGCGCGGCACGCGAGCACGGTTTCGTCCACCATGAAGCGCTAGCCAATGAACTTGCGGCCCGCTTCTACGCCGCACGCGGTTTCGACCGGACGGCTCGCACGTATCTCCGTGACGCCTACCATGGCTACCTGCGCTGGGAAGCCACCGGCAAGGTCCGCCAGCTCGAACACCTCTACCCGTATCTTCTGGAAGTCGGACATGTCGTGCCTTCGACCAGCACCATTGCGACCCCGGTCCAGCAACTCGATCTCGCCACCGTAATCAAGGTCTCTCAAGCCGTGTCCGGCGAAATAGTACGCGAGAAGCTGATCGACATTCTGATGCGCACCGCGCTCGAGCACGCAGGCGCCGAGCGCGGCGTACTGACGCTGATGGGCAGTGTCGAACAGCGGATCGAAGCCAGGATCAGCGACGCGAGCGACCCCTCCGGCGTCAGCGTGCGGGAACTCGGTGCCGATGAAGCGACGCTGCCCGCCTCGATCATCCAGTATGCGGCGCGTACACGCGAAAGCGTGATCCTCGCCGACACCTCCGTGCAAAACCCGTTTTCGGACGATCCGTATATTCGCCAGAATCGCGCGCGTTCGCTGCTATGCGTACCGTTGGCCAATCAGGCCAACCTGATCGGCGCGCTCTACCTGGAGAACAGTCTGAGTCCGGATGTGTTCACGCCGACCCGCATCGCAATGCTGAAGCTGCTTGCCTCGCAAGCCGCAATCTCGCTGGAGAACACCCGTCTTTACCGCGACCTCGAAGAGCGCGAAGCGAAAATCAGGCGCCTCGTTGATGCAAACATCATCGGCATTTTCATCTGGGACGCGAAGGGCGCCATCGTGGAGGCGAACGATGCGTTTTTACACATGGTGGATTACGACCGTAAGGATGTGATCGACGGACGCGTGTCATGGAGCGACCTGACACCTTCCGAGTGGCTGGCGCAAAACCAGAAAACCATGGCCGATCTCCGGTCCACCGGTGTGTACCATGCTCAGGAGAAAGAATATCTCCGCCGCGACGGCAGCCGTGTGCCGGTTCTGCTAGGTGCGGCGGCATTCGACGAGCGCTGCGAACGTGGCGTCGCCTTCGTGGTCGATCTGACTGAACGCAAGCGCACCGAGCGGGAGATGCACGAAATCCAGATGAACCTGATGCGTTCGAATCGCATTGAAACCCTCGGGCAACTCTCGGCGTCGATTGCGCACGAGATCAGACAACCTGTTTCAGCGGCCGTTACCAATGCGCACGCGGCCCTGCGCTGGATGAATATCAAGCCGCTCGATCTCGGCGAGGTCCGTGCGGCGCTCAATGGCGTCATCAAGAGCGGCGATCGCGCTTCGGATGTTCTGAACGGCATGCACGCGCTGTTCAGGAAGGCCCCGCCGCGCGAGGATCCGGTTGAAATCAATCAGGCGATCAAGGACGTTATCACCCTTACCGCAGGCGAAGCCTCGAAATACGGTGTCGCGGTCCAAACGTATCTGACGGACAATTTGCCACCTGTGCAAGGCGACCGGGTTCAGTTGCAACAGGTGATGGTCAATCTGGTGATCAATGCGTTTGAAGCGATGAGCCAGGTCAGAGAGGGTACACGCGAACTGCGCATTCACACCGCTGCAAGCGAGCCCGATAGTATTTCCGTCTCAGTTGAGGACTCCGGACCGGGCCTGTCCCAGGACGATCTGGAGAAAATATTTCAGGCCTTCTATACGACAAAATCTGGCGGCCTCGGTGTGGGGCTTTCCATTTGCCGCTCGATCATCGAGGCGCACGGAGGACAACTGTGGGCCACTCCCGGCGCGCAACGAGGCGTGACCTTCCAGTTCGTGCTGCCGTGTTCTCCCCAGAAGCCATCCGCTAGCGGAGCGAAATAGACGCAGTGCGCCTGTATCGCCTCTCGTATCTCCTCCAGCTTCCCGATCGGGCGAGAGCCGATCAAGCCGCGAGATGGAGTTTTTCGGTCTCGATGCCTGTTTTCCGATGTGCAAAAAACCGGATGGACTCCTCGACGAGTTCACGTGTGCGGCGCGACATGAGACGTTTCTGTACGTAGTGGACACTGAGTTCCGCGTCTTCACGAATCAACGCTTCCTTCGCCAGGACTTGCTCCAGTCGCCCGGATTTGATGCATTCGGCGACTACGCATTCCGGAAGCAGTGCAACGCCGGCGTCCGCCAACACCAGGTCTTTAGCGGAACTCTCGCTGGCATAGAATCGATACCGGGGCATCCGCAGACGCTTGAGCATATCCGGATCTCTTAGCGAAGGTTCGCATTTTCCGTTCTCGTAGGCGTGCAGGAAAATAACGGTGTGCGAGGAGAGATCGGAAAGAGAGTCTATCTTTTGCGTTCGAGCAAGATACGTGGGCGAGGCCACGAGAATATGGGGAGACTGAAACAGGCGACGGCTGATCGCGGAAGTGTTCAGTATCTTCTGAGGCGGGTAGAGTGCGACGTCACAGTCAGAGTTTTCAAGGTCAAGACTGGATGCGCTGACCGTCACCTCAACGTCTACACCGGGCGCTCGCCTGGTGAATGCCAACAGGAGGTCCGACAAGCCTGAAGCTACCGCGAGTGGATGAGCCACGAGAGACACTTGTCCATCGAGTACATTCTTGTCCTCCGCCAGTTGCTGCTCGATCGCGTGAAGTTCCGTAATCACTCGAACACAGGTTTCGTAGTAGCAGCGGGCACCCTCGGCGAGCGAGACCTGCCTTGTGGTCCGCTTGATCAGCCGGGAATGGGTGTGCTTCTCGAGTGCAGTCACCGCTCGCGAAATCTGCGCCTTCGATGTGCACAGTGCATCCGCAGCTTTGGTGAAACTTCCAAACTTGGCAACCGCCACGAAGGCACGGATTGAAGTCAGATGGTCCATCTCTACTCTCCAGAATGATATTTTTCGAAACGCCCGCTTGATTCTCGGTCTCGAGGGCCGTGCAGCGTCTGAAGTTCGCGGAGTTGAGACGCGAACCACAATCGAAGTCAGAACTGGCTGATTTATATTAGTAACGCTGCCAGCTTCGAACAAGGCTACTAAGGATTACATGATTGTCGTCGTCCGGTTAACGACCCTATACGATGGTTTAAGTGCGAGGCCCGTTTGGTGGTCTGGCTGCCTGTCGTTACAGCGGCATGCTTTGCGGGTGGATCGTCAGTTCGAGAGCAGGACACCTGGCGTTTGTCTATACTGGGCACGCTTCCTTTCCCGGAGGCTACTGGCGCGTCAGCAAAGCCGGCCGGTGAGAAAGATGACTGAAAGATTCATGCGGCACAAAGCATCGAAACCGGGAATCTGAAAAAATCACTTGGTGGTCCGTATGAATTCAAGAAGTCGTTCGCAAGAAGTGGCCGAGACACTCGAAGCAATCAAGGCAAGTCTGCTGCCGATTCCCACGGTATTCGTTGACAGCCTGTCTCTGCGAAATCATATGGCGCTTGAAATGATGCGCATCGGCTTTGGTTCAGGCTTTCATCTGGAGACCTTGATCAAGGTCGTCGCATTATGCGGATTTCTCGCCGATGACGGCTATGGAACCGTGACTCACGAGGAAAAAATTGCGGCACAGGAGGCTGTCAAAGCTGCGCTGGGCAGGGGGCATGGACTGGGGCAATGGTCTCTCGACGAGGAAGCATTCGGCGATATCGCAAGGATCGTTGCGCTTCATGACGAACAATTGCGTATTGCGCCATTTGTTGCGGTGTTTGCCGCGAATAAGAGGCTTGACGGGTTTATGCCGGAGTAGCGCTGCGTGAGTTTTGTGGATTGCGCCGACCGCTCAATTCACTCCTGCTACGTTTGAGGTGTCGACGCGTGCCGCGTCGTCCTGTCCGACCCGTTTTCATGTAGAACCGAGGGACCGGGGTGAGGCCGGAAATGGCGAAAAAGAACGAAAAAAAAAGCAGAAAAGCCGGCCGTTCCACGGAGCGACGAGAGCGAAGACTGCAGTCGAAACGCGTCAATGTTCATGAGCTGGACGCTCGGGTGACGGAATCGATCGTGCAAAGTGCACTCGCCATAGGCGAGCGTTCCGGATTTGACGGTCTGACAGTTGAAAGCATCGCCACGTATTCGGGCGTTGCAAAGACCACAATCTATCGGCGCTGGCCGGACGTCTGCTCCATTGTCTCGCATGCTTTCTTTAAGGAGGCGAAGCTTGCGGCGCCAATCGAGCAATGTTCCACCGCCCGGGAAAGCCTTCGCGCGTCGATGCGCAACCTTGCTAATACATTAAACGGCCGCTTCGGGAAAATGTTGTGCTTCCTGATCGCTCAGGCCCAGAACGATGACGACGTCAGAAGGGCGCTACGTACTGAGTGGTTTAAGCCGCGGCGACAGCTTGCCGGTGCGATTCTCCGCAGCGGTATAAATAGCGGCGAGTTGAGGGCGGATCTCGACGTGGACATCGCCCTGGATGTTCTGGTCGGAAGCCTCTATCAGCGAGTCCTGGAAGCGGGTGCTGATCCTATGCCAACAGAACCACACATCGATAGCTTACTGGATGCAATCTTCGCGGGCCTGGCGCCACCCGGCGATGGATAGCCTGAAGCGTTTGCAGGAATCGCATTTGTATTAACTAAACAGCGTGACCTAGACCTGCGCCGAAGGACTTTCAAACACACTTTCGATTTTAGGACACCTCCGTAGTGCGTGGCCTTAGGACCGTTTCCAGTTTCAACACTCTTCCTATACTATGGGGCTGTTAGATCGTTCGTGACATCAGGCGGGAGTTCAGCGAATGCACGGAGTACATCGGTGAGTTACCAACGGCGCTTGAATGAAGGGGCGGTGACGGCGCCAACGCCGGATAAGTCTGGGTCCTTAAGTCTGGCCGAAGGAATTAAAAGCTTTCAGGCCGTGGCAGGAGCGGAGCCAGATTTGTGGACCCTCTTTATTACGCTGGATGAGCGGGGATCGACAACGGCCTGCGAGAATCTGTATCGCTTCGTGACGCATGCGTTGCTCTACTACGATTACGAACAACTGATATT
The DNA here is from genome assembly GCF_005503145.1 of Burkholderia sp. 4M9327F10. Lineage (GTDB taxonomy): Bacteria > Pseudomonadota > Gammaproteobacteria > Burkholderiales > Burkholderiaceae > Paraburkholderia. The sequence continues at coordinate 49,505 of NZ_SCNV01000009.1, read as the reverse complement.
TTCATGTCCTGATGGGCATCCCTTGTGGCTTACGTACTTCTTTCGAAAACTCAAAGGGTATGGTCTACGGGCAGAAGTCACCCCGCAACCGAACAATCCCCATCTCGTCAGGGCGATCATGGGCGCCGTCCATACTCGGTCTGAAACTTCGACACAGCACTAGAAGCGGATCCGCCGGACCGCGCCATTGAGCGCGTCGCACTTCAGGCGATTCACGCTTGCGCGTCACGCATTGATGCACCATTGCGCTTGCGTCAGCGCCAAGGCCTCCTGACGGATGGTTTTCCATTGGTTGCGTAATAAGGCCAGTTCATGCCAGAATTCGATACGTACCGTAGCGTATCGAAGACGGGTCGCCATTCAGGAGGGTGCGTGTGGTTGGGCGAGCCCTCGTGCCGGTTTTATGAAGGTCATTCCGCAATGACAGCAGCGCTTGCTGGGTTTTCCGTTTCTCAGGCAGACATACGTTTGTATGGGGTCGGCAAACTATCTACTCCATCATCCTATTCGATCGTAGACTGGCTGGCCGATCATCGCTCGACTATCTTCCTATTCACGGGAGCCAGAATAAAAATATGGACACTTGTTGGGTCGCAAATGCCAACGTCATTGATGTGTGGTACTGCCGTTGACATGCTCGTGGATCGTATTTCATCTATCAGGTTCATGTGGGACATGATGGGCGTGAAGTCAACGACTTGATGAATGGGCGGAAGGGACGAAGGTTCTGCGATGCCAGGTGCGGCTCGCTGGAGTGACCGGCATTCGATGAGGCTAGCATGAAGAATCAGGAGTTCGACGCGGCATCTGGGTTTCCTGCGCCGCAGGACGACAACATCCTGGATGCGAAGGTCTGGCGGTGGTATAGCGCAGCGGTAGCGGCGGGTCGTGTCACATGCTACTGGAACGAGCGAGCCTGGGTCGTGAATCTGAACGGCCGGGAGATCGCGGAAGATGTGTCGTTCCGGCATGCTCTCAAGTCGGCCGAAGTCATGGCCCGTGCACTGTCGGCATTGCGGCGCGGCTGAACATCTGGGGAACGGAAATGATCCCGAATCCATATGAAAGGACCTGGCTAAAGCTCGACTCCACGAGACGTTCAATGTTTCCTTTCTGTAGTTCGGCTCGCGCATTTATTGCGTTTACCGTGCTGTGGAGCGTGGCGGAACTTCCTTGGGAACTGGAAGCAACGCCATCCGGGATGGCTACCGCCGCGTTGGTCTTTGCAAAGCTAATGTTTGTTTTTATCGCTACTTTGACTTTTCTGAACGTGAAGTGGGCAAGTGTCGTCTACATCGTGATATGCGCGCTGAGCATACTGGCCATCTCGCCTTCGCTGTTGCTGGAACTGAAAAGCCTTCGGATGGGCTTCGCTCTTTCAGTAGTAGAGGTGCTCGCCAAGGCAGGGTGTCTGTTGACCATGAGCGGCTGGGCAGGGAAAGTTTCCAACGCAATACACTCGTTGCGACAGACGAATGACTTTCGACACTCCGATCATCGGCCCGGAAATTTCTGATCTGACTCGCCAGATCAGATCTGAGGAATCTGGAAAGCGATAAAGATTCGCTTCAGTCGAGTCCGGTCAGGCGGGAAGTGTTGATAAAAACATATTAAGCATAACGAATTTATTGTAGATGATTTGTAAGTTACATGGCGTCACTGCCGCGGAGTGAAAAGGGCAGTGGCAGGTGGATCCGCGGGCAAAAGTAGCTGTCGGTCTCAACAGGGGAAGAGATCTTTGCTTTGAGCGCGTGATCCCCGGATGGGCCGATGAGCTGGGTGAAGTGCGCCGACATTAACCTTTTGAGTGACCAGTGCCATGTGGATCGTAAAGATAGCGTTACAGAGGCCGCTGACCTTCATCGTCGCGGCACTTCTGATCCTGATAGCAACGCCTTTCGTTTTGCTCAAGATGCCGACCGATATCTTCCCGGACATCGACATCCCGGTCGTCAGTATCATCTGGAGCTATAGCGGTTTCGATGCGTCCGATATGGAACAGCGGATCGTGACTGTCAGCGAGCGCAGTTTGACAACGACGGTCAACGACATCGAGCATATCGAGTCGTCGTCCCTCTCCGGGGTGGGGGTGATCAAGCTTTACATGCGCCCGAATGCCAGCGTGCCGATGGCTGTCGCACAGGCGGTCGCAAACTGTCAACAGATATTGCGGCAGTTGCCTCCAGGCATTACGCCGCCGCTCGTGATCAAGTATTCGGCCTCGAGCGTACCGATCATTCAGTTGGGCTTGTCCAGCGACACGCTGTCGGAACAGCAGTTGAACGACCTTGGGATGAACTTCCTGCGTCCTCAGCTTGTGACGATTCCGGGCACGGCAATACCCTATCCTTATGGAGGCAAGTCGCGCGTGATCGCGGTCGACCTCGATACTCAGGCACTTCTCGCGAAGAACCTGACGCCGATCGATGTCGTAAACGCCGTGAATGCGCAGAACCTGATATTGCCATCGGGTACCGCAAAGCTCGGGCCGACCGAATATCAGGTGAATGTCAACGGTGCGCCTGACACCGTTGGCGAGTTGAATGCGATCCCAGTCGTAACGAGGAACGGCTCGACAACCTATCTGAATGAGGTGGCGCATGTCCGGGACGGGTTCTCGCCACAAACGAATGTCGTGCGTCAGGACGGCCGGCGCGGTGTGCTGCAATCCGTCCTGAAGAACGGCGATTCATCGACCCTGCAAATAGTGAGTGATCTGAGGAAGCTGCTGCCGTTGGCGGCGGCAACGCTTCCGAAAGAACTTCGTATTACGCCGTTGTTCGATCAGTCGGTTTTCGTCAAGAGCGCCATTTCCGGTGTCGTGCGCGAAGCGCTGATTGCGGCCGCGCTGACGGCGGCGATGATTCTGATGTTTCTCGGAAACTGGCGCAGCACCGTGATCATTGCCGTGTCGATTCCATTGTCGATCCTCTCGTCGATCATTGTGTTGAGTGCCCTTGGGGAGACGATCAACCTGATGACCCTCGGGGGGCTCGCCCTGGCGGTCGGTATTCTCGTTGACGATGCGACGGTGACGATCGAAAACATCGAACGCCATTTGCACCTCGGTACGCCGTTGGACGAAGCCATTCTGACCGGGGCGGGCGAGATTGCGGTTCCGGCGCTCGTCTCGACGCTGTGCATCTGTATCGTCTTCGTGCCAATGTTCTTTCTCAATGGCGTCGCGCGATTTCTGTTCGTGCCGTTGGCGGAGGCCGTGGTGTTCGCCATGATCCCGTCGTACATCCTGTCGCGCACGCTGGTGCCAACGCTGGTGAAGTTTTTGATGGCGAACGTTACGCATGCGCCGTCGGATGAACGGCCCAGCATGTTTCACCGTGTCCAGCGACGCTTCGAGGCCGGCTTTGAGCGCCTGCGTGCGAACTACGTGGTTGTGCTCGAAAGCATATTGTCGCGCAGGCGAATATTCGTTCCCGTGTTCGTCGGCTTCTGCCTGCTGTCGTGCTCGCTGTTTCTGGTGCTGGGCAGGGACTTCTTTCCGAGCGTCGATTCGGGCCAGATCCGCTTGCATATGCGTGGACCGACCGGGATGCGCATCGAGGAATCGGCGAAGCTGGCCGATGAGGTGGAAGGCTCGATCCGGCAAACCATTCCCTCTCACGACCTGAACACCATTCTTGACAACATCGGACTGCCGGTGAGTGGTATCAACCTGGCGTATAGCAATGCCGGAACGATCGGCAACTCCGATGCGGAGATTCTGGTCGCGATGAGCGAAGGCAAGCGCAAGCCGACGCAGGACTATGTCCGGACACTGCGCAGCGAATTGCCGAAGCAGTTTCCCGGTGCGGAATTTTTCTTCCAGCCGGCGGATATGGTCACCCAGATTCTGAATTTCGGTTCGCCAGCCGCGATGGACGTGCAGTTTTCCGGAAACGACATCACAAAGCTGCGCTCGATTGCAAATGACCTGACGTATCGAATGCGCGCAATTCCGGGTGCGGTGGATGTGCACGTCTATCAACTGGACAACAACCCGACGCTCGATCTGAAGATGAACCGCACGGACATCCAGCAGGTTGGACTGGAAGCCAGCGATGTCGCGCAAAACATGCTGGATTCCTTGAGCGGCAGCTTTCAGACGTCACCGTCATTCTGGCTCAGCAAGAACGGAGTCGTCTACAACGTTGCCGTGCAATCGCCGCAATACCGGATCAACACGCTGGACGATCTGCTGCGTACGCCTGTGTCCCATTCCGGCTCGGGATACCCCTACCAGCTTCTCGGCAACCTGGTGCAGGTGAACCCCAGTATCCAGCCGGCGGTTGTCTCGCACTACAACATCATGCGTACGGTCGACATCTATGCGGACGTCGACGACCGCGATCTTGGTTCGGTGAGCAATCAGATACAAAAGATGGTTGCACAGGTAAGGGCGAGTCTGCCAAGAGGCTCACGAGTGACGCTGCGGGGGCAAGTCCAGACAATGAACTCCTCGTTTCTCGCTTTGGGGGTGGGGCTGGTGATGGCAATTGTTTTGGTCTACTTGCTGATTGTCGTCAATTTCCAGTCATGGGTCGATGCATTCATCATCATCACAGCGCTGCCCGCCGCGCTGGCGGGAATTGCGTGGATGCTGTTCATCACCGAGACGACGCTGAGCGTGCCGGCCCTGATGGGAGCGATTATGACCATGGGTGTGGCGACCGCCAACAGCATTCTGGTGGTGGCCTTCGCCCGCGAGCGACTGGAGGCGCTCGGCGATCCTATCCTCGCAGCCTACGAAGCAGGCGCTACCCGCATACGTCCGGTTTTGATGACGGCACTTGCCATGATTATCGGCATGATCCCGATGGCGCTCGGCATGGGCGATGGCGGCGAGCAGAACGCGCCGTTGGGGCGTGCCGTCATTGGGGGATTGCTGTTCGCGACGTTCTCGACCCTGTTGCTTGTTCCGTCGGTATTCGCGCTGCTTCACAAAAAGAACGCGACTGACGTTACCGCTCACCCGGCTCTTGGAGAATGAAAATGTCCTCTACACGTGATCCTTTGGAACCCAGGCTCATACGCGATACGGATCCGCATGAAGCCAAACTCGGTACGGTGCGCCGCGCTGCGAAAGCCGGTCTTCTTGTGGCGCTGGTGTTTGCCGTGCTGGGCGCGAGAGCGATCTGGGACCGCTCTTCGCAGGCCAACGCACTGGAACAGTCGGCCGCGGATCATACGGCGCAATACGTTACCGCCATCAACCCCAAGGCGGAAAACGCGCGGCAAATCGTGACCTTGCCAGGCACGTTGATGGGCTACACGGAGTCGCCGATCTATGCGCGCAGTACAGGCTATCTCGCGCATTGGTACAAGGACATTGGCGATCAGGTGAAGCAGGGCGAGTTGCTCGCGAGCATCGACACACCTGAGATCGACCAGGAGTTGAACCAGGCCCAGGCGACCCGGCAGCAGGTAATGGCCAGTCTGGGGCTGGCGGGCATTTCGGCACGGCGTTGGCAGACACTGCGTTCGCACGATGCGGTGTCTCAACAGGAGGTGGACGAAAAGGATAGCGCGCTCACCCAGTCTCAGGCGGACCTGGTGGCGGCGACCGCGGCGGTAGGCAGGCTGCAGGAGCTGGAGCGCTTCAAGCAGGTGGTGGCGCCGTTTCCCGGCGTCATCACGCGGCGTAACGTCGACGTAGGCGCGTTGGTGGACGCGGGCGCGGAAGCACCTGGTAGAGAGCTGTTCATGCTCGCGAGGGTCGACATTCTCAAGACCTACGTCTACGTACCGGAAGCCTATTCGCAGCGAATCCGCGTTGGGCAAGCGGTTCAGGCGACGCTCGCAGAGCTTCCGGGGCAGAGCTTCGCTGGAACCATTGCGAGGATATCCAATTCGATCGATACGGTGACGCGCTCGATGCAGATTGAAGTGGACTTGCCTAACCCCAAAGGTCTGCTGAAACCCGGATCGTACGCCGATGTGCAGCTTGACCTTCCGTCGGAAGACGCGGTGGTGATACCGGCCAACACCTTGCTGTTTCGCGCGGAAGGCTTGCGTGTTGCGGTGATTGGCGCGGACAGCAAGGTCACACTGGTGCCGGTTACCGTGGGTGACGACTACGGCACCACTCTCGAGATCGTCAAGGGTATCAAGGCAACGGACCGGTTGGTGCTCAATCCTCCGGATTCGCTGGAGAGCGGGCAGCGCGTGGTTGTCCGCTAAGGGGTATCACATGAATACCCACACAAAACTTGCTTTCGCCTGGGCTATAGCTGGCGCATGCACAGGCTGTGCAGTGGGGCCGGACTATGTGAAGCCGACCGTTCCAACCCCTGCCGACTGGAAACCGGAGGCGCCGTGGCAGGCTGCGAATCCGCAGGATGGCGTTCTTAAGGGGGACTGGTGGACCTTGTTCGGCGACTCGAACCTTGATGATCTGGAGGCCAGGGCGGCATCGGCCAATCCAACCTTGAAGGCATCTGTCGAACACTACCAGCAAAGCGTAGCGGAGCTTGGTGAAACCAGGTCCGCGATGATGCCGTCGGTGGGCGTAGGGGTGGACGGCGGCAGGGAGAGGATCTCCGGCAACCGGCCGGTGCAGGACTACGCCGTACCCAGCACCTCTACAGTGCAGAACGATATTCAGGTGGGAATCCAGGCCAGCTACGAGGTCGACCTGTTCGGCCGCGTGCGGCGCGAGGTGGAAGCGGCTCAGGCGAATAGCGAGCAGTCGAAGGCGGATCTTCAGAACATGCGCCTCGTCGTGGCGGCGCAGGTTGCCACCACCTATTTTAGTGTCCGCGAGCTGGATGAAGAAATCGCGGTGGTCGACTCGACGGTGGAATTCCAGCAAAAGGCGCTGACCTTTGTGACTCATCGATACCAGGATGGCGATGCATCGGCGCTCGATGTGTCGCAGCAACAGGCGGAACTCGATGCAACGACGACACAACGCGAACTGCTCCACGAGAGCCGGGCTCGCGAGCTGCATGCGCTCGCGACCCTGACCGGCACTGCCGCGCCGGAGTTTTCCCTGGCGGCCGGCAAGATGCCCGTGACGTTGCCGGCAATACCGGTAGGCATCCCTTCCGAGCTTCTGCAGCGCCGCCCTGACATTGCAGCGTCCGAGCGAGCCGTTGCCGCTGCGAATGCGAAGATCGGTGTCGCCCGGAGTGCTTATTACCCGAACATCGTGCTGACGCCTCAATTTGGTTTTGAGTCGGTGGCGACTTCGTCGTTATTCACGGCCTCCAGCATGCTGTGGTCGTTGGGCGGTTCCGCGTTCGAAAACATCTTCGAAGGCGGGAAGATCGTGGCAATGAACAGATTTGCGGAAGCGGGTTACCGGGCATCCGTGGACGATTACTCGCAAACCGTATTGAAGGCCTTCCAGGAGGTCAGCGATGGGATGTCGAGTCTGGCCTATCTGGGCAGGGCGGCTGATCAGTCGGCGAGGGCGACCACCAGTGCGAATCGGGTTCTTTCTATTTCGACGGAGAGATACAAGGACGGTCTCGCCAACTATCTGGATGTGATCGATGCACAGCAAAGTTCGCTCGTGCAACAGCGCCTGAACACTCAAATACGTGGCGATCAGCTCGCGCAATATGTGTTTCTGATCAAGGCGCTTGGCGGTGGCTGGAGTGAGGGGGAATCGAGCGAGCCGGCTGTGATGCCGGCCGCGGAGGCTCCGGGAAATGCGAAGAAGGAGACAAGTCCTTCATTGCTCGCGACGGAGCGGTTTGCACGTTGACTGTGCCAATCAAATCCGAATGGCAGGTGCGTATGTTTAGGTCCTTTGAAGAGAGTCCCGATGTCGCTTCTGAAATGAACGATCTTTGCCTGCAGCTTTTTGACCGATGGTGCGAAGCCCGAAGCGTCGTTCCACTTTCATATCTGATGACGGCATGGCCGATCGCCGTACCCGAACCGCCATCTGCCAGACATCTTTCGGACGTGCTGCGAAGTCTCATGAGCGCACACTCTGAGTGTCTCGAGATCGACGAGCGTCAGATTGCCGAAAAACTGATTGGGGTTGCTAATCAGATGTACATGTAACGCCTATCGATTGCATTGAAAGATTTCATTCCTGATTTAAATGCCATTCAATCGGCCAATGGAGGGCTCAATGGGAAGTTTATCGAAATGCCGGGCATGGGAGCAGACTCTGGACCTTCTTGCCCGAGTCTCGTCGAAAAGCGCGAACTGCGGCGATTGCAACGAGCCGGAGATGAGGCTGGAGAACTACATCCCGCTCGAAGTGCGGCGCGCGCGAGCGGTCGAGTATGGCATGCCGCGATCCGCACTCGTTTCGATACTCGAGCGGCGCTCGCCGACATCGGTATCGATCTGCTGGTGTGATGCGACCTCGGGGAGGTACGGAGATCAACTGTGGAAGTTGCGCATCGCTCGCGGCAGCGCTATTTGTGCCTTGACCGGCGCGAGAATCCGGCGCGGCGACCCGGTCTATCGGCCTTGTGTGCGAGGCCGTTGTCCAACGAATGCAGATCAATCGATATCAGCTGAAGCGCTGGAAAAATGGGAGAGAGGGTCGATCACGCCGAATGCGCCGAATAAAAGTCCTGTCACGAGTTCCGACAATGAAGATATGGGCCGTGGCTGGGCTCTGAGGCGGGCGTGAATCGGTTTTCTGGCCGAATCCCCAGTGTGACCGAGCCGGGTGGGACGCCGTGTTAGCGGCCGCGCATTATCTCGTCGAGATAATGCGCCAACTCGGTCGCGTCGACAGGCTTGATGAGCCAGCACTTTGCACCCTCCTGCAATGCCTGCTGGCGCATGGTTTCATTCGGGAAGCCGGTGATAAAAATGACCGGCAGATTGCGGCCTTGTCTATTCAGGTGCCGTAGCATTTCAAGCCCTGTGATCCCGGGCATCTGCACATCGGAAACGACACAGGCCACGTCGACTGGTTGCAGACTCTGGAGGAAATCGTCGGCCGAACCATATTGACGAACCCCCCATCCGAGGGAGCGGATAAGGCTTGAATGAGCAAGCCGGACCGCTTCGTCATCCTCTATAACAGCAGCGATGGGAGAGTCGAGCACCTGGCGGTATCCTCAATCAGTAAATTTGCAACGGGGCATACGGGCAATGATCGCGAGTCGCACAGACTTGCTAGCGGTGACGGCCCCGTACTCCGATCGATAGCTACCGCACGTCACGATATTCCACCGCCCGGTTGTCCCCACGTTCTCCGTGCCATTCGAAATGCAGTTCTTGCAAGCTCAATCGAGTACCCATAACCGAGCATATTCGGAGGGTGCCTTGAGGAAAAGCATCCCTAGGTATAGTTGTTTTCGCAATCAACGGCAGACATCAAAAAGCCCCCGCCTTCTGACTGAACGGGCTGTCCGGGCCAGCACTGGCCGGGAACGGGTAAGCCATGCGAATCGTCCCGTAAACGATGATGCCGTTGCTCAAAATTGACTACCGGATGACGTTTACCGACACTCCCAGCAATGCAGCCTTCCGAACGAGATCGGGAACACTTCGTGAACCCATTTTTTTCATCACCTTGCCGCGGTGAATTTTCACCATGATCTCGCTCAGATGCATTTCGTAGGCGATTTCCTTGTTCATCAAACCGGCCACCACATACGCTAGAACCTCCCGTTCGCGCGGCGTCAGCGAGCCGTAGCAGTTGCGTATTTCGGCAATGGACTGCTCTGCGGCGAGACGCGCTGCGTCGCGGGCCAACGCTTGAGTGACCGCATCGAGCATATCCTGATCGCGAAACGGCTTGGTGAAAAATTCCTGCGCTCCGGCCTTCATCGCGCGCACGGACATTTCGATATCTCCGTGCCCGGTGATGAAAAGTATCGGCATCAACACACCACTTTTGACTGCTTCCTGCTGGAACGTGAGTCCACTCTCGCCGCGCAGCCGCACGTCAAGAATCAGGCAACTGGGTCGGGCCTGCTTGGGAAACGAAAGAAATTCCTGTGAGGAGGCGAAGGCCTCCACTTGCAACCCGCTGGAACGCAACAATCTGCTCACAGCGGCGCGAAAATCCTCATCATCATCGAGGACATACACGATGGGCGGATTGGCGGCATTCATCTATTTTCAATGAGACTGTCGTTATGAAGTTAGCGTTCCGTTCCGTAGTGAGTCGACCCAGATCTGCCTGGCCCGATAACGTCGACCGAGGAGGAAACGCCATTGCGCTGATGAGCGCAGCCGCAGGCATCTGGCTCGCCATAGGCATCGTAGCGCAAGAGCAGCGCCTGTTCAAAGAAATTTGGCGGTGGCGAACGTGAAATGCTTTCAGTCGCTCGTACGCCCACCTCCTGAGCGCGAAGCGGCCATTCGCATGTATAGATCACGCATACTTAGGTATGCTTCTTGCCCCTGAGATCACGTCCTGATATCGGGGCCAGGCCGGCTATCGATTGGAGTTTGCCGGCACCCCCAGCGCGTCAGCCTTTCGAACCAGATCGGCGATGCTTCGCGAAGCCATTTTCTTCATCACCCTGCCGCGATGAATTTTCACCATGATTTCGCTCAGTTCCATCTGCAAGGCGATTTCCTTGTTCACGAGTCCGGCGACGACGTAGCTCATCACCTCACGTTCGCGCGGCGTCAACGAATCGTAGCAGACGCGTATTGCGGCGATGGACTGCTCCGCTGCGAGCCGCGCCGCGTCCCGGGTCAATGCCTGGGCGATTGCGTCGAGCATGTCCTGGTCACGAAATGGCTTGGTGAAGAACTCTTGCGCGCCGGCTTTCATCGCCCGCACGGACATTTCGATGTCTGCGTAACCCGTGATGAAAAGTATCGGCATATGCAGACCGCTTTTCGCCGCTTCCTGCTGGAATGTGAGTCCGTTCTCGCCACGCAATCTTACGTCGAGAACAAGACAACTGGGCCCGGCTTGCTTTGGGAATGAAAGGAATTCCCGCAGGGAGGGGAAAGCTTCAACATGCAATCCGCTGGAGCGCAACAAGCTGCCAAGAGAGAGGCAAATGTCTTCGTCGTCGTCGACGAGGTATACGACGCGTGGATCGGCTGCACTCATATTTTCCCAACGAAGACGGTCGTTATGAACTGCTTGTACAGATGATGTATGCCTGTATGTATCGGGTTTTATGTTACGACACGTATCGTATCGTAACAAGGGAGGGTATTTCAAAAATTTTTGTTCGCCAGTCTGTGTGTTTGAGGCTTGACTGGCGCGCATGATGTCGAGCCACGCCTATCAGCGATAGCGATCGAATATCTCCTGCACGAATCGCTTAAGCGTGTGCGGTTTGCCGGTGTCAGTGTATGCGCCTGGAGGGGCGGCGTCGCTTCTGTCGCCGTCCGCACTTTTGCTGCCTGGTCTTTCCATTTCGTAAGACAGTCCAAGGCTTTTGGTAAGGGCGACGGCTTGCTTGCGAGGAATCAACAGCACCTGGCCGGGTGTCGTTGCATGAACGCGTGTGTTAGCAGATTCAGGCGAGACTTGCTCAAGGTCGAACCAGTAGTCACCGGGGTTAAGTCTTGCAACTTCACGGTTTCCTTCGGGATCTTGTTCGCTTATCGACAGGACGCCCGCTATGACAATCAGGAGCCCATCAAGCCGATGGTCGGCGTCGTGGAGTGTGTCGTCCACATTCACGCCGCGGATTTGACACGAATCCATCAGGGCATCGCGCTCCTGATCGGGGAGTGCATTGAACAGGCCGGTCCGCTCAAGCATTCGTTCGCTGACGCCGGAGCGTTCATGCCCGGCGTACGTCACACCGGGAGGTTCCCGTGAAACCGAGAATGCATCCAGATGCTGGAAGGCGATGTCGAAGTATTGCGTGGTGACGCTTGCCTCGTCGTCTTGACGGTTCACGAAGAAGCGGATTTCATACTCGACGAAGTTGACCGTGGATGCCTTGATGGTGATTCGAGGCGCCGGCTCGGACAATATGGCCACGTGCCCGTAGGCTGCACGCAGCAGCGCCAGTTTGGCCGTTTGTGGTCTCACGTCAGGCCGAAGTTGTATCGAGACGTTGATCCCACGTGTAGCCGACGGTGTGCTCGCATTGATAAAGTGCGTCTTGGCAATGACGCTGTTGGGGACAACGGCGAGGTTGCGTTCGACGGTCAAAATGTAGGTTGCACGCCAATTGGTTTCGACTACCTTTCCCTCCAGCGTGCCGCCAACGGCTATCCAGTCGCCGATTTTGTAAGGGCGAGTCAAATTCAGCACAAGCCCCGAGAATGCGTCGCCCAAGGTGCTTTGCAACGCCAGTCCTACCACGATAGCGACTGCACCGGACGTTGCGAGTAGTGCGCCGATCGGCCATCCGAATACCTTCGAGCTGATTTGCAGAGCCGCAATGAGGTAAGTGGCCGTTACGAAGATATCCTGAATCAGACGTTCCCGAATTGGAAGACGGCGAATCCGGATGGAGGCTCTCAATACACTGGTGGCGACCGACGCTCCGCCTAGCCACCATACGCCGATCAGGAACTGAGCGAGACTATGCTGGACGAGCGGAATATCGGTCTGGACAGGACGGTTTGGAGAAATCCCGGCATGCAGCAAGGCAAGCGTGAAGACGATAAACGCGCCAATTCGCAATGCGGCGCGAAGGAACGGCAATGAGAGCGGCCGAACCCGGAGAACGGCGATAAAGAGTATTGCCGCGCAGAGCGCGATCGTGAGCGGGTCCGACCAGGCAATCATAGGAGACTCCTCCGGACTGATGCAGTTGTTGCGACTGATGACTTGATCTGTGCAAGCTGAATTATACGGGCGGCCATCCGTGAGCGCGGTTTGCGCCCGGCAAGCTCACATCGATGACAACGAGAGCGCAGGCGCTCCGAGCTTCGAATATACTGGTTTCGCTCCTTGCGGAGTGGCGTCTCAGGCTTTAGCCCGCCTTCGAGCGGGCTCCTTTTTCAGGCGTCCTTTGCCATCGCGCGTCGAACCTTACGGTGGCTATTGCAAGGTCAAATTCGTGGGTGTCCTCAGCATCGGCTGGCCGGGAAAAGCGGGAAGCTCTGCAAGAAGATTTAGCTTTCCTTGACGGTGGGTTTGCGACTTCAGTGAAAATGGCAAAGGGGGCTCCTGCGCAGGATATGCACTGTGTCCACGCCTTTTGGCGTGGTCTAATGTGTGCGGCCTTTGTTCGGGTTAGAGCAGAGAAAGTATGTTATCCAACCATTGCACGAGAAACCTGATGGACGTATCCGACACGCCAAGCGGCCTTGTCACCGACTACGAGATAGGCGAGAGCGTCGGCTATCTGCTCGCACGAGTCAGATCGACGATGTCGAATATGATTACGCAACGCGCGCTGGCCGAGCTTGGTGTGACCAGTCAGCAAGGTGGCGTGTTGTTTATGATAGCCAGCGGAAAGTGCGTGCTTGCCGCTGAACTGGCGCGCGAATACGGGATCGACGCCGCCGCTGTCACCCGGTTGATCGATCGGTTGGAAAAGCGGGGATTGCTCAACCGGACCCGCAGTGATGCAGACCGGCGCGCAGTGCGTTTGTCGCTAACCCCGGACGGTTACGCCATTGCCGCACAGATGCCGGCAATTTTCACCGATGTTCTTGACGAGCTCTTTCTGGGCTTCACGGTCGAAGAGGTCGGCTTCCTCAAGAGTATGCTGCGCCGCGTTCTCATCAATAGCGGCAACTCCATCATATAGAGCCCACACGCGTATCGTTGCCGATTGCGTGAGCTTTCCAGGCGGAATCCATTAGCCCACGAAATGGGTGACCACCGTGCGAGCGAAGGCGAGGGCATGTTCACCGGCCAGCATGCCCAGCAGCCCTGCCAATGCAACGGTTGGCGGTGCAGGCGATTTTACTTCGACTACGTTGTAGAAAATTCCAACCAATATGCCGACGGCGAGCGAAACAAGATAGGGTTTCATGACTTTTCACCGAGGTGGCGAGGCGGGTGGATATCCCGCTGTCGCCGATTGAACCCGTTACATTGTGATAACCACGCGCCCCGGCGTCCCAGCTATCACTGCCCGGTATGCGTCTTGTCCTTCTGCCAGACTAAAGCTGTTGGCAATAATGGGAGGTTGCAGCTTGCCGCTGTCAAATCCCTCGACGAGCGCGTTGAGGATAGGAGCGGCTTCAGCGACGCCCAGTTTTGCACTATCCGTACCGAATAGCTGCGTCTCGTTGTGGTAAAAATCGATCAGATCGAAGTCAACGCGCCGCTTCCCTGTCGCGCTGATTTCAACGACGCGGCCGCGCCGTTTTACCAGGCCGAGTGCGGTTTCGAAAGCGACGCCACCGACTGCGTCATAGACGACATCGACACCACCTGTGAGCGCCTGGACGTGCTGCACGGTACGCTCGTCGAAAGGCACATATTCATCGATGAGGCGGCCGGCGGGCGAGTCTAGCAGTGGTGCATTCCGGTCGATGCCGATGACGCGGCAATCGCGGGCTTTTGCAATTTGTGTCACGGCGCCGCCAACACCGCCGCTCGCACCGATGACGGCGATGGTTTCACCTTTGGCGAGTTGGGCGTGGTCGACCGCTCCCAGCCACGCCACAACAAAGTTCACGCCGATAGCGGAAGCCTGTGCGTGACTCAGCCTGGCGGGTTTGCGAGCGAGGGCGGCGACAGGAATCTTGATGTATTCCGAGTGCGTGCCGTCGAGCGTAAAGCCGATGTCCCCGCCGGTGCCCCACACGTCAGCGCCAATCCATTCAGAAGGCCCGTCGACGACCACACCGCTGAAGTCACGGCCAGGAATGCGTGGGGGGCGTGTGTGATCGAAATGTCCGGAGACGTTTTTCACATCGCTTGGGTTGACCGATGCGCTCTTGATCTCAACGATGGCGCTTTTGACATCGCAGTCCGGTTTTGGGAGATCGATGTACTCGAGAACTTCTGGACCGCCGAACGAATTGAATTGAAGTGCTTTCATTGGAACGACTCCTCAAACAGTTTGTTTCATCAACTTCGAGGGGCAATGCTTAACCACAACTCACAGGTATGCCGCTTGTGCAGACAGGCACGGTTTTCGAATTCCGGACAGCAAACGTGATGCGCTCACGCATTGGTCAATGCCGTTCGAAGCAAGCTGAGCGAAGCTCGCACCGAAAGCGGAGAGCATGCGCCTCCACCTCGTGGCATAGCGTCGTGCGTGAACCTTGCATCGGCCATCGCATTGACTTTAACGCATCAACGTATATCGCTTCAGCATGAAAGGATTCTGTTGGATAGAGCAGCAACAGGGTTCACGTGCCCTAAGCGTGTGCATGCTTTGCGCGAAATGGCCTGTTGCAGGGTCATCAACAACAGTGGGCACGTCGCTGCTTTCTCGCTATGGAGAAAGATTTGCCTCGGTGGAAGCAAAGGTCAAAGTGCAACCGTTTGCACTCAAATTTGTGGCTTCGTGCATACTGCGTAATTAAAGGGTGAGACGTCGGGCTACTGCCAACGGTATGGGTTCTTGCACGTTCGCTATGCAGGGCGCGGCTTGTCGAGATCGAGTTGTCGAACCTGCACAAAGCCATGCTGGTTTGCGATCTGCGAGTCTGGCTGAAGATTTCGCCAAGTTGGGCCCGCATTGGGACTTTCGAAAATGAGACATGCTTCTCCAGATCGCCTTATACTTACGCAGCCAAAACGGTGTTAGAGAATCGTAGAGACGATTCGGGGTCAAATGGATGGGAGAGGGGCGGCACCTATGAGGCCGGATTTCGAAGAGACGGTTCAGGGCGAAGCGGCAAAAGCAGGGGGGAGACCGCGTAGCGCACGCGCCACCAAGTCCGTCCTTGAAGCAGTTTTATCTCTCGGTGAGGAGATCGGATTTGGAAACCTGACCGTCGAGGGCATTGCCGCGCGAACCGGGGTGGCCAAAACGACAATTTACCGGCGTTGGCCCAATGTGTCATCGATCGTTGTGGACGCTTTGCTAGCGGAGATGACGATCGCAGCGCCCTTTGAGTTGCATTCGACTGCACGCGAAAACCTGACGCTGACGATGCTTAAGCTGGCTCGTGCCTTTAGAGGGCGTCAGGGAAAGATTCTGCGTGAGCTGATCGGGCGAGCCCAAAGCGACGAAGGTCTGCAGGACGCGATCCGCTCGAGGCTGTTTGCGCCACGGCGCTCCGTCTCGCAGGCAATCATCATCAAAGGTATCGAGCGGGGCGAACTGAGGGCGGATGTCGATGTCGACGTCATGCTTGATGCGCTGTTTGGGCCAATTTACTACCGCCTGTTGATCCCGCACCATCGGCGTCCTGTATCCGATGCGTATATCAACGCTCTGGTTGAGTCGGTTTTCGCCGGACTTGCCGCAAAAACAACGGCGGGCTTGAGCTCGTAATCTGAAAGCGCGGCAGCCGTCCGGTTGCACAGACAATTAGATATCCCGCCGTTTATCCATTGCTCGTCTGCGGTTTCCGCTGAGCGGAATGATGTTTCCCTTAGCCGGCTCTTTAAGCAATCCCCGCCGGATTATATTCTGACCCAAAGAAAATGACGCCTGGGCGCCGTGGCTGACGGCAGGCCGGCAAGGTGTCGGCCGGAAGTTGCGCAGGCACAGCGTCCGTCCGAGACGCAGGGTTGCAGTTTGATTAACGATGAGTTGACAAATGGAGGCTCGTGCCGCGTGAGCATTGCCTCTACCATTGCAGCGAGGCCGCATGCTCTCCCCGTCATATAAGGAATGCCATGAATCTCGCTGCGATCCGCAAAGACGCCTTTGCGATGCCGGTTCACAATCCCGCTTACCCTCGACCGCCGTACCGCTTCATCAATCGGGAATACTTCATCATTTCCTATGAGACCGATTTAGAAGCGCTGCGCGCCATCGTGCCGGAGCCGCTGCACCCTGAAAACGATCTCGTGCACTACGAGTTCATTCGCATGCCGGACTCGTCGGGATTCGGCGACTACACCGAAAGCGGCCAGGTCATCTCGGTGCGCGACCAGCAAGGGCGCCTCGCCAACTACACGCACTCGATGTACCTCGACGACGAAGGTCCGATCGCCGGCGGCCGCGAAATCTGGGGCTTTCCGAAGAAACTGGCCAAGCCCACCTTGAGCGTCGACGGTAACGACACGCTGCTCGGCACGCTCGACTACGGAACCCAACGCATCGCCGCCGGCACGATGGGTTTCAAGCATACGGCGCTCGATATTGACGCCGAATGCAAAAAACTGGCGGACACGCCGAACTACCTGTTGAAAGTACTCCCCCATGTTGATGGCACGGCGCGCGTGTGCGAACTCGTGCGCTTCTTCCTGCGCGATGTGAGCGTGCTCGGTGCGTGGTCGGGCCCGGCCGCGCTCGAACTGCGCCCGCATGCGTTGGCGCCGGTCGCTGACCTGCCGGTGAAACGCGTAGTCGGAGCCCGGCATGTGATCGCCAATCTCACGCTGGATATCGGCGAGGTCGCGTTCGACTATCTGGCTTCGACCGAGACCGCGAAGATCGCGGTCAACCAGTAACACTCCATCAACTTCCAGGGAAGGAGAGCAAGATGTCTTTGACGAACAAGGTCGCGCTCGTAACCGGTGCAGCAAGCGGTATTGGCGAGCAGTGTGCACGCAAGCTCGCAAGCCTCGGCGCCGCTGTGGTCATCGCCGATCTGAATCTCGAGAACGCGCAGAAGGTAGCCAGCAGCATCGTCGCGGTGGGCGGCAAGGCGATCGCGGTCGCCATGGATGTCACGAACGAAGAAGCGGTCAATAGCGGCATCGAACGCGCCGTACAGGAACTGGGCAGCCTCGATGTGCTGGTCTCGAATGCGGGCATCCAGATCGTCGCTCCCATTGAGGATTACGCGTTCTCCGACTGGAAGAAGATGCTGGCGATCCACCTGGACGGCGCCTTCCTCACCACCAAGGCGGCGATCAAACATATGTACGCAGGCGGCAAGGGCGGCTCGATTGTCTATATGGGCTCGGTGCACTCGCATGAGGCATCGAAGCTGAAATCGGCCTATGTGACGGCCAAGCATGGCCTGCTTGGCCTCGCCCGGGTGGTCGCGAAGGAAGGCGGGCCGCGTGGCGTGCGCGCGAATGTCGTGTGTCCGGGTTTTGTGCGCACCCCGCTCGTCGACAAGCAGATTCCCGAGCAGGCCAGGGCGCTTGGCATCTCCGAGGACGAAGTCGTCAGGAATGTGATGCTCAAGGAAACCGTCGACGGTGAATTCACCACCGTTGAAGACGTCGCCAATACGGTGGCGTTTCTCGCCGGCTTCGAATCGTCCGCGCTGACCGGGCAGTCGGTGATCGTCAGCCACGGCTGGGCTATGCAATAAGGAGGCGCGCATGCGCAGCAGCACAACAAGAACTAACGGGCAGCCGGATGCGTTTGTGCTGCCGCGCTACGACGAAATTGCCCTGGTGCTTCAGGGCGGCGGTGCGCTCGGCTCTTATCAGGCCGGCGTCTATGAAGGCCTCGCCGAGGCCGGTGTGCAGCCGAACTGGATCGCCGGCGTGTCGATCGGCGCGCTGAACACCGCGATCATTGCCGGCAACGAGCCGGACAAACGCGTCGCAGCTTTGCGTGAGTTCTGGTGTTCGATCTGTCACCCGATCGACTGGGTTGGTGGTCTTGGTGCCTGGATGCCGCACGTGTTTGGGATGCAGGACGAGGCGCGCAAATGGGCAAGTGTGTGGGCCGCCGCACGTGCATTGGCGGAGGGTCAACCGGGTTTTTTCTCGCCGCGCAGGCCCTTGCCGGTTGCAGGCCTCGGCAAGCAGGCCACCAACCTGGTCAGCTACTACGACACGTCCGCGCTGCGCGAAACGCTAATGAAGTTTGCCGATTTCGACCGCATCAACGACGGCGAAATCCGCGTCTCGGTGGGTGCGGTGAACGTGCGAAACGGTAATCTGGCGTACTTCGACAACACGAAGATGCGTCTGCAACCCGAGCATTTCATGGCCTCGGGTGCGTTGCCGCCGGGCTTTCCGGCGGTGGAGATCGACGGCGAATACTACTGGGACGGTGGTCTCGTCTCCAACACGCCGCTTACGGAAGTGCTGCGAGATGTGGACCACAAGGACGCGCTGGTGTTTCAGGTGGATCTGTGGAGTGCGCGCGGCAATCCTCCGGGCGATTTTCTCGATGTTTCCGAGCGTGCCAAAGACATCCAGTATTCGAGCCGTACGCGGGCGATTACCAACATGATGGCGGATCGTCAGAAACACGCTCGTTTCATCAAGGAGTTGCTGGCGCATGTCCCGTCCGAACTGCTCAAGACCGATCCACTATTCCGTCACGCGGAAAAAGTGGCCAACGGCAGTGCGATCAATGTGGTGCATCTGATCTACAAGAACAAGCCGTATGAGGGGCACTACAAGGACTATGAGTTCAGCGTCGACACGATGCGTGAGCATTGGGAGAGCGGTCTCGAAGATATCCGCGATTCGTTTGCCCACCGGGAGTGGTTCGATGTGCCGAGTCGGGAGCAGGGGTTCGTGACGCATGACGTGCATCGACGTCCCGAGGCGCTGCCGCAGTCTGACCGTGCCACGCCTGAATTGCCGCCCGGAGCTGAGCGAAAGGTCGGCGCGTAGGCAGCCGTGTGGACGATGGCGGCCGCGAAGTTGGGCAATGTTGAGAAAGCCGGTGCCGGAGATCGGCAGCTAAGGAGATACTGGCCAAAGCGCTCGGCCCGGTAGTCGCAAGGTCTAAGAAAGCGCTGCTGACTGGCCCGAACCTTCGACTCGAAATCGTTCGGGCACTCGAAACCGCCTTCCTTCGACAAATTCCTTCGTTTCGCTATTGCGTCAGCGTGCACGGGTCAACCGTCTGATTGATCGGCGCGGGGTTCTCGTTCACTACGGTCTGCCAGGCAACCTGCTGCAACTGCGTGGCCACCGCGGAAGGGATACCCAATTGCGCCGCCGCGGTTTCGTTAGCGCCAAGCGTGCGAACATCGGTCCCGGTGATCTGCTGGAATAGCACGAGGCCGCTCAGGTAAGCCCCATAAATGCTCGGGTGCAGGTAATCGGGCGCCGGGATGACCGGATTATTGACCGCGTTGAAGCCATACCAGAGGGACGGCAGCGTCGACGAGGCATAGGGATCGGGATTGGCAACAGACTGGGCCCACGCCCGTTGCCAGGCCTCGCCGGCCGGCGCCACCCCGGCAATCGCGCCGTCGTGCGCCGCGGCGCTGTAATACGCGTTGTGATTCGCATTGCCCAGCAGCGCCAGATTTGCCAGGTAGGGCGCGGTGAATCCGCTGCTCGTAGGACTCCCAGCGAGCGCTTGCGCCAGATCGGCACGGGGCCACGTCTCATAGAGATACACCTTGGCGGAAGGCGCCGCAGTGTGGACGCCTTGCTCGATCGTCTGGACGCTGGAGCAAAACCCGGCAGGATCACTGGTTGTGCTCAACGTCAGCGAATAGGGAAGGGGCTTTTCACTGAGTTCCTGCAAAACGACAGCATCCCACTTGGACTGCTCGATGACACTGGATGCGTTGGCGAAGTTCACCGCGAGACTGGTTTCCGAAATCGCTTCGATATGGACGTCATAGTTGAGCCCGGCCTCGACCGCGAATTCGGCAAAGATACCGGGAATGCCACCATACGGCCCGGGTTCGATCACCTCGGCCCGCTTACCCGTCGCGCCGTAGTTTTCGTCGACGACGAGAGGCGACCCTGTCGTAGCGTTTTGGGTCCCACCGGAGTTATACGGACGTACCGGCGTGTAGCGTCCATGCGTAAAGCTGTCGCCAACAAACAGGATGTGTTGCAGCGGTGCTGAGACCGGGGGCGGCGGCGCCGTGGTTCCTCCTCCGCCTCCACCTCCACCGCATCCCGCGAATATGACAGGCCAGCAGTACATGGCGAGCTTTCCAGGCGTGGGCCACGAGTTCAGGTTGAAACGAGTTGATACTGATGAATTCTGTGACCTGATTTTCATACGTTATGCTTACCTTTAAGTTCGTTTTGCTTGCGTAGTTATCTAAAACAAAGCATGAAGTACAGGCTAAGCTACGAGGTCATAGATGTAAAATACATATCGTGATGGGTAGCAATATGTTTTGAATATGAGGTGTTTGCGATAGGAAAGAACTGCAACCCGGCGAAATACTTCATTCGTCAAATTTGGGTTATATATAGGAATGCGAAATAAAAAATTGAGAAGAGATATGCACCAAGAAAGGGGAGAGCTATTTGGGCGCCGCTTCGACTAGTCGCCATTGGTTGTCACAAAGGGCCAATTGATTGTCGCGAATCGCCAGACACCCGGGGCCTACCACTGTGCTAGTCGTCTTTCTTGTTTGACGAAGACGGCCTTAAGGACCCCGGCGTCACTCCCATGATGCGAGTGAACGATTTTATGAAGCTGCTGACGCTGTCGTAACCGACCGATGACGCCGCGTGTTTGACGGACACCCCTTTTCTTAGCTGCGTGGCCGCCGAGAACACACGTGCGTGTTGAACCCACTGGCCAACCGGTAGCCCGGTTTCTTCCTTGAAACGACGCAATATGGTGCGCTTCGAGATGCCTGTCGCAGCGGCCCATTCCTCAAGCGTCCGGTTCTCGCCAAGATGCTGGAGAATGTTGTTTGCCATTTCGCGCAAGCGCCGGTCGATTGGCATTTGCATTTCGAGCGGTTGATCGGTTGATCGCTGGATTTCGTCGAGCAATACCCGAATCAGGTTGGCTTCCGGAACGCTTTGTTCAGGCGCGTTTGTGAGATCCGAGAGTCGCCGGAGAATTTCCAGCAGCAGGCGACTCCCGTTGAAGGCCGAAATGTCAGTTGGCAACCTTTGATTAACCGAGTCGCCTAAACACGCTGCAAAACCTCGCACGGGACCTGCTGTATCCATCGAATGCGTGGTGTTCATCGGGAGATAGAGGCATCTGTCTGGAAGCAGAACATGCCGTCCTGCTGCCGTCTGAACCGAGGCAGCTCCTCCGGTTAGAACAATGAGTTGAGGACATGCATGTTGATGACGGGTCGAATGCCATTCGGTAGCTTGACTGAAGTGCGCAACAAACGTCCGGCCACCAAGGCCATCGACCTTGGCATGGAATGCCTCTTCGATGGAATTCATGTCTATTTTTCCGCGAATCCACGAGGCGCTGGCTTCCGCGGTTCACCCATTTCGTCTTCACGATGCCGAAGAAACTTAGAAGTGGTTTCGGCGTTAAACCGCCAATTCAACTCACCGCCAGACGTCATTGGCCAGCGGCTCGGATCGTTGGTGGGGGCATGGGTCCTGAAGCAAGTGGTCAGGCGAGTCTGATTTACCTGGACCCGATCCTCTAAATCTTTCGTTAGAACGTTACTCATTCTCTAAGCCGTGTGAAATAACGTGAGTTAAATGCAGGCGCCGTTGCGACACATCGTGTTCATGCAGATAACGCTTGTACATCCCGGTTATTCCACGCACAAGCCATATGTAGGTATGGGACGCGGCTACAGGTGCGTTGGTGTCGAGCCGGTGCTGCATAACGAAGAGAGTGTTGACGGGCGTCCCTCTTGCTAAGGCTGCCTGTGTCTGGTCGACGCTATGAATTCGTCCCGTAGCGCGAATTTCTGGATTTTCCCGGAGGCTGTTTGGGGGAAGTGATCGACGAAGCGCCAGAGCCTTGGCGTCTTATATGAGGCGAGGCGTGCACGGCAGAATTCGCCGAGTTCGTCGCCGCTCAAATTGTGGCCCGGCCGTGGCTGTACGAATGCGACGACGACTTCACCCCATTCCGGGTCGGGAACGCCCACGACTGACGCATGGGTGACGCCCGGGTGTGTATGCAGAGCATCCTCAATTTCCCGCGGATAAATGTTCTCTCCGCCGCGAATGATCATGTCCTTGATGCGGCCCTGGATGCGCAGATAACCCTGCGCATCCATGCTGCCGAGGTCTCCGGTATGCAGCCATCCTTGCGCGTCGATGGCCTGCGTGGTTGCTTTGAGGTCGCCAAAGTATCCCTTCATGACGCAGATGCTCTTCGCGCAAACTTCCCCGATAACCCCAATGGGGACGGTCTCTCCGGTATCGGGATCGACGATCTTGACTTCGGTCTGCGGCAGTGGCCGCCCCACCGTATCGATCCATTGTGGATTGGGGTCGTGTGGCAGCGTGTGAGTGATATAGGGCGACGACTCGGTCTGGCCGAAGCCAATCGCGACATCAATACCGAACTCGGTGAACGCGCGGCGCACGAGTTCCGGGGGGACGGGTGCGCCTCCCAACGTGGTCAAGCGCCATGCCGAAAGGTCCCGATCTTTTGCGCCAGGTTGATCGAGCATTTTGATCAGCATCGTAGGCACGCTTAACATCAACGTGCCGCGATGAGCCTCAAACAGATCGAGCATGAGCTTGGGATCGAATCCAGCCGGCAGTACATGCATGCCGCCTGTCTGCAACGCGCCGAGCGTGACGAGCCCGCAGCCAGATGTGTGAAACAGGGGCATCGGGTTGATCCAGACGTCTTTGGCATTTGCGCCTATAACGCTGGCATAGAACCGGCTATTGCTCACGAGCCCGCGGTGCGTCAACAGCGCCCCCTTGGGAAATCCAGTCGTGCCGGACGTGTATTGAATCTGCGCGATATCGTCAGGGGACACGCTCGGTAGAGAGCGTGTGTTTCTGCCTGAATCGAGGAAGGCAGGCCAATCCGCAAGCGAGATGACTTCGCGCAGATCGGGGACATCCACTTTAATCTCATTCAGCATTGCTGTTAGATTACGTCCCCGGTACTCGGGGCATATAACAATGCCGGTGGCGTTGGATTGCCTGAGGACGTAGGCGAGCTCGTTGGGGAGATACGCGGGATTGGCGGTAACCAGCGTGATTCCCGCCAATGCCGCGCCAAACTCGAGCAGTACCCATTCGGGGCAGTTGGCGCTCCAGACGGCAACGTGCTCTCCGGGAGAAAAACGCTCTAGCAGAGCACGGGCGACGAGGCCGGCCTCTTCAGACAGTTGCTCGAAAGACCACTGACGGCGAGGACCGGTGATCTCTGTGCCCTCTACCAGTGCGATTCGATTGCCCCAATTGTCTGCCGCGAGACGCAGGGCATCTCCAATCGACTGTTCAGCAAAGGGGTCACGAGTGTCGCCTTGGCAATACGACAGATCGGCCTGCGGACAGGTGATAGCTTTTGTTGCCATGACAAGTTCCTCGCACTACAATGATTCTAAATGTACCGTCCGAAACGGACTAATGTCAATGACCCAAAATACCTCACATGTGGAAGCATCTGTTCGGCTGAGTCCGGTTTCGTATGTCGTCTTAGGCATCATCGGATTGCGGGGTCCGTCGACTCCGTATCAACTGAAGCAGGCTATCGAGCGCTCGGTCAGGTACTTCTGGCCTTTTCCACACTCGCAGCTTTACGGCGAGCCGGAGCGGCTGTCGCGCGAGGGCCTGCTGGACCAGGAAGTGGAAGAGGGCGGGCGCCGCCGCCGCGTCTATTCATTGACATCCAGCGGCCAGGAAGTGCTGGAGAACTGGTTGAAAACCCCGCCGGGGGAAGTGTTCGAGATGCGGGATATGGCGGTGTTGCAGCTCTTTTTCAGTGAGTTCACGAGCACCGCCGAGCTGGTAAAACTGGCGGAAGATCAGGTGCGCCTCTACAAGGAGCGTCTGGCGGTGTACCGGTCAATTATCGAGTACAACGAAGGAAGGGAATGGGCCGCTCGGCGGATGGCTCCATTGGATCTCGGTGTGCGCATGGCAACGGCGTGTCTGGAATTCTGGTCCGATATCGCCGCGAATCCTCCGCCTGCGCGAGAGTAGTCGAGTGGTGTTTCATGCCGGCGCGCGGATAAATCACGACCGTGCCTGCACCATCTTCATGTGAGGCGCGAGCGATTCGCCTCTATCTTGCCCGCAATCAGGCTTACCGTCGCGCGCCGAATGGGAAATCCCCGTGCATGCTCGCGAAACCGGCCGGCTACTTCGGCAGTGCGTTCAATGACCGCCTGCGCGGCGCGGGCCGACAAACCCGCCAGGCTGGCAAGCTGCAACAGATGCTCACGCGCCGGCGCGCGGCTCTCGCCGCACACGTCCATCTGATGTTCACCACCGGGCCCTTCGTTGAAAGTCAAATCGTAGGCCGGCGAGAATTGCCATTGCCCCTGCGCCGACAAACGGAAAGAGAAGTTCTTCGTGTGATCGTCGCGGTTGTTGAACACCACGTTGAACACGCAGCGCTCGAAGGCCCGCAGCACTTCACGCTCATCCCGTGTCATGAAGCGCGTCAGCTTCAGAAGCGAGCCATAGTCGATCGAGGGATAGCGAAAGTTGGCGTTCAACGCGCCGGCAGCGGTGTGCATCGGCACGCGCTGGGCGCCGGAGCGGTCGAAACGTTCGATGCCAAAGGCCGAAAGGCGGGGCCCGAGGTCAAAGTACCGCGTGGTCGGCACCGGAATCCGGCACGTGTCGGCAAGCACCGCATATAGCGCCTCGATTGCGCACACTTCCTTGTGTTCGTGCTGGGCAGGAAACTTGACCAGCCAGGGCGTGCCGGCACTTTTCTCCGAGTTCGACATCCGGCCGCTATGCGGGTCGAAGTTGACCAGCACCTTGGGCCGGGCGCCGTGTGGTGAGCCACCCATCAGTACGAGCTCGCGCAGCAACTCGGCACTGCCGTCCGTCATCACTTCGCGAACCTCCTGGGCAAGCTGCATGAGCTGCACATCGGAAGGTTGCAGATCGTCTCCCTGAGCCGGCTCAAAAATGAGCGCGCCCATTGCCTTCTCGCCAATGAAGGCAAGGCGGTCGAGCGGAGACATCCGCGCAGGCTCCCAACCGCGCTGGCGAAACAGACGGTCCATCAGCAGCATGCCCCAGCCGTCGGGCAGGGCATCGGAAACGAAGCCCGGCAAGCGAAACTGATGGTCCGGGAAGCCGTCGTAGGCCGGCTGACGCAACGCCAGATGCAAGGGCGAAAGTTCGAGACCCCGTTGCAGCGCTTCAGAGGAGTACTCAAAGATCAGGTCGGTTCCGTTGTCCCCGAGCATGCCGAGTTCAAAGCGCTCGCCCCAGCCGGTGTAGACGACGCTCAGTTTTTTCATCGTCACCTCCGGGAAGCTCGCTCACGTGTGGCGCTCGCCTTTTCCATCGCGCGAATGGAGTTCGGCTTGTATTCAAACAGAGGCGACAGCGAGCCGGCCAGCCCGAGCGCCACTGCTACCCGGAGAAGACTCTCCAGTGAAGCCTTCCCGGTACGCTCGAGATTGCGTACCGCGCGCTCGGACACCCCCGCGCGGGCGGCCAGTTCGCTTTGCTGCAGGTTCCGGGCGAGACGTTGCGCGCGTAGCCGTTGACCCAGTTCGCGCGCAATTTCATCCGCAGTAGCAAGTTCAAAGAGCAACATTTTGCCGGTTATCCTCGGATTTTGCCGATAATCATTGATATTTTACCGGTTGATGATCCGGGCAACAAGGTAGGTTTTATATAACAGGCACATTTGTGCCGCTTAGATGCATTTTTTGCCATTAACCGGCAAATAAACGATGATTGATTTCATTCTTTGATCGGAGTGTGAGGGGTGACTGGTCAGGTTGGTACGGAGGCCGAAGCAGATCGATATCGGGGCCGGGGCGCTTGCTGCGTCGCCGCATCGCCGAACGGCGCCATATAAGGGCCAGCCCGGGGTAGAAAAGTGTTGTAAAGCGAGATAGATTGATCGTCAGATTAGGCGTATTCCAATAATCGATAGGAGACGCGCGGGACGTGGCAGTCGAGGCACGCGCGGGATTGAATGGAGCCTGACATGGTGCGCATCGATCTGGCAGTACTCGCGGGTGTTGGGATTCTCGCTCTGGCCTGCCTGGTGGCGTGTGGTTTCTACGTCTACCGGTGCAGCGATAGCTACCGCAACCGAAAGCGCCGGGCCGAGGCGAAAATGAGCGCTGGACGAGTGATCCAACGCATCGGCACCCAGCTTTCGCAAACCGAGCCAACCATTGGCACGCAACTCAGCGATCGCTGTAGAACCTCGCTGTACCGGGTGATGTTTGGCCGCGCGCATGACGAAAGTATCGTGTTCCTGATGGCCGCCAGCCGTGACGCGGCACAAAAGGAAGCGACCGAAGCGCTGGCCGCGATCCACTGCATCACGCCCGACGAAGTTTGCCTTCATCACCTTGCCTCATTCCGCGAGCTGATTGCCAGCGGTGTCAGCGAGGACGAGGATTTGCGCCTGTTCGAGGTTGCAAGGCATGGCTCAGACGTCAGTCTATGGGCCGAGCATCCGCTTTTCCTGACCGATGACTCGACCTTGCTCGGCAAGTGGGCCGAGTTATACGCGGACCTTGCCCGGGAGTTGGCCGCCCGCGCAATCAGCCGGGCACGCGCCTGACGAGCCTGTCCAGCGTCAAAATGAAATATCGCGCAATAGCTGGCTCCGCGGCGGGGCGCTGGCCGTACCGCCACGGCCGCGCCACTCAACGTTGCGGGCCGCGCCGATCTGGCGCGGCGCAGAGCGCATGGTCAAAGTCAATGCGTTATGGTTATGGTGATGGCGGATTCGTAGGTGATCTGAACGTGATCGTGACGCACCAATGAATTCATCACGGTGACCAGGTCAGGCTGACTCACCTTGATCGACTGAGCTGCGCCGGACGCATCGACAATCGTCACGAGATCCTGCTTCTTGTTGATCCCGGTGACTTCCACCACTCCCTCGTACGTCCGCACGGCGTGAAAGCCGTCTTCGCTTGCATCGGCCGTGGACTGAGTCACTTTTACGGTGTGGCTCACGCGCGTGAGCCGGGCGCCCTTCATGCGGGTCAGACCGGTTACGTACGGCTCCAGATAGCTGATTGCGATTTTATCGCCGAGGTGAACCCGATCGAGGACGTCACGATGGTCTTTCGCATTGAGGCTTAACTCCTTGCCGCCCTTCGTCGTCACAACAATGATCGAATTTTTCGTGTCGATGAAACTCACGGTACCGGTTTCGCTGTCGACGAAGGTACCGCTTTGAGACGCGGCTACCGGCTCCGAAGCCGTGTTGTCCGCGGCGGCACAAACCGAAACCCACGACGACAGGCCTAATACGACAGCGAGTGCTGCGCATCGCTTCGCAACGGACGAACGACCATTGGACTGGTAAGACATTCATGTCCCCTGTATAGGTGCCGTTTCATGCCGACGAAAGACGCAGCATTGATACGTCCTGTGTACGGTCAATGAAACGCAAGTTCGAGATGGTAAGCACATCATGGTGGCGCCTGCTACTCAAGATGCGGTGTTACGGTACCACATTCGTTTGCGCACCATGTAATGCGCTAGTAGGCAAGATTACAGAGGTCTTCCTTTGTCTTCCAGTTCGCAGTGCGATACAGCGGCTGCCTGAAAGCTTGTCAAGTTAATTAACAATTCGCAATCCGATACATTTTCCAGTCTCGCTGCATTGTCATCGTTGCGTCATGCTGGCGAGATACAAGTGCGTGAGATCGGCGTAGTCGCTGTGATTCGGCGTCGGCGCCGTATTCTCCCCTACAAACCTCAGGTGAAAAGGAACGATCGAACCATGGGCAAGTACAAGGTCAAACTCAGCGAAGGAAGTGCCTTTGCCGATCACGAGCATGAGCACGCTGCTGAAGGTGAAGACGAGAACGAGACCCCGGTTCGCAACGGCGACGATCTGACGTCGAAGGTCGCTACCGTCGGTGTCGTCGTAGTGGGTGCTGCACTGCTCGAAACGGCGCTGATCCCGGGCATTCTGATTGGCGCGGCAGCAGCGCTGGCGCCCAAGTATCTGCCGAAGTTCGGCGAGCGTATTCAGCCGCTGTTTAATACGACCGTGCGCGGCGCCTACAAGCTGGGTCGCAAGGCGCGTTCTGCCGTCGGTGAGGTGCGCGAGCAGATGAGCGACATTGCAGCCGAGGTCGAGGCCGAAGAAGTGGCCGCAGCAAGCGAGCCGGTAGGGGCGGCCGAGCCGGCCAAGGCCTAAGCGCGGCTCATTGCATAGAGCCTGGGCATACGCGCGTCGCAAGCATGCTTCACGACGCGCGTCGCAACTTTGACATAGGCGTCCGGGCGCCGCGCCTGAAGCGGTTCTTCTCAAGCGCGGATCGCGGCTCGGACGGGCTGGACATCTCCCGTCACTATCGAACCCCACATGAGTAAAGTTCCTCAGTCAGACGCAGCGCTCAGCGATACCTCCCACACGGCTGTCAACGCAGCCTCCCCGGCAGCAGACGCTGCGGCACAGTCCGCTCGCGCCACAGTCGCAGCGGAATCGTCCGCCGAAAGCGAGACTGCCGCGGCCAAACCGGTCAAGAAAAAGAAGCGCGAAATTCGTATCGAGCACAAGGTGCCGGGCCGCATTCGCATGAAGATTCCGTCCGCGAAGAACAATCCGGAATTCCTCGCCCTGTTCCAGAATGTGTTCTCGTCGGTCAATGGCATCACCAAGGTGAAGGCCAAGCCGGAAACCGGCAGCATTGTGATCCACTACGATCTGAAACGGGAAGCCGAATTCCAGACGCACTTTCATCATTGCTGTGCCCAGCATGACATGACGGTCAAGGCCGCACGCCCCGGCGACGAAATCGAGGAGATCGCCAAGAAGATCGAGGCGGAAGCCGAATTCCTCGCCGAGCGCTCCGAAGCGGTCCGCGCGACGGTCGACCTGTTCAAGAAGGTCGACTATCAGATCAAGGCGATGACCGACAACACCCTCGATCTGAAGATCGTACTGGTCGGCGGCCTTGCTGTTGCGACCTTCGTCGAGATCGGTGCGGAAGCGGCTACGCCGATGTGGGTGACGCTCGCGTTGTTTGCGGTGAATCACTTTGTCGAGTTGAAGCAGGAAACTCGCTCACCGGCCCCGGCTGCTCCGCTCCTTCCCGCTACGCGCTGACCTGGGCAGAACATGGAATTTACAATCCGGCACGCGATTCCGGGACGTGTGCGTTTGCATGTGCCCGTTTTGTGTGCGCCGTCGCCGCTGGCCGAATCGGCACTCTCGTGGCTGAAGCAACAGGATTTCATCGACGACGCCTGTGTCAAATATGACTGCGCCAGCCTGATCCTGCATTACGACAGCGAGCGGGCCGACGATCTCTCCGATCTGCTCGAGATGTTCGAGGGCTTCAGTCTCGCCGACCTCGATCAGTTGCTGAGTTTTCTCGACCCGACCGGATCGGCGAGCGCGGTCGGCGTGGCGCGCAGCCATGTAGCGCCGGAGAAGCCGCGCTGGCCGCTGGTGCTGCCGACTATCTCGCTCGCCATGTCGTTCTCGGCGAATCCCTTGCTCTTCGCACTCAACGTGCCGTTGATGCTCTACAACGCCTACCCGATCTTCTCGCGCGCATGGCACGTGTGGAGCCGCGAACGGCGCCTGAACGTCGACTTCCTCGATACGCTGGCAATTTCCGCGTCGATGGGGCAGGGCAACATGGTGACGGGCGGCGTGATCACATGGCTGATTCGCCTTGGCGACTGGATTCGCGATCTCACCGCAGCCGGTTCGAAGCGCGCGGTGACCGAACTGCTCGAATTCCAGTCGCGCACGGCGTGGGTCGTGCGAGATGGCGAAGTCGTCGCACTGCCGGCCAGCGAGCTTGTCGTCAACGATTCGGTGATGGTGTACCCCGGCGAGATGATTCCCGTCGATGGCGAGATCATGCACGGCAGCGGCATGATCGACCAGAAGACGATCACGGGCGAGGGTTTGCCGGTGTCGCGCAACATTGGCGACGCGGTATTCGCGGCGACCATCCTGCGCGAAGGGCAACTGACGTTGCGTGCGCTGCGCGTCGGCGCCGAGACCACCGCCGGGCAGATCGCGCACCTCGTCGATTCCGCGCCGATCGGCGATACGCGCATGCAGAATCACGCGGAGCGCTTTGCCGACCGGCTGGTCCTGCCGACATTGGGTCTCGCCATCGGCACCGCGGCGGTGACAGCCGATTTCAACCGCTTCCTGTCACTCGTGATTGTCGACTTCGGCACCGGCATCCGCGTGGCGGCGCCAACGGCGGTGCTGTCCTCGATGACTCACGCCGCTCGCGTCGGGATTGTCATCAAGAGCGGCGGTCATATGGAGAAGCTCGCCAACGTCGATACGGTGGTGTTCGACAAGACGGGTACGCTCAGTGTCGGCACGCCGCACGTGGTGCACATGCAGTCGTTCAACCGCCACGTTTCGCCCGAGCACTTGCTCGCGCTCGCGGTGGCAGCGGAGACCCGCCTGCAGCATCCGGTGGCCGAGGCGCTGCGCGAGAAGAGCCGCGAGCTGCAGCTTGTGCTGCCGCAATGCGACGAAACCGAGTACCGCATCGGCCTTGGCGTCGAGGGACGGGTAAACGGCTATTACATGCACGTCGGCAGCGAGCGCTTCCTGCGTCAGAACGACATCCGTGTGGATCACATTGCCACCGAACGCGCGCTCATCGACGAACGCGGCTGCTCGTGCCTCTACGTGGCCATCGACGGCGAACTGGCGGGCCTGATCGCCTATGAAGACCGCATCCGGCCGGAAAGCCGCCAGATTGTCGAGACGCTGCACGGCATGGGCATTCGCGACACCATCATGCTGACGGGCGACAACGCCGTGGTGGCGAAGGCAGTGGGCAAGCGCGTCGGACTGACGCGCCAGGTCGCCAACATGATGCCGGCCGACAAGGCGGAAGTCATTCTGCAGTTGCAGCGTGAAGGGCGTTCCGTGGCAATGGTCGGCGACGGCATCAACGATTCGCCGGCGCTGAGCTTTGCGGATGTCGGCATTGCCATGAAGTACGGCGCCGATATCACGCACGAATCGGCTGACGTCGTGCTGATGGAAGATTCGCTGTGGAAGTTGATCAAGGCCATCGAGATTTCGCGTGGAGCAGTCGGCCTCATCAAGCAGAACTATGGAATCGTCGCGGCGATGAACGCGGTCGCGCTCGGGCTTGCTTTGCCGGGTGGCCTCGTCAGTCCGGAGGTGACCGCGGTGATCAGCAATGGCTCGGCGATTGTCGCGAGCCTTAACGGCATTCGTCCCGCTCTGCGACGCTCATGAACTCTACCTCGCTCGTTACCGTCGACGGCAAAATGACCGAAGCTCACCGGCTCGAGCTGGAGACCGCGGTCAACCTGCTCGAGAACCCGCATTTCGCCGCGCGTCTGGCTGAGTATGCGGGGCAGCCAGTCAACGCAATCGTCGACTATCTGCCGAGCGGCTTCAACCGGCGCCTGCGCGGCTCGGTGCGTTCGGCGATTTTCCGCTGCCTCGAAATCGCTATCGAGTCGCTCGATGAGGATGTTGAGTCGAACGGGCCTGACTGGTTGAGCAAAGTGATGATCGGGATGGCGGGTGGGGTGGGGGGCTTCTTCGGCATGATCGCATTGCCTATCGAGTTGCCGCTGACCACCGCGCTGATGCTGCGCTCGATCGCCGAGATCGCACGCGCCGAAGGCGAGGACCTGAGCAAGATGGAGACGCGGCTCGCCTGCCTCGAGGTGTTCGCACTCGGCGTGCGTGGCCCGAAAGACAAGCTGAATATCGATTATTACGCCACGCGCCTCGTGTTGACGCGCCTGACCGCCGACGTCGCCGCACTCGTGTCCGAGCGCGGCGCGGTCAGCGCGTCGACACCGATCATCGCCAAACTGGTCGGCGAGATCGTGGGGCGTTTTGGCCTGGTCGTCTCCGATATGTCGGCGGCGAGCGTGGTGCCGTTCCTGGGCGCGCTCGGCGGCGCGACGCTGAATGTGATTTTTGCGGATCATTTTCACCGGGTCGCACACGGGCACTTCACGGTGCGGCGCCTCGAGCGCATCTACGGTGCGGAGGCGATCCGTGCCCGCTATCGGCATTCCACGCGGGCGCTGGCGCCGAGCCGTCGGCCGCGCAAGCTTGCTGTCTGACGTTGCATCAAACGATGGCTAGCGATTCGTCCGTCGATTCCCCCGCGCAGTTCGCGATCAATGAGCGCCGTGCTCAACTGAAGCAGATGCGTCTGTTCGCGGGTGGCCTGCTGCTGATGATGCTCGTGTTGTTCATCGCAGCGTCGGTGCTGCGCTCGAGATGGCCATGGCTGGTCTATGTCCACGCCTTCACCGAGGCGGCCATGGTGGGCGCCTGCGCGGACTGGTTCGCGGTCGTGTCGCTATTTCGGCACCCGTTCGGTGTTCCGTTGCCTCATACCGCGGTGATCGCGAAGCACAAGGTGCGCATCGCCGAGAACTTCGGCGCCTTTGTCTCGAGCAACTTCCTCATGCCTGCGGAGGTGGCGGCGAAGCTGGAGAGCATCGACGCCGCGGGCTGGGCGGCGCGCTGGATCCGCGAGTCCGACAACGCGAGGCAGGTTGCAAAGCGCTTGCAGCATCTGTTTCCTTCACTGCTCGAACTGGCCGGCGAACGCTCGGTGCGGGAGTACGGGCGGGGCCTGATCCGCAACGGCATCGATTCGATTGCGGCGGCGCCGCTCGCTGCGCGCCTGCTGTCGGTGCTGATTGCGCACGGTCACCATGAGACGGCGTTCAACATTGCACTCGACCAGGCGCAACGCTTTATCGACGAGCATAAGGACCGGATCCGCCAGAACGTGGCGAACAATACTGCGCGCTGGGTGCGCGGATGGGTCGACGGCCGGATCACCGACGCGTTTCTGGTGGAACTGCAACGGACCCTCGACGAGGCGCGGGCGACGGCCGATCACCCCTGGCGCATTGAGTATCGCACCACGCTGGAGGAACTGACCGTACGTCTCGCCGACGATCCGCAACTGCTCGAGCAGGGCGAGCGGATCAAGTCGGAAGTGCTCGATAACGACGTGGTGGAAGGGTATCTGGAGTGGCTGAGCGGGGAAGTCGGCGAAAAGGTGCAGGCGGAGATCGGCACGGACGACGGTATGCTGATGCAATGCCTCGAGCATGGATTGCGAGCGGTGGGCGGTTGGCTCGAAGATAACCCCGAGGTTCGCGCAACGATCAATCGCTGGGCGCAGCAACTCGTGCTGAATGCGATTGTGCCGAACCGCAAGGAGATAGGCGCCTTCATTTCCGAGGTGATCGCGCGCTGGGACACCACTACGCTCATCGACAAGCTGGAGCTTCAGGTAGGTAAGGATCTGCAATACATCCGTATCAACGGCACCCTGATCGGCGGCCTGGTCGGGCTGGGTATCTTCATGGTCGATCGCCTGTTTGCCTGAAACGGCGTGCTGGCCGCCACGGGCACGAAGCTTTCGCGGTTTTGCTGATCTGCACGGCTTCCGGAATACCGGCCAGGGGTCGTTCGCTTACCTCTCGTTGACGTTTGCCTTTGACGCTCGCCGTTCCATCTGCAGGCGTGGCCCGGCGCAAGCCGTGCGCTGACCTGCGTAAAGGCTCAGATGAGAGCGGCGAGGAGCGCCAGCGAGCAGCGTTCAACCAGCGTTTCCAGCGCTTTCTCCGCGAACTTGTCGGCAAGGCGAGTCGCGAATGCATCGCGGTTGACGCGCTTGCCAGCCGGCGGATCCGTCGGCTTGGCGTTGCCGAAGCCGTTGGCGGCGAGCGCTGCGAGAATCGCCGCGACATGGGTCACGCGCGGGTCGAAGTGCACCACGACGCTACCGGTCAGCGTGTTCGCGCTGGCGCTTTGGATGCCGTCGAGTTTGCGCAGCATACGTTCAGCGGTAAAGGCACGTG
The DNA here is from genome assembly GCF_005503145.1 of Burkholderia sp. 4M9327F10. Classification (GTDB taxonomy): domain Bacteria; phylum Pseudomonadota; class Gammaproteobacteria; order Burkholderiales; family Burkholderiaceae; genus Paraburkholderia. The sequence goes on along the minus strand of NZ_SCNV01000009.1, from coordinate 15,013 downwards.
CTTCGTTCCACTGGATCGATGCGAGTTTTACACGCAGGCGTCCCGGCACGTAGTGGCGCAGTTGTGCCTGTGCGGCGTTTGGGGTGTGCGGCAGGGTGCGGTCGAAATTCATGAAACTGCTCCGGGCGTCTGGCTCGACGCATGATGCGGGAAGCCAGCAGACCCTGAAGCCGGACACGGCGCGTGGGTATCTACGAGCTCCCCTCGATTACGGGTAAAGACAAGCGACGTATGGGGTGACTGTCACTGTCGGGCATGTTGGTTCCTTTGAGCGTCGCAGACGCGCGTGTTGACCGATGTGCTCATGCGCGCCGAGGGCGCATGAGCATGCAATTACGAAACCAGAAGCTTGAGACGTTGCCAGAAATTTGTGAACTTGTGCGGCACGGGTGCGTGCAGCGCGAGCATGGCGTCGTAATAGACGCGCGATTCCTGGACGTGAGGCAGTTGCGAAAGAAGGAGGCCGAAGTTCATGGTGTTTCTCCGAGTAGCTGGCTTTGGATGATTCATGGAAAGCCAGCAGTCACGGAGCTTCGGCACATGATGTGCACGGCTACAGCGATCTACTTGCTTTCCTCAGGAAAATTCAAACGTGAGGGGCATAAGGGGTAACTGTCACTGTCGGGCATGGAGGGCTCCTTATCGGCGTCTTGCGACGCGCATTCGCATTACGTGGTTACGCGATCGGCCGGCCCTACGACTGAAAAGGGCGCGAACGAACACAGCCGCGAGTTTGCGCTCGCGACACGTTGCCAGACGGACGCGCGACAACGCTGCGTCCAGATGGCGCTAAACAAGGTGCACGGAGAGTATTGCTACGGCGCGCACCGTCTGCCTGCTGGCAAGACGGCGGCTAAGAGAAGAAGCGCGGGCGTCCTGCCGTTCAGGCAGCGAAACTGTTCGAAGATCGACAACTACAGGTGTCCAAGGCATTAGCCCCGTTTATGAGAACGCCCGAATTTTAGGCACCGCTGGGACCGGAAGTCAACAGAATTTGCTAAGCAGAGCAAAGATAGCCCAGGCTTCCCCACGTCGGCCTTTCAGAACACAAAAGTCGCCACGCAAACCTTTCATTTTTAATTCTCCGGATTGGATTGCGAAAGAAATCCCCAAGCAAATCGGAATATAAATGGATGATCACTTGTTCTTCGCCATTTGTCGGATGGTTTGCGATCGCGTTTTTACGGCTTTTTTACTTGCCAGGCATTTTTCGCCGGGCCTAAAATTCGCCCGAACCTTGGCTCCAGCGCGGCGGAAGCATCCTGCGCAATGAGCGAGTGGAGTCCCGATGCAGGCTTATTGTCAGACGCGAGCGCGAGTGAGTCGCGAACGTCGGCCAGCAATACCGTCATCCTTCATTGAGGATGACGAAGGAATTGATTTGTCGTGAAAAAATGGGTTGACACCCGGTTACGCACGAACCTAGAATGCGCCCGTCATCACAAAAGGGGCTAATGCCTTGGACAGTTGCAGTTGTCGATCTTCGAATAGTTTCGCTGCCTGACCCGCAGGACGCCCGCGCTTTTTCTCTTAGCCGCCGTCTTGCCATCAGGCAGACGGTGCGCGCCGCAGTAAATTTCCCCGTGCACCTTGATTAGCGCCATCTGGACGCAGCGTTGACGCGCGTCCGTCTGGCATCGCGTCGCGAGCGTCAGCTCGCGGCTGCGTCCGTTCGCGCCCTCGAAACGCTGGCGTGGGTCGGCGCGCGTGTAACAGACGTCTGCAACGGAGGCGCGGCGAAGCACATGGGGCTTCGTTGCCGCGCCACAGATGCCGATGACGATTTGAATTGTTTCATATCTGTGACTTGCAAGCCGACTAACATCGGGCCGCCACGCAGACAGTGAAGCAGGGCGATTGATCAGGTAAAAGCAAGGTAAAGAAAGAAGGGCGCGAGGCGCGCCCAACCCCGTATCAGGGTCATTCTTCCACAGAATTTCGAAGTTAAAAACAGATTTGTAATTTAGTTGTACGTATTTTATCGAGTATATCGAAAGGTGTCCGTCATGAAAGGGCCTGGAGCCAATGACGAGGCACACAGTGGATTGTTTCAACGCAGTTTCCGCTTGATCCCGCTTCGGGTCCTGACCTTTACGAAGCGAACCATTCTCTGGACACCACCCGCACGACCAGCAGTTCACCGTGCGGAGGTGTCTTTACACAATTGGCCATAAGCAATGCGCAGGCCTTAAACGCCAACGAAGCGTACCTCCCGCACGCAAGGAGCAACACGGCATGAAATTCTCGAACAGCAAATGGCTTTTGCCGGCCATTATTATCGCCACCCCGATCTGGCTCAGCGTCAGGCACGCTGCCCATGCCAATGACCAGGATGCGCCGCCGCCGGCTCCCTTCGTGATCGACCATGGCATCCTGCGCGTGCCGGAAGGCTCACCCCTGCGCACGCGTCTCGTGATCCAGCCGGTGGCCGTCAGCAATACGCCGCATCAGGTGATCGTGCCGGGCCAGGTCGACGCCAACCCGTCGCGCACGGTCAACATCCTGCCGCCGCTCACCGGCCGCGTTCAGGTCCTCAAGGTGGAAGTGGGCGACACCGTCAAGAAAGGGCAACTGCTGGCCGTGATCGCGTCGGGCGATATGGCGCAGGCCTACTCGGACTACGACAAGGCGCGCGACGCCCTGGATCTGGCAAAGAAAACGCTCGACCGCACCCGTGGCGTTCAGCAGACCGGCGCAGCGGCGGTCAAGGACATCGAGGCGGCGCAAAGCGGCGTCACCCAGGCCGACGCCGAATATGTACGCGCGAAGACGCGGCTCGAGTCGTTCAGCGGCAAGCCGGGCGCAGGCGCCGGCGCGCATCAGCTCGACATCACCTCGCCGGTCGACGGTGTAGTGACGGCGCTCAACGTGGGCCAGGGCGGCAACGTCGACGATCCGACCGCCACCATGATGACCATCACCGATATCAGCACTGTCTGGGTGACCGCCAATATTGCGGAAAACCTGATCGGCACGATTCACGCCGGCGACGAGGCCGAAGTGCGTCTCGCTGCCTATCCCGGCGAAGTCCTGCATGGCAAGGTCAGTTCGATGACCAGCGTGCTGGCGCCGGATACTCGCCGCTTGCCGGTCCATATCGCGTTCAGCAACGCCAATGGACATCTGCTGCCCAACATGTTTGCCGATGTGGCGCTCGACGTGCCGCAGCAAGAGCAGGTGCAAGTGCCGCAGTCCGCACTGCTGATGCACAACGACAACACCACGGTGCTGGTCGAGGTTTCGCCGTGGGCCTTCCAGCGTCGCACGGTCGAGCTTGGCTACGATGAAGGCGACCTCGTGCGGGTGACGTCGGGTCTGAAGCCAGGTGAGCGCGTCGTGGTCAAGGGCGGGGTATTGACCAATGATTAAGAGACTCATCGACGCGGTCATTACCCGTTGCTTCGAAAAGCGCGTCGCCGTTATCTTTGTTGCCGTCCTTGTAGTGATCTTCGGATACTACTCATGGACGCAGATGGCGGTTGAGGCGTATCCCGAACTGACCGACGTCACCGCACAGGTGACGACCCAGGTGCCGGGCCTTGCGGCTGAAGAAATCGAACAGCAGGTCACCACTCCGCTTGAACGCGCACTGGCCAGCACGCCCGGCGTGGTGATGATGCGCTCCAGCAGTACCTTTGGTCTCTCGTTGATTACCATGGTCTTCAAGGATGGCGCCGAAGACTACTGGTCGCGTGAGCGGATCAACGACCGTCTGAGCGGCGTGACGCTGCCGGCCGGCGTGACGCCTTCGCTCGACCCGGTTTCCGGGCCGGCTGGCGAAATCTATCGCTACACCCTGGAGTCCGATACCAAGAACCTGATGCAGTTGTCGGAGATCCAGAACTGGACCGTCATTCCGGGGTTGATGGAAGTGCCGGGCGTGGCTAACGTCGACAACTTCGGCGGTTTCACGAAGGAATATCAGCTCGAGATCGACCCCAAGCAACTGATGCGTTACAACGTTGCGATCAGCGACGTGATGACCGCCATCAACGCCAACAACGGCAATTCAGGCGGCGGTCGTGTGACGCGCGGCGAGCAGTCGTACATCGTGCGCGGCATCGGCCAGGTTCATACGCTCAAGGATCTGGGCAACATCGTGGTGACGCAGCGCAACGGCGTGCCCGTTCTCGTGCGCGATCTCGGCAAGCTGGTCTACGGCCACCAGGTGCGCGAGGGTGTGCTGGGCAAGGACAACAACCCCGATACGATCGAAGGGATCGTCGACCTGCTGAAGTACCAGAATCCGTCGAAGGTGCTGGAGGATGTCCATGCCAAGGTGAACGAACTGCAGAAGCAGCTCGCGCCGATGGGCGTGCGCATTGTGCCGTACATCGACCGCGACGACCTCGTGCATGCCACCATCGACAAGGTGTCGCACACGGTCATGGAAGGCGTAGGGCTGGTGGTGATCATCCTGATCCTGTTCCTGGGCAGTCCGCGCAGCGCAATCGTGGCGGCGGTGACGATTCCGCTGGCACTGGTGACGGTGTTCATCCTGATGCATCTGACCAAGATGCCGGCGAACCTGTTTTCGTTGGGGGCGATCGACTTCGGCGTGATTGTCGACGGCGCGATCGTGGTGACCGAAGCGATCCTGCGCAAACGCGAGAGCAACCCGAACGACGTTCTCAGCGCCACTTCGGTGCTGGAGGCAACACGCCAGGTCGCGCACCCGATCTTCTTTGCGACGCTCATCATCACCGCGGCCTACCTGCCTTTGTTCGCCTTCGAGCGCGCTGAGGGCAAGCTGTTTCAGCCGATGGCGTACACGGTGGGCTATGCGCTGTTCGGCGCGTTGCTGGCTACGCTGACGCTGATTCCTGGTCTCGCCTATATGGCGCTCAGGAAACCGCGCAAGATTCACCACAATCGCGTGCTGACCAGCTTGCAGCAGGCCTATTTCCACTCGCTCGACTGGTTCCTGGCGCGGCACCGGCTGTCGTATGTGATCGGTGCGGTGAGCCTCACGCTGGTTATCGTGCTGGGCGCGACGATCGGCCGGGAGTTTCTGCCGGAACTGGATGAAGGCTCGCTATGGCTGCAGGTGCAGATGCCGAGCGGACTGTCGGTCGACAAGGCGATCGATATGGCCAACGAGTTGCGCCGCGTGGTGCGCGAGTTCCCGGAAGTGTCGTATATCGTCACCCAGCTTGGCCGCAACGACACGGGTACGGACCCGTGGACGCCTTCGCACATCGAGTCCTGTGTCGGCCTCACACCGTATAGCAAGTGGCACGGCGAGACCAAGGGGCAGTTTATCGACCGTCTGAACGCGCGGCTCAAGCAGATTCCGGGCATCTCCGTCGGTATCAGCCAGCCTATTGTGGACGGCGAGGACGACATGATCGGCGGCGCCCATAGTGCGCTCGTGCTGCGCGTCTATGGCGAAGACTTCAAGGAGATGCGCCGCATCGGTGGCGATATCGTCGATGTGCTCAAGGGCATTCGCGGTACCAACGACGCGTCGATCTTCCAGGAACCGGAAATTCCGCAACTGGTTGTCGAAACCGATCGCGATGCTGCTGCCCGTTACGGCATCAACGTTGCAGACGTGAGCACACTGATTCAGAACGCCATTGGCGGTGCGCCGATCACCCAGGTTTTTGTGGCCGATCGTACCTACAACGTCACGCTGCACGTGCCGCGCAGTTCGGTGACCGACCGCGAAGCACTCGGTCAGTTGCCGTTGACCTCGACCTCGGGCGCCAAGGTTCCGCTCTCGATGGTGGCGCGCATTTCGCTGAAAACGGGCGAGAGCACGATCGCGCACGAAATGGGCAAGCGTCAGATCACGATTCGCGTGGATAACCGCGACCGTGCCTTGTCGGACTACCTCGCTGAAGCGCAGCAGAAGATCGACCAGAACGTGAAGTACGACCATGAGAAGTACCACCTCGAATGGGCGGGCACGTTCGAGAACGAGCAGCGCGCGCAGAAACGCCTCGCCGTCTCGTTCCTGGTCGTGATGGGCATCATGCTCACGCTGCTAATCGGCAACTTCGGCAACTCCCGTCAGGCGCTGCTGGTGCTCGGCGTGGTGCCGCTCGCGACCCTGGGTGGCCTGATCGCCCTGCACGTGCGCGGCGAAACCCTGAACATTGCGACTGCGGTGGGCTTCATCGCGCTGTTCGGGGTAGCGGTACAGAACGGCATCATCATGGTGTCGAACTTCAACCGCCTGCGGGCAATGGGAACGCCTTTGCGCGACGCGGTCACGACAGGGGCTATCGAGCGGTTCCGGCCCGTGCTGATGACCGCCACGGTCGCGACGGCCGGGATGTTGCCGGCAGCAATAGCAACCGGTGTCGGCACTGACGTGCAGCGCGGGCTCGCCACAGTCGTGGTCGGCGGTCTCGGCGTTGCAACCTTGCTGACGCTCTACATCCTGCCCACTTACTACTATGTGCTCGAGCGTCATGTGGAACTGCGCAACAGCAACAAGCGCGACGAGGAGCAGGCGTAACCATGGCACATTCAATCATGCGTCACTATACAAAGCCATTTGCCTTGTCGGCTCTGGTTGTTGCACTGGCCGGCTGCGCGGTCGGCCCGAACTTCAATCGTCCGGCGGCGCCGGCGACCCCGGGCTACGTGAAGAATCCGCTGCCGTCGCAGGTCGGCGGTGCGGATGCAGGCGGCACGCAGACGCTGGCGCAGGACCAGGATATTCCGGCGCAATGGTGGACCCTGTTCCACTCGCATGAGCTCAACGACCTGGTGGAGGCCTCGCTCAAGCGCAATCCGAATATCGATGCCGCGCGGGCTGCGCTGCGTCAGGCGAACGAAGGTACCGACGCGCAGTGGGGCAGCTATTTCCCCACGGTGAGCGGGAGCTTCAATCCGACGAGGCAGAAGACCCCGGCGGTCCTGAGCAGCGCGGTGAACTCGGGTGCGTATGTGTATTCCTTGCATACCGCACAGCTGAACATCGCGTTTACGCCGGATGTGTGGGGCCTCAACCGGCGTCAGGTGGAGTCGCTCGACGCGCAGGCCGAGTCGCAGCGCTTCCAGCTGGAAGCGGCCAAGCTGACGCTCGCTTCGAACGTGGTGGTGGCGGCGATTCAGGAGGCCTCGCTGCGTGCACAGATCGATGCGACGCATCGTCTGATCGAGTCGCAGCGCAAGGTGCTCGACTCGTATCAGCGTCAGTTCAAGCTCGGGCAGGCGTCGCAAGCCGATGTGCTGACGCAGGAAGCGCAGCTCGCGCAAAACGAAGCGACCTTGCCGCCGCTGGAAAAGCAGCTTGCCCAGCAACGCGATCTGATCACGGCGCTGGCGGGCCGTCTGCCGGCGGAGGAGGTGGAGACGACGTTCGATCTGAACGGCCTGCAACTGCCCGGCGAATTGCCGGTCAGCCTGCCGTCGAAACTGGTCGAGCAGCGTCCCGACATTCGCATGGCCGAAGCGCAGCTGCACTCGGCAAGCGCTCAGGTCGGGGTGGCCATTGCCAACCGTCTGCCGAACCTGCAGATTACCGGCGCCTACGGCAGTGCGGCGTCCAGCATTGGCGGCTTGTTCAAACCGGGTACCGGACTGTGGGACATTGCAGGGGATCTGACCCAGCCGCTGTTCGACGCCGGTACGCTCAAGCATCGTCAACGCGCGGCGGAAGCGGCGTATGACGAAGCGGCGGCGCAGTACCGCGCAACGGTGATCACCGCGTTCCAGAACGTGGCGGACACCTTGCACGCGATCGTCACGGATGCCGATGCGCTGCGTGCCGCACAGTACGCGGAGCAAACCGCCAAGCACCAGCTGGACATTGTGACGAAGCAGCAGACGCTAGGCGATGTCGGCAGTCTGGTTGTGGTCACCGCCGAACAAACCTGGCTGCAGGCACGGCTCAACACGATCAACGCACAGGCCAACCGTCTGAGCGACTCGGCTGCGCTGATGCAGGCACTGGGCGGCGGCTGGTGGAATGACGCGGAGAACCCGCGGCCGGCGCCTGGTTGCAACAACTGCGGCAACGCTGCACCGGCGTCCTGATACCACTTGTCTGCCGAATCCGCTAACGCGGGACGATTGACGCTCACTAACCATCGGAATTTGCATGAAGACTACCTTTCTTGCCGCGGCGGTTCTCCTCGCCGCCGTAACCGCCGCTAACGCCGCCCACGCGAGCACCAACGCAGCGCCGGCGCCCAGGCCGCCAGCAGCCAAAGCGCCGGTTCACGTCGGACCGTGGAAGCCTTACCCCGCCGAGTACATGCACGTCAAGGTCAAGCATTCGTCGAAGTAGGGCCATACGCTAAGCGCGGGAAGCACGCTGCCGGCAACGGCAGCGTGCTTCATTTCGCTTGCAGGATTTGTCGAAACGACGCTTGTATGCCGACGCAAAATCGATCCTGGTTCTACTCAACAATTCGTATTGACTTCTGATTCCCCCGCGGCCTAGACTTTAAAGGTCTTCACAAATGGGGCCGATGCCTTGGACACCTGGTGTAGTCGATCTACGAATATCTTCACTGCCTGATCCGCAGGCCGTCCGCGCTTCCTTTTTAGCCGCCGTCCTGTCTTAGGCAGACGGTGCGCGTCGTAGCCAGTTTCCCCGTGCACCTTATTGAGCGCCATTTGGACGCAGCGATTGCGTGTGTCCGGAGGGCACCGCCTCGCGAGCTTCGGCTCGTGACCGCGTTCGTTTGCGCCGTGCCGCTTCATGGGCATGGGGCTACGCGTTTTTCGTTCAATAACCGTCCACAGGAGGAACGCAAAATGGCTACTCCGTCGGAATTCTCACCCGCGCGCAGCGCTGTGCTCGACGACGCGCACCTTGGCGACATCACGGGCGCGTTCGGCACGATCGCCCATCACGACACCGCACCGCGCACCAACTGGTGGGCGCGTTTTCGCACCCTCATGGCCATCCTTGGCCCGGGCCTCATCGTCATGGTGGGGGACAACGACGCCGGCGCGTTTGCCACCTATACGCAGGCCGGACAGAACTATGGCACGACCTTGCTCTGGACCCTGCTGTTGCTCGTTCCGGTGCTCTACGTGAACCAGGAAATGGTGCTGCGGCTCGGCGCGGTGACGGGGGTGGGGCACGCGCGTCTGATCTTCGAGCGCTTCGGCAGGTTCTGGGGAGCGTTCAGCATCATCGATCTGTTCATTCTGAATGCGCTGACGATTGTCACCGAGTTCATCGGCATTACGTTTGTCGTCGACTTTTTCGGCGTTTCCAAACTGGCGGGCGTTGGCATCGCCGCGGCGCTGACAATGGCTGCCGTCAGTACCGGGAATTTCCGCCGCTTCGAACGTTTCGCCATGGTGCTGTGCGTACTGAGTCTGCTGCTCGTTCCTGTGTTGGTGTCGATTCACCCACCGCTTGGCCAGACGACGCGCGACCTGTTGATTCCAAACTGGCCCGGCCATTCGAAGCTGGCCGACGTGATGCTGCTCGTAATTGGCATCGTCGGCACGACCGTTGCGCCGTGGCAACTGTTTTTTCAGCAAAGCTACGTGGTCGACAAGCGCATCACGCCACGCTTCATCAAGTATGAGAGAGCCGACCTGTGGATCGGCATCGTATTCGTGATGATAGGCGCCATCGCGATGATGGCGTTTTGCGCGGAGCTGTTCGCCGGGCGGCCCGAATTCGGCAACTTTACGGATGCCGGTGGAGTCATTGCTGGCCTGGAGAAGTACGCGGGTCGCACGATGGCCGCTTTCTTTGCTGTCGCCTTGCTGGATGCCTCGATCATTGGCGCAGCGGCGGTGTCGTTGTCGACCGCGTATGCCATCGGCGACGTCTTCAAGATCCGGCACTCGCTGCATCGCAGTGTATCGGCTGCCAAGGGCTTCTATCTGGTGTATTTCGGCATCGTCGTGGCGGCCGCCACGCTGGTGCTGATTCCTGGCAGCCCGCTGGGACTTTTGACGGAGGCGGTGCAAACACTCGCGGGGATTCTGCTACCCAGCGCCACGGTATTTCTGCTGCTGTTGTGCAACGACAAGGCCGTGCTGGGGCCGTGGGTCAACTCGACCAAGGTGAACCTGTTCACGGGGGCCGTGATCTGGGTGCTGGTGATGCTGTCGATTATCTTGACCGCCTCGGTGATCTATCCCGACATGAGCGGCGAGACCATGCTCAGGATACTCGTTGGCGGCACGGTGCTCGCTATTGCCGGCTACAGCGCAATGCTCGTGATTCGCGGGGTTCGCCGTGAGCCGGTGGACGGCTCAGTCGAGGGTGTCGTGCCGGCCTCGTCGCGGCAAGCGCGCGATACGTGGCGCATGCCGCCGCTGGAGCAACTGCCGGCGGCGAAATTTACGCTTGCCAAGCTGATCTGGATGGGCGTGCTGCGTGGGTATCTTGTCCTCGCCGTTGTCCTCCTTGTGGTGAAAGTGGTGCAGATGACGTTTTTCAAATAGGAATGGCCTGGGCGCGATAGGGTATTCGTGCGCAATTGCAGGAGGTATTGCCGTGAACGGGATACATATGAGCCATCCGCTGGCAATGGCGCTTACTTTGGGTGCGGCAGTCGTGTTTGCGATACTCGCCGCCGTGAATGAGGTTTGCCAGCCTCCCGCAGCGCAGACGTTGCGCTCGCCAACTGACGTAACGGCATCAGGCGGAAAGCCCAACGATGCTCCCGCTCATTGCCTGATGTTCGGCAAGTACTGTCTTGGCGAATTTCTGCGCGGCAAATCGTGAGTCGCTGCGGCCGGCCGTCCGGGCCGGCCGCAGCGGTGCAGTACTGCTGGTTACGCGGCTGACGGGTCAGAATTTGTAGGTTGCGCCGATCTGACCGTAACGCCCAATGTCCGAATAGACCGAGGGATCATAGTATCCGCGGTAGGTATACATCCATACCGGGTCAAACGGAGGCTGGCGGTTGAAGACGTTGTTGATGCCCGCATAAAGCGTCCAGTTCTTGAAGCCGCCGTAGGTCACGAACAGATTGAACTGACTGTAAGACCCGACGTTCGAGCCGGTGTCGATCACCTGTTGATAAGGGCCGGTGAATTGCCACGTCAGCGTGGTCGTCCACTTGTGATACGCCCAGCTCAGATCGGTGTTGCCCTTCCAGCGCGGCAGCGCTCCGCCGAACACGGTGTCGTTCGCGGCGTTATTGCCCGCGAAGTCGCCCGGAACGCCCGCGCCCATCGGCATCGTGAAGTGCCACACGTAAGCCCAGTCACCCGAGAGCGTGAAGGTGCCGATCTTCGTCGGCAAGCTTTGCTTGAACGTTGCTTCGAAACCGTCCGTGTGCAGGTATGAAAAGTTGGAGTATCCGAGGTTGTAGACGGGCTGTCCCGGGTTGGCGTTATACGCGGCAACAACGTTACCCTGGCCGATCACGTTGCTGACGTCGATCTTGTACCAGTCGAGGCCGAAGTCGGTGTAGCGGGTCGGCGACAACTGGAAGCCGATGTTGTAGTTCTTGGTGTGCTCGGGCTGCAGGTTGGGATTACCCTGGAAGTACTCGTTGACGTTCGTGCCCTCGATGGTCTGATAGGTCACGCTGCCTTTCTCGTAGAGCTCGATCAGCGTCGGCGCGCGGAAGCCGCGGTCATACGAGGCGTACATCGTCAGCGCCTTTACCGGCTGGTAGCGCAGCGCGAAGCGCGGCGAGAACACGCCGCCGAAGTCGTCGTAATGGTCATAGCGTCCCGACTGGCTGAACGTCAGATCGCGCAGGAGCGGAATGTCGACCTGGTAATACACGGCGGCGACGTTGCGCTCGCCATCCACCGCCTGAGTGTACGGGTTGACGTAGGCAACGGAGCCCGCACCAATATATTCGCTCTGGTGCTGGAACTGCGCGCCGAACCCCAGCCCCACGTCGCCGGCGGGCAGCTTGAACAGGTTCGATGTCGAAATCGTTGCGTCGATCGTATCGAGCTTCGAAATCGCCTGGTCATAAGACGTGCCGAGCACGCCCGGCAAGCTATTGAGGGTAGCCGCGCTAAACGTGTCGGGCGTCACGCTATTGGTGTAACCCAACACCGCAGCCGCATTGACCTGGTTGGTATAGGCGTTCGAGACCTCGCTTTGCGAGTGTCCATAAGATGCCGACCAGTCCCAGTCGCCAAGCTTCGCCGTGTCGAACGAACCCTTTACGCCAGTCGAAGCGCGATAGAAGTTCGAGGTGGTGTCCACCGCCTGGGAGGCCGGGAAATAGTAGGTCAGCGGGTTGCCGCCGACCGTCGGTGCGAACGCGGCATAGCCGCTGCCGGGCGCATAGTAAAGCGACGGCACCAGTGCGTTGGCGCCGAAGCCGGCCAACCCGGACTTGAGCGCGGTGGTGTTATAGCTTTCCCAGAGGTCCGCGAAAGCCTCGACGTTATCGCTGATCTTGAAGTCGGCGTGCAGTTTCGCACTCGTGTGCTCGACCTGCGGCGCGATCGATTGGCCACTCGCGCCGTTTTGCGAGCAGACAGTTCCCGGAGCCTGGGTCTGCAGATTGTGGGCCGCGGACGTCACCGTGCCGGTTGGGCCGCACGGACTCAGCGCCTGCGGGCCCGAGGGCGTCATCAGGAAAGAACTGGGCTGGGAGAAGAAGCCACCCGGCAGGGCGGAGTAGTCTTCGTTGCTCGTGATGTCGCGCTGGGACATTGAAATACCGCTGGCGCGATAGTAGCTTAGCGCCGCCGTCACATTGAAACGGTCCGCGTTCAGATCGCCGAAGCCGCCCAGCACGCTGAAGTTCGTCGTGCCCTGGCCGCCGTGCTGCGCACCGCCCAGGCTTCCGTCGAGCTGAAGGCCCTGAAAATCCTTCTTGGTGATGATATTGATCACGCCGGCAATCGCGTCCGAACCGTACTGCGACACCGCGCCGGTCTTGACGACCTCGATACGGTCGATCATGTTCAACGGCACCGTATTCACATCGAAGAAAGTGTCAGTGCCGCCGTACGCGAAGGCATACGGTGCGGCCCGCTGCCCGTCGATCAAGGTCAAGGTGTACTTCTCGCTCAGCCCGCGCAGCGCGATACCCGATCCGCCCGGCGCCTGGTTGAGCACCGTATCCTCGGCGTAGCTGCTTCCCGAGTTCGCGCTCGAGTCGCGCAGGAAGTTCGTCACCGTAGTGGCGCCGCTGCCCTGGATATCCTTCTGCGTGGCGGTCTGAACCTGATTGAAGCCGGTCTTGTCCGAACTGCGGATCAGTGAACCGGTCACTTCGAAACGCTTGATCTGGGCCACCTTGTTGCCGGACGGTCCGCTCACCGCCGCGCTGGATGCCACCACGGCAGGCCCGGCCGCCGCGCCACCCGATGCCTGCGTCCCGCCGGGGCCCGTCGCGGCGGGCGCAGTTCCGGAGCCGACCGGCTGGCTTTGTGCAAACGCCGGCACAGCAAATGCGGCCGACAAAGCCAGCTCCGCCCAGATGATTCGTTTGACGGCTAGCGCCAATGCCCGTTGTTTCATTTTTCCACTTCTCTCTTGTCGGTAAGGTCGTGTTGATAAAACGATCAGGCGATGATCGTTCGGACGTGTCTCAAGAATGGTTCGCTTCGGTCACGGCCGTGTCCCAGAGCAAGGTGAGACAGGACCGCTTTGAGATACCGACCCGTATGCGTAGTCATTCGCTCCATGCCTGCTTGCGACAGGCGCGTTTCTATTGTTTGTAAATTCGTATACCTAAATAAACGGACTGCCTTCTGCTCCTGATGGCGTGTGCGAGAACGAAATAACGCAGATATCCCGGAGAACCCTCTTGCACCCGGCCGCCACGCGAATTATCGCAACGGCTTGGGTGTTTCCCGCAAACGTCACGGACGAGCGTCTTCCACACGCGTCTGCTATGCGTGTTTGTCGCAGATGTCAGTCACACGCGCCTGTTACACACGTGTTTGTCCACGCGTCGGTTCATGCCAATGTTTTAAAGGCGCGAACGGACACGGCCGCGAGTTGACGCTCGCGACGCGGTGCCAAACGGACGCGCGAAATCGCTGCGTCCAGATGGCGCTAAATGAGGTGCACGGAGGGTATGGCTACGGCGCGCACCGCTTGCCTGCTGGCAAGACGGCGGCTAGGAGAAAAAGCGCGGGCGTCCTGCAAATCAGGCAGAGAAACAGATCGAAGATCGACAACTGCTACTGTCCAAGGCATTTGCCCCTTTTGTTATGACGGGAGCATTCTAGGTTCGTGCGCAATTGAGTGTCAACTGATTTTTGAAAGTTTACGAAATGTAGTTCGGCATACTAAATTAAGGCCGGCAAGGAGGCGGATTTTCGCGCCACCGACTCGCTATCGTATCGGCAGCGAGCCATCGGGCCGGGCCAGGACTCGCCGTATGAACATGCATGCGTGGCGGCCTCGCTCACGACGTTGGACGAATTGTAGAAGCCTCAAGAAACCGGCAGCAAGTAAAAATCACATCAAGACGGAACCTCAGAAGTTAGTCACTTGATTGCAACGGGAACGAGGTATTGACACACTCCCTTCGGCTCGTCTAAACCTTTCCATATGCTTTCGTATTTGTTGGATGTGAAAGATTTTTGTAGTTGTCGGAGTTGCCGCGAGCACCTCGCACAGAGGGCCATCAATTATCTTTGCTCTGCTTAGCGAATCATGTTGACTTCCGATTCCCGGATTCCATAAAATTCGCTCGTCTTAACAACGGGGGCTAATGCCTTGGACAGCAGCAGTTGTCGATCTTCGATCTGTTTCTCTGCCTGATTCGCAGGACGCCCGCGCTTTTTCTCCTAGCCGCCGTCTTGCCAGCAGGCAGGCGGTGCGCGCCGTAGCCATACCCTCCGTGCACCTCATTTAGCGCCGTCTGGACGCAGCGATTTCGCGCGTCCGTTTGGCACAGCGTCGCGAGCGTCAACTCGCGGCTGCATCTGTTCGCGTGTTCGTCTTCGAAACGCGGCTGTGTACCCGCGCGTCTGTTGCACGCGTGGATAAATTGGCAGGATCAATCGCATTGGGCTGAAGTAGACAATGCTTCGACGTAGCAAGAACGCTGCAGTCACGGAAATGGGCGGTTCACGCCGGGAGGAACGAAGGTGGTCATGAAAGTAGAAGGGCAGTTTCCGGCGGGCGCGTCCGCGGTTCAGA
>NZ_SCNV01000099.1 GCF_005503145.1 Burkholderia sp. 4M9327F10 | reverse complement strand
TCGTCGGTCTCCACCTCGATGCGCTTGCCGTTGTGCGAGTAGTGGTACCAGTACAGCAGCATCGAGCCGAGCGAGGCCATCAGCCGGTCGGCGATATCGCGCGCGCCGGGCAGATTATGGTCGTCCTTCTCGGGCAGCACGGTGCCGAGCACCGAGACGCCGGTGCGCATCACGTCCATCGGGTGGGCGGCGGCCGGAATCCATTCCAGCGCGGCCTTGACGTTGGCGGGCAGGCCGCGCAGCGCCTTCAGCTTCGTCTTGTAGGCGGTCAGTTCAGCCTGGGTAGGCAGCTTTTCGTGCACCAGCAGGTAGGCGATCTCTTCGAATTCACAGGTGCTGGCGATATCGAGGATGTCGTAGCCGCGGTAATGCAGGTCATTGCCGGTCTTGCCGACCGTGCACAGTGCGGTGTTGCCGGCCGTCACGCCTGACAGCGCGACGGACTTCTTCGGCTTGAATGCGCCCGGGGCACCGGTTTCGCCCGTTGTCCCTGCGGCTTGCATCTTTTCGCTCATCTCCAGCGGTCTCCTGTACCCGTTCAATTCTGGTTGAACAGCGGGGCGGCTTCGGCCGGCACACTGCGCCCGGTCGAGCGGGCGCGGCGCAGCACCGACCAGTAATAACGGTAGCTGGCGCGGTCGTGCAGTGTGTCGTGATGGCGCGTTGGGCCCCATTGGGCGGATTGCGCGGCCAGCAGAATCTCGGCGGCGGTGGCGATCTCGTCTTCGCGCGGCGCGAAGGCGGCGACGATCGCCGGCACCTGGGCCGGGTGAATGCTCCACATCCGCGTATAGCCGAACTCGTTGCGGGCACGGGCGGCGTCATTGGCCACCACGCTCATGTCGCGCACTTCGGTGCTGACGTTATGCGACGGCACTTTGCCGTGAGCGTGGCAGGCCGCGGCGATTTCGAGCTTGGCGCGCCGCACCAGTGGATGATCGAACTGGCCGGGTGAGCGCATGGCCGTGTCGGGAATCGCACCGTCGTGCGCGGAGACGAAGTCCATCAGGCCGAAGCTGAGCGCCTCGACGCCCGGCAGGGCCGCCAGATCGAAGGCCCGCGCCAGCGCGCCATGGGTTTCGACCAGCAACTGCACCGGCACGGGTTGTGCGATGCCAAGCTCACGCCGCGTCGCTTCGATGTACGCGCACATTTCGGCGGCGTCGGGGACGCTGCGGATCTTCGGCAGGGTGATATAGGCAGGAGCGCGCCTGGCGGCGCGCAGGATCAGGCGCACGTCGTCGCGCCAGTGCGCGTGATTGAAATCGTGAATCCGCACGCCGACACGGCCGAAACGGTCGTGCTCGCTACCCAGCAGCGACGCTACCAGCTCGGCATGCTCGGCCTCGCGGCCCACCTGGGCGCCGTCTTCGCAATCGAGCGTGATGTCGAACACCGGCCCCAACTCCTGCTGCAAAGCGAGCGATTTCAGCATCAGCTTCTCACTGCCGGCGTAGTGATCGCAGGCAGGCAGGACAGTGGGCGGCGCTTCGCCGTCAAACAGCACTTCGGCGGGAGTCAGTGCGCGCATCTTCGGCGTAAGGGGCGTGGGTTCTCGTTGAGGAATCGGATTCGGGCGCGTTCTGCCTGAATTTTGCTTGAAGGGCTGGGGCAGCAGCGCTTCAGGCGGGGCAAAACGCGTTCGGATCGGATACGCACGTAAAAAACCGGAACCCGTTGACTGGCAACGGATCCCGGCTCGTCTGCAGCAGTCGCTTAGCCGAGCAGATGTTGAACGCCGTCGCGCTCTTCGAGCAGCTCGTTGAGCGTAGCGTCCATCTTTTCGCGCGAGAACGCGTCGATTGCCAGGCCCTCGACACGCTTGTACTCGCCGTTTTCGCAGGTTACCGGCACACCGTAGATGATGTCTTCCGGAATGCCATACGAACCGTCCGACGGGATACCCATGGTGACCCACTTGCCGTTCGTGCCGAGCACCCAGTCACGCACGTGGTCGATTGCAGCGTTAGCTGCCGACGCCGCCGACGACAGGCCGCGCGCTTCGATGATGGCCGCGCCGCGCTTGCCGACGGTCGGGATGAACGTGTTGCGGTTCCACTCGTCGTCGTTGATCAGCTTGGTCAGGTCTTGACCTTCTGCCGTTGCGACGCGGAAGTCCGGGTACATCGTCGGCGAGTGGTTGCCCCACACGGCCAGCTTTTCGATCGAAGCGACCGGCTTGCCCGACTTGGCTGCCAGTTGCGACAACGCGCGGTTGTGGTCCAGACGCAGCATGGCGGTGAAGTTCTTCTTCGGCAGGTCCGGTGCCGACTTCATCGCGATGTAAGCATTGGTGTTAGCCGGGTTGCCGACCACCAGCACCTTCACGTCACGGCTGGCGGCTTCGTTCAGCGCCTTGCCTTGCACCGTGAAGATCTCGGCGTTGGCCGACAGCAGATCTTTACGTTCCATGCCCTTCGAACGCGGACGTGCGCCAACCAGCAGGGCGACGTCAGCATCCTTGAAGGCAACCTTGGGATCGTCGGTGATCACGACGCCCTGCAGCAGCGGGAACGCGCAATCATCCAGTTCCATCACGACGCCTTTAACGGCGGCTTGCGCTTGCGGCAGGTCGAGCAGTTGCAGGACCACCGGCTGATCCTTGCCGAGCAGGTCGCCATTGGCGATGCGGAACAGCAGGGAGTAAGCGATTTGACCTGCGGCGCCGGTGACGGCAACGCGCTTTGCGGGCTTAGCCATTGAGAATTCTCCAGGACGATGCGTTAGACGCTAGGGAAAACGCCATTCTATATGCGCGTTAGGCGAAGCGTTGTGAAACACGGCGGAATTCACTGTTACACGGCGCATCAAGCTGAAAACCGAGGCCGGGAACGCGCGTTGCAGAGAGACCGCCATGCCGGAAACCTGTGCAGCGGAGCGGGGGCGCACGAGACGCCGGTGGCCACTGCATGGTGCCGGGCTCCTGCAAGGGTGTGTTTCCGAAGCGTCTGACGGGACAAAGACCGGCGAATCGAAAGCGGGACCGCGAGAGACAACAGCATGATGCAGAGCGGCTGCCGGTACGGAGCGGTTGACCAGAAGTACCAGAAGATACCCGAGGAAAAAGCCGCCGGATTGCCCGCAAACCCTTGCTCGCGATGGAGTGTAGGATTCGGCCTTCACAAAGTCAACATTATCTTATGTCTTATATAAGACATATCTATTGCCGGGAAAGCTCTGGACGGAAGATGGGCCTTTATGATGAAATGCGCGCATGACTGCGAACCCGGCTAGCACTGCGAATCCTAACGGCCCTGGGGGACCAGGCGAGGCCGCACCTGTTGCCGCTGCGCCTGCTGCGTCGCCCACTTTCAGCCCCTTGTATCAGCAGATCAAGGGGTTGATTACGCAGAGCCTGGAGACAGGAGAATGGAAGCCGGGTGAAATCATTCCGAGCGAGGTCGAACTTGCGGCCCGCTTCAAGGTGAGCCAGGGCACCGTACGCAAAGCGATCGACGAACTGGCGGCAGACAACCTGCTGGTGCGCCGCCAGGGCAAGGGCACATTTGTTGCAACGCACAATGAGGACCGCGCCCAGTTTCGCTTCCTCAGGTTACTCGCCGATGACGGCGCCGAACATCCCCACGTTAGCCGCCTGCTCGAATGCCGCCGCCTGCGCGCGTCTGCCGATATCGCCCGCCAACTTGACCTGAAGCCGTCCGATCCCGTGGTGCTTATCAAGCGGCTTTTGCAGTTTGATGGTGAAATCACGGTACTCGACGAGATCTGGTTACCCGGTGTCGTGTTCCGAGGGCTCACGCTCGAGCGGCTCTCGGAGTACAAAGGCCCGCTCTACGCCATGTTCGAGACGGAGTTCGGAACCCGCATGATCCGGGCTTCCGAGAAGATTCGTGCGGTTGCGGCGGACCCTTCGGTCGCGGATCTGCTGCAGGTGCCGCCAGGATTTCCGTTGCTATCGGTAGAGCGAGTGTCCTATACCTATGGAGACCGTCCCGTCGAAGTCCGGCGTGGATGGTATGTCACAACCGGGTACTACTATCAGAACGATCTCAGTTGAAACCGGCTTGCCGAGCATCCGGTCATCAAGCTGAATCAGTGTGCTGAAGGGTGTTGGGCACAGCGCGCGGCACCCTCTTGACGACGCCATTGTCTCGTGTGCAGTAAAAGACCTATGAGGTTTTTCGCTGCAGCGCGATATAAAAAGGCGCTAAAATTGTGGATTAGTGTTACTACATAGTAGGGGTCTAGCATGGCTGAAGCCGTAAAAAAACCGAGGCCGGAGTTCCGGAACATCGGTATCGGGCAAATATTGACGGCGTACCGCCTCCCACTAGCGGGGCGTGTGTCGATTCTCCATCGCGTCAGCGGTGGGCTGCTTTTTGTGTTCCTTCCGTTCCTGCTGTACCTCTTCGATCAAAGCCTTACTTCAGAGCTCAGCTTTGATGTGTTCAAGGGCTTCCTCTCCAATATCATCGTCAAGCTCATCACGCTGGTTCTCGCGTGGGCCTTCCTTTTCCACTTCTGCGCAGGCATCCGTCACCTGGTGATGGACACCAACCACGGCGCGGTTACCAAGGAAAAGGGCAAGCAAACCTCCATCGTCGTGCTGGTCGTCTCGTCGCTTCTGACGATCGCTTTCGCGCTCAAACTCTTCGGAGCATTCTAAAAAAATGGCAGCTAACAACCGAATCGGCCCGAAGCGTCTTGTCGTGGGCGCGCACTACGGTCTGCGCGACTGGCTCGCACAGCGCATTACCGCCACCATCATGGCGATCTACACGATCATCCTGCTGGTGTGGTTCTTCGGCGCACAGGATTTCTCGTATGACGGCTGGGCGTCGATCTTCGCGACGCAATGGATGAAGCTCGCCACGTTCGTGACGCTGCTGTCCCTGTTCTACCACGCGTGGGTGGGTATTCGTGACATCTGGATGGACTATATCAAGCCCGTCGGTGTGCGCCTCACCTTGCAGGCCCTGACGATCGTCTGGCTGCTGGCGTGTGCCGGCTACGCTGCGCAGATTCTCTGGAGAGTATAAAAGAATGGCTGCAATCAAGAATTCTCTGCCGCGTCGCAAGTTTGACGTGGTTATCGTCGGCGCAGGCGGCTCGGGGATGCGCGCTTCGCTGCAACTCGCGCGCGCCGGCCTCTCGGTTTGCGTGCTGTCCAAGGTGTTCCCGACGCGTTCGCACACGGTGGCTGCCCAGGGCGGCATCGGCGCTTCGCTCGGCAACATGAGCGAAGACAACTGGCACTACCACTTCTACGACACGATCAAGGGTTCCGACTGGCTCGGCGACCAGGACGCGATCGAGTTCATGTGCCGCGAAGCACCGAACGCCGTCTACGAACTGGAACACATGGGCATGCCGTTCGACCGCAATGCGGACGGCACGATCTATCAGCGTCCGTTCGGCGGCCACACGGCCAACTACGGCGAAAAGCCGGTGCAACGCGCTTGCGCGGCCGCTGACCGTACCGGTCACGCACTGCTGCACACGCTGTACCAGCAGAACGTCGCGGCGAAGACGCAGTTCTTCGTCGAATGGATGGCGCTGGACCTGATCCGCGACGCCGAAGGCGACGTGCTCGGCGTGACCGCGCTGGAAATGGAAACCGGCGACGTCTACATCCTCGAAGGCAAGACCACGCTGTTCGCCACGGGCGGCGCAGGCAGGATCTTCGCAGCATCCACGAACGCGTTCATCAACACCGGTGACGGCCTGGGCATGGCTGCACGTTCGGGTATCGCACTGCAAGACATGGAATTCTGGCAATTCCACCCCACCGGCGTGGCCGGCGCGGGCGTGCTGATTACCGAAGGCGTGCGCGGCGAAGGCGGCATTCTGCGTAACTCGAACGGCGAGCGTTTCATGGAACGCTACGCACCGACGCTGAAGGACCTGGCGCCGCGCGACTTCGTTTCGCGTTCGATGGACCAGGAAATCAAGGAAGGCCGCGGCGTGGGTCCGAACAAGGATCACGTGCTGCTCGACCTGTCGCACATCGGCGCCGAGACGATCATGAAGCGTCTGCCGTCGATCCGCGAAATCGCGCTGAAGTTCGCGAACGTCGACTGCATTAAAGAGCCGATCCCGGTCGTGCCGACCATCCACTATCAGATGGGCGGTATTCCTACGAACATTCACGGCCAGGTGGTGGGCACGTCGAAGGGTCACGAAGATCCGGTCAACGGCTTCTACGCAGTCGGCGAATGCTCGTGCGTGTCGGTGCACGGCGCCAACCGCCTGGGCACGAACTCGCTGCTCGACCTGGTGGTGTTCGGCCGCGCAGCCGGCAACCACATCGTCAAGCATGTGAAGGAAATCAAGGAGCACAAGCCGCTGCCGGCTGACGCCGCGGACTTCGCGCTGTCGCGTCTGGACAAGCTGGACAAGTCCTCGTCGGGCGAATACACGCAAAACGTCGCGAACGACATCCGTGCCACGATGCAGGCACACGCCGGCGTGTTCCGCACGTCGAAGCTGCTGGCCGAAGGCGTCGAGCGCATCCGCGAAGTGGCTGAGCGCGTCGACAACATCCATCTGAAGGACAAGTCGAAGGTGTTCAACACGGCTCGCGTTGAAGCGCTGGAACTGGCGAACCTGATCGAAGTGGCACGCGCCACGATGGTGTCGGCAGAAGCGCGCAAGGAAAGCCGTGGCGCTCACGCGCAGAACGACTTCGAACATCGCGACGACGAAAACTGGCTGCGCCATACGCTGTGGTTCAGCGAAGGCGATCGCCTCGACTACAAGCCGGTTCACATGCAACCGCTGACCGTCGAATCGGTGCCGCCGAAAGCGCGTACCTTCTAAGGCACAAGTCAAAGGAATTCAGAAATGGCCAAGCGTACATTTGAAATCTACCGCTACGATCCGGATAAGGACGCAGCTCCGCGCATGCAATCGTATGAGATCGAAATCGACTCGCACGAACGCATGCTGCTCGACGCGCTGCTCAAGCTGAAGGCAGTCGACGAAACCTTGTCGTTCCGCCGCTCGTGCCGTGAAGGCGTGTGTGGTTCGGACGCCATGAACATCAACGGCAAGAACGGTCTGGCATGTCTGACCAACATGAACGACCTGCCGCAGAAGATCGTGCTGCGTCCGCTGCCGGGCCTGCCCGTCGTGCGCGACCTGATCTGCGACTTCACGCAGTTCTTCAACCAGTATCATTCGATCAAGCCGTACCTGATCAACGATACGCCGCCGCCGGAAAAGGAACGCCTGCAGTCGCCGGAAGAGCGCGAAGAGCTGGATGGCCTCTACGAGTGTATTCTGTGCGCAAGCTGCTCGACGTCGTGCCCGAGCTTCTGGTGGAACCCGGACAAGTTCGTCGGTCCGGCAGGCCTGCTGCAAGCTTACCGCTTTATCGCTGATAGCCGCGACCAGGCGACGGGCGACCGTCTCGACAACCTGGAAGATCCGTACCGTCTGTTCCGTTGCCATACGATCATGAACTGCGTCGATGTGTGCCCGAAGGGCCTCAACCCGACGAAGGCGATCGGCAAGATCAAGGAATTGATGGTTCGCCGCGCGGTCTAGAATGAAATAGCCCTCACGCTCCTTGCGTTCGCTGCCCTCGACGGGGCGGTCAGAACGCCTGGGGCGGTCGGGCGCGTACTGACATGAACGAATCGCATCAAGCCGACCCGCTGCGGCGGGCACGCCTTCGCTGGCGAGCCCGTCGCGGCTTGCTGGAAAACGATCTGATTTTCGAGCGTTTTTTCGGCAAATACGAGCATGACCTCAGCGACGCCGACGTGGGCGCACTTACGCGCCTGCTCGAGCTGAGCGATAACGACCTGATGGACTTGCTGCTCGCGCGCAAGGAACCAGAAGGCGACCTTGCCGACCCGGACGTAGCCCGGGTGCTGGAGCTGCTGCGCACTGCTTGAGCGAAGTCAGTCCGTTGTTCCACGCGTGCAATTATCGAAACCCCGTTTCCATTCTTCGATTGAGGATGTGCCATGACCCCGTCAGATGTTAAAGCCACGCTATCGTTCAGCGACAACTCGCCGAGCGTTGAAATGCCGATCTACAAGGGCACGATGGGCCCGGACGTGATCGACATCCGCAAACTGTACGGCCAGACCGGCAAGTTCACGTACGACCCAGGCTTTATGTCCACGGCGGCGTGTAACTCTGCCATTACCTACATCGATGGCGACAAGGGCGAGCTGCTGTATCGCGGCTACCCGATCGACGATCTCGCGCAGAACGCGGACTTCCTCGAAACCTGCTTCCTGCTGCTGAAGGGCGAACTGCCGAACGAAGCGCAAAAGAAGGAATTCGTCGAGACCGTCACGAAGCACACGATGGTGCACGAGCAGATGCACTTCTTCTTCCGCGGCTTCCGTCGCGACGCGCACCCGATGGCGATCCTGGTGGCGGCCGTCGGCGCGCTGTCGGCGTTCTATCACGACTCGCTCGACATCAATAACCCGCGTCACCGTGACGTGTCGGCTATTCGCATGATCGCGAAGCTGCCGACGCTGGTGGCAATGGCGTACAAGTACAGCATCGGCCAGCCGTTTGCGTACCCGAAGAACGACCTGTCGTACAGCGCGAACTTCATGCACATGATGTTCTCGAACCCGTGCGAAGAGTACAAGGTCAACGACGTGCTGGTGCGCGCGCTGGACCGTATCCTGATCCTGCACGCGGACCACGAGCAGAACGCCTCCACTTCTACGGTGCGTCTGGCAGGTTCCTCGGGCGCGAACCCGTTTGCGTGTATCGCGGCTGGTATCGCCTGCCTGTGGGGCCCGGCGCACGGCGGCGCGAACGAAGCGGCGCTGAACATGCTGGAAGAGATCGGCTCGGTCGACAACATTCCTGAGTTCATCAAGCAGGTGAAGGACAAGAACTCGGGCGTGAAGCTGATGGGCTTCGGTCACCGCGTGTACAAGAACTACGACCCGCGCGCCAAGCTGATGCGCGAAACCTGCCACGAAGTGCTGGAAGAGCTGGGCCTGCACGACGACCCGCTGTTCAAGCTGGCCATGGCGCTGGAAAAGATCGCGCTGGAAGATGAGTACTTCGTGTCGCGCAAGCTGTACCCGAACGTCGACTTCTACTCGGGCATCGTTCAGCGCGCGCTGGGCATCCCGACCTCGATGTTCACGTGTATCTTCGCGATGGCGCGTACGGTGGGCTGGATCGCACAATGGAACGAAATGATTGCCGATCCGGAACAGAAGATTGGCCGTCCGCGTCAGTTGTTCGTCGGCGATACGCCGCGTGACGCGAAGCCGCTGTCGGCACGCTAAGCGCTTGCAGGTGCACGCGCAGCTTATGGCGGTTTAGGTCCGCTGTGAGTTGCGTGTAGTAAGCCAACTGCGAACTGCGCTGTGGTTAAGGAAACGCCCCAACGGGTTGAACGTTGGGGCGTTTTTGTTTGCGCGTGACGAAGCCGTTAGCCGGGTTGCGTCCTGGTTCAAGCGTGCGTGCGCTTTCCGCGCGGCTTAACCCGTTCCAGTGACGGCGACCTCGTTTGCAAGCCCGGCAGGGAGTCCGGCTGCGGCGCATCCCCGTGCGTTTCGAAGAACCGCCGATACGCGCTCGGGGTCATCCCGCGCGCCGATAAAAACAGACGGTTGAAATTGGCCAGATTGGGAACGCCCGCTTTGGCAGCAATCACTGAGATCGGCCACGTCGTGTCGGTAAGTAGCCGCGTGGCGTAGCTGATGCGCAGGCGCGTCAGATGACGCCCAACGCTCTCACCAACATGCCGTATGAAATGGCGATGCAGCGAGCGCTCCGACAGATTGGCGACTGCACAGAGATCCGCGATCCGCAGCGGCTCGTTAAAACGCCGATCGAGCAGATCGAGCACGCGGTTCAGGCGTTCGGCTTCGGACGCCGTGCTGCCAACACCAGCAACGCCAACGCCAGGCTTGGACCTGGAGCCAGACGCAGGCTCGCGCGATCCACCGCGTCGTGTCCCATCCATGTGCGCGGACGATGACGCCAGCGGCTCCGCAACCGCCTCAGCCAGTTGCGCCAGAATTTCCAGCACCGCTGCGAGCCGCACGCGCGGCTCCGCATCCAGCAGCGCGTGAACCTTTCCACGCACCAATGCTGTCGAGTCTTCGCCGAAGCGCAGTCCCGGTGCGCCACGCCGCAAGAGCTTACGCAGTGCCCCGAACTCAGGACAGCAATCGGCCATCCGACGCGCCCAGTCGCCGCTGAACCAGACCACGATGGCTACTTCAGGCTCGTTCGTATTGATCGGCTTAATCGACGCCCACGTATGCGGCATGTCCGGCGGCACCAGTACGAGATCGTCACCCGAGTAATCCGCGATATGGTCGCCCACGAAGCGACGGCCACGGCTGTTCATGGTCAGCGTCAGTTCGTATTCAGGGTGGTGATGCCATTCGAACGGAATTCGCGCGATCTGGCGGTGATACACCCGCACCGAGCAGCCTTCGGGGATCGTGACGCGTTCGTATTGGGGTTTCATGGCGAGCGCCTGGCCGCGAAAGGAGGATGCGGCGAATGTCTGAATTGTATCGATAGTTGGCGGAAATGGATGTCTTGCGAGGGGCGAAGCTGCCTAATCTAGCTGCAGAAGCTGTGCATATGGCCCGCTCATGCCATCCATCCCCAACAAAACGCAGGAGACAATTCATGCCATTGATAATCGACAACTTGCCCGAGGCGATTCGTGCAATCAAACGCTCGCTGCGTAGCGCCTTGCCCAACTACGCGCAGGTATTCCACGAGGTGGAGGGCGCCATCCGCCGGCAGGTCGACGCCATTCACCGCGACCGCCATCTGGGGCGCGAGACCATCCCTGTGTTCGACTACCGGTCGATCGTCTCTCATGATGTTGACCCTCGCACTATCGAGCAGATCAAAACCCGCGGCGCGTGTGTGGTGCGACGCGTGTTCGATCCAGCCCAGGCAACGGACTGGAACGACGAAATCGCGCAGTACGTCGAGACCAACCGTCTCGACGAGAAACTGGCTAATCGCGCGGAGGACAAATATTTCGGCACCCTGTCCTCAAGCAAGCCGCAAATCTACGGTGTGTACTGGTCGAAGCCTCAAGTCGCTGCACGACAATCTGAACAACTAACCAATACACGGGTGTTTCTGAACCGCCTGTGGCACACGGGAGATGAAGGTCGTCAGCATTTCGACCCGCAGCGCGTGCCGGTTTACGCGGACCGCATTCGCCGCCGCCCGCCTGGCTCGGAATCGCTGGGGTTGTCGCCGCATGTGGATGGCGGCTCGGTCGAACGCTGGCTCGATCCGAATTTCCGCCAGGTGTATCGGCATGTACTGTCGGGCAACTGGCAGGCTTACGATCCATTCGACGCCGCTTTTCGTCCTGATGTGCAGGAGATTCCGTCACCGGCCGTGTGCTCGATGTTCCGCACCTTCCAGGGCTGGACTGCGCTGACCCCACAAGGCCCGGGCGACGGCACGCTGCAATTGATCCCCATTGCGAACGCCATGGCCTACGTGCTGCTGCGTGCGCTGCAGGATGATGTTCCAGACGACCAGCTATGCGGCGCGCAGCCGGCACGCGCGCTGTCGATCAAAGCGGAATGGCATAGCCTGCTGCTCGAAGCGGTCACGCCCATCCCGCACATGCAACCGGGCGACGCGGTGTTCTGGCACAGCGACGTCGTGCATTCGGTCGAGGACGTGCATCGCGGCAGCGGCTACAGCAACGTGATGTACATCGCGTCGGCGCCATGGTGCGCGAAGAACGAAGCGTATCTGCGGCAGCAATTGCCGAGTTTCCTGCGCGGCGAGAGTCCGCCTGATTTTCCTGCGGATCACTTCGAAACCGACTTCGTTGGGCGTGGGCAGGAGAGTGAGTTGACGGCGCTCGGCCGGGCGCAAATGGGTTTTGATCTGCAATTGTGATTTCGTATCCTGCTCATAGATAATCGATTTTGTCGTAGTATCTGGCATTACCGGCAATTGCAGTTTGTCGGAGTAACCGTATAAGTCAAAGAATATATGCCTTTCACATTATCTGCACTGGTGAGTGTCGGGTAGAAGAAAGGCAAACCATCCGGGGAAATATGCCGCTTCCATCGCCAAGATCGCGTAGCGTAGGAGTTTGGGTTATTTGGGCGCTTCAACGGTCTCCTGTGCCGTTGACGCTTGAGGACTTAGGCGCTGTCCTCAAGCGCGAGGCAGAATATATCGAATCGCATTGGAATTTCCGGCTCCAATTCGATAGGCGTGAACGCTGGCTTCTGCAAATATTGGGTGATCTGGAAGCAATGGGGCTGGCCGAGCGCGTTCCGGTAGAAGCGGACGCGGAGATGGCTGGCATTCAGTCCTGGAAAGCCACTCTTGGTAACGATAGGGATAGACCACCGGGGGGCGAGCCGCCATTTGATCCTCCACCAGAAATTGGCCGGGGAGGTGATGACGAAGATGGTGGTGGCCGCGGGATTCGCGAGGTCCTGTCGCATCCCTATCTGTTCTCAATGGACGACGAGGATTTTAACGATGCCATCGACCGGGCTCTCTACCATGCCGGATGAACCGAGAAATATCGACACGCTTGCTCTACTGGGCTTGAAAGCGAAATCCAACATCTTCGATCTTTCAAGCGATCTGGTTCACGTCAGTATGCGGGACCAGATCGTGCGGGCTCAAATTCTCGTCAGGGATCTGTGCGCCGCAGACCCGAACTTGCAGAGGATCCTGGTGGTCGGCGCCGGTGTTGCGGGTATCTCCGCCGCGATGGCGGCCGGCCATGCGGGCAAGACCGTAGTGGTTGTCGATACCAATGAAGAGCCTCTTTCATTGCAGGCGGGTGTGCTATCGAGATACGTAGGACCGTTCATGTACGAATGGCCGAGTATCCTGCACGCTGATCAGAGCTATCCGCCCGTTGGAAATGCTATCACCACGCAGGCGGGTCCCTATACGCCGCGTTGGGCGTCTTCTTCGCCTATGCCGGCAAGCGAGTTTGCCCGTCAAGTGAAGGACTGGTTGAAAAGCTGTATGAGCAGTCCCAATGCACCTATGTTTTGGATGGGCGTGAAGAGATGGGACGTTGGACCTTACGTTAAATTGTTCGCGGCCGAATCGGCTGCCGCGTGTGCGGCGCTAGTAAAAGGAGCGCCGGTCCCTCCCACTTCTGCTCTTCGGCTTCACAGCGGTTACACCACTTGGCCCGAAAAGAAAGTGGAATCTGGACCAGTGATGTTTAACCCCGACTACATCTTGTTGGCTGGGGGCATGGGTATTGAGGAGACGCGGCTTGCTAGCGGAAGCACCGTCGTAGGAGAGAAGTTCTGGGAAGACGATGACCTCAAGGCTCCGGAGACAACGGGAAAGAAGATCGCAGTGTTTGGCGGTGGTGACGGCGCCTTGCAAGATGTGCTCCGCGCGCTTACCAGGTTCGATCATCCGCTCGACTATTTGAATTTCTTGAACGGCCATCCTAAAGTCGCAGCTGATTTGAGGGGTGTTTTGCCGCGATTGATGGCAATTGAACAGCAGAGCCGTTTGATTAGTTCGTGGACGCAAGGCAATGATGTTTGTGAGCACGTAGATGCCGAGTGTTTCGAAATTGCTCGGGAACTGGCGAAGCGTTCCCACATCAGGGCGAGCGTTAGAAAGGGTATAAGGTCAGGCAGCGGGCAAGTGCATCATTTCGTGCGCGGAAAACACTTCACCAAAGCCTATCTTTTGAATCGCTTTCTTGTGCATCTCGTGCGCGCGTGTCGAGAGATGCGAAAAACGAGGTGGCCGAACTTGATGGACTATGCGATTTATTTCGACCGGCAAGCTGATGGAGGAAAACAGCTCGCTGCGGGAAAGGGAGTTCGGGTTACGTTCAAGAATTCCTCGGATATCGTTGGCAGCCCTCCGCTTCCGGCCCAAACATTTGACAAGGTTGTCGTGCGTTATGGGGTCGAAGAAGGGTCCACCCCAGGCAAACAGATGGTGCAACTGAGTGCTGGCGAGAAGAAAGTGAGGTCGTCGATCGGACATGTGCCGATGCCGATGCTGATGCCGGCATGGACTTATGTGCCCGTCACGAAACCGGTAACCGTCTAGCTTTCTGTTTGCCGGGCACCCCTGATACAGGTATCGCCACTACCACCCAACTCACTGTTTTTTATCGGTTTTTCCCTTGTTCCATGGACCAGATTGCGGATCAGCGTGGCATAATCAATCGCACACACAGCTTGCCCGTAGTCATCACTACCCCCGCATACCATGGCACAGACTCTCTACGACAAATTGTGGAACACGCACGTGGTCCACACGGAAGACGACGGTACGACGATCCTCTATATCGACCGTCACCTGCTGCACGAAGTCACCAGCCCGCAGGCGTTTGAAGGCCTGAAGCTGGCTGAGCGTCCGGTGTGGCGCATCAGCGCAAATCTGGCGGTGTCCGATCACAACGTGCCCACCACGGACCGCAGCCACGGCATCGCTGATCCGGTGTCGAAGCTGCAGGTCGACACGCTCGACGCGAACTGCGACTCGTACGGCATCACGCAGTTCAAGATGAACGATCTGCGCCAGGGCATCGTGCACATCATCGGGCCGGAGCAGGGCGCAACGCTGCCCGGCATGACGATCGTCTGCGGCGACTCGCACACTTCTACGCACGGCGCGTTCGGTGCGCTCGCGCACGGCATCGGCACGTCGGAAGTCGAACACGTGCTGGCTACGCAAACGCTCTTGCAGAAGAAGAGCAAGAACATGCTGGTGAAGGTCGAAGGGCAACTGCCGCGCGGCTGTACCGCGAAGGATATCGTGCTCGCCATCATCGGCAAGATTGGCACGGCAGGCGGCACGGGTTACGCCATCGAGTTCGGCGGCTCAACGATCCGCGCCCTGACCATGGAAGGCCGTATGACGGTCTGCAACATGGCGATTGAAGCGGGTGCGCGCGCCGGCATGGTCGCCGTGGACGACACCACGATCGAATACCTCAAAGGCCGTCCGTTCTCGCCGGAAGGCGCGGAGTGGGAGCACGCCGTCGAATACTGGAAGCAGTTCAGGTCGGACGACGGTGCGCAGTTCGACCGCGTCGTCGAACTGAATGCCGCCGAAATCGTGCCGCAAGTCACGTGGGGCACCTCGCCGGAAATGGTGACCGCTATCGACGGCCGCGTGCCGGACCCGGAACGCGAGAAGGACCCGGTCAAGCGCGACGCGATGGAGCGCGCGCTCAAGTACATGGCGCTCGAACCGAATCTGCCGATCGAATCAATCAAGCCGGACAAGATTTTCATCGGCTCTTGCACCAACGCCCGCATCGAAGACCTGCGCGCTGCAGCGTATGTCGTGCGCAAGCTGGGCCGCCGCGTGGCGCCGAACATCCGCCTCGCGATGGTCGTGCCCGGCTCGGGTCTGGTGAAGGCGCAAGCCGAGCGTGAAGGGCTGGACAAGGTCTTTACCGACGCGGGTTTCGAATGGCGCGAGCCGGGTTGCTCGATGTGTCTCGCCATGAATGCCGACCGGCTGGATCCGGGCGAGCGCTGCGCGTCCACCTCGAACCGCAACTTCGAAGGCCGGCAGGGCGCGGGTGGCCGTACCCACCTCGTCAGCCCCGCCATGGCTGCTGCGGCGGCCATCGAAGGTCACTTCGTCGATATTCGCAAGCTCGGCTAAGCCGGCGCGATCCTGTTTCGATTCCACCGGCGGCGCACCGCGTGTCGCAGCCGCCGGTCTTTACTCTGGTGGGTGATGGGCCATGGATAAATTCATCGTACATACCGGCGTCGTGGCGCCGCTCGATCGCGAGAACGTCGACACGGACGCGATCATTCCGAAGCAGTTTCTGAAATCGATCAAGCGCACGGGTTTCGGCCCGAATGCGTTCGACGAATGGCGTTATCTCGACCACGGCGAGCCGGGTCAGGACAATTCGAAGCGCCCGCTGAACCCGGACTTCGTGCTGAACCAGCCGCGTTATCAAGGTGCGTCGGTCCTGCTGGCACGCAAGAACTTCGGTTGTGGCAGTTCGCGTGAGCACGCGCCGTGGGCGCTGCAGCAATACGGCTTCCGCGCGATCATCGCGCCGAGTTTCGCGGACATTTTCTACAACAACTGCTTCAAGAACGGCTTGCTGCCGATCGTGCTGACCGAGCAACAGGTCGATCACCTGTTCAACGAAACTTACGCGTTCAATGGTTTTGAGCTGACCATCGACCTCGACGCACAGGTTGTGCGCGTGGGCGGCGGCACGGAATATCCGTTCGAAGTCGCAGCCTTCCGTAAGTACTGTCTGCTGAACGGGTTCGACGATATCGGCTTGACGCTGCGTCATGCCGACAAGATTCGTCAGTTCGAAGCGGAGCGTTTGACGAAGCAGCCGTGGCTCGGCCATCGCATCATTGGCTAAGCGCGCGCTCTGGTCGTTATCGCTTTTGCGTGCCCAGGTCTAAAAGAAAACAATCAAGGAAATTCGCATGAAGATCGCAGTGTTGCCCGGCGACGGCATCGGTCCGGAAATCGTCAAGGAAGCCGTCAAGGTTCTGAACGTGCTCGGCGAAAAGTTCGAGCTTGAAGAAGCGCCGGTCGGCGGCGCGGGTTATGAAGTGAAGGGCCACCCGCTGCCCGATTCGACGCTGGCACTGGCGAAGGAAGCCGATGCGATCCTGTTCGGCGCCGTAGGCGACTGGAAGTACGACTCGCTCGAGCGCGCCCTGCGCCCGGAGCAGGCCATTCTCGGTCTGCGCAAGCATTTGCAACTGTTCGCGAACTTCCGCCCGGCGATCTGCTATTCGCAACTGACGGCTGCATCGTCGCTGAAGCCGGAAATCGTCTCGGGTCTGGACATTCTGATCGTGCGTGAACTGAACGGCGACATTTACTTCGGCCAGCCGCGCGGTGTGCGTGAGGCGCCGGACGGTCTGTTCGCCGGTGCGAAGGAAGGCTTCGACACGATGCGCTATTCGGAGCCGGAAGTGCGCCGTATTGCGCACGTTGCGTTCCAGGCGGCGCAAAAGCGCAGCAAGAAAGTGACCTCGGTCGACAAGGCCAACGTGCTTGAAACCTCGCAGTTCTGGCGCGACATCATGATCGACGTGTCGAAGGAATACGCGGACGTCGAACTGTCGCACATGTATGTCGACAACGCGGCCATGCAGTTGGTGAAGGCGCCGAAGGCGTTCGACGTTGTCGTTACCGGCAACATGTTCGGCGACATCCTCTCCGATCAGGCTGCCATGCTGACGGGTTCTATCGGCATGCTGCCGTCGGCCTCGCTCGACAAGAATAACAAGGGTCTGTACGAGCCGTCGCACGGTTCGGCGCCGGATATCGCCGGCAAGGGCGTGGCCAATCCGCTGGCCACCATCCTTTCCGCGGCGATGATGTTGCGCTATTCGCTGAACAAGGCGGAGCAGGCCGACCGCATTGAAGCGGCTGTGAAGAAGGTGCTGGAGCAAGGCTATCGTACTGGCGACATCCTCACACCGGGCTGCCAGCAGGTCGGCACGGTGGCGATGGGCGACGCTGTCGTCGCAGCGCTTTAAGACGGTTGCGGCTGTGTTGTGAAGACGCCGTGAAATTTCGCGGCGCGTAGTCAAGGTAATCAGTGAGTCACGCGCGAATGGACCGCAATCCGGCCCATTCGCACGCAAAAGCGGTCAATCGGGCCGCCCAAATCCGGTTTTCGTGTAGACTGTAGCGATGGCGACGATTCCCCAAATCACCTCGATTTCTAACCACCACGGCAAAACGGCCCGTGTGGTTGAGCTCGCCATTACCATCAAGTCGCTCATTAAATCGATTACCCCGAAAACGATCACGATTCGCTGATCGTCCGTCGTGCCCGCCCATCTTCCCCGCGCGGTCACTGCGGGCAAAGATGCGGGGAAGCCTCCACTCGAAGGGTAAGTGTCATGAACGTAGGTCTCGTAGGTTGGCGCGGCATGGTCGGCAGCGTCCTGATGCAACGTATGCAGCAGGAAGGCGATTTCGATCTGATCGAACCGGTGTTTTTCAGCACCAGCAACGCGGGCGGCAACGCGCCGTCGTTCGCGAAAAACGAGACCAAGCTCAAAGATGCTTCCAGCATCGACGACCTGAAGAAGTGCGACGCCATCATCTCCTGCCAGGGCGGCGACTACACCAATGACGTGTTCCCGAAGCTGCGCGCAGCGGGCTGGAACGGCTACTGGATCGACGCAGCTTCGTCGCTGCGCATGAAGGACGACGCGGTCATCATCCTCGATCCGGTCAACCTCGACGTGATCAAGAATGCGCTCGTTAAGGGTCAGAAGAATTTTATCGGCGGCAACTGCACGGTCAGCCTGATGCTGATGGCGCTGGGCGGCCTGTTCCGCGAAAACCTCGTCGACTGGATGACGGCCATGACGTATCAGGCCGCATCGGGCGCGGGCGCACAGAACATGCGCGAACTGCTGCAACAGATGGGTACGCTCAACGGTGCGGTGAAGGAAGAGCTCGCCAATCCGTCGTCGGCGATTCTGGACATCGACCGCCGCGTGCTGAGCGCGATGAACAGCGACAGCATGCCGACCGAACACTTTGGCGTGCCGCTCGCTGGCTCGCTGATTCCGTGGATCGACAAGGATCTCGGCAACGGCATGTCGAAGGAAGAGTGGAAGGGCGGCGCGGAAACCAACAAGATTCTTGGCAAGCCGGCCATGGGCACGCCGGGTTCGATCCCGGTCGACGGCCTGTGCGTGCGGATTGGCGCCATGCGTTGCCACTCGCAGGCTTTGACGATCAAGCTGAACAAGGACGTGCCGCTCGACGAAATCAACGGCATCCTCGCTTCGGCCAATGACTGGGTCAAGGTGGTGCCGAACGAGCGCGAGGCGTCGATCCGCGATCTGTCGCCGGCGGTCGTTACGGGCACGCTGACGGTGCCGGTGGGACGCCTGCGCAAGCTGGCCATGGGCGGCGAATATCTGTCCGCTTTCACCGTTGGTGACCAGTTGCTGTGGGGCGCTGCCGAGCCGTTGCGTCGGATGCTGCGCATTCTGCTCGACAAGTAAAGTAAACTACGCGCCTACGACGCGTAAAAACTCAAAAAGCGTCGCGCTTGCGCGGCGCTTTTTTCATTGTGTGCTCCGAATATTTTGTCTCAAACCAACCGCAAACAAGGGCTGAACGCTGACGCGCCCGTGGTCCCGATGACCGTTCGACTCTCTCCCCTTTACGCTATGTCACGTAACAGCGTTTGCCAGATCGCGGCTGCGGCTGCCCTTGCCTTTGTCCTGACCGGTGTGGCCGGCGCCAGTGCCGCCCAGGCCGCGACCGCCGACACGACGGCAAGCGCGCCCGAGGCCGCATCTGCGCCGCTCGCGGCCGGTAGCCAGTACACGGTTCGCCCCGGGCAATCGCTCAATGACGTAGCGATTGCTGCCACGCAGTCGCACGACCGCGCGACGCTGGTACGCGCTTCGAAGGCTTTGTTCGATGCGAATCCGAATGCGTTTATGTCGCACGATCCGAGCCGCTTGCGCCTGGGCGCCGTGCTGACGGTGCCCGCGCTCGATGCGACGGGTGCGGCGGTGGCGGCTTCGGGGGCGGCAGGGGCATCGGCT
>NZ_SCNV01000098.1 GCF_005503145.1 Burkholderia sp. 4M9327F10 | reverse complement strand
GTGGTGGCGGCGGCGGGCAAGGCGGCGGCCAGGGCAGGCCCCCGCAGGGTAACTGAGCGCGTTCGACGCCGGCCGGGGCGGCATGACAGTTGCGTGACGTCATGTCCCGGCGGGCGCTGATTCGCGTTTGCAGACATGGCATGGATTGATCTCATCGGAGAAAGGCAAGATGGCATTGGGCGAACTCAGGACAGGTGGTGCAACGGCGGTCGGACTCGCCACGCTGGCCGCCGACGGCACCGTTCTCGATAGCTGGTTTCCCGCACCGGAACTGACTGACGAGCCTCACGGGA
Organism: Burkholderia sp. 4M9327F10; assembly: GCF_005503145.1. Classification (GTDB taxonomy): domain Bacteria; phylum Pseudomonadota; class Gammaproteobacteria; order Burkholderiales; family Burkholderiaceae; genus Paraburkholderia. Next base: position 19,755 of record NZ_SCNV01000098.1, on the reverse strand, counting down.
CGCAAGCGGGCGGCACGCTGCGTCTGCCGCGCGACGAAGTGGCGCGGGCGATCGGCGCTATCGGGGCCAACTGCATGGGTCCCGACGAGCGCCGCGGCGTCGAGGTGGTCGGTGTGCGAACGTCGATTGCCTCGCTCGCGGAGCCGCCGCTCGACGCGTACGACGTCTACTTGCGTCTGCACCTGCTGAGCCACCGGCTGATCCGGCCGCACGAAGCGAATCTGAACGGCCTGTTCGGCCTGCTTGCGAATGTCGCGTGGACCTCGTTCGGCCCCTGCGCGGTGGAGTCGGTCGCCGAGGTGCGTCTGAAGGCGCGCGCGGCGCGGATTCCGTTCGAAGTGACCAGCGTCGACAAATTCCCGCGCATGACCGACTACGTCGTGCCCGCCGGCGTGCGCATCGCCAATGTGGATCGCGTCCGGCTCGGCGCGTATCTCGCCGCCGGCACCACGGTCATGCACGAGGGTTTCTGTAACTTCAACGCGGGCACGCTGGGGGCTTCGATGGTCGAAGGACGCATCAGCTCCGGGGTCGTGGTCGACGATCACAGCGATATCGGCGGCGGCGCCTCGATCATGGGCACGCTGTCGGGTGGCGGCACCCAGGTGGTGTCGGTCGGCAAACGCTGCCTGCTGGGCGCCAATGCGGGCATCGGCATTTCGCTCGGCGACGACTGCGTCGTAGAGGCCGGCTGCTATGTGACGGCGGGTACCCGTGTGCGTCTGCCGGACGGCTCGGTCGTCAAGGCGGCGCAGTTGAGCGGGCAACCCGGCTGGCTGTTCCGGCGCAATTCGCAGAGCGGGGCGGTCGAGGCGATCTCCCGCACCAAGACTTGGGGACAACTGAATCCGGATCTGCACGCGCATAACTAAGGGATGGGCTCAGGGGACCGATGCAGGGGACCGGCGTGGGCGGCCGGTATGGGCGAGCGGCGCAGGCGAGCGCCGCAGCCTGGCCAAGCCGCATCACGAATTGATATGGCCTAGGCGTAAACCCCAGTACGCCACCAGTCGAAAGCTGCCGATGTCGGGTTAGGGGGCTTAGCTATGACTTGCCAGGTGACACCAGTTGACACGGTTGGAGCAGCGTCTGACAGCGCCCGCATTCCGTCGGAGTTGGCGGAGCAGTTGCTGGCGTCCGAGCACAGTGTCTTGCGGCTGATCACGCGCAACACGCCGCTGCCTGAATTGCTCGACGAAGTCTGCCGCCGCGCGGAAGCGCTGCTCGGCGAGGGCGCGTGTTGCTCGATCCTGCTGCTCGATGCCGACGGCGTGCATGCGCACCCCGGCGGCGCGCCGTCGCTGCCGAAGTCGTACACGGAGGCGCTCGACGGCGTCGCCATCGGCCCGAAGGCGGGCTCGTGCGGCACGGCGATGTATCTGCGGCGCATGGTGGTGGTCGAGGACATCGAGACCGATCCACTGTGGGCGGATTTCAAGCATCTCGCCTTGCCGATCGGCCTGCGCGCATGCTGGTCGTTCCCGTTCGAAAGCGATGCGGGCCGGGTGCTCGGCGCGTTTGCCGTCTACCATCGCACGCCGCGCCGTCCGCGTGACGAAGAGGAGGCCATGCTGCGCGAGATCAGCCGCAGCGTCGGTCTCGCGGTGCATCAGGACGCCATTGCGCAGCGCCTCGCGCAGAGCGAGGAGCACCACCGCCTGGTCGTCAATCACCTCAACGAAGGGATCGTCGTGCAATCGCGCAGCGGCGTTGTGCTGGCGTGCAATCCGAGTGCGCTGCGCATCCTGCACGCGACGCCGGATCTGATTGGCCGCGACATCATGACGGTCTTGCAGCGGACCCTTCACGAGGACGGCACGACCATCGCCCAGGCCGATCGTCCGACTGTGCGCGCGCTGTCCGGCGGCAAGCCGCTGCTCGGCCAGACGGTCGGTCTCGAACTGACGGATGGCGAGACCATCTGGATCACCGTGAATGTGGTGCCGATCACGAAGCCCGGCGAGCACGAAGCGGGTTCGCTGCTGATCTCGTTCACCGACATCGGCCCGGTGCGCAAGGCCCAGCAGCAACTCAAATATCTCGCCACCCGCGACTCGCTTACCGGCCTCTATAACCGCGCCTATCTGGCCGACCGGATGCGCGACCTGTTCGAACCTGCCGGCCTTTCCACGGAACTCGCGCGCGTCGCGGTGCTGTTCGTCGATCTGGACGGTTTCAAGAAGGTCAACGACACGGCCGGCCACGAAGCGGGCGATGCGCTGTTGTGCAGCGTGGCGCGGCGTCTTGCGTCCTGCGTCGACAAGAAGGACACGCTCGCACGGGTGGGCGGCGACGAATTCGTGATTGTGGTGAGCCGCTACGACACCACCGGCGATCTGGTCGCGCTGGCGCGCGGGATTCTCGAAGCGGTGGCCGTGCCGTTCGCGGTAGCCGGCAACGAGTACTACCTGGGGGCATCGATCGGCATCAGCCTCTTTCCCGAGGACGGCCAGGATGTGCCGACCCTGATGCGTAACGCCGATTCGGCGATGTATTCGGCCAAACAGCGCGGCCGCAACAACTTCGAGTTTTTTACCGCAGACCTGAACAAGCATCTGCAGCGGCGCTTTGCCATCGAGCAGCTGTTGCGGCGCGCGCTGGCGGCGGGCGAACTGAGTCTCGTCTATCAGCCGATCGTCGATAGCCGGCGCGGCCGCACGGTCGGCGCGGAGGCTCTCTTGCGCTGGTACAGCCGCGAACTGGGCGACGTCTCGCCGGTGGAGTTCATTCCGGTTGCGGAGGATACCGGATTGATCGTCCCGATCGGCAACTGGGTGCTCGAACACGCTTGCGAGCAGGTGGCGCAATGGCGCCGCACGCTAGCGCCGGATCTCGTGATCGCGGTCAACCTGTCGCCGCGCCAGGTGAGCGAGGGTCTGGTGGAGCGTATCGAGCGGTGTCTCGCGCGCTGCGGCATTGGTGCCGATGCACTCGAACTGGAGATTACGGAGCGGCTGCTGATGAACGACAGCGACATCGTGCTGCCGATTCTCAGCGCGCTCAGCAACATGGGCGTGCGGATTTCCGTCGACGACTTCGGCACCGGCTATTCGTCGCTGTCCTATCTGAAGCGTTTTCCGCTGCACAACCTCAAGATCGACCGCTCGTTCGTGGCCGGCTTGCCGGACCATCGAGACTCGATCGCGATCACTCAGGCGGTGGTCGCGATGGCGCATTCGCTCGGCATGAACGTCACCGCGGAAGGCGTCGAGACGCCGGCGCAGGCGTCGTTTCTGCGTGCGATCGAGTGCGACAAGCAGCAGGGTTATCTGTTCAGCCGCCCAGTGGCGGCAAGCGCCTATGCACGTGGCCTGCAGGAGAGCAGTCAGGCCGTGCAGGAGCCGGCGGCGCTGCGTCAGGCCGATTGAACGAAGCACGCCGTACATCGCGCGCCTTGCGCTAAAGTCATGCATTCCTACCATCTCGAACGACGAGGCATCGAATGCATCTGATCGGCATGCTGGACTCTCCCTATGTACGTCGTGTCGCAATCTCGCTGGCCGTGCTCGACTTGCCTTTCGAGCATCGCGCTGTGTCGGTGTTTCGCCATTTCGACGAGTTTGCAAACATCAATCCGGTGGTCAAGGCGCCAACCTTCATCGAAGACGACGGCACTATGCTGATTGATTCGAGCCTGATCCTCGATCACCTCGACCATAAGGTCGCACCGGCGCGTCGTCTGCTGCCCGAGGAGCCCGCGGCTAGGCTGCAGGCGCTGAGCCTGATCGGGTTTGCACTCGCCGCTACGGAGAAGGCCATGCAGACGGTGTACGAGCGCAATCTGCGGCCGCAGCAGTGGCAGTACGAGCCATGGGTCGAGCGGGTGCAGAAGCAGATGCATGCGGCCTTTGCGGTGCTGGAGGCGCGTCTGGCCGAACACGTGGGACATGCGGGACATGCGGGCTGGCTGTGCGGCGAGCGTCTGATGCAGCCGGATATCACCATTGCCGTGGCGTGGCGCTTCACGCAGTTGATGTTGCCCGGCGTGCTCGACGCAGGGCATTATCCGGCCTTGGCCGCGTTCTCCGAACGGGCGGAAGCGTTGCCCGAGTTTCTCGGCGCGCCGCTCGAATAACCCTTTCCCGCGTGTGGAGGCTGTCGCGCCAGTTGGCCCGGCAGCATGCGGTTTAACCATCCCGTTATGGCCGCCGCGACCCTGGACCGGATCTCCAGATGCCCCGCAAAACCGCCACCAGCAAGGCGCGTGCGCTGCGTCGCCGATTGTTCGCTTTGCGCAACAACTCCCTTCGCTTTCGCGCTATTTATCCGGACTGCACGGATGCCTAGAATCCCACCATCGAAACGTGAGTAGCGTCCTGCCGAAGCGGCGGGATGCAGTGGGAGCAGCTATGCGAGACTTGATCGAACGACAGCTTTATCATCCATCGGTGGTCCTGCCGATGGTGGCGCTGATGCAAATGATGGTGGCGCAGGACTTCAACCTGAGCCAGGTGGGTCTGATGATGGCCACCAAGGGCGCCCAGGCGGCGCTGCAACGTTCGCGCGCGCTGATCTGCGCGCATTATTGCCACGGCTGAAGCTGGCCCGAACCAGGCGAGTTCCCGAAACCACTCCGGCAGTATCCCATGAGGGCAGGCGTAAGATGGCAGCACCGTGCCACCGTCCCTCGGGAGACCTGCCATGCCCCAGCACTTTGACGCCGTCGTAATCGGCACCGGACAGGGCGGCTCGCCGCTTGCGGTGCGTCTTGGCGAGAGCGGCCGCAAGACGGCCGTGATCGAGCGGGCCGCGTTCGGCGGCACGTGTGTCAATGTCGGCTGCACCCCCACCAAGAGTTATGTCGCCAGCGCCCGTACGGCCCACGTGGCGCGTCATGCGGCGGCCTACGGCGTGCAGGTAAGCGGCACAGTGACGGTCGATCTGGCGCAGGTCAATGCGCGTAAAGACCGGATCATCGGCGAGTCGCGCCACAGCGTAGAAAAATGGCTGCGCAGCGCGCGCAATGTCACGGTGTTCAACGGTCATGCACGTTTTACCGGGCCGCGAACGCTCAGCATCAGTGACCATGATGGTCAGATCGTCGAGCAGCTCGAAGCCGATGAGATCTTCATCAACACCGGCACGCGCGCCGTGGTGCCGCCGCTCGCGGGCATCGAACGAATCCGCTATTACACGAACGCTTCGCTGCTTGAGCTGACCGAATTGCCCGAGCATCTGGCGATTGTCGGCGGCAGTTACATTGCGCTTGAATTCGCCCAGGTGTTTCGCCGTTTCGGCAGCCGGGTCACGGTTCTGGTGCGCGGCGAGCGCGTGCTGACCCGCGAGGACGCGGATCTCGCGCAGGCCGTGCAGGACGTCCTGACGCGCGAGGGCATCAGCTTTCGCTTCGGTGCGCAACCGCAACGCGTCGAGCCGTTGAGCGGCGGGGGTGTGCGCATCGGGTTCGCTGGCGACCAGCCCCCGCTCGAAGCCTCGCACCTGTTGTTCGCCACAGGACGCCAGCCGAATACCGACGACCTCGGCCTCGCCGCCGCCGGTATCGGCACCGACCGGCACGGCATGATCGCGGTGGACGGCGCCTTGCGCACCCAGGCGCCGGGCGTGTGGGCGATCGGCGACGTCAATGGCCGCGGCGCTTTCACTCATACCTCCTACGACGACTACCAGATCGTCGCGGCGAATCTGCTCGACGGCGAGAACCGCAGCGTCGATCAGCGCATCATGGCCTACGCGGTATTCGTCGATCCGCCGCTCGCAAGAGTCGGTCTTTCGGAGACCGAAGTGCGCGCCTCCGGCAAGCCCGCGCTGATCGCGACGATGCCCATGACGCGAGTCGGACGCGCGCGCGAACGCGGCGAGACCGACGGCTTCATGAAAGTGCTGGTGGACGCACACAGCAAACAGATACTCGGCGCGGCGATTCTCGGTATTGAAGGCGATGAAGCGATCCATACGTTCATCGACATCATGACGGCGGGTGCGCCGTATCCGACGCTGCAGTACGCGATGCATGTCCATCCGACCATCAGCGAACTGGTACCGACCTTGCTCGGCGGTCTTCAGCCGCTCAAGTGAGCCGTAACGCCTGCGTCGGCAGCGCATTGCCACTGACCCGGGGAGTCGCCATGCCAGCCATCGGCAATCTGTTTCGCTTCGGTTCAACGCAAGCCGTCGGCGAGCGCTTCGATACGCTCATCGAGCAGGGCGGTGTGACGATCGAACGGATTGTCTCGACGGGACAGGCCAGTGCGCCGGGCTTCTGGTACGACAGTCCGCGCGATGAGTGGGTCATGCTCGTGACGGGCGAAGCGGGCCTCGAATTCGAGGGCGACCCGCAAGTGCATGTGATGCAGCCGGGCGACCATGTGCTGATCGTAGCGCATTGCCGGCACCGGGTCGCGTGGACGCATGAGACCGTGCCGACGGTATGGCTCGCGGTTCACTACGGCGGGTAAGGGTAGTCGATCAGGGTTTGTCCCATGCGGATCGCGGGGCTGCGCTTCAATCGCGCCTTGAGGCGGCATCGGGCTGAATATAAACTGGTTCAGGCATTCCAACCAGGCAAGACGCCTGCGGCGCAGCCAGTTGACAGGCTGCCGTCCGAGAGATCGGCGAAGCCAACGGAGACACAGATGAAGAGCGCGGCTTCCACGCCTCTCCCGCCGAACCAGGCGAAGAAGCAGGCCTTCTGGCCCCAAGGCTGGTGGCGGCTGATGGAGATCCGCATCGGCATCATTCCTCTGCCGATTTACGTGATTGCCGGCACCCTTATCGCGGGTCTCGTCTATATCGACAAGCTGCCGAACGAGATTTCGCTTGTGATCGTGATGTTCGCGTTCTTCGGCTTCACGCTCGCGGAGATCGGCAAGCGGATTCCGGTCATTCGCGCGATCGGCGCCGCCGCCATCTTTGCCACCTTCGTTCCCTCCGCGCTGGTGTACTACAGGTTGCTGCCTTCGCAGATCGTGAAGGTCACGATCGATTTCACCAAGTCCACCAATTTTCTCTATCTGTTCATTGCCTCGATCATTGTGGGCAGCATCCTGAGCATGGACCGGCAGGTTCTGATCAAGGGCTTCCTCAAGATCTTCGTACCGCTCGGAATCGGCACGATCGCGGCGGGGGCTGTCGGCACGGCCGTCGGCACGCTGCTGGGTCTCGGCGCTTATCACACGTTCTTCTTTATCGTCGTACCAATCATGGCCGGCGGCGTCGGCGAAGGCGCCATCCCGCTGACCGTCGGTTATGCCGGGATACTGCATCAGGACCCCGGCATCCTGTTCGCCACCGTCTTGCCCCCGGTGATGCTCGGCAGCCTTGCGGCGATCATCTTCGCGGGCACGTTGAACTTCGTCGGCAAGCGCTATCCGCGCCTCACGGGCGAGGGGCGGTTGCAACCCGGCGAGCAGGGTGAGATGGATCCGGCCCAGCAGGAAATCTCCGGGCATATGGATGTAACCCATATCGCCGCAGCGGGCATCACCGCCTTGACCCTCTATGTCGTGGGCATCATGTGTCAGCGGCTGTTCGGTTTGCCGGCGCCGGTCGCGATGCTTTTCATTGCCGTGGTCGTGAAGCTCACGCAAGCGGTATCGCCACAGTTGCAGCAGGGCGCTTACGTTGTCTACCGGTTCTTCTCCACGGCGGTCACTTATCCGCTGCTGTTTGCGATTGGCGTCTCGTTGACGCCATGGGACAAGCTGGTGGCTTCCTTCACGCTGCCGACCCTCATCACCATCGTGGCAACCGTAGCGACGTTGATGGCGACCGGTGCACTGGTGGGCTACTGGATGAAGATGTATCCGATCGATGCGGCCATCGTGAACGCCTGTCACAGCGGCCAGGGCGGCACCGGCGACGTCGCCATCCTGACAGCGGCCAATCGCATGACGCTCATGCCGTTTGCGCAGATCGCGACGCGCATCGGCGGCGCGATCACCGTCACGACTGTGCTGATTGTCCTGTCGCACGTCACCTAGCTAGTCTCTCTTCCCAGCGAGGCCACCATGCAAGTCACCGGTATGCTGCACGGAGCCAGGATGCTCCAGTTCGTCGACTTCCCGACTACCGAGGTGCTCGGACCCGACGCCAGCGAAGAGGAGATTCGCGCGCTGATCGACAGGCACGGTCTGGTGTTCATCAAACCTGTTTTCAAGGGAGGCGTCGGCAAGAAGGGCAAGTCCGGACTGATCGGCAAGGCCGCGGACCTCAAGAGCGCGTTGAGGGAAAAGGAGCGCCTGTACTTTGTCGAGCACCGGGTCGGCAATATGGTGGCCAAGGCCAACGGCGTCACGTTCGAAGCGGGTGTGCCCGCCGAGCACGAAGTCTACTTCTCGATCACCGACTCGACGCATTTCCGTGCGCCGACCATGACGCTCACCCATCACGGCGGCATCGACATCGAGGAGCTCGACAGAAGCCAGGTGGCGCAGGTGCCGTTCGATCCGCTCACCGGCCTGAAGGCCTTCGTCGTGGCCAATGCGCTGTCTGCGCTGGGGGCGCCGCGGCAGATCATCTCGCCGCTGGTGCAGCATTTGCCGAAGCTGTGGGAGCTGTACCACGACTACGGCATGACGACGCTGGAGCTGAACCCGATCCGCATGCGCGAGGACAAGAAGGGGCGCATGACACCGGTGGCCTGCGACTTCAAATGCGGCTTCGATCGCGACGACCCGCGCTGGCGCCGTCTGAACCTGCCGGCAAGCCTGTTCGCCGTCGACTACTCGGACTTCGAGCAGGAGATCAATCAGCTACGTACCTACCAGGGCCAAAGCGACGTCTACGTGATCAATGCGGGCGGCACCATTCTCGCGCCGACTTTCGGCGGCGGCGCCAATTCGCTCGTGACCCAGATGCTTGGCGATGACGCCATCATTTCCTCGGACTTCGGCGGCAACCCGCCCTACGAGAAGATGAAGGAGGTCGCGCGTATCTGCTTCAAGCACTGGATCAAACAGAGCAACGTGCTGTTCATCATCGGCGGCAAATCGAACAACACGGACATCTTCGAGACTTTCCGTGCGATGGCCGACGCGCTGCGCGAGCACTTTAGCCAGCATGGCGCGACCCCGCTTTATGTGGTGGTCGGGCGCGGCGGTCCGAACCTGGTGCGCGGCATGGGCGCGATGCGCGACACGCTCGACGCGCTGGGCCTGCCGTACCGGTTTTTCGGCTTCGACTCGGACATGAGCGAGGTCGTGCTGTACGCGAAGAAAGTCGATGCGTGGATGAAAGCCGGCGGCCGCGAGCAGATCGCCGCCCGGCTTGGCATCGCGTCAAGCCGGGCCGCCTGAGGGGGCCTCGCGTATAAGGAGACTGTCATGTACAAGCAAGGCGTAGGCGACTTCAGATATTTCGTCGGCATCAGTTCTCTTGCGCAGATTGCCACGCGCGAAGACCGGGTCTGCGTGCTCAATATCCTTGGCGGCGAATCGAGCGACGTGACACCGGTGGGCCATGTCTACTCGGGCGGCAACGTGGTGTTCGGCACCGCGCCCGGCAAGCGCGGCCAGGTGCTGGAGACGGCTCTGGGCAACGTGCCGGTCTACAACAACGTGCTGGAAGGCATCAACGACGGCCATCGCTTTAACTGCGGCGTGATCTATCTGCCGCCAGCCGCTGCGCGCGACGGCGTCGCGGAGCTGATACGCGTCAATCCTGAGCTGAAGAAGATCTTCATCGTCACCGAAAAGCTGGCCGTGCACGACTCGCGCGAAATTCGCGCCATGGGTCAGTCCAACGGCATCGACATCTTCGGCGGCAATAGTCTCGGCGTGGCCGACGCGTGGAACCAGGTGCGCATCGGCGGTGCGCTGGGCGGCGACCATCCCGAGGAAGCGTTGCGGCGCGGCTCGATCGCGATCTTTTCCAATTCGGGCAATTTCACGACCACCATCGCAACCTACCTGCGCATGGCCGGCTGGGGTACCACGACGGCCATTTCCTGCGGCAAGGATGTCTATATCCACTTCGCGGCGCCCGAGTTCGCGTTTGGGCTTTCGAACGATGCGCGCAGCAAGGCGGCGGTGCTCTATGTCGAACCCGGTGGCTACTACGAACTCGACGCCAGCTTCTCCAAACCCGTGGTGGCGTGTGTGGTCGGGCGCTGGAAGTCCAAGTTGACCCGCGCGGTCGGGCACGCGGGCGCCATGGCCGGCGGCGCCGACGATGCCCTCAGCAAGGAAGGCTGGTTCATGGACAAGTTCGGCGTGGACGGCATCTTCACGCCGGAGCATCCGGTGTTCTCGGCCAAGGGCGCGCTTGTCACCAACATCGCCCATATCCCGGCGGCACTGACCACTGTGATGGGCGAGAACGCCTGCCGGCCCGATTTTGAGTCCGAAGGCAATCTCGCGCTCAAGCCGTGGTTCGGCGCGAGTCATGGGGTGACCTTGCCGCCCGAGCTCGACTTGCCTGTCGTCGAGGCGAGTGCGCCGTATAACGAACAGATCGCGGCGCTGAACCGGCAGATCGGCGCGGTGCCGCCGCGCCAGACCATGAAGGATGCTTCGGGCGCTTCGCAGATGGACGCGAGGAGCCAGGTCACGAGCCTCTACGGCGTGTCGATGCTCGATGCCGCGCAGTATCCGCTGGAAGCCAACGTCAGCCTCGCGCTGCTGCATGAACCCGGCGGCGAGAACGACCGGCGCCTGATCAACGTTGCCATCGGCGCAGGCCTGAACCTGCACGGTCATCCGGCACTCGCCGCCGCACAGGCCGCGCGCGAGGCCGGTAATGCGCCCAACACCGTGCTGGCGGCAGCCGCCAGCATCCTCGGACCACGCTGCCAGGGCAAGGCACGGCAGGCCACGCGGGCACTGATCGACGCGTTCATGGCGGCCGGCCTGAGCGACGCGCTGGACGAAAGCTTCGACACAGGCGCGATCAAGGTTGATGATCCGGGCGTGTTCGTCGGCGCGGCGCCTGAGCCTGGCGCCGAGGCGATGCTCGAGGGGCTGCGCGCCAGAGGCGCGAAGTCGGTTTTCGTGCGTTACCTGCAAACCCTGCCGGGTCATCCCACTGCGGATGCCGTCCTAGCCGCAATCAGCGCAACCTTGGCCTGGGGTCCGCTGCTGCGCAAGCGCGTCTCACGCCTGACCGCGGAAAGCCTGCCGTGGTGGCTGCGCCTGTTCGGCGCGCTGATCGGTGCATCGGTGAGCGCGGAGCAGCACCAGCCAGACAGCTTCTGCGGTATCGCCATGAGCGAGGTCCTGCAGGAACGGCCCATCAGCGAAGTGGCGTTCGTCGCCCTGCTGGGTTTCGCACCGCAACCGGCCGACCTGTTCGCGTTCCAGGTGCTGGTGGGGCTGCTGCTCTCCAACGGGCCGGGCACGATCTCGGCCCAGGGCGCAAAGGGGGCGGTCTCCGCCGACGGGCCCGAGGACCCCGAGCGGGTGCAGCTCAACAAGGGCCTTGTCGGCTTCCTGACCCACACCGGCTACACCCACGGCGGCAACGGCTACGAGGGCATCGCGTTCCTGATCGACCAGTTCAGGGATACGGATCTCGTCGATCCCGGCGACCCGAACCACGGCATCGACCTGAAGGCGCTGGCTTCGAAGTACGTCGAAGCCTATGCCCGCTACAAATCGAACAAGAAGAACACCGGGAGCCTCGATATCCAGAAGATACCGGGCGTCAATCACCCGGTATTCAAGGACAAGCCGGTCAACTACGATCCGCGCGAGGTGTTCATTCGCGAACTGATGGCTGGGCGCAAGGAGTACAACGTCTTTCACGAGTTCTATGGGACACTGGTGCAGACCTTGTTCGAGGCCGGTGTGTCGCGCAACGTCTATTGCGTCAACGTCGATGCGCTGATTGCCGCGCTGCTGCTGAAGATGCTGTGGCAGCCGTATCGCAGCGGCGGCTATACTGGCGCGGCACTCGAGACTGCGGCCTTCACGATCTTCCTGTATCCACGCATGCTCGGCTGCGCCGCCGAGGTCGACGACCACATGAACCGCGGCCGCAACATGGACACGCGCACGCCGGCGTCGCAGTGCCAGTTTGTTGCCTGAAGATTATTTGAGTGTTGTGTGGTCTCACCGTGTCATATGAGAACTGATCGCTGCCCCATTCACAGATGACGACTGCTTCTTCGCCTGCCCGCATCGGTCTGATTTCCGACACCCACAATCTGCTGCGGCCGCAGGCGTTGGAGCATCTTGCAGGGTGCGACGCGATCATTCATGCCGGCGATATCTGCGAGCCCTCAGTGCTCGCAGCGCTTGGGCAGATTGCTCCCGTGACCGCCGTGCGCGGCAACAACGATACCGGCGAGTGGGCGCGCGGCCTGCCTACGCACGCACTGCTGACGGTGCAACAGGTGACGATTCTCGTCGTGCACGATATCGCCGACGCTGACCCTGATCCGCGTAGCAAAGGGATTCGGGTCGTCGTGACCGGGCATTCGCATAAGCCGCTGATCGACGAGCGCGACGGCGTGCTGTTCGTGAACCCCGGCAGTGCGGGGCCACGTCGCTTCACGCTGCCGGTGTCGGCAGGGTTGCTGATGGTGGACGGCGCGCACGCGACGGCCACGCTGCATTCGCTGATCAAGCCCGCGCCGTAGCGCCCGCGGCATAGTCTTCATCCATCTCCTCGGCCTGACGCTCGCCGCGCAGCACGGCATGCGCTTCAGCACGCGTGGCGACGCACGGTCCCGAGCCGAGCAGCGGCTTGCGGGCGGTTTCGCGCAACGCGAGCACCGAGACGATACCGATCAGCGAGGCGCCCATCAGGTAGTACGCGGGCATCATCAGATCGCCGGTACGATCGACGAGCCAGGCCGCGACGAGCGGCGTCGTGCCGCCGAACAGCGACACCGAGATGTTAAAGCCGATCGCCAGTGCGCCGTAGCGAATCTGGGTGGGGAACAGCGCCGGCAGCGCCGACGGCATCACGCCCGTAAAGCACGACAACAGCACGCCGAGAATCAGCAGGCCGCCGAACACCGGCAGCATCGTGCCCGTGCGGATCAGCAGCAGGGCGGGAATGGCCAGTGCGAACAGGCCGATGCAGCCGAACAGCATCACCGGCTTGCGGCCGACCGTGTCGGAGAGGCGTCCGGCGAACAGCGTCATCGGCATCATCAGCACCATCACCAGCAGCACGAGAAAGAGGCCGTGCGTTTCGTCGAAATGCAGCGTCGAGGACAGATAGCTCGGCAGGTACGAGAGCGCCATATAGTCGGTCACGTTGAAGATCAGCACGAGACCGACGCACAGCAGCAGTGGCTTCCATTGACGGGCGAGCATCTCGCGCAAGCCTTGCTTGGGCAACGCCTTGTCTTCCGCTTCGCGCGCCTCAGCCTGCTTCCTGAACGCGGGCGTTTCTTCGAGCTTCATGCGAATGTACAGGCCCACCAGACCCAGCGGCCCGGCGATCAGGAACGGCACGCGCCAGCCCCACGAGAGCAGCGCATCGTGCGACAGCGTGGCCGTCAGCAACGCAACGGTGCCGGCGCCGAGCACATAGCCGATCAGCGTGCCGAACTCGAGGAAGCTGCCCATGAAGCCGCGACGCTTGTCGGTCGAGAATTCCGCAATGAAGGTCGCCGCGCCGCCATACTCGCCGCCGGTCGAGAAGCCCTGCACCAGACGCGCGACCAGCAGCAGGATGGGCGCAAAGATACCGATCGTGGCATAGCTCGGAATCAGGCCAATGGCGAAGGTACCGGCCGCCATCATGATCATGGTCATCGCCAGCACGCGTTGCCGGCCGATGCGGTCGCCAAGCGGCCCGAACACCATGCCGCCGAGCGGACGCACGAGGAAGGCCGCCGCAAAGGTGCCGAAGGTGGCAATCAACTGCGCCGACGGGTTGCTCGACGGGAAGAACACCTGGCCGAGCGTGACGGCGATGTAGCTGTACACCCCGAAGTCGAACCATTCCATGGCGTTGCCGAGCGCCATTGCGCCGACCGCACGTTTGAGGAGGGATTTGTCGACGACCGTGATGTCGTCGAGGGTGAGGCGTTGTTCTTGTTTGTGGTGTCGCCAGAAGCCGTTGCTGGAAGCGGTCAAGGTGAAAACTCCAATGACTGCGACGAAACTCATGAAACGCGCATGAATGTTCCGCCACGGGTGCTGGGAAAGTGCAGTTTCGCGAACCTAGCGCGGGCGATGCGGCGAAGATGTGGCCTCACGTGCAGAAAAAACAAACGCCGGGGCCTGCGCCTCTCGCTTGCGCGCATTCGCGGAATTGCACTGATCTAGGTGCTGCTGATTGTGTGCATCTGCGTGGCCGTGGAAGGGGGGCAGATGCATGAAGACGCTGGGGCAGTGGAACCGCCTGCGCGCCGCTGAAAGGCTTGGCACGAAAAAGGCCGGTGATGACCGCGAAGAATGATGACTCCCGCGACGTGACCGACAAGCCTTCTTGTATAAAAACTGCTCAAAACGCGCTGCGTCGCGCACGGCGCCGCAGGGTGAATTGAACGCGAATGATGGTGAATTACTGTTGGAACGGTGCACATGATAGCACGATGACAGAGGATCGTGCAAACGGGGCGGCCGGGCGGAGCGCTGCGGGGACGCTCAATCCCTTGCGTGACGGGGGATGCGGCGGAACGTGACGATTTGAAACGTGGGCTTAAAAGCGGGCTTGAAAGTGGCTCGGTGGAGCCGGAAAAGATGGGCAAAGGGACGAAAAGCGGATGAAAAGCGGACGAAAAAAATCCGCGCTCGTGGCGCGGATTTCTGGCTGGATGATTGGCTGGTCTTCAGCCCTCACCGGCATGACTTAAGGACGCGACCCGAGGACACGACCCAAGGACATGACCCGAGGCGTGACTCAACCCTGGCTCGGCGGCACGTACCCCGAAGCCTGGTCGGCGCCTTCGCCGAAGAAGAACTTCTCGGTCTGCTTCATCAGGTACTGGCGTGCGCGCGGATCGGCCATGTTCAGGCGGTTTTCGTTGATCAGCATGGTTTGCTGCTTGAGCCACGCCTGCCACGCTTCCTTGGAAATGCTTTCGTAGATCCGCTTGCCGAGTTCGCCCGGCAGCGGCGGAAAATCGAGGCCTTCGGCTTCCTTGCCGAGCTTCGCGCATTGAACCATACGAGCCATGCTGTGCTTCTCCTGTAATCGGTGTGGGGCTTTTGTGACGTTATCGGGCAGTCGCGCCAGGGGAGGCCGCTTAGAGCTGTTTCATCAGCACGAGCGACTTGCGCTGCCAGTTATAGAGGCGGCGGCGATCTTCCGGCAGGTCGTCGACCGTTGCCTTCACAAAGCCGCGTTTGAGGAACCAGTGTTCGGTACGCGTCGTCAGCACGAAAATGCGCGTGAGACCGCGTGCCCGGGCGCGCTGCTCGATGCGCTTCAGGAGCCGCTCGCCGTCGCCGGTGCCTTGCGCCTCGGGGGCGACCGTGAGGCACGCCATTTCGCCGATGCGTTCCTGCGTGTACGGGTACAGTGCCGCGCAGCCGAACAGCACGCCATCGTGCTCGATCACCGAGAAATGGTCGATGTCGCGTTCGATCTGGTGGCGGCCGCGCCGCACCAGCGTGCCGTCCGTTTCGAGCGGCTCGATCAGCGAGAGAATGCCGCCCACGTCGTCCGGCGTCGCTTCGCGCAGGCTCTCGAGGTTCTCATACGAGATCATGGTGCCCACGCCATCGTGCAGGAACAGTTCCAGCAGCAGGCTGCCGTCGAGCGCGTAGGGGATGATGTGGGCCCGTGCCACGCCGCCGCGGCAGGCGCGGATACAGTGCTTCAGATAGAAACCCTCGTCGCCGGTGACTTCGCCGCTTTCGTGCAGTTTGTAGGCGTCGTCGAGCGAGAGTTCGCGCATCAGTTCGGGGCCGTCTTCGCCGTTTTCCATCAGTCCCGGCGTTTCGGTCAGGAACACGATCTTGTCGGCGCGCAGCGCGATGGCCGCCGCCGAGGCCACGTCTTCCATGGATAGATTGAACGCCTCGCCGGTGGGCGAGAAGCCGAGCGGCGAGAGCAGCACGAGCTTGCGGCTCGCGAGCGAATGGCGGATCGAATCCGCGTCGATCTTGCGCACCACGCCGGTGTGCTGGAAATCGACGCCGTCCAGAATGCCGACCGGCCGCGCCGTCACGAAGTTGCCCGACACCACGCTGATGTGCGCGTGCGCCATCGGCGTGTTCGGCAAGCCCTGGCTGATGGCCGCTTCGATATCCAGACGCACTTCGCCCGCCGCTTCCTTGGCGGATTCGAGCGCGCGTGCGTCGGTGATGCGCATGCCGTGCGAAAACTCGGACTCCACGCCGTGCAGGCTCATCTGCTCTTCGACCTGCGGTCGCGAGCCGTGCACGAGCACGATCTGGATGCCCATGGCCTGCAGCAGCGCGATGTCGGAGACAAGCGCATTCAGCAGGCCCTGATGCACCACTTCGCCGCCAAACCCGACGACGAACGTCTTGTTGTGGAACGCGTGGATATAGGGCGCAACCGAGCGCATCCAGTCGACGAATTGCGCGTGTTGCGAATCGGATTCCGCCGCGCCGGACGTGGCCGGAGCGCTCGCGGGCGTGGGGACGAGGTCGGTTTGGGAATTCATGCCCGGGATTATAATGCGCCCCCATGTCGAATGTACCCAAAAGTCCCGCTCCGGCGAACGAGAAAACAGCGCAAGACGCTGGATCAGACCCATCGCGCGAGTCCCGCAGCGAGGCGGAGCGCCGCGCGCGTCCGGCTGGCGGTGCGCCGCGGCCGCCACGAGCGGAAAAGCAGCCGCGTCGCGCCGACGCCAAACAGGAGCCGCAGGAAGCTCGCCCCGCACGTGCGCCGCGTCCACCTCGTCCACCTCATTCCGCGCGTACGGTAGAACCGAATCCCGTTCCGCCGATTACCTTTCCCGAAGCGCTGCCGGTTTCCGGGCGCCGCGAGGAAATCGCGCGGGCGATTGCCGGCAATCAGGTGGTGATCGTCTGCGGCGAGACCGGCTCGGGCAAGACCACCCAGTTGCCGAAAATCTGTCTCGAGCTCGGCCGCGGGCTTGGCGCGGGCGGCTCCGGCCTGATCGGTCACACCCAGCCGCGCCGGATCGCAGCATCGGCGACGGGGCGCCGCATCGCCGAAGAGCTCGGCACGCCGTTCGGCGAGGTGGTCGGCTACAAGGTGCGCTTTACCGACAATCTCTCGCCGGGCGCCTCGGTCAAGCTGATGACCGACGGTATTCTGCTCGCCGAGACGCAGACCGATCCGCTGCTCAAGGCTTACGACACGCTGATCATCGACGAAGCGCACGAGCGCAGCCTCAACATCGATTTTCTGCTCGGGTATCTGCGCGAGATTCTGCCGAAGCGGCCCGATCTGAAGCTGATCGTGACCTCGGCGACCATCGATGCGGAGCGTTTCGCGCGCCATTTCGGCAGTGAAGACAAACCGGCACCGGTCATCGAGGTGAGCGGGCGGCTTTACCCGGTCGAAGTGCGCTATCGACCGGTGGCGGAAGACAGCCCGGCGGTGAAGGCCGCCGAAGGTTCGTCGACGTCGTCATCGTCGCGCGAGCGCCCCAGAACGCAGCGCGAATCCGGCAAGGATCGTGACCGCGACCTGATGGACGCGATCGTCGAAGCGGTGGACGAGCTGTGCCGCGAAGGCCCGGGCGACGTGCTGGTATTCCTGCCGGGCGAGCGCGAGATTCGCGACGCCGCGGAGGCGCTGCGCAAGCACCATCCGCCGCATACCGAGATCCTGCCGCTGTTCGCACGTCTGTCCGCCTCCGAGCAGGAGCGCGTGTTCCGCTCCTCGAACGCGCGGCGCATCGTGCTGGCGACCAACGTCGCGGAAACCTCGCTGACGGTGCCGGGGATCCGCTACGTCGTCGATACGGGGCTCGCACGCGTGAAGCGCTACTCGTATCGCAACAAGGTCGAACAGCTGCAGGTGGAGTCGATCTCGCAGGCGGCCGCCAACCAGCGTGCCGGGCGTTGCGGGCGGGTGGCCGATGGCGTGTGCATCCGTCTGTATGAGGAAACGGATTTCCAGTCGCGCGTGCGCTTCACCGACCCGGAGATCTTGCGTTCGTCGCTGGCGTCCGTGATTCTGCGGATGAAGTCGCTGCACCTGAGCGCGATCGAAACCTTCCCGTTCATCGAACCGCCGCCCGGCCGCGCGATTGCCGACGGCTATCAACTGCTGAACGAGCTCGGTGCCGTTGACGACGACAACGAGCTGACGCCGCTCGGCCGCGAACTCGCGCGCCTGCCGCTCGATCCGCGGGTGGGCCGGATGATACTCGCCGCACGCGATCAGCAGGCGCTGCGCGAAGTGCTGATCATTGCCAGTGCGCTCTCGGTGCAGGATCCGCGCGACCGGCCGATCGAAGCGCAGGAGCAGGCCGATCAGGCGCACCGGCGCTTTGCCGACGAGCGCTCCGAATTCCTGCAGTGGCTCAAGATATGGAACTGGTTCGACGAAGCGATTGCGCACAAGAAATCGAACCGGCAGTTGCACGACGAGTGCCGCGCCAATTTCCTCTCGCAGTTGCGCCTGCGCGAATGGCGCGACGTGCATTCGCAACTGCTGACGGTGGTGCGCGAGCACGGCTGGCGGCTCAACGATGCCGAAGCGACCTTTGAACAGATCCATCTCGCGCTTCTGACCGGCCTGCTCGGCAATATCGGCCTGAAGGCCGACGACGAGCCGCACTACCTCGGCGCACGCACCATCAAGTTCTATCTGTGGCCGGGTTCGGCGCTGGTGAAGAAAGCGGGGCGCTGGGTGATGGCCGCGGAACTGGTGGAGACGAGCCGCCTTTACGCGCGCTGTATCGCGAAGATCGAGCCGGAATGGATCGAACGGATTGGTGCGCATTTGCTGAAGAAGTCGCTCTCCGAGCCGCATTGGGAAAAACGCGCGGCCCAGGTGTCGGCTTACGAGCGCGGCGTGCTGTACGGTCTGCCGATCTATCACCGGCGGCGTGTGAGCTTCGGCAAGCAGGACCCGGCTCGCGCACGCGAGCTGTTTATCCGCGGCGCGCTGGTGGATGGCGAATTCGATACCAAGCTGGCGTTTTTCGCGCACAACCGCAAACTGCTTGCCGATATCGAGCAGCTTGAACACAAATCGCGCCGCCAGGACGTGCTGGTCGACGATGAACTGATTTACGCGTTCTACGATCAGGCGCTGCCGAAGGGTATCTATACGGGGGCGTCGTTCGAGCGCTGGTACCGCGACGAAGTGAAGAAGAGCGGCCAGGCGGAAGACAAGCTGCGTTTGCTCTACCTGTCGCGCGACGACCTGATGCGCCACGAAGCGGCCGGCGTCACGACGGACCTGTTCCCGAAGCGCATGACGATGTCGGGCGTCGAGATGGCGCTCACCTATCACTTCGAGCCGGGTTCGCCGCGCGACGGCGTGACGCTTGCGGTGCCGCTCTACGCACTCAACCAGGTGGATGCGCGCCGCTGCGAATGGCTCGTGCCGGGCATGCTGAAGGAGAAGACGCAACTGCTGCTCAAGTCCTTGCCGCAGAAACTGCGCCGGCATTGCGTGCCGTTGCCGGAATATGCGGCAGGCTTCGTGGATCGTAACGGTATGCCGCGCTTCGGCGCGGGCGGCTTGCTGGAGGCGCTGATCGCCGATGTTCGCGAGCACACCCAGGTCGCGATGAAACAGTCCGACTTCAAGCTCGAGACCTTGCCCGCGCATCTGTTCATGAACTTCAAGGTCGTGGACGAGCACGGGCGGCAGCTTGCGATGGGGCGCAATCTGGCGCAACTGCGTGCGGAGCTCGGTGGCCAGGCGCAGCAGCATTTTCAGAAGATCGCGGCCGGGGCGGCGGGTGCGGCCCTGGCGAGCAGTGCTGGCGGGGCG
>NZ_SCNV01000097.1 GCF_005503145.1 Burkholderia sp. 4M9327F10 | reverse complement strand
GCGTCAGGGTTTCGTCCGGCGTGAAGGCGACCAGCACCACGATGGCGAGCGGCGCCAGCACGAACAGGATCACGAGCGCATGAAAGATCAGCGCGATTGGGCCGTTTTTTCTCATCGTATTTCCGTCGTCTTCCGGGAGAGCGTGGGGTTGGCCTGGGGTTAGCCTGGTAATTAGCCCATGCTCCGGGCGTACCTGCGCTCCAGCAGCCGGTAGTAGCTGAGCATCACAATCAGGTTCGCGACCAGCAGCAGCACGGCGATGGTGGCGCCGAGCGGCCAGTTCAGCGAACCGAGGAATTCGTCATAGACGGCGGTGGCCGCCACCTTCAGGCGCCGCCCGCCGAGCAGGCCGGGAATCGCAAATGCGCTTGCGGACAGGCCGAACACCATCAGGCTGCCGGACAGAATGCCGGGTGTCAGTTGCGGCAACACGATGCGCCGCAGTGTCGTGGCAGGCGAGGCCATCAGCGAGAGGGCCGCGTTCTCGGTTTGCGGATCGAGCTTTTGCAAGGCGGTCCAGACCGGAATCACCATGAACGGCAGCATCACGTGCACGAGCGCGATGACAATCGCGAAGGTCGTGTATTCGAGCTTGTACGGTCCCATTCCGACAAGGCCGAACGCCTGATTCACGAGGCCGTTGCTGTTGAGCAGCATGCTCCAGCCGAATGCCCGCACCACGACCGACACCAGCAGCGGCGCCAGAATCACCAGCAGAAACAGCGAGCGCCACGGATCGCGCATGCGTGAGAGCACATAGGCCTCAGGCGTGCCGATCACGACGCATAGCAGGGTGGTCAGGAGGGCGATGCCAAAGGTGCGCAGAAAGATCGTGTGAAAGTAGCCGGATTTCAGCACTTCCACGTAATTGCCGAACTGGAATGCGGCGATGGGGCCGCTCGACGGATCGAAGCGGTAGAACGTCAGGATGAGCGTCATGACGAGCGGAATCAGCACCAGTGCCACGAACAGCAGGAAGGCCGGGGCGCACATCAGCCAGAGCGGCAGGTACGCATGCCAGGGAGCGCGCCGTGGCTTGCGGGTGCTGTCCGTGGAAAGAGGCAGCGTGCTAGCCATGGCTCGCCTCCCGCTGCACGAAGCGGATCGCCTCGCTATTCCAGTCGACGCCCACCGCCGCGCCTTCCGCGAGCGGCTCCGTGCCTTCGTTCTGGCAGCACACCAGCACCTCGCCGAGCTTCGAATCGACGCGATAGAGCCATTGGCTGCCCAGGAAGAAGCGGCTCGTGACCGTGGCCGCGAGACGCCCCGCCTCCGGTGCGCAGAGCCGCAGTTTTTCGGGGCGGATGCATAGCGTGACGGCGTCGCCGATGTTCACGACGCGCTCGCGCATCGGCAGTTGCGCGGTGTTACCGGTTTCGGCGAGGTTGTGCCCGAGGTCGATGCGGATGGCGTCGCCGTCGCGCGCGACGATGGTGCCCGGCAGCATATTGGCCTTGCCGATGAACTGCGACACGAAGTGGTTTTCAGGGCGCTCGTAGGCCCGATACGGCGTATCGATCTGCGTGATGCGGCCTGCTTCCATCACCACCACGCGGTCGCTGATCGAGAGCGCTTCCGACTGGTCGTGCGTGACCATGATGGTGGTCGTGCCGATCTTGCGCTGGATTGCGCGCAGTTCGAACTGCATGTCCTCGCGCAGCTTGGCGTCGAGATTCGACATCGGTTCGTCGAGCAGCAGTACTGGCGGCGCAATCACGATGGCGCGGGCAATGGCTACGCGCTGCCGCTGGCCGCCGGAGAGTTCGCGTGGAAAGCGGTGCGCGAGCGCATCGAGCCGCACCAGCGCCAGCGCTTCGCAGACCCGCCCGTTGCGCTCGGCCTTGCCGACGCCGCGCATCTCCAGACCGAACGCGACGTTCTGCGCGACGCTCATGTGCGGAAACAACGCGTAGCTCTGAAACACGATGCCGAGGCCGCGCTGGTTCGGCCTGGTATGTGTGATGTCGCGGCCGTCGAGCGTGATGCGCCCGCGCGTGGTCTCGACGAAACCCGCGATCATTTGCAATGTGGTGGTCTTGCCGCAACCGGACGGACCGAGCAGCGAAACGAACTCGCCTTTTTCCACCGACAGATTCAGGTCGGCGACGGCATGCAGGTCGCCGAACGATTTCGCTACGTCGGTGAGGGTGAGGAACGACATGGTCTGGCCTTTCGGTGCGCGGGCACCGGCTGAATCGACAAATCTGCTGGAGCCGACTCTAGCCAGCCAAATTACGCGTCGTCAAATGCAAATTCCGTTTGGCGGTATAAAGATAGGAAAAATTCCATTGAACGAAATGAGTTGAGTGGGAAGTACAGACTTTGTTCCATTGCGTGATCTACGAGGAATCCCTAAGAAGGCAATGCTAATCCGGGCGTGACAGGTGCCGTAGCACTATTCCATCCAAGAATAAAACACTCTATAGTGTTCCGTACAGTGGAATAAGTTCAAGGAAAAGCCATGAATGCAGCCGCAAAACGAAAAGTGGCGGAGCCCGGCCCGGCCGACACCCCGGAGGCGCCCGGCACCGGCATGCTGCAGCGCTCGTTTGCGGTGATTCGCGCGCTGGCCGACGCGCAGCCGGACGGCGGCCGTGTCACGCGGCTTGCGAAAGCGGTCGGGCTGACCCAGGGCACGGTGCATCGCATCCTGCATGCCCTGATCGCCGAGGGGATGGTCGAGCAGGACGAAAACTCGAAGCTCTATCGCCTGAGCGTCGAATTTTTCGCGCTCGCGGCGCAGGCCGGCAATCCGAGCGGTATGCGCACACTGTGCCGTCCGGCCTTGCTACGCCTGTGCGCGAGCCTCGGCGACACGATTTTCCTGCTGGTGAAGAGCAGCTTCGACGCGGTCTGTCTGGATATCTGCGAAGGGCCGTTTCCGATCCGCTCGTTTACCGGCGACATTGGCGGGCGCGTGGCGCTCGGCGTCGGCCAGGGGAGTCTCGCGATTCTGGCGTTCTTGCCGGAAGCCGAGCGCGAGGAGATCATCCGCTTTAACGTGCCGCGAATTCGCGGCTATGGCGTGCTCGATGAGGTTTATCTGCGTACCGAGATCGAGCGGGTGCGGCAGTTGGGCTACGCGGGGCGCAATAGCGGCCTGCTGGACGGCATGGCCGGCGTGGCGGTGCCGATTCTGGACCGCACCGGCGTGGCGGTGGCCGCGCTTAGCGTCGGTACGCTTGCCGCGCGGCTTGGCGACGATCGCTTGCCGATGGTGGTCGAATTGCTGCGGCGCCAGGCCCAGGCGCTCGGACCCCAGACCAATCCGTTTGACGTCGCCTTGCGCCGGCCGATGCATGGACTTTCACGCGTCATGACAACCGAGCGGATTACCTGAGCCGCGAGCGCGGCAGTCCTGGCTAGGCAGTAGTCCTGACAACACGGAAAGCAGGCCGGCTCTTGACGGATGCTCAATCCGCAAGAGCGCCTGGCGCTTAGAACAGCCGTGGGGTTCCTACCCAGACAACCAGGGTTTCGGTGCGCGCCGTATTGGCCCAGCTATGCGGCACGGTCGACTCGTAGTGGGCGCTATCGCCCGCTTTCAGCGCGAAAGTCTTGCCTTCCAGCGTGAGCGAAACCTTGCCGCTGATTACATACAGAAACTCTTCGCCTGCATGTGTGTTGACCTCGGAACGCTTCTGGCCGGGCGGCATCTTGACGAGGATCGCTTCGAGCTGCCGGCCGCCGGTCAGGTTGGTCAGGCGCGCGAACAGGTTGGCGGAATCGGCGAAACCGAAAAACTTCAACTGGTCGCCACGGCTGACCGAACGCTCCTCGCTGGGGGTGTCGACGAAGTACTGCACGGTGACGCCGAGGGCGCTGGCAATCCCCGCCAGCGACGTGAGAGACGGGGTGGCAAGGCCGCGTTCCACCTGCGACAGGAAGGGTTTGGAGATGCGTGCCGCTGTGGCTGTGTCATCGAGCGTGCGTTTCAGGCGCTGCCTCAGCGCGCGTATCTTGCTACCCAGTTCGAGGGCCGGATTTTTGTTTTCAGTTTTCGTGACCATAGCGAGGTGAATCAGCCCGTCAAAAATATGTTTGATGTTAGTAAACAAAGTTTGATAGTCTTGTGGACCATCGCAAATGCGTGAGTATGCCTGTGAGGCATTTATTTTCGAAGCGACTCGCTATGTTGCCAGAAGCCCGCTCCGGCTTGCAGATCGCAGATTGCGGCTCTCCGGGGAGGCGTCGAAAATCACGCGGACGCGGGTAAGACGATATTAGGTCGCGCTTTTTTAGCCTTTTAAATTCATGCGATCAATGCGTCGCATGCTTAAATAAACTGATGCATTTCGAATTCATGGATGATATCGCGTGGCACGCCCCGGCAGAATGCGCGATTGCGCTTGAGAGGCACGGCGGGCATCAGTGAATTCCCTGAGTGACGGCGGACCCTATGCTCTGCAGAATCGCGCTCGCTTGCGGGGCCGCTTCGACTTTCGCCCCGCCGGCTGTTTGCCATCCCATGCACAGCGATCCTGTGCGTGGAACCATGAGCGGCGCGGCTTACCCCGTCTGCGCCGTCGACCTGAGATGAATATCACCGTTGACCCGAATCGCCACACCTGCTTCAGCGCCTACCCGCATGGGCCGCTGCTTGCCGCCGCTGCGCCGAGCCGCGCACGCGATGCTTTATCATGGGGGCCATTTCGCTTCATCCCGCCCGGCTTCGTTATGGCGCGATTTATTGCTCGCGCTGTGGTCCGCGCTATTGCCGGCACTATTGCCCGCGCAGCCGCCCCCGCAGTTGCCGGTTCAGTTGCCGGATATCCGGCGCGCGTTCTGGCGGATCAGGCTCCTGCTTCCCCACCCGGTTTGCTCCGCCTTGATACGCGGATGAGCGTGCTCATGCCGCGCGGCATCCGCGCGACGGCAACCCGACGTTTCCCGACCCGGTTTCCAGACCCAGTTTCCCGCGACGCGCTCACCAACCGGCGCGCCGCTGCAATCGCAAGAACACGAGGTACACGATGAATTCAACCGTATCCCAGACTCGATCGTTTTCGACCGTCTTCCTGATCGAGATGTGGGAGCGTTTCGGCTACTACGGCATGGCCGCGCTGTTGGTCCTGTTCATGATCGACAAGCTCGGCTTCACCGACAGTCACGCCACGCTCACCTGGGGCGCTTTCACGGCGCTGGTCTACGCAGCGCCGTCGGTCGGCGGCTGGATCGGCGACAAGATTCTCGGCACCCGCCGCACCATGGTGTTCGGCGCGCTGGTGCTGTCGTGCGGCTATCTGATGCTCGCCATGCCGAACGACCAGCTCAACTACATGTACGCCTCGCTCGGCGTGATCGTGGTGGGCAACGGCCTGTTCAAGGCCAATGCCGCGAATCTCGTGCGGCGCATCTATGAAGGCGACGATGCGCGCATCGACAGCGCATTCACGATTTACTACATGGCGGTCAACATCGGTTCGACGGTGTCGATGCTCGCCACGCCCTGGATCAAGGATCATTGGGGCTGGCATGCGGCGTTTGCCGTGTGCTGCGGCGGCATGCTGCTCGCCGTGCTGAACTACTTCATCATGTTCCGCACGCTGGCGCATGTGGGCTCTGCGCCGGACGCCGAACCGGTCCGCTGGGGCCGCGTGGGCGCCGTGCTGCTCGGTGGCGCCGCGCTTGGCGTGGCGACCATGTTCGTGCTGCAGCATAAGGCGATTGCGGTGGCCTGCGTCTATACGGCGGGCGTCGCGATTCTGGCGATCTTCGGCTACATGCTCGCCAAATGCGAGCAGTCGGAACGTGCTGGCCTGATCGCCGCGCTGGTTTTGACACTGCAGGCCATCCTGTTCTTCGTGTTCTATCAGCAGATGTCGACCTCGCTCACGCTCTTCGCGGTGCGCAACGTCGATCCGCATTTCTCGCTGTTCGGCGTCTCGCTCTTCACCTGGAGCGCGGCCCAGTTCCAGGCGCTCAACCCGATCTGGATCATGATGCTGAGCCCGATTCTCGCGGTGCTGTACACGCAACTGTCGAAGAGCGGCAATGACGTGTCGGTGGCGGTGAAGTATGCAATCGGCTTCGTGGTCGTGGCGGCAGGCTTTTTCGTGTACGCCGTGAGCGGCCGCTATGCGGTGGATGGCCGGGTCTCGTCGTGGTTCATGGTGGGCGGCTATGGCCTGTACTCGCTGGGCGAGTTGCTGGTGAGCGGCCTCGGGCTGGCGATGATTGCGCGCTATGTGCCGGCACGCATGAGCGGCTTCCTGATGGGCGCATATTTCGTGGCGAGCGGCGTCTCGGGTTACCTGGGCAGCGTGGTGGCGAACTTCGCGCAGATGCCCTCGGGCGATCTCGATCCGCTGCAGTCGCTGCCGCTCTACACGAAGCTGTTCATGGGCCTCGGCTGGCTCGCGGCGCTCGGCGCTCTCGTCGCCGTGCTGCTGCTGCTGCCGCTGATGAACCGCCTGTCGCGTGAGCATCATCGCTGCGCGAACGAAGCGCGCGAAGGCGCGCAGCGCGCGGGACAACTCTCCGCCGCCGCGGAGTAAGCAACGGGCGGGGCCCTTCGCGGACCCCGCGAAACGAACGGAACAGGGGCGCGCCAGGCTGGCGCGCCCCTGTTCCGTTTACGGCGGCTTCCATGCCTGCCTGTAGGGTTTTTCTGCTTTCGCGGCAGTGTTTGCCCGGGCGTTCGCGCTGACGATGCGAGACGAGACACTCTGTCGCAAGCGCTGGCCGGCGCCTGCCGAATCGCGTTTACCCCCTGAAATACGGGTTAAAAAGTGTTGCGGAGTCAGCGCCGCGCAACAAACCGTAACGCTTATACACAAAAGAGTCGCGCAAAACGCCATAGCGCTTGTAGAATCCGGCCTTGAAGCGTGCGCATACCGCGGACGCTTCTTGCATTCACTGACCAACAACAGGTAGGAGAAACATGCCGACTTCCGCAAAAAAGGTGGCCAAGAAGGCTGCCACGGTACCGACCAAGAAGGTTGCTGCTGCGAAGAAAGTTCCTGCGAAGAAAGTCGTCGCAGCTAAGAAGGTCGCCGTGAAGGCGTCCGGCGCACCGTCGCCGATCAAGGACACCTTCACGAAGGCCTCGTTGGCTGCACACGTCGCAGAACGTGCTGCTGTTGAACCGAAGGCTGCCAAGGCTGTGCTGGCCGCGCTCGAAGAGACCATCCTCGGCGCAGTCCACAAGAAGGGTGCTGGCGAATTCACGCTGTCGGGTCTTCTGAAGATCGTCGTGCAGGAAGTGCCGGCGAAGAAGAAGCGCTTCGGCAAAGACCCGTTCACGGGCGAAGAGCGTTGGTTCCCGGCCAAGCCGGCTAGCGTGCGCATCAAGGCACGTCCGCTGAAGAAGCTGAAGGACGCAGCAGCGTAACGAACGTGCATGGCGCCATGCCGTTTTCGAACGGCAAACGGTGCTGTGCCGCTCTGAGCGGTGCAAAGTTCAGAAAGTGCAAAATCCCCGCGGGTGTAAACCCGCGGGGATTTTTTATTGCCGCGCGCCGGCTCTGCTTGCGCCCAATGCCGGTGGGAGATTGCGGCCCTACGCCCACTCCAGGGGATTCAATGCACTGCAGTAGCGCATTGCGGGCCGCCGCAGTACGATGATGTCGGAGCCGTGCCGGCCGTATGCGCTGTTCGTGTGCATTCATTGGGGTTTGCGTGCGGAAAGCCAATGGCATAGCGCTTGCTTTGAAGCTTGTCGAACACCGAATGCGCAGCGCATTCGCCTTCTATCCGACAACAAGAGCGGGGCGTGACATGCGATGCTATGACGAGATGCGTCATCACGATGAAGTCGTGCGGCCACATTACGCACGCTTCGAACGTTGGCTGGTCAAGCAGGGCAACGAGGCAATCGCGCGCAAGCGCGCGGAGGCAGACCTGCTGTTTCGCCGTGTGGGCATTACCTTCGCGGTCAACGGCGACCTGTCCGGCACAGAACGGCTGATACCGTTCGATCTGATCCCGCGGATCATTCCGCGCGGCGAATGGCAAACCCTCGAAGCGGGTCTGCGGCAGCGGGTTCAAGCACTCAACCTGTTTATCCACGACGTTTATCACGACCGCAATATCGTGCGGGCCGGCATCGTCCCGGCTGAACAGGTCTATACCAATGCGCAGTACCGGCCGGAGATGCAGGGCGTCAACGTGCCGCTCGGCGTCTACGCGCACATTGCCGGAGTCGACGTGGTGCGGGCCGGTGAAGACGGCGCGTTCTACGTGCTCGAGGACAACCTGCGGGTGCCGTCGGGCGTCTCCTATATGCTGGAAAACCGCAAGATGATGATGCGGTTGTTCCCGGAACTGTTCGTGCAGAACCGCATTGCGCCGGTGGCGCACTACCCGGACCTGCTGCTCGATACGTTGCGCTCGGTCGCGCCTGAGGGTGTCGACGATCCGGTGGTGGTGGTGCTTACGCCGGGCATGTACAACTCGGCGTACTTCGAGCACACCTTCCTTGCCCAGCAGATGGGCGTGGAACTGGTGGAAGGCAAAGACCTGTTCGTCGACGACAACTACGTGTTCATGCGCACCACGCAGGGCCCGAAGCGCGTCGACGTGATCTATCGCCGGGTGGACGACGACTTTCTCGACCCGCTTGCCTTCCGTACCGATTCGGCGCTTGGCGTGCCGGGTCTGCTGACCTCGTACCGGGCCGGGCGGGTGGCGCTTGCCAACGCCATGGGCACCGGTATCGCCGACGACAAATCGATCTATCCGTACGTGCCGGAGATGATCGAGTTTTACCTCGGCGAGAAGCCGATCCTCAACAACGTGCCGACGTTCCAGTGCCGCAAGCCGGACGATCTCGCCTACACGCTCGCGCACTTGCCTGAGCTGGTGGTGAAGGAAGTGCATGGCGCGGGCGGCTATGGGATGCTGGTGGGACCGGCCTCCACCGCGGCGGAAATCGAAGCGTTCCGCGCCCGTCTGATTGCGCGTCCGGCGGGCTATATCGCGCAGCCTACGCTAGCGTTGTCGGCGTGCCCGACTTTTGTGGAGGCGGGCATCGCGCCGCGCCATATCGACCTGCGCCCGTTCGTGCTGTCCGGCAAGACCGTGACGATGTGCGCGGGCGGCCTGACCCGGGTTGCCTTGCAGGAAGGGTCGCTGGTGGTCAATTCATCGCAGGGAGGCGGCACCAAAGACACCTGGATGGTCGACTGAAGGGGTTGCGGGTTCCGCCGCCGCGAGTTTTACGGTGGCCGTATCCGCGACAAGAAAAGCCGGCGCGAGAAACGTTACTGCGACGTCACTGCGACGTCAAAGCGACGTACCAACACGTACTAGCGACGTCCTGGCGCGCCGGCGCAAGCGGGTAACCAGCGCGGGCATACAACGCCCAGCGTCATCAATCATGGAAAGCCGTCATGCTAAGCCGCACTGCCGACCACCTCTTCTGGATGGCCCGTTACATGGAGCGCGCCGAAAATACCGCGCGCATGCTGGATATCAACCTGAAGGCGCTGCTGTTGCCGCAGACGCCTGAGCAGGAGGCGCGCGCGCAGCGTTCGGTGTTGCGCATCTCCGAACTGGAGACGGCCTTTTCGCAACGCTACGACGAACCGACGCGCGAAAATGTGCTCGATTTCATGGTGGCGGACGCGACCAACCCGTCGAGCATTCATTCGTGCCTGCAGGCCGCGCGTGAAAACGCCCGCGCCGTGCGCGGCACGCTGACCACCGAATGGTGGGAGACGATCAATGACACCTGGCTCCAGTTCAACGAGCGGACCGCGGCCGGCCAGCTCACCACCAGTCCGGATTCGTTGTTCGAGTGGGTCAAGTTCCGCTCGCACCTGTCGCGCGGCGTGACGATCGGCACTGCGCTGCAGGACGATGCGTTCTTCTTTACGCAGCTCGGCACTTATCTGGAGCGCGCCGACAACACCGCGCGGATTCTCGACGTGCGCTTTGCCGACGTCGAGCCGAATTCGCGCGACGCCACGCGCCAGCTCGAAGACTTCTATTACTGGACCTCGATTCTCAGTTCGGTGTCGGCGCTGGAGATCTATCGCAAGGTGTATCGCGACGTCGTCACGCCGGCCCGGGTGGTCGAACTGATGATCCTGAACCAGCAGATGCCGCGCTCGTTGCTGGCCTCCCTGGATGGCGTCTGCAACAACCTGGCGATGCTACGCACCTCGGGTTCCAACCAGTGCGAGCGTTTTGCCGGCAAGCTGCGCGCCGAACTGGTCTACTCCGACATCCGGCAGATTTTCGAAGCCGGTCTGCACGCCTATCTGACGCAATTCCTGGCCCGCGTGTTCGAACTCGGCAACCTGGTTGCGCGTACCTATCTGATGCTGCCAGTCGCCTGACGGAGTTTCTCTATGTACCTGACGATCCGCCACGACACCGCCTATCGCTACGAAGCGACGGTTCACTATTCGATCCAGCAACTGCGTCTCACGCCTGCGAGCGGCGCGTCGCAGACGGTGCGGCGCTGGAGCATCGATGCCCCGGGCAAGCTCGACTCGACTTTCGACGCCTACGGCAACGTGCTGCATACGCTGGTGCTGAACAAGCCGCACAGCGAGATCCACCTGCATGTAGCCGGGGAGGTCGATACGTTTCCGCTCGTCGACGGCCTGCTGCGCGACACGGTCGGCCCTGTTCCGCTCGAACATTTCACCTGTGCCACGCGTCTGACCGAAGCCGATGGGGCGGTGCGCGAACTGGCCGAGTCCGTGCCGACGCTCGCCATGCCTGCCGGGCTCATCAAGCTCTCCGAGGAGATCGTGCAGCGCGTGAAATACCAGCCGGGGATCACCGAGGTGACCAGCACCGCGGCCGAAGCGCTCGCGCTCGGCAGCGGGGTTTGCCAGGACCACGCGCATCTGATGCTGGCGTGCTGTCGTGCGCGCGGCATTCCGGCGCGTTACGTGAGCGGCTATATCGAGCCCGGCGACGTGCCGCATGGCGCGAGCCACGCATGGGTCGACGTCTGGCTCGAAGGTGCGGGGTGGATTTCCGTAGACGTCACGCATGCCGCGTTTGCCAGCGAAATCTACTGCCGGCTCGCGGCGGCGCGCGACTACGAGGCGGCGGCGCCGGTCCGCGGGCGGCGCATCGGCGGCCTGGACGAGAAACTGAACGTCTCCGTGACGGTCAGTGCGCAATCGCCACAGTAGGGTCGAACGCACAAGGACCGCGGCGACGTCGCATTACAATAACGGCGTTTGCTGGTCTTTCTGGATATTTCTATGACTTACTGTGTGGCGATGTGCGTGGACGACGGGCTCGTCTTCTTGTCCGATACCCGTACCAATGCCGGCGTCGATCACATCAGCACCGCGCGCAAGATGACGGTGTTCGAGCAGCCCGGCGAGCGCGTGCTGGTGCTGCTCGGCGCGGGCAATCTC
The DNA here is from genome assembly GCF_005503145.1 of Burkholderia sp. 4M9327F10. Lineage (GTDB taxonomy): Bacteria > Pseudomonadota > Gammaproteobacteria > Burkholderiales > Burkholderiaceae > Paraburkholderia. The sequence continues at coordinate 8,754 of NZ_SCNV01000097.1, read as the reverse complement.
TCGCTGACCCAGGCCGTGCTGCACGAGTTGAGCGAGCCGGGCGACGCCGACCAGCCCACGCTGTGGAGCGCGCCGACCATGGCCGACGCGGCCCGGGTGGTGGGCAAGGCGGTGCGCGACGTGCATCAGCGCGAGGCTCAGGCGTTGCAGGAATTCGGCGTCGACTTCAATTGCAGCTTTATCCTCGGCGGGCAGATTGCCGCCGCCGGCAAGGCGCGTGAAGCGCGGCAGCACCTGTTCATGATCTACGCGGCGGGGAATTTCATCGAATCCTCGGCGGTGAACCCGTATTTCCAGATTGGCGAGTCGAAATACGGCAAGCCGATCATCGACCGCGTGCTGACGCCCAGCACGCCGCTCGACGAGGCCGCCAAGTGCGCGCTGATCTCAATGGACTCGACGCTGCGCTCGAATCTGTCGGTCGGGCTGCCGCTCGACTTGCTGGTCTACGAAAAGGACGCGTTGAGGGTCACGCGTTTCGTTTCCGTGGATCACGACAACGCCTACTTTGAAATGATCCACCGCACCTGGGGCGAGCGGCTGCGCCAGGTGTTCGGGGAGATTCCGGACCCTGACTGGCAGGAGTCGGCTAACGTGCCGCTGCAGCGCCCCGAGCGTGCGCTGGTGATGCATCGTGCGCCAGTGGGCGGCGATGAGGCGGTGGAAGCGAAGCCGGCTCAGACGCTGGCGCAGGCTGAGAGGAATAAGGCGCAGCGGTAGGGGCTGTAGGGTTCGAGGCTCGGCGCGGGTTCAGGCTCAGGGGGCTGCCGTCGCATCGGGTCTCGCGGCCGCTGGTCCGGGTGGCCCCGCTCCAAAGTACGCTGTTGTCCCTATAGAGGCGTTCGCCTTCACCGCGTTTGCCGATTCCGCAAAAATCCCCGCACCAATGAAAAAAGCCAGCCACCGGCTTGTTGCCTGTGGCTGGCTTTTGACAGCGTCCTGCTCTGGCTGTCCGTCAAGTCGATTAGAACTTGTGACGGATACCGAGGCTGACGATTGCTTGCGAGTTCGAAGCCGATTCGGCGTCGTAGTCGGCAACCGACGCCACAGCGCCCGTGCCCGATGCCCTTTGCCATGCGCCGACCAGATACACGTCCGTGCGCTTCGACAGGTTGTAGTCGCCGCCCAGCGAGATCTGGTTATACGAAGCCGACTCGCCGTTGCCCGAACCGTGCGTGAACGTGTAGCCCAGACCCAGCAATGCTGCCGGCGTCAGTTGGTAGTTCACGAAGCCAGCACCGACGTTGTAACGTTCCGTCGAGGTGAACGACGAGAATGCATCCGGCTTGTACTGTGCGTTGCTGTAACGCAGGCCAGCCGTGACCGGTCCGATCACGTATTGTGCGCCGACAGAAGCGATACCGATCGACTTGGCCGACTGGTACGGCAGGTTGATCGAGTTGAACGTGCCGTCCGACGTACCGCTCCAGCCCGCTGCACGACCTGCCAGGGTGTCGGAGCCGTTGTCCATGCGGATGTAGCCAGCAGCGACGCTGAACGGACCGTTTGCGTAGGTTGCTGCGCCGGACCAGGTTTGACCTTGGCCCGTCGAACCTGCCACGCCGCCGAATGCGTACAACGCTTCGAACTGGAAGCCAGAGTAGGTGTTCGACGTGTACTTGATTGCGTTGCTGGTACGCGAGCTGTTGTCGTTGTTGTCAACGTCGCTCGGCGTGGTGAACGTGGAGCCCCAATAGTTGTCAGCCGTGACTGCCTGAACCAGGTCGACAACCGGGTCGTACTGGCGGCCAATCGTCACCGTACCGAACTGGTCGCTCTGCAGGCCGACGTATGCCTGACGGCCGAATTCGCGGCTGCCCTGACCCAGCTTACCGTTGTTCGGGTTAAAGCCGTTTTCCAACTGGAAGATCGCCTTCAGGCCACCGCCCAGGTCTTCCGTACCCTTCAAGCCCCAGCGGTTGCCTTGCAGGTTGCCTGCGGCCAGACCAATCGAGCTCTTGTTGCTGTTCGAGACGTTGTTGTTATTGATGTACTGGATCGAGTCGTCGAGAACGCCATAGAGGGTGACGCTGCTTTGAGCATGGGCTGCACCTGCGGCGCCCAGCAGTGCCAGCGAGAGGCTAGTCAGTGCGAATTTTTTCATCCATTTCTCCACGCATGGTTGGTTTCGTTGTTGCGGAAAGGAGAATAACGCAGGGCCTCTGAAGGGTAATACTGAAAAAAAATGAGTGTCTCGTAAACGTGACACCCCCCGAAAGTGCTTATGTAGCAAGCCCACTAAGTATTATTGCTGATATAGCAATACTTCATGCCGGAAACGGCATTATTGTTGTTTCGCTGATAGTGGATGCGTCAGCATTCGTCATTCAAACGTGTATTTGAAAGTTCGGCGTAATTTTCTTGTCTACGAGAATTCACACGGCGGGCTGTGCCTGCCGGCGTGTCATCCAGCAAGAATCAGTCTGCATGCTGGACAGTTTCGCCCGGATGTGGGTGTTCTCCCTGATACGCGGTGTAAAAAGGGTTCAACGCTCGTCATCGGTTGCCTGAGCGGCAGATGCGCCGTCCCCACGGCGGCGACCGGCGACGGCGGTGACCAGCAGGGCCGCGCCGGCGGCCATCAAGAGCGATCGCCACGGGTTGTGCTTGACGTAGCGGTCCGCCGCTGACGCCTTACGGCCGGCTTCCAGCAGCGTTGATGCGGCCACGCGCGTCGCCTGGCCTTCTGCGCGAACCACCTTGCGGCCAATACTGGCCACCGCGCGAACGTCGACAGCGGTCACCGGCGCGCGTCGCTTCGCGGTTTGCGACGGTTGCTGACCAGGCATGCTCGCAGCGGCGCTTGCGCTGCCTGAATCGCCCGTGGCGCTTGCCGTGCGGGCCACGGCACCGCCATCCGCCGCAGCACCGCCCGTTTTCGCCATCGCCTCGGCCAGCTTTGTCCCGGCTTCCGGACTACCCGGCCCCTGTGAGGAAATCGTCGACGCCGCCAGCACCGATGCCAGCTTCGCCCGGCTTCCCGCCGGCGCTTCTTCCAGCTGACCCCAGGCGCCGCGCGGATCGTGCAGCCTGCCGCGCGCCGCGGAGAACTCCGCGCCGAGCAACAGCACGACCGCCGAGAAGTACAGCCACATCAGCAGCACCGCCAGCGAGCCAGCCGCGCCGAACGAATTCGCCATGCCGGCATGCGCGATATAGAGCGCAAAGAGCTTCTTGCCCGCCGAGAACAGCACGGCCGCGACTACCCCGCCCACCATCGCGTCGCGCCAGCGGACCACGGCGTCCGGCAAGAACTTCAGCAGGGCGGCAAAGGCGAAGGCCAGCACCAGCAGCCCGACCAGCAACTGCAGCAGATTGCCGATCACCACATACGGCGAGTTGCCCCACAGCCACTGGCCGATAAAGGTGATGGCGGTATCGAGCACGAGCGAGACAATCAGCAGGAACGCCACGCCGAGCACGAGCCCAAACGAAATCAGCCGCACCCGCACCAGCGCGATCACGCTCGACGAGCGCGGCCCGGTAAGCGGCCAGACGATATTCAACGCGCTATTGAGTGAAGAGAAGGTGGCCGACGCGCCGATGGCCAGTAATACGAACGAAATGATGGCCGCGATGCCACCTGCGCCGCCGGCGTGCCGGGCATTCTGGACGATCACCTGGACGCCCGCGGCGGCCTGGTCGCCAAGCAGTCCGTGTATATGCGCGAAGAGTTCGCCGCGGGCGGCTTGCGCGCCGAAGAACCAGCCTGCCACGGCGATCACCATGACGAGAGTGGGTGCGAGCGAGAACGCGGCGTAGAACGCGATGCCGGCCGCCATGGCAGCGCACCGGTCCTCAGCGAACTTCCTGAACGCGCCGATCGCCCATGAAGCCTGGCGGCGGGCTGCATGCTGCAATTTGTCGGCGGATAGCGTGTCGATGTCCATAGTGCCTCTTGACGGGATCGCGCCGCCGAATGCCGCGCGGGCAGGCTTCGGCGGTAGGACAGGCATGCCGTCGTGGCTTGCAAGCTGTATGCCTGTCACTATACCAAGGACGGTCCCGAATCAGGGTATGTCCGGTACCGGCTACGGGCTGTCGGAACTAATCTATTTAGGAAGCACTTTATTCTTTTTAGTGTTCCCCACAACGCCAAAGCCGAGGACCACCATGCTGCAAATGTCCCGGCGCCAGTTCCTGAAGGTAACGGCGTCGACGCTGGCCGGATCGAGCCTCGCTCTGATGGGCTTCTCTCCGGACACCGCTCTCGCCGAAGTCCGGCAGTACAAACTGGCGCGCACCACTGAAACCCGCAACACCTGTCCGTATTGCTCGGTAGGCTGCGGGATCCTCATGTACGGCCTGGGCGACGGCGCGAAGAACGCCACCGCCAGCATCATTCATATAGAAGGCGATCCCGATCACCCGGTCAACCGCGGCACACTGTGTCCGAAGGGGGCGAGCCTGATCGACTTCATTCACAGCCCGAGCCGCCTGAAGTACCCCGAGTATCGGGCGGCCGGCTCCGAGCAGTGGCAGCGTATCTCGTGGGACGACGCGCTCGACCGCATCGCGAAGCTGATGAAGGCCGACCGCGATGCCAACTTTGTCGAAACCACGGAAGACGGCAAGAAGGTCAACCGCTGGCTGACCACCGGGATGCTGGCCGCCTCCGCAGGCAGCAACGAGGTGGGGTATCTGACGCACAAAACCGTGCGCAGCATGGGGATGCTCGCATTCGACAACCAGGCGCGTGTCTGACACGGCCCGACGGTGGCAGGTCTTGCCCCGACGTTTGGCCGTGGATCGATGACGAACCATTGGGTCGACATCAAGAACGCGGACGTGATTCTGGTGATGGGCGGCAATGCCGCCGAAGCGCACCCGTGCGGCTTCAAGTGGGTGGCCGAAGCCAAGGCGCACCGCAAGGCGCGCCTGATCGTGGTCGACCCGCGCTTCACGCGGACCGCATCGGTGGCGGATTATTACGCGCCGATTCGCACCGGCACGGACATCATCTTCCTCGGCGGGGTGATCAACTATCTGCTGACGAACGACAAGATCCAGCACGAGTACGTAAAGAACTACACGGACTTCCCGTTCATCGTGCGCGAGGACTTCGCGTTCAACGACGGCATTTATTCCGGCTACAACGCGGACAAGCACAGCTATCCCGACAAGGAGAGCTGGGACTACGAGCGCGGCGACGACGGCTTTGTGAAGGTTGACATGACGCTGCAGGATCCGCGCTGCGTCTACAACCTGCTCAGGCAGCACTACTCGCGTTATACGCCCGAGATGGTCGAGAAGACCTGCGGCACGCCCAGGGAGAAGTTCCTCAAGGTCTGCGAGATGCTCGCCACCACGGCGGTACCCGGCCGGGCCGGGACGATCCTCTACGCACTCGGCTGGACGCACCACTCGGTCGGCGCGCAGATGATCCGCACCGGTGCGATGGTGCAACTGCTGCTTGGCAACATAGGCATTGCCGGTGGCGGCATGAATGCGCTGCGCGGCCACTCGAATATCCAGGGGCTGACGGACCTCGGGCTGATGTCGAACCTGCTGCCGGGCTACATGACGCTGCCGATGGAAGCCGAGCAGGACTACGCCGGCTACATCAAGAAACGCGCGACTCAGCAGTTGCGGCCTAATCAGTTGAGCTACTGGAAGAACTACGGCGCGTTTTTCGTGAGCTTCATGAAGGCGTGGTGGGGCGACGCGGTCAGCGCCGACAACAACTGGGGCTACGACTATCTGCCCAAGCTCGATAAGTCATACGACTTGCTGCAGGCCATCGAACTGATGGATCAGGGCAAGATGAACGGCTACATCGCGCAGGGCTTCAATGTGCTGGCGTCGTCGCCGAACAAGGCGAAGACCGCCTCTGCGCTGAGCAAGCTGAAGTGGCTGGTGGTAATGGACCCGCTCGCCATCGAGACGGCGGACTTCTGGAAGAACCACGGCGAGTACAACGACGTGGACGCCTCGAAGATCCAGACCGAAGTGTTTCGCTTACCCACCACGTGTTTCGCGGAGGAACGCGGCTCGCTGGTGAGTTCGAGCCGCGTGCTGCAATGGCACTGGCAGGGCGCGGAGGGCCCCGGCGAAGCGAAGAGCGATCTGGAGATCATGTCGGGGATTTTCCTGCGCATGCGCAAGGCATATCAGGAGCAGGGCGGCAAGTACCCGGACCCGATCCTCAAGTTGGCCTGGCCCTACGCGAACCCGGCAAGCCCGACGCCGGAAGAGCTGGCGATGGAGTACAACGGCAAAGCTGTCACCGACCTCACCGACCCGAAGGACCCGACCAAGGTACTGGTGAAGAAGGGCGAGCAACTGGCCAGTTTTGCGCAACTGAAGGACGACGGCTCGACCTCGAGCGGTTGCTGGATCTTCTGCGGCGCATGGACCCAGGCGGGTAACCAGATGGGGCGGCGCGACAACTCGGACCCGACCGGCATTGGCCAGACATTGAACTGGGCATGGGCGTGGCCGGTCAACCGGCGGATTCTCTATAACCGGGCGTCCTGCGACCTGAACGGCAAACCGTTCGATCCTACCCGCAAGCTAATTGGCTGGAATGGCGCCACCTGGAGCGGGGCCGACGTGCCCGACTTCAAGGTGGATGAGCCGCCGGAAAACGGCATGGGACCGTTCATCATGAACCCGGAAGGCGTGGCGCGCTTCTTCGCCCGCGACATGATGAACGAAGGGCCGTTCCCCGAGCATTACGAGCCGTTCGAGACTCCGCTCGGCTACAACACGCTGCATCCGCAGAACGCGCAGGCCACCAGCAACCCGGCAGCGCGCGTGTTCCCCGACGACCGCGCGGCTTTCGGCAAGGCGGCGGAGTTCCCGCATACGGCGACCACCTATCGTCTGACCGAACACTTCCACTTCTGGACCAAGCATGCGCGCCTGAATTCGATCGTTCAGCCGCAGCAGTTCGTGGAGATTGGCGAAGACCTCGCGAAAGAGGTGGGTGTGGTGGCGGGCGACCGTGTGAAGGTGTCGTCCAACCGTGGCTACCTGATTGCGGTGGCGGTGGTGACCAAGCGTATCAAGCCGCTGATGATCGACGGCAAGAAGGTGCAGACGGTGGGGATTCCGTTGCACTGGGGCTTCAAGGGGCAGACGAAGCCGGGGTATATCACCAACACGCTGACGCCGGTGGTGGGCGACGGGAATTCGCAGACACCGGAATTCAAGTCGTTCCTGGTGAAGGTCGAGAAGGCATAGGGGGCGCGAGATAGAAAATGGCACTTCAATCATTGGATATCAAGCGTCAGTCGGCCACCACCGTGCAGCCTCCGGCGGTGCGCGAGCCGGTGACCGGCACGGTGGCGAAGCTGATCGACGTCAGCAAATGCATTGGCTGCAAGGCTTGTCAGACGGCGTGCATGGAGTGGAACGACCTGCGCGACGAGGTGGGAATCAACCACGGCGTCTACGACAACCCGATGGACCTGAGCGAGCATTCGTGGACGGTGATGCGCTTCTCCGAGTACGAGAACCCGGACGGCAACCTCGAATGGCTGATCCGCAAGGACGGCTGCATGCACTGTGAGGACCCGGGCTGCCTGAAAGCGTGCCCGTCGCCGGGTGCGATCGTGCAGTACACGAACGGCATCGTCGATTTTCATGAAGAGAACTGCATTGGCTGCGGTTATTGCGTGACCGGCTGCCCGTTCAACGTGCCGCGCATTTCGAAGAAGGACAACCGGGCATACAAATGCACGCTATGTTCCGACCGTGTGGCGGTGGGCCAGGAACCCGCATGCGTGAAGACCTGTCCGACCGGCGCGATTGTGTTCGGCACCAAGGAAGACATGAAACAGCACGCAGCGGAGCGCATCGAGGACCTGAAGGAACGCGGTTTCGAGCACGCCGGGCTATATGACCCGCCGGGTGTAAGCGGCACGCATGTGATGTATGTGCTGCACCACGCGGATCAGCCGTCGCTGTACCACGGCTTGCCGGACAATCCGCGCATCAGCCCGATGGTGCGCCTGTGGAAGGGCATGGCGAAACCGCTGGCGGTGGCGGGCATTGCGCTGGCGGCGCTATCCGGGTTCTTCCACTACATACGGGTGGGGCCGAACGAGGTGACGGAAGACGACGAAGTGGCTGCGCGGGATGAAGCAAGGCGCATTCGTGATGAACGCGAGGAGTAGCGAGATGAAGTCACACGACCCGAATCTGATTGTGCGTTATACGGCCAATGAGCGGACGAATCACTGGATCACGGCGATTACGTTTGTGTTGCTGGCGTTGTCCGGGTTGGCGCTGTTTCACCCGTCGATGTTCTGGCTGACGGCGTTGTTCGGCGGCGGGCAGTGGACACGGATTCTGCATCCGTTTGTGGGCCTGGTGATGTTTGTGTCGTTCTTCATACTTGCAGTGCGGTTTTGGCATCACAACTATCTGGATCGCGACGATGTGCAGTGGCTGCGGCAGATTGATGATGTGCTCGCTAATCGCGAGGAGGATTTGCCTGAGATTGGGCGGTATAACGCTGGGCAGAAGCTCTTGTTCTTTGCGATGGTTGTGTGTCTTTTTTTGCTGCTTTGCAGTGGGGTGGTGATCTGGCGGCGGTATTTTTCCTTTTATTTTCCCATTGAGATCGTGCGCCTTGCGGCTGTTGTTCATGCTGTTGCAGCGTTTGTGCTTATTGTTGGGATTGTTGTTCATGTTTATGCTGCTATCTGGATTAAAGGGTCCGTTGGGGCTATGGTGCGTGGGACCGTTAGTGTGGGGTGGGCTAGGAAGCATCATGCTAAGTGGTTTAGGGAGGGGGTTAAGTAGGGG
>NZ_SCNV01000096.1 GCF_005503145.1 Burkholderia sp. 4M9327F10 | reverse complement strand
GCCCCGTCGCGGCGGTCCCTCCCGGCAAGTGTCGGCGGTGGCGCCTCGATCCCCCGGTCGAGCGTCACCGCCAGGGCCGGGCCCCGCAGCGGCGGCACAGTCGCACCATGACAGGAGCAGCAAGGCTCCAATCGAGCAGGAACCAAACAGGACGGCTGCCCTCATATCAGATTCAACGTTCGATATGAGGGCATCACAACATGCAACGAAATGTCCCCGACTCCGCAGCGCGAGCAGCCACCGGTCTGCTGATGGCAGCCGCATTCGGCTTCACCACGCTGGCACACGCACAGACGGCTGAACAGCAAGCCCAACAGCAGGCACAGCAACAGGCACAAGCTCAGGCCGCCCCTCCCGTCGATCCCTCGTTTTCCGCCTGGTCGCTCATGCAGGTCTGCAAGCAGAAGGCCGATAACGTGGCGCAAGGTGAATGCGTCGGCGCCGTACGTGGCATCATCCACGGCTATCAATATGGCGTGCTGTTCCTCGGCCAGCGCGCATCGTTGCCGGCCAACGAGACCCAGCGGGTCTCGCTGTGTTTGCGTAACGTCCAGGTCTCGTCGATCGTCGACGACTTTGTGAGCGATGCGGCTCAGGTCAGCGAAGAGTCGCTCAGGCGCACACCCGCCGAGGTCGCCGTGCTCGGCTCAGTCCATATGCATCACGCCTGCAACTGAACGCTGCCTCGCTCAAAGCATCTCGAGCGGCCGCTTGCTGCGCGGCGGCCTGAAGTAAGCATCGATGGCCGCGCAGTCGCCGCTACTCAGTTGCAGTTCCAATGCGCGGTGGTTATCGCGTACATGTTCGATGCGCCCCGCTTTCGGAATCGCGAACACGCCCGGCTGCCGCAGCGCCCACGCCAGCGCCACCTGAAACACCGAGACGCCGCGCGCATCGGCAATATCGTCGAGCGGCGAGCGTTTCGGCAAGCGCGCATGATCCACCGGGCTGTACGCCATCGCCGGCATGTTGCGCGCGGCAAGCCACGGCAACAGGTCGAACTCAGACCCACGCCGCGCGACGTTGTACAGAATCTGATTCGTCGCGCATGCATCGCCGCCCGGCGTCGACACCAGTTCGTCCATATCCTCGGTATCGAAATTGCTGACACCCCAGTGGCGAATCTTGCCGGCCCGGCGCAAAGCTTCGAAGCCTTCAACCGTCTCTTCAAGCGGCACCGAACCGCGCCAATGCAGCAGGTACAGATCGAGCCGATCGGTCTTCAGGCGCTTCAGGCTCTTTTCGCAGGCCGCCTGCACACCGCGCCGGCTGGCATTGTGGGGATACACCTTGCTGACGAGGAACACACGCTCGCGCAGTCCGGCGAGCGCCTCGCCGAGCAGGATCTCGGTGGCGCCGTCGCCGTACATCTCGGCGGTATCGATCAGCGTCATGCCAAGCTCGACACCGGCGCGCAACGCCGCGATTTCGGCGGCGCGCCGTGCGGGCTGCTCGCCCATCTCCCAGGTGCCCTGCCCCAGCTTCGGGATGCGTTCGCCGTCGGGCAAGCTCACAGTGGCGATGTCGGTCGTCATGTCTTCTCCTTCGGTTGTGGCGGGCCGCGCAAGGCCGACGGACCCGTTGCGCCACCAGTTTATCCGCTGCGGCGAGGCGAAATCGCCCCCCAGGCAAAAGCCCGCTATAACGCAGCGCGCCGATGTCATAGAATTGCCGCTTGCCCTTCTTGCGTCTGCCACATGAACTCTGCCTCGGAAGACCGCTGGCGCGACCTGCGCCCGGACCCGGAAAACGATACGCCGCTTTACCTGCAACTCGCGCGCAAGCTCGGCAATGCGATTCATGAAAACCGCTGGAATGCAGGCGAGGCGCTACCGTCCGAGCGCGTGCTCTCGGACGCGTTGGGCGTCTCGCGCATCACCGCGCGCAAGGCGATCGCGCTGCTGGTCGAACAGGGTTTGATCCGCCGCACTCAAGGGGCGGGCAGTTTCATTACGCCGCGCTATGAAGATCCGCTCTCGCGTCTGTCGAGCTTCAGCGAAATGCTGCGGCGGCGCGGTTTCAGTCCCAGCTCACAATGGCTCTCGCGCGAGATCCTGCCCGCCAATCGCGACGAAGTGATTCAACTGGGATTGTCCCCGGCCGCCGCGGTCACGCGCCTGCGGCGGCTGCGCCTCGCGGACGGCATTGTGATGGCGGTTGAGAACTCAACCTTCCCGGCCGCGGTAATTCCCGATCCGCAGGCTATCGGCGATTCGCTGTACAGCTACCTCGAACAGCGCGGCCTCGGAATCGTGCGCGCATTGCAGCATTTTCGCGCCGTCAACGCGAGCGACGAGATCGCACAGCAGATGAGCATCGCGCCCAACGAAGCGTTGCTGCTGATCACGCGCGTCGGCTACACAGCCGAGCAGCGCGCGATCGAGTTGACCGACACCTATTGCCGCAACGACTACTACGACTTCGTCGCCGAGCTGCGCAAGTAGCGGGGCGTCCAGCGTCCTGCCCGCAGGGGCGTCAACTCACACCCAGCATGCTTCATCCGTGCCGATCGGCACTGGCGGGCGCGCATAAAACGGCGGCGTCTCCGACAGGCGCTCGGCGGGCAAGGCCCCGCGCACCCGGCCGAACGGTGAAGCGACCGTCTCCATGCAGTCCTGCACGTCTTCGGCGCGAACTTCGGGCGCACGCCAGCCGTCTTCGATCTGTCCCATCGATTGCAGCCAGCGCCCCGTCTGCGCGAGCGACAGCCGCACATGCCAGCTTCCGCCCTCGGTGGCCCGCCGCGCCAACGCGACCATCGCACCAAACGCGGCCAGATAGCCGGTCGCGTGATCGAGCGCCTGACACGGCAGATGCTTCGGCTCCTCACTCTGCGCCGCGCGGCTCTCGGTCCAGGCAATGCCGCTCGCGGACTGCACCAGACTGTCGAAGCCGCGCCGCTGCGCCCACGGCCCCGCGTGGCTATACGCGGAAACCGACACATACACGATTCCGGGCCGCACCTGCGCTAACGCTTCAGGCGTAAATCCCCGCGCGGCAAGCGCCCCCGGCCGGTACGCCTGCAGGAACACGTCAGCGTCGCCGACCAGCGCCCGCAGGCGCTCGCGCCCCTCAGCGCCGCGCAGATCAAGCGTGGCGGAACGCTTGCCGCGCCCGTTGTCGATCACGAGCGGCGCGATATTCGGCAAATGCGGACCGTTGATCAGCAGCACCTGGGCGCCGTGCTGCGCCAGCGCGCGCCCCGCCACCGGCCCCGCAATGATGCGCGACAGATCGAGCACCCGCACACCGGCGAGCGGCCGGTCGGCGCCGCCGCGTCCGGCGGGCTCGGGCGGCGCGTCGCCGATCCGGGTGATCTCGAAGAGCGGTAGATTGGCAATCGCCTGGGCCTGCTCGAGCGCCGCCCATTCGCGTGGCGAGCGGATCAGCGCGGCGCACAGGCCCGCGTCGGCGAGTGTCTGATCGAGCACCGCGCCGTCCCAGCCGCGAATCGCCTCCGCCACCGCGGCACGATCGTTGGCACAACCCAGCACCTTGAGGATACCGGCCAGGTGGTGCGGGAAATTGGTGTGCAACTGGATCCAGCGGCCATCGCGCGTCGCGTAGAAACCCATCACCGGATCGCGTAAGGCGGGCGGCGGGCCGTCGTCGATGCGCAGATAGCGCTCGCTGCGAAACGCCGCCAGCGCACGCCGCGCGTCCACTTCGACGCGTTGCCGGCAGCCGGTGCGCAGGCGGAAGCATTCGGCCGCGGCAAGACCCACGGCGGCAATCGTCGCCGTGGCCAGTGTGCCGACCCGATAGACAGAGGGTAGACCGGGATCGTCGGCACTCAGCGTGACGGCGTCGAGCGCCGCGGCATCGCAGCCGGCTGCGGTCCAGAGATGATCGAGGGCAAGGTTGGGGGTCATGTCGAGCGCCGGGAAGTGGTGGGGAACTGAACCGAGTCTAGAATTCTCGCCGCACGCGATCAATCTTGATTAAGATAATCAACATATATTGATTTTTTCGGTTTTCCCGCACCTTTATGCCCACGACCACCCACCTCACCGCGACCGAAGCCGCCGCCCTGCTCGGCATCAGCGTGCCGACCCTGTATGCGTACGTGAGCCGCGGCATGCTGCATTCGTCACCGGATGCGCATGGCAAGCACCGGCTCTACAACGCAGCCGAAGTCCGGCGGCTCGCGCGCCGCAAGGCTGACGGCAAGCGTGCCGGCAAAGTGGCGCAGAAGGTGCTCGACTGGGGTGTGCCGGTGCTCGAATCGTCGATCACGCTGATCGCGGACGGCCGCCTGCTATACCGGGGCCACGATGCGGTCGAACTGGCGCGTTCGGCATCGCTGGAAGATGCGGCGGCGCTGCTGTGGGAATGCAGCCCGCGCCGGCTGGCGGAGGCGCCACCGGTGCCGCTCGGCGCGGCGCAGTGGGCCGCATGGCTGAAATTGTGGAGCGACAGCACGCCGCTCGACCGGGCGCTGGTGCTGCTGCCGGCTGCCGCTGCGCAAATGCCGCGCGTCTGGGCGCAGGGCCGCGATGCACAACTCGATACGGCCTGTGCCGTCATGCGCCTGCTGGCCGCCGCGATGATTTCCGCTGCGCCCTCGAACGAGCCGCTGCACCGCCAGCTTGCCGCCGCGTGGGGCATCCGCAATCGCCAGCAGATCGGTGTGCTGCGCGCCGCGCTGGTGGCCTGTGCGGATCATGAACTGAACGCGTCGACCTTCACGGTCCGCTGCATCACGTCGACAGGCACCCACCTGTTCGGCGCCGTGGCCGGCGGTCTCGCGGCGTTATCGGGTCCGCGTCATGGCGGCGAGACCGTGCGCGTCGCCGCGCTGCTCAATGAAGCCGCCCGCGCGCCCGATCTCGACCGTTTCCTCGCCAACCGTCTTGCGCAGGATGAACACGGCGGCTACGGCGCGATCCTGTCCGGCTTCGGGCACACGCTCTACCCGCACGGCGATCCGCGCGCACGGCTCCTGCTGGAATTGCTGACGGAATGCGCACCGGCGCGCTCGCCGATCGGCGAGATCCACGCGCTCGCTCGCGCCGTGCGGGAGACGAGCGGCGTGGAGCCGACGCTCGACTACGCGCTCGCGGCTCTCGAACGGGTATTGGGGTTGCCGGCCGGCGCCGCTTTCACGCTGTTTGCGGTAGGCCGGGTGACGGGCTGGATCGCGCACGCGATGGAACAGACGGCGGACGGCCGGCTGATCCGTCCGCGAGCGCGCTACATTGGGGAGTACGAGGCGGACCACTAACCAAGGCGGTGCGCTGCCAGGCAATCCCGGCTTGGCGTCATTCCGGTTTCAGATGGTCTGCAGCCAGCGCGGCACCCAGTTCCGAACCGAGCGCCGTGCCGCCTCGAACACCGGCCGCCCGGGCAGGCCCGCGGCCTCGCTCGCAAAAGCGAGCACCAGCCGCGTGCCGCCTTGCCCGGCGCTCACCCACACCCGCGCGCCGCGCTTCAGTTCGAAGGTCTCGCCTGAGGCAAGCCAGTAGTCGCGCAGGTCGCCTTCCACGGTCACCCAGACCTGCCCCGCCATAACCTGCAAAGTGAGCGGCTGCACCACACGCCAGGCGGTTGCCGGCTCGCCGTGATCGAGTTCGAAAGTACGGATTTCACGCATCGCGCTACTCCTTGAAAGCTTTTCTGGTTGACTCATTATTGCTATGCGATGATGTAAACCCCATGCACAGTTCCCAACAGTTTCCACGGAACTGTGCAGTCAAAAAACCTGACAGTTGCCGGCATGCCGGTTCACAGGCGTCGGTTCCCAGGCATGTGAAGCACGAGATCTTATGAAACTCGACATCGAACTCGACCGCGAAAACGGCGTGCCGTTGACCGAGCAGATCGTCACCGGCGTCGCCGCGTGGATCCGTTCGCGGGCTGCCCGTCCGGGCGCCAAGCTGCCGTCGATCCGCCAGTTTTCCGCCGACTACGGCGTGAGCCGCTTCCCGGTGATCGAGGCGTACGACCGGCTGGTCTCGCTCGGCTACCTCGACTCGCGCCACGGCTCGGGCTTTTACGTCGCCGAGCGGCATCGCAACGCAGGCGACGCGCAGGTCACCTCGGACCCGCGCCGCGCAGAGGAAGTGGTCGAGCACATCCTGCAGCAGTTCAACCACCCCGGCGAATCGCTCAAGCTCGGCAGCGGCTTTATCCCCGAGGCGTGGCGCGACATGGAGGGGCTTGGCCACGCCATCCGCCACGTCTCGCGGGTGGACCCCGTGAGCCTTGTCGACTACGCCACCCAGCTCGGCAATCCGATCTTGCGCGAGCATCTGCAAAGCCGCCTCGGGCAGTTGGGCATCGAAGCCGACGCCTCGCAGATTCTCATCACCAACGGCGCAAGCCAGGGGCTCGACCTGCTGATGCGCTACATGCTGAAGGCCGGCGACACGATGTTCGTGGAGGACCCCGGTTACTACAACCTGTACGGCCTCCTGAAGCTGCATGGCGTGAAGCTGGTCGGCATTCCACGCACCCGCACCGGTCCGGATCTCGAGGTGCTGCAGGCGCAGTTGCGCCTGCACCGGCCCAAGCTGTTCTTCATCAACACGCTGTTTCATAACCCGACCGGCACCACCGTGGCGCCTCCGGTGGCGTTCCGTCTGCTGCAACTCGCCCGCGAGCACGACTTCCGCATCATCGAAGACGACATCTACGCCGACTTCCAGACCGATGTCAGCGACCGCCTCGCCACCCTCGACCAGCTCGAACATGTGATCTACGTGGGCGGGCTGTCGAAGACGCTGTCGTCGTCGCTGCGGATCGGTTATGTGGTCTCCAGTCACGCAATCATCAAAGACCTCGCCGACATCAAGATGCTGACCAGCATCGGCGGCTCGCGCTTCGCCGAGGCGGTTGCGGTCGCCATGCTCGAGCGCGGCTCCTACCGCAAGTATCTGGAGCGGCTGCGGCGCCGCATGCGCGACGCGCTCGGCACTTCGGTGCAGGCGCTCGAGGCAAGCGGCTGGGAGGTCTTCGAAACGCCGCAAGGCGGCAAGTTCATCTGGGCACGGGTGCCGCATATCGCCGACTCGACGCGGCTCGTCGAATGCGGCGCACCGCTCGGCGTCACGGTGGCGCCCGGCAGCTATTTCCGGCCGAACGGCGAGGTCAGTCCGTGGATCCGTATCAACGCCGCCTATACGAGCGATCCGCGCGCGCGGCAATTTTTCGACGCGGCGGCACGGCTCAAGTAAGCGACGCAACGAGACCTGGCGCGCCTCGCCGCATCAAACTGCCCCAAACTGCACCAGGCCGCACACCACGCCTCGCACCGGATCGCAAAACCAGGCTGCACAGCCCGCGCGGATTTCCCTAAAATGGGCACTCCCCAGCCCGTCCGGTACGCGTGAGCAGCCGTCCTCCATGTCCAATCCGCCGAACGCCGCCGCCACATCCACTCCCGCCGCCTCCCAGCCCAGCGCCCGCTCACTCACCGTGATGCTGTGGCTCGTCGCCACCGGCTTCTTCATGCAGACGCTCGACTCGACCATCGTCAACACGGCCCTGCCGGCAATGGCGACGAGTCTCGGCGAACTGCCGTTGCGCATGCAGTCCGTGGTGATCGCCTACTCGCTGACGATGGCCGTGATGATCCCGGTGTCCGGCTGGCTCGCGGACAAACTCGGCACACGCAAGGTTTTCTTCAGCGCAATCCTGGTGTTCACCGTCGGCTCGCTGCTGTGCGCGAACGCGCAGTCGCTCAATCAACTGGTGCTGTACCGCGTGATTCAGGGGGTGGGCGGCGCCATGCTGCTGCCGGTGGGGCGGCTCGCCGTGCTGCGTACCTTCCCCGCCGAGCGCTATTTGCCCGCGTTGTCGTTCGTGGCGATTCCTGGACTGATCGGGCCGCTGATCGGTCCGACGCTCGGCGGCTGGCTCGTCAAGATCGCCTCGTGGCACTGGATCTTCCTGATCAATGTGCCGGTAGGGGTGATCGGCTGCGTTGCGACCTTTATCTTCATGCAGGACAGCCGCAATCCCGACACCGCGAAGTTCGATATCAAGGGCTATCTGCTGCTGGTGGTCGGCATGGTGGCGATCTCGTTCGCGCTCGACGGCCGCACCGAACTCGGCATCCAGCACGCCACCGTGCTCGTGCTGCTGATCCTGAGCCTCGCCTGCTTCGTGGCCTACGGGCTGCATGCGGTGCGCGAACCGCATCCGCTGTTCTCGCTCGATCTGTTCAGGATCCATACGTTCAGCGTCGGCCTGCTCGGCAATCTGTTTGCGCGTATCGGCAGCGGCGCGATGCCGTATCTGATTCCGCTGCTGCTGCAGGTGAGCCTCGGCTACAGCGCCTTCGAAGCCGGTCTGATGATGTTGCCGGTGGCCGCGGCCGGCATGACCTCGAAACGGCTCGCCACGACGCTCATCACGAAGTACGGCTATCGCCGCGTGCTCGTGACCAACACCGTACTGGTCGGCCTCGCGATGGCGAGCTTCGCGCTGACCACCGCGGGCCAGCCGCTGTGGCTGCGGCTCGTGCAGCTTGCGTTCTTCGGCGGCGTGAATTCGATGCAGTTCACCGCCATGAACACGCTCACGCTCAAGGATCTCGGCACCGGCGGCGCGAGCAGCGGCAACAGCCTGTTTTCGCTGGTGCAGATGCTTTCGATGAGCCTCGGCGTGACCGTCGCGGGCGCCTTGCTGGCGACCTTCACGGGGCTGATCCACCAGGTCACCGAAGCCAACTCGCTGCCCGCCTTCCACGCAACCTTCCTGTGCGTCGGCATCATTACGGCCTGCTCGTCGTGGATCTTCGCCCAACTGGCGGCCGACATCCGGCGCACCGCAAAGAAAACCGATCCGTCGGAGCGGACCTGAAGCGCTTGAGCCGGAGCACTTGAGCCGGAGCACTTGACCCGGCGCACAGCGGAACGGGGCACAGCCGCCTCGCCGATCCGCAACAGGGCGCGGCGCGCACCACGGCTGTGCACAGCATAGCCGTGGCGCGCATACCGGCGCACAATGAGCGACTAACCGCACGCTCGGTGCAGTTCTCTCGCGCGCATGGTTCTTGCTCGTCTATCCTGTAAACTTGCCGGTAATTTGTGGCAACCGTAGCGTGCAAACCGCCGCGTACCGGCCGCAACGTCACCCCTCACACGACTGACACATGATGAGCATGATCGAACTCGATCCTCCCGGTTTCCAGCCGCCACGCCCGATGGCGGGCGACGAAGGCTCCCGGCGCACCGTCCTGTACGGCGGCTACACGGTGTTCAGCGTGTTTCAGCCGGTGTTTTCCGTGTCGCACCGGCGCGCGATCGGCTACCACGCCTCGCTGCGCGCGCACGACGAACACGCGCTGCAGGTGCCGTCGCACGAGGTGTTCACCCAGGCGGCGCGGCGCGGCGACCTGCTGGAACTCGGGCGGCTCGCGGAGTCGCTGCATCTGGGCAACTTCAACGCATTCGACAGTCACGACGAGTGGCTCTTCCTGAGCCTGCACCCCGCTGCGTTGATGGACACCAGCTACGGCGACGCGCTGCTCGCCGGGCTCAAGGCGCTGGGCCTGCCGCCGCAACGGGTGGTGCTGGAAGTGTCGGAGCAGGCCGGCGGCGAGACTACGCGTTTTGCGGAAATCGTCGATGCGCTGCGCAAGTCGGGGTTTCTGATCGCGCTGGACGGCTTCGGCGCCAAGCACTCGAACATCGACCGCGTGTGGAACCTGCGGCCCGATATCGTCACGCTCGACCGCTGCATCCTCGCGCAGGCGAGCGAGCACTGGCACATCGAACGTGTACTGCCGGGACTGGTCTCGCTGCTGCATGAGTCGGGGCAACTGGTGCTGATGGGCGGTCTATCGACCGAGCGCGACGCGCTGATCGCGCTCGAATGCAATGTGGATTTCGTGCAGGGCGCGTATTTCTCTGGACCGAGCGTGGAACCGGTGAAGCCGCAAGCGGCTGCCGGCCTGATGGACGAGCTGTCGGCGGCACTGCGCGAGCGGGTGGCAACACGCGAACGGGCCCAGGCCGCACGCCTCGCACCGTACGCCAAAGCGCTCGAAACCGCGAGCGCGAAACTGGCCGCCGGCGAGTCCGTGGCTCAGGCAACCGCGCCGCTGCTTGCGCTCGGCGAAACGGCGCGTTGCTTCGTGCTGGACGGCTCCGGGCGGCAGATCGGCGACAACGTGCTGCCGCCGGGACGCGCCTCGCAACGCGCCAAGCGTTTTCGTCCGCTGCTGCATTCGGAAGGGGCAAGCTGGGAGCGCCGGCCGTATTTCATCAGCGCGATGCGCACGCCCGGCCAGGTGCATCTGACACCGCCTTATCTGTCGATCAACGAGGCCCACCTGTGCGTGACCGCGTCGATTGCCGCGCAAACCCAGCGCGGCATGCAGGTGCTATGCGTGGACATCAACTGGGAAGTCGCCGCACACCGTAATTGAAGCACGGCGTGGCGCAGTCCACGCCGGCGAGCGGATCGCGTCGAGCAAACGCACGACGGCCGGCAAGCCGAAGCGTCGGCGCGCGGCTTGCAGATGCGCGGCGCGGGTGACGATGCGCAGCGCCACAATCCGGCCAGCACGGCTCGACACCTCGAGCAAGGCGACGATCTCGCCTCCCTGCATGAGCGCCACACCAGGCGTGCCGTCGATCGACAGGCATTCGGCGTAAAGCGCGCCGGCATATGAGCGCGCTCCGGGTGTCGCGTAGGCCACCGGCTCCGCTTGCTCCGTCTGCCCGATCTGCCCCGCTTCCACCGCTTCCGCCGCTTCCGCCGCTTCCGCCGCTTCCGCCGCTTGCATCGCGCTCGGCATGTTCGCCGCGTTTGCGGCCAGCGACGTCACCACATCCACCCAATCCGTTGCCGCCGCGACCGGTGCGCTCACGCGCAGCGGCGCGTCGCTGACAACCTCCGGCGCGTCGCTAAAGAGCTTCAGCAAGCCTGCCCGATCCTGCGTTTCCAGCGCCGTACGCAAGCGCTCGACGAGCTGGGCATGCTGGGCCGGCTCCGGCCGCCGCAACGGCGCACCGTCACGCTGCAGGCGCGCTTTCGCCCGATGCACGATCTGCCGGCAACCGGCAGGCGTGCGCTCGAGGATCCTGGCAATTTCCGCGTAGTCGCAATCGAAAGCCTCGTGCAGCACAAAAGCCGCACGTTCATCCGGCTTGAGCCGCTCGAGCAGCAGCATCAACCCATACGACATCTGCGCGGAACGCAGGGCCAGCTCTTCCGCGGACGGCGCCACTTCATCGAGCCACGGCTCCGGCATCCAGCCGGCCGCCCGCGCGCTGCGCTCCAGTTGCAGATGGCGCAGCCGGTCGATCGCGAGGCGCGTCGTAATCGTGGTCAGCCATGCCGCCGGGGCGCGTACTTCACGGGTGTCGGCGAGGTGCCATTTGAGCCAGACGTCCTGCACCACGTCCTCCGCTTCCGCGCGGCTGCCCAGCATGCGGTACGCCAGCGCGACAAGGCGCGCGCGGGCGGCCTCGAAGGCAGATGATTTGTCGATTGCGGGTTCGGTCATGCGTGATGCTCCCAGAAACGTGAACGACGCCGAGCGGGCCTGGTTCGCGCGCTCGCGCGCGGCAACCCGCACTCTCTCCACTCGGTAGACGTCCGAGCACCGCCCGATGTGACAGGCCGGTGCAAAAATATTTGTGTCACAGCCACGCCTGCGCCTTCGTCATGAGGACAGTCACTCCCGCCAGTCACAACGGCGCCGGGTTGTCCGCCCCATTCAACCTCAATAGCCTCAGCACCCTCAAGCGAGACGCGCATGCATTCCAGCCATCCTTCCTTTTCCGGCCTCGGCCTCGTTCCCACCGTTATCGAACAGTCCGGGCGCGGCGAGCGTGCCTACGACATCTATTCGCGGCTGCTGCGCGAGCGCATCGTGTTCCTGGTCGGGCCGGTGAACGAGCAGTCCGCGAGCCTGATCGTCGCGCAGTTGCTGTTCCTCGAATCCGAGAATCCCGATAAGGATATTTCTTTTTACATCAACTCGCCGGGCGGCTCGGTTTACGACGGGCTCGCGATCTACGACACGATGCAGTTCATCAAGCCGGAAGTGTCGACGCTATGTACCGGTTTTGCCGCCAGCATGGGGACGTTTCTGCTGACCGCCGGCCAGCGCGGCAAGCGCTACGCGCTGCCGAACGCGCGCATCATGATCCACCAGCCCTCGGGCGGCAGCCAGGGGACCGCCGCCGACGTCGAGATCCAGGCGCGGGAAGTGCTGTATCAGCGGCAGCGTCTGAACGCGCTGATGGCCGAGCACACCGGACGCAGCATCGACGAGATCGTCAAGGACACCGACCGCGACAACTTCATGTCCGCGGCGACTGCGAAGGAATATGGGCTGATTGACGACGTGCTGCTGACGCGCGACGCCCTGGGTGGGGACGCGCGCAGCAATACGATGTGAGTGATGGGGTCGGCGCGAACCTAGGTGCAGGAGGGCAGCGCGCCCGCCCTCCTCGTTCAGTGCTCGCCGTTCGCGCGCTGGGCAATGGCTGCGAAATCGCTTTCCTTCATACTCCGAATGATTTTCTCTTCGGCTCGCAGGTCGAGCGAGCGGCTCAGCAGCCAGTACACGCCACCCGCGACGATCAGCCCAACCAGCCACGCGATATCCACCCCGCCCAGCAGGTGCGCCACGTAGCCGACGAACACCTCTTTCTGCGCCTCGGCGTCGTACACATAGAAGAACGGAATCATCGCCACGAAACCCACGACGTAGGCCGCGATACCGCGCATCTGCCACGCGCCGTAAATACCCTTGGGTGTGAAGAAGTGCGGAATCGCGTAACGCCCCTTGCGCACGAAGAAGTAGTCGACCAGATTGACCGCCGTCCACGGCACCAGGAAATAGAGCATCAGGACGAGGAACGTGTTGAGCAGCGCGATGCCGTTGCCCTTGATCGCCAGCACGCAGACCAGCACCACCGCGCTGATCGCCATGATCGACAGCACGCGTGCGCTGCGCGTCGGCGTGATCTTGCGGATCGAATCCACGCCGGTGAGCAGCGTCAGCATCGCGCTGTAGGTGTTGAGCGCGATAATCGGCAGAAAGCCCGCCACCGAAACCATCACGATCACGTGGCCCAGGCCCGGCAGCATCGACGAACCCACCTGATTCAGGGCCACCAGCGCATCTTCCGCTTTCAGTTGCTGCGCGAGCCACGCGCCAAGGCCGATCATCCACGCCCCCGAGAGCGACGCGCCGAGAAAGACCGCGGTAATCAGCTTGCGCCGGCTGGTGTGCTTCGGCAGATAGCGGGAATAGTCGGACACGTACGGCGCGTATGAAATGTTGTAGCTCGCGCCAATAGCGAACTGCGTGGCGAAGGCAATCCAGTTGAAGCCGAGCGCGGGCGCGGGAGCCGCCGCGGCCGCCGGGCCGTGACCCACGCCGAACATCAGCGCCAGCGTCACGAGCGCATACAGCGGCAGTGTGACGATCAGTGCCCACTTGAACGCCTTGTGCATCAGATCGTGGCCGTAGATCGACAGCAGCGCGCCCGCGAGGATCGCCACCACGGCGGCCAGCGTCGCATCGAGGCCGAACACGTGCTTGAGGCCATCGGTGATAAGCGAAACATTGACAACGTTAAAGCCGACGAACACGAACAGCGTGGCAAGCAAGGCGAGAATCACACCGCGATAGCCGAATTGCGCACGCGACTGGATCATCTGCGGCAAACCCATCTCCGGCCCCTGCGAGCCGTGAAAGGCCATGAAGATCGTGCCGAACATGATCCCCAATGCGCCCGCCAACGTCGTCCAACCCGCCGACAGCCCCATGCCGGGACCGACAAAACCGATCGAGATGGTAAAGAAATGGAAATTGCCGAGGAACCAGAACGGCCCCTGGCTGCCGAGGCGGGCATGGCGTTCCGTCTCGGGAATGTAGTCGATCGAGTGACTCTCGACCTCGATACCCGCGCCGCCGCCGGCCACGTCGATCGCTTCTGGTTGATTCATACGGACCCCTGTCTCCCGCTTGTCCCGCTGACTCGATAACACCGCAAGCCCGACGCGCGATGCGGGGCTGCGGGCACGTTTCACTCCGCTTGCATGGATGCCGCCGGATCCTTCGAATCGGGCGACGGGAGTAGTTGTAAGTAGCCAAAAGTCAGAAATGAATTCCGATATCGGCACGTTCACTTCGATCCGCGGCGATGTATCGGGATAAGGGAGCGGATAAACGGCCCGCACCGCACACAAACCTGTTAACCCGCGGCAGGAATCGCTATCATGGTCGCGATCCGCCGGATTCGACGGCAGCCTTATTGGAGAAATACATGGCGTCATCCAACGAAACCATCAGCATGGCGCTGTTCTGCGATTTCGAAAACGTCGCCCTGGGCGTACGCGATGCGAAGTACGAGAAATTCGACATCAAGCTGGTGCTCGAACGCCTGCTGCTCAAGGGCAGCATTGTCGTAAAGAAAGCGTATTGCGACTGGGAGCGCTACAAGAGCTTCAAGGGCACCATGCACGAGGCCAACTTCGAGCTGATCGAAATTCCGCACGTGCGCCAGTCGGGCAAGAACTCGGCCGATATTCGCCTGGTCGTCGACGCGCTCGATCTCTGCTACACCAAATCGCACGTCAATACGTTTGTCATCATCAGCGGCGACTCCGACTTCTCGCCGCTCGTCTCCAAGCTGCGCGAAAACGCCAAACAGGTGATCGGCGTCGGCGTTCAGCAATCCACCTCGGACCTGCTGATCGCCAATTGCGACGAATTCATTTTCTACGACGACCTGGTGCGGGAAAGTCAGCGCACCGTGGCCAAGCGCGATACGGCGCGCCCCGCGCAGCAGCCCGCGGCCACAGCGGCCAAGCGGGCGCCGAACGAAGAAAAGCGCCCCAAGGAAGATCTGGAAACGCGCCGCACCAAGGCGGTCGAAATCGCCGTGCAGACCTTCGATGCGCTCGCTTCGGAGCGTGGCGACAGCGGCAAGATCTGGGCCTCGGTGCTGAAGAATGCCATCAAGCGGCGCAAACCCGATTTCAACGAAACGTATTACGGCTTTCGTGCATTCGGCAATCTGCTTGAGGAAGCGCAGGCGCGTGGCCTGCTCGAGTTCGGCCGCGATGAGAAGTCGGGCGCCTATGTGTATCGCAGCACGGTCGCCGCCGCAGTCAGCGAAGCGGTGAGCGAACAGGGGGAAACGGCTCAGGAGACGCTGTCTGCGGAATCGCCGCAATCCGCGCAGGCGGAACAGTCTGGACGCCCTGCAAAGCCGGCTCAGCAGGCGGAAGCGGGCCGCAAGCGGGATGCGAAACGGGACGAGAGGCGTGATCAAAAGCGGGACGCACGTGGCCGCGATCGCGGCAACCGCAAGGCGGAACGCGAGTCACCGGCTGCGGTGCCTGCCGAACAACTGGCTACCGGCCACCACGAGGTAGAAGCACGGACCGACGAACAGGACGAGGTATTCTTCAACCACGGTGGCCGCTCGCCTTTCGCATACGACGAGCCTGAAGACGAGCAAGCGGAAACGGTTACACAGCCTGAGTTGTTCGCTACTGAGCCGGAACCGGCTGTCGAAGCAGGTGACGCGAGCGAGCCCGCTGACCTGGATGAAGCGCAGAGCAGTCAGGAGACGCGGCGTAAGGGGCGTAGCAGCCGAAAACCAGCGGCCAAGAAGACGAAAAAGGCTGCGGCGAAACCGGCTGAAGCGGCGTCCGAAAGCGATGTGGCGCAAGAAGTGCCGGCTCCTGCTCAAGCTCAAGCGGAGGAATCTGCAACGGCCCGTAAGACCGCGCGCAAATCTGCAACCCGCAGCCGTCGGCCGCGCAAGACGGCAGTCGCTTCGGATGCCGAATAAACCGGCAATTGCCGCATAACTAGCCGGCACATCGTCGCGCTGCCTTTGTTGCTGGACGTGTTGCTGGGTGTCGAAGACGAACAACACGGCAACGCGCGGTGCAAACGGCAAACAGCAACGTCCCGCTCAGAAAGCAGAAAGCCCTCACGCTGGAGGGCTCTCACTGTCACTACTGGCTGCAGCTTTACTGACGGCGCGGCATTCGAGCAGTTCAACCCGCCCGGTCACACCGCACCGCGCAAAAACCTTACGCGAAATTCTTTGCAGCAAAGTCCCAGTTCACGATGTTCCAGAACGCTTCGACAAACTTCGGACGGGCGTTGCGATAGTCGATGTAGTAAGCGTGTTCCCACACGTCGATCGTCAGCAGTGCCTTTGCGTCCGTGGTCAGCGGCGTAGCAGCGTTGCTGGTCGAAACCAGGTCGAGCGAGCCGTCTGCCTTCTTCACGAGCCATGCCCAGCCCGAGCCGAACGTGCCGACCGCGGTCTTCGCGAACTCGGCCTTGAAGTTGTCGTAGGAGCCCCACTTCGCGTTGATCGCGTCGCCGAGCGCGCCCGACGGTGCACCGCCACCTTGCGGCGACAGGCTGTTCCAGAAGAACGTGTGATTCCAGATTTGCGCAGCGTTGTTGAAGATGCCGCCCGATGCCTTCTTGACGATCTCTTCAAGCGACAGGTTCTCGAACTCCGTGCCCTTGATCAGATTGTTCAGGTTGGTCACATAGGTCTGGTGGTGCTTGCCGTAGTGATACTCGAGCGTCTCTTCCGACATATGCGGAACGAGAGCGTTTTTCGCGAACGGCAGCGGCGGGAGCGTATGTTCCATGGTGCTTTCCTTCTATCTGTGTGTGGGGGAGTCTGCGGATAACGCTGTGGAGCACTCGATTGTAGGCGACTTGGAATAACCCCGCAAACCAACGGACTTTATGTCGGGCATGCGTGAAGAAGTCGCCCGGATGACGTAATTAGTGCTCCCGCAATGCCGTCGCCGCGGTCAAAACTACGGCTGCAACAGACACTCAGAAGCCCTCCGCGAGACGCGCCTGCACATCGGCCAGCGTGATGTCCGCAGCGCCTTCGGCAAGGTGCACGGTAAGACGCCGCCCCGGCTTCAGCGAGGCCGGCGCACGCACTGCACGGCCGTTCTGCGCATCGAGTACAGCCGCGTAGCCACGCTCGAGCGTGCGCTGCGGGCTCAGCACCTCGAGACGCGCGGCCAGCGTAGTCACCCGCGCCGTATGCCGTTCATGCTGACGCAACACTGCGCTATCAAGACGCTGCGCCAGCGAGTTCAGTGCCGTGCGATGCGCAGCCAAATCCGGACGCCAGCGCTGCCAGCGCATCTGCAGCAGCGAAAAACGCGCTCTTGCGTCGCGCACCGGCCGTGCGCCCGCGGAACCGAGGCGCACGCCGAGCTGCTGCAAATGCGTACGTTGCCGCGCGAGCCGCTCGGCGGGCGAAACCAGCCGGCGCGCCAGCCAGTCGAGTTGTTGCGCGCGCCGCTCCATCATGCGGCCAAAGCCGCGCGCCAGCGTGGCGTGCCGGTGATCGAGATCGCGCAGCAACAGCACGCGTTGCGGACTGACAAGCTCGGCCGCACCGGTCGGGGTCGGCGCACGCACGTCGGCGGCGAAATCGGCAATCGTGAAATCGGTTTCGTGACCCACACCGCTCACCACCGGCACGCGGCTTTCGGCAATGGCCCGCGCCAGGACTTCTTCATTGAAAGCCCACAGGTCTTCAATCGAACCTCCGCCCCGGCAGACGATCAGCACATCGACCTCGCGCCGCGCATTGGCCGTTTCGACCATTGCCGCCAGCTTCGCGCTGACGCCCACGCCCTGCACCGGCGCCGGATAGACGATCACCGGAATATGCGGCGCGCGACGCTGCAGGGTGGTCAGCACATCGCGCAAGGCGGCAGCCTGCAATGAAGTGACAATGCCGATCGCGCGCGGATGCGCCGGCAACGGCCGTTTGCGCTCCGGCGCGAAGAGCCCTTCTGCTTCCAGTTGTGCCTTGAGCTTGAGGAACGCTTCATACAGCCGTCCTTGCCCCGTGCGCCGCACCGCTTCGACATTGAGCTGCAGCTCGCCGCGCGGCTCGTACATGGTGACCAGCGCGCGCACTTCGATCCGGTCGCCTTCGCGCGGCGTGAACTCGGCGTACTGGGCGCGGCCGCGGAACATCACGCAGCGCATTTGCGCCTGGGCATCCTTGATCGAGAAATACCAGTGGCCGCTTGCGGCGCGCGTGAAGTTCGACACTTCCCCTGCCACCCAGACGAGCGGAAAGGAGCGTTCGAGCATCGCGCCAATGGCGCGATTGAGCGCCGATACCGGCACGACAACCTCGCCGCCCGGCGTGGACGGCGACGAAAAAGGGCTTTCGGAATTCATGCGAAGAATAGGTGTGACAAGGCCGGACAGACGATAGACCGAGCGGCCATTCGCGTCCAGCGCATTGTACGAATTGTTAAAAGTGTCCACATGCCGGGAGAAGCTTACGAAATGCTGTTCAAACGCGTGCCGAGCCCAGTAACACCGAATTAACTCATTGATTTTTAAAGACTTAATATCCTATTAATACCAATGCATACCGACAAGACCCGCGCGGAACGGCCTTTCCAGCCTGCTTGACGGCAGGTTCTCCACAAAGTTATCCACAGGCTGAGGAGGCACGATTCGCGGTTTCCGGACCGCTTGGCGCAACCCGCACGACTTGCGGCTCACGCCGCTCGCACGCTAGAGTGCCGGGTTTCAAGGGCATGATGCGCAGCGCGCCGTGCAACCGGCGGCTGTCCTGTCCTCTGTCCTTGCTCTGTACCGTTAGTCCCGTCCGGAGAAACGCGTTGATACTTGTCCCATGTATCGCGTCACCTGAACCGGTGCCGCAACCGTTGTGCGCACCGGCATCGTCCTCATGAGCGAAGCCAAGGCCCAACTCGAAACGCGTCTTGCCCGCGAGTGGCAACAGCGCGGCCCGCTTGCCTGGGCGATGCTGCCGTTCGCCTGCGTGTTCGGCGCGATTGCCGCCGCGCGCCGCGCGGCCTTTGCGCTCGGCTGGCTGAAGGCACAACGCGTCGGCGTGCCGGTGGTGGTGGTCGGCAATGTGACGGTGGGCGGGACCGGCAAGACGCCAACGGTGATCGCTCTCGTCGAAGCGCTGCGGGTTGCCGGCTTCCAGCCTGGCGTCGTCTCGCGCGGTTATGGCGCACGGATTACACGACCTACGCCGGTCACGGCCGCCTCGGCGCCGCAGGATGCCGGCGACGAACCGCTGCTGATCGCCCGCCGCACCGGCGCGCCGGTCTGGGTCTGCCCGGACCGGGTGGCCGCAGCACAGGCGCTGCGCGCCGCGCACAGCGAAGTCGACGTGATCGTCAGCGACGACGGCCTGCAGCACTACCGCCTCGCACGCGACGCCGAACTGGTGGTGTTCGACCATCGGCTCGGCGGCAATGGCTTTCTGCTGCCGGCCGGTCCGTTGCGCGAGCCGCTGTCGCGCCGCCGCGATGCGACGCTGATCAACAATCCGTACCAACGCACGCTGCCGCCCTGGCCCAACACCTTCGCGCTCACCCTCACACCCGGCGACGCCTGGCATCTGGGCAATCCGGCGCTGCGCCGCCCACTGGCGCAATTCAGCGGCGAGCGCGTGCTGGCCGCTGCCGGCATCGGCTCGCCGGAGCGCTTTTTTGCGACCCTGCGCGCCGCGGGCCTCACGCCTGAGACCCGTGCCCTGCCGGATCACTACGCGTTCAGCAGCAATCCCTTCGCCGCTGTCGATGCCGAAGCGATCCTGATTACAGAAAAGGATGCGGTAAAATTGGGGACCTGGCACGATGCGCGCATCTGGGTCGTTCCCGTTGAAGCCGCACTCGATCACCGCCTCATCGAACTAGTTGTGGAGAAAGTCCGTGGACGCTCGCCTGCTTGAAATTCTCGTCTGCCCGATCTGCAAGGGCCCGCTCAGCTACGATCGTGCGGCACAGGAGCTCATCTGCAATGCAGACAAGCTGGCGTACCCGATCCGCGACGGCATTCCCGTGATGCTGGTGGACGAAGCGCGTCAGACAGTCGAGGGCACGCCGGTCGAGCCATTGAATCCCTCGGGCGGCCAGGCGGCACCGGGCGCCTGACTGCGGAACTGCGCGGCACAGCTACGCGGTAGAACTGCGGCGGCAACTGTACGAAGCAGCGCCTGGCCGGTATAGCCCGCGCTGCCGCCTTACGCGCGCTTGCCTGCAGGGCCGCTGTCTCGCCGTCGTCGTTTCCTGATAGTTTCCTGGTCGTTTTCCGGTCGTTTTCGTTAGCGCGCGCTTCAGCTTCGCGCGCCTTCCCCCGCTTCCTGCTGCGGTCTTGCCACCGCCTTCCCGATGACCCAAGCCACCTCCGCC
>NZ_SCNV01000095.1 GCF_005503145.1 Burkholderia sp. 4M9327F10 | reverse complement strand
GGCGAAAGCGGAAGGAATCCCGCCTGCGGCCCCCGTCACACCCGCAACCCCTGCTGCCGATGCGACCTTCAGAAACTCACGCTTGTTCATCGATCATCCTCTGCCTGTTGAAATTTGGATTTCGCCTTGGATACAAGACGAAATCCAGAGAGCAACTTCCAGGCCAGGGGACGAATGGCACAAGCGGCCCGCTGTGCGGTGATCAGTCAGCAAGAGGGATACCGCTGTGTCTGAAGCCGGTGCGAGCAGCGCGCCACGCTGGTGCGCCGTGCACGTATCGAGTGAGGTGCAGTGCTAGGTTTCTTCGCGTGCACCGTAGCGCTCGCGAGCGGTCTGCATCATGTAAAGCGTGATGCGTTTGACCTCAGCCTGGCTCTCTGCAATATGGGCGCGAATCATCTGCTGGGCGTCGGCGACCTCGCCGGCAAAGATGGCCTTGAGGATCGCTGCATGCTCCTTGTAGGTCGCGGCGACGCGCGGCTTTTTAGTGAAGTCGAGCCTGCGGATGATCCGGATCCGTTCGGTAACGTCCTCGTGAATCCGGGACATTTCGTTGTTGCCGACTGCCGCCACCAGCCGCCCGTGAAACGCTTCATCCAGTGATGCGACGGTGGCCGGGTCGTCGAGCTGTTTCTTGACGGGAACGCACCAGATATCGCGCAGGGCGTCGAGCCGGGCGGTGGCGCCCAGCTCGACGATCTTTGCAATCGCGGAGGTTTCCATCATGACGCGCACTTCGTAAAGATCTTCGAAGTACTTGAAGTCGAAGGCGCGAACTTGCCAGCCGCTCTTGAAGTTGACGTCAACGTAGCCCTCGCGCTGCAACCAGAACAGTGCCTGCCGCACCGGCGTGCGGCTGACCTGCATGCGCGTCGCAATATCGCCTTCGCTAAACTTGTCTCCCGGCAGCAAGCGAAAGTCGAAGATGTCGGCCTTGAGTTGCGTGTAGATCTGCGCAGCAAGGTTGCTGGCGCTTTTCGCCGGTCCAGTCGGCACGCTGTTGTCCGCCATCTGTGTTTCCAGGTGTAATGGGCTAAATCAGAATCTTACTCCAGCGATACCAGTGGATCGCCAGCGTGAATCATCATACCCGGCTTGCAATGGAATGTTTTGACGATACCGTCGCGCGGCGCGGAAACATGGAACTCCATTTTCATCGCCTCGAGAATCAGCAGCGGGTCGCCGGCATTCACGCGTGAACCCGGGTCGGCCATCAGTTTCCAGACATTGCCGGTGATGTCGGCTGCAACAGTCGAGCCGGACAGTTCCGCAACTTCGATCAGATCCGCGCTCGCCGGTCCGGTTGTTTCCGCGCCGCCTGTTTCGGTCGCCCAGTGGGCCACTTCGGCCTCGAAAGCGCGCTTCTGGTTCGCGCGGAATGCCTCGAGTTCGGGCTCGATCCGCTCGAGGAACGCGTTGTACTCGCCAAGATCGAACACCTCCTCTTCGATGCGAACGCCACTGCGCCCTTCGCGGAAGTCGTTGCGCAGCGTGTCGAGTTCACTTTCGCTGACCGGATAGAAGCGTACCTGGTCGAAAAACCGCAAGAGCCAAGGCTTGCCGTCGATAAAGACGTCGTTCTTCAGGAACTTGTTCCAGATCGGTAGCGTGCGCCCGACCAGCTGATAGCCGCCGGGCGAATCCATCCCGTAGATGCACATATAGACGCCGCCGATGCCGACCGTCCCCTCAGCCGTGTAAGTGCGGGCAGGGTTGTACTTCGACGTCAGCAGCCGGTGGCGGGGATCGACCGGCACGGCGCACGGTGCGCCCAGATACACGTCGCCCAGACCGAGCACCATGTAGCTGGTTTCGTACAGCGTGTCGCGAACCTGGTCGCGCGAGGCCAGTCCGTTGATGCGCCGCATGAACTCGGTATTGCTCGGCAGCCATGGCGCGGTGTCCCTGACCGATTGGCGGTAGCGGGCGACCGCATCGAGCGTTGCGGAGTCCTCATAAGCCATCGGCAGATAGACGACGCGGCTTGGCACCTTCATCGTCGAGATGCCGGTGAGCGTCGCATCGGCGGCGGCCAGCGCCTCGACCAACGCGCGCTGACCGACGACGCGCGAGTCGTAACGCACCTGCAGCGAGCGAACACCGGGTGACAGTTCGAGTACGCCGTCGACCGGATGGAGCCGTAGCGCTTCCATCAGCGCATGGACCCGGAAGCGCAGATTCAGATCGAGGACGTTCTCGCCGTATTCGATCAGGATGTACTTGTCGCCGGCCTGACGGAACACGGTCTTGGGGTTCTCGCCATGGCCGGGGGCCGCGAACAGGATCGGCGAGCCGCGTTCTGCCGCGAACACGGGTGCCAGGAATTCCGCTGGCGTCCAATCGGCGATGAACGCGTCCTGCCGTTGTTCGAGAGCGAGCGCGTCGTCGAACGTCATTTCACGGAAGCGGATCTTGTCGCCCGGCTTGACTTGTCCCACCTTCCACAATTCAGCCTTGACGATGGTCACCGCACACACAAAGCCGCCGAGGCTCGGACCGTCGCGCGTGAGGATGACAGGCATGTCACCCGTGAAATTGATGCTGCCGATCGCGTATTCGCAGTCGTGCACGTTCGACGGGTGCAAGCCGGCCTCGCCACCGTCGGTACGGGTCCATTGCGGCTTGGGACCGTTCAGGCGGATACCGAGGCGATTCGAGTTGTAGTGCACCTCCCACTCGCTCGCGAAGAAGATTTCAATCGATTCCGGCTTGAAGAAATCAGGCGCACCATGCGGGCCATAGAGCACGCCGATTTCCCACGTGCGTCCGTAGTCCGGCACCAACTCTGCCGGCAACGCGGCTGGCGTGTAGAGCGGTGCGAGGTCCGCAGTGGCCGGCAGTCCAGGATCCGCGATGGGCAGGACGTCGGACGGCCGCAGTGTGCGCCCGCCATGGCCGCCGAACTGCCCGAGCGCGAAGGTCGAGCGGCTGCCAAGATACAGGGGCACATCGAGGCCGTTGCGGATGGCCACATAGGTACGGCAACCGCTTTTCGCCTTGCCGACCCGCAGTGTCTGGCCAACTTTCACAACCAGCGGCGTCCAGAAGGCAAGCGGTTCGCCGTCGAGGTCGCCATCGGTCGGGGCGCCGGTGAGCGCGACGACCGTATCGCAATGAAAGCGCAACGTCGGGCCGAGCACGGTCGTTTCGATGCCCGCCGCCGCGGATGCATTGCCGACAATGCGATTCGCGAGACGGAAAGCCCAGTCATCCATCGGGCCGGATGGCGGCACACCGATGTCCCAGTAGCCGACGCGTCCCGGATAGTCCTGGACAGTGGTGTAGGTGCCTGCATCGAGCACTTCGACTACAGACGGGCGGTACGTGAAGCCGTCCAGATAACGCGTCGACACGTCGCCCGAGCCGAATCCGTCACTGCCGATCACCTGGCGCAGGTAGTCGAGGTTGGTCGCAATGCCCGACAGGCGCGTCGCGTCCAGTGCGCGTTTCATTTTGGCGATCGCGGCCGCGCGGTCGTCGGCGTGCACGATCAGCTTCGCGATCATCGGATCGTAGTTAGCCGACACCTCGGCCCCGGTTTCGACCCAGCCGTCGACCCGCACATCGTCCGGAAAACTGACCTCGGTCAGTGTGCCCGGGCTCGGCGCGAAATTGCGCAGCGCGTTCTCCGCGTATATGCGCACCTCGATCGAGGCGCCCTTCGGCACGATCTCACGATCGAGCGCCGGCGGCGTGCCGGCCGCCGTGAGTATCATCCACTCGACCAGGTCAATGCCCGTTACCGCTTCGGTAATCGCGTGCTCGACCTGCAGACGCGTGTTGACCTCAAGGAAATAAAACGTCTGCTGCGCGGAGTCGTAGATGAATTCGACCGTCCCGGCAGAACGGTAGCTGACCGAACGCCCCAGACTTTCCGCCGCGGCCAGCAGATGCTCGCGGACGTCAGCCGGTAAATGAGGCGCGGGCGTTTCCTCGACGACTTTCTGG
Organism: Burkholderia sp. 4M9327F10; assembly: GCF_005503145.1. Lineage (GTDB taxonomy): Bacteria > Pseudomonadota > Gammaproteobacteria > Burkholderiales > Burkholderiaceae > Paraburkholderia. Next base: position 16,442 of record NZ_SCNV01000095.1, on the reverse strand, counting down.
TTACGCCGTTGCAGCGAGCAATCGCGCTCGCCCAGCGCGACGACGTTGCCGTGTCCGTCGCCGAAGATCTGCACTTCGACGTGCCTGGCGCGGTCGACGAAGCGTTCGACAAACACGCCGCCATTGGCAAAAAAGGACTGACCGAGCCGCTGCACAGACTCGAACGCGGCGACCAGTTCCGCTTCGTCGTTGCAACGCGTCAGCCCGATCCCACCGCCGCCCGCAGTACTCTTGAGCATCACGGGGTAGCCGATTGTGCTGGCCGCTTCACGCGCGGCGTCGAGATCGGCCAATAGTCCGGAACCTGGTGTGAGCGGCACGCCCGCGGCTTCGGCCAGCTCCCGTGCCGCATGCTTCAGGCCGAACTGTTCCATCTGCTGCGGCGTAGGGCCCACAAAGGCGATCCCTTCCGCTTCGCAGCGTGCGGCGAATTCGGCGTTCTCCGAAAGAAAGCCGTAACCGGGGATGATCGCCTGTGCACCCGCCTGCTTCGCCGCAGCGATGATGAGCTCGCCGCGCAGGTAGCTTTCCGCGGCAGTGTTGCCACCGAGCGGAATCGCGATATCCGCTGCCCGGACGTGCAGGCTGTTGCGATCGGCATCGGAGTACACCGCGACCGAGCGGATGTTCATGCGTTTGAGCGTGCGCGCGATGCGGCACGCTATCTCGCCACGATTGGCGATCAGGACGGTATCGAACATGACAGCCCCGGGATCAGGAATGGGATGGTGTGGAGGCCGCTTTCTGGCTGGCGAGCCAGGCCGCCCAGCCGCCGAATTCGGTGATGTCGCGCGCTTCCTGCAAGGCGTATGGCTCGCAGATGAACCCCTTGACCTGCCTGCCGTCGGCAAGCGTCACGGTGCCAATGCCAAGCGGCGCGGGCACACCGGCGACGAAGGAGCCGAATGCCGCGCTCGGCACGTCCCATAGCTCCAGCTGTATGGGCGCACCGTCGCTGGAACGCAGCAGCCCCGGCTTCGCGGGAGTCGTGTTGGCGAGCGAGAAGAGCCGATAGTCGCTGGACGTGGTGGTGCTCTCCACGAAGAGTGCGCCGCGGCTCGTCAATTCATGATTGAGCGGCATGCCGCGCAGATGTGCACCGACCACCGCGACACGGATCGTGCCGCGAGGGCCGCCTGCCCCGGTTGCGGGCGTCCGCTCTGCCGCACTCTGCTGTAGCGGCAGTCCCGTTGCTCCACGAGGCAAGCCGGTGGCTTGATGCCACTGCGCGGCGAAGGTCGCGAGTGCGCGCTCCTGCCATGCATCGCCGATGAAGGTAATCCCGAACGGCAGGCCATCCTCACGCAGGTTGGCCGGAACGGCGACAGCACTCCAGTCCAGCAGGTTGACGAAGTTGGTGTACTTGCCGAGATTGCTGTTCAGCCGCACCGGGTCTGCGAGCAACTCGGCGATCTTGTAGTGTGTCGGCGCCGTCGGCACAAGCAGCGCGTCGAACTGCGAGAGCAAGGCATCGGCGCGGCGCTTGAGGTCGGCCAGTTTGTAGATCGACTCGAACGTATCGGTAGCGGAGAATTCCTTCGCCTTGAAGATGATGTTACGCACCACCGGATGAATGTCTGCCTCATGCTTGCCGGCAAACTCGCGGATCGCCGCAAAGCGCTCCGCTACCCAGGCGCCGTCATAGAGCAGCGCGGTGACGTCGTCGAAAATGGCGAAGTCGATCGGCACACAGGTCGCCCCGCGTGCTTCGATGTGTGCAACCGCAGCCTTGAAGGCCTTCGCAGCGAGTTCGTCGCCGAAGAATTCCGGCTGCACCGGCACCGCAAAACGCGGCGCGGCGGGAACGCGCCAGTCGAGCGCAGCGGCTGGCGCTTCGCGCGAGAGGCCGTCTGCCAGATCGAGTGCAGCGGCAACGTCGTAGACGAGCGCTGCGTCGTCCACCGTTGTCGCGAACACCGAGACGCAGTCGAGCGTGCGGCATGCGGGGACTACGCCCGTGTTGCTGAATGCGCCGCGGGTGGGCTTGAGTCCGACAATATTGTTAAGGCCCGCAGGTACGCGTCCAGAACCGGCAGTATCGGTTCCGAGCGAGAACGGCACGATTCCGCGTGCAACCACGGAAGCCGAACCCGAGCTCGAGCCGCCCGAGATGTACTCGGGATCGAAGGAGTTGGCCGGTATGCCGTAAGGCGATCGCACGCCCACGAGTCCGGTCGCGAACTGATCGAGGTTCGTTTTGCCAATGACGATGGCGCCGGCTTCGGTCAGCCGCTGGATGATCGTTGCGCTGCGTTCCGGCGTGTAGGCGAACGCGGGGCATGCGGCCGTGGTGTCGAAGCTGGAGACGTCGATATTGTCCTTGGCGGCGAACGGAATCCCGTAGAGTGGGAGTTTCGTCAGATCGCCACCGGCCGCCGCGAGTCTGCTATCGAGCCTTGCGAGCTGTGCGTCGAGCGCTGCCGGTGTGACAGTCGATATCCAGGCGGGATCGCCGGAAGCCAGCCCGCTCACGAGTTCGCTGAGTAGTTTGGCGGGTGTTTCACCGCGCCGGTAGGCGTCCTGCCAGTCAGAAATTGTCCAGCCGCGCATCTCGTATTTCCTCTTGTGTACAAGTTTTTGCAACTTGTATTCAAGAGTTGTGCCAAGTACGCTGGATGTCGTCCGGGCCTTTCCAGGAGCGGGATTCCGACGGCAGACACCGTAGTCCTGCCATCGCCAGATGCACTTGTCTGGCGCGACATGCCCGATCACTGGGCGTAAGACCTGCGGTGGTGCAAAGCCCCCAGGAGACGAGGAAGGCTGGCGGACTCCTGCGCTACGGCGCTCGCGGCCGATTCACCAAGGTGACGATAACGTAACTCATGATCGTGAGCATGAACCACGAGCCCAGCTTGCCGACCGACACCATGGCCCACCCTTGCATCTGGCTCGGATACAGCCAGGCGTGACTGAAGGTGCCGAGGTTTTCGGCGAGCCAGATGAACACCGCGATCAGAAAGAAAGCGAGCAACATGGGCATGCGATGGTCCGCCGCACCGATTCGGAAGTAAACCCAGCAACGCCGGAACGCGAGCGCGACACACGCCATCAGCAGGTATCGAAAGTCGAACCAGTAGTGGTGCAGAAAAAAATTGCCGTAGATCCCCGCAGATAGCGCTAGCGTTACCTTGAACGGTGGATGATGGGAAAACCGCAGATCGAATCCACGGCAAGCGCGCGTGATATAGCTTCCGACCGACGCGTACATAAAGCCGGTAAAGAGCGGCACACCGCCAATGCGCAAATACGCGAATTCCGGGTACACCCATGACCCCACCGCGGTCTTGAACAACTCCATGCAGGTACCGGCGATGTGGAACAACAGGATCACCTTGACCTCGTCCCACTCTTCCAGACGCAACGCGATCAGGACAATCTGAATCGCGATCGCCGAAAGCGTCAACGCATCGTAGCGCGGTAAAGGCCAATTGGCCGGATACCAAAGATGCGTTGCCACGAGCAAGGCGACCATCAGCCCGCCGAACAGGCAGACCCATGCCTGCTTGATGCCGAACACCAGAAACGAATGCAGAGCGGCAGCAAAACGACCGCGGCCATTCAATGAACCCAGCAAAGTGGACGCCAGAGCCTCGATCCGCCCATTTGCGGAAGACGGTTCTATTTCTAATTGCATGCTTGCCTTTTAGCGCGGGTCGATGCCCGCTTGGTCAATGCCTGAAACACGTCGCCGTGCGGTTTGAATGAAGGTGGTCACGTCCGCTTGGGTATGACGGTGATTAAAAACACAACGCCGGTTGTCGCCGGCAGCCCAATATTCCTGATTCGTCGCATATGCGTCAAGGATCGCGTTCCGCGCCCCACTTCCATTGTCACAGCCGTAGCGGTGCCCGATAATCGCAAACCGTTCGACCGAATTGTCAATGTCGATAAAGCATTGCGCATAACCTGTCCGGAGGCTCCGCGCATGACCGCGCCTTCCCCTGCCGAAACGTATCTGCAAGACTTCCATCAGCGTCAGCCGGGTGCAACGAGCGCCGCGTTCGCCCATCTTCGCGCCCATTCCACAGTTGCCGAATATGCGTCCTCATACGCCGCGCTCGCTGCGTGCGTTCCAGACGCGCAGACACCGCTAGCCGTGCTCGATCTCGCCTGCGGCGACGGTCATCTGCTCAAGCTCCTGGCGGACAGGCAACAGCCGTCGTTGCGCTTGATCGGCGTCGACATGAGTCAAGGTGAACTGGACGTTGCGCGAACCGTTTTGCCAGCTGACGTCGTGCTATTGAAAGAGCGCGCCCAGGCGCTGTCCATTGACACAGCGAGCGTCGATTGCGTGCTCTCGCATATGGCCATCATGCTCATGGACGACATCGAGCAGGTGGTCACCGAGATCCGGCGCGTGCTTCGTCCTCAAGGACAGTTCGCCACCGTGATTGGCCGGACCGGTTTGCTTGGCGAGGCGAAAGACGTCTTGCTCAGTTTCCTGGTGCCGATTCTCAAGGAAGAGGCATCCTGGTTCCGGTTCGGCGACGCGCGAACCCGCACGGAAGACGGCATGACTGGGCTGCTCGCGCGTGACTTTACCAACCTGCAGTTCGAAGACCTGGACGTGGACTGGGAGCCGCTTCCCCACGAGCTATGGGACTCGCTCACTGAAACCTACGATGTGGACGTGCTATCCGCGCCAGCCAAAGAACGCCTGCGTGAGCGCCTGCTTGAGGCGCTGTCCGGACTGCAGCAAAGCGACGGAACCATTCGCACCGGCTGGGGCGTTCGACTGATCCGCGCTCAGGCGAAGTAAGCGCTTTGGTCGGCTTGAGCGAGCTCCGCTGCAACATCAGCGGGCCTCGCTCACCGGTAGCCGGTACAGATACCCGCTGGATTAATCGGCGAACCGGTCTGTGGCCGCGATCAACGCCTGCAGGATGCCCGGTTCGTTAAAGGCATGCCCGGCATCTGGAATGAGCTGGAAGGTCGCCTTCGGCCAGGCCTTGGAAAGATCCCACGCGGTGCGGGCAGGCGTGGCCACGTCATAGCGGCCTTGCACGATTACGCCGGGGATATCGGCGAGACGGTGCGCGTCGCGAATCAGTTGGCCTTCCTCGACGAAACCCTCATTGACGAAATAGTGGTTCTCGATTCGCGCGAAGGCGAGCGCGTAATCGTCGTCGCCGAAGTGCTGCTCAAGCTCCGGACTCGGCAACAAGGTGATCGTGCGTCCCTCCCACAAGCTCCAGGCGCGGGCCGCTTGCCGTTTCGCGGCCTCATCCGTGCCGGTCAGGCGGCGCCGATAGGCGGCCATCAGATCGCCTCGCTCCTCCTCGGGAATCGGTGCGAGGAAGGTCTCCCACAGGTCCGGGAACAACCACGACGCGCCTTCCTGGTAGTACCAGAGCAGTTCGGCACGGCGCATCGTAAAGATGCCGCGCACAATCAGCGCGCTCACCCGCTGCGGATGCGTTTCTGCGTAGGCAAGACCAAGCGCGCTGCCCCATGAGCCGCCGAACACGAGCCATTGTTCGACGCCAATCATGTCCCGCAGCCGCTCGATATCCGCCACCAAGTCCCACGTCGTGTTGTTCTCGAGGCTGGCGTTCGGCGTAGAACGGCCGCAGCCGCGCTGATCGAACAGCAGGACGTTGTAGCGCGCCGGGTCGAACAGGCGGCGATGATCCGGGCTGCATCCACCGCCGGGACCGCCGTGCAGAAATACTGCGGGCTTGCCATTGGGATTGCCACACAACTCCCAATAGACCTGGTGTCCGTCACCTGTGTCAAGAAATCCGTGCTTGTAGGGCTCGATTGATGGGTACATGAGTCATTCCAAAGTGTGAGTGCCGAGGTGTCCGACTCACGGCAGCGACCGTCCGCGCAAACCGTTTGTCTCAAGATACATGCAGCGATTAAAGCGTGCAATGCTGAATGGCCGGCTCTGCGTTAGGCTGCTGCGTGTGGCGCAAGTTCGAGCTGGCGGGCTAATCGGCCTGAGAGAGCTGAAACACGTTTCCCTCGGGATCTTCTCCGTCGCACAACAGATACGGACAGTAGAGCGACGGCGCGGCACTTGCGCCACCGCTCTACCAGCGCGCTAGGTCAATTCGACCCGCACATGAAAAACCTCCGCGACGCTCAGCTCGAATTGCTTGACCTGCCCTGCGTCGCATAGATCGCGCTGTACGGACTCAAGCCACTGAAGCTGCGCTCGCGGACCTTCAATCACAAGCCGCTTCACCTCGGCCTTCATGGAAAGCCGCGCTTCTGATTTGACTTTACGAATCTCGCCTAGCACTTCGGATGCCGCGGCAGTCATCTCCGGTGAAACATCGCAATCCAGACCGCCTGGCGCATCGAGCGCCGCCGCCGTCGGCCAAGGCGCCGTATGCACTGACGACTCCATCCACCACGACCAGCATTCCTCCGTAACGAACGGCAGAAACGGCGCGAACAGCCGCTGTAGCACGGAGAGCGAGGCCGCCAGCGCATTGCGCGCCGACTCTGCCCGCGCCCCGCTGCCATATGCACGCTCCTTCACCAGTTCGACGTAGTCGTCGCAGAACCACCAGAAGAAGCCCTCAGCGCATTCGATTGCGCGGTTGTACTCGAACGCCTCTAGCGCGGCCGTTGCTTCCACAACGACCGCGCTCAGCCGCCGCATCATCGCCCGATCAAGCGCTTGCGTGATCGCGCCGTGCGGATTCCCCGCAAAGCCCAGCGCAAACTTCGACACGTTCAGCAGCTTGAGCGCCAGCCGGCGGCCCACCTTCATCTGCTTTTCTTCGAAGACGGTATCCGTTCCGGGGCCGCCGAGCGCTGCCCAGTAGCGCACGCCATCCGATCCATAGCTATCCAGAAGCGCTAGCGGCGTGATCACGTTGCCCTTCGACTTCGACATTTTCTTGCGATCCGGGTCGAGAATCCAGCCCGATAGCAGCGCGTGCCGCCACGGCGCGCAGTTTGCTTCCAAACCGGCTCGCACCACCGTGTAGAAAAGCCACGTCCGGATGATGTCATGCCCCTGAGGACGCAGGTCCATCGGAAAGACATTCGCAAAGCAGCCGTCGGGCTCCTCCCAGCCGCCCGCGATCTGCGGGGTGAGCGAGCTGGTCGCCCACGTGTCCATGATGTCTGCCTCGCCCGCGAAGCCGCCGGGTTCGCCCCGTTGCGCTTCAGTGTAACCACGGGGCACATGCGAACGCGGATCGATCGGCAACGACGACGCATCCGGCGCGATAGGTCTGCTGTAATCAGGCTCGCCCGCAGAGTCTAGCGGATACCACAGCGGAATCGGCACACCGAAAATGCGCTGACGGCTAATCAGCCAGTCGCTATTCAGGCCCGTGACCCAGTGTTCATAACGCGCTGCCATATGCGCGGGATGCCAGCTCAACTGGGCGCTTCGCTCAAGCAATTGCGTGCGCATGTCACCGTCACGCCCTCCGCTGCGCAGATACCATTGCCGTGTCGCGATGATTTCAAGCGGCCGCTCCCCCTTTTCGAAGTATTTGACGCTATGCATGAGCGGTCGCGGCGGCGCGGTCAGCTCGCCGCTTTCGCTCAACATGTCCACAATCCGGCTGCGGGCCTGCGCAATGGTGGCGCCCGCGATCCGCGCATAGGCCAGCCCGGCGCGCGGCGAGCGGAGCCAGTCGGGCGTCGCGTCATGCAGACGGCCATCCTTGCCGATCACGCAGCGCGTGGGCAGGCTCAGCTCGCGCCACCAGATGACGTCAGTGACGTCGCCGAAAGTGCAAACCATCGCGAGCCCCGTGCCCTTCGCCGGATCGGCCAACGGATGCGTCAACACCGGCACCTCGACCTCAAAGAGCGGTGAACGCACCGCGGAGCCCGCCAGGCAGCGATATCGTTCGTCCTCCGGATGCGCGACCAGGGCGACACACGCAGGGAGCAACTCTGGGCGTGTCGTCGAAATGACGACGGCGTTGCACATGTTATCGATGAAACGCAGATCGTGGTAAGCACCCGCAATCTCGCGATCTTCAAGCTCCGCCTGCGCCACTGCAGTCTGAAACGTCACATCCCAGAGGCAGGGCGCTTCCTGGCTGTACAATTCGCCGCGCTGCATGTTGCGCAGGAATGCCAACTGACTGATACGTTGCGAGCGCTCGTCGATGGTGGTGTAGCTGAGGCTCCAGTCGATCGAAATGCCGAGTCGCACGAACAGTTCGCGGAACGCACGTTCGTCGATGGCGGTCAGTTCGTGGCACAACTCGATAAAGTTGCGCCGGCTGATCCGCGCAAACTGCGAACGGCGTGTAGCCGGTGTGGAAGGCGCACGATAGTGCGGATCGTAGGCCGCATCCGGGTCGCAGGTCACACCGTAGAAATTCTCCACACGCCGCTCGGTGGGCAGGCCGTTATCGTCCCACCCCATTGGATAAAACACGCTCTTGCCGGTCATACGCCGATAACGGGCAATGATGTCCGCATGCGTATAGCTAAACACATGTCCAACATGCAGCGAACCGGAGACCGTGGGCGGCGGTGTATCAATCGAGAACACCGCTTCGCGTGGTGCAGAGCGGTCGAAACGGTAGGTGTGCTGCGCTTGCCAATGACTGGCCCAATGCGCTTCAAGTGCATCGAGTGTGGGCCGCTCGGGCACACTCGCGACGGCACGGCGTCGAGGAAAATGACCCTGCTGCGCCGCCGGTAAGGAAGATTGCTGTGAGTTCATCTCTGCGTCGATTATCGAGGGGTATTCGGACTTCCGCACGATGCGCAGGCTTGCAAGAATCCGCGCGCCCTCAACAAGAGGCACGAACGGATTTATCAGGCGTGCGTCACGCGGCGTTGAAAGCGCTGTTCGAACGAGCGAAAACGCGGATAAGCAGCGCTATTCCGGTGGAGGAATACCCGACAAAGGCTTGCAAAGACTCAATGACGCGCGATACGACCTGGGCCCGTGAACGACCGAACGGTGCGTGGAAGCGAAGTGAAGCGAGAGATGAGGACTGCGGCGGAAACAACATGACGCGCAATACGGCCGGTTCCGGCAAAGGGAAAACGGCGCGTGCTGCGTATGGGACAGGTCAATCAGTGCGGCATTACGTTTAACGGTGACATAGCATCCTCCGCGTGTGAACGTTAGATAAGAGGTGTCCCGGCTTGTGACCGAGACACCTTTTTATAATCGATCGTCGACATTCGCACAAGTGCTAAGTGCGATCTCGCCAGGCCTCTGCCTCGATCCATGCTTCAAACGCCGCATACAGGGCCGGCAGCGATTCCTCGTTGGTGGCAATGCATTGCGCCCCGTGAACGATCGAAATCGACGCATCGAGGTCCGTCTCGGCCTCGGGCGGCGGCGCGGCGGTGTCCATGTGCTTAAAGGCATCCTGCGCACGTGCCCACGCTTCCTCTGGCGAACGATTGCATTCCGCCGCCAGCCAGGACGAAGTCAAACCCTCGCCCGTCAGGTTCCGTAGCGTTTCATCGAGCGTCAAACTGTTGCCGGATGCCCAGCAATGCTGCGCAAGCAACGGACCCACCGCAGGGTTATCGACAATATAGCCGAGCGAGCGCGTCAGATAAGCGCGCGTTTGCGAAGCCGCCATCTTCGCCAGTAGATAGCCCTGGTAGTACACCGCGATGTCATGATAGACAGGATGCGGCGTGCTCAGCACATAGCCGGTGTGGTTCGGTATGCCGAGGATGCGTTGTGTCGTTGCGCGCGCCAGTTCCAGCACCGACTCCACAGTCCGCTCGCCCTCCTCCATGCCATACAGCGCCCGCTCGAAATACGTCGGCACCAGGTCGCGTCGTTCGTTATAAGCGAGGAAAAGCTGGTTCGACTCGACCCGTGCACGGATCATGTCGTCGGGCATCCGCTCGCCGGCCGCGTTGCGTGCGTACCGTCTGATCCAGCAGGGATCGCCCGGCAGCGCGTCGAAGAATTTCGCCTGCGCTTCGAGGTAAGCCGGCGAACTCGGTGTGAAAATGTGCGAGAAGCAGGGCGAATTGAGCGCCACGTTCGAAAAGTGCGCGGCGTGCCCCGCTTCATGGAACAGCACGTTAAGCCCCTGCATTCCTGCGCCGGCCTGTTGCGGGCGCGCGGTCGAGGTAAAGCGAACGTCACCCGGCACCCAGCCGGTGTTGTCGTCCTGATAGCTCGCCGTGGGTGCCGCGCAAAACCCGGTCGGAAACTTACCAGGCCGGTCCAGCAAATCGATCTGGATTCGCGCGCCGCGATAGGACACGCCCAGACGCCGGAACGATTCGGCCCAACGCTCGAGCGCTTTGCCAAAGGGAAAGTAAGCGTCCGTCTTCGCCGCCGCGCCACCGTGCATCCTGTATGGCAGATTCTGCGGCTGCAGGGTCTCCTCACCATGCTCCACGACAAGGCGGTCCAGCACCGCGAAATGCGTCTCGCGCGTATTCTGCTCGAACTCGTCGAAGATCTCGAAGAGTTGCTCGGGGCTCATGCCGCTATACGTGCGCAGCCGATAGTCGAAGAAATCGCGGTAACCAAGTTCGCGCGCCAGGGCATTGCGCCTGGCCACAATTTCAAGGAAGCCGTTTTCCAGCACCCAACGTTCCAGCCCATGCAGGGCATCGTGCGAGCTCTTGCGCGACGCCTCGTCCGGATTGCTTGCCAGGTTCACGCGCAGCGTGGCAGGCGAGGCTTCCTCGCTATGCCCCGACGCGCCGATATGGCGCATCTTGTAGGCTTGGCGACGCGCAAAGAGAGCCCCGTCCATTTCGATCAGCTCGGCCAGCAAGGTAGCGGCGCGCTCGCTGCCGATCGCGTTGCCTTCGAACGCTGCGATCCAGCCACGCAGGCCGGTCACGAGCGCATCGCGCTCAACCGACGGAGCAGCCGCCTCGACTTTTGCCAGGTGCTCACGGCTTTGCGCGAGACGTTGCGTGTCGGCGAGAAAAGTTCTACGTGCGAGGCCTGCCGCTCCCTGGGTGTCGTGGTCGTCGCTCTGGCCGGTGTGAGTCAGCCAGAACAGATCCCATTCCTTGTGATGAATCTGCAAATAATCGTGGTTGAGCTGGTCAAAGAAGGCACGAGCGTTTTTCATGTGCGGAGCATCGTTAGAGGCGTCGTTTTTGCTGCTCGGCGAAACTGCGAAGGCGAGCGCAGCGAGAGGTTTCGATCGTAGCGCAGTCGGCCTACAGTTGACTTGCCAGGCCGCGGCCAAGGGCACAAGGGCACAAGGGCACAAGGGCATTGTGTCATCTACACCCCGAAGATCGCTTAGGCTTTGCGCTCGTTAAGCCGCTTCATCAATCGGGCTTAGCCGCTGCCCATCCGGGCGGTCCTCCACCTGCCAACCCGCTGCCTTCAATCTCGCGCGCAGGAGATCCGCCTGCGCCCAATCCTTAGCCGCGCGCGCCTTCTCGCGCAATTCCGCCAGCGCCGCGACATCTGCCGGAATCTCAAACGCATCGGCCTGCCAGTCGGCGAGCCGCAGTCCGAGCACGGTATCGAACGCATCGACGGTTGCCCGGCGCGTTGCGACGGGCAGATCGCTTCTGACCAGTTCCCACACAACAGCCAACGCGCGCGGCAGATTCAGATCCTGATTCACCTCGGCGTTAAAGCGCGCCACGAAGCGCACATCTGCTTCGCCACCGGCAGGCCAGCTCGCATACGCTTTGCGCAACCTGTCTAACGCCGCCTGAGCGGCTTCAAGCGCCTCGTGATTGAAGCGCAGTTTGCTGCGGTAGTGCGCGCTCAGGCAGAGGTAACGGTAAGCCAGCGGATCGATCCCGCGGTCGAGCAAGCTTTGCAGACGCAAAAAATCACCGCTCGATTTGGACATCTTCGCGGCATCCAGCGTCAGAAAATGGCCGTGCATCCAGAAGTTGGCAAGCCGTGTGCCGTAGCAGGCCTGAGTCTGCGCAATCTCATTGCTGTGATGCACGGCAATATGATCTTCGCCGCCGCAATGAATATCGAACCACGGACTGAGGTACTTCGCCGACATCGCCGAGCACTCGATATGCCAACCCGGAAAGCCGCGTCCCCAGGGGCTGTCCCATTCCATCTGGCGAGTTGTGTCAGGCGGGCTGAACTTCCACAGTGCGAAGTCGGTGGCGCGGCGCTTGTCGCCCAGCGCGACCCGCTTGCCGGCCTGCAAGCCGGCATGATCGAGACGCGCCAGATAGCCGTAGTCGTCCTGCTTGCCGGTGTCGAAGTACACACCGTCGGCCGTTTGATAGGTGTAGCCGTTGCGCTCCAGTTCGGCAATGAAGGCGATCTGCTCCGCGATATGGTCCGTCGCACGGCACCAGAGGGTCGGCTCCAATAGATTGAGCGCCTTCCAGTCGGCCATGAAAGCGTGCGTGTAGCGTTCGGCTATCTCCCACGCCGAAGCGCCGGTGCGCCGGCTACCCTTTTCCATCTTGTCTTCGCCTTCGTCGGCATCGGAGACGAGATGCCCGACGTCGGTGATATTCACGACGTGCCGCACGTGATAGCCGTTCAATGCAAGCACGCGCCGCAGCACATCCTCGAACACGTATGTCCGCAGATTGCCGATATGCGCATGGTCGTACACCGTGGGTCCGCAGCAGTACATCCCCACATGCTCAGGCTGCAGCGGTGTGAACGGGCGCACGGCGCGCGACCAGGTGTCGTACAAGGCGAGAGACATTAGCGGTTCCCGGTGATGGAATAGGCAGAAAACAAAAAGGCCACCGGTTCTTCAACAGGTGGCCATCAGGGACTTGCTCAGACGTGACGCGGATCGACGCGCTAGACGCAAGCTCCCTCTGGCAGGCTTTGACAGCATGCGCGCTTGAAGCGAACGAGGGAGACGGAGGCGGAGATCATGATGAAGATGCTAACGCGTGTATATTTTTTGGTCAATCGGTTATCACGGTTAGTGCTAAGCGCGGCTTTGCATTGCCTGTTCGGCGGCGTCGACTGTCTGCGCGATCAGCGTGGCAATCGTCATTGGACCGACGCCGCCCGGCACGGGCGTCACCGCGGCGCACCGGCTCGTCAGACCGTCAAGGTCGACATCGCCGACGCCACCAGGATGATAGCCGGCGTCGATCACCACTGCGCCGTCGCTGATCCAGTCACTCGGAATGAACCTGGGCTTGCCCACGGCGCCCACCACGATTTCGGCTCGCCGTACCTCGGCCTCCAGATCGGCGGTCTTCGAATGACACAAGGTGACCGTCGCGTTCGCATTCGAGAGCATCAGCGCCATCGGCTTGCCGAGAATCGCGCTGCGTCCGACGACAACCGCCCGCTTACCGGCGATCGCGATCTGATAGTGCGCCAGCAAGCGCATGATGCCGGTCGGCGTCGCCGGGCCGAATGCCGGTTCGCCGAGCGCCATCCGTCCAAAGCCGTGACTCGTCACGCCGTCCACATCCTTGAGCATCGAGATGCGGTCGAAGCACCGACGCTCGTCAACCTGAGGGGGCACCGGATGCTGCAGCAAGATGCCTTGAACGTCGGGATCGGCGTTGAGACGGTCGATCTCGGCGAGCACATCCCGCGTGGTACTAGCCGCGGGCAATTTGACGAGCCGCGAGTCCATACCGACGCGACGGCACGCGTTGCCCTTCATCCGGACATAGGTGGCCGATGCCGGATCGTCACCCACCAGAATCGTCGCGAGAATCGGCGTCCGGGCGCCATTGCCGGTTTTGAGCGCGGCGACACGCGCAGACAAGGTGTGTTCGCCCAGGGCAGCAACGGCCTTGCCGTCCAGCACCACGCATTGAAGATGATCGACCATGGTTCAGCCCCCGTTCGTCACGGCGCCTTGGCCGATACGCTGCAACGGGTGAACAGCCTCGTGAGGTTGCGCCGCGACGAACTGACGGCGGCGTACGGGCACGACGCATGAAACGGAGGGAACAAGCGAAGACGCAAAGATAGGGGCAGTCATTGGAAGTCTCCAAAGAGAACGATCAAGATGCCCAGGCGAACGGCGGTCTACCCCTACGCTTCCCGATGGTGATCCATCTTCTCTCGCCAGTCACGTAGGCCCCCATGATAACTCAGGACCACGCCTGCACGACCTCAAAAGTCTCGCAGACAAGCGGCATGGTCTCGTCGATCGTGCGTCCTATTTGCTCGCACTCGCGCAGAAAATACTCCCAATGGGCCTTGCGCCAGTATGCAAGCGACAGATCGCCCTCGCCTTCACTGGCCGCAAATTCCGCAGTCACCTGGTTGAAGGGAACGATCTCGACACGCGTGATCCGGTGAAGCATGACCGGACGATCGAAGTAGTCGACCACGATGCCAATATCCCCTACCGCCGGAATCGCCTCGCCCTCGAACTCCCACGACCACAGCATGCTGCACGTGCCGCGCTTCGTGCCCTGCAGCATCAGCGCAATCAGTTCGGCTGAGAGCGCCTGCGAGTCGCCGAAGCCGACGATCCTGCGCTTGCCCTCTGGAACCTGAATGCCGCGCTGCGACAATGTCTCGACGAGACTCTCGATAGTTGGACTCATAAGACTGCACGGGCATACGGGGTGGCGAAGGTTCGCAGCTTACCTCAGGCACCGCGAACCCAGCACCGAACCGCGCCACGTGCCCCTCGCCTGTTATTGCCCCGTATAGCCGACCGGCGCCGTCACGTTGCTTTGCATCACGCTCGCATTGGAAGAGACGACGTAAATCGGCGACTCTGTCAGCGTCAGGTTCACCACCCCATTGCTATACGCCACGGAAGAAGGATTGCCCATCATGTCGATCACGGTCACATGCCCGCTGGTCCCCGCTGAATCCACGGTCAGCGCATAGGAGGTGCTATAGGTCGGGCTATACGTGCCGCCGGAAGTGGGCCAGTCGGCATTGTTGTGCGTCCACAGCGCCGTGATCACCGCTCCGCCGCCCAGTTGCTGGAAGGCGTATCCATAGACCATCGACGGCAGGCCGTTGAGATGCCCAAGGGTCTGCGTACCGTCGATGACGCGGGTCAGCGCCGCCATCGCCATCGCCTCCGGCTTCGGACTCACGTTGGTTGCGCCGTATTGTCCCTGCGGGTCGACGATGTCGAAGAAAGTGCCTTCTCCCACATCGGCAGGATAGTCCGCGCCGTAGAAGAAGTAGGTCACCTGTGCGCCCTCGCCGAGGATGATCAGATGCGCCCGCACCGCGACCGCGGCCTGCCCGTACAACTCGTTCGCACTCGGATAGTTCGGGCCGTATGCCGCGCCCGAATCGTAGCTGATACCCAGTTCCGTGGACCACAGCCGCATGTTCGGCTTGAACGACTGCATCTCCGAGCGCAGCTCACGCATCTGCTGGTCGAGCGCGTTCGCAACGTTAGCGGGATTCGGGTCCGTGTCGTACAGTTCCGGTGGATGCGCGGCATAGGTTCCCGCGTTGTAGTAGCCATGCGTGGTCACGCCGTCGATATAGCTGCCGAGCCCCAGTGGCACATAGGTTTGTAGATAGCCTTGCGTGCACTCCGTCGTACAGTTGGCAGGGAATACGTTAGTAGTACCCATCACCACTGCATTCGGGTCGGTGGAGTGCAGGCCGTTATATACCGCCGCGTACATGGCGACGAAGTTGGCCGTGGTGTCGACCCATTGCGGCTCCCACGTTACCTGATAGTAGTCGTTTTGCTGATTCGGGAAATAATTCTGGCGAATCGCCACCGAGTCTGTACCGACGCGGGCCATGTAACCCTGGTAATAGCTCTCGCTGGTCGGTGCGTTCGTATCGTCCTGGAAGGCGCCGGTCGGGCTGGCCCATGCAGGTATCCCGTCGAGGCGAATCAGGCGCATGATCTTGCCGCTCGTATAGAACGGATCGAGATCCGAGAGCGACGGCGTCCACGTGTTCGGACCGTTCGGCTCCATCGCGGAGAGCTGACGGTTATCGATTGTCTGCGAGATCCCAAGGTCGGTCAGCATGGGACCGTTGTCATTGAAGCCCTGCATGCCGAAGCGATGCTGCTCCTGATGCGCATAGCTCACGGCCGGAATTGAAGCGGACAGATTGGGCAGGATGCCGAATGTCGCAATCCCGGTTGGCCGGGTGCCGGCCTCGGGCAGCGTGCCACCGGCGCTCGAAAGGGTGGCGGTGATGGCAAAGTAACCGGACACGGCGGCGTTGCACGACAACGTGCTGGTTTGCGCACCGCTCGGGACCGCGAACGAGCCGCTGCCCTTGATGTTGCCGAGTTGATCCTGCATGGACCAGACAACCTTGTCCGCCGAAGGCGCCGCCGTGATGAACGACACCTTGAACGCGCTGCTCTCGGCAAACATGCGCGTGCCGTCGGAGGTCGGCGTATCGGCGGTGATCAGCCCGTTGGTCGTGCCGCCCGCAGCCACGGTGGGACTGGTGCAGGTGATTGTGCCGGTGGGTGTTGGCGTTGGTGTTGGTGTCGGTGTTGGTGTTGGTGTCGGTGTTGGTGTCGGTGTTGGTGTCGGTGTTGGTGTCGGTGTTGGTGTCGGTGTTGGTGTTGGTGTTGGTGTCGGTGTTGGTGTTGGTGTCGGCGTTGGTGTCGGCGTTGGTGTCGGCGTTGGTG
>NZ_SCNV01000094.1 GCF_005503145.1 Burkholderia sp. 4M9327F10 | reverse complement strand
CTTCGACCGGTATTGCATCGGTGTCGACCTCGGCCTCGACGGGCATCAGCTCGTTGTCGACAGGCCTGAGCACGACCAACAGCAGTGTCGCCAGCCTGTCAACATCGGCTTCGACGACGGCTAGCTCGCTGTCGACCGGCTTGAGCACAACAAACAGTAGCGTAGCTTCGTTGTCGACGTCGGCCTCAACTGGTATCGGCTCACTCTCGACGGGCCTGAGCACGACCAACAGCACCGTGACCTCGCTTTCGAGCTCGGCTTCGACCGGTATTGCATCGGTGTCGACCTCGGCCTCGACGGGCATTAGCTCGTTGTCAACCGGCCTGAGCACGACTAACAGCAGCGTCACGGCGTTGTCGACGTCCACGTCGACAGCCGTGGGTTCGTTGTCCACCGGTCTGTCGAACGCAGTGATGTATGACGATTCGACGCATACGAAGGTGACGTTGGGTGGCGTCGGCGCAACAACTCCGGTGACGCTGACGAACGTGGCGCCTGGTGCGGTGAGCGCAACGAGCACGGATGCGATCAACGGCAGCCAGCTTTACTCGCTCTCCACATCCACCTCAACGGGTATCAGTTCGCTGTCAACTGGTCTGAGCACGACGAACAGTACGGTTGCATCGCTGTCGTCGGGCATGGGCTCGATTTCGAGCAGCCTGAGCACAATCAATAGCAATGTGGCCTCCCTGTCGACGGGTCTAAGCACGACCAACAGCAGTGTCGCGAGCTTGTCCACATCGACCTCGACGACAGCCAGCTCGTTGTCGACGGGTTTGAGTACAACCAACAGCAGCGTGGCTTCTTTGTCGACATCTGCCTCGACGGGCATCAGCTCCCTGTCGACTGGGCTGAGCACAACCAACAGCAGTGTTGCGAGCTTGTCCACGTCAACTTCGACGACAGCCAGCTCGCTGTCGACGGGCCTGAGCACAACGAACAGCAGTGTGGCTTCGCTGTCGACGTCGACCTCGACCGGTATCGGCTCGCTGTCGACCGGGTTGAGCACGACTAACAGCAGTGTCGCGAGCTTGTCCACATCGACTTCGACGACGGCCAGCTCGCTGTCGACGGGCCTGAGCACGACCAACAGCAGCGTTGCTTCGCTCTCGAGCTCGACTTCGACCGGTATTGCCTCGGTGTCGACGTCGGCCTCGACGGGTATCAGCTCGCTGTCGACCGGCTTGAGTACAACGAACAGTAGTGTAGCTTCGTTGTCGACGTCGGCCTCGACTGGTATTGGCTCGCTCTCAACAGGCCTGAGCACGACCAACAGCAACGTGGCCTCGCTCTCGAGCTCGGCTTCGACCGGCATTGCCTCGCTGTCGACATCCGCCTCGACGGGCATCAGTTCGCTGTCGACCGGGTTGAGCACGACCAGCAGCAGTGTCGCCAGCTTGTCCACATCGACTTCGACGACGGCCAGCTCGCTGTCGACGGGACTGAGTACGACCAACAGCAACGTGGCTTCGCTCTCGAGTTCGGCTTCGACCGGTATTGCCTCGTTGTCAACGTCGGCTTCGACAGGCATTAGCTCGCTGTCTACGGGTCTGAGCACGACCAACAGCAGTGTCGCCAGCCTTTCCACATCGACTTCGACGACAGCCGGCTCACTCTCGACTGGCCTGAGCACAACGAACAGTAGCGTGGCTTCGCTGTCGACGTCAGCCTCGACCGGCATTGCCTCGGTGTCGACGTCGGCCTCGACGGGTATCAGCTCGCTGTCGACCGGCCTGAGCACAACCAATAGCAGCGTGGCTTCTCTGTCGACATCCGCCTCGACGGGTATTGGCTCGCTCTCAACGGGCCTGAGCACAACCAACAGCAACGTGGCCTCGCTCTCGAGCTCGACTTCGACCGGTATTGCCTCGGTGTCGACCTCAACCTCGACGGGCATCAGCTCGTTGTCGACGGGGCTGAGCACGACCAACAGCAGTGTCGCCAGCTTGTCCACATCGACTTCGACGACGGCTAGCTCGCTGTCGACGGGTCTGAGCACAACGAACAGCAGCGTGGCTTCGCTGTCGACATCCGCCTCGACGGGTATTGGCTCGCTCTCTACAGGCCTGAGCACGACGAACGTTAACGTAGCTTCACTGTCGACCGGGCTGAGTACAACCAACAGCAACGTCACGTCGCTGTCGACCTCAACCTCGACTGCGATTGCCGCAGCGAAGACGCACTACTACAGCGTCAACGACAACGGCACGCAGCAAGGTAACTACAACAACGACGGCGCGACGGGTGTCAACTCGCTGGCTTCCGGTACCAACGCTACGGCATCCGGCGCAAGCAGTGTCGCGGTGGGCGACGGCGCCAACGCCAACTCGAACGGCGCGGTCGCTGTGGGTCAGAACGCATTGGCCACTGGCGGTCAGGCGGTCTCCATCGGCGCGGCCAACACGGCAAGCGGTGATGGCGCGGTCGCAATCGGCGACCCGAACATTGCAACGGGGACGGGCGCCGTCGCCATGGGAGCGAACAACACCGCTACAGGCAACGGTGCTGTAGCCTTGGGCAACGCGAACATCGCTTCCGGCGATGGCTCGCTGGCTCTCGGCAACAGCTCGACTGCCGCGGGTGCAGGTTCCCTGGCGTTCGGTTCGAACGCCATAGCGAACAACCCGAACGACGTGGCGCTCGGCAGTGGTTCGGTAACGGCTGCACCGAACCCAGTGGCAAGTGCGACGATCGGCGGCTCGGTGTACTCGTTCGCCGGTGCCAATCCGACGAGCGTGGTGAGCATCGGCTCGCCGGGAGCTGAACGTCAGCTCACGAATCTGGCGGCGGGTCAGCTCTCGGCCACCAGCACAGACGCAGTCAACGGAAGCCAGCTCAACGCAACGAACCAGGCGTTGAACAGCCTTTCGACCTCGACCGCGAACAGTGTCAGCTCGCTGTCCACGGGCGTCAGCTCGCTCTCTACCGGTCTGAGCACCACGAACAGCACGGTGGCCTCGTTGTCCACGTCGACGTCAACCAGTATCAGCTCGCTCTCGACGGGCCTATCGAGCGCGAACAGCAACGTTTCGGCGCTGTCGACGTCAACTTCGACGGGTCTGAGTTCGCTCTCTACCGGTCTGAGCACAACGAACAGCACGGTGGCTTCGCTGTCAACCGGCGTGACCAACATCAACAACCAACTGAGCCTGCTGTCAACGTCGATGGTAAACAACAGCACCAACACCAATCGCTCGCTAGCCAACTCGGGTATCGCTGCCGATATGAGCGCACCGAACGCCGCAGCTCCGACGGTCACACCAGGTTCGAATTCCGTCGCAATCGGCGCGAATTCGACGGACGGTGGACGTTCGGATGTGGTGTCCGTGGGTAGTTCAACGCAGCAGCGTCAGGTCACCAACGTTGCGCCTGGCACGGAAGGCACTGACGCCGTCAACGTCAACCAGTTGAATGCGGTTTCGTCGACCATGTCGTCGTCGCTGAACAACCTGGGCAATCAGGTTGCGCAGCAGCAACAGCAGATTCAGCAGACCGACCAGATGGCGCGCCAGGGCATCGCTGCAACCGCAGCGGTTGCTTCGATCCCGCAGATGGATCGGGAGGCCGTGTTCGGCATGGGTCTTGGCACTGCGGCCTTCGGCGGTCAGCAAGCGGTGGCGGTCGGCATGCAGGCGCGCATTACCGAGAATCTGAAGGCAACGCTGAACGGCGGCTTCAGCGGCAGCCAGCACGTTGTGGGCGCCGGTGTGCTGTATCAATGGAAGTAATCGCCCTTGATTGGAACCGGGCATAGGCCTGGTTCCGGTTTCCCGTCGGCCAGGCATCTCATCGGAATATCGATGGCAAGGCCGATTGTTCTTATCGGACTGAAAAGGGCGAGCGTACGGGTGCGCCGTTGTTCTGGTGCAATGCGTGCGTTTGCTCTCATGTAACAAGTGGGAGTTAGCGTGAAACCCTTCGATATCTCGATCATCTTTGCTGTTCTGTCGCTTGCAGCCTGTTCCAGTGCATCAGGTCCGACGTTCAGCGCCAACGAGTTGACTCCGCAGAACGGTGTTCGCACGTTCGAAGTAGATTGCCATGGGCTTTTCTCCGGCCCCAATACATGCATGAAGGCTGCCACGCATATCTGCCGTGACCAGTCAGTTCATGTGCTGGAGTCGACAAAGTCACTTCGTGAAAAAGCGGATCCGAATTCGCTGGTGTTCCAGTGTGGGATACCGGTCGCAGCGGAGCCAGCGGCTGTGGATGTCATCTCGAGCGTGGCTGACGCTCAGCCGCGGGTGGTGACAGTGACCTTGGCCGGCGACGCGTACTTCGCATTCGGGCGAGCCGACCTCACTCCGGCGGCGCGCACTGTGCTCGACAGAATGCTGGGTGAGCAGAGCGAAAAGCACTTCACGCAAGTCACCGTGACGGGCTATACCGACTCGGTTGGAAGTGATGAGGCCAATGTCGCGTTATCGCAGCGACGTGCGGCTGCCGTCGCAACCTATCTGCGCGCTCGCGGTCTGCAAGCGGACAAACTTGTCTCTGTCGGACGCGGCAAGGCCGATCCGGTTGCCTCGAACGAGACGGCGGACGGACGCGCGAGCAACCGGCGTGTCGAGGTCGCGATGCAGCCTTGATGCTGGGAACGGCGTGTTATAGATTTGTAGGAAGTGCCCGGCCAGTGGACGCGCGGTACGGCTGCCAGATCGTAGATTATGCAAAACGACTTCCTTAATTCGCTGCAATTTGTCTGGCAACGTGTTATCGATCTCGTCGACGTTGCGACGCAGCATCCATCGAGCGACGCCGTTCGAGCGTTGCTCGATGAGACGGTTAAAGGCTTGCGCGCGCTCGATGACAATGCCCTTATCTGCGGCGTTAGCGCGGCGTATGACTCTGGAAGGGTGGACGAAGCGATTCGCATTACGGCTGCAGTTGTGCGTGTATCGCCAGATCGCGCGGGTGCGCATTTCGCAGCAGGATTGGCATTGCAATATGCCGACCGCCAGGCGGAAGCACTGAAAGCTTACCGCAGCGCCTATGTGATTGAGCCTGACCATCCTCACCTCCGAAACAATCTGGCTGCCTCGTTGATGCAAGTCGATCCGGGGAATCCGGAGATTATCGGTTTGCTTGAACAGGCGGTGGTCGACGATCCCGGGTATAAGCCGGCCTGGATCAACCTTTCGCGGCTCAGGCCCGGCGAAACCACACTGGAGCGCGCCGAAGTGGCGACACAGCGTGCAGTCTCGCTAGCACCCAGCGATAGCCTGGCGTTGAACAATTACGCGATGCTCAAGAAAGAGGCGCAGCAGTGGGATGAAGCCGAAGAGGCAGCACATGCAGCCTGTGAATGCGCACCGAACGATCCGACCATGCATTTCAATCTGGCCGCGATTCAGCTTGTGCGCGGTAACTTCAACACTGGTTGGGAAGGGCACGAACTCCGATGGCAGGGCGCACGCGAATTGAAATCGGGCCGCCCGGTTTTTACCAAACCGCAATGGCGGGGCGAATCCATCAAGGGCCGCACGCTACTGGTCTGGGGCGAGCAGGGGATGGGTGACCAGCTCCAATTCTGTCGCTACGTGCCGATGCTTGCCGAGCGCGTGCATCGCGAAGGTGGGCAGCTCGTCTGGAACTCGTTTCCACAGATGGGCGCTTTGCTCAAACGTAGTCTCGGCGAGCATTGCGACCTGTGCACAATCGGCGGTGGGATAGAGGCGCTACCGTATTACGATTGCGAAGTGTCGCTCCTGAGTTTGCCGCTACTGTTCGGCACAAACGAAGACACCATCCCTAACCCGGGGCGTTATCTCTCGCCTGACCCAGCGGCGGCAATGCGTTGGCGCGAACGGTTTGCCGCCGAGCGTCGCCTGAGGGTAGGCCTCGTATGGACCGGGAGCCATACGCATCAGCGCAATCCCTACCGCCGCATCAGGTTGGAGCGCTATGTGGCCCACTTTAGCAGCTTGATCCGTGATGTCGCGTTCTATGCGCTCCAGCCCGGTGCGCACGAAGATATTGCTGCGGCGCGAGCTGCGGGTTTCAAAATCGACGATTTCTCTGAAGAGTGGCGTACTTTTGATGACACCGCCGCGTTTATCGATTCGCTCGACCTCGTCATTTCGGTGTGTACGTCTGTGGCGCATCTGGCCGGCGCGCTTGGCCGGCGCACATGGGTGTTGCTGGACGTGAATCCGCACTGGGTCTGGCAACTCGAACGGCCCGACAGCCCATGGTATCCGAATACCAGGCTGTATCGACAAAAGCAATTCAGGGAGTGGGAGCCAGTGCTTGTTGACGTCGCTGCCGATCTTGAAGCGCTTGCTGCAACGCATCGCACATCCGCCAACGGGATTTTTCCGTCAAGCGCAACCTGAACGATAACGGTGCAAACATGCGAATCGGAATTTCGGTGCTGACGCACGCCTCCCAAAACATCTGGTCCAATGGACTGGGACAGAACGTGATCTTTCTCGCACGGCTGCTGCAGCGTGTGCCTTTCGTCAAGGCGGTGTTGCTAATCGACTGCGGGGACCAGGGCGCCATGCCGCCACAGGTCGACCTCGGGGGGCTAGGCCTACGTATCATGCCGATGCGAGATGCAACCGACGAAGTGGACGTCGTCATCGAAATGGCGGGCGCGCTCGACAGCAAATGGATCGATCTCATGCGCGCGCGCGGCCGCAAGGTCGTTTTCCACTGCTGCGGCCAGCCCTATGTCGCACTCGCTGAAGCGGCTGTCTTCGGCAAGTCGGCAACCGCATTGCGTCCCGATCGCTGTGACGAGGTATGGTATCTGCCCAAAGATGAGACGCTCGCGCCAATGTTACGCGCGATCCATCGTTGCGACGCTCACAGGGTTCCTTTCATCTGGCATCCGCAGTTCGTGGAGACGCGCTCGGGCGAGGTCGCCCAAAAGGGCTTTCACTATGGCTACGTCCCACGCGAGGTTTCGCCGGAAGGCGAGCGATCCGGTTGGCGTGTCGCCATTTTTGAGCCGAACATATCGGTCGTGAAGACGTGCAGTATCCCGATGCTGGTGTGCGACGAGGCATATCGCGTCGAGCGCGACTGCATACAGGCGATGCACGTGCTCAACACGCTCCACATCAAGGATCATCCGACCATGCTGTATCTCGCCAACTCGCTCGATATCGTGAAGACGCATCGTGCAACTTTCCATGGCAGGCACGACATCGTTGGATTCATGGTGCAGTTCGGCGATGCCGTGGTCGCTCACCAGTGGGGAAACGACCAGAACTACGGCTACCTTGATGCGCTGTACGGTGACTACCCGCTTGTCCACAATTCGCCGTGGCTGAGCGATGTGGGCTATTACTACCATGACTTCGACGCGAAAGAGGGCGGCGCGCAGTTGCGCCGTGCGGCCCAAAGTCATGACGCCGCTTTGCCGGAGTATCGGTCGCGAACGCAGCGTCTCTTTCAGATGGTCGATCCGATGGCTGACCACAACGTTGAGCAATACGCTACGAGGCTTGCTTACCTGTGCCGCGACACGCCGATCCTCGTCGCCAACGGAGTTCGAGCATGACGACCACATCTTTCCGCAGCCCGCTTACCGAGCGTGGCCTGCGCGTTGGCGTGTCGATCTTCGTGCGCAGGAGTGGGGGGCAATCGATGTGGGAGAACGGCATCTTCCAGAATTGCATTTTCCTCGTGATGCTGCTGCTGCGCTCGCCGATCGTGTCCGAGACTTATCTCGTGGTGGGAGGATCCGACGCTACGCCCGCGGACGCAAAGGACTTTCTCGCCGGTGCACCGGTAGCGATCATCGACATGAACGAGGCAGCTTCAAAACTCGACGTCATGATCGAAATGAGCGCCCAACTGGCGAAAGAATGGACGGTGGCGTTCAGGGAGCGGGGCGGCAAGATTGTGTCGATGCGCGTCGGCAATGACTATGTGATCGATATTGAACGCATGATTTTCGATAAGCCGCAAGGCCTGCTAATCAGTGGAGCGCCGTATCACGAGGTATGGACACTAGCCGAATACGAGCGTAGCTGCAAGCCTTACTACGAAAGCACGTTTCGCGCACCGGTGCGTTTGATGCCACACCTATGGAGCCCGCTCGTTCTCGATCGCGAAATGGCGCGCCTGCGCCCGGGGCAGCGCTTTGAGTATCAGCCGTCGAAGCGGCGCTGGCGCGCCGGCATTTTCGAGCCGAATATATGCATGGTCAAGACCAGCTTCATTCCGATGTTGGTATGCGAAATAGCGCATCGAGAAAACGCCAATATCCTCGAACAGGTTAGTGTCTACAACACGTTTCATCTGAAGGAGCACGCGGGCTTCAACAATTTCGCGTCGCACCTGGATATCGTCCGTCACGGCATCGCAACTTTTGAAGGTCGCTTTCCGTTTGTTGAGGCGGTGATAAACCACGTGGATGTGATCGTGAGTCATCACTGGGAGAACGCGCAGAATTATGTTTACTACGAAGCGCTCTATGGAGGTTATCCGCTGGTTCACAATTCGCATCTGCTTGGCAACTGTGGCTACCGTTACCACGAATTCGATTGCGAGGAGGGCGGGCGAGCAATGAATCGGGCCTTCGCCGGGCACGATCAGAACCTCGCTTCGTATCGCACGACCGCCAATGCATTCCTGCGCACGCTCGACCCGGAGTACGAGGAAAACGTACGAACTTATAGTGAAGCGCTGGCTGCGCTTTACGTGCATTGATCGAGCAGGGTGGCGATCGATGGGAGTGTGTCAGACATGAGTTCGTCGAAAGAGGGATTGTCGATTGGCATCACAATCGGCTTGCACGATGCAGGGGAAACCATGTGGAACAACGGCATCAAGCAGAATGCCGTTTACCTTGCACTGGCGCTCGCGCGGTGTCCCGGTGTGGCGCGGGTCATGCTCGTCAATACGACCGTTGTGCCGGTCACGCAGAGCTTACCTTGGGACCAGCAGGCCCTCCCGACGGTGCCATTCGATGTCGCCAAGGATCTCGTGGATGTTCTGATCGAGTTAGGAGGGCAGATCGACGCCGCCGCAACCGACTATCTCAAGCAGCGCGGCGCGCGACTGGTGTCGTATTGCTGCGGCTCCGAATACATTCTGGCTACCGAGGCCGTCCTGTTTCGCAAGAGAATGTGGGGCAGCAATCTGTTCGTCAACCAGCGATACGACGACATCTGGATGATTCCGCAGATCGAGGTGAATCGCGGCTACCTGGAGGTGCTGCGCCGGCAGCGCGCGCGCGTCGTGCCATTCGTGTGGAGCCCGATGTTCCTAGCGTCCCGTCTCGGGGAGTTTCCCGAGATACCGCACGGCGGGGAATATCGACCGAGAGTGGGTGCACGACGTCTTTCGGTTCTCGAGCCGAACATCAACGTCGTGAAGTTCTGTCTTTATCCGGTGCTCATCGCGGAACTCGCTTACCGGCAGCGTCCCGAGGACATCGAACTGCTGCAGGTGTGCAACGCCTCAGCGCTGGCGCACGACAGTCCGGAGTTCGTGTCACTGATGAGTCAGCTGGATATCGTGCGCCAGCACAAGGCGGTGTTCACTGACCGTCATGAAACACCCCTGTTTCTCGCGCAAAACACGGACATTGTGATCTCGCATCAGCTCGAGAACCCCTTGAACTACCTCTACCTTGAGGTGTGCTGGCAGGGCTATCCGCTCATACACAACGCGTCGCTTTGCCCGGATCTCGGCTATTACTACGAAGACAGTGACGTTGAGGAAGGCGCGCGCAGGCTGATCGAGGCGATTGCCACGCACGACAACCACGCCGGCTGGTATAGGGAGCGGCAGCGGACACTGATCGCCCGATATCTTCCTGACCATCCGCAGGTGGTCGAGTCTTATGCAGCTCTGCTGGACGACCTGATGAGGCGACCGCTGCGGTAGCGGTGTGTCTCAGAAGATCGAGTGCACGATCCCAGGCATTTAATTTCCCTTGGTTCAGGACTATCCTGCTGGGCAGGGGCAGATAGATTAGGTTCATTCGCCATGTTCGCCAATACTCATGTTCTGGTCGTAGACGACAACCTGGATGAGCTGAGGCTGCTCATTGAAGCCTTACGGAGTGCCAGATCCAGAATCAGTGTCGCTATGGATGGAATGCAGGCTTACCAGCGTGCGCTCGCCGGCAAGCCCGACCTGATCGTCATGGATATTCGAATGCCCCGCATGGACGGTTTTACAGCATGCCGACTACTGGCAGCCCATCCCGACACCCGCGATATCCCGATCATTTTCCTGAGCTCGCTGGGCGACCTGGACAGGCGGCTGGAGGGGTTGGGGGCTGGCGCCGTTGACTATGTCATCAAACCGTTTGAGCCTGCTGAAGTTGTCGCCCGGATCCAGATTCATCTTCGAAGGATAAAGCGGCTTGAGCCGGACGGCGGTGTGCAACTGGAAGGCACAGAGGACGCGCCGCTTGTGCAGGCTGCAATTGACTACCTGCTGTCACATTTGCATGATCCTCCGACCCTGGATGGCCTTGCGAAACTTCTCGGAACCAACGAGAAGCGGCTTTCGCGCGCATTTCGGAAAAACATTGGTAAGACCCCGTTTGAATATCTGCGCGAGAGGCGCCTGGAACTGGCGAAGCGTCTTCTGGTTGAAACCTCGCTTGCTATTAATGCTGTAGGCGATGAGACCGGCTTTACCAGCGCGGCCAACTTTGCCACGGCGTTTCGAGAGCATTTTGGTCAGACGCCTTCCGAATATCGGCGTACAAAGTGCCGGGAAGCTTCGAAGCCGGTATCTGGGGAGAGCGAGTCTTGTTAGGTTCCTCGGGCTGGAAGCGCCTAGCCGCGTGCCGGTTGTAAAACACGACATCTGTAAATAGCCAGAACACGACATTAGGATATAGCTGCTACACCCAATGTCTAGGCCAGATTGAGATGTCGTGGCGCCAGCCAAATACAGATGTCGTGGTTCTGACCTTGGTTTGGGTCCTGTCTTTCATGGTTTGAAGCACACGCAGCGTTGAAGGAGGTGACTGAGCGGGCAGGGCGTGTCAGCCGGTTCAGCGGGTGCGTGCAGACCGCTGGCCAGGCGTTGAAGACGGCTCCGGCTGTTGTGCGAACTGCAGGATCGTTTCGTCGAGATCGGCCCGCGTGAACTCGCGCTGTTTCTTCGTGCCCGGCAGGCGTTCCTTCTCACGGACCGGCTTGCCCTGATTCGTACGGGACGGCGAACCGGAGATGCGCCGGTTGTCACGCTGCGCCTGCAGCGCCTGCGCGACCCGCAGCACATGCGCCAGGTGCTTGTGCTCGATCACCGCGCCCTGGTCGATATCCGCGAGCCGGTCGTACTGCCGGCAGGGCAATACCAGACCATCGGCCCGGATCTCGATGTGGCCGTCCGGATACTCCCACACGTCAATGTAGCGGTGAATCAGCCCGCGGTTTGCCGGCGTGTCCTCGAGCAGGTACATGACCCGGTCGTACTGCACGGTCAGCGCCTTCGTCACGCGCCGTGTCTCGCGCCACGTCATCAGCCGGTCCAGATCCTCATCGTCACGCAGCGGCCGGTGCGCATCGAACGCACCGCGAGGCGGCTTCGCAAAGCGGGCGTTATAGGCGGCGATGAAGGAGGGCGCGTACGCATTGGCCGCCTCCACCGTGCAGATGTCCCTGAGCCGCAGCTCCTTCACCAACCGGTCCTGCAGCGTCAGATGCGCGCGCTCCACGCGCCCCTTGGCCGAACTCGAGTTCGCGCAGAACGTGTCGATGTTCAGCCCGTACATCGCGCGGCCAAAGTGCGTCACGCTGTGCCCCGTCTTGCCGGCTGCCGTGCATCGATGGGACACAAATCCGGGGGGAAATTCCGGCCCGCAAACGGCCGCCAAATCTAGCTGCACTTCCGATAACCACCGGGATTTGTGTACACGGAGGCGGCTCCGGTGAGTTGCACCTTTCGGCATTGACACAAATCAGGTGGTCAATGTCTCGGCCAGTTTCTGTGTACACAAATCAGGGCGTAAAGATCATTCGGGCCCCATTCCTCGAGGCCGAGACAGGTCTCTGCATCTGGTTTCCTCCGGCTGTAAGCCGGCTGTTCGAGCTCGACTGCTCGGGGAAACCGTAGTCGGATGATGGAGGTATGAAGGTTAGTGCCGATGAGCTGCAAGTTTGTGCGCATTGGTGACCCTGCCTGGTGGGCAGTCGCAAGCCCGGATGTGACTGAGCTGCTTTGACCTTAAAGTGAGGTCTTCGATACCTAGTAGGGAAATTCCGGCATCGTTCTTGAAGAACCCTGTCCTGGCGGAGAGCATGTGCTGCAATCTCACAATCTGCAGTTTCTCGAAAGCACAAGTAATCTGTCCGGTCTCATCGAGCGCAAACACGGGTGGCGGCCCAGCTTGGATCAAGCGCAAGAGATACTCGCGTGCCTAAGGCAAGGTCGCCTGTTCTATGAGATATCAGAGACCGTTCCAATTGAGATACGACGAGTCAGCGCGACCAACTAGAAGACCGCACTCGTGCATAGGACGCGGGTGCAGCCTTCGCTCGTTGAGTATCGGCACCACCGCCTGGAATTCGATCGTAAGTTCAGCAACTCGAATGGCGCGACAACCTCGGCCGCACTGTCGATTTGACTTCGGGTTGCCTCGTGGCAGCCCAGGATTGAGTTCCCCTGCTCAACAGGCTCCTGCGTCGATCCGGCTATGCACGAGCGGCGTGCGTGCACCCGTGGTGTTCGGATTATTTCAGCAAAATTATATAAGTAGGTATGCGAAGTAAAAGTCGATGAGAGATCTTAAATGTCCTCTCTTGCGAGATAACGCGGTATCGCGTCTCCCTCATCCCAGTTTCAGGGGCAACAAAACACGTGCGTTATTAAATATCCGATATTTATTTATACGTGTTATGTATTTTAGTGGCGAAACTAACTCGTATGTATAAGATAGCGAAAATAAATATATTGAAAATATTTCATGATTATGCAAAATATCGGATTCGACGCGAAGGAATAGATTTTTTACTGGCGATGACCCACCCGGCAACTCAAATGCCAGTTTCGGGTGCTACGGAGAGGAGAGAACAAAGATGACCTAGAGCAATGCCATGTCCTGTAAGCAGAACAGGGAGTTGTTGGCGCAACTCCCTTTAACCCAGTTCCGCGGGACGGACCCCTTGCACGGCATTATTCTTGGCTTTTCCTGCGGAAAAGTCAAGGGGGTCGTTCGTCCCTGCGATTTCTCAGGAAATCCTATCTCATGAACGATATTGCTCCTGTGGTTTTGCCGCTGTTTGAGCCCGATCCCCACTCCACACTCAACAAGATCAGCTACCAGCGCGGGGATCGCCCGGACTCGATATACGTTGGTGTTTTCTTCAAATCCAAAGGGTATTCGGTAATACGGCGCGATGCCGTGCTGATATTTACGCTCTGCGAGCTGGTTGCCGACAGGGATGTCGAGAGTTTTATCGCCGACAGGCACTCGGTCAACGAAATCATGCGGGCAAACGAACTGCCGCGGGAAGCCGCCGATCTCGTGATTACTTACACTTCCGGGCTTACACAGTGGTGGAAAGTCTTTCGGGAAAAATCTTCCTCCGTGCGCGCTGAACTGCATGAGCGGTGTGTCGCGCGCGCCCAGTCCCTTGGCGTTACCTACCGGGTGCGGTGGCTCGACGAACTGCAGTTCTGGGAAATCAAATTCGACAACTGGCTCAGACTAAACCGTGCCATCTCCGCGACCCGCCAACTATCGAGCTGGGCGGATCATATGGCCGAGCTCGACAGCGAACTACGGGTGCAGGAACGACTGACTTTCGATGAGCTGCTTGGCCGCCGCCCAGATATCGACCGGGGCGCAGGGTTAGGTGCGATCGCACGTTTGCTTCATAGAGGTCATGCGCTTGCTGACCTCGAAATGCGCGTAATTTCATCGAGCACGATTTTGAGGACGGTCGCTGAGGATAAACCTGACGTCATGCAGTTGCTGAGGGAGCGGGCGGAATCGGAACTGGCATTGCTTCCGGCGCCGGGCAATGCCGGTATCCTGGACACGCAAGGCAGTCGCAGCCGTCGTGGCCGGCTTGGAAGACCGCCCATTGTTGCCAGCGACCGGGTGCCGGCCTTCGAAACCTGGCCCGAGCCGGACGCCAGCATGCTGCAGGAGGAAGGACTGCTACATCAATATGAAGCGCGCAAGACGGCTGTCATGCTCTTTGCCAAACATGAAAGTGCAGAGGAGATCTGGTCCCAGACGCACATCAGTAAGGATAGGGCTCGCGAGTTCTACAAGAAATGTCTCGTGATCGAAAACAATCGCATGATAGGTTTCTACGCGCTCATCCCGTATTCCCGCAGGAAAGTGTATGAGCGCAAAGCAGCTGTCAAGGCATTGAAGAGTCTGAAGACAAAGGGCACAGCGGGCGCTTTCCAGCAGTTGTTGCGCGAAGTTCCGGGTAGCAAGCAGTTTCTGGATTCGTTCATCGTGGCGGAAGAGGGGGAGCCCGCCCGGACCTACGATAGCATGAGGGATATACACCGTGCCTTTCGGGAATGGCTGGAGAGCCACGGTAGAGCGTCAGGCCAGTATCCGTTTGTCCGTCACTCTATAGCGTATCAGTCAGTTCGCCGTTATATCCGGGCACTCCAGCGCGAGCATGGAGTTGAATTTCCGGGTGGTAAAAACCCCAAGTTCGGCCCGACGACAGGTACCGGTCATCAGCGACTGATCAAGCCTCGAGGACCGGCATCTTTCCTCCAGCTCGACTACCAGGATGTGCCGGCCGCATGCATCCTGATCGTATCAAACGACTTCGGTGAAGAGTTTGAACTGCCAATCCAGCGGTTTAGTATCGCGTACCTTGCATGCGAGTACAGCCACGCAATCCTCGGTGTCGGAGTGGAGTTCGAGGTGGAGGCAAGCGCCGATTCGGCGCTGGAGGCGATCCACAGCGCGATAAGCCCCGATGATGACTGGCTTTTTGAAGGCAACCTGAAGTACACCGAGCACGGAAAGTTTCTCTTGAGACACTTCGTTCCGGAACTGACCTGGGAGAGTTTCCTCATGCTTCGGGTCGACAACGCGCTTGCCAACAAGGCGCATGACTTCGTGGGGAACGTAGTGGATACGGTCGGGTGCGTGGTGCATTACGGCCAGTCTCGTGGCTACTGGATCCGCGATGTCATCGAACGGACGATTGGCCAGATGGAAGCTCATGGTCTGGTTCGGCTACCGTCCTCGTACGGATCTGGGCTGGACGACCCACGACGGGATAATCCAGAGGCCAAGGCAGTGGAATCGCGTATACGGCTCGCCGACATGATGTCGATTCTGTATGGCGCTGTCGAAGCGCACAACCTCCGGTCATCGCACGCCAACCAGATGTCCAGTCCCGTCGTGGCGATGAAAGCTGCTATCACAAACCCGGAACTCGGCTTTTTTAGTCAACCTATTCCAAAGGAGACGCGTCTTGTCTACCGGCTCCTAAGTCACAGCGAAGACCGGACCATTGCGGGCAATGAGCGCGACGGCGTCTATATCCAGGTCGATCACGTGAAATATCAGAATACGGAAATTGCTCGAAACTTCGACCTTGTGGGGCGGGAAGTCCGCATTTTCGTCAGCCGACGCGACAGCCGGTTCGCGCGGGCCTACGTCAAAGGCACGGGCACTGACCTTGGGCCGCTAAAGGGGCGTGGCGGCTGGTGCAAGGTGCCGATTTCCTGGAGACATCGCAAGCTGCTGCAAAAGGCTGGTGCCGCGCCTGGCGCGTCGGGAAATGATCCAGTCCGGAAATGGCGTGATGAACTGGCCAGCAAGGTCGCGAGCTTGCGACGTGAAGGAAAAAAAGGTGGTGGTGCGCAGGCGCTTTTGCTCGCCCAGTTGTCGCAGAACGAGGCCAGAAATCAGGGGCCCAATCCGGGCTTTGACACGTCGTCCCCGCCGCACATTCAGAACGGCTACCCGTCCGTACCATCGGTTGCGCCCGCTTCTGCAACACCGCAGCCTGAGGAGGTTGCCGACGTCTCGCCGATCGCTGGAGTGGTCGACGCTGATAAGGCCGATAAGGTGGTAACCGCGAAGGCAGCGGTGGGGCCGACCAAGAGCACTGCAACTCGGGGTCGCAAAGAAAACCGAAAAGCAGGGCAGGCCGTTCCTGCGGGGTCCGACCTTCCGACCAGTACGGTAACCGACTCATCGATCAAATCTCCAGTCGCCGAACAGCCTCGTGAGCAAGTCCGGAGAGGTAAGCGACGCGCAGCGGAGGACGTTCCCGTTGCTCCAACGCCTGCTGTACCGGAGATATCGTCGCATGCTCCGGCGCCTGCGTCACAGGTGCCGATACCGGGGGCATCGTTCGGCCTGAACCGTGTACCCAAGGGGCGTTGACATGAAGAGAGCCAAACTGGACGGCACAACGGACGCGGATTCGGTGCACAGGTTTGTGAGGTCCCGGGATCAACTGCTCGAAGAGCATCCTGTGCTGAACAAATACACATTCGAGACGGAGGCGATCAGACGTTTTTACGCTGTCGTCAAATTCCTGATCGTCGCTGGATTCGATAGCTGCTCTTTTGGCGCACTACCGCGAAGCGGCAAAACATTCGCGATACGGATGATCATTCGCTATCTCGCAACGGATTTTCCGCGGTTGCCGGTCTATGTGTTTAATGTGCCAAGAGCCAATAACCGGTACACCAAGGGCTTCCTGGATCGATGGCTGCGAACTGTGAAGCACCCGGAAAGGAATGGTCAGATCCATTTGCTCAGAGGACGGATCGTCGAGCGGCTCCTCACCGATGCATTAGCGATGGACTCGCGGAAAGTGGTCGTGCTACTTGACGAGGCACAGAACATGGGGCCTCATGATCTGCAGTTCCTGAAGGACATCTACAACGAGCTGCTTCTGAACGATGTCTATCTCGTTACAGTATCGGTCGGACAGCAACCTGAACTCAACGAGACACTGGATAAACTCAGGCTCGCAGGAGATAGCAAGAAGAACGGTTCTTATCAGGACCTCATCCCGCGCTTCTTCGGCAATAAACGCGACTTTCGGCACCTTGAATTTCCCGCCGATGTTCTGGCTATCTTTACGACCATCGACGAACAGATCCTCGCTGGCTCTGGAGGTATGACCTGGACGCAGTTCTTCGCCCCGAAACTGTGGGGCAGGAACTGGCGGCTCGCGGGAGAGGTGACCACGCTCGGCGTAGTGCTCAAAGAACTCGGCCACCTGCATCCGGGAAGCTCGCGTGACGGAGAGGACAACATGAGTTTCGTCGCACCGGGGTTGTTGTTCGGGGCGCTACGGTATTTTCTGGTGGCGATGAGCGACAGCGACACCTCCGAGGCGGCCGAGGCGACCGAGGCTGCTCAGGCGGAGACGACGAGGTGGCAGATATGGAAAGATGGGCTGAGGTACTCGGAGTTCGAAGCCGGGTCGGGCAAGAGACAACGGGAGGGTACAAGTTGGTACGTATCCTGAAGAGCGAGGCAGAGGGGCGTGACGCAGCGTTGAGCGCGAGAGCGCTGAACCAGGATAAGCCGGGCGAAGTGGGCGACACGAATTCTGCGGAAGGGTTTGGTGCTTTACCCTATGAGTCGGACCGTTCTCTGGTGCTCAGGTACGCCTGGTTTAACTGGGTCAAACTGAAGAATATCCAGGTCTTGCCCCGCGGCAGATTGTCGGTCGCCGCGGCGCCCACAAAAGAAGGCTGGAGCAACACTGGCCGTCTCGAGCGCCGGTTTCGCAACAGAGACCGCTATAAGCGTCGCGACGGTCACCAGTTGGGGTGGCAGATAGATCACTATGTAGCGACAAACAGTTTTCGCTATTGCCCGGTGTGTTTTGCTGTCGGATACCACTCGTATTTTTTTCAGCTACGGTGGCTGCAGGTATGTCCAATGCACAATTGCCCGCTCGTAGTGGTTTGTCAAAGTTGCGGTGCCATGAATCCCCTCCATATGGCGCACAAGGGAGTCGCTGTTCGCCAACGGCCATACGAGTGCGGATGGTGTTCGATGCCGGTCTCGGGCGAGCCGATTCGCACGCATGACATGCTGGATTGGCAGGCAGACACGCACAATCTGGTCGCTGCTTTCGAGCCGATTGATCGCTGGTGTCGGCGTGTGTCAGACGAATTGAACTTCTGGAGCCCGATCGCGTTCTCAGATCCGATCGCGAGTGAGCGTCTTAATCAGATGGTTATGAGGCATGCCGTCGACGCTGAGTCACCACGTTTCCTGGCCAGCTTACGCGAAGGGAAGAGCGTGACTGCATTTTCCTGGCGTAGCAGGCTCAAGGCTCCCCCCTATATTAATGCCTTGCGAAATGAGGCGCCCGAATACAGGGCAAATCCGGTACCCGTCTGGAGAGTGCTGGCTAGGCGATTGCAGCGATGGGCACATGCGGTAGCGAGCACGATGGACTCGACACCTGCTAACCGTGGAGCTGACAATCCACCGTGTGCAAATGCGGCAGACCTTGCGCTCGCTTGTGAGATGTTGCGTGCCGCAGAGGCGAGGGACTTCCGTTATGACGATCTGGATTGGTTGCAGCTCTGGCTAACGAAACTTGTCAAGCAAACGCCTCGCGTCTGGAAGGTGTATCGGGGAGGGACCCGGCTCGCGATTTTCGCGTTCGGGCTGGTCACGATTGCGAGCTATCTCGCGTGTCTGATGCTGGAGGGGAATCGGATGAACTGGATGCACCGAGGTGGCGTGTGCGCGTACGGTCGAAACGATAACGGCAAGGAGGTCGGCAGGGCTATCTTCTACCGGATTCCATTGCTTGATGTGAGACCCTTCCGGATAAATCTGTCGAATCCGGCATTACACCAAATTGAACGCGGGCACACCAGTCGATGCGTGCGGTAATCACGCGCACGATATTAGGACAAGCTGGTTCCGTGCGTTGTTACGTCAAGCAGGACGTAACGCGCCACGAGTGCCAGCCGCGTCTTGTTTGAATGGTGAAGCGCACGTATGTCCGCTGGCGGGGCGATCGACACACGTGCGCCGCATCGCAGCACTCGTTGCTGTTGGCTTACCTGAGCGTTCCAATCAGGTCGCCAGTATCTAGCCGAAGTCCCAAGGCCCAAGGCCCAAGGCCTGAATCTGGGCACTAAAGCGGACAAAAAATGGGGCTATTCTAAAGATCCGAGGTCAAAAAGAAGTCGGATGCTTTGCAGTTCAGCGAGTCGGCGATTTTCAGCACGTTGAGCACCGAGACGTTACGCTCGCCACGCTCTATCTTTCCCATATGGCTACGGTCGATTCCGGCGTAATGCGCCAGCGCTTCCTGAGAAATGCCCGCATCCCGCCGCTTCTGACGGATGGCGCGTCCGAGCGCGACGAGCCGCTGTTCCCTATCGCCCTTTCCTGAGACCCTGTCCATGCGCGCATGGTCGCGCTATGGTAGAGTTCAGGCCACGGCATTTACGACCCATTTTATAACCTCGACTGTCACACCGACCGCGGGGCTCCAACTGAAACGCAATGTTTTTTACTGATATTTCATGGAAGGCAAAAGCCACCGGTGCACTGATTGAGCCGTTCGATCGCTGGACGATAGTAGGGCTTTCGCGAGCTTCGCCGTCATATGTTGTCCATCATTCTGATGTGGACTACAGCGATACCGACACGTACATGCTGCTCGCTGCAGGAACGGAATCGCTTGTTTCTCTTCTCTGCAAATCGTGGGCGGATGTACCTAAAGTCTATGTCCTTGCTCATGACCGGATGATTCCGGTAGATGAGCTATGGTCGTATCGCACTCGGGGGCGCAAACCCGCTCGGTACTACGCATGGAAGGGGGAGCAGGGCGAACTGGTGCCGTGCGAGTCTGACCAGCCCCCGCTGACTCAAGTCGTGGAGCGCGTCTGTCTGTGGAAGAGCGTATGCGGCATGCTGACGGGCGCCGAGGTCTTATGAAAGCGCGGCTCAGGGGCAGGCCATTTGGCGTCGGCGAAGCATGGCCGGAAACCGAGTGACGAATTGGGCCTGGACGGGCGCGGATCAGGCCCCCCTGAGGAGTGAGTCTTCGTTTGGCGTGCTGCTCCGTCTATCTGCGTTCAATCATCTCGGACGTTCGCTTGCGCGACGACTGTTCGCACGTAACAAATCATCTCGTGCCGGATTTGGTTTTTATCGAACCGGATGGATCGACGACCATTTTCTGAATGCGCAACTCGGATGGACGTGGCAATCGCCCGAAAGTGCGCTCGTGCTTCCGCTGATCCATCTGCAGGAGGTTTTGTGGGCACCGCTCGTGCGCTATTGCCCACTGTGCATGCAGGGAGGTTTTCATGCGATCTGGTTCCAGCTGTCGGCATTGCAGGTTTGCCCGTTTCATGGGTGCCCTCTCAAAGACCGGTGCTGCGTTTGCGGGATCCCGTTGGGACAATATGGATCGGCTGGCGAGTTGTTCGAACGGCCGCTTCATTGCAACCATTGCCAGTCGCCATTTGCTGGCGCGCCGGTTGGACTGTCTGACTCTCTGGATATCTGGCAGCTCCGTGAGGCCATCGATGCGTCGTTCGATCCCTACACCCAATGGCTCGAATTCGCTCATGAACGGTTGATAAGTCTGGATGAAGCCTCCGCACAGAGGACTGGCCAGTCGCTTGGTCCGCACGCGATCCGGTTGCTGCAAAGTGCGGTGCATGACATCGCGCCCTATCCACGCGGTTGCGAGTCACGCGAGGGCCGGTCTGTCGGATACGTCGGCTGGCGCCTGATTGGCGAAGAATCTCGCGCGATGCCGTTTCCTTCGAAATACCGATATCTCTCGGCGGGGCGCGCTCTGGATGTATACCGTGCGACGATTCGTACGCTGTTTCGAAATGTTGAAGTACGCGGCCGTTCGGCCCTGCCTTTACGGCTGAAATTCGAAGGGGACCGTTCATCAGAACTTGTTGAGTGGAACCCATCGCAACTCGCCTTGGTCCTCCTCCGATGCGCATTCGAATTGCCGTGCGTGCTGGATGTTGCGGCAGGCATCGCCGGAATCGGTATTCGTGAGGCCGTGTTCGCGGCGGCGCTCGTCGGCAACCGGCTTCAGCGTTCTTCGTGCCGGGTTTTGATCGTGGCAACGTATGGGATGTTGGTCGTGAGGGCGCGTGAGTACATCGCTCGCGGCTATATGAGTAGGACGCATCTGGTTGCGTCGCCGCGGGAATTGATCGTGTTCGCGGCTGTTTCTGACGCCGGCACCCATGCAGGTATGGCTGTCATACCGGCGCCCGACGACAAGTCGCCCCTGCTCACAAGACGCATGGGACGATCGGGACTCGCAGACATCGACCTATTAAATCGCGACGTTATCCGGGTGCGCAATGCACGCGAGCAGAAATAGTGTTCGCCGCGAGCGAGCTGACCTATACCAGTTTGACCGGTCATTTGGGTCGCTCCGGTATACGTGTCTATCCTGCGTTGCTGCAAAAACACCGGATGCCGTAGTGGAGCAGAAACTGCGAGGAACCGAAGTGACGAATACGACCGAAATTGTGCAGTTCCTGATGGACTTCGCGCCACGATCGCAGCCGCTCAGTTTGCGGTACTTCGCGGCGCTTGAAATTGATGCGGATCAGGTCAGCAAACTCGTGCATCAGGGCTGGCTACGGCAGTTGTCCGAAGACGCCTATCTGTTACGTGGCGACCAACCTGGAGTCGATGGGACGATTGCCTATTTGCGGTCCTATATTCCTGAGCTCCATGTCGGCGGTAGAACGGCGCTTGAGTGGCATCGGATCGTGCATAATCTACGTTTTCGCGACCGCGTTGATCTGTGGGGATCGGGAAGTCGGGATATGCCAAAGTGGGCGGTGGAACGGCTAGCCTGCTCCTACTATTCGCACTCGTTATTCGATGATGGGATGAAACAGGGAGAGGGGCTCAAGCCGCTTGCATGGCGTCATCCGCACGTGCTGGTTTCGGTTCCCGAACGCGCGATTCTCGAATACGTTAGTGTTTCGCTCGAGCTGGATCTGATAGACGGTGTGAGAGACCTGATTGGCAGTTTGAGAAATATCCGCTTGAATGTATTGCAGGCGTTAGTTGACTGCTGCTCGCGCAGGGACGTTGTGTGGGGGCTCAAGTTTCTTGCGGAGGACGAGGGACTAGAGTGGGCTATGCATTTGCGTGCATGATGTCTGGCGAAAGAAGCCCTGAAGTGCGAATGAGAACGTTCCGGGAATCAGGCGTATCGAGCTACCAGCAGTATGAGTGGATCTGGCCTTGGCACATTTGGCTGGACGCAACATGCCAAATGATATGAATCGTTGTTCATCGAGCGAAGTAACTCTCGTTGATCCGTGCCAGAGCTTCCCCGACTGGCCGGCTCCATGTTCACTTGCAGCCATCGCGAAAGCTAGGGCCTTGCCCCAAAAAGCACCAAGCGAGCCCGATATCGACCTGTCATCGGTTTAAGCTTACATGACGAGACGCGGGAGCGGCTACCAAACCAACGCTCCAGCGTCCATATGAGCCGAGGGAGGCTGTTCATGAAATGGGTCGCTCCTTTCTCTGGATGGCCTTATCGCTTCGTCGCTGGAACATATCGACTGAATCGCGAAGTGAGGTGGCGGGATCGGTTCAGCCCCTGCGCTAGCACTTGCCTTCGCACCGGTTGTCGCCTTCATGGTCAGGTGAAAGCTCGTGCGCCTGAACGGCTGAAATGGCGCGAACTGGAGCTCAAGATCCAGCATCGCCTGCCGTTATTGCAGATGCGATTCAGTGCGTGGGCTATTCGGAGGCGAACATTCTCGCATGGCCATAACAGGCCACACACGCGACGGGAATGCCTCAGCCCATTCGACGCCTTTCAGACTTACGATTGGGCGCACTGCGAGCTCGAAGATCTTAGCCAGCCAGATGGCTGCACGTTTGTGTGCAATACCCACCTGCTAGCGTTGCCGAGCTTACCGGAATACGAAAACTAAAGAATGATTATCGGGGATTTGTACCATGGACACCGTTATAGCTTCGGTTCTGCTTCTCATTGCCATCGGGGTGTTGATTTGCGCGGAATCCTGACCCACCCTACGCAGTAATTTGCATCGAATATTGACCCACGTAGAACACTGACCTGCTCGGCAACGGGCGGGGGAACGGAGTGATCGA
>NZ_SCNV01000093.1 GCF_005503145.1 Burkholderia sp. 4M9327F10 | reverse complement strand
GCCCTCACCCCACCACCTGCCCACGCCGCCGCGCCCCAGGGCTCGCGGCGTGAACCGGGTCGAACCCGAAGAAGTCGAGCACGTGATGCGCGACCAGATCGCGGTCGTTATCCGCGCAAATCATGTGGTAGCTGTTCTCAACCACCACACTGCGCGCGTCCTGCATGGAACCCTGCAGAAATTCCGCCGAACGCAGGCTCGTCAGTTCATCCTCGCGGGCATGCACGATCAGCGTCGGGCAACGGGTAGCGGGGGCGGCCGTGCGCACCCAGTCGCGCATCCGGTCCACCTGCCGCACGCACGCGAGCGGCACCCACGGATAGTGAAAATTGTCACCGCGCTCGAATTTCTTTTTCACGATCGCGCGGATCAGAGGATTCTTCAGGCCGAACGGCTCGCCCTCTTCCACCTTGGTCCGCTCCGCCATGCCCGGCACGTGGTAGAGCACATGACGCAGCGCCCGATACCACGGCGTCGACCAGCCGTCGATAAACACCGGCGCGGCAAGCAACGCCAGCTTGCCGCGCGCATGCTCGACGCGATGACATAGCAGCAGCGCAACCAGCGCGCCCATGCACATGCCTGCGACATGCAAGGTGTCGTATTGACTCTCCAGTTCCCGGTATTGCTCGGTGACGGCATCGAGCCATGCTTCGGCGCGCACCCCGATCAGATCCTCCGGCTGCGTGCCGTGGCCCGGCAACGTGATCATGTGCGCCTCGCCGCCTGCACGCCGGAAGGCCTTGTGCAGCGAGCCGAGATCGTACTGCGTACCGCCGAGTCCGTGGATCAGCAGAACCCCGGTCCTGCCGGTCATGGTCATACGTAGGCGTCCGCGTAGGATCGCTCGATTTGCCAGACACCGGCCACGACGGTCACGTCGACATTCGAGTCCATCAGCGGCGCGCCGCGATCGATCACCCTGCGCGTGCCGCCGTCCGGCTGCACGATGCGCAACGACACCGCTTCGCGATCCTCGCCCGCGACTTCGGCGCTCCAGTAGTTGTGCAGCGCCTCGCGGTCGTCCGGATGCAGACGCTCGAGCACCTGCGGCAGGCTGGCGAGCGTCGCGGCATCGGCGCCCGCGCCGAACACCAGTTGGAGATCGCCGCTCCATTCGATCCGGCCGGTGGTCGGATCGAGCACATAGGCCACCTGCTCGGCGCTGGCGAGCGCAAGCTCCATGTTGTTCTGCCATATCGCCGCACGGCTGTGCACCAGTTCGCGTGTGGTCTTTAGCGTGCTGACGGTCAGCACCAGCAGCGACGCCACCGCCAGATAGAGCTGCGCTTCCAGAAGCGAGCGGCCACGCTGTTCGTCGAGCATCGCGAACACGCCGTCGCCCTGCGCCGTCTGCAGGATCACGACGATCGCCAGCATCAGCACCGACAACGAACCGCTGCGCCCTCCAAGCAGCACCGTCACCACCACGGTAAGGAACAGCGGAATGTAGGTCAGCGCGAACCCAACGCCGATGCCGAATTTCGCGGCACTGTTACCGTCGAAGATCAGCATGGCAAGCACGGCAAGCAATACGAACGACACGATGCCAAGCACGATATCGAAGCGCTCGTGATCGCCGGAGCGATGCGCGCGGAAACGCGACCACGACGCCAGCACCGGCGTGACGAGCACCACGCCGACAAAGTCCGACGCGGCCCAGACCCACCAGACATCCCAGAACCTGACGCCCTGCACGAGCGCATACCAGGCCGCGCCGCCGACTGCGCCCAGCGCGCCCGCGAGCGTGCCGGACAGGATCACCGAGCGCAGGAAGTAGAGACCCTCGAGCGAAAAGCGCACGCGCTGCACGAGCCAGACGGCGAGCGCGGCCGCGCCGACTTCATCGACGGCGAACAGGAGTGCGTTGAAAAGGTTGCCCTGCTCGACGGTGCTCAAGGCGAGCTGCGCGAGGAGAAACGCGACGCAGACCGGCAGCCATTGCCGCACCGGCCGCAGCATGAAGGCCGCTACGGTGACGCCCGCCGGCAGCCAGATATAGCCGGTGATGCGCACGGGTCCGTTGAGCTGATGCGAGATGTAGCCGCTCGCGAAGTACAGCAGCGCCCACAGGAGCGGTGTGACGAGTCTCGGCTTCGAGAGTGAGGTGGCCATCGACAGTATCCCAGGTTCCCATCATGCGCATGACGATAGCGCCGCGCGGTAGCGTGCCGCGACAACAGCGGCGAGGCGGGCGGAAGGCGCCCCAACGGCGCCGGACAGATCCCAAAGAGGCGACATTATAAAGACTCGCCAGGCCACGCCCCGCTCGTGCGCAACGCCGACGGCTAAACGCTGCGCACGCCGGGCACCCCGCGCCTCACCAGGTCCCGCGGCGTCACGCCCAACACGCGGTTCATCCAGTGCGCCATATGGCTCTGATGCGCAAAGCCGGTCTCGAGCGCCACCTGGCTCGCACTGAGCGTGCCTTGCAGCAGCAGCGCCCTCGCCCGCTCGACACGCCGCTGCACGACATACTGATGCACCGGCATGCCAAACGTCTCGCGGAACAGCACCTTGAAATGCGGCACGCTCAACTCGGCCAGCGCGGCCAGTTCGGTGAGCGTGAGGCGCTGGTCGAGATGGCTTTCGACAAACTCGACCAGCCGCGCAGCCGTGCGCGGCGCGAGCCGCTGGCGGCGCTTGCCCTCGAGTGCTGGCGCCCCTTCGATCAGGCGCACGATCATCGCCGTGCCAAGGCTCTCCGCGTACAGCGGATCGGACGCGTCATCGGCTTCGAGTTCCGCGCGCAAGGCCCACGCCAGATGCTGAAAACGCGGATCGCGCATCTGGAACTGCGGACGGATCTGCGCCTCGCTCGCGCGCAATTCGAGCTGCTCGAACGTCCTGCACGCGAAGGCTTCGGCAAACCACACGCTGAAAATCGTGCAACTGGCTTCGTCGACCCATTGGCCGTCGAGTCCGGCAGGAATCACATCGGCGTCGCCCGGCGACTGCAGCCGCACGTGACGCCGCTCGTTGCACAGGCAACGCGCCTTGACCGGCGCGCCGACATGAACGCCGACGCGGTGATACCCCAGCGCCGGAATCCGGTGCACACCTGCCGCCACCTGCACCAGCTCCGCGCCGAAGCCTTGCCAGCCAAGGCCTGCGCTCGAGCGCAGCGTGATGCGCGAGCCTGAGTGCGGCGTCGGAATCGGAATCACAGCGTTCATGGCGGTCCCTCCTGGGGCGCGATGGAAGTCGTCTGCATTGTGCGGTGTTTTTGGCCGGAGTGCTTGGCGAGGCGTAGTCTCGCATGCCGCCGCAGCAGCAGTTGCAGCAGTTGCAACAGCGCAAGGCTGTAATGTGACGGTGCGATGCTGCAATGATGCGTTGCGTTGCGTTGCGTTGCGTTGCCGCGCCATGTCATGCCGGATGAAAACCACCATCCGGATCTGCTCGATACCATCCGCCCCTGCGCGTTTTCCCTCTGACCCGCTCCTATGATGGGTGCACCCCACCTACAAGGAGCGCAACGTGTTCGTTATCTTCGGAGCATCAGGCCATGCCGGCAGCGTCACCGCAGCCCGCCTGCGCCACGCGGGCCGCGCCGTGCGGGCGGTCGTACGCCGCGAACAGCAAGGCGAGCCGCTGGCGAAACTCGGCTGCGAGATCGCGCTGGCCGATCTGACCGATCGCGGCTCGGTCGCCCGCGCGATCGAAGGCGCCGAGGCCGTGCAGATACTCTGCCCGGTCCCGCAAGGCGACTCGCAGCCGGAAGCGACCATGCGACGCATGATCGACACCGCCGTCGAGGCCCTGCGAGCCAATCCGCCGCCACGCGTGCTGGCGCTGTCCGACTATGGCGCGGAACTGGATAGCGGTACCGGCATCACGCTGCTGTTTCATTACCTCGAAACGCAGCTAAGGCCGCTCATGAGCCACCTGACCTTTCTGCGTGCCGCGGAGCATATGCAAAACTGGGGGCGTGTGCTGCCGGGCGTGCTGAAGGCCGGC
The DNA here is from genome assembly GCF_005503145.1 of Burkholderia sp. 4M9327F10. Classification (GTDB taxonomy): domain Bacteria; phylum Pseudomonadota; class Gammaproteobacteria; order Burkholderiales; family Burkholderiaceae; genus Paraburkholderia. The sequence goes on along the minus strand of NZ_SCNV01000093.1, from coordinate 19,208 downwards.
GTGCTGCCGAGCCTGCATCACCCGCTCAGCAAGCGCTTTCCAACCGTGGCGGCTCAGGATGTGGGCCGGCTCGCGGCCGATCTGCTGCTCGATCACGATCCAGCCGGCGAGATCACGCCGCGTATCGTCAGCATCGAAGGGCCGCAGCGCATCAGCGCGCTCGACGTTGCCCATACGCTCGGCGAGCTAAGCGGACGGCCGGTGGCCGCGCATGAGCTGCCGCGCGACGCGTGGACACCGATGCTGCTGCGCGCGGGACTTAGCGCTGAGCACGCGCAGTTGATCACGGATCTCTACGAGACGCATAACGATGGCCGCATCGATGTGGAAAACGGAGTCGGCGAGCGGCGCTTCGGGAGCACGCCGCTTGCGCAGGTGCTGGCGGCAATGCTGCCTCACGTGGAAGCGGCTGCGAGCTGAACGGACGGTAATTCATCCAGGAGAAAACCATGTCGACCTGCCCTTTGCTGCGCATGTCCTTGCCGTCGTCATCAGCGGGACAGGCACAACCGGCCACCGCCGGCAGCACCGCGAACACACGTGACAGTCGCAAGGGACAACTGTTGCTGGCGGTCTTGCTCAGCGTGGCGGAACTCGCCGGCCTCCATCAGCTCCAGCAGGTGCTGTACGCACTGCCTGATAGCAACGAGGACTTCATCTACTTTTGATTGGCGCGAGGGCCGCGCTGCGCCGCCCCGATAACCGTCACGATGAATCGGGCGGTTATCACCTATACCCCGAACATCTCTGTGCCGCGGCAAGTTTCTCGGCTTAAACCGTGCTGCTGACATCTACGCCAGCGATATCCCGTCTCCATTTGCCTTTTTCAAGGTCTGCTAGCAAAACGATTGCGCGCTCGTTGCTCGTTTTCACACGGACCAACGAGCCTTGACCCATTTTTACATCACCCAACTTCCCACCTGCTAAGTTCTTGCGCGTGACAACCGGCGCTCGTCACCAACGCAGCAAGTGCGTACGCTGGTGCGACGTCGATCACGCGACCACCGCGGGACACCCCATTTAGCCGCGACTTCACCCACCACTTGTCATTTATACGTCAAAGACGTATAGTTCGTCCAATGCTCACAATAGTTGAAACACCCCTTTTCAAACACCTCGTGTCCGACTATTGGACCGAAGACGAGCGCGGTGAATTCTGTTCGTGGCTCGCTCAACATCCAGATTCAGGGGACGTGATTCCCGGCGCTGGCGGATGCAGGAAGGTGCGATGGAAGCGTCAGGGCAGCGGAAAGAGTAGCGGCGTTCGCGTAATCTATTACAACCGGCTCGCGAACGGCGAAATCTGGTTGCTAACCATCTACGCCAAGAGCGCACGGGAAAGCATCCCTGCCCACACACTCAAGGCGATCAAAGAGGCAATTGACCATGCCGAAGACTGAACAAGAACTCAACGAGCGCGACAAGTCGCGCGATATCGGTGCGGAGTTGCTGCAGGCCGTCCAGCAGATGAAGGCTGGACAAGTCGGCCGCGTTACCACTGTCCAGGTCAGCACCGCGAGCGAAGCCCGCCGCAAGGTGGGGCTGTCGCAAAGTCAGTTCGCCGTCGCGCTGGGCGTATCGGTGCGCACGCTTCAAGAATGGGAGCAAGGTCGACGCGAGCCATCTGGAGCGGCTCAACGGCTGCTGAACATCGCGGTGCGGCATCCTGAGGTGCTCATCGAGGAGTTAGCCGCAAGATAACGGCGATTCGCTTAGAAAGTGCACCTTGTGCATCAAGGCTCACAGACGAATGCAGTTTTCCCCTACTCGTTCTCTTCGAAGTAATGCCCGAACTTCACCTGCTTGGTGCGGATATAGCGCTCGTTTTCCTCGCGCATCGGGATCGCCAGCGCGACCCGTTCGCACACAGGAATGCCGTGCTGCGCCAGGGTGTCGAACTTCTTCGGATTGTTGCTCATCAGCCGCACAGAGCTGACTTTCAGCGTGCGCAGAATGCCTGCGGCTGAGTCGTATTCGCGCGAGTCGTCCGGCAGGCCGAGATCGAGATTGGCCTCGACCGTGTCGCGCCCCTGCTCCTGCAGCGCATACGCGCGGATCTTGTTGGACAGCCCGATGCCGCGCCCTTCATGGCCGCGCAGATACAGCAGCACGCCGCGGCCCTCGGCCGCGATATAGCGCAGCGCCAGATCCAGTTGTTCGCCGCAGTCGCAGCGGTATGAACCGAGCACGTCGCCGGTCAGGCATTCCGAATGCAAGCGGGTCAGCACGGGTTCGCCGCTGGCGACGTCGCCCATCACAAGCGCTAGATGCTCGGCGCCGCTTTCGCAAACGCGAAAAACATAAGACGTAAACGTACCGTAACGGGTGGGAAGCGTGGCGACCGCGTCCAGAATGACGCATTCGCCGTTATGTTGGCCGTCTGCATTCGACGGATCTTGAGGCGTGGGCATGGCGATAGGCAAAGGCACTGACATGAACCCGTGAACAACCGGGGATAAAGTACGGAACTGGAGTTTACCGCTAATCGGCGCCAGGCACCTGCAAGCCCCCACGGCACGCACCACCCGGCAGGCGCAATGCCCGTTTTCCTATGCCTTTCGTTGGCGCTCCGCCACAGGTATTTGCCATGCGTGTCCGGCGCATGGGTGCGTCCTATACTGAAAGTGCCTGTTTTCTACGACCGCACGTCAGCTATCGGCGTGCTGCACTGCGATACGGAGCCGCCCCATGACCAGCGTTGCACAACTTCTCAAATCGAAACCGACTCAAGGCGTCTACACGATTGCGGCCGAAGACTCTGTCTACAACGCGATCAAACTGATGGCGGACAAACAGATCGGCGCACTGGTGGTGACCGATGGCGAAAGCATCGCCGGGATCGTCACGGAACGCGACTATGCCCGCAAGGTCGTGCTGATGGACCGCTCGTCGAAGGCCACGCCGGTGCGCGACATCATGAGCCGTGCGGTGCGCTTCGTGCATCTCACGCAGACCACCGACGAATGCATGGCGCTCATGACCGAGCGGCGCATGCGCCACCTGCCGGTGATCGATCAGGACAAGCTGGTGGGAATGGTGTCCATCGGCGACCTGGTCAAGAACATCATCGCCGAGCAGCAGTTCACCATTCAGCAGCTCGAGTTCTACATTACCGGCGAGCACCCCTGAGCGTCGGCTCACCGCCTGCTGAAGCAGATCAGACAGCCGTCTGCGCTGCGAGCGCGCAGACGCAAAAAAAGCCCAAGCCGCCTCGGGTTGGGCAAAGCTACCTTGCGGCAGCGGAGGTTTCTGAATTTCGTATCAGCGGTTATGCCATCTGCATCAACTGCGGTGGCATCCCGCTCTGGCCGGCTGCTACGCCGGCCCCCTGAGCGTTGGCCCGCCTACTGACGGATCCGTACTGGCCGATTAGTGACCGATTAGTGGCCGAAATAGATGTCCTGGCTACGCGCGACGGGTTGCACCGCTTGCATTGAACCCGAGGCGGACGTCCCGCTCGTCGCCGTACCATAACCGCTCGTGTCCGCTACGCTGTTTTGCGCAACCGGCGGGTTTTCTGCCTGGACGCGCTGTTCAGCGGCCTGAATATCGGCCGGATAGGTGGCGTCGTCGGCGCGGGCGGGGTTATAGCCGGCCTGTTCCAGTTGAATCAGCTGGTTCCTGACTTCGGCGCGGGTCACGGGCTGCTGGGTCGTGTCCGCGGCCTGGGCGAACGAGGCAACCGGTGCGGCGAACAATGCAGCAATAGCGACAGCTTGAATGAGCGACTTCATGATGTTGACCTCCAGACTTGGCTTTTTTGATTTCGCTTGACACACCATGTGAAAAGCGATTAGTTCCAGTCTAGTCAGCGCAACCCCAAGGGAAAACCCTTAATTGAGAGATACATATTTGCGAGATTCGCAAGGATAACTGGGAACTCGCAGTGGATATGGGCAACCTGTCAGCTTTGACGTAGCAATTACCCGTTTCGTAAGTATTGAAGGCGGACTGTTAAGCAAAGACTCCCTAATCCGGTCGCTCTTGCCGGAACGGGAACGCCGGATTGGAAAATCGCCGGCGTCAGGCCGCAGGAAGCGGCGTCAGCAGTTTGCGCGGCCCGCTGACGAAGGGGCTACCCGGTTCGTAGAAGCGCAATGGCCGGTGCATTTCGCGCGACAGGCCGATCCGCTTGGTGACGCCAATGGGACGGTCCTCCACCTCGATCCGGCCGATCCATAGCTCGCGGCCGCTGCACAAATCCCATCCGTCGAACGCCTGTGCAATACCGAACGCGCTTGTGAGACGGCCCGGCCCACGCGCGAGGTCCAGCAGTTTGACGCCTGGGCGGCGTGCCTGCATCAAGGGCAGGCCTTCGCGGTTCAAGCGCACGGATCAGGATGCCGGCGCCAGTGCCCTCCGCCTCGCTCGACATGTTCAGCATGAGCGACACGCCGTATGTGAGCCGCACATAGGCGTGACCTCTCGCCAGAAACATCGAGGCGTTGTAGGGGCGCAGGCCCATAAATGCATGGCTGGTCGAATCGCCGAGCGGATAGGCTTCTGTCTCGACGATCCGTCCGCTGATGCGTCCTTCGGGGAGGTCGCGCACGAGATACTTACCGACCATGTAGCGGGCCAGCTCAATGGTATCGACCGGCAAATCGTCACGGTGCAGCGGCACAATGGGAAGCAACGCAGAAGTCATGGCGGCAGAAGTCATGGCGGTACAGGGCTATCGAGTTATCCCCAGCGGGACTTCCTCCGGCCGTGGGAAGTCCCGCTGCGCTGGGGCGCAGGCCGAATCAGTACAAGGTGGCAATGCCGCGCAATGACCTGCTCCTTGCCGGTGTGGCAAACCGATCCGTTGTGCCAAAGCAGCAGTTCTCTGCACACCTGCGCTCAAAATTCTTTCAAGTAGAGTATTGTTACATCCGGCCAGTAGCACAGCCCTTACCGGCTTGCGCGTGCCTCGGCCCGCTTGATCAGCAGACAGGTTTGCATCGCTCGCAGCATCGTTCCACTCAGATTTGATCCCGAAGTACCCGTTGGTGCAACCCTGCGGTTTCCGTCCGGAACCGTGATGAATCATGACAACAGGAGAAAGTTGAATGAAAGCATTCCAGGCAATCAAGGTCATCGGTGGCGCGCTCATCGTCGTGGCGTCTCTCAACGCTTATGCACAAAGCAGCGATGCAACGGCGGCATCGGCTCCGGCGGCTGCCCCGAGCGCAAAGTCAGTCAAGGCATCCAACCGCGCTCTGCAACGCAGCGTGCGCAAAGCTCTGTCCAAGACGAAGGGCCTGAGCGTGACCAACATCACGGTGCGTGCACGTAGCGGCGCCGTGACATTGGAAGGTTCGGTGCCTGAGCAACCGCAGATCGATCTGGCTACGCAAGCTGCTCAAGGCGTGGCGGGCGTGACGTCGGTGAAGAACGCACTGACGATCCGCGCGATCGGTCAGTAACCCGGCCAATAACCCGGCCGGTCAATGCAGCGCAGCGGGCACAATCCTGGATCGCTCCAGGTTGTGCCCGTTTAACCCGGCAAGCCCGGTCCGCAAGTTTTCTCAACCCTCGACACTGCGCTGCATCTCACGCGCAATCACAATCTGCTGGATCTGCGTGGTGCCTTCGTAAATACGGAACAGGCGCACGTCGCGATAGAACCGTTCGATCCCGTACTCGCTCATATACCCGGCGCCGCCGAAAATCTGCACGGCACGATCGGCCACCCGCCCGCACATTTCCGTCGCAAACATCTTCGCGCACGACGCTTCGCTCGTGACCCGCTCGCCTGCATCGCGACGGCGCGCCGCGTCGAGAATCATGCAACGCGAGGCGTAGATCTCCGCCTTGCTGTCGGCCAGCATCGCCTGGATCAATTCGAATTCGACGATCGGCTTGCCGAACTGCTTGCGCTCCATTGCGTAGCGCAACGCGTCGGCAAGCATGCGTTCGGCAGCGCCTGTCGCCACTGCCGCGATATGCAGACGGCCCTTGTCGAGCACCTTCATGGCGGTCTTGAAGCCGACGCCTTCTTTCTCGCCGATCAGGTTCGTCGCCGGCACACGGCAGTTCTCGAAGATCACGTCACAGGTGTGCGCGCCCTTCTGGCCCATCTTGCGATCGATCTTGCCCAGCGACAGCCCTGGCGTTCCCGCCTCGACCACAAAGGCGGAGATTGCGTCGGCGCCTCTCACCGTGGGATCGGTACGGGCCATCACGGTGAAGAGCCCGGCCTCCGGGGCGTTGGTGATGAAGCGCTTGGTGCCGTTCAGCACGTAATGATCGCCGTCGCGCACGGCCGTGGTTCTGAGCGACGCCGCGTCCGAACCGGCCTCCGGCTCGGTGAGGCAGAACGAGCCGATCAGTTCGCCCGAGGCGAGCTGCGGCAGATACTTCTCCTTCTGCGCCGGCGTGCCGTCGATGACAATGCCGGTCGAACCGATGCCGTTGTTGCTGCCGATCGCCGAACGAAATGCCGGCGAGGTCTTGCCGAGTTCCATGGCGGCGAGCACTTCCTCTTCCATGGTCAGGCCGAGGCCGCCGTATTCCTCAGGAAGACATAAACCGAACAGGCCGAGGTCCTTCATTTCCTGCAACAGCGTTGCCGGGATCTGATCGGTCTCGGCGACAATTTCCTCATTCGGCACCAGCCGTTCACGCACGAAACGGATAATGCTGTCGAGCAACAGATTGAGGGTTTCCTGGCTTCGAATCACAACGTCTCCTTGAAAACCTGCGTTCGTTATTGGCAGATATTCGTTATAGTCTAATGTACTAGCGCATTTTCCTGATCCATCGCTTCAACTTATGTTGACGTATATCGACATCACGGCTTGAGCCGGCACGCCCCTTCACCCGACATCAAAGGGCGCCGTACGTAGCAGGGCCAGCCCGCCTGACCCGGCCTCCCCAGGCAGTACCCTGAGCAAGATCCCAGGCGAAACCATAAGTCTCGAACAAGGAACGACCGGATGACAACATCGACTGTGCTGCCTCGCTGGACCCTTGCAACACCCATCGCTGCCTGGCTGATTCTGGGCGCCGCGTATGTACTACCGGGCCACGGCCTGCTGCTGGCGCTGGTCGGCGTGGCGCTGGCCGGCGCCGTGTTCGCCGCCGTGCATCATGCGGAAGTGGTCGCGCACCGGGTGGGCGAGCCGTTCGGCACGCTGGTGCTTGCGGTTGCGGTGACGGTCATCGAGGTCGCGCTGATCGTCTCGGTCATGCTCACCTCCGGGCCGGAGAAAGCCGGCCTTGCGCGCGACACGGTGTTCGCGGCAGTGATGATCGTGTGCAACGGCATCGTCGGCATCTGCTTGCTGGTGGGCGGCATCCGCCACCGCGAGCAGGACTTCCAGGTGCGCGGCGCGGCCGCCACGCTCGCGGTGCTCGCATCGCTCTCGGTGCTGACGCTCGTGATGCCGAATTTCACCACCACCCGGGAGGGCCCGCTGCTGTCATCGTCGCAACTGGCGTTCGCGGGGGTTTCGTCACTGGTGCTGTACGGCGTATTCGTGTTCGTGCAAACGGTACGGCATCGCGACTATTTTCTGGCCGCGTCGCCCGATGAAAGCGTGCACGCCGCGCCGCCCAGCTCCGCCCAGGCGCTGATCGGCGGCGGGCTCCTGCTGGTGTGCCTGGTGGCCGTGGTGTTGCTGGCGAAACTGCTGTCGCCGACGGTCGAGACGGCGGTGCAAAACATCGGCGCCCCACCGGCCGTGGTCGGCATTGTGATCGCGGCGCTCGTGCTGTTGCCCGAAGGGCTTGCTGCCGTACGCGCGGCGCGCGCCGACCGCCTGCAGAACAGTCTGAATCTCGCGCTCGGCTCGGCGCTCGCCAGTATCGGCCTGACCATTCCGACGGTCGCCGCGGTGTTCCTGTGGACCGGCCAACCGCTGGTGCTCGGCATCGACGGCAAGGAAACCGTCATGCTGATGCTGACGCTGGTGGTCGGCACCCTTACTCTCAGCACCGGCCGCACCACCATCCTGCAAGGCACCGTGCACCTGTCGCTGTTTGCCGCGTATCTGTTTCTCTCGTTCGCGCCGTGACCGGTCGATTCAGGCGGGCGGCGGCGGACGATTGCCGCCGCCCGCACGCTCGGTCCAGTGTTCCGCGATCCACTCGCGAAACAGATTGACCTTTTGCTGATGCGCGACGCAGTCCGGATAAACAAAGTAGTAGCGCGATCCGGTCGTCAACACCGTATCGAAAGGACGCACGAGGCGCCTCGCCGCCACGTCCTCGTCGACCAGCGCGAGATCGCTGATCGCCACACCGAAGCCTTGTAATGCCGCGTTGGTGGCAAGATCGAGCGTATCGAAGCTCGGGCCGTGGCCTGCGTCGATCTCGCGGTCCTCTACATGGTCCAGCCACATCCTCCAGTCACGGTGGTCGCGGGTCGGATGCAGCAAGGTGTGCTGCGCGAGATCGGCGACGCGCTCGAGCGGCTTGCCATGGAGCAGCTCGGGCGCGCAGACCGGCGTCAGCCGTTCTTCGAAAAGCGGCACGGCCTGCACGTCGACGCCCGGCGACGATCCGTAGATGATCGCCGCGTCGAACGGTTCGCTCTGGAAGTCGACGTCATGCTGCCAGGTGGTGGTGATCTGCACGTGCAGGTCTGGGTACTCGGCCTGAAACTGCATGATTTTCGGCAGCATCCAGCGCATCACGCAGGTCGGCACTTTCAAGGCGAGATCGGTGCGCTGACGGGTGAGACGCAGGGAGATCTCCTCGATGCGCGCGAAGCTCTCCTTCACCGCGGGCAATAGCAACTCGCCCTCCGCCGTGAGCGTGAGCCCCTTCGCGTGGCGCTTGAAAAGCGGAAACTTATAGTAGTCCTCAAGCGCCAGAATCTGCCGGCTGACCGCGCCCTGCGTCAGGCACAGGTGATCCGCGGCGCGCGTGAAGCTGCGATGCCGCGCAACGGTCTCGAAGATCTGCAGCGCATTTAGCGGGGGAAGTCGTCGCATGGCGCTGTCCGGGTTCCAGGTATCAGAAAAATGCATCGCAAGAGCGGCCGGCCTGACGGCTGTGCGCGCCCGATAAGCCTTTAGCATAAGCGATCAAAAAACCGCGCGGCTCCCCGGATCGCGCCGCGGCATGCACGGTGCGCATGGCGCACGGCCTGGCGCCGCGCGGCCCCTGCCCGGCCGGGTCTCCCCGTGCACGGCGCCCGGCGCATGAGCTTATGTCATGGCGTCCATGCAGAGATTTCGTTTGTTGAGCGTTTTTGGCAAACCTAGAGTGCATCCACCCGTCACGCTACAGAAAGACGCCAATCTGGCCGATAGCTCAATAGCTAGCTCATGCGCGGCCGGTAGATCGAGTCCGTCCGCGACGCGGCCACCCTGCACAGAATTCATCCGATCAATACCCCGCTTTTTTGACAGAGGAACCACCATGACCGCTCCTGACTTCCTTGCCTCACGCGCCCAGCGTGTCCGTCGCGCCTTGACGACGGCCGGCGCCACCCTGGCTCTGGTCGGCGCCGTCGGACTCTGCATGTTCGCCGCGCCCGCGGCCCATGCCGATGCGCTCGATTCGATTGCCAGATCGGGCGTGGTGCGCATCGGCGTGTTCGAAGACTACCCGCCGTTCGGCTCGATTGGCCCGGACATGAAGCCGCAAGGCTACGACATCGACGTCGCCAATCTGATCGGCAAGGCGCTCAACGCGAAGGTGGAGCTGGTCCAGGTGACCGGCGACAACCGCATGGCCTATCTGGCCGACCACAAGGCCGACATGCTGCTTTCGGTCGGCCAGACCCCGGAGCGCGAAAAGGTCATCGATTTCTCGCAGCCCTATGCCCCCTACTATCTGGCGGTGTTCGGCCCGAAAAACCTGGTGGTCAGAAACGCAGGCGACCTTGCCGGCAAGACGATTTCAGTGGCGCGCGGCACGCTGGAAGACCTGAGCGTCACCAAAATCGCACCGCCGGGCGCGACCATCAAAAGATTCGACGATCCGAACGGCGCAATTTCGGCGTTTCTTTCTGGTCAGGTACAGTTGATGGTGGTCGGCAACGACGTGGGGGCAACGATCCTCGCGCGCCATCCGGCCAACGATCCCGAGCAGAAGTTCGCCCTGTTCAGTTCGCCCGATCACGTCGGCCTGAACAAGAACGAGCCGCGCCTGAAGCAGAAAATCGACGACACGATTGCCCGCGCCCGCAAGGACGGCACGATGAATGCGATTTCGCAGAAGTGGCTGCAGGCGCCGCTGCCGGCTGACCTATAACCCTGTTGCGCCGTTGCCCCGGTCCCACCGCGCGGCCCGGTTGGAGACCGATTTACGATGAGCGGTTTGTCATGAGTTACGCGTTCGATTTCAGCGGCTTCGGCGTCTATGCCGGCATGCTGGCCCACGGTGTGGCGGTCACCCTGGGGCTCACTGCCGTGTCCACCGTGCTCGGCGGCCTCGTGGGCATTGGCGGAGCCAGTATCAGCATCGGCGGCCCGCGCTGGGCGCGCACGCTGATCGCGGCATACGTGGAGCTGATCCGCAACACGCCGTTTATCGTGCAGCTGTTTTTTGTGTTCTTCGGCCTGCCGAGCCTCGGCGTGCATATCGACGAAGTAGAAGCCGCGATCCTTGCGATGACCGTCAATCTCGGCGCTTACGCCATCGAGATCGTGCGCTCCGGCATCGAATCGGTGCCGCGCGGCCAGCTTCAGGCGGCTCAGGCGCTCGGCTTGCAGGCACGGCAGGTGTTCCGCTTCGTGGTGCTGCCGCAGGCGCTCGCCAACGTGTTCCCGGCGCTGCTGAGCCAGGTGCTGATCGTCATGCTCGGCTCGGCGGTGGTATCGCAGATCTCGGTGCCCGATCTCACCTACGCGGCAAACTTCATCCAGTCGCGCAATTTCCGCTCGTTCGAAAGCTACGTGATCATCACGGTGACGTATCTGCTGCTCTCCATCGTGTTGCGGCAGGTGCTCAACTGGCTCGGCCGCGGCCTCTTTGCCGGCCGCATGCCGCACCGCCCCAGCGAGCCGCGCGGCTGGCGCATGTTGCTGGCGTGGCGCGGCCCGCGCACTGTCCCGACGGAGCGCTGATCATGGTCGAATTTACCCTGTGGGACATTGCCCGCAATCTGCTGCTCGCCGCACGCTGGACCGTGCTGCTGTCGGTGATCGCGTTTGTCTGTGGCGGCGTGGCGGGATTCGCACTGCTCGCGATGCGCGTATCGCCGCTGCCGTGGCTGCGGCGGACGGTGTCGCTGTACGTCGAGCTGTTCCAGGGCACCCCGTTGCTGATGCAGCTCTTTCTGGCTTTCTTCGGTTTGCCGTTGCTAGGTGTGGATGTGTCGCCGTGGACCGCGGCTATCGTCACGCTGACGCTGTACACCAGTGCCTATCTGGTCGATATCTGGCGCGGCTGCGTCGAAGCGGTGCCGCGCGGTCAGTGGGCGGCGGGCGCGAGCCTCGGCATGACGTTCGGCCAGCAGTTGCGCTATATCGTGTGGCCGCAAGCCAAAAAGATCGCCGTGGCGCCGACGGTCGGTTTTCTCGTGCAGGTGGTAAAAAGCACCGCGCTGACCTCGATCATTGGCTTCACCGAGTTGACCAAGACCGGCACCATGATTACCAATGCCGCGTTCCGGCCGTTTCCGATTTACGGCATGGTGGCGCTAATCTACTTCGCGATGTGTTTTCCGCTCACCTGGTATGCGCGGTCTTTGGAGAAGCGGCAGAAGGTTGGACAGCACCGGTGAGGTTGTGAAGTAAAAGCGGCAACCGTGTGATGCTACGGTTGCCGCCTGTTCTGCTCGTTTCTTGTCACAGCCCTGGAGCAGGCGCCGTTGCTGCACCGCCTTGCCAGGCCGGCCTATCAGGCTGCATTAGCGGGCTGCATCACCGTGCCGCCTGCGTCGACTTCCGCAACTTCGCTACCTCGTCCGCGCTCACCGCCGGGGCGCCGTTGTTCCACCCTGCGCGAACAAACGTCAACACATCCGCGATCTGCCTGTCGTTCAGCACCGGCGCGTACTTCGGCATCGGATACGGCGCGGGAACGCCCTGAATCACCAGATCGCCGGTGCCGTTCAAGGTGACGTTGATCAGCGACGAAGCATCGTGCTCCATGACGTTCGGGTTGCCCGCCAAGGGCGCCAGCATCGGCGCGAAACCACGGCCATCCACGCCATGACAATGCATGCAGTACTCGGTGTAGACCCGCGCACCCGCATTGTTCGCCGGACGCGTCAACGAGACCCGGGTTGCCTGCGCATCATACGAATACGGTGGCGCACCGGTGCCGCCCGCCGCCGGCAGCGATTTCAGGTAGGTCGTCATCGCGGCGATATCCATGTCGTTCATGGCCTGCGTGCTGTTGTTGATCACGCTGGTCATCGAACCGAACGCCGAGGCATGCGCATTCGCGCCGGTCTTGAGGAACGCCGCGAGATCCGCCTCGGACCAGCGCCCCAGGCCGACGTTATGCTCGCCCGTCAGGTTCGCCGCGAACCAGCCGTCCAGCGGCGCACCCGTCAGGTAAGCGCTGCCGCTTTCATCCAGCGCCTTCTCCTGGAACGCAATGCCGCGCGGCGTATGGCACGAGCCGCAATGGCCGAGGCCCTGGATCAGGTACGCGCCGCGGTTCCAGGCGACGTCCTTGCCCGCCTTGTCCTGATAGACGCTTTTATCCAGGAACACCACATTCCACAGCTTCAACGGCCAGCGCATATTGAGCGGCCATGGAATGTCGGACTCGCGATTGGCCTGCTGCACCGGCGCCACACCGTTCATGAAGAACGCGTAAAGCGCCTTCACGTCGTCGTCGTTGACCTTTGCGTATGACGGATACGGCATCGCGGGATACAGGTTGTGTCCGTCTTTCGCCACGCCCTCGCGCAACGCCTGCGCAAAATCTTCCTCCGTATAACGGCCGATGCCGGTGTCCGGATCGGGCGTGATGTTGGTGGTGTAGATCCTGCCCATCGGTGTGGTCATCGGCAGACCGCCCGCGAAGGGCTTGCCGCCGGGCGCCGAGTGGCACGCCACGCAATCGCCCACCTTCGCCAGATAGGCGCCGCGCTGCACCAGTGCGCCGTCCGCGGCATGCGCGCCTGACTGCACCACAAGCGGCAAGGCGAGAGTCAGCGCCGCCCCGGCAAGCTTCAATGTCTTGATCATGATCGGTCTCCGGGGTCACGCGGTTTGCAGTTGATTGCCGACCGGCAACTGCCGCAGCCGTTTGCCGGTCGCGGCGTAGATCGCGTTCGCCAAAGCCGGCGCCAGCGCCGCCGTGCCGGGCTCGCCGATCCCGCCGGGCGCCTCGGTGCTCTTCACGATATGCACTTCGATGCTGGGCGTCTGGTCGATGCGCAGCATGCGGTAATCGGTGAAGTTGTTCTGCTCGACGCGGCCGTCCCTGATCGTGATCTCGCTATACAGCGCCGCCGTGATGCCGAAGATGATGCCGCCCTGCACCTGCGCCTCGATGGTGTTCGGATTGACGACCATGCCGCAATCGACCGCGCACACCACGCGGTTCACCGTCACCTCGCCCTGCTCCACGGTGACGTCCGCGACCATCGAAAAGAAGCTGCCGAACGCATTCATGACCGACACGCCGCGCCCTTGCCCACTCGGCAGGCTCGTGCTGCCCCAGCCGGCCGCGCGCGTCGCCGTATCGAGGACGTTCAGCGCACGCGGCGACTTGCCGAGCAGATCGCGCCGGTATTTCACCGGGTCCACCTTGGCCTGGGCGGCCAGCTCGTCGATGAAGCTCTCCACCACGAAGGTGCCGCGGGTCGGTCCGACGCCGCGCCAGAACGCGGTCGGCACCGCATGCGGTTCCTGGCGCACATAGTCGACGAGCTGGTTCGGCAAGTCATACGGCAGGTCGGCCGAAACTTCCACCGCGTCCGGATCGAGCCCGTGCTGGAACGCGGGCGGCGCAAAGCGCGCCATGATCGACGAACCGACAATGCGGTGCTGCCACGCAACCGGCTTGCCGTTCGCGTCGAGCCCCGCCGAGATCTTGTCGTAGTAGTACGGCCGGTACATGTCGTGCTGGATGTCTTCCTCGCGCGTCCACACCACCTTGACCGGCGTACCCAGCTGCTTGCCGATCTTCAGCGCCTGGGCGGCCATGTCGGTTTCGAGCCGGCGCCCGAAACCGCCGCCAAGCAGGTGGTTGTGCACCGTGATCTTTTCGGCCGGCAAACCGGTGAGTTTCACCGCCGTGTCGACTATCCGCGTGGGCACCTGGGTGCCCAGCCAGATATCGCAGCCGTCGGGCCGCACGTGCACCGTGCAGTTGACCGGTTCCATGGTGGCATGCGCGAGGAACGGCTGCTGATAGACCGCGTCGACGCGCGTTTTGGCGTCCGAGAAGCCCTTCGCCACGTCGCCGTCCTTGCGCGCCACGGCACCCGTGCCGTGGTCCGCTGCGTTAGCGAGATCGTCGACGATCTGCTTCATCGAGAGCTTCGCGTCCGGCCCTTCGTTCCACTTGATATCGAGCGTGGCGAGGCCACGCCTGGCCGCCCACGTGTGGTCGCCGATCACAGCCACCGCATTGTCGACCTTGACGACCTGGCGCACGCCGGCAATCTTCTTCACGTTGCTGTCGTCGACGCTGGCGAGCGTGCCGCCGAACACCGGGCACGTCGCAATCGCGGCATAGACCATATCCGGCAGCCGCACGTCGAGGCCGAACAGCGCGGTGCCGTCCACCTTCTCCGGCGAGTCGAGGCGCTTGACCGCCGTGCCGATGATCCTGAAGTCCTTCGGGTCCTTCAGCGGCACGTTCTGCGGCGCGGGCAGCTTCGCGGCGGCATCGACCAGTTGGCCGTAGCCGATGCTGCGGTTGCTGGCGGGATGGATCACCTGCCCCGCCTGCGCGTGACAGGTGGCCGGGTCGACCTGCCATTGCTGCGCCGCCGCATTGATGAGCAGCACGCGGGCGGTTGCACCCGCCTTGCGCATCGGCTCCCACGCGTAACGGATCGAGGTCGAGCCGCCCGTCAACTGGCCGCCGAGCAGCGGGTCCGTAAAGAGCTTTTCGTCGGGTGGCGCGTGGTCGACCGTGACGCTGTCGAGCGGCACCTCCAGCTCTTCGGCGATCAACATCGGGATGGACGTATAGACGCCCTGGCCCATCTCGACCTTCGGGATCACCAGCGTGACCTTGCCCGCGTTATCGATCTGGATAAAGGCGTCCGGTGCAAACACGCCGGCCGGTGCGGGTTCGCTTGCGTCCCCGCCGATCACCGATTTGCCCGCCAGGGCCTGGCCTTGCCCCTGGCTTAGCGCGGGCATGCTGAAACCGAGCAGCAGGCCGCCGCCCGCCGCCACGCCCACCGTGGCGCTGAATTTCAGAAAGGCGCGGCGCGAGAAATGCGGGCCATTATGGGGTCCGTCATGCGGGCCGTTCGCATCGGATGCCGCGCCTGTGGCCGCTCTGGCGCCGCTCGCGCCGTTTTGCGCATCAAGGAGTCCTCGCGACATGTCAGGCCTCCTTTGCCGCTTGCTTGATGGCCGCACGAATGCGGTTGTAGGTGCCACAGCGGCAGATGTTGCCGGCCATGGCGGCGTCGATGTCCGCATCGGTGGGATTGGGGTTCTGCGCAAGCAGCGAGGCGGCCGACATCACCTGCCCCGACTGGCAGTAGCCGCACTGCACCACGTCGATCTGGCGCCAGGCCTGCTGCACCTTCTTGCCGGCGGGCGTTTCACCAACCGCCTCGATCGTGGTGATCTTTTTGTCGCCGACGGCCGCCACCGGCAACACGCACGAGCGCACCGCTGCGCCGTCCAGATGCACGGTGCATGCGCCGCACTGCGCAATGCCGCAGCCGAACTTCGTGCCTGTCAGGCCGACCAGGTCGCGTAAAACCCACAGCAAGGGCATATCCGGCGGTGCGTCGACGGTATGCGTCTGTCCGTTGATGTTGAGCGTTGTCATGGGGACTCCGTTGCGGATTGTTGTTTGGTATGACGAGGTGGCGAAGAAATTGTAGCTTCGCCCCGGAAAGTTCGCCGATGCCGTGCCGCGAGGTGGAATTTTGCTAGCATGGCCTCATATAGCCTTATCCCCAAACACGCGGAGTCGAGCTATGACCGAACAGCAAGCCATTCAATTCCTGTCGGAGATTCGCCGGCCTTTGCTGGCGCTGCACAAGTCGATTCTCGACCACGAGCGGGCGGTGTACGAGAAGGAATTCGGCCCGGTGACGCCGGCTGCGTTCCTGCAAGTGCTGATCAACGGTTCGGGGTTTCGCTGGCTCACGCCACTCTCGACGGTGATCGCCAATGTCGACGAGACGCTCGACGACAAGAAGGCCACCGCGGCAGACCGGATCGCCGCCGCGCAGGGCGTGAGCGGTCTGTTTTCGTCCGAACTGCCTGACAATGCGTTTCTGGCGCGCTACCTGCCGTTGCTGCAGGCGAGCCCGGCGATCCTGCATGAGCATGGCAAGGTGACACCGGTATTGCGCGCGGTGGAAGGAAGTTAATTCAATCGCATACCTAAGTAATTTCCCTGCACCGGCTTTGTTGGCCCGTACATTTTCCCTTACTGAAACAACGCCCCCCAAAAAAACAGCCCGCGAGCGTTCGCGGGCTGTTAGTGAGCGTGCGTTGCCGCACAAACGCCTGTTTCAATCAGCCGGCCAGATCCGCGGGCAACTTTCCGCCGTTCGCCGCCAACGCCTGCATCACCTGCTTGTGCAACCAGATGTTCATGCTGGCTGAATCGTTGGTGTCGCCGCTGTACTTGAGCTCCTGCGCGAGCTGCTTGCGATGCTCGAGGCTGCTGTCGATGCCGAGCGCCTTCAGCGTATCGACAATCGAGGTGCGCCAGTTCAACGTCTGGCCGCTCTCGCTGACAAACTGGTCCATCACGGCCGCAACATCGACGTCCGTCAGCGGCGCCGGTGCAGGTGCGGCCGCCGGAGCGGCAGCTTGTGCGGCTGCAGGGTCAGGTGTCGGCTCTGCTGCAGGCGGCGGTTGATCGGGCTTTGCCTTGCCGAACAACTTATTGACGATGTCACCAAAGATGCTCATTTCCAGTTCTCCTTACGGGGAAGATATTGCGGGAGCAGCATGTAGCCGTTCGCGGACATGCATGCTGCCAACATCATAGGCTGCTGTGATTGCCCAGTCGTTGCAGATTTGTGTCAAATGGTCAAACCCGCCATCAGCAGTTTCCAGGTTGTCTGCGCGCCCCTCACCCCGTTGCATTCAACTTGCGCCACAACGTCGTCTTGCTGATCCCAAGCGCCTCGCATACCTGATCCCGATCGCCATTGAACGCCTCCAGCGCAGCGCGAATCTCATCGGCTTCCACCCGGCGGCTGCGCTGACGCAAGGTCAATGCAGCATCGTTCGATGCCCCATCCTGGCGTCCGGACAATTCCGGTGCGATCGACTGCAACACCTCATGGGTCAGCGCCATCTCATCCGAGTACGCCAGCTCGACGGTAATCCGCTCAATCACGTTCTGCAGTTCCCGCACATTGCCGGGCCATGCGTGCGCACTTAGCGATTCGCTAACGGCCGCGAGCATGCTCAACGCATCACCCGTCGTACGAATGCGCGTCGCGAGACGCGGCTCGCGACGCGCCGCCTGACATAGCAGTTCAGCCGCGAGCGGCATGAGATCGGTAAGGCGCTCGCGCAGCGGCGGCAACGCAATGTTAAGAATGTTGAGGCGGTAGTAGAGATCGGCGCGGAACTCGCCGCCCTCGACGGCCGCCGTCAACTCACGATGCGTCGCCGCCACGATCCGCACGTCGATTCGCGTCGGCTCGGTCGAGCCGAGCCGCACCACTTCGCGCTCCTGCAGCACACGCAGAAGCCGGCTTTGCAACGGCAAGGGCATTTCGCCGATCTCGTCGAGAAACAGCGTGCCGCGGTGGGCCGCCTCGATCAGCCCCGCTTTGCCGCCACGCCGCGCGCCGGTGAACGCGCCCTCTTCGTACCCGAACAGTTCGCTCTCCAGCAAGGCCTCCGGAAACGCGCCGCAATTGAGCGCGACAAACGGAAAGTCGCGTCGTGCGCTCAGATGATGCAGGCTCTGCGCGACCATCTCCTTGCCGGTGCCGCTCTCGCCGCGAATCAGCACGGTGGCGTCCGACTTCGCATAACGCTGCACCAGTTGCCGGACCCGTTCGATCGCGGGACAGGTGCCCACCAGATCGTCGAGCCGGTAGCGCGCCACGAATTGCTGCGCGCGCTGCCGCGAACGCAGCGTGCGATCGAGCCGCTCCACAGCGCGCGACTCCTGAAACGTCAGCACTGTGCCCGTCGTCACGCCGTTGTTGACCAGCGGTCCACGATGCACGACGTAGCTGATGCCCCGCAGGGTCTCGAGCGACTCGCCCTCGTCATCCGGGACGGCGCCGGCGAGATCGGGCGCGAGTTCGAGCAGCGCGCGTCCAACCGCCGCAGCGGGTTCGATGCCGAGCACCAGCGCCAGACGCTGGTTGATGGCTTCGACGCGGCCCTGCGCGTCAAGTGCGACCACACCGTCACGCAAGTGCTGCAATACGTTGTCCAGACGATGCCGGCGCACCGCCTCGCCCAGGGTCGCCTGGGCGACTTCGAGCGCAGTATCGAACGCGGCACGCACCGAGGCGCGCGAGTAGAGAAACACGGACTCCATGCCGGCCCGCGTAGCGAGCTCTGTCACCATACCCGGCCCCACGATCGTCCCGACGCCGCGGTCGCGCAGGTCGAGCACGCAGGACTCCGCGTCCTGCGTGGATTGATACGACGCAAACACCACGTCGATGCCATAAGCCGCCACGAAGCGGCGCACTTCGGCAGGCGTCTCACCATACGTGACAAGCGCGACCGACGACGCGTCGCGCCGCGCCCGCGCCAGCGCATGCATCACGTCGAAACCGGTTGGCGTGATCAGCACGACCGGCACATCCACGCGCGCCTTCAGATAAGTGCCGTTGGAGCCGGCCGCGACCAGGATGTCAGGGCGCTCCTTGCCCGCCGCCGCGATTTCGTTGACGGCGTCTTCATAGCCGCGCGACACCAGCCGCAAATCGGCGCGAGTGTCGTATTCGTCGGCGATATCGCGAAACAGGTCGCGCAGTTTGCTGATACCGATGGCCCAGACGCGGGGCCTGGAGCCGGGTTCGGGAAGTCGGTTCATGGCTGGCTGCCGGGGTGGCGCTCAAGACTGGGAAGCGATCATTATGATCCCTTCGTTTCAGTTATGAAATATGAAATTCCATTTATGAAACCAAAGAGCGACGATGCCCGCCCCCAAACCCAAAGCTAATCAACGACTTAAGC
>NZ_SCNV01000092.1 GCF_005503145.1 Burkholderia sp. 4M9327F10 | reverse complement strand
GCCGACACCCACCCCGTCCCCCAGCGCCAACGCCATCGGCGTAGTCGTGCAGAACACGGGCAACGTCGTCAGCGCGACCGGGCAGACGGTTTCCTCGTTGGGCAACCAGATCGGACTCACGCCGATCCCCGGCACCAACTCCGCAACCACCACTGCGCTGGGCAATATCGTGACGAATCTCGGCAACGGCGTCACCGCAGTCGGCACGGGCACCACCAATGGCCTCGGCCAGTTGGGCGTCTCGACCAATCCGCTCGGCGTAACCTTGTCGAGCAGCAGCAACCTCGTCTACGACGTGGGCCAGGCGGTCAACAGCACGGGTCAACTCGTCACCAGCCTGGGCGGCGGCAAGACCGCTGCGCTCAGCCCCTTGACCACACCGCTCGGCACGACCGTCTCGGCAGTCGGCAACGCTGTCAGCGGACTCGGCACTGCCCTCGGCACGACGCTGGCTACCGCCCCGATCGAGCAGGTCACCCAATCGGTCAGTACAGCCATTAACCCGATCACCACCACGCTCGCACAGACGACCCAAACCGTTGGCGATGCGACCGGACTCGGCGCGCCGCTAAACGGCCTGTTGTCGACGGTCGGTCACGGGCTGAGCAGCGCCGGCGACAAGATCAGCGGCGCCACCACCAATCCGATCGGCCAAAACCTCGGCGACGTCGTCACCAAACTCGGCGACACGGTCACGTCGGCGGGTGGCCTGCTGACGAGCGGCGCAGGCAGCAGCAACCCGTTGGCGCCGATCACCGGCATCCTTATCGGCACGAGCAATCCGCTCAGCGGCACGCCGCTGGCGCCGATCACCAACATCCTGACGGCCCTGCCCGGCACGCTGAGCGGCGGTCTCTCGGGAGGCGGCTCCGGCAACCCGCTCGCGCCGGTCACCGGCGTGTTGACTTCGGTCACCTCGTCGTTGACGGGCAGCCTCGGTGGATCAGGTGGTCCGCTCGCGCCGCTGACAGGCGTCCTCACGTCGGTGACCGGTGGACTCGGTAGCGCGGCAGGCGGTACGGGCGGCGCAGGCGGGGTGGGGAATCTGCTGGCCCCGGTTACGTCAGCGGTCTCGGCGCTCACCGGCGCCTTGGGCTCCGTGACCGGCAGCGTGACGGTCTCCGGTTCGGCAAGCGGATCCGGCTCGGCCAGCGGCAGCGCCAACCTGCTCTCGCCGGTGACCGGCCTCGTCAACTCGCTGACGAGCGGCCTGACAGGCGCAACCTCAGGTGTTGGCTCCGGCACCAACTCCGGAAGCGGCAACTCCGGCAGCAACTCGGGCGGCCTGCTGGGCGGCCTGTTGCCGAAAAAATAAAGGCAGCAAAAGAAGAAGAAAAAGCAGTACCAGGGGGGCAGCGGACCGGGCAACACCGGTCCGCTCTTTTTTTTATAGCTCGTTATAAGTGTCGTAGCTATTGCAGAAATCGTTGCGGACGACGAAATTCGTATAGGTCATCGTCACCGAAGCCTCGAGTCCTTCCACGTAATGCCACCAGCCGATTGGCAGAAATAGCAGATCCCCCGGGCCTATCGTGCATTCAATCAGGTTCGCCTGTTGCAAGGCCGGAAAGCGCGCCACGTCGATGGTGCTGCCGTCCACCTGCGAATAACAGTGCAAGTGGTTATACATATACGGCGTATCCGACATGGGAATCAGCTTGACCCGCTTGCGTCCTATCACCTGCGCCATAAAATTGTTGGTCAGATCGTGGTGAAACGGTGTCTTCGTGCCGGCCGGACCGAACCAGAAAAAGCCGGTATCCGGTGAAGCGGGATCGAGATACTCGCGAATGGTCGGAGCGTCCTGCCACAGTGCCGCAAGCGAGGCGCGATTAATTGAAGTGTTGTTCGCGGTCATATAAAAATCGTTGGTCGCGCCGCTGCGCTCGACCAGATCGACATATTCGCGAAACGGCATCTTGCGCTTCAGATTCGGCTGGTTGACTTCGTAGTTGGGATCCGAATCCCGGCCAAACTGCACTTCAACCTCGCAATCGCCGCAGCGTGCCCGGAAATAATCGAAATTCCATTGGGTGCGTGCCGGCCATGTATCGAATGCGCCAGTGATAATCACCGGCCGGTTCTGAAAGTAGTACTGCTCAAGGAATTCGTCGCGCGAGAGCCGCTCGCGCCGCTCGACTGCCGCACCGCTCGCACGCATGCGGTTGAGCTGGCCGTACACGGACAAGGTCCAGTCGCGCTTGCGCAAACGATTGCGTAGTCGCGCGCTGCCCTGCAGATACGGGCTCGCGATTGCGGTGTTGATTTCCTGGGCCGCCTCATCAGCGTCGAAACCCTGGTTGAGCATGGCCGCATGCAGCGCCGGCCCGGGTGCGCCCAGCAGCAGATTTTCTGCAATCCAGCGACGCACGTCATCGTTCATGCGAGTCACGGTCACCCCCTGTATCGTTTTGTCCGAACGTTAGACTCTCACGCAACCGCCCAAAAGAAAAGGCGTGCATCCCTAAAGAAATGCACGCCTTGCATCAACCTGTAGACGGCAGGCCAAACACCTGCCGTCATGGGGCGAATACTTACATCTTGACCACGTCCAGCAGCGTCTTCTTGCCTGCCTTGTAGTCGTACAGCGAGATCACGCCGTGCTGCAGGTCGCCGTGCGAATCGAACGTCGTTTCGCCAATCACGCCCTTGTAGTCGGTCGTCGGCATGGCTGCCAGGATCTTTGCCGGATCCGTCGAGTTAGCACGCTTCATAGCGTCAACGATGATGTACACAGCGTCATACGTGAACGGAGCGTAAATCTGGATCGGCTGGCCAAAACGCTTTTCGTACTTGGCTTCGAACGCCTTGCCGCCAGCCATCTTCTCGAGCGCCATACCGGCTTCCGAGCAGACGATGTTGTCGGTTGCGTCGCCAGCCAGGTCCGACAGCTTGTCGGTACACACGCCGTCACCCGCCAGAACCTTCGCACGCACGCCGAGCTGCTTGGCTTGCTTGGCGAACGGGCCGCCGGTGGCGTCCATGCCGCCGTACATGATGGCGTCAGGGTTTTCGCCCTTGATCTTCGTCAGAATGGCGCGGAAGTCGACAGCCTTGTCGTTGGTCGCGTCATGCGACACCACGTTCAGGCCGAGCGACTTGGCGGTCTTCTCGAATTCGTTTGCCAGACCCTGGCCGTAAGCGGTCGAGTCGTCGACGATCGCGACGCTCTTCACCTTCAGTTCCTTGGCAGCGTAGTTAGCCAGCGCCGGGCCTTGTTGCGCATCGGTCGCCACGACGCGATAGGTCGTCTTGAAGCCCTGTTGCGTGTAAGCCGGGTTGGTTGCCGACGGCGAGATCTGCACGATGCCTGCATCGCTATAGATCTTCGAAGCCGGAATCGAGGTGCCCGAGTTCAGGTGGCCGACCACTGCAACAACCTTGTCGTCAACCAGCTTCTGTGCAACCTGGGTGGCGGTACGCGGGTCAGCCGCGTCGTCCTGTGCGTCCAGTTGCAGCGTGACTTTCTGGCCGCCAATCGTCAGACCCTTGGCATTGATTTCTTCGATCGCCAGACGAGCGCCGTTTTCGTTGTCCTTGCCCAGGTGAGCAATACCGCCGGTAAGCGGTGCTACGTGGCCGATCTTGACGACGTCGTCCGCCAGCGCACCCGTTGCCATCGACGCAAACAACATGGCAGCAGCGCTGATCGGCAACAGCTTTTGAATCTTGATGTTCATGTAAGTCTCCAGTTTCGGTCCCAAAAACAACGTAGTCGCCCTGTGCCCCGCTTCCTTCCCGTGTCGCTCAATCCCGTGGACGATCACGCCGGTTGCATCGTTTTATGCACTTGGCCAGCACACCAGACAGCCTGTTTATGGCAAGCGGCTATGCGTACTTGCGCGCAAGTGTAGGCTATCAAATTAATTTGTGGGATTTTTTTGAGGAAGTGGGATGAACACCAATAGCGTTTATCCCATAAGATCGAATGGGCGCTCGGCAAACTCCCCGGAGAGCACCAGCCCATGCGGGTTTCCGCCGAATGGGCTGGCGTGCTGCCATGCCGGGAATACGGCTTTTCCGGTCTATGCCGGGGCTATGCCGCGTCTATGCTGTTAATTGGCTGAATACGCATTGAGCGCTGCAAACCGCCCAGCCGGACGGTGCGCGCGGCCGGCTTTTCAGGCCGCGAAAAGGCCGATATCGGCCGCCGCCGTGCGCCATTCGGCGTGCAACTGTTCGACCAGTTCGGCGGCCGGCAGGCCCTCGCGGCGCTTGCGTCCAAGCGGCGCGCCCTGCCCCGACCACAGCGAGAGATAGTCGCCGTTGTCGGCCCGCCCCGCGCTCTGGCGCAGTTCCTGGGTCAGCGCGTTCTGCACCGGGTAGGGCGCGACGGCATCCAGATGCTCGCCCAACCGCTGCATGAGCGGATTGCGTATGCCGCGCGCATGCCGGCCGCTGATCGCCCGGGTCACGCTGGTCGCAATATCCGAAGCTGAGCGCACGCGCGCCTTCCAGTCCGCCGGAATCGCACTTTCCGCACAGGTCAGGAACGCCGTGCCCATCTGGACCGCCTGCGCACCGAGAGCCAGCGCGGCGACAATCCCGCGCCCGTCCATGATGCCGCCGGCGGCCAGCACCGGCAGTCCGGTCGCGTCCACGAGTTGCGGCACCAGCGCCATCGTGCCCACCAGGGCGTCTTCGAAGCGGCCAATAAAGGTACCGCGGTGCCCGCCCGCTTCGGCGCCTTGCGCAACAATCGCGTCGGCGCCAAGCTCGCGCCAGGCGAGGCCTTCAGCCACATGGGTCGCGGTGCCGATCACGTAGCTGCCTGCCGCGTGCAGCCGCTCCACGTCCTCAACTGAGATCGCGCCGAAGGTGAAGCTCACCACCGGCACACGCAACTCGATCAGCATCTCGAGTTGCTCGCGGAAGTCGGGCGCGTACCGTTCGAGCGGCTGGCCCGCCGGCAAGCCAAGCCCGGCGCGCAGCGGATCGATGGCCTCGAGCGCGCGGCGCACGGTGGCCTCGTCCGGAGCGCAAGGCTCCAGCACGAACAGGTTCACGCCGAACGGCCGCCCGGTAAGCGCACGAATCGCAGCCACCTCGCTGGCGAGCTTTTCCGGGGCCAGCGCGGAAGCCGCGAGAAACCCCAGCGCACCGGCGTTCGATACGGCCGCCACCATCGCCGGCGGAGTCGGGCCACCCGCCATCGGCCCCTGCACGATGGGCACGCGCAGATCGAAACGTTCGGCAAACGGCGAGGCAAAGCGGCGTGTATTCATCATGACTGGATCTTCCCCATGGGACGCCCCCCGACCGGCGGGGCAACGCTGCCGACTCTACTGGAGCACCCGAGCCACGAAAAATGAATTATCGAGAACGTTTCAATCGCCGGACGAGAAAGGAAGCCGGTCGTGCAAGGAAGACAGTCCTGCGAAGCGCGCCGCAGCGCCTGCCGCCCCACTGCACGGCCTTTCTTTTAGTGGCAAACTGACCGGCCAACGGTGGGCCTTGCCCGCCTGCACCCGCGCTATTTGAAGGAGAGCGATGTGAGCGTGACTTCCCGATGGATCGATATTGCAGCCGGCGATGACAGTTTCGAAGGCTATCTGGCGCTGCCCAAAAGCGGCAAGGGCCCGGCCGTTATCATCGTTCAGGAAATCTTCGGCGTGAACAGCCATATCCGCGCGGTCGCCGACCAGTACGCGCAGGATGGTTATATCGCGCTCGCGCCGGATCTCTTCTGGCGCACCCAGCCGCGCGTCGAACTGACCTACGCCGGCGCCGACCGTGACCGCGGCATTGAAATCATGAAGAAAACCGACGTGGGCCTCGCCGTGGCCGACGTCGGCGCAACGGCGGCCACCCTGCGCGCGATGCCGGAAGTGACCGGCAAGGTGGCGGCGATCGGCTACTGCTTCGGCGGCCGCCTCGTTTACCTGGCTGCCGCGCAAAACACCATCGATCTGGGCGTGAGCTACTACGGCGGCGGTATCCAGAACCTGCTCGACGAAGCCGCAAAGATCAAGGTGCCGATGCAGTTCCACTACGGCGAACTCGACCACGGCATTCCGCTGGAAGCCGTAGGCCAGGTGCAGGAGCGTTTCGCCGGCCGCGGCGATGCGCAGTTCCATATCTACGCGAACGCGGATCACGGCTTCAACTGCACCGACCGCGCCTCCTACAACCAGCACGCGGCAGCGCTCGCGCATGGCCGCACGCTGACGTTCCTCGGTGAGCACCTGTAACCGGCGCCGCCGCCAGTGCTATCCGACTACCTCGCCCATGACGCGATTGGCCTAGCCGAGCTGGTCCGCACGCGCGAAGCCAGCGCGCGCGAGCTGCTCGACATGGCCATCTCGCGCGCCGAGGCGGCCAATCCCGCCATCAATGCAATCGTCCTCAAGGACTACGAGGCAGCCCGGCAACGGGCCTCGCGCGATCATGCGCATGGACTCGGCGACGGACCGCTCGCCGGCGTGCCCTATCTGATCAAGGATCTGGGCGCGCCGGTGGCGGGCTTGCCGATGTCGATGGGCAGCCGCCATTACCGCCACTTCGTGCCGAGAGAAGACGCGCCGGTGGTGGCGCTGGCGCGCGCGGCCGGCCTCAATATCTTCGCCAAGACCAGCACCTCGGAACTGGGGCAAATGCCCTATACCGAACCCGAACTGTTCGGCCCCTGCCGCAACCCGTGGAGCCTCGACCACACGCCAGGCGGCTCGAGCGGCGGCGCGGGGGCCGCCGTCGCGGCGGGCATCGTGCCGCTCGCGCACGCCTCCGATGGCGGTGGTTCGATCCGCATCCCTGCTTCCTGCTGCGGCCTGTTCGGCCTCAAGCCGTCGCGTGGACGTATCCCCGGTTTGTACGCGCCGGGCGCCGGCGAACTCGCCGTCGATCATGCAGTTTCGCGCAGCGTGCGCGATAGCGCGCTATTGCTCGATTTCATGACCGGGCAAGCGCAGCAGAAGCCCCCCGGCGCACCGGGCACGTTTCTGGGGGCGGTGAGCGAGCCGTGCCGGCCATTGACCATCGCCTATGTGACCGAACCGATGCTCGCGCCCACGCTGTCGGCCGATGCACGCGCAGCGCTCGACGACGCGGCGAAACTCGCGGCATCGCTCGGCCATCATGTCGAACCGGTCGCGCTCGGTATCGATTTCGCGGCGGTACGCCACGCCTATCTGATGCTGTGTTCGGTGACGGCGCGCGACATGGTGCTGAACGCCGGGCAGATCACCGGCCGCAAGCCGGCGCGCAACGAGTTCGAGATCGCCACGTGGGCGATGGCGCTGGTCGGCCGCAAGCTCGGCGAGCGTGCCTTGCCAAGCGCCCTCGAAGAGCAGCGCCGGATCAGCGCGAAACTCACCGATCTGCTGTCCCGCTACGACGTGGTGCTGTGCGCCACGCTGGCCTCTGCGCCTATCAAGATTGGCGAGATGCAACCCACCGCGAGCGAGCGCCTGCAGATGCGCGCAGTCGTGACGATGCCGATCGAATTGCTGCTGAAAAAGCTGCTCGCGGAAGCCGCCGACAAGGCGTTCGCCTGGGCCGGCTGCACGGAGGTGTTCAATCTGAGCGGCCAGCCGGCGATGTCGGTGCCGCTTTACTGGAATGCGCGCGGCTTGCCGGTGGGCGTGCAGTTCGCGGCGCGCGAGGGCGGCGAGGCCACGCTGTTCCGGCTTGCCGCGCAACTCGAAGCGGCACGGCCCTGGTTTGCCAAACGTCCGCCGTTGATGCCGGCGCGCAGCTAGGCGCCGTGCGCCGTAGCGGACACCCCGCCGGCACGCGCGCCTTCATGCGGCGACGCGTGCGGCGCGGTACATCCGGTGCACGGTCCGCAGCGGGATTTCACGCCTTCTTGTTGTACGCGCTGCACCAACCCTTGGCCGAGACCTGCTTGCCGCCGAACATCGGGCAGCCACCCCACGGATCGGTGGCCTTGCCCTGGTAGAAGCTGCAGTTGCCGCAATCCTGGCCGGCCGCGTACTTGGCGAACTTGGCCTTGTCGACCTTGCTGGCGTCCTCCTTATAGCCGAGCGCCTGAGCGGTCGGATCGGCTTCGGGGACGTGGGGAGCGTCGGCAAACGCCTGACGCGACAACGCGAGCGTCGACGCAACGCCAATGCTCGTAATCAGAAAACTACGACGGGATGTCTTCATGGGGACTCACTCCATTTTGTATTGGACTAAACGCCGTTCTAACGACAGCGGTCCCCAAGCATAGCAACGAAGCCACCACGCGTGACGGCTCAAATGATAGAGATAAGCGATTCGGTAGCTAGGGCTCGTTCAGGCTCATTTCGGGCCCGTTTCGGGCATATAGTCAGGCCCTAGGCTCGCCCGGCCAGCTCGCATACGCGCTGGGCGATCGCGAGACACGCAGTCAGCCCCGGCGATTCGATCCCGAACAGATTGACGAGCCCTCGCACGCCGTGCGCGGCCGGCCCCTGAATCACGAAATCCGCGGCAGGTTCGCCGGGACCGGACAGCTTGGGACGAATGCCCGCATACGCCGGCTGCAGCGCGCCGTCGGGCAGCGCGGGCCAATAGGCGCGGATCGCAGCGTAGAACGAGTCCGCGCGATGCGGGTCCACGTCGTAATTGATCGCGTCGACCCATTCGACATCGGGACCGAAGCGCGCCTGGCCGCCGAGGTCGATGGTCAGGTGCACGCCGAGACCCGCCTCGTTAGGCATGGGGTAAATCAGGCGGCTGAACGGCGCGCGTCCCGAGATGCTGAAGTAGTTGCCGCGCGCCAGATAGAGCGGCGGCACATGCCGCGCGTCGAGTCCGCGAATCTGCCGGGCGAGCGCGTTGGCCTGCAGGCCCGCGCTATTGATCACACACGCCGCGCTGATCGTGGTGGGTGCGGCGCCGCCGACCTTCACCACAAAGCGCCCGTTGCTCGACTCGATTGCCGCGACCGGCGCATGGAAGGCGCACACTGCGCCGTCGCGCTCAGCGTCGCCCTGCAGCGCGAGCATCAGTTGATGACTGTCGACGATCCCGGTGCGCGGCGAAAACACCGCCTCCACGCATTCGAGCGCCGGTTCCAGCGCCTGCGCTTCGCTACCGCGAATGCGTAAAAGATCGAGCACGCCGTTTTCCTTGCCGCGCGCCATGATGCCTTCCAGTTGCGGAATCTGGTTGCGCGAGGTCGCCACGAGCAGTTTGCCGCAGCGCGAATGCGGCACGCCGTGCGCTTCGCAGTAGTCGTACAGCATCTCGCGGCCGCGCACGCACAGCGCCGCTTTCAACGAGCCACGCGGATAGTAGATGCCCGCGTGGATCACTTCGCTATTGCGGGAACTGGTGCCGACGCCAATCGCTTCAGCCGCTTCCAGCACAATCACTTCGCGACCGCGTTGCGCCAGCGCACGCGCCACCGCCAGGCCCACGACACCGGCGCCGATCACTACACATTCGATCTGATCCATGTCTCTTGGCGCGGCCTACGGCACCGCGCGACCCCTCGTCCATCTGATGAAGATGAAGAGCGCTGGCGGCTGTCTCGTGCCGCACACCGCTCGCTGTCGAACATGTCCTCACGTCCTGCCCACGCGACAGGATTCTGCGAACCCGTACAGAAACGAATGCCCGCAGTTGCAACAACTGCGGGCATCGGATCGGTAATCTGGGGCCTGTGTGACGAACAGCTTCAGTGTACGCCGTCGGCGCCGGGCCCGCTCGTCTGATATGAGCGCGCCGTGTGACGCGGCGATGACACGGGGCCCGCCGCGCGACTCAAAAACCGATCGGCTTGCGCCGGTTGCCGTGGTCGAGCCGGATGTCGCCCGCGTCGATCCAGTCACGGCCATCGATGCGCGCCGCCCCGAAGCCGTTCAGAATCGCCCGGCGCATTTCGCGCGGCGACGCATGCTTGAGCGCGTCGAGCGCCGCTTCGCCCAGCTCGGCGGGAAAGCGCTGGCCCCAGCCGTGGGCGGAACGGATTTCATCGTAGATCGACTGGGCGATGCGGCGCGTGCCTTCGCGATCCGGCGGCGGAATTTCGTAGACGTTCATCCGGTTCAGGAGCGGCTCGGGAATGGCGCGCTCGTCGTTGGCGGTGGCAATCCAGATCACATGACCGGCGTTGATCGGAATCTCCGCGAATTCATCGATGAAGGTTTGGGCCGTGTCATGCTCCAGCAGTGCATACAGTGCGCCGAGCGGATCGTATTGCGAGTCGCCGGTGGCCTTGTCGATCTCGTCGACGGCGATCACCGGGTTCGCATAGCTGCCATGCACGAGGGCCTCGAAGACCTTGCCCGGCTTGGCGTTCTTCCATTGTGACGAAGCGCCCGAAAGAATCCAGCCCGCCGTCAGCGAACTCATGGCGACATAGTGATAGGACGTGCCAAGCAGCCGCGCGAGCTGCTTCGCAAAATGCGTCTTGCCGATGCCGGGGTCGCCGAGCAGCAGGATCGGCATCAGTTCGAGCCGGTCCTCGGTTTCCAGGCACAGCGCGACCTGCTTGCGCACGTCGTCAAGTGGCTCGCTGAAGTTGGGCAGCGCTTCGACCAGATCGTCGATGGAAGGCATCCGGTTCGGCTTCACGCAAAAGCGCAGATTGCCGGTCTTCAGCATCTTCTCGTAGGTCGCGCGCAGCGCTTCGCTTGCCCCTTCGCCCAGATCGTTCAGCGCGGTCTCGACCCGGTCGATGTCGTAGACCTTGCTGAACGATGCCACCGCGATTTCCTGTTTGACCATTGCTGTTGTCATAGCTCACCCCGTCATGCTGGTCTTGCGGCTACGGCGCCTGCCCGGCGCCGCTTCAAGTCCAGTGTAACGATGCAATATTCGTGCGCAAGCGAGCAGCCGCGAGGGTCTGCTGCTAACACCCGAGCCGCGCGCCAGCGCCAAGCCAGCCCAAGGCTCCCCCTGAATGGACCCATCGTCTCGTCATCTGAAATGCATTGTTGCTGAACCCGCTTCCCACTCGGGTGTCAGAAAGGGGTTGCGATCTTCAGGCGTAAGATGAGCGCCTGTCATCCCGCCGGACCCAGTGCCCCGGAGAGCCGTTAATCATGTGGAAAACCAGTCTCGCCGCCGTGCTATTGGGCACGTCGTTACTTGCCCAGGCGCAGCAGCCTGCGGCCCCGCAGGTCGTGCAATGGCAGTTGCAGGTGATGCGCGACGGCCAGCAGATCGACTCGTTCGAGGGCGACACGACGGTCGGCCAGGCGCGCACCGATACCCATCATCAGGTGGTGCAGCATAACGTCGGCTGCAAGGACGCGCCCGGCGGCAGCATCGACCTTTCGCGCACGCTGACCGTTTCGCCGCTGCAAGCCGATGCGAATCAGGTCACACTTGCCATCGACGCACAGGAAACGCTCGAGGACGACACCGCACAGCAAACCGATACCGGCTGCAAGCTGCCGCCGCAGCCGCGTCAGGTGACGGCGAATCATCCGGGGCTGAAGGTGCCGGCCGGCCAATGGGTCAGCTGGCAGATCGTCGACAAGAATCCGAGCCTTGCGTATCGAGTCCGTGCCAGCCTCGACGGCAAGCCCTGATATCAACGAAGAACGTGGACCACGCGGCATGCGAAACCCCGAACAACTGATCCGCGAAAGCGTGCAACCCAAAGATTTCATCGCAGTGAGCTGGAACCTGCACAAGGGCCGCACGCCGCTCGGCTTTCAGGCCTGGCAGGCCATGCAGCGCTGGGTGCAGTCGACCCATGCCGATGCGTATTTCCTGCAGGAAGCGATGGCGCGGCGCATGCCGTCGCCGGTGTTGTCGCGCGGTTTCGGTGCGCCGCTGCACGATCCGCTCGACGATGTCTGGCATTGCCAGGCCACCGAAATTGCCCAATCGCTGGAGTTGCAGATCGCCCTCGGGCCGAACGTCTTCAAGCCGTCGTGGCGGCACGGCAATGCGATTCTCTCGCCGCATCCGCTCGATCTCAGCGGGCGCTGGGACATTTCCGCGCACCGCTTCGAAAGGCGCGGCCTGCTGGTGGCGCGCGCCACCTTCGGCGGCCATTCGGTGACACTGTTATGCGCGCATCTGGCGCTCACGCGTGCGGCAAGACTGCGGCAAATGAACTGGATTGCGCACTGGATTTCGAAGGAAGCGCCCGAGGGGCCGCTCGTCCTCGCCGGCGACTTCAACGACTGGCGTAATGATTCGGTGCCGCTGTTCGGCGAACATGGCCTGTATGAGGTGGCTACGCTGCTCGGCGAATCGGGCCGGACCTTTCCGGCGTTCTCACCCGCGCTTGCACTCGACAAGATGTTCGTGCGCGGCATGCGGCCAGTCGAGTGGATCCAGCCGACCCAGGAGACCGCCTGGCTGTCCGATCATTTGCCGTATATGGCGCGCTTGCGGGTGGAGTGAGCACAGCGCGCGGGGCGACACCACTGACGAGTGGCTGCTCTCTGGCTGCACCCTAGACCCGCTGCGGCGTCCAGTTGACGCTCGCCGTCATCTCTTCATCCGGCATCAGCACGCAGCCGCCGACATGCTCGCGCGGGTCGCTGGCGTTGAAACAATCGGTGGTGTTGGTGACCGGTTCGACACACAGCTGCGCTTGCGCGGCCGGTGCAAACACCACCAGATGATCGAACGGCGCTTGCGCCGTCAACGTCAGTTGGCGGCCTTCGTCCGGCCATGCAATGGTCGCGCTGCGCGACCAGCCGGCAAAGTTGTTGTCGAGATCGAAGGCGTCGGCGGACATGCCCTCACGTAAGGCCTCGACCGCCGGATGCGGGCCGAGGTGCGTCGGCAGCACCTCGCCGTCGGCGTGCCACATGCCATGCACCTGGGCGTGCACCCGTGTGTGTCCGGTACGCGGGTAATACGGGTGATGCCCCATGCCGAACGGCATGGGCTGCCCGGCCAGGTTCCGCGCAGACAGGGTCACCCGCAGCGTATCCCCCGCCAGTTCGATCCGTTGCAGCGCGCGATAGCGAAACGGCCAGTCGCCTGGCGCCTGCGGATCAGGCACATGCTCGAAATGCAGCTCGACCGAGCTCGCCGTGCGGGCGCCGACGCGCCATGCGCGGCGCCACGCGTGGCCATGCAGCGCGTGGGCAAAGCGGTTGCCGTCGCCGGCCAGATCGACGGTGCGGCCGGCGAACACAAAGCGCGCATCGCGGATGCGGTTGCAATACGGCAGCAAGGGGAAACTCGCCATACGCAGCGGGTCGCGTTCGTCGAGCGCCGCCTGGGTCGCGGGCCGCAACCAGTGCAGCGGGCCGGCTGCGGCGAGTTCGTAGTACGCAGCTATCGAGCCACCGACGTGCGGCGCGACCAGCACGCGCATCGCCCCGCTGGCGAGCCCGATCAGTTCAGGATCGTCGAGCGCGAGCGCCTCTGCTGCGGGTAAGCGAATCGGATTCAAGGAAACATCGCGCATAGTGAAGATCAGAAGGGCCTCGGGCAGAATGCGGCACACAATCGGGGTCACAAAAGGGTGACAAAAGGGCCACAAAGGGTCCACAAGCAGTCCACAACGCCCGCGCGACCGAGAATCGCACGCCACAAGCCTCAGGTCAATATTATTAGTAATAATATCTTCACACCAGAGGCGATAAAAAGCCTTCTACGGCGTCCCACATGACGGGTTTTTGCCGTTGCCGGTCGGATATTATTAGTGGTACCGTCAGTACGATCACGCCCCCGGCGTTCCCTGCTTTATCCGCCGCTGCCGTGCGGCCCGCACAATGAAAAAATCGACTCAACGCCGCCCCACGATGACCGACATCGCCAAGCACACCGGCGTGTCGCAATCGACTGTCTCGCTTGTCCTGAACAACGCAACCGGGGCGAAATTCTCCGAGACCACCCGCAACAAGGTTCTCAAGGCGGCACACGATCTCGGCTACCGCCTTTCGCCGCGCGAGCCGGTGCTGAGCTCCAAGGACGAACGCAACCTGATCGTCTATCTGGCCGATGAAATCTCCACGAGCCCGCACCCGGTCGTCAACATCGACGGCGCGCGCGACGCCGCCTACGCGAGCGGCAAGATGCTGGCGGTGTACTCGACCCACGGCAATGCGGATATCGAACAGCAGGTGCTCGAGACCACACTGTCGAACCCGCACGTATTCGGCGTGATCTACGCGACCGTCTACACGCGCAAGGTGACGCTGCCGGCCGCGCTGTCGCGCGTGCCGACCGTGCTGCTCAATTGCTATACGAGCGAAGGCGGCCAGTCCTCCGTGGTGCCTGCCGAAGTCGCGGGCGGCCATATCGCCACCGAGTACCTGCTGAACGCCGGCCACCGGCGCATCGGCTATATCAACGGCGAGCCGTGGCAGGACGCCTCGAAGGACCGCCTGAAGGGCTACCGCACGGCGCTCGCCACCGCCGACCTGCCGTTCGCTCCCGAACTGGTGCGCGACGGCGACTGGAGCTCGGGCCTCGGCTTCGAGCACACGCTCTCGCTGATGCGCGAGCCGCACCCGCCCACCGCGATCTTCTGCGCCAACGACCTGACCGCGCTCGGCGCGATCGAAGCCCTGAAGCAGCTCGGCCTGCGGGTGCCCGAGGACATTTCGGTGCTCGGCTATGACGACCAGGAAATCGCCCGCCACACCCATCCGCCGCTCTCCACGGTGGTGCTGCCGAACTACGAACTGGGCCGCTGGGCGGTCGAGACGCTGTTGCAGGAAGAACAGAACCGTGCGGCCGGCGCGCCGGTGCGGCACCGCATGGTGAAACTCGACGGCCCGCTCGTCGAACGCGCCTCAGTGAGGGTAATTACCGAGGCAAAACTGCCCGCAACTAATATTATTAGTGATTGACCAATAATAATTTTGAGTGGAATAATCAGTACGTCCGGTCAAACGGCGCGCAGGCGCCAACCGGCAGGAGAAACACTAAAAAGCAAAGACAACCTCACCAGGTACTGGAGGAAGACATGGCATCGCTCGAACGGCAATCGCGTAGGCAGCGTCGTCGGCTGACCGCATCTCCGCTGGCAGCATCGCTGCTGGCATTGGCACTCGGTTTTGGCGTCGCAACGGCCCACGCCGACGACGATGCCCTGCCCAAGATACCCAGCAAGACACCGCTGAAGGTCGGCTTCGCGCAGACCGAAAGCAACAATCCGTGGCGTCTCGCGGAAACCAAGAGCATGAAGGACATCGCCGCGAAGTGCGGCTGGCAACTGGTGATGACCGACGCCAACGGCTCGAATTCCAAGCAGGTGTCCGACATCCAGAACATGATTGCGCAGCACGTCGATCTGCTGGTGTTCCCGCCGCGTGAAGAAAAGCCGCTCGCGCCGGTCGTGCTGCAGGCGAAGAAGGCTGGCATTCCGGTGATTCTGGTGGACCGCAACGTCGATCAGTCGGTGGCCGTGGCCGGCCGCGACTACATCACCTTTATCGGCTCGGACTTCATCGATCAGGGCCACCGCGCCGCCGACTGGCTCGTCAAGGCCACCAACGGCAAGGCCAAGATCATCGAACTCGAGGGCACCACAGGCGCCTCCGCGGCCAACGACCGCAAGAAGGGCTTCGACGAAGTGATCGCCAAGCATCCGGACATGCAGATCATTGCCTCGCAGGACGGCGATTTCTCGCGTGACAAGGGCCGCCAGGTGATGGAGACGCTGTTGCAGGCACATCCGGACGTGACCGCCGTCTACGCCCACAACGACGAAATGGCGCTGGGCGCGATCGCCGCCATCAAGGCCGCCGGCAAGCAGCCGGGCAAGGACATCCAGATCGTGACGATCGACGGCACCAAGGGCGGCATGGATGCCATCGCGGCCGGCGAACTGGGCGCCAGCGTGCAATCGAGCCCGTTCTTCGGCCCGCTTGCCTGCGACGTAGCGCAGAAATACGCCAAGGGCGAAAAGATCCCGACCTGGGTGAAAGTGTCGGACCGCTTCTACGACAAGAGCAACGTGCAGCAGAGCATGCAGTACGGCTATTGAGGCCAGCTTGATAACGAGGAGTAGCTGAGACGGGGCTGTCCCCTCAAGGTCTCCAGGGGGACGGGAAGGGTTCGGAGCGACGCGCTCGTGCCACGACGGGCCGTCGCTTCGCTTTGTCCTGCGGACGACTACCATGGGAAAGTGGCGCAAGCCGCGCCCCGCCGCACAGGATGCAGTAGGAGAAGACACGTGACGCAATCCGGCAACCCCACGCCGCCGTCTCCGAGCGCCGCACGTTCGCCGCTTCTGGAGATGCGCGATATCCAGATCAGCTTCGGCGGCGTGCCTGCCCTGCGCAACGCCAACCTGAGCGTCGCCGCGGGCGAAGTGCATGCGCTGATCGGCCAGAACGGCGCAGGCAAGTCCACCATGATCAAGATCCTCACCGGCGCGTATCGGCGCGGCGGCGGAACGGTGATTTTCGAAGGCCGCGAGATCGATTTCCGCAAGCCGAAGGAAGCGCGCGAAGCGGGCATCAGCACGATCTATCAGGAGATCAACCTGGTGCCGTTCCGCTCGGTGGCGGAGAATATTTTTCTGGGCCGCGAGCCGCGCCGCTTCGGTCTGATCGACTGGCGCGCGGTGCAGCAGCGCGCCGCTGCGTTGCTCGAATCGTTTGGCCTGCAGATCGATGTAAAGAAACCCGTGCACACCTACTCGACCGCAATCCAGCAGATGGTGGCGCTGGCGCGCGCGGTGTCGTCGGACGCGAAGATGGTGATCATGGACGAGTCGACCTCGTCGCTCGACGAACGCGAAGTGGAATTGCTGTTCACGGTGGTGAGAAAGCTGCGCGACGATGGCCGCGCGGTGATTTTCGTCTCGCACCGGCTCGATGAGCTCTACGCACTGTGCGACCGCGTCACGGTGATGCGCGACGGCCAGACCGTCGCCCAGAGCACGATGGCGGAGATGGACAAACTGCAGCTTGTGACGACGATGCTCGGCCGCACGCTGGCCGCCGTGGTGCAGGACGACAGCACGGCGCGCGAAGCCAACCTGGCGCGCCGCGGCGCGCAGGTGGTGGCGGCGCACAACCTCGGCGCACATCCGAAGGTGAGCGACGTCTCGCTCGAAGTGCACGCGGGTGAAGCGGTGGGGCTCGCCGGCCTGCTCGGCTCGGGCCGCACGGAGACGATGCGGCTGATGTTCGGCGCCGATCCGCTCGAACAGGGCAAGCTTTCGGTCGGCGGGGAAACCGTCGCGCTGAAGTCGCCACAGGATGCGATCGCGCGCGGCCTCGCCTACCTCACCGAGGACCGCAAAGGCGATGGCATCGTCCCTGAACTGTCGGTGCGCGACAACCTCACGCTCGTGTGTCTGCGCACGCTCGCGAAGCACGGTGTCGTGGATGTAAAAAAGCAGCAGGCAATTGTGGAGCGCTTTATCGCCTCGCTCGGCATCAAGCTACGCTCGCCCGATCAGCCGATCCGCGAACTCTCCGGCGGCAATCAGCAGAAGGTATTGCTGGCCCGCTGGCTCGCCGCCGAGCCGTCGTTGCTGCTGCTCGACGAACCGACCCGCGGCATCGATGTCGGCGCCAAGGCGGATGTCGCGAAGATCGTGCGTGAACTGCGCGACGCCGGGCTTGCGGTGCTGTTGTCCGCCTCGGAACTGGAAGAGCTTACCGCTGTGGCGGACCGCGCCGTGGTGATTCGCGACGGCCGCACCGTCGCCGAACTCAACGGCGCGCAGATGAGCGAGAGCGCCATCATGGACGCCATCGCATGGGGCAGCGGCGGTCCGTCGCAACTGGCCGAAGCAGCCCACTCGGCCCACATCGAAGACGCGCTGGAGGGCGACCGTCATGGCGCTTAAGTCGTTCAAGTCGCTGGGCCATGAAGCGGCGCAACCACTTGCCGCGCAAACGCCGTTGGCCACGCCGGATGGCGCAGCCAAGGCGCAAGCGCTGAAGCGGCACCGCATCACGATCCAGCGCGAAGTCATCGTGCTGCTGGCGATGCTGGTGTTCAACCTGCTGTTCACGCCGCACTTCTGGTCGCTGCAAACCTTTAACGTCAACCTGACCCAGGTGGTGACGATTGTGATCGTGGGCATCGGCATGACGCTGGTGGTCGCGACCGGCGGCATCGACCTGTCGGTGGGGGCGTCAATGGCGATCTCCGGCGCGCTCGCGCCGATGCTGTTCATGAACATCCCGGGCGCGGGCGGCATTGCCCTTGCCTTCGTGCTGCCCGTACTTGCCGCAGCCGCCTGCGGGGTGTTCAACGGACTGCTGGTGACGAGACTCTCGGTGCAGCCGATTGTCGCCACGCTGGTGCTGTTCATCGCCGGCCGGGGGATTGCCCAGGTCGTCACCGACGGCAGCCTGCAGGCGTTCGACAACCCCGCCTTCCAGTGGATCGCGCTCGGCAAGGTGGCCGGCGTGCCGTTCCAGGTGCTGCTGATGTTCGCGCTGGTCGCGCTGTTCGTGTGGGTGGTACGCAAGACGCTGTTCGGCCAGTACCTGCTCATCACCGGTGGCAACGAAAAAGCCGCTTACCTGTGCGGCGTGCCGACGGCGCGCATCAAGCTGATCGCCTACACAATCTGCGCCGCGCTGGCGGGGCTCGCCGGGCTCATTTCGATTTCGGTGAACTCGTCGTCGGATGCGAACGTGGTCGGCCTTGGCATCGAGCTCGATGCGATTGCGGCGGTGGCGGTGGGCGGCACGGCGCTGACGGGCGGCAAGGCGTATATCGGCGGCACGCTGATCGGCGCGCTGATCATCCAGTTGCTGCGCTTTACCCTGCTCGCGCACGGCATTCCCGATGCGGCGGCGCTGGTCGTCAAAGCCGCGATTATCGTTGCCGCCGTGTACGTGCAGCGGCGCGCGCGCTGACCCCGGCCGTCATGCCACCCATGCTGAGCGCGCTCCCCCAGACCCCGGACTCGACGCGATGAAAAAGAATCTGCCCATCCTGCTCGCGCTGGCTGCCCTCGTGGTGCTCGGCCTTGTGCGCTACGACCACTTTGGCTCGGCCTACAACATCAACGCGTTCTGGCGCTACAACTCGATGTTCGCGCTGATTTCGGTCGGCATGGCATTTGTGATCATCACGGGCGGGATCGATCTGTCGGTGGGCACGGTGGCCGCTCTCGCCAGCGTGGTGGCCGCGCTTACCAGCACTTACGGCGGCTGGGTGGCCGTGCTGGCCGGCGCCGCAGCGGGGCTCGCGGTCGGCGTGCTGAACGGCATCATCATCACGCGCCTGAAGATCCTGCCCTTCATCACGACACTCGCCACCAGCCTCGGCGCGCATGGCGTGGCGCTGTTGCTCGGCAAGAACGACGCGGTTTCGATTGCCGCCAATTCCAACTTCGGCAGCTTCGGGCAAGGCGATCTGTTCGGCATGCCGATCCCGGGCATCGTGGCAGCCGTGGCGGCGCTGGCCGGCTGGCTGGCGCTGCGCAGCACACGTTTCGGGCGGCATTCGCTCGCCATCGGCGGCAGCGACGAGGCGGCGCGCCTGATGGGCCTGAATGTCGACCGCACGCTGGTGACCGCCTACGCGGTCAGCGGTTTGCTGGCCGGCATGGCCGGTGTGATCCTCGCGTCGCAATTCGGCGCCGGGCAGCCGAACGAAGGCGTCGGCTGGGAGCTGTTCGCGATCTCCGCCGTGGTGCTCGGCGGCACGCTGCTGACCGGCGGCGAAGGCTCGATTGCGATGACCATCGCCGGCGTGCTGCTGCTCGGGCTGGTGTTCAACCTGCTCAACTTCGAGAACGGCCTGGGGTTCATCAGCCTTTCGGCGTACTGGCAATCGGTGATTCGCGGCGTGTTTCTGCTGCTGGTCATCGTCATGCAGGCCCGTGTGCTGAAACAGCGCGGACGCAGGCGAAGCGCCGCGGCGGGCTGAGCGCAGCGTTGATTTCCCTCGCCGGCCGTTGATTTCCCTCACCTTTTGTCAGTCCCGGCAGCAGGGTCAATGCTGCATTGCGCGACGGGTTTCTGTATCATCCCGAAAATTGTTGTCTGGACGTGTGCCTACCCGCTCACGATCCGGTCACCGGTCGGCGATCGCCCCACGCGAATCTAGCCCATCGCCGTACCGCTGCTGAACCAGGGCTGTACCTCCGTCGCGTGCCGTTCCGACGCCGAAACCGCAAGTCCAGCAACCGCCTGAACCATCGCGCCCCCGCGTCGCCACCCTGGGACGCCGAGCGCGGTAAAATAGCGGATTGCGCATCATTTTCCTTAAGCAATCGGTCGACAGTTGGCAACATCGGCGGGCCAACTAAGGGGCAGCTAAGAGGCAACTACGGGGCAACTACCGGGTTAGCGCCGCATCGCCCTTGCCGTGCCGGCCGGTTATTCGTCTGGCCGTTTCTGTTTTCGCACTATCCAAGAAGCCATGAGCAACCTGAATCAACAAACCGTCCTGAGCGTCCATCACTGGACCGATACGCTGTTCAGTTTCACCTGCACGCGCGACCCGTCATTTCGCTTCGAAAACGGCCAGTTCACGATGGTGGGCCTCGAAGTCGACGGCAAGCCGCTGATCCGCGCCTACAGCCTTGCGAGCGCGAACTACGAAGAACACCTCGAATTCCTGAGCATCAAGGTCCAGGACGGCCCGCTGACGTCGCGCCTGCAGCATCTGAAGGTGGGCGATCAGGTTCTGATCGGCAAGAAGCCGGTCGGCACGCTGATGGCGGACAACCTGCTGCCGGGCAAGACGCTGTGGCTCCTGTCCACCGGCACCGGCCTCGCGCCGTTCATGTCGATCATCAAGGATCCGGACATTTACGACCGCTACGAGCGCGTGGTCCTGACCCACACCTGCCGTTTCGTCGACGAACTGGCCTACAAGGAATACATCACGGACCACCTGCCGGCGCACGAGCACCTGGGCGAGCTGGTGCAGGAAAAGCTGCTGTACTACCCCACCGTCACGCGCGAAGCGTTCCAGAACCGCGGCCGGATCACCGAGCTGATCGAAACCGAAAAGCTGTTCGCCGACCTTGGCGTGCCGGGCTTCTCGCTGGAAGACGACCGCGTCATGCTGTGCGGCAGCCCGCACATGCTGCGCGACACGCGCAAGCTGCTCGACGACCTGGGCTTCCAGGAAGGCAGCAACAACGCGCCGGGCCACTACGTGGTCGAAAAGGCGTTCGTGGGCTAAGCCTCGGGCCGCACGCCCTGCCGTGCCGTGCCCTCGCACCCTGCGCTGCCTTGACGCAGCCCGCTCACCGCCCGCACCCAGTGCCGCGCGGCTGAGCCCCGGAAACCGGAGCCTTCGCGCTCCGGTTTTGCTTTTTCGAGCGCGCGCCACGACGCGTGGCCGGCCTCGCTGATTTGCCCGTAGCTTTGCGCCGCTGCTGCGCACACTGTGGGACGCGTCACGGGGCTTCATCGTTGCTTATCCAACCGGCATATTGATGGCGCGTGCAGTTACAAATACCGCGCTCTGCTTTACTTTCCTTGTCAGCATTTTTCCTACATGCAAAATGCCTGTGACATGTCAAGCGCAGCGCAAAAAACCCACGCTAACCCTTGTCCCATCTGCTTCTTTTCTTTTTTTTGAGATATGATCGCGACGCATCATCGGTTGCTGTCGCGCCCCACCAGGGTTACAGCGGATATGTTACTGAATGTAAATTTCGTTACGCTGCATCGTAGCGATTTGCCGGTTGCGCTGTCTTGCGCAGCGGGCACATCTAGAGGTCAGAGATTCGCATGCGTTCCCTTGTCTTCGCGCAGTCGTTGCGCGCCCGGTTTGCTGTGCACGCAGCATCCTAAGCGGGAGAGTCATGGATACGTCGATTGTCGTTCCGATCACCGCGCATGTGCCTGCCTCCATCGCCCGCGACGGGTTCGATGCGCCTAACCCTGCCGACCCGGCGTCCGCAGCGGCCTCTGCCTCCATTCACCGCCACACCCCATCGTCGCGCGAAGACAGCGCCGCCGAGCGCGAAATCGCGCGCCTGCGGGCCCGCGTGCGCGAGCTCTCGGCTGAACTCGTACATGCCCAGGAAGCCGCCTGCCACCGCGTCGCGAGCGAACTGCACGACAGCGTCGGCGCCGAACTGACCGCCACGCGCTTTGCGCTCGCCGGCGTCGAAACCTGGCTGCCCGCCGATGCCCCGCCACAATGCGCCGCGGCGCTGCAGGTGGCCACCCGCTCGCTCGATACCGTCTGCGAGGCCACCCGTCATGCGGTTGCCGAACTGCACACGCCCGCGCTCGAAGCCGGCATTGTCGGCGCGCTGTCGCAGTGGACCGGCGAATTCGCCGCCCGCACCCAGTTGCGCACCAGCTTTGTCTGCGCCGCCGACGTGCGCCTCACCCGCCTGCCCACCGATGCGGCGCTGGCGATTTTCCGGGTCGCCCAGGAAGCACTGAACAACATTGCCAAGCACGCCCGCGCCAGCGCCGCGGACGTCCGTATCGAAGCCAGCCGCCGCCACCTGACGCTCGTCGTCAGCGACAACGGCGTTGGCCTCGCGCCGGGCGCCCGCAAGCGCCGCGGCCATTTCGGCCTGGCCGGTATGCGCGCCCGCTGCGCCGCGTTCGACGGCACCGTCAAGATCAGCACGGGCCGCCGCGACGAAGCGAGGCAAGTCAGCGGCACCACCGTGCGTGCGCGCTTCGCGTGGGATGCCATGCTCGACGGCGCCATGTGCGTCGAGCGTCGCGCCGCCAGCGCCGTCCCTCTTTCTTCATGAGCGTGCCGTCATGAGCCTGCGTATCCTGCTTGCCGTCGACCACGCGGTCGTGCGCCAAGGCGTGCGTCAACTGTTGATGGACCGTGGCGTCGCCATCGAAGTGGACGAAGCCGAAACCGGCGCCGACGCCCTCATCGCGGTCGCCAGGCATATCTACGACGTAGTCCTGCTCGACATTTCGCTACCCGACATGAACGGCGTCGAAGTGCTCAAGCGCCTCAAGCGCAAGGCGCCACGCGCGGCGGTGCTGATGTTCTCGATGTATCGCGAAGACCAGTACGCGGTCCGGGCGCTGAAAGCCGGCGCGTCCGGCTATCTGTCGAAAACCGTCGACACTGCGCAGATGATCGGCGCCATCCAGCAGGTCGCGGCGGGGCGCAAGTACGTCAGCCCGGCGATGGCCGAGGCGCTGGCTGATTACGTTTCGTTCGACGGCGAGCAGTTGCCGCACGAGAAGCTGTCCGACCGTGAATATCAGACCCTTTGCATGCTCGCCTCGGGCAAGCGCCTGACCGACATCGCCAATGCCCTGTCGCTCTCGGTCAAGACGGTGAGCGTGTACCGCACCCGGCTGCTCGAAAAGATGAAGCTGAGCAATAACGCCGAGCTCACCTTCTACGTCATGAGCAACCGTCTCGTGGACCTGAATCCGGCCATGACGGGGTAAATGGCATAACGGAGTAAATGGGGCCGTCGGTGCGATGCTGCGGTCCTATGCCGCGCCGTTCGCGGCTCCGCTTGCGCTTCCGTTTGCGGCTCCCGTTGTTTTAGGCAAATCCCTCCCGCC
>NZ_SCNV01000091.1 GCF_005503145.1 Burkholderia sp. 4M9327F10 | reverse complement strand
GATTGGGGGGGCGTTGCGGTGTGGGGGGTAGCGGACGGCGAATTCGGTGCGGTTCAATGGACTTGATAGACTTGATAAAAATCTCAAATTGAGATATTTTGGCTTATGCGCGTTATTTCCAACAGGTCGCTGGTTGAGTTTGCGGAACGATATCCTGAAGCGGGTGTACCGCTTCAAATGTGGCGTAAGACAATCGAAGCGGGAGCGTTTTCGAACTTCGCCGCGCTCAAGCAAGCGTTTAACGCAACGGACCGGGTTGGTGATTTTTACGTCTTCGACATCGGCGGCAACAAGTTCAGGTTGATCGCCGCGGTGCACTTTAACGTGCAGAAGCTGTATGTGCGTCATGTAATGACGCACAAGGAGTACGACAAATGGAAGCCTTGAGTTTTTCGCCGACCGACATCGACGAACTCGCGAGTCACTTTAGTGCGTTGTCTGCAAAGGTGCCGCTGCATCCTATTGCTGACGCAACGGAATATGATGAAGCGGTTCGTGTACTCAACGCTTTGTTAGATGTAGGTGCGGCTGATGAGGCGCATCCGCTTGCAGGCCTCGTGACTGCGCTTGGCGAATTCATCGGTGACTTCGATGATGCTCACTACTCACTTCCCGACGCCTCACCTGCCGAAGTGTTACGCGCAATCATGGA
Source organism: Burkholderia sp. 4M9327F10 (assembly GCF_005503145.1). GTDB lineage: Bacteria > Pseudomonadota > Gammaproteobacteria > Burkholderiales > Burkholderiaceae > Paraburkholderia. Next base: position 22,677 of record NZ_SCNV01000091.1, on the reverse strand, counting down.
TGAACACGGCATCAAGCAGTCGGATCTCCCGGAAATTGGCAGCCAAGGCGTAGTGTCCGAGATACTCAACGGCAAACGCGAGCTAAATGCTCGCCAGATTCGTGATGTTTCAAAGCGCTTTGGCGTCAGCCCCGCGGTGTTTTTCCCTGCGTAGATCTAAATGCCTTTGTGCTAATGGTGCGTCCACAAAGAAAAACCCCGTAAGCGCGCAAGGCGCTACGGGGTTTTCTACAGTATGGCGCAACGCGCCATCTGTCGTTTGCCGTCACACGTTAAACAGGAAGTTCATCACATCCCCGTCGTGCACGACATATTCCTTACCTTCCGCCCGCATCTTGCCGGCTTCCTTCGCGCCTTGTTCACCCTTGTAGGTCACGAAGTCATTAAAACCAATCGTCTGCGCGCGGATGAAGCCACGTTCGAAGTCCGTATGAATCACGCCCGCTGCCTGCGGCGCGGTATCGCCGATATGAATCGTCCACGCCCGTACTTCCTTCACGCCAGCCGTGAAGTACGTCTGCAGACCGAGTAGCTTGAAGCCCGCGCGGATCACGCGGTTCAGGCCCGGCTCTTCCATGCCCAGGTCGGCGAGGAACACCTGCTTGTCTTCGTCGTCCAGATCGGCGATTTCCGCTTCGATCGCGGCGCACACCGCGACAACCGGCGAATTCTCCGCGTCCGCGAATTTACGCACCGCATCCAGGTACGGGTTGTTCTCGAAACCGTCTTCCTTCACGTTGGCCACATACATGGTCGGCTTGGCGGTGATCAGGCAGAACGGCTTGAGGAGCGCTTGCTCTTCGTCCGACAGGTCGAGCGCGCGCACCGGCCTCGCCTGGTCGAGTTGCGCGCGGACCTTTTCCAGCACGGCGGCCAGCTTGACCGCTTCCTTGTCGTTGCCCGATTTGGCGGCCTTCGAGTAACGCGAAAGCGACTTTTCGACGGTCGCCAGATCGGCCAGCGCCAGTTCGGTGTTGATGACTTCGATATCCGACAGCGGGTCCACCTTGCCGGCAACGTGAATGACGTTTTCGTCTTCGAAGCAGCGTACTACGTGCGTGATCGCGTCGGTTTCGCGGATGTTGGCGAGGAACTGGTTGCCGAGCCCTTCACCCTTGCTCGCGCCCGCGACAAGACCAGCGATGTCGACGAATTCCACCACGGCCGGCAGGATGCGTTCCGGCTTGACGATGTCGGCGAGCGCCTTGAGCCGCGCGTCCGGCACTTCGACGATGCCGACGTTCGGCTCGATCGTGCAGAACGGATAGTTTTCGGCGGCAATGCCCGCCTTGGTCAGCGCGTTGAACAGGGTGGACTTGCCGACGTTAGGCAGGCCGACGATGCCGCATTTGAGGCTCATGGGGTTTCTCTAGAAATCAGGTGGTGACGTGCTTTTTCGAGCGGGGCGTACGGACAGCCCCTGTGGCTCGGCCTGGCGCGCCGGGCAGTGTTCCCGGAACGAGCGGGACAAGGCCGGATTTCGCAGCGCAGACGGCACGTCTTGTGCGTGACGTGGATCACCGGAAACCGCAATTGTAACCCTGTCCGGCGTAGACTTCGCACGCTTGGCTTGAAGGCGCGCCGGGCGAGCCTCGGCGCGGGCGCGCTGTCCCCCGCGCTGCCGGGAACCGCAAATGCGTCCCGAGCGCAACAAACCACCCCCTGTGCCAGCTCAAAACCTGCCTTCGTCGATCCGGCCCCGCCACCCCCCGCAGCTATAATGCGGGCATGACTGCTCACCTCCAGACCTTTGACGTCGCCGTGATCGGCGGCGGGCTCGTCGGCAAGACCGCGGCGCTCGCGTTGACGCAGGGTGGCCTGCGCGTGGCGCTGCTCGCGCAGCCGTGTGCGCCGCTGCCCGCCGGCTCGGCCTTCGACTCGCGGGTCTACGCGCTGTCCTCCAGCTCGCAAGCCCTGCTGGAGCGTTTGCGCGTCTGGCAGGCGCTCGACACGGCGCGCCTCGGCCCCGTCTACGATATGCGGGTCTACGGCGACGCCCATGCCGAGCTGCATTTTTCCGCATTTCAGGCTTCCGTGCCGCAACTGGCGTGGATCGCGGAATCGTCGCTGATCGAGCGCGCGCTCGACGCCGCGCTGCGCTTCCAGCCCAATCTGGAATGGATAGACTCGCGCGCCCAAGGGCTCGATGTGAAGCCGGGTGGCGCGACGATCGGCCTCGCCAGCGGCAAGGTGCTCGAAGCGGATCTGGTGGTCGGCGCGGACGGCGCCCATTCATGGGTGCGCGCGCAGATCGGCTCGAAGGTCATCCGCCGCGACTACAGGCAGACGGGCGTGGTGGCCAACTTCAAGGCCGAAAAGCCGCATGGCGAAACGGCCTACCAGTGGTTCAAGGACGGCGAAATTATCGCGCTGCTGCCGCTGCCTGACGGACACGTCTCGCTCGTGTGGTCGGCGCGCAGCGAGCACGCGCATGAATTGCTCGCGCTCGATCCGGCACAGCTTGCCGCGGAAGTCGAGCGCGTGAGCGGTGGCCAGGTGGGCGCGCTCGACTGCGTGACCCCAGCCAAGGGTTTTCCGCTTGCCCTGCAAACCGTCGACCGGCTGGTCGCGCCGCGCGTCGCGCTGGTGGGCGACGCCGCGCACCTGATCCATCCGCTCGCCGGCCAAGGCATGAATCTCGGTTTGCGCGACGTCGCGGCGCTCGCCGACGCGATCGCTGGCAAGGAAGCGTTCCGTGACCTCGGCGACACGGTGCTGCTGCGCCGCTACGAAAGGGCGCGCCGTGAGGATATCCGCGCGCTGATGGTGGCCACCGACGGTCTGCAAAGACTCTTTTCCGTTCCCGGTCCGGTCGCCCGCGTGCTGCGCAACACCGGCATGGCTTTCGTCGGAGCGCAGCCGCTTATCAAGCGCTGGCTCGTTTCGGCCGCGCTGGGGTAGGCCACAGGCATTCGGCCGTGCCAGGCACGGGTATGATGAACGGATGGGTAGCACGCTTGTCCGAGATGTACACAGCGAAGACGCGTGAAGCGGATTCGCATGAACCAGGGAATTCAGTATGAAAAAGCACCTCCGAATCGCTGCGCTCGCCTTGACCGTCGCCGTCGCGACGCTCGGCTGCTCCGCGCAGGCCGACCAGGCTACCGACAAACTCAAGGCCACCTTGCAGGCCCGTCTCGGCGACGACGCAACCATCAAGAGCATCTCGAAGTCGCCGATTGCCGGGCTGTACGAGGTGAATCTCGGTGCGCAGATCGTCTATAGCGATGCCACCGGCGACTACCTGGTGCTCGGCGATATCGTCGACGCCAAGACCCGCAAGAATCTGACCGAAGCGCGTCTGGCCGAAACCAACCGCATCGACTTTGCGAGCCTGCCGTTCGCGAACGCGGTGAAAGTGGTGAAGGGTAACGGCAGCCGCAAGATGGCAGTGTTTTCGGATCCGAACTGCCCGTATTGCAAGCAGCTCGAAACCACCCTGAAGTCGATCGACAACGTCACCGTGTACACCTTCCTGTACCCGGTGCTGTCGCCGGATTCGGCGGTGAAGTCGAAGTCGATCTGGTGTTCGTCGGATCGCGCCAAGGCCTGGGAGTCCTGGATGCAGGACCGTCAGGCGCCGACCGCCGCCGGCACTTGCGACACCGCCGCCATCGACAAGAATCTCGCCCTCGGCCACGCCATGAACGTGGACGGCACGCCCACCATCTTCCTCGCCGACGGCCGCCGCCTGCCGGGCGCAGTGCCGGCCGACCGGCTGGACAAAGAACTTTCCGCGGTGCACTAACCACGCCGCACCGTTAGACCGGAGGCGCACTTTGCGCCTCCTGCCGTTTCTGGACCTCCAATTCTTCCAACCTACCCGCCGATGAAGCCGATCCGCTACAGCATCGTTCCGAAGCAACCCGCCGCCCACCTGTTCGAAGTCACCGTCACCGTCGCCAATCCTGATCCGTCCGGTCAGCGTTTCATGCTGCCGGTGTGGATTCCCGGCAGCTACATGGTGCGTGAATTCGCCCGCAACATCGTCACGCTGCGCGCATTCAATGAAGCGGGCCGCAAGGTGCGGGTCGAGAAGACCGACAAGCAGACGTGGCAGGCCGCGCCGGTCAACGGCGCGCTGACGCTGCGCTACGAGGTGTACGCATGGGACATGTCGGTGCGGGCCGCGCATCTGGACGATACGACCGGTTTTTTCAACGGCACCAGCGTGTTTCTGGCCGCCGTGGGTCACGAGCTGGCGCAGTGCGTGGTGGATATCCAGAAGCCGGCCGGCCCGGCCTACCGGAACTGGCGCGTTGCCACAGCGTTGCCGGAGGCGCGCGGCACGAGGCGCTACAGCTTCGGCGAGTACACGGCGCAGAACTACGACGAACTGGTCGACCATCCCGTCACACTGGGTGAGTTCGCACTGGCGACCTTCAAGGCGCACGGTGTGCCGCACGACATCGTGATTGCCGGCCGCGTCGTGGCGCTCGATATGGACCGTCTCGCCGCCGACCTGAAGCGCATCTGCGAAGCGCAGATTGCCTTGTTCGAGCCGAAGTCGAAGAAAGCGCCGATGGAACGCTACGTCTTCATGACCCAGGCTGTGAGCGACGGCTACGGCGGCCTTGAACACCGCGCTTCGACCGCGCTGATCTGCAACCGCACCGATCTGCCGGTCGTAGGCCGTCCGCAGGCCACGGAAGGTTATCGGACCTACCTGGGGCTGTGCAGCCACGAGTACTTCCACACCTGGAACGTCAAGCGCATCAAGCCGGCCGCCTTCGCGCCGTACGACCTGACGCGCGAGAACTACAGCTCGCTGCTGTGGCTGTTCGAAGGGTTCACGTCGTATTACGACGATCTGATTCTGGTGCGCAGCGGACTGATTTCGCCGGAAGAGTATTTCGGCTTGCTCGGCAAGGTGGTGGGGGGCGTGATGCGCGGCAGCGGCCGTTTGAAGCAGACCGTCGCCGAAAGCTCGTTCGATACCTGGATCAAGTACTACCGGCAGGACGAGAATGCGCCGAACGCGATTGTCAGCTACTACACCAAGGGCTCGCTGGTCGCACTGGCGTTCGATCTGACGATTCGTGCGCAGACCAACAACCGCAAGTCGCTCGACGATGTGATGCGCCTGCTGTGGCAGCGTTTCGGGCGCGACTTCTATCGCGGCAAGCCGGTTGGCGTGAAAGAGGACGAGGTCGAGGCGATTTTTGCCGAGGCAACCGGCGCCGAGCTGGGGGCGTTGTTCGAGCTGGCGGTGCGCAGCACGCGTGATCTGCCCCTTGAGACCTTGCTCGAGCCGTTCGGCGTTTCGCTCGCGCCGGAGGCGGACAAGAATGCCAAGCCGTCGCTGGGTGCCCGCATCCGCGGCGGTGCGGATTGCACGCTTACCGCGGTGCATGACGGCAGCGCGGCGCAGAAAGCCGGTCTGTCGGCCGGCGACGTGCTGGTGGCGATCGACGGCCTGCGCGTCACTGGCGCGAATCTTGATTCGCTGCTCTCGCGCTACCTGCCGGGCGCGAAAGTGGAAGTGCACGCGTTCCGCCGTGACGAGCTGCGCACCGCCCAGGTCAAGCTGGACGGGCCTGAGGTGGCGCGTTACTCGCTCAGCGTGACGGACAAACGCGCGGCGGCGCGCAACTGGCGCGAGCGCTGGCTGGCGGGCTAAAGCGGCTTGACGCGGCTCAAAGCGAGTTGCGGACCGCTTAAATCCAGAGATTGGCGCGGCGGATTGTTCTACCCTTGCAACAATCCGTCGCTGCCGCACGGCTTTTTCGCGGCGAGCTAAATAAACACAATGGCTTCACTCGCGCAACGCTGCGCGCCCCAACTGGAGCCAACCATGACCACGATCCTGCAAATCAACTCGGCAGCCCGCTCGCAAGGCGCGAACTCGACGCTGCTCCTCAACGAACTGACCGAAAAGCTGCAAAAGTCGCATCCGGGCGCGCAAGTCGTCGTCCGTAACCTGCAAGCTGATCCGCTGCCGCATCTGGACGACGCTATTCTCGGCGCATTCTTCACGCCGGCCGACAAGCGCACCGCGGAACAAGCCGCCATCGCTGCGCGCAGCGAAGCGCTCATCGCCGAACTGCAAGCCGCTGACGTCGTCGTGATCGGCGCGCCGATGTACAACTTCGGCATCTCGTCGCAACTGAAGACGTACTTCGACTTCATCGCTCGCGCTGGCATCACGTTCCAGTACACGGCAACGGGTCCGCAAGGCCTTGTGACGGGCAAGAAGGTGTTTGTGGTTTCGGCGCGCGGCGGCAAGTATTCGGGCACCCAGAACGACAGCCAGACGCCGTATCTGAAGAGCTTCCTCGGCTTCCTCGGCATGACCGACGTGAACTTCATCTACGCGGAAGGCCTGAACATGGGCCCGGACGCAGCTAGCGCCGCCCTGGCTGGCGCACGCGAAGCGATTGCGGCTGTGTAAAGATCGAGCGGTAACGGTCCGCGTTGCGGACCAGAAGAAACGCCACGAGAGGGTTTTCGTGGCGTTTTTGTTTTTGCGCTGTGCGCTCTAGGCCAGCGTCTGCGCTTCGTCGGGCAGGCGCCAGTCGATCGGCTGGCGCTTCTGTCCGGTCAGATACTCGTTGGCTCGGGCAAAGTGGCCGCAGCCGAGAAAGCCGCGGTGCGCCGACAGCGGCGACGGATGCGGCGCCTCCAGTACAAAGTGCGCCTTGCCGCCGAGCAGCGCGCGCTTGGCCTGCGCGTGCGCGCCCCACAACATGAACACGAGGCCGTCATGGCGCTGCGCCAGTTCGTGGATCAGCGTGTCCGTGCATTTCTCCCAGCCGCGCTTGGCGTGGCTCGCCGCCGCGTCGCGTTCGACGGTCAGCACCGTGTTTAGAAGCAGCACACCCTGTTTGGCCCAGGCGTCGAGGCAGCCGTGACGCGGCGGCTCGTGTCCCAGACTGGCGGCGATTTCCTTGAAGATATTGCGCAGCGACGGCGGTGGACGCACCGCCGGCGGCACCGAAAACGCCAGTCCGTGCGCTTGCGGCGTGCCGCGATCCTCGCCGTGGTAAGGGTCCTGGCCGAGGATGACGACCTTGACCTCGTCCGGGCTGGTGAGGCGTAGCGCGCGGAATACGTCAGCGGGATAAACCGTCTTGCCTGCGGCGCGTTCACCGTCGACGAAGCGGCACAGCGGCGCGTAAGCATCGCTTTCAATGAACGGTCGCAGATGTGCCCGCCATGCCGGCGGCAGTGCGTCGAACTGGGCTTCGAGCGAGGGTGTTGGTGTTGATGGCATGGCTGGCGCCGGTGGCGCTTGCACTGCGGCAGCGGGTTGGTCGGTAGGCTCGTCGCTGTACAACGAGGCTTGCGACGACGCGGAACGGGTTCGGGAGGCAGAGGTCATGACGCGCAAGTGTCGCAGCAAACGGGGTGTAGCTCAAGGCACATGGCGCCAGGCCGGAGCGCGGCGTGCGTTGTGCTGATTGCCCGGTAGCTTGTCTTGCGGCATGGTCCTGCTCGCGTGGGTCTTATTGCTCCCGCAGCCGATAGCCGCGTTGAGCCTTGCTGACATTGTCCGGTGCGAGGCCCGGCACCTGGGTGCAGAGTTCGTCGGCTAGCGCATGCAGTGCCGCTTCGTCGCCACTCTTCAATTCCAGCTCGACTTCGAGAATCGGCGCGCGGCGTGTCTCGCCGTTCACCTCGGCGATCACGTCGCCCTGATCGATCGCCGCTTCAATCGTGGCGCCGTGGCTGGCCACCTGCCACAGCGTGCGGGTGAAATTCGTGCGGAACAGTTCGATCAGGTCCGGCGCGGCCCCCCGCAGCGCGGCGGCCACGGTGGGTTCGTCGCAGGCCCGCAGCAAGGCTTCAATTTCCAGCGCCTCGCCGGCTATCGGCATTTCCCACTCGTGCCGGCTATGCATGCCGGCCGTCGCATTGCCCGCGGTCTTGAAGGTCTGCAGCCAGCCTTCCGGGGTGTGCCGCAGACGCAGCGCGCTTTTCGACCGCGCCAGCGTCAACTCCGGCGTATCGAAATAGATGTTCGCAAGCGCGACCGGATGCCCAGCGGCGCCACTGCGCGCGACGAACCAGTGCGTCGCCGCGCTGACCTGGTCAGCCGGCAGCGCCAGCTTGATTTCACGTTCGATAGCCATGGCAGTCGCTTTACCGCTCAGCTCAGAAAAACATTCGCGCAAGTTCTGCGCCCGGCTCTTCCGCGCGCATGAACGCTTCGCCGACGAGGAAGGTATGCACGTCCATCTGACGCAGGCGGTCCACGTCGACGCGCGACAGGATGCCCGATTCGGTCACGACAATGCGATCTTCGGGGATCGATTCAAGCATGCCGATCGTCGTCTCGATTGAGGTTTCGAAGGTGCGCAGATTTCGGTTGTTGATACCGATTAGCGGCGTCTTCAAGGTGAGCGCTTCCATCAGTTCGTTCCTGTCATGCACTTCGACAAGCACGGCAAGCCCAAGCGAATGCGCGAACGCTTCGAGATCCTGCATCTGCGAAGTTTCGAGCGCGGCAGCGATCAGCAGGATCGCGTCGGCCCCCATCGCACGCGCTTCGACGATCTGATACGGGTCGATGATGAAATCTTTGCGCAGTACCGGCAGGTCGCAGGCGGCGCGCGCTTCTTCCAGATAGGCGGTGCTGCCCTGGAAAAATTGCACATCGGTGAGCACGGACAAGCAGGCCGCGCCATGCGTCGCGTACGAGCGGGCGATCTCGGCCGGCACGAAATGTTCGCGCAGCACCCCTTTCGAGGGGCTCGCCTTCTTCACTTCGGCGATCACCGCGGCTTGACCCGCGGCATGTTTGGCACGCAGCGCGCCGACAAAATCGCGCTTGTCGCGCGCCGAGGCTTCGAGGCGCAGCTCTTCGAGCGGTGCGCTCAGTTCCGCTGCGCGAACCTCCTGGCGCTTGACGTCGATGATGCGTTCGAGGATGTCGCTCATAGGTGTCCCGATACAGAATTAGTGCTTGAATTGCTGGGTGAAGCGAACCAGATCGTCGACTTTCGCCCGCGCCTTGCCGCTCGCGATCGCCTCGCGCGCCAGCTCGATGCCATCGGCGATCGAAGCCGCGACGTTGGCGGAGTAGAGCGCCGTGCCCGCGTTCAGTGTGACGATTTCGCGCGCCACGCCCGGTTTGTTGTCGAGCGCTTCGAGCAGCATCGACTTGGATTCGGCCGCGTCGGCCACTTTCAGCGTACGGTTCGACACCATCTGCATGCCGAAGTCTTCGGGGTGAATCTCGTACTCGCGCACCTCGCCGTCGCGCAATTCACCGACCAGCGTCGCCGCGCCGAGCGAGACCTCGTCCATCCCGTCCATGCCGTAGACCACCAGCACGTGTTTGGCCCCGAGGCGCTGCATCACGCGCACCTGGATGCCCACGAGGTCCGCGTGGAACACGCCCATCAACTGGTTCGGCGCGCTGGCCGGATTGGTCAGCGGGCCCAGGATGTTGAAGATGGTCCGAACGCCGAGTTCACGGCGCACTGGGGCGATATTCTTCATCGCCGGATGGTGGTTCGGCGCGAACATGAAGCCCATGCCGGTCTCAGCGATCGAGGCGGCTACCTGTTCAGGCTGCAGATCGATATTGACGCCGAGCGCTTCGAGCACATCCGCGCTGCCCGACTTGCTGGAGACGCCGCGATTGCCGTGCTTCGCGACTTTCGCGCCGGCTGCCGCCGTGACGAACATGGTCGCCGTCGAGATATTGAAGGTGTGCGAACCATCGCCGCCGGTGCCGACGATATCGACAAAGTTCGAGTTGTCCTGCACTTCAACGTGCCGGGCGAACTCGCGCATCACCGTGGCGGCCGCGGTGATCTCGCCGATGGTCTCTTTTTTGACGCGCAGTCCCGTAATGATCGCGGCCGCCATCACCGGCGAAAGCTCGCCGCGCATGATGAGGCGCATCAGGTGCAGCATCTCGTCATGGAAAATTTCGCGGTGCTCGATCGTACGTTGCAGCGCTTCCTGGGGGGTAATCGTCATGATTTCGCCTCGGGTGATCAAGCGTTGCGGCGTGCGTGCGCCTGCTTCGACTGCTTCACGAAGTTTTCGAGCAAGGCATGGCCGTGTTCGGAGAGGATCGATTCCGGGTGGAACTGCACCCCTTCGACAGCCAGTTCCTTGTGGCGCACGCCCATGATCTCGCCGTCTTCGGTCCACGCGGACACTTCGAGGCAGTCGGGCAGCGACTCGCGTTCGATGGCGAGCGAGTGGTAACGCGTCACGGTGAAGTGCTTCGGCAGGTCGGCGAATACGCCTTTGCAGTCGGTCTCGATCGTGCTCACCTTGCCGTGCATGATGGTTTGCGCGCGCACGACGCGGCCGCCGAATGCCTCGCCGATCGCCTGATGGCCGAGGCACACGCCAAGAATCGGCGTTTTGCCGGAGAACTCGCGCAGCACGTCGAGTGTGATGCCGGCGTGTTGCGGGTTGCTCGGGCCGGGCGACAGGCAAATGCGCTCCGGGTTGAGCCTGGCGATCTCGTCCAGCGTGATTTCGTCGTTGCGATAGGTCCGTACGTCCTCGCCGAGTTCGCCGAAGTACTGGACCAGGTTGTAAGTAAATGAGTCGTAGTTGTCGATCATCAGCAGCATGGTCTGTCTCCGGTCAGAAGTCGCTATCGAGGCCGTCTTGCACCTGCTCGGCGGCGCGCAGCACCGCACGCGCCTTGTTCTCGGTCTCTTGCCATTCGGATTCGGGCACCGAATCCGCGACGACACCCGCTGCCGCCTGCACATACAGATTGCCGTTGCTGATCACGCCCGTGCGAATGGTGATGGCCAGATCCATTTCGCCGGTGAACGACAGATAGCCAACCGCGCCGCCATACAGCCCGCGCTTCACGGGCTCGAGTTCGTCGATCAGTTCCATTGCCCGCACCTTCGGCGCGCCCGAGAGCGTGCCGGCCGGGAAGGTGGCGCGCAACACGTCGAAATTGGTCGTGCGGGGTTTCAGCTTGCCTTCGACCGAACTCACGATGTGCTGCACGTGCGAGTACTTCTCGATCACCATCTTGTCAGTGACGGTTACCGAGCCGATCTGCGCGATACGGCCCACGTCGTTGCGCGCGAGGTCGATCAGCATGACGTGCTCGGCGATTTCCTTTGGGTCGTTCAGCAGTTCGGTGGCGAGCTCGGCGTCGCGTTCCGGCGTGTTGCCGCGCGGACGGGTGCCGGCGAGCGGCCGGATCGTGACGATGCGGTCTTCGCCGCGCTTTTCCTGCCGCACCAGAATTTCCGGCGATGCTCCGACCACGTGGAAGTCGCCGAAGTTGTAGAAGTACATATACGGCGACGGGTTCAGCGAACGCAGCGCGCGGTACAGGGAGAGAGGATTGTCGCGATACGGTTTCGTCAGACGTTGGCCCACCTGAACCTGCATCAGTTCACCGGCGGCGATGTATTCCTTGGCCTTGCGCACGGCCGCCAGGTAATCGTCCTTGGCGAATTCGCGGTAGGTTTCGGTGCGTACGCTGGCGGAAGTCACCGGTGGCTGGACGGTCGTGCGCAGGCGCTGGCGCAGATCGCGCAGACGCTGCTTGGCGCGGGTGTAAGCCTCGGGCGTGGTCGGGTCGGCATAGACCACCAGGTACAGCTTGCCCGCGAGGTTATCGATCACCGCGACTTCTTCGGTCAGCAGCAACTGGATATCCGGGAGGTTCAGATCGTCCGGCGGCGCGCTGTGCGCCAGCTTTTTCTCGATGTAGCGCACCGCATCGTAGCCGAAGTAGCCGGCCAGACCGCCCGCGAAACGCGGCAGGCCGGGGCGCTGCGCAACCTTGAAACGGCTCTGGAACTGCTGGATGAATTCGAGCGGATCGCCTTCGTGGCTTTCGACGACCTTGCCGTCCCGCACGACTTCCGACACGCCGTTGCGGGTGCGCAGCAGGGTGCGCGCCGGCAGGCCAATGAACGAATAGCGGCCGAACCGCTCACCGCCCACCACCGATTCCAGCAGGAACGAGTTGGCGCCGTTGCGCTCGGACTGCGCGAGCTTCAGATAGAGCGAGAGTGGCGTTTCGAGGTCGGCGAGCGCTTCGGCGATCAGCGGGATGCGGTTGTAGCCCTCGTTTGCGAGGGACTGGAATTCGAGTTCGGTCATGTTCCGATCCTGTTCATGGGTCCGTGCGCGGCTTGCGACGGACAAAGCGGGGCGATGCGCTGCCTGCGTGGCCGGTCAGACGAAGTCTGGTTGTCTTGTGACAAGGTTAGGCCAACCGGCGCGAGCTTTCCCACGAAGCATGCAAGAGGTACGGGCGTGCCACGGTACCCAAGGTACACGATGGCCGCATGAACCGATGCAACAAAGACTGCTGGGAAAGGCGCGTGAGCGCAGCGAAGCAAAAAACGGTGCCGAAGACGAGCTTCAGCGTACCTCAGGAGAGGTTAGCGCGACCAGCGACGCCAGGGCCAGGCTCCCCGGTCGATGCTGCTCAGACTCCGTTTTTTGTTCAGAAACATGAGGATGAAGGACGTGTCAGGTCGATGTATGGTGCGCTGCGATGGCCTTGGCGGCCTCAAGCAGCGAGGCAACTATACCATCCGATTTTATTGTTTGTATAGCCTGGCCATGGTTGTAGCCGTAGGGGACGGTGAGCGTCGCCATGCCCGCGGCGCGGCCGGCCAGTGCGTCGTTTTCCGAATCGCCAATCGCCACGGCGGCCTCGGGAGCGACCTGTAGCTGGGCGCAGGCGGTCAGCATCGGCAGCGGATCGGGCTTCTTTTTCGCCAGACTGTCGCCGCCGAGCACCACGCTGAAATAGCCGATCAGCCCGTATTGCTCGAGCAACTCCACGGCGAAGCGGTGCGGCTTGTTCGTGACGCACGCGAGTTTGAGGCCGGCGTCGCGCATGGCGATCAGGCCGGCCTCGACGTCCGGGTACAGCCCCGTATGGCGGCCGTTGATCCTCGCGTACTCTTCCTGATAGATGGCGAGCGCCTCGTCGAAGCGATCCTGTGCGTGGCTCGCCTCAAAGCGCGGCGCCAGCACGCTGCGGATCAGATGCTCCGAACCCTTGCCGACATAGCCCACCACTTCCTCGCGCGAGGTTTCCGCGGCGTCGAGCTGGGCGAGCATGCCGTTCAGGCCGGCCGTGAAGTCGTCCGCAGTGTCGATCATCGTGCCGTCGAGGTCGATGATTGCCGCCAGCAGGCGCGGGCCGGTGAAGACCGGCGCGGGAAAGGACGAACGCGAGGTCGACGCGGCGCTGGTCGTCATGCGCGTTGCTCGACTTTGGCCAGTTCGGCACGCATCTGGTCGATCACCGTCTTGTAGTCGTGGTGGCCGAAGATCGCCGAGCCGGCCACGAAAGTATCCGCACCCGCCGCCGCGATTTCGGCGATGTTGTCGATCTTCACGCCGCCATCTACTTCGAGATGGATGTCGCGGCCGGTCTTTTCGTTGTACGCGTCGATGCGCCTGCGTGCTTCGCGCAGCTTGTTGAGCGCTTCGGGAATGAACGACTGGCCGCCGAAGCCCGGATTCACCGACATGATCAGCACGAGGTCGACCTTGTCCATCACGTGATCCAGATAGTTCAGCGAGGTGGCCGGATTGAACACGAGGCCAGCCTTGCAACCGTGGTCGCGGATCAGCGACAGCGTGCGGTCGATATGGTCCGAGCCTTCAGGATGAAAGCTGATTACGTTTGCGCCGGCCTTGGCGAAGTCGGGCACGATCCGGTCCACAGGGCGCACCATCAGATGCACGTCGATCGGCACCTCGACGTGCGGGCGGAGCGCTTCGCACACCATCGGGCCGATGGTCAGGTTCGGCACGTAATGGTTGTCCATCACGTCGAAGTGGATCCAGTCGGCGCCGGCGGCGACGACATTGCGGACTTCTTCGCCAAGCCGGGCGAAATCGGCCGACAGAATGCTGGGGGAGATACGGAATTGCGTCATGGCGGGGACAGGCGGTAGGCGGAAAACCCCATTTTACCGTCTTGCGGGCCGTAGAGCCTTGTCTGGATGGGTTTGCCCGGTTGCGGGCGTGCCGCGCATGAAGCAGAATGCGAAACCATAATAGAGCCTTTACCGGCGCGCCTGACAGCATGGGCGCCCAAGCCTCTCGCAGTTATTGACGACCTCGTTTCACCAGACCGGAATCAGGATGAGCCAGTACGAATTCAGTGTAGCGGCGCAGGTACAGTACCTGCCCGACGAGTCGGACCCCGAGCGTCGGCAGTATGCGTTCGCCTACACGCTGACCATCCGCAATAGCGGTCAGGTACCGGCGCAACTGATTGCGCGCCATTGGGTGATTACCGACAGCGAAAAGCACGAGCAGGAAGTGAAGGGGCTGGGCGTGGTCGGCCATCAACCGCTGCTCAAACCGGGTGAGCAATTCGAATATACGAGCTGGGCGGTGATTGCGACGCCTGTTGGCACCATGCGCGGGGAGTATTTCTGCGTCGCGGAAGACGGCGAGCGGTTCGAAGCGCCGGTGCCCGAGTTCGTGCTGCGCATGCCGCGCACGCTGCATTGAACCGGCGGCGCTACGCGCGGTCTCTAAACTGCTTTAGCGTTGTTTATCGCGGTTTGCTTTCTTCTTGCCGGACGACGTCCAGACAACGATGAAAACCAGCACGAAAAGCGCGACTAGCAATTCCGGCGCGAAGATGAGCATCGGGTATTCGTCGAACAGATCAGACATGGCGGTTTCCATCAAGAACGAACATTGTATGCGTTTTGTCCGCACGGCCGCCGGCTGGCTGGGGGCGCTTTCGGTTGCCGTGATGCTGGCTTCGTGCGGCGGTGGCGGTGTCGTGCGGCCTTCCGGGCCGCCGACGGGCGCTGCGATCATCCCCGGGCAGATTGCCTCGGCGCGGCTCGTCCAGGTGGCGTGGCAGCAGGTGCCGGGTTGGCAGGACGACTCGCTGATCGGCGCGACGGCGGCGCTGCGACAGAACTGTCTGCGGCTCGCCCGTCAGCCGAACTGGCAGCGCGCCTGTGCCGCGGCGGCGCAGATCGACGATCTGGATCTGACGAGCGCCCGCGCTTTCTTTGAAGCCTATTTCACGCCGTATCAGTTCGCGAATACCGACGGCACGCTC
This sequence comes from Burkholderia sp. 4M9327F10, assembly GCF_005503145.1. GTDB lineage: Bacteria > Pseudomonadota > Gammaproteobacteria > Burkholderiales > Burkholderiaceae > Paraburkholderia. Next base: position 7,676 of record NZ_SCNV01000091.1, on the reverse strand, counting down.
GATGGCCTCGTGACCGGCTATTACGAGCCGTTGTTGCGCGGCTCGCGCACGCGTCATGATGTCTATCAGACAGCGCTGTACCGCTGGCCGGCGGGCTATCGCGCAGGCGGCGAATTACCGAGCCGCGCCCAACTCGAGCGCTCAGGCGTGCTCAACGGTAACGAACTGGTCTGGGTCGACGATCCGATCGAAGCGTTTTTCCTGCAGGTGCAAGGCTCGGGGCGCGTTGTCATGGAAGACGGCAGTGTCATGCGGCTCGGTTTTGGCGGCACCAACAATCAGCCGTACAGGTCGATTGGCCGCTGGCTGCTGGATCGTGGTGAACTGACGCCGTCGCAGGCGACGATGCAGGGGATCAAGGCGTGGGCTCGCGCGAATCCAACGCGCGTCGACGCGTTGCTGGATACCAATCCCCGCTTTGTGTTTTTCCGCGAGATGCCTTCCGCGGAGAGCTCGCCGAGCGGTGGCGCGGATGGTCCGATCGGTGCGTTAGGTGTGCCGTTGACGCCGGAACGTTCGATCGCGGTGGATCCGTCGTCGATCCCGCTGGGCACCCCCGTGTTTCTGCAGACGACTCGCCCCCTCACCAATGCGCCGATGAACCGCCTGGTGTTCGCGCAGGATACGGGGTCGGCGATCAAGGGCGGCGTGCGGGCGGACTACTTCTGGGGTCTCGGCGACGACGCTGGCGATCTGGCGGGCAAGATGAAGCAGGCCGGGAGGATGTGGCTGCTTTTGCCGAATTCTTGACTGCGCGGCCCAACGACACCGGGCGAAACCCAGCGGGGTATGGAGGTTAAGTCCCGCTTGAGCTGGAGCTTGCTCAAGCGGTCGTCTCCGGTCTTCCTCGGCTGCCTGACTCTCGGGTTTGGGGACTCCTGGGCCTTTAGGCTCTCAGGCGCCCAACTTGCGTTTGTCTACGACGCGCCGTGCTTTTCCCACTGAGCGCTCGATACCGTTCACCGCCAGCACGTTCACCACCGCGCTGATGCCGATCAGCGCCTTGATGTCGTAGGTCAGCGCATGTTTTGCTGCAGCCAGGGCAGAGGTGTCGGGTGCCGTTTCGGGACATGGTTCGACGTTCAGCGTCAGCACGTCGAGCGGGCCTTCTTTCGTCAGCACGATCTGGTAGTGCGGCGCGAGTGCGTGCTGCTTGAGCAGCAATTCCTCGATCTGCGTCGGGAATACGTTGACGCCGCGCACGATCATCATGTCGTCCGAGCGGCCGGTGATTTTCTCCATCCGCCGCATGGTGCGCGCGGTGCCGGGTAGGAGACGCGTGAGATCGCGGGTGCGGTAGCGGATGATCGGCAGCGCTTCTTTCGTCAGTGACGTGAACACCAGTTCGCCCAGTTCGCCATCCGGCAGCACCTCGCCGGTTTCCGGATCGATGATCTCGGGGTAAAAGTGATCTTCCCAGATCGTCGGGCCGTCCTTGGTTTCGACGCATTCCGACGCGACGCCCGGCCCCATCACTTCCGAAAGACCGTAGATGTCGACCGCGTCGATGCCCATGCGTTTCTCGATTGCGCTGCGCATGTCGTTGGTCCATGGCTCGGCCCCGAAGATGCCGATACGCAGTGAACATTGCGCCGGGTCGATGCCTTGCCGTTCGAGCTCGTCCGCGATCGACAGCATGTAGCTCGGCGTCACCATGATGATGTCGGGGCGGAAATCCTGAATGAGCTGAACCTGCTTTTCCGTCTGACCGCCGCCGAAGGGGATCACAGTGAGCCCCGCGCGTTCTGCGCCGTAGTGGGCGCCTAGTCCGCCCGTGAACAGGCCATAGCCATAGCTCACGTGCACCTTGTCGCCGCGCCGCGCACCGGCGGCGCGAATTGAGCGGGCGACGACGTTGGCCCACGTGTCGATATCCCGTGCCGTGTAGCCGACTACGGTCGGCTTGCCGGTCGTACCTGAGGATGCGTGAATCCGCGACACCTGCTCCTGGGGAACCGCGAACATCCCGAACGGGTAGTTGTCGCGCAGGTCCTTCTTGGTCGTGAACGGGAAGCGGGACAGGTCTGCCAGCGTCTTCACTTCAGCAGGATGGACGCCAGCTTCATCGAACTTGCGCCGATAAACCGGCGAATTCTCATAAGCGTGGGTGAGCGACCATTTCAGCCGTTCAAGCTGAAGAGCGGCGAGTTCGTCGCGGCTCGCCGTTTCGATCGGATCGAGCGGGAGCGTGGTGTTCATCGAATGTCTCCTTGCTTCTACAGAATAGGTTGTAGCGCGCGACGGTGTGGGGCCGGGCATACTGCGCGCTGCGGGCTCAGCTTTCCGTTGGAATGACACTGCCTCTTATCTGGGCAGATTTGCCGCGAAACATCGCCACGGTTTCTGCCGCGCGATTGGTGACACGAATGTCGTAGATGCCGTTTCGGCCGTTCAGCGTTTGCTCGACGGCCTCCGCTGTCAATACATCGCCGCTCTGTACCGGTCTAAGGAACTCGATCGAGCACCCCGATGCCACTGTGCTGATGTTGTAGCTGTTGCAGGCGTACGCGAAGCCGGAATCGGCCAGCGTGAAAATCAGGCCACCGTGGCAAATCCCATGGCCGTTGAGGAAGTCCGGTCGTACAGCCATGCGAACCCGCGCGTAACCGGGGCGGATCTCCAGCAGTTCGATCCCTAGTGCGCGACTGCAGGTATCGGTGGCAAACATTGCTTCGCCGGTGGCGCGCGCCAGTTCGCTGGCTGCCAGCGCGGCGGCGTCTTGTTGCTGCGAGTTGATGCTCGCGGTGTGTTCGGATTGCGTGGGCATTTCAGTGGCCCTCGAAGCGCGGCGCGCGTTTTTCGATGAAGGCTTGCACGCCTTCCGCGTAGTCGTGGGATGCGCCTAATTCGCGCTGCAGATCGCGCTCCAGGTCGAGCTGCTGATCGAGTGTCTGCGTAACGCCTGCACGCATGGCCTGCTTGATTGCCGCAATCGCGCGGGTGGGTTGCTGGGCGAGTTGGGCGGCGAGTTTGGCGGATACCGTGGCGAGGTCGGCATCGTCGACCACCTGCCAGACAAGTCCCCAGCTTTCGGCTTTTTCCGCGCTGAGCTTGTCGCCGGTAATGGCGAGGCCGAGCGCGCGGGCCATGCCGACACGTTGCGGCAGGAACCAGGTGCCACCTGAATCCGGCACCAGGCCAATTTTCACGAATGCCTGGATGAAGCTGGCCGAGCGTGCGGCGAGGACGATGTCGCAGGCGAGCGCCAGATTCGCGCCTGCGCCTGCTGCCGTGCCGTTCACGGCAGCGATCACCGGCAGGGGCAACGCCTGCAGGCGCCGAATCAGCGGATTGAAGTACTCGTCGATCAAACCGCCTAGGTCGGTCATGGCGCCGGGCGTGAAGTCGAGGTCGGCAAGATCCTGACCTGCGCAAAAGCCGCGGCCGGCACCGGTCAGTACGAGCGCCCGCGCGCCTTGCGCGATGACCTCATCAAGCGCGGCACTCAGTTCCCGATGCATAGAGCGTGTGAAGCTGTTGAGCTTGTCGGGGCGGCTCAGCGTCAGGGTGGCGACACGGCTCGAGGCGTCGAAATCGACGCGGATCGCTTCATATGACATCGGTTGTCTCCTCCTGCGGGCGATTGGATAGCGTGTGAGCGGGTTCCGGCTACATCAGACTCGCTCGATGGCAAGCGCGATGCCTTGACCGACGCCGATGCACATCGTGCAGAGCGCGAACCGGCCGTTCACGCGTTCGAGCTGATAAAGCGCGGTGGTGATGAGCCGCGCTCCCGAGGCGCCGAGCGGATGCCCGAGGGCGATCGCTCCACCATTCGGGTTGACGCGCGGATCGTCATCGCGCAGGCCAAGTATGCGCAGCACCGCCAGCCCTTGCGATGCGAAGGCTTCGTTCAGTTCAATCACGTCGAACTGTTCGAGCGACATTCCGAGCTGCTTGAGCAGTTTTTGCGTTGCAGGAGCAGGGCCGATACCCATGATGCGCGGCTCCACACCAGCGGTAGCCATGCCGATCACGCGTGCGCGCCGGCGCAGGCCGTATTGATCTGCCGCGGCCTGATTGGCGAGCAGCAGTGCGCAGGCGCCGTCGTTGACACCCGAGGCATTCCCGGCGGTTACGCTGCCGTCGGGGCGCACCACGCCCTTGAGCTTGCCAAGTGCTTCGAGCGAGGTCTCGCGGGGATGCTCATCGAGCGTGACCCGAATCGGATCGCCTTTCTTCTGGGCAATCTCGACGGGGACAATCTCATGAGCAAGCGTGCCGTCGCGTTGCGCTTGAGCCGCCTTTTGCTGGCTTCGCATGGCAAAGGCATCCTGGTCCGCGCGGTTCACGCCGAATTCGACCGCGACGTTCTCGGCGGTTTCAGGCATCGAGTCGACGCCGAAGTCCCGCTTCATCAGCGTGTTGATGAAGCGCCAGCCGATTGTCGTGTCGTAAATGTCGGCTTGCCGCGAGAACGCCGTGGTTGCCTTGCCCATCACGAATGGGGCACGGGTCATGCTCTCGACGCCCCCTGCAATCATCAGGCGCGCCTCGCCTGCCTTGATGGCGCGCGCGGCTGTGCCGACCGCGTCCATACCCGATCCGCAGAGTCGGTTGATGGTGGCGCCTGGTGCTCCAGTGGGCAAACCGGCGAGCAGGGATGCCATGCGCGCGACGTTGCGATTGTCTTCGCCCGCTTGGTTCGCGCAGCCGTAGATCACGTCGTCGAGCGCGCGCCAGTCCACGCCGGGGTTGCGCTCAATCAGCGCCTTGATCGGCGCCGCACCCAGGTCATCGGCACGGACATCTTTCAGGGCGCCGCCGTAGCGGCCGAACGGGGTGCGAATCGCGTCGCAGATGAAGGCGTCGTTCATGCTGTGTTCCTGCGGATGGTGGACCGGGCTGGAATGCCGGTTCCATGTCTCATGTTAGTGATGACGGGCCGGGTGTTCCATTCGGCCAGAGGGCCTAAGACGCATCGACCCGTTCCGTCTTATGTCGTTTAGCCGACTGCCACCGGCGCCGCTTTCGGTTCAACATGAACGCGACTTTGAACGACGCGGAAACGGTTTGCCACGAATGCAGCGTCCGCGAGGGCGGCATTGGCGGCCGGGTTGGCACCGGTGCCGTGGAAATCCGAGAACGCTGCGGACTGGTTGACGAACACACCGCCCGTCAGGTTGATGGACAGGGCCACGCCACCCTGGAGTGAAGTTTCGTGAGCGGCTTCGAGTACCGTCTCGTCAGTGCTGTAGACCGACAGTGTCAGTGCGCCATGTTCTGCGGCGAGTTTTCCGGCCAGTTCGAGAGACTGCGCCGTCGAATCTGTAGCAATGACGAACGAGATCGGGCCGAACCATTCCTTGGCGAATTTCGCCGAGTCGGTAGCGGCGTCGAGTTGAAGCACGAGCGGGGTGCGTACCCGGGCACCTGCAAAGGCCGGATGCTCGAGCGATTGGCTCTCGGCCAGTACGCGGCCCAGCGTGCTGGCTTCGTCGAGCCGCTGGAGGACGCCTTCATTCTGGATGGCGCCGAGCAGTTCGACGGCGCGCGCCGGGTCGGCCACCAGTTTCTGTACGGCGCCGGCGATAGCCTGGGCGACTGCATCGAAGCTGAGCGGGCCTTCTGCGGTGCGGATGCCATCGCGCGGCACGTAGATGTTTTGCGGCGCGGTACACATCTGGCCGGAATAGAGCGCCAGCGAGAAAGCAATGTTTCGCGCGACGGCCTTGATGTCGTCGGCCGAGTCGATCACGATCTGGTTGACACCTGCTTTCTCGGTGTACACCTGTGCCTGGTGTGCATGACGCTCAAGCCAGGTACCGTTTTGCGTGCTGCCGGTGAAGTCGATCAACTTGATCTCGGGGCGCAGCGCGAGATCCTGAACCAGTGCCCCGTCGTTCGGATTGGTGGCCAGCAGGGTCACGACATTGGGATCGAAACCAGCCTCGCGCAAGACCTCGCGCGCGATGCGGACGGTGATTGCCAGTGGCAGGATCGCGCCGGGGTGCGGCTTGACGATAACGGTGTTACCCGTTGCCAGATCGGCGAAGAGCCCTGGGTAGCCGTTCCACGTCGGGAAGGTGCAGCAGCCCAATACCAATCCGGTGCCGCGCGGTACGACCGTGTAGCGCTTGTGCATCGCTAGTGGCGGGTTTTTGCCTTGCGGCTTTTCCCAGTGCGCCTCGGCGGGGATACGGCGCAACTGGTCCCATGCGTAGACAACTGCCTCCAGCGCGCGGTCCTGGGCGTGCGGGCCACCTGCCTGGAACGCCATCATGAATGCCTGGCCGGTGGTGTGCATGACGCTGTAACCAATCTCGAAGCTCGCACGGTTCACGCGCGCCAGGATTTCAAGGCTCACGCCGATCCACGCCTTCGGGCCAGCGGCACGCCAGGAGCGTTGCGCATCCGCAGCTGCAGCGAGCAGTGCAGCCGGGTCGGCCTTTGGATAGCGGATGTCGAGCAGGAAGCCGAACGGCGAGACTTCCGCGCCGACGGTTTCGCCGGTGGTTGGCTGATCGAGTTCGAAGGTCCGATGCAGGTGCGCCTTGAATGCTGCTTCGCCATCGGCATTCGCTGTTTCCCCGTACACTTTGGGACTGGGCATTTCGACGAACGGGCTCCAGTAGCCGCGCGTCTCGATGGCGGCGAGCGCCTTTTGCAGCGTGGCTTCGTGCTTGGAAAACAGAGGATGTGTCATGGCAAGAGGTGAGCTTGGAGGTTAGGAGAAACCTTGTCGAATAATTGACCGACCGGTTGGTTGGTGAATGTTAGCATTATTAAGACTGCGGCGCGAAGCGTTTTCGCGCTACTCACTCTTCATACAAAGGAGGCTGCATGGCTTACGAGAATATTCTGGTCGAGACCCGCGGACGGGTCGGTCTTGTCACTCTGAATCGTCCCAAGGCGCTCAATGCGCTCAACGACGCGTTAATGGACGAGTTGGGCGCCGCGTTGCAGGCATTCGACGCTGACGATGAGATTGGGGCAATCGTCGTCACGGGTAGTGAAAAGGCATTCGCCGCGGGTGCCGATATCGGCATGATGGCGACCTACACCTATATGGATGTGTACAAGGGCGACTACATCACGCGCAACTGGGAAACCGTGCGTTCGATCCGCAAGCCGATCATCGCGGCTGTTGCTGGCTTCGCGCTCGGAGGTGGCTGTGAGTTGGCGATGATGTGCGACATCATCTTCGCCGCGGATACCGCCAAGTTCGGTCAGCCGGAAATCAAGCTCGGCATCATGCCCGGCGCTGGAGGGACGCAACGGTTGCCGCGCGCGGTGTCGAAGGCAAAGGCGATGGACTTGTGCTTGACGGCGCGTTTCATGGATGCGGCCGAGGCCGAGCGTGCGGGGTTGGTGTCACGTGTACTTCCTGCTGCATCCCTGGTGGATGAGGCGGTGACTGCTGCAGCTACGATCGCTGAATTTCCTCTGCCGGCTGTGATGATGGTCAAGGAGTCGGTGAACAGGGCCTATGAGACGACGCTTGCCGAAGGGGTGCATTTCGAGCGCCGTCTATTCCATTCCCTGTTCGCGACCGAGGATCAAAAAGAGGGGATGGCGGCGTTCGTCGAGAAGCGCAAACCGGTATTCAAGCATCGATAAGCAGGGCGCTCCAAATAACGCTTGCAAGGCGATGAGCGGCTCGCTAGAATCTCGTTCTTTCGCGCTTCGTCAGAGACGGGCGCGGGAACGGGAGAGCCAGCAGTGGCAAGGCTTTC
>NZ_SCNV01000090.1 GCF_005503145.1 Burkholderia sp. 4M9327F10 | reverse complement strand
CGCCGGGCACAATTAGCCGCGCTCCCGCCGGCCCCTGGCCACCCTGCAACCCCCCCAGGCTCATGACCAGCCGCGAATAACCCGCATCACCCAAGGGAAATCTTTTCGGGACAAGGTAGTGCTATCTTCGTATATGGATGGCGATCTACGTGCGCGAGGCCGGCTACGGCGCGACCCCATGCGTAACGCGCGCCTGGTCCGCAATGTCTTTCGGATTCGCCATGACAACGCAAACCATCCGTTTCTATCACCGGGGCGCCGTCCGTGAGGTTCAGGGCGTGCCGGCGACGCGCACCGTGCTGCAGCACCTGCGCGAGGATCTGCATTGCACCGGCACCAAGGAAGGCTGCGCGGAAGGCGATTGCGGCGCCTGCACCGTCGTGCTCGGCGAGCTCGACGCCCACGGCGGGCTTGCACTCAAAGCCGTCAACGCCTGCATCCAGTTCCTGCCCACGCTCGACGGCCGGGCGCTCTTTAGCATCGAGGATCTGCGCGGCGCCGACGGCGCGCTGCATCCGGTGCAGCAGGCGATGGTCGACTGTCACGGCTCGCAATGCGGCTTTTGCACACCTGGCTTCGTAATGTCGATGTGGGCGCTGTACGAGAACCAGCCGGCCGCCGCCGGCCTGCCGACGCGCGATGAGATCAATGCCGCGCTGTCCGGCAACCTGTGCCGCTGCACCGGCTACCGGCCGATTGTCGACGCGGCGCAGAAGATGTTCGACTACACGCAATATCCGCGCGTGCTGTTCGACCGCGCGGCCGTCGCCGCAGCGTTACAGGCATTGCAGCGACGCGACACCTTCGAATACCACGCCCCCGACGTACGCGGCAGCGCCTTCGGCACACCTGCGTTCTACGCGCCCGTTACGCTCGACGCCTTCGCCGCGTTGCGCGCCGGGCATCCCCACGCGCGCATCCTCGCCGGCAGCACCGATGTCGGGCTGTGGGTCACCAAGCAGTTCCGCGAGCTCGGTGACATCCTGTATCTCGGCAACGTGGCCGAGCTGAAGCACATCGAACGCGACGCGCAGACCCTGACGATCGGCGCGGCCGTCACGCTCGAAGACGCCTATGCCGCGCTCGCCGTCGATTACCCGGAACTCGCCGAACTCTGGACCCGCTTCGCCTCGCTGCCGATCCGCAATGCGGGCACCCTGGGCGGCAATGTCGCCAATGGCTCGCCGATCGGCGATTCGATGCCGGCGCTGCTGGCGCTCGGCGCCGAGGTCGTGCTGCGGCACGGTCCCAAAACGCGCACGCTGCCGCTCGATGCGTTTTACCTCGGCTACCAGAAGAGCGCGCTCGCGGCCGGCGAATTCGTCGTGGCGATCCGCGTGCCGCGTCCGGCGCCCGACCTGCGCTTTCGCACTTACAAGGTTTCGAAGCGTTACGACCAGGACATCTCGGCGGTCTGCGCCGCATTCGCGCTGCGCATCGTCGACAGCACGATCGTCGATGCGCGCCTCGCCTTCGGCGGCATGGCGGCGACGCCAAAGCGCGCCGCCCATGCCGAAGCCGCGCTGAACGGCGCTGCATGGGACGACACGGCCACCCAGCGCGCCATGGACGCCCTCGCCGCCGACTATCAGCCGCTCACCGACATGCGCGCGTCCAGCGCCTATCGAATGAAGGTCGCGCGCAATCTGCTGCGGCGCTTCCAGCTGGAAACGCGCGATCAGGCGCCGCTCGCCCTGTTCGACGTCAATGCCTTCGCATTCGAAGCCGGCGAGGCGGACACGGCGCTCGCGCAGGAGCCGCTGCGATGAACCAGCAAACCGATGCCTTCATCCGCCATGCCGCGGATCGCGCCGAGACGGCGGCGATCGGCACATCGCTGCCGCACGAGTCCGCCACGCTGCATGTGAGCGGCGAAGCGGCGTATACCGACGATCTGCCCGAACTCCAGGGCACGCTGCATGCGGCGCTCGGACTGTCGCGCCATGCCCATGCGCGGATCGTCTCGCTCGACCTGAGCGCGGTGCGCAACGCGCCGGGCGTGATCGCCGTGCTGAGCGCCGCCGACATCCCCGGTGAAAACAACTGCGGCCCCGTGCTGCACGACGATCCGATTCTGGCCGACGGCGAAGTGCTGTATCTCGGACAGCCGGTGTTCGCCGTGATCGCCGAAAGCCACGAACTCGCGCGCCGCGCTGCAGCGCTGGCAAAGAGCGACGATGTGGTGCGTTACGAGCCGCTGGAGGTCGTACTGTCTGCGGCCGAAGCCAAGGCGAAAAAGCAGTTCGTCCTGCCGCCACTGCGTCTGAAGCGCGGCGAGCCCACAGCGAAAATCGCCGCCGCTCCACATCGCATCCAGGGCAGCTTCGAAGTCGGCGGGCAGGAACAGTTCTATCTCGAAGGACAGGTCGCCTACGCGATCCCCAAAGAGATGAACAGCATGCTCGTCTACAGTTCGACGCAGCACCCGAGCGAAATGCAGCAGGTGGTTGCGCATATGCTCGGCTGGCCGGCGCACAGCGTCGTGTGCGAATGCCGGCGTATGGGCGGCGGCTTCGGCGGCAAGGAATCGCAATCGGCGCTGTTTGCCTCCGTCGCCGCGCTCGCCGCTCAGTTGTTAAAGCGCCCGGTAAAACTGCGCGCCGACCGCGACGACGATTTCATGATCACGGGCAAGCGTCACGACGCCGTCTACGAATACGAAGCCGGCTTCGACGAGAGCGGCCGCATTCTCGGCGCACGCGTCGAGATCGCGTTGCGCGCGGGCTATTCGGCGGACCTCTCCGGCGCGGTGGCCACGCGTGCCGTGTGTCACTTCGACAACGCGTATTACCTGTCGGACGTTGAAATCGTCGCCTTGTGCTGCAAGACCAATACGCAGTCGAATACCGCGTTTCGCGGCTTCGGCGGCCCGCAGGGCGCGCTGGTGATGGAGGTGATGCTCGACGGTATCGCCCGCCAACTGCAATGCGATCCGCTCGATGTACGGCTCGCCAATTACTACGGTGTCGGCGAACGTGACGTGACGCCGTATGGCCAGCGCGTCGAAGACAACGTGATCGCCCCGCTCACCGACGAACTGCTCGCCACCAGCGACTACCGCGCCCGCCGCGCGGCATTGGCCGCCTACAACGCCACGAGTCCGGTGCTCAAACGCGGCATCGCCTTTTCGCCGGTGAAATTCGGCATCTCGTTCAACGTGCCGTTCCTCAATCAGGCCGGCGCGCTCGTGCACGTCTATCGCGACGGCTCGATCCTCGTCAATCACGGCGGCACCGAGATGGGCCAGGGGCTGAACACCAAGGTCGCCCAGGTAGTCGCGGGCGAACTGGGCGTGCCGCTGTCACGAGTGCGCGCCACGGCGGCCGACACCTCCAAGGTGGCCAATACCTCGGCGACGGCCGCTTCCACCGGCAGCGACCTGAACGGCAAGGCGGCCGAAGCGGCGGCGCGCACGATCCGCGAAAGGCTGGCGGTACTGGCTGCAAAAGAACTCGGTGGCGAACCCGAAGCCGTGCAGTTCAAGGACAGCATGGTGCATGCGAACGGCGTCGCGATACCGTTCGCCCAACTCGTCAACACCGCGTATCTGGCTCGCGTGCAGTTGTGGTCCGACGGCTTCTACACCACGCCCAAGGTGCACTGGGACGCGAAAACGCTGACCGGTCACCCGTTCTACTATTTCGCCTATGGCGCCGCGGTGTCCGAGGTGGTGGTGGATACGCTGACCGGCGAGTGGAAGCTGGTGCGCGCGGATGTGCTGCACGACGCCGGGCAGTCGATCAATCCGGCCATCGATCTCGGCCAGGTCGAAGGCGGCTTCATTCAGGGCATGGGCTGGCTCACCAGCGAGGAACTCTGGTGGAATCGCGAAGGTCGACTGATGACGCATGCGCCGTCGACGTACAAGATCCCCGCGGTCAGAGATACGCCCGCGGACTTTCACGTACAGTTGTATCGCAACGAAAACGCAGAGCCGACCGTCTTCCGCTCGAAGGCGGTCGGAGAACCGCCGCTGTTGCTGCCGTTCTCCGTGTTTCTGGCGATCCGCGATGCAGTGGCCGCCGGCGCGCCGCAGGCGTCGCAGTCACCGCAGTCACCGCAGTCACATGGGGCGCCGCCCTTGCGCGCACCGGCAACACCCGAGGCGATTCTCGATGCGCTGGAGGCGATGCTGCAGCCCGTGTCGCCAACCGCCGCCGAAGCTGACGCAGCGGACGGGTCAAACGCACCGCAGGCCACTGGCGCAGGGACGGCAGCGCCCAATCCGGCAGCCGGCCCGGCAAGCGATGCGGCGAGCGACACGCCGCCCCACGCGCCAGCCAGCGTCGACACCGCCACATGAATTTTCACGGGCGGCGCGACACAAACGCGCCGTACCACGTTTAACCGGCTGCACGGACACCCCGTGCGGCAATGGATGGAGAACCGCCGGATGCAAGCCTGGCTACCCGATCTGCAACAACTGCTCGCGCACGGTGATGCCGCCGTGCTGGTGACGGTCGCGCGTGTCGAGGGTTCGGCGCCCCGCGAAGCCGGCACCAAGATGATCGTCACACGCGACTCGGCGCGCCATACGATCGGCGGCGGCCACCTCGAATGGAAAGCCATCGAGACCGCGCGCCAGGTCCTCAAGGAAGGCATGCGCGTGCCGCATCTGCGCCGGCTCGAACGCTTCGCGCTCGGCCCGAGTCTCGGACAGTGCTGCGGCGGCGCAGTGGTGCTCGCGTTCGAGCGTCTGGACGTCGGCGATCTTGGCTGGATCGCCTCGCTCGCGAGGCGCGTGGCCGCAGGCCAGTCGACGGTGCGTAGCGTATCATTCGGGCCCGCACCGGATGCGGTGATGCTGTCCGAGCCGGAACCCGGCGTCGAAGGCGCCGACTGTTTACTATGGGACGGCGCCGGTTTCGACGAGAGCAGTTCGCTGCTCACCGAGACCATCGCGCCGCGCGACTTTGCGGTGGTGCTGTTCGGCGCCGGTCACGTGGGCGCCGCGCTCGTGCGCGTGCTCGCAACGCTGCCCTGCCATGTGCGCTGGGTGGACGAGCGCGACGCGCAGTTTCCGCCGCCCGATCTGCTGCAGGCGCCGAACCTGACGATCGATCCGAACGACGCGCCCGACGAGGCCATCGACCAGGCTGCGCCGTACACGTATTTCATCGTGATGACGCACAACCATGCGCTCGACCTCGAACTCGCCGAGCGCATCTTGCGGCGCGGCGACTTCGCGTTCTTTGGCATGATCGGCTCGCATACCAAGCGCAAGCAGTTCGAGCATCGGCTCGCCGCACGCGGCATCGACCCCGCACAGATTGCGCGGATGAAATGCCCGCTCGGCGTGGACGGCATCGTCGACAAGTCGCCGGAGATCATCGCGATTTCGGCGGCCGCGCAGGTGCTGCAGGCACTCGAAGCGAATGCACATGCGGCGCATGCGGTGTGACGGGGCAGCACCGGGTGAAACTCGTCCGGCGCGGATCGAATCCTTCGGAATCCAACCAATCAACAAATCGAACATGACTACCACAACCGCTTCCACTCTCGCCGACAAAGCAGCACGTGCGCCGAAGGCCGAACTGCATATCCATATCGAAGGTTCGCTCGAACCCGAACTGATCTTCAAGCTCGCCGAACGCAACGGCGTGAAGCTCGCCTATGACTCGATCGACGCGCTGCGCGCCGCATACGCGTTCACCAATCTGCAGTCGTTCCTCGACATCTACTACGCGGGCGCGAGCGTGCTGCTGCATGAGCAGGATTTCTACGACATGACGATGGCGTACGTGGAGCGCTCGCTCGCGGACAACGTCATTCACACGGAAATTTTCTTCGATCCGCAAACCCACACGGAGCGCGGCGTGCCGATCGCCACCGTGGTGGCCGGCATCGAGCGCGCGCTCGCCGACGCCGAGAAGCGCGGCCTGACGAGCAAGCTGATCCTGTGCTTCCTGCGCCACCTCCCGGAGGAAGACGCACTCGCCACCTTCGAGGAAGCGCTGCCTTTGTTCGATCAATACCAGCATCGGCTGATCGGCGTCGGTCTCGACTCATCCGAACGCGGTCATCCGCCGTCGAAGTTCGAGCGGGTGTTTGCCAAGGCCCGCGCCAAGGGCCTGAAACTCGTCGCCCATGCGGGCGAGGAAGGACCGCCCTCGTACATCTATGAAGCGCTGGATCTGCTGAAGGTGGATCGCGTCGATCACGGCGTGCGCAGCATCGAAGACCCGGCGCTCGTCACGCGTCTGGCCGACACGCGCGTCGCGCTGACTGTGTGCCCGCTGTCGAACCTCAAGCTGTGCGTGTTCGACGACCTCACCAAACATACGCTGAAGGCGCTGCTCGACAAGGGCGTCGCCGTTACCGTGAATTCCGACGACCCGGCCTACTTCGGCGGCTACGTCAATGCCAACTACCTCGCCACCATCGACGCGCTCAAGCTCACCGACGGCGAGGTCTACACGATCATCCGCAACAGCTTCGAAGCGGCGTTCGTCACGCCTGCGGAGCGCCATGCGCTGATCGAAAAACTCGACACGCACTGGCACGCCGCGGAGGCGAACTGACCAGCGCGGTTGCGCTTGACTGGCACAGGCGGTGCACGGTGACGATGACCGGGCGCCGTCGCCTGCGCCCCTTTACATCCCTACAATGGAGACGGCTTTTCCCATGACTCACTCGGCTCAAGCGGCACAAGCGGCACAAGCGGCAAAGGCGCCACAATCGGCATTCCGCGCACAACTGCTGACCTTCAGCGGCGACCCGGCAAAATCGTCCAACGCGGCGGTCTTCAACGAAGACGGCCTGCTGATCGTCGAAGACGGTCATGTGGTCGCAGCAGGCGCGTATGCGGCGCTGGCGTCGCAGCTTGCCCCCGGGACGCAGGTGCAGGACATGCGCGACAAGCTGATCGTGCCGGGCTTCATCGACACCCACATCCACTATCCGCAGACGGACATGATCGCGTCGCCCGCGCCCGGCCTGCTGCCGTGGCTCGACACGTACACGTTCCCGACCGAGCGCCGCTTCACCGACCCGGCCTATGCCCAGGACACGGCCAGCTTCTTCGTCGACGAACTGCTCGCCTGCGGCACGACCACGGCGCTGGTGTATTGCACGGTCCATAAGGAATCGGCAGATGCGCTGTTCACCGAAAGCGAAGCGCGCAACCTGCGTATGGTGGCCGGCAAGGTGCTGATGGACCGCAATTGCCCCGAGTTCCTGCGCGATACCGCCCAGTCCGGCTACGACGACAGCGCGGAGCTGATCGCCCGCTGGCACAACCGCGGACGCCAGATGTATGCGCTCACGCCGCGCTTCGCGCCGACCTCGACCGAAGCGCAGCTCGAAGCCTGCGGCGTGCTGGCGCGCGAGCACGCGGATATCTTCATCCAGAGCCACGTCGCCGAAAACACCGACGAAGTGAAATGGGTGGCCGACCTGTTCCCGGGCCACCGCAGCTATCTGGACATTTACGATCACTACGGCCTGCTGCGCCGCCGCGCCGTGTACGGCCACTGCATCTATCTGGACGAGGAAGACCGCAAACGGATGGCGCAGACCGGCACGCTCGCCTCGCACTGCCCGACTTCGAACCTGTTCCTCGGCAGCGGCCTGTTCGACTTCGACAAGGCCGACGAGGCCGGCATGCCGATCGCGCTCGCCACCGACGTTGGCGGCGGCACCTCGTTCTCGATGCTGCAGACCATGAACGAAGCGCACAAGGTGGCGCGCCTGACGGGCCATCATCTGACCGCCACGCGGATGTTCTGGCTCGCCACCGCGGGCGCCGCCGAAGCGCTCGATCTGGCCGACAAGGTCGGCTCGCTCGCGCCGAAGTCGGAAGCGGATTTCGTCGTACTCGACCCGCAGGCGACGCCGCTGCTCGCGCGCCGCACGGCGCGCACCGGGTCGCTCGAAGAACTGCTGTTCGCCTTTGCGCTGCTCGGCGACGACCGCGCCATCTTCGAAACCTACGCGGCCGGCAAGCGCGTGCATCAACGCGACGCCGCGCGCCAGCACGCTGCACGCAAGACGAAGATCGCCGCCTGACGCGGCCCGAAAGCCCCTGCAAAACGCATGGAAACGCAAATCTGCGTGCTATACTCCGTCCCTCATTGGGGAGTAGCCGCCCCGCGACACGTCAGCGCCATCTGTGCCACCGGTTCCCGGGCACGCGCGCGGCACGTGATCAGCGGGGGCGCCTGTCAACACACTTGACCTTCGCGGTCATGGCAGACGCAGTCTCTGGGCCTGGCGAGACCGATGATCCACACCCGCCGCTTTTGGGCCCGGCGGGTCGTGGGTCGTCGCTCGCACACATCTCGGCCCGGGGAACCTATCGAATCGTGGATCAAGCTTTTCTCATCTCAACCGGTGCGGTTGCGCTCGCCGAAATCGGCGACAAGACGCAGCTTCTCTCGCTCGTACTCGCCGCTCGCTATCGCAAGCCCATACCCATCATGCTCGGGGTGCTGGCGGCCACGCTGATCAATCACGCGGGCGCCGGTGCGCTGGGCACATGGCTCGGCTCGCTGCTCACGCCAGGCATCATGCGCTGGGCGCTGGCCGCTTCCTTTATCGGCATGGGTTTCTGGCTGCTGGTGCCGGACAAGCTCGACGACGAGGAAGCCAACACCAACCGCACCCACCTCGGGGTTTTCGGCGCCACGGTGGTCACCTTCTTCCTCGCGGAAATGGGCGACAAGACCCAGATCGCCACGGTTGCGCTCGCCGCGCGCTTTCACGATTTCTTCGGCGTCGTCGCGGGCACCACGCTCGGCATGATGCTGGCAAACGTACCGGCGATTCTGCTCGGCGACCGTTTTGCCCACAAATTGCCGACCAAGGTCGTGCATGGCATTGCTGCCGTGATGTTCGTCGTGCTCGGGGCGATGGCGCTGTTCGGCGTCGGACTCTGAGAAAGGGGCGCTTGACCGCGCCCGCTTCACCCGGAAGCAAAACGGCCCGGCAGGTTGTCCCTGCCGGGCCGTTTTGTTTGCGACCGTGCCCGTAGTCAACGGACAGCGGTTAGCGCCCGACCAGTGCCTTACTGCACGGCAGTCGGCGCCGAAGCCGGCAGCGCCGGTGCGGGCGCCGGCGAACCGGCAACCTCGTTCGACACTCCGCCGTTCTTGTCCTCCGGCAGCTTGACCGTACGCACCGCGCCGTTGCCCAACGGGAAGTCGGCCAGCGCGCTGCGCGCCAGATACGGCATGGCGCGCACCAGCGACTGTTCGTCACCGGCGTTACGCGCCATCACGTTGTAGACCTCCTTGCCGCTCGCCCGCTCCGTAATACGGATGCCGAGCGAATGCGTAAACACCGGATATACCTGATTCACATAGGCAGGCGGAAACGGCCCGAACGGCGCCCACGGATCGAGTGGACGGCCCCAGTACGGCCCCGGCCACGGGCTGCTGTAAAACACCGGCTGGCTCACGCTTACCGTTTCCGATTTGGTGCCGTACGACAGGCCCACCAGATAATGTGCCTGCTGCGCGTCGACCTGACGGAAAGCGTGGGTCGCCAGTTCGTTGGCGACCAGCAGTTCGTAGGTGGCCTGCTCGAGGCTGTTCTGCTGCGCGGCACTGCGCGTGAACGCATAGGTGCGGCTCGCGTCGTTGCCGCTCCAGTCGGAGAACGCCGTCACCTGGGTCGTCACGTACGTGGTGCAGCCGGATAGCACGGCTGTCAGCGCCACCAGCATGAGCATGGCGCGCCGGGTCCAACGGTCAGATTTCATGGTCTTCCTCATCCTTGCGTGTTGTCGCCGCACGCATCTGCGGCGGCCCGATCATACGCTGACCTGGCCCTTAGGCAAAAAGTTCGACCCGCAGAGCGGCCCGAGCTTTGTACAATGGTCCGACATACCGGTGCGCACTGGGTGCGCGGCCGGCTTTAGACCCCATTCTTACAATATGCCATGGCTGATACCGCAACACCTCCAGTGATCCGCCGCGCCGACTATGCGCCGCCCGCCTTTCTGATCGACACGGTTGCCCTCGAGTTCGATCTGGTTCCCGAACGCACGGTCGTCAGGAATACGATGCGCGTGCGCCGCAACCCCGACGCCGCCCATGCCGCGCACCTCGAACTGGTCGGCGAGCGGCTCGCATTCGTCAGCGCCGCCATCGACGGCGCGCCGTACTCCGCCGTGCGCGCGCACGAACACGGGCTGACGGTGGAGAACGTGCCCGACACCTTCGAGCTGACGCTCACCAACACCTGCAACCCCGCCGAAAACACTACGCTGTCGGGCCTGTACGTGTCCAGCGGCAACTTCTTTACCCAGTGCGAGGCTGAGGGCTTTCACAGCATCACCTACTTCCTCGACCGCCCGGACGTGATGGCCACCTACACGGTCACGCTGCGCGCGGACAAGGCGGCGTACCCGGTACTGCTCTCGAACGGCAACCTGCTCGAGGAAGGCGAGCTGCCCGACGGCCGCCATTTTGCCCGCTGGGAAGACCCGTTTCGCAAGCCCTGCTATCTGTTCGCCCTGGTGGCGGGCAAGCTGGTGTGCATCGAAGAACGCGTGAAGAGCGGCTCCGGCAAGGAAAAGCTGCTGCAAGTGTGGGTCGAGCCGCACGATCTCGACAAGACCCGTCACGCCATGGATTCGCTGATCCACTCGATCCGCTGGGACGAGAAGCGCTTCGGGCTGGAACTGGATCTGGACCGCTTCATGATCGTCGCCGTCAGCGACTTCAACATGGGAGCGATGGAAAACAAGGGGCTCAACATCTTCAACACGAAGTACGTGCTGGCGAACCCCGAAACCGCGAGCGACACTGACTTCGCCAACATCGAGGCGGTGGTCGGTCACGAGTACTTCCACAACTGGACCGGCAACCGCGTGACCTGCCGCGACTGGTTCCAGTTGAGCCTGAAGGAAGGCCTGACGGTGTTCCGCGACCAGGAATTCTCCGCCGACATGGCCGGCGGCCAGAGCAACGGCAGCGACGAAGCGGCACGCGCCACCAAGCGGATCGAAGACGTGCGGGTGCTGCGCCAGATGCAGTTCGCCGAGGACGCCGGTCCGATGGCGCATCCGGTGCGCCCGGAAAGCTACGTCGAGATCAACAACTTCTACACGATGACCGTGTATGAGAAAGGCTCGGAAGTCGTGCGGATGTACCAGACGCTGTTCGGCCGCGAAGGCTTCCGCAAGGGCATGGACCTGTACTTCAGGCGCCACGATGGCCAGGCGGTGACCTGCGACGACTTCCGCCACGCCATGGCCGACGCCAACGGCCGCGACCTCGCGCAATTCGAGCGCTGGTATAGCCAGGCCGGCACGCCGCGCGTCACCGTCAAGACCACCTACGACGCCGCCCAGCGCAGCTACCGCGTCACGCTCACGCAAGGCTATGGCGAGGCCGCCCCGGCGGCCCGCGAAACGCAAAAGGGCCCGCTGCTGATTCCGTTCGCAATCGGCCTGATCGGCAAGAACGGCGCGGACCTGCCGCTGCGCCTCGAAGGCGAAGCGAGCGCCGCGCAGAGCACCACGCGCGTACTCGAATTCACGCAGACCGAGCAAGCCTTCACGTTCGTCGATGTCGCAGAGGAACCGCTGCCGTCGCTGCTGCGCAATTTCTCGGCACCCGTGATCGTCGAATACGACTACACCGCCGACGAACTGGCCTTCCTGCTCGCCCACGACAGCGATCCGTTCAACCGCTGGGAAGCAGGCCAACGGCTCGCCACCCGCGAACTGCTTGCGCTCGCCGGGCGTGCCGCGACCGGCGTACCGCTGCAGCTGGACGATTCGGTGGTCGCCGCGTTCGCGCGCGTGCTGACCGACGAATCGCTCTCGCCGGCGTTCCGTGAACTGGCGCTGATCCTGCCGTCCGAGGCTTATCTGGCCGAACAGATGGCCGAGTCGAACCCGGCTGCCGTGCATACCGCGCGCCAGTTCGTGCGCAACCGGCTCGCCACGGCGCTCAAAAACGAATGGCTCGCCATCTACAAGCAACACGACACCCCGGGCGAGTACGAAGCCACACCGGAGGCAAGCGGCCATCGCGCGCTGAAGAACCTGGCGCTGTCCTACCTCGCCGAACTGAACGATCCGGCCGACGCCGTGCGGCTCGCCTCGGCGCAATATGCTGCCGCCAACAACATGACGGACCGCTCGGCCGCCCTGTTCGCCTTGCTCAACGCCGCGGCAACCACCGGCGGCAAGGAAGCGCAGGACGCGCTCGATGACTTCTATCACCGCTTCGAGCAGGAGCCGCTCGTCATCGACAAGTGGTTCGCCATGCAGGCGGCGCAGCGCGGCACCGCGCAGCGGCCGGTGATCGAGATCGTGCGCAAGCTGATGGCGCATCCGGCCTTCAACCTGAAGAACCCGAACCGCGCACGCTCGCTGATCTTCAGCTTCTGCAGCGCCAACCCGGCCCAGTTCCATGCTGAGGACGGCTCGGGTTACGCGTTCTGGGCCGAGCAGGTGATCGCGCTCGACGCGCTGAATCCGCAGGTTGCGGCGCGTCTGGCACGCTCGCTGGAGCTATGGCGCCGCTTTACGCCCAAACTGCGCGACGGCATGCGCGCGGCGCTGGAGAAGGTGGCGGCGCAGGTGAAATCGCGCGATGTGCGGGAAATCGTGCAAAAGGCGCTCGGCTGATCTCAGGAAGCGCTCTGTTGCATGTGGCAGGAAAAGGCCGGCGGAAGATGCCGGCTTTTTTTCGCCAGCGAAATCCGAACCGTTGGCAAGACGTGACCAACGGGCGGGTCTTCGTGGCGTCCCGCCTCAAAAGCACAGGAAAGACACAGCGAACAGGTAAAATCGCAGGATTCCTTCGCCTTTCCGGAGTACTGCAATGGGTTTGCAACGTCGTACCACTCTTACGAAGTACCTGATCGAGCAGCAGCGCGAGACCAACAACCTGCCGGCGGATTTGCGCCTGCTGATCGAAGTCGTAGCGCGGGCGTGCAAGGCGATCAGCTATCACGTCAGCAAGGGCGCGCTCGGCGATGCGCTCGGCACCGCGGGTAGCGAGAACGTCCAGGGCGAAGTGCAGAAGAAGCTCGACATCCTGTCGAACGAAATTCTGCTCGATGCAAACGAATGGGGCGGCAACCTCGCCGGCATGGCCTCCGAGGAAATGGAAACGTTTTTCCCGATTCCGGCCAACTATCCGAAGGGCGAGTACCTGCTGGTGTTCGATCCGCTGGATGGCTCGTCGAACATCGACGTGAATGTGTCGATCGGCACGATCTTCTCGGTCCTTCGTTGCCCGGATGGCCAGCAGCCGACCGAGCAGTCTTTCCTTCAGCCGGGCACGCAGCAGGTTGCGGCAGGCTACGCCGTGTACGGTCCGCAAACCGTGCTGGTGCTGACCACCGGCAACGGCGTGAACTGCTTCACGCTCGACCGTGAACTGGGCTCGTGGGTGCTCACCCAAAGCGACATGCGCATTCCAGTGGAAACGCGCGAATACGCGATCAACGCCTCGAACGAACGTCATTGGTATGCGCCGGTTCAGCAGTACATCGGCGAGTTGAAAGCCGGCAAGGACGGTCCGCGTCAGACCGATTTCAATACGCGCTGGATCGCCTCGATGGTGGCCGACGTCCATCGTATCCTGAATCGCGGCGGTATCTTCATGTACCCGGCCGACAAGCGCACACCGGACAAGCCGGGCAAGCTGCGTCTGATGTACGAGGCCAATCCGATGGCGTTCATCGTCGAGCAGGCGGGCGGCGCCGCGACCAACGGCGAGAAGCGCATTCTGGATATTGTCCCGAAAAGCCTGCACGAACGTGTGGCGGTGTTTCTCGGCTCGAAAAACGAGGTCGACCGCGTGACGCGCTACCATCTCGAAGCAAAAAATTGAGCCGGGGACTTGCCAAGACTCTAATGAAGTCCCTATAATCTCGTTTCTCCTGATGCCGGAATAGCTCAGACGGTAGAGCAGCGCATTCGTAATGAAGTACGCCGCTCCGGCACAAACATCGGGAAATCAACGACTTAAGCGCACTTTCGAGTGCGCTTTTTTCGTTTTGGCACACGCCTGGCACAGTGGGTACGAAAAACTAGGACAACTGGCGGCAGTCTTTGCCCGTCGCACAGCACGCAACCTGACGATGTGGGGTGAATAGGATGGCGACGATCCGTGAACGAAAGGATGCGCAGGGAAACAAGTCGTTCCACGTCCAGATCCGGCTGAAAGGCTTTCCGCCACAGACCAAAAGCTTCGACAGCAAGACCATCGCAAAGCAATGGGCCGCACAAGTCGAGACTGACTTGCGCGCGGGGCGCTACATGCAGCGCGTCGAAGCCGAGCGCCATACCGTGCGCGAATTGATCGACAAATATCGCAGAGAGGTGTTGCTAACCCGCAAACCCCAGCGCGAAGCCGATCAGGGGCCGATTCTCGACTGGTGGTCGAACAAGCTGGGCGCTTATAGCCTCGCCGAACTCACGCCCGCCCTGATTGGCGCGAGCCGCGACGAACTGGCTGCAACCCCTACCGCTACCGGCAAACCCAGAGCCGCAGCAACCGTTGTTCGCTCGCTTGCGACGCTTTCTCACGTCTTGAGTGTCGCTGCAAAGGAATGGCAATGGCTGGAAATCTCGCCGATGCCGAAGGTCGCCAAGCCGCGCGTCAATAACGAGCGAATCCGCCATCTCAGCGATGACGAGCGCGACCGACTGCTCGACGCCGCGTCCCAATCGGCGAACGCATATCTCTACGTCATCGTCGTCATCGCGATCTCAACCGGCATGAGATACAGCGAACTCATGCACCTGCGCTGGCGAGACATCACCCTCAGGGAGCACGAAGACGACTATGGCCTAGTTCTGCTCAATCAGACCAAGAACGGCGAAAGACGTGGCATACCGCTAACCGGTGTGGCACTGAAGGAAGTCAGGCGTCTATTCGCAGAACATGCGAAGACCCGCAAGGGCGTGTTTGATCCTGACGCGCTGCTGTTCCCGAGCGAGGCCGAACCCGGCCAACCCGTGCAGATTCGCAAGTCATGGGACACTACGCTGAAACGTGCCGGCATCGAGAACTTCCGTTTCCACGATCTGCGGCATACGACGGCGAGCTATCTTGCGATGGGGGGAGCAACGGCACCGGAGATCGCCGAAATCCTGGGGCACAAGGACCTCAAGATGGTGAAACGGTATGCGCATTTCGGAAAGGATCACATTGCCAAGGTGCTAACACGTATGTCAGAAAGCCGCCTAGGGAAAGAGACATTCGTTGCCAACGAACAACGGCCATCTACCGATAACGTGGAAATAAAATAGCACCAAGCTCAGCGTTCATGCGTCCATAGCCGACCGGCAACGACACTTCCCGATAACCCAGGATACTCAGGGATAAACATACGGCTGCGCATCATAAACCCAAGACCAACGTCCTCGCGCAGCAGTCCGGTTTCATGGGGTAGACAGCCCGATTTGGTGCGGTTTAGACTCCCCCACAGTTATCGCACGCTATCGAGCTTGGCGATCGCGAGCCAGTGCTGCGGTTGGATCTTGCCACCGTTGGCGGATCAGAACTTGAGGCGCGAATTTCTTCAGTTTGCGCCCATTGCATAAGTGATTGACCAACACGCAGACAAGCGATTTCGTAGGCTTGGGGCTAATGGCATCGGAGATGATATGCAAGGCACGAAGGAAAAACGCAAGGCAGAAACACCGTTGGCCGATGACTTGAAGCGCTACTATCAGACGCGTGCGCAGCTGAGCTCACTCCCCGACGGCTCAAGGCGAATGGTCGATGAGGAATTCAATGATCGGCGCGAACCGGTTGTGACCCGTAGTGTCTTGCTGATTCCGGGACAGAAGCCGATTGTTGAGTTTCCGTTGTCTACACCCTCTACGACGAAGCGCCGCCGCGCAAAAAAAGCCCCTATAGAAAGCATCCCGCTAAAGGATCGGAAGGTTTTGACTGTCAAGGAGGTGGCTGCGCGTTATCCGTATTCGGAGTCTGCGTTGCGGCATCTGATCTTCGACGCGGAAGCTTACATCAAGCATCCGAAGGAAGGCCTCAAATCGAATGGTTTCGCCGATTGCATCAGACGTCCACCGAGGCAGCGCAAGGTTCTGATTGACGTGGAGCAGTTCGAGGCATGGATGCGAGGACCTAAGGCGTAACGCGAACGCCGATGGTCAGGGGGCGTAGACAATCTGCGCCCCGCATAGAGCGAACGTAACGACCAGACAAACTGACCGGCGAACAGTCAAACACGCGGCGTCATTCACGGAATCTTCGCGAAGTTATTCTGTAGTCCAAATCGATTGGCAGTCGGACACTGATTACGCAATCTCTGGACGAGGGCATACGGTCAAAACTGATGGCAAGTACATATAGCGTCAAACACACACAACTTTTCACTTATGTTCGATCACATAACCGTCGCAGGTGTCATCAAACCCATCGACCCCGTTGATTGGAACCGTTTTGAGCAGGTAGCCTTCCTTCAAAGAAATGACGTGAATTTCAGGCCAACCGTGTGCTATCGACAGAGTCCGCTCACAGGGGCGCAGTTCAGTGTCACGCCCAGCTCTCGGAAATACAAGAACGGCGAGTACCTGCAACTGACTTTCAAGATTCCGGTAAATGCCGTCCTGAATGGCGCAAACATTATCCCCGGCGATCATTGGGCGTGCGTCCGCACGCTTAAGACTATAGGGAAGTTTTTGCGCTGGTTCCTGCATGCCACAGGCTTCACCCCGGCCGAAGTAGACTATTTCATGGCGCACTCCCGGATCGTCTCGGCAGAATTGACGTGGCATATTGCCTGCAGCAGTCATAGAGGTGCCAAGCTTGCACAGTTGCGCCTGTTCAACCATCTGAAAGCTCTAAAGAGAGTTCAGAGCCAAGCCTATAAGATCAAGAAAATTCGCCATTACGGGGACGACGAGAATTTTTCGTTCTATGCAGATGTTGTCGGAGCACAGCTGAAGTCCTATCTCAAATCAGAGCAAGCCAAGTCGCGCGATCGGAAGAATCGACAAAAGAATTTTCTTTCCGATGAAATGCGCCCTCACTCTGCCACTATGCTGAAAGAAGTCGAAAGTCATGTCCGCCTTGAAGTCGTGCTTGAATCGGAGATGCTACGAAAGCATGGTCTTGAATTGCCGCTGGATTGGACCGCAGATAGGGTTGTCGCAGCAATTGAAGATGTGTGGGAAATGATGGGGCTCTCTATACCCTTTGTAAGCAGCAAAGACCATGTGCCTACCGCCGGGCTGCATCCAAAGGTGCAGAGCACGTTAGCACGGTACTTTGCTGGGGAAGATCCGAAACACTTCCTGGCTGGTAGCGCAAGAACTCGGCATGGCGCAATCCTTCGCGAACGCGGGCTAGAAATAGGCACGCCGTGGACGAAGCATCGACAGGCCATCAGTGGAACCATCGGAAAACAGCTTCAATATTCGAAGCATCACGTCTTCCCCGAAGCAATTGTCCGATTGGGTCTGTCGCCCGAGAAACTGGATCGGCTGATTGAACGCTTGAACAAGGAATGTCAAGCTCATATCGACGCGTTTAGCCAAGATATTTATGACATGCGTCGGCGGGAGTCCATACAACGCATGGTCCTGCTTGGGCGCAGGGAACAATACGCAAGCGACTGGATGGCACCGGAGAAAAAACCGAGACCGTAGACCCTGCGCGCAGGAGGGGCAGACTCGACGTCCGCAACCGATAGGCTGTGCCACGGCACAGAGAAACCGAGTTTTCTGTGCCAGAAACTACAACGCCCGCCTATGCGGGCGTTGTAAGTACTTGATTCTGTTGGTGCCGGAAAGAGGAATCGAACCCCCGACCTTCGCATTACGAATGCGCTGCTCTACCGTCTGAGCTATTCCGGCACACTGCTGATCATGCCGCCAAGCCCGACAAAATCGTTCAAAGCGCAGATCAGAAAGAAGCGAGATTATAGCGGCGTTTTTTTGCTCTGGGAAGAGGTTGGTTGCATTCTTCCTACCTTGCAGACGTATCGGTGTGCCATGGCTGTGCCACACTCGCCTCATCCGCGCGACGGTTCCGCCTGGATGCCTGCCCCGCTGAGATTCAAGCACGTAACGCTCGTCCGCTGATATCGAACAGCCCTCCTGCTCCGTACTTGATCTGCGAATTTGCCTCTTTTCGCGAGCCTGACCAAAGTTATTTGGGCGTTGAGGGCATGATTCGACCCTGATAAAATGGTAGTACGAGCGAAAAACCGACCAAAACCCGGGTTTTCGGCTCGCCGCTCGCGCCGCAGCGCATGCCTGAACAAATCCGCCGGAAGTTAGCCGGATTTCGGTTCGAACTTCTCTCCCTGCTTCACCCAAAATGTCCGATGCCGCCAGGCAGGCGTTGCTGCGTGTTTTATTTTCATAAGGAATCCTCTATGCCTGCCATCACCATTCCAGCGACGGTTGAGAGCACCCCGACGACTTTTACGCCTGCGTTCACGTTCGTCGCACAGACCAACGACTTCGATGACGTCTTCGCATGCGCCGCCATGCTCTCGGGCAAGAAAATCGAAGAAGTGCGGGACGTCGCTATCGCCAAAACAAAGCATCCCGCGCGAGGTCCGTACTATCTCGGCGAGTTGCAGATCGCAGCGCTGCTTGCCCAGTTAGGACTTGTCGCGACCGTGTACAAGGAGATCGGTCGCGTCGCTGATATTCCCGATGTCGCCTTTCTGATGGTTGACTACAACGCCGACATGGAGGTTGGCCGGCACATCCTTTTCCATCGGGCGAAGGCTAGTCATGCCTCCGGCACGACGATCGAATACGCACTCGATCCGGCGCCATGGTGCAAACCCGCAGACCGTGTTCGAACCAACTTCAAGAGTATCGCCGGTCACTGGGCGATCGGCATCCACGCCATGAACGTCAAAGCGGCCAGCAAGTAGTCGGGCAGCCAGAGCCAAAGTTACCCATCGCACCGGGGCCAGTGTCGACCGCACTGGCCTTTTGCACTTCTGGCGGCGCCTATCGTGACCGCAAGAAAGCATACAAGGAGAATCAGATGAATATCGACAACCAGAGTTCCGAACCCGGCACTGCAACGTGCCGCACCTTGCAAAAGCCGCCGCCGCTGTTCCGGCTGGGGCGAATCGTAGCGACCAGAGGGGTACTGGCGCATCTCGAACACCACGGCATTACGGCCGACCCGTTTCTCAGGCGGCATGCCACCGGGGACTGGGGCGACGTTCCAGCCGAAGACGCAAAGTCGAACCAACTGGCCGTACAGCAAGGTGCACGCATCCTCTCGTCGTATGAAGTCGCAGGTGAGCGGGTTTGGCTCATCACCGAGGCCGACCGCAGCGCGACGACACTGTTGTTCCCGTCGGAGTATTGACGATGCCGGCTATCCCAACCACGGTCACCATGATTGGAGCCGGGTTCGTGCCAGCGTTCCGGCGCGTGCAGCAATGCGGCGACTTCGATTGTCCGTTCGCGGTCATCGCCATGATCTGCGGCACGACCATTGAAGCCGTGCGCAACGTCGCTATCAGGCGGTTTCGGCATCCGGTGCACGGCCCATACTGGATAACTGGCGACTTCATCGCCCAACTGCTTGCGCACCACGGCTACAACACGGGCATGTATGAAGAGCCGGCGTCGGTCAGCGAAATCCCCGACCTGGCGATTGCCCTCGTCGACTACGACGAGCTCAGCAATCTTGGCCGGCACGTGCTGTTCCACCGCGCCCGCGCCAGCCAGGACCCAGACATCAAGGTTGAGTACGTGATCGACCCGGCTTACTGGATCGAGCCCAACGATTACGTAAAAACGAGCCTGCCGGACATCCATTGGTACATGGAGGTGTATCCGATGGGTGAGCATGGTAGCAAGGTGATCGCGTTTCCCGGACATACGGCGAGGGCGACGACATGACGGGCTCGTTTGCCCTGTCGCAAGGGGTCCGTTGTCACCGGGTGTGCCGCGTCTATGAGCGCGATCGGGACTGGCGAGGTAGCGTTTTGATAGGCGCGGCCTGAACCTGGTCGATGAAGTCGTGCGGGTCCGCTTCGAGCGCGCCGAGAATGTCGAGCAGTTCCGCGAGATCGACCCTGCGCATCCCGCTCTCGTACTTCGACACAAAGGACTGCGGACGTTTTAACCGCAGCGCCACATCCTCCTGAAGAAGGCCGCGCTGCTTCCGGATGCTCGCGAGCAGCGCGGCAATACGCTGGTTACGGGGATCGTGGATGGGGTGGGTCATTGCCAGATTCTAGATCCGCATACACAATATCCCATATTAGGATGTAACATATGACGACAATGCTGACGTTAACGATGATCTGGCTGCTGATAGCCATGGGGATAGCTGCGGCAGTAATAACCGACATGCGGCGGTTGTGCGTGCATCGCGCCGGTCTGCCACCCGTTGGCTGGCTGTTGGTATGCGTCTGTACGGGGCCATTCGCGATCACGGCCTACCTGGTCTGCCGGCGGGCCGTCTGGCGAAGGCTGGTCGATTCGGTCTGGCAGATCGCCGGCGACGCGTCGCACCCAACCCATGTCCGCCGAAGGCGTCTGATCACGTTACGACAAAGCGGTCTCATCGGCGCACCAGTCTTTCTTGCGTGTATGAAAGCGCTCAACACCCGACAGCGGCGGCATGACTGATTCCCAGAGATAGCGCATCGGTAACGCTGTGAACAACAGACAGATCGCGAGCGCTGGAGTGCCCACCCGGCGATTCGCACTCGTATCAGGGCAGTGGGTTGAGGTAGCGCGTGGCCCACAAAACCAACTGACAAGAACATGCAAGCTAAAAAGTCACTAAAGAGTTTCTGCTTCGTTGCGCCGGTTTTCGTCCTCGGCGCGCTGCTGGGCGGTTGCAATGACGGGGATCATTTGACGCCTGACCTGGACGACGTCAAGGCAGCGCTACACGAGCGGTACGGGGAATGTCCGCTCTGGACGCTCAGCGGCGTTCGCCGGATCGACGGCGCGCCCAACCAGAACGGATACGAAATCTCATACTCGTTCGTCCTGACGCTGAAAGATATCGGCACGCTGAGCCAGCCCGGCGCCTCCGGCGAACTGGCCAAACGTGCCCGCGCATCATTGCTTGGTAATGATCCCTGTTCCTATGGCGCTGCCCTGCTGGCGGAAGAAGTGCTCAGGGAGCAGCAGCCCGTTACTCGCAGCTATCAGGGCAGCGGCGACAGGGTATTCGTGCACAGCGAGCGCGGCTGGCATCTGGTCACCTCGCCGACTGATCCACTGAACCCGGCGACCTACGACCCGCTTGCACCGCTCGACGACGCTACGGCTGCTGCAATGCAGACCGGCTCAGCCGATGCGGATTCGGATAGCTCGGGCGGGAATGATGGTTCAGCGGGGCAGCGAAGCATTTTTCATCGCCTGAACCTGATGGTGATGTCGCTGTTCCGTACCGGCTCACATTCGGGCGAATCCGTCAATAACGGCAGTCCGGCTGCTGCGGCGGCGACGTCGGCCAGCAGCGAAGCCCCTGCGCCCGGCAGCGAGGTCGAGCAGGCGGCAAGCAGCGCGGCGGCTACTGACGCCACCTCCGCGCCAGCGGCCCTCATGAGCAGCGATACACCGGCCGCGTCCGCGCCGGTGGTATCAGTATCACCGGCGCCGGTTCCACCAGCGGCTACCTCGTCGGTTGCGCCTACGGTTAATACCGGCACGCCGTCGCCAGCGCAGGGCACAGCGAGCGCCGATCAGGACACGCCCGCGCCGCCGCTTGCAGCATCCGCCGTTGAGCCTCCTGCGGCACGGTCGCCAGTCGCTCACCCGCTGGCTGCAGCCGACCTCGAAGGCGACTGGCAGGGCACCTACCAGTGTGGGCCATACATTGGTGCGGGCTCGGTATCCGATCCGGATGCGTGGACGCAGCACGTCGCAATGACGGTCCGCGACGGTCAGGTAACGCTGGTACGAGAGTCGGAAGGGGACCGCGCCTTCCGGGAGGTTCTGTCAGGCAACGTCCTGCCCGACCTGTCGCTGCATCTGGGCGGTACCGGGCAACACATTACGGCGAAGCATCCGTGGAACGCCGATTTCATGGGCCGCTTCAACGGCACAGCAGATCAGGCGACGTTCGAGGCCAGCGGCACGCTGTCGGACTGGCACCGCGAAGAGTTTCGCGCGTGCCGGCTCGCGCTTAGCCGCTGACCGGAGGTTTCTTCTTTCTTTACGCGCTGCTGTTCGGCAGCGCCCAACTAACAATCGGGGGATCAACAACATGGCATTCTGCGAGCAATGCGGCGCGCGAATTAGCTCAGGTGCAGCCTTCTGCAGCAACTGCGGCGAGTCAACAGCAGTATCGACCGCCGTTCCGTTGGCGTCGTTGCCTGGCGCATTCGGGGCGACCGGCATACCGGCGTCGGCTGTACCAGCCGATGACCTTGCGGGACTGTCGGATAAATGGCGGCGGCGTTTTGCCGCCATCGAGAAGGCCGGCGGTGAGCGCACCCGGTGGTGGCGATGGCCAGAAGCGAAACAGCTGATCGGGAAAGAGAAAAGGCTAATCACGTCGAACCTGTGGGCCTTCGTGTTCGGGCCGTTCTATTACCTGTACCTCGGCCTTTGGCGCAAGGCCGTCACGCTGTCGATCGTTGCATTGGTGGTTGATGTCATCCTCGGCATGGCTGGCGATGCGCTGGATTTTCCCATCGATCACTTCCTCTGGATCGTGTCGGCGGTCATGTTCAGGCAATGCGCGAACGTCGACTACTACCGAAAGACCGTGCTGAACCGAAGGGAATGGTGGTGATGGGATGGAGCAACCCATGCCGCAATGGAAACACCGCCCGCAGATATGAGGGCGGTACTGGCGTCCCGTTCGCATAACAAGGACCGATTCATGAAACGAATCCTTGCCACATTTGCTTTCGTCGTTGTTGCTTCGAGCGCTGTTGCCGCACCTCCTTTTCAGGAGCAGACGGTGATGGTGAAAAAGCCGGGGCTGTTCGGCTACAACATCGAGACCCAGGTGTACTCACCGAACGCACCCGGCCACTATCCAATCGTGGTACTGAACCACGGCCATACGGCCTCTCCCGACCAAACGGAGAGCTTCAGGGGCCAGGCCATCGAATTCCTGAAGCGCGGCTACGTGGTTGTCGTGCCGTTCCGCGCCGGGCACTCGCATTCGGGCGGCATGCCGGTTAAGGGTGCGTGCTATGACGTAGGGATGGTGCGTGAACTGGCTGGCGATGTTGTCCCCGCCATCAACTATGCCAAGTCCCTGCCCAATGTCGATCCCACAAAGATCGTGCTGATCGGAATCTCGCAAGGCGGCATGACCGTGGCAGGGCTTGGCGCGATGAACATACCGGGCGTAATCGGCATTGTGAACTTTGTCGGCGGCGCGAAGCAACCGGGATGCAAGTCGGGCTACTACCCGACAGTACAAGCGTTCTCCACGCTCGGAAAGACCAGGGTAGTCCCCCCGCTTCTAACGGAGTTCAGAAGTAGAGGTCATGCCGCGATGGGCAACTTCTGTTTGGGCGGTACGCCGCCAATGGCCGTGTTCGGCCTCTCGTGATTGTATG
>NZ_SCNV01000008.1 GCF_005503145.1 Burkholderia sp. 4M9327F10 | reverse complement strand
GCGTCGGCGTCGGAGTCGGCGTCGGAGTCGGAGTCGGAGTCGGAGTCGGAGTCGGAGTCGGAGTCGGAGTCGAGTCGGAGTCGGCGTCGGGGTGGGTGTCGGCGTCGGGGTAGGCGTCGGGGTAGGCGTCGGCGTCGGAGTAGGTGTCGGCGTCGGAGTAGGCGTCGGCGTGCCGCCACCCGAGCCGCCGCCCGTTCCGGAGCCGCCACCCGAGCCGCCACCGGACCCGCCGCCCGTACCGGTCACGGTTCCGCCGCCTGAGCCGCTGCCAAGCGTCGGAGATTTCGCCGTCAATGTCGATCCGCCGCAACCTTGAAGAACCATCAGTGACGACACGCACATGGCGATGGCCGTCATTTGGAAAGTGCGATTCATGTTTCTGCTCCCCCGTTATTGAACCAGTGGGGAGCTAACTGCAAGGCCTATGCCATTCGTACGACAAGACCGAATTCGAGCGATAAATCCTTATAAATCAATGCGGTATGGGATTTGTCCAGCACCGTGGCACGCGCTGCGGGCAAGCGTGTGTCACGGAACACAGCCTTGCGCCTCGCGCGTGTAACGTAACGCAAGGGAGCGCGTTTCTAGCGGCGTCACGCGCCGCTCACTCGCGCACTGAGCCAATCCGCATCAAATTTTCAAACGGCGCAGCACCTTCGGCCCTGCGAACGCGATAAGCGCTGAACACACCGCGACCACCGAGAGCCCGATCGGCAGATCGGTGACCTGCGTTACGCCGCCAATGATCACAGGCCCAAGCAGCAAGCCGAAATAGGCGAGCCCCGCGACATGCGCGAGCCCCTCGGCCGCATGGATGCCTTCGACCCGCGCGGCCGCCGCGAACAGCACCGGCATCATGTTCGCCAGTCCGAGACCCATCAGCGTGAAGCCAAACAGCGTGGTGAATGAATACGGCAACAGCAGCGCGCCGATCATGCCCGCGCACGCGAGCGATGCACTTGCCATCACCAGTTGCGGCGCGCCGAAACGGGCGCGCACGGCATCGCCGGCAAAACGGGCCGCCGCCATGCCGCCGGAAAACGCCGCATAGGCCGCGCTCGCAAGGGCAGGCGATGCGAGGACAACGTCACGCATATAAACAGTGCCCCAGTCGTACATTGCCCCTTCGGCGATTAGCGCGACCAGCGCGGTTGCCCCAAGTGCCCACAGCGCGGGTGAGCGCCAGCGGTTGGCACGTGGCGTGCCGGCATCCGGATGGTCGGCGTGCGGCACGTGCGGCAAAACCGCGGGGCAGGCAATTATCAGGACCAGCGCGCTCAGCAGGGCGGCCAGCACCAGATGCACGGCAGGCGCCATGCCGCGTGCCAGCAGCGCTCCGCCGACCGCCGCGCCCACCATCCCGCCGACGCTGAACATGCCATGCAGCGCGGACATGATCGGCCGTCCAAGCGTCTGCTCGACCGCGCTTGCCTCCGCGTTCATCGCGACATCCAGTGTTGCCATGCCGGCGCCGAACACGGCCAGCACCGCCAGCAGCAGCCAGTAAAACGGCACGACAAGGATCAGTGCGGCACAGAACGCCATCGTGAGACCGCCGGCCAGACACGCGCGACGAGTGCCGACACGGGCAATCCACTTTGCATTGGTCGCCATTGCAGTAATCGAACCGCACGCCACGGCGAGCAAGGCGAAGGACAGCAGCGCCGGATTCAGGTGGAAACGGTCGCGCACGGTCGGCACATGCACCCCCCATGACGCGTACATCATCCCGGCGATAAAGAACAGCGCCATGGTCGCGAAGCGGGCGCGCTTGAGCGAGGTGGCCGGCAGGTTGCGGTGCGCGGCGGGGAGCGCGGTGAAATCGGATGGTCGGTCGGACACGGAAGTCTCGCTGGCGGAAGCGGCAAAGAAGAACAGGGATCGGCAATGAGGGAGCGGGCAGCGCCAAGAAAGCCGCCTGAAAGCGAACTTCAGATTCTAACGAAGCGACCGCCGTCCTGCAGACGCCGTGAACTAATATCTCTCTCAATCCCCCTCACAATCATGCTGCTTCATATCAGGCACTTGAGGACACGGCATCCATTGAGGACGCGCCCTTGAATATCCCCGCTCACGCTGCGCTTCATTTGCTGCACCAGGCCGCGACCGGCACGCTCGCAACCCACTCGCGCCAGCCCGAGGGCTTTCCGTATCCGTCGATTCTGCCGTTCGCGCTGGATGCACGGCACCGCCCGACCATCCTCGTGAGCCGGCTCGCCGAGCACACGCACAACCTGCGGGCCGATGCGCGCGCTGGATTTCTGGTGGCGCACGCCCCGGATGGCGATGTGCTCAACGGTCAGCGGCTCACGCTGCTGGGTTCGTTCGAGATGGTCGAAGCAGAGCCTGCCGTGGCGCACCGTTACTTGCGCTATCACCCCGACGCCGAACGCTATCTGGCGCTGGGCGACTTCAGCTTCTGGGTGATGACGCTCGAGCGATTGCGCTACATCGGCGGCTTCGGCGCCATGGGCTGGCTCGACGGTGCCGAGCTTGATCCGCTAGACCCCATCTCGTTCGACGATGAATGCGCCTTGCTGGCGTGGTTCGGCGCCCACCCTCGGCGAGCCCACGATCTGGAACTGCTGGGCCTGGACCGCTATGGCGCGGATCTCAAAAAAGGAACTTTGCGAAGCCGCTTCATATTCGAGACCGTCGCTAAAGATACCGATTCCTTGCATGCGGCACTAGAAGATTGCATGGCACGGCATATGAACGGTTCATGACCTTCACTATTGCGGGAAAACACTGAGTTGCCGATGCATCCTGACTATTTATCTCATGGATGAGGGCCAATCGTCAGAAAAGCTCTCATCTCATGAAATGTTTCGGCGCAATTCACATATTAATTTTCATAATTTGAGAATTAATTCTGCGATTTACTCTGTCAGAGGCCTGTTTTTCCATAGTCTGCGAAAAAGAAGTAAATGAAAGGCTTGCTAACGTCGTTGCAAGTTGAAATTTTTCGAAACGAAACATAATTAATTTAAGAAATCGACTTTTCCACGGTTTCTATTTTGTGTTAATCTCGCCTGCAAATTCCGAGGCATGATCACCTTCAAAGGGCAAACCGGCTCAGACCGGTAGTCATTTATCCAAACCACAAGGGAACCTATGTCTTCCTACAAGGAACTACTCGCACAGCGAGAAAAGCTGGAAAAGCAGATCGAAGAAGCAAAGTCGCGTGAATACGCGGAAGTGTTGAACGAGATCAAGCAGAAGATGGCCGACTATGGCATTACGCTCGCTGAGCTGGGCGGTGGCCGTGGTAAGAATGCGAAAGTGGGTCGTCCCCGTGCTGGCGTCGCGCCGAAATATCGTGATCCGGACAGCGGCAGCACCTGGTCCGGCCGCGGCAAACCGCCGCGCTGGATCGCCGGTCAGGATCGTGAGAAGTTTCTGATCTCGCGTTAATCGTAAGCCCGGTGGGCGCTTTATTGCGCCACCGTTCAAAGAACCGCGCAACCTTCAGGTGCGCGGTTTTTTTTCGTCTTCGGTAACCCATGTGGCTCACCGAGTGAACGTGGTTTACTGCGCCGCGCCCGGCGATTCCGCACTATGCGAAACACGAATGCTTCCCGTTTAGATAAGCATCTGATTTAAAAGAGAATTTTAGGGGATTGAGGGATTTGTCACGATGCGGCGGTTAGAATCGCCAGATTGAAAATCCGGTCCGCCCGCATGCTCTCCACTCTCGACGCACAATCCGCAGAAAAACACGACGTCGCGCGCAAAAGTACGTTTGTCAGTATTGCGCTCAATACAGTGTTGGTGGCGCTGCAAATCGTCATCGGTGTGATTGCCCATTCGCAGGCACTCGTCGCTGATGGTGTGCATTCGCTCGCCGACTTGGTTTCCGATTTTGTCGTACTTATCGCCAATCGCCACAGTGGTGCGCAGCCGGACGCCGATCACAATTACGGCCACAGCCGCTATGAGACAGTGGCTTCATTGTTTCTGGGTGCATTGCTAATAGCAGTGGGCGTCGGCATGCTATGGCGCGCCGGAACGCGCCTTGCAGATTTGCGGGATATTCCGGCGGTTCATCTGAGTGCGCTTGCCGTCGCTTTGCTGGTACTCGTTTCGAAAGAAGCCCTGTTTCGTTACATGCTGCGTGAAGCGCAGCGCGTGCGTTCGGCCATGCTGATTGCCAATGCCTGGCATGCGCGTTCCGATGCGGCATCGTCGCTGGTGGTAGCGATCGGCATTATCGGCAGCCTGGCTGGCGTGCGGCTTCTCGATCCGATTGCGGCGGCAATAGTCGGTTTCATGGTCGCGCGCATGGGTTGGACTTTCGGCTGGGATGCGCTGCAGGACCTCTCGGACCGCGCACTGGACGACGCCGCCACCGCCGATGTCCGCAAACTGCTGATGTCCACGCCCGGCGTGCGCGACGTGCACGAGCTGCGCACGCGCAAGATGGGCGACTTCGCGCTTGTCGATGCGCACATCCTGGTCGACCCGTTGATCTCCGTCTCCGAAGGGCACTACATTGCCGAGTCGGCACGCGCGCGCGTGCTGAGCGACAACCGCGTGCTCGACGCGCTGATCCACGTCGATCCGGAAAACGACGCGCTGGCGCGGCCGCCGGTCAATCTGCCGCCGCGCGAGCGCGTCGTCGCCGAGGTCGAGGCGGCCTTGGCCTCGCAGGGAGAGCACGCCGCGGCAGTGAATATTCACTACTTGAGCACCGGTCTCGATGTCGACGTGACGCTGCCCGCCAGCGCATCGCAGGCGCGCGGCAGCGACGCCGAACGCCTCGCGCAACTGGATCTGACAGGGTTGAAGAGCCGGCTTGGCGCTCGCCATCTGCGCGTGTTGCGGGCCATGGATGCCGGCTTGCCGGGCGCGGCGTCTGCGCAACCGGCAGCGGAACGTCGCGATATCGTCTAGGACAAACGGACCCGGCGCACAACACAGGCCGGAGGACAGCGGACTACCTGCGGACTGTGTGCCGGTTATCGCTGGCGGCTGGGCGCTAGCCGCCCGGAGTCCAGGCTCTTAAAGCGGCAACTGCGTGTCGAACTTTATCTCGCGCAGCACGACACTCGTGCGCACCTGCGCGACCGCCGGAATCTTGAAGATGCGCTCGTGCAGAAACGCATCGTAGGCCTTGATGTCCGGCGCGACGATCTTGAGGATGTAATCGGATTCGCCTGTGGTGCTGTAGCACTCGGTCACTTCGGGACAGGTGGCGATCTCCCGCTCGAACTGCTCGACCCCGCCTTCCGTATGCCGCGTCAGATGGATGTGGGCGAGGGCGCACACATGCAGTCCGAGTTTTTCGCGATCCAGCAAAGCCGTGTAGCGCTGGATCACCCCCGACTGCTCCATATCCTTGATCCGCCGCCAGCACGGCGTGCTGGACAGACCGACCTGATCGGAGATCTCCTGCACGGAGCGGCGAGCGTCCAGCTGCAACAGGCGCAGGATCTTTTGAGAGAACGTATCGAGTGTCAACTGCGCCTCCGTTGGCGTGCCATGTTCCTAATAGTAGAGGCGGTGAAAACGAAACGCAATGTAAAACGGCTCTGGCGAGCGAGATTACCTAATTTGCAGGTTTGGCGGCGACATTTTGCCCTGTGCCGTCCCCATCATTTGCGACTGCGGCGGCCGCGGCCGCTGCGGCCGTTGCGTTGACGTGGTCAGCCAGCGCGGCCTGGTTGCCGCGCAGCTCGGCGAGCATGTTGCAGAACAGCGCGCCCTGTTCGATTGCATCGTCGAGCGCGACGTGGGTGTGCGGATGTTCGTCGAACCAGCGCTGTGGCAAGCGCGGCTTGATGCATTTGCGATAGGGCAGACCCGTCATCGCGAAGGCAAGCGTCTTGATGTCGAGCGCCGACCATGAAAAAGGGCAGCGGCCGGCAAAGCGCATCATGTACCAGAACATGAAGGTGAAATCGAAGCCGGCCGGCATCGCCACGAAGACGGGCTTGCCGGGTAGCGCCTCCACCCACGTCACGTAGGCTTCGAGGGCCTTGGCGGGTTGCTGGAGATCGGTGCGGCAAGCGGCCCACGCCTCGGGCTGGGTCTTCCACCAGGCCTCCTGAACCGGATGGGGCCGCGCGCCGTCCAGCAGTTCGAGGTTGGCCGAGAAGGTGCCGATCAGTTGCTTGTCTTCGGTATAAGCCGCCGAGGCGAAACTGAGCATCGAGTGCGGGCCGGGGATCGGGCCGTCCGCTTCGACATCGGTGCTCACATAGATTTCGGCGCTCATGCGCTCACTCCATCAGCGACATACGGGTTCGTGCGGCGCTCGGCGCCGAACGTCGAAGTAGGCCCATGGCCAGGCACGAAGGTGACGTCCTCTCCAAGCGGCCAGAGCTTTTCGCGGATCGAGCGGATCAGGTCGGCATGATTGCCGCGCGGAAAATCCGTGCGGCCGATCGAGCCGGCGAAAAGCACGTCGCCCACCAGCGCGAGCCGGTGCGCGCGGCTAAAGAAGATCACGTGGCCGGGCGTATGGCCGGGGCAGTGATAGACCTCCAGCGTTTCATTGCCGAACTGGACCGTGTCGCCGTCCTGCAGCCAGCGGTCCGGTTCGAACGCCTGCGCGGCCGGGAAGCCGAAGCGCGTGCTCTGGTCCGGCAGCTTGTCGAGCCAGAAGCGTTCGTCGGGATGGGGGCCGTCGATCGGCACACCGTAATGCATGGCCAGTGTCTTCGCGCCGGCGCAGTGATCGATATGGCCGTGCGTCAGAAAGACCTTTTCTACCGACACGTTCTGGCGCGCGACCTCGCCCTGGATGGTCTCGAGGTCGCCGCCCGGATCGACGACCGCGGCGCGTCCCGTTGCCTCGCAAACGAGCAGCGAGCAGTTCTGCTGGAACGGCGTGACGGGGATCAGAGTGACTTTCATGAGGACGTTGGGTCGCGGCAAAAACGTTGATTGTACCGGCGCTGCAGGGCCCTCGCCGATAGGCCAAATGGCTGATGCGCAATGCCTATTTTTGCATCAATAGTGAAAATTCATCAAAGCTATCAGCACCTTGGCATCCCAAAAATGTCTTTTGGGTATAATGGCGCCCTAGTGTACGGAAGACCGTACTGCCACAGGACGATGCGTCCCCATGAAAAATGGAGCGCCGATCGTCGTCAAGTAAGTGCCGTCGGGGTTCTCGACGGCAAATCCAGCATCGGATGCGTCCGATGCGCACGTCTCGTCCAGCCAGGCGCCACGCGCCTGCTACGGCCTACTGCCGTGACGCTGGGTGGGGCCTACGCCGCCGTTCCTGCGCGCTGCTGTTGAGCGTGCAAGAACGTGATTGCCACGTTCGATGGCGGCTTGTGGGGTCTGGTCAGGCTGCCGGGGACAGGTTGCGCCAGACGTGAAAATTAACCGTGCGGGAGCGGCAGGCATGCCGCGTGCGGGCTTCAGCGTACTGCGCATTGCTGCGCGGCGCGTGGTCGTTCGCTTCCCGCCGGAGTCGCAGCAACACGCAGCTATCGCGTGATGCGGCTCGACATTGTGATTGCACGTCTTATGAAAACTCGGTCATCCCGAAGTATGGGGAGTCTTTTTGCCTTTTTTATGCTCGCAGGGTGCGCAGTGCCCCCGAACGCGGCCAATCAGGCAAGTAACCCGCCGCTCAGCACGAAGAGCGCGCAAGCAGGCGGCACGGGCGCATTCGCCCCGCAGGCCTTCGGCACGCCCGCCGCAGCGGCCTCCGACGCCGACGGCACCCCGCTCGGCGACGCCCAGCCCCTCACGGTTGCCGGCCCCAACGTGGCTGGTTATCACGAAACCGGCCGCGCCTCCTGGTACGGCAGGTTCTTCCACGGCCGCCGCACTGCCAACGGCGAGCGCTTCGACATGCACGCGCTCACGGCCGCGCACCGTACGCTGCCGCTCGGCTCCTACGTGCGCGTGACCAACCCGGCCACCGACCGCTCGGTGATCGTCCGCATCAACGACCGCGGACCGTTCGCACGCGGCCGCGTGATCGACCTGTCCATGGCCGCGGCGTCGGCACTGCATATGCAGCACGCCGGTACGGCGCGGGTGGAAATTGAAGGTTTGACGCAGCAGCAGGCCAAGGTGGAGCAGGCCGAGACGCTGGCGTCGAACGGCAACGACCTCAAGTGATGTAACGGGGGCGGCACGTGGTTTGCTGCTCCCTTTGCTTTCCGTTAGATGCCTGGATTCACCCTGCACCCCGCGCGCGGCTGATTGCGCCGCTCGCGTGCGGTCCGAAGAGTTGAAGGGCGCCGCTCGCGCGGTCCTTCAGTCTTCGCTTTCCTCGCCCTCGCCCTCGTCGTCCTCGTCTTTCTTCAGGGCGAGCGCGCGCGTGTACAGCGCGTTGCGCGACACACCCGTGATGGCCGCCGCAACTTTCGCCGCGCTACTCACCGTCAGTTCTTCCAGCAAGATGCCCAGCAACGCGTCGTGATCGTGCTCGCCTGTGGCTTGTGCCTGCGCGCCTTGCACCACCAGAACAAACTCGCCGCGCTGCCGGTTCGGGTCTTCGGCGAGCCACGTTGGCCCTTCGGCCAGGGTGCTTTGATGCAACGCCTCATGTAACTTAGTCAGCTCACGGGCGATCAGCAATTTGCGGGCGCCGCCGAATGCTTCGGCCAGAGCCTCGACCGTCTCTACGATGCGATGCGGCGCTTCGTAGAAGACCATGGCGTGCGGATGCGTCGCGAGCGTTTGCAGCGTTGCGGCGCGTTGCTTCGCCTTGGGCGGCAAAAAACCGAGAAACGAGAAGGTGGCCACCCAGTCGCCTGCTGCGGAAAGGGCAGCGGCAAGCGCGCTTGCGCCCGGCAATGGAATCACCGGGAAGCCGGCTTCGCGCACGGCGTCCACCAGTTTTGCACCGGGGTCCGAAATACCGGGCGTGCCGGCGTCGGACACGTAGGCAACCCGCTCGCCCGCCTGCAGATGCTCGACGATGCGCAGCGCCGCCGCGCGCTCGTTGTGCTGATGCACGGCGAGGAGCGGCTTCGAGATGCCGTAGCGAGCCAGCAGTTGGCCGGTATTGCGGGTGTCCTCGGCGGCGATGCGGTCCACGAGTCCGAGCACGTGCAGCGCGCGCAACGTGATGTCCGCGACGTTGCCGATCGGCGTCGCCACCACATAGAGCGCGGCAGCGGGGTATTGCTGCCCTTGCGCAAGTTCGGAGAGAGGGGTCATGAGGCAGAAGACGCAGACAGACAAAGCAAGGCCGACATTGTGCCACGCAGCGGCAGAGGGTTCGGCGCCCCCTGCGAACGGCCACAACTTTTTGGGACGCGCGGGGTCCAAAGACGTCGGAGCGGCTTTCGAGACCCACGCGCTGGTGTTTTTACAGCGTCAACGCTTGCGTCTGGTTGCGCGCAACGTGGTGTGCCGCGGCGGCGAGATCGATCTGGTGATGCGCGAGCGCGACGGCGTGCTGGTGTTCGTCGAAGTGCGCGCGAGGGCACAGCGGCGCTACGGCGGAGCGGCCGCAAGCATTGGCTGGCAGAAACGCCAACGGCTGGTGCGTGCCGCGCGCCATTATCTGGCGACTCGCGTGGGCGAGGTGCCGGCGTGCCGTTTCGACGTGGTCGCGTTCGAAGGCGGGCGGCTCGTGTGGCTGCGCGACGCGTTTCGCGCCGACGAAGTCTAGGACGCAACGCGGAGATTGCACCTGAGTGCGATAAACTTGCGCTCGCGTGCGGGTGGCCCGGTGTTGCGTTGTTTGCGCGCCGGGTCATGCATGGGCATTGCCTGCACCTTCAGCCACACCAACATGTCTTCACAACAGGGCCGCGCGAGAGCGGTCCATACGCGGCAAAAGATAGAGACTCGATGTCAGTCGAACGCATTCAACAGCACTTCCGCGACAGCGCGGCGGTCAAACTCGAAGCCCTCGAAACCTTGTCGATGCCGATCGCCGCAGCGATCGACACGATGTTTATGGCGCTTGCCAATGGCAACCGCATTCTTGCGTGCGGCAACGGCGGATCCGCTGCCGACGCACAACATTTTGCCGCCGAACTGATCGGCCGCTTCGAACGCGAACGCCCCGGCTTGCCGGCGATTGCGCTGACCACCGACACCTCCGTCATTACGGCAATTGCCAACGACTACGCGTTCGAACAGGTTTTCTCGAAGCAGGTATGGGCGCTGGGCCAACCCGGCGACGTACTGCTCGCCATCACGACCTCGGGCAATTCGGCGAACGTGCTGGCCGCAATCGAGGCAGCGCACGAGCGGGAGATGATCGTCGTGGCGTTGACCGGCAAGGGCGGCGGCAAGGCGCATGAGGTGCTGTCCGATACCGACATCCACATTTGCGTGCCCTCCGAGCGCACGGCACGCATTCAGGAAGTGCATTTGCTGACCATCCATTGTCTGTGCGACGGCATTGATGCCATGTTGCTGGGCGAAGACTGATTCCGAAGGAGAGCTAGTTGATGAGCGTATTCCGCATCAAGACGACACTGGTGAGAACCACACTGGTGGTGGGGCTGGCGGCCGGGCTGTCCGCGACGTTGCAGGGGTGCTTCCTGCTGGTGGCCGGCGCGGCGGGCGGCGGCGCGCTGATGGCGACCGACCGGCGTACGCTTGGTGCGCAAACCGAGGATCGCGAGATTCAGGTGAAATCGCTCGCGCAGATCAATCAGAATCTGCCGCAACAGGCGCACGTCAACGTGACGGTGTTCAACCGGCGCGTGCTGCTGACCGGCGAAGTGCCGGACGACGCGTCCAAACAGAAGGCCGAGCAGATCGTGCGCTCGCTCAACAACGTCAACGCGATCGTCAACGAGTTGACGATCGGGCCGGCGGCCGAGCTGTCCTCGCGGACCAACGACTCGTACCTTGAAACACGCGTCAAGACCGCGCTGATTGCCGAGAAGAACATTTCGGCGAACAACTTCAAGGTGGTGTGCGAGAACGGCTCGGTGTACCTGATGGGTCTCGTTACGCGCGATGAAGGCGCGCGCGGCGCCGACGTGGCGAGTCGTGTGCCGGGCGTCACGCAGGTGGTGAAGGTGTTCCAGTACATCCTGCCGCAAGACGCAACTGCAGCCTCCGCTGCTGCCGCGGCCAGCGCGCCGGCGGCACCGCCGCCTCCGCCGACGACCGATGCGACGGTCGGCACGGTGCCGGATGCTTCGGTTAGCTCGCGTCCGCTCGATCAGCAGGCGCCGGCGCCGGTGACCAATTCCAGTCCGGTGCATCCGGGCAACCCGGCGGTAAGCCAATGAAGCGGGGTGGGTTTCTGGCCGGCCATGTTGCCGGTCGCGGTTTGCTGAGCGTGGGGGCGGCGCTGGTATTGGCGGGTCTTGCTGCAACGGCGCAGGCTGAGGATGTCCCGCGCGGTTTGGCCATCGCGCGTTCCAATGCGTGCATGGGCTGTCATGCGGTCGATCGTAAGCTGGTGGGGCCGTCGTTTCAGCAGATCGCCGGGAAGTACAAGGGCGACGCCCAGGCGCCGGTCAAACTGGCGCTGAAGGTGAAGAATGGCGGCTCGGGTGTGTGGGGCGCCATTCCGATGCCGGCGCACCCGGCGATGAGCGATGCGGACATCCGTACGGTAG
The DNA here is from genome assembly GCF_005503145.1 of Burkholderia sp. 4M9327F10. Lineage (GTDB taxonomy): Bacteria > Pseudomonadota > Gammaproteobacteria > Burkholderiales > Burkholderiaceae > Paraburkholderia. The sequence goes on along the minus strand of NZ_SCNV01000008.1, from coordinate 176,870 downwards.
TGGATTGGGTGCTGGCCGGCGCGCCTTCTAAATGAGTTTTTGACGCGCTGGGCGGCTTGGCAAAAGCAAAAAACCTTGTGCTAGAATCATTTGGTCGTTGGGGGGGTAGCTCAGCTGGGAGAGCGTCGCGTTCGCAATGCGAAGGTCGGGAGTTCGATCCTCCTCCTCTCCACCAAGATCACATCCGAAGTTGTCCGAGATTGTCCGGAAACCCCGCAGCCGAAAGGCTCGTGGGGTTTTTTATGTCCGGCGAAGTCTGGCTACATTCATTGACATCTCGGGGCATGAGGGGGCACATTCGGGGGCACGTTAGATGCCCGATAAGCTGATGCCCCCACGGAGTTTTGAATGCCCCTCACTGATGTCGAAGTTCGCAGCGCGCGCCCGCGCGAGAAGGCCTACCGTCTTACTGACGGCTCGGGCATGTACTTGGAAGTCTCTCCGGCAGGCGGAAAGTACTGGCGGTTCAAATACCGATTTGCAGGCAAGGAAAAGCGGCTGGCGCTGGGCGTCTATCCAGATGTGAGCATGAAAGAAGCGCGTGCACGTCGCGATGAGGCCCGTAGGCTGTTGGCCAATGGCGTCGATCCGGGCATTGAGCGCAAGGTGCAGAAAGCAGCAACGGTGGAGCGCGCCGCAAACAGCTTCGAAGCCGTTGCCCGTGAGTGGTTTGCGAGGCATGCGCCGGGATGGGCAAAGACCCACGCCGACAAGATCATTGCCCGCCTCGAGAAGGACGTCTTCCCTTGGCTGGGTGGCCGGGCAATCGCGGAGATTAAAGCCCCTGAAGTATTGTCGGTACTGCGCCGAGTCGAAGCTCGGGGCGCGCTCGATACTGCCCATCGAGTCCACCAAAACTGCGGTCAGGTCTTTCGCTATGCCGTTGCCACCGGGCGCGCAGAGCGCGATGTGAGTGCTGACCTGCGCGGCGCACTCCCGGCTGCACGTCACACCCATTTTGCATCCGTGACGGAACCTGATGAGGTGGCCGGTCTTCTACGTGCGCTCGATGGTTTTCAGGGCACCTTTGTCGTGCAGTGTGCATTGCGCCTAGCGCCTCTGTTATTCGTTCGCCCCGGAGAGTTGCGGGCAGCGGAATGGGTACAGTTCGACCTCGACAAAGCACAATGGCGCTATACCGTTTCCAAGACTAGAACCGAGCACCTTGTGCCGCTTGCTACGCAAGCCGTTGCGATCCTGCGCGAACTTCATGCGCTTACGGGGCAACGCAAATACGTTTTCCCAGGGCGTGACGTTAAGAAGCCCATGAGCGGTGCCGCAATCAACGCGGCGCTTAGGCGGATGGGCTTCGATACCAAAACTGAAATTACGGGCCATGGTTTTCGGGCAATGGCGCGTACGGTCCTGCATGAGCAATTGCGCTTTCCGAGTGAAGTCATCGAGCATCAGCTTGCCCACAAGGTTTCAGATTCACTGGGTACGGCTTATAACCGGACAAAATTCATCGACGATCGGATAGTGATGATGCAGAGGTGGGCAGACTATCTTGACAAGCTGAAGGCAGGGGCCGCCGTAATTCAATTTATTGCCGCGACAGGCTGAACCGGATCCCGATGGTCATGGTGAGCCAAGACGCGCAGAATCGACGACCGTGCTAGCTATGGTGTCTGAGGGCGAAGAGGTGGCGGCTGGATGCCTCTACTCCGAAGGCAAGGGGGGCTGGTTCGATCGCAGCCGGGCACGCCAATAGCCGTAAGGCTTCCAGCGCTTTCTCTGCGTCATCGTTTGCGCCTGAAAATACGGTTAGCCGGCGGCCGTCTGTAGGTCGACGACCTAGGTGTGCGGCTGGAACCAGTGCGCCAGGTGATCGGCCGACAGGTGCGCGTAGCGTTGCACCATTTCCAGCGCTTCCCTTCCTCTCAGCTCGTTGAGCACCTGTAACGGTGTGCCGCGCTGAACATGCCAGCTTGCCCACGTGTGGCGCAGATCGTGCCAGTGGAAGTCAGGGATGCCGGCGCGTTTGAGCGCTTTTGTCCATGCGGCGGTAACGGTCTAATAGACCAGCCTGCCGTGGTGCACGAATACGCTTTCGACGCATTCAGGCTTACGCTTCTTCGCGCGCTGCCGCCGCAGCACCACGATTGCGAAAGCTGCGGGTGGCATGTGTTGAAGACAGGTTGCCGTATCGCCCAAGAACGTTGCGCCTCCTTTAGAGCGGCTCGCCTTGTTCGAAGGCACGGGCCCGCTCGCGGATGACTTCCGGTCGCCCCGCCTTCAGCCGGAGTGGTGGCGCATAGTCCTTGACCAGTTCAAGCAGGGGCCGTCCAACTTCGCAAAGGTGGAGCAGGCAAGCGCATGTGGCCGCACGTAACGCCCATTTGTCGTCGAGGGTAAAGGTGGGGTTTACGCTACCTCTTCGCGAATGGGCATCAAGCATCAGCAGGAACCCGGCATTCATGTCGCCATCACGGAACGCACTCATCAATGAGCGCTCACGTTGTGGCGTCAGAAGCAGGTCAAGGCCGCGCCATTTGTCGGGAGTTCCGTGTTGCCATCCGGCCACCGAAAACGTATCCCGCTTCACTGCGCCGAACCTCTTCACTTCGTATTCGCCATGACGGGCCGGTGCGACGTCGCCAGGCAGCCAGTTCGTCAGGAGGTCACCGAGATGGCGAGCCAGTTCAGGGCGTTGGGCAACGCGGACTGGTGGCGGGGCGGTTCGCGCAACTGTGTGGTCGGGAGGCCAATCTCCGGGCCATGTGGATATGCATGCATCCCGTAGTTCCTTGTCGCCAAGGTTCTCTTGGACGCAACGGTGGCCGCGCTCCATATCGAAGTAGGGGCCATAAAAGGCATCACGGTGGTTGCCAAAAAAAATGGCGATTCCCCGGCGCGCGGGCACATCGTCATGGGCAAGGGCGACAACGGCGCTGTGACCTAGGTCCGCTAGCCGCCGAGTGAAATCGGAAATGAGCGCCGATACCTCGGCGGTTTGTCCGTGCATGTCGTACTCCGATTGGGCTTAAACCTCAGTCGCAGAGGACCTACGGCTACCCATTTGGCGGTTCAGGTGGGGGGCGACGTTTACGCCGCGAGATCCGCGACGAGCGAGATAACCTCGGACTTGTGCAGCCGGCGTCTGAAAATGGCCCGCGACTGTGTCGGGCCTTGCTGACTTACCAGAATCAAGTCGAGCGGCTTGGTAAAGCCTTGGCTGTCGCAGAGCTCCGCCCAAAGCTGATGGAGTTCCCGCCATGGTCCTTTCGTCATCCGCTTGACGCCCAGCCACATGTACAGCTGGTCCCATGGAACTGTTGCGGTGCCGACAAGGAAGACCTCGTCGAAAAGTTGCCGAAGTTGAGCTTCATGGTGTCGTTGCATTCCCTGCCCCGGGTATAAATTGATGGACGAACAATACCGCCAGCCTCGAAAAAAAGCAATGAGTTATAAAAATAACTCCTGTTATTCCATGGGAAGCCTTTGCAGAACAGTTGTTTTCAATAAATAAGTTGGAGTTATGCTTTTGCAATGGTGTTTTTGCGCCGGCGTGGCAGGCATCAGGGAAGGAAGTCGAGGCGCTGTCCAAGTGTCCAGAACATCTGGAATCGCAGGGCTAAAGGCGCTTCGCAGCGGCATCTCGGCCGCGCGCGCCTCTGCGAGCACCGGGCGCGCTCAATATACGGGCGATTGATGTCTTCGCCGGTGCTTAGTCCCCAAGCCCCCAACTGCCCGGACGGTACGGGAGGGGCGTACGGAAATCCCGTTAAATGGTGTGGGCTCCGCCGGCCCAACTGAAAGCACTATTCTCAAATGGCCGCCGCCGCGTCCCCATCGCATCCCCTTACCGATGGTCGCCAAGCACGGCGGTGATTGCTGTTTCCGCTGCCGTGTTGGCCCGCTTCCACTGCCTCTATACTGACGTGTTTTTTCAGATTGCGAGTGGAGGAGTGGGGATGCAAATGCGAGTTAAATTGCCGTCAGGCCAGACGATTGACGTTTTCGACTTTTGTTCCGCTATCGCGCATGCGATCCGTCCTGTCGAGCGATTGGAAGGCATCGATTGTATCGTCGGAGGCTTGATTGGAGTGCCTTCTGTGCAGGAGAAGGGTGATCGCCTGCAGATACCGCCGGCTGTGGCGAAGATGGCCGACGCGGCTTTTGCGGCGGTTTCCTTCGCCCCGAACACGACTGAGGAAAGCGGTTTGGCAGAGCGTGAGTTTTCTTCGCAGCCGTTCCCGATCAGAAATGGTGACGTCGAATTTCCCGTCGAGCTTACGGACGATGATCGGCGTTGGCTTGAGACACTCTTGCCGAAACTCCCGCTGCTGCGCCATCCGATCTCGGACGAACAGGCTGAAAATTTCCTGACCGCCTACCGGGGGCTGAAAGCACGGAAGGCATGGGAGCCGATCCTCATAACGGCCGCAGAGATCAAGCGCCGAAAAGTGGAGCAGGATGATCTCTTTGTGCTTCACCGTAATGCCCTTGAGCGCATGTTTGAGAAGGGAGAGCTAATTGCGTTCGATCGGAAGCATCACCACGTTCCGGCGTTGACCGTACGAAGCCTGATTTCCCGCTCGACTGCGATTGCCTATCTCGAGCGGAACGGATTAGCGGAATATAACGAGCATCAACTTAGCTCCGAAGAGCGCAGGGAAGCCATTGTCGCTTACTGGAAGCAACTGAAGAGCCAGCGCGTTAAGAACTACACCAAGCTAACAGCGGACAAGTTCGACGTGAGCGACTCCCTCGTCCGGAGATTTGTCAGAGAAGCTGATCCGGAGACGGCGCCTAAGAAGACTTCCCCTTCACGTCCCTTCCAAAAGCCAAAGCCCAAACGAAAGTAGGTTCCGCCCGTGTTCCGCCTTGGTTCGCAATAGACGCTCGGACCGTTGCCGTAGAAGGCTGCGCGCCCACCAACAAATCTCGCTTGCTCGGAACAGCCGTTCCGGTCGCATTCTCCGTCACTCACGGCGCTAGCCGGATCAAAACGGACGAGGACAGACATCCTCGTCCGTCACAACCAGTGACGGAGAACCCCATGACTGACCAATTGTCGAATGCCGGTTTGCTGCATTCTCAGCAGACGTACCGTACCGTCTCGGCCGACGCGAATTCGAAAGCCGACAAGGCGCTGCGCATCCTGCGCATGAAGCAAGTAGTTGAGCGGACGAATCTGTCGCGCGCGACTCTCTATGCGTTGGCCGGGACCGATCCGACGTTCCCGCGCAAGATCAAACTGACTGCGCGTAGCGTAGGGTATCTCGAGCAGGAGGTCGAGGACTGGATCTTGTCGCGTGCGCAGGCCCGCGGCATTGTGGCGTAAGGAGATTGGTATGCTCACGCCAACTTTCTCCCCGCCAGATAGCGGCTGGGTCGCAGAAAATCCCATCAACGCGGCCCGATCGTTGGGCACGTCATCGAGTTCCAGGAAAGGCAACCCAGGGCGTCTCACGTCGCTTGCCTTGGCGGCTGGAGCGACGATGACCTCATGCGGCATCGCTGTGTTCGCAGCCTGGGAGCGCGGCGGTACGCTCGCTGAACAATTGGCCTATTCGGCTTTCGCTGGCGTGGTCGTCTCCGCTGTTCACCTCCTGCCGACGTTGAGCCGAGGGCGGTCGGTCGCCGCGCGCATCATCATCGGAGCTGTATGTGCGGCTGGATTCGTCTCGACACTCAGCGGTCAGGTCGCGTTCTACGAATTCGCTCAGCAGCGCGCGGGTGCGCGGCGGGCGGAAAGCGTGCCCGACTCAGTGACGGCTCCGCTGACCGCCGATCCTCCGACGCGCGATTTGACCGCCATCGCCCGGGATCAGGCAGCCGAACGCACAAAGCTGGCTCTTATAGACAACCATCGCTGCGGGAGCACCTGCGCCGACGCTCGTCTGCGCCGGGCTACGGTCATCGCTACGCTCGACGAACTTCAGACCGAGGCTGACGAGGCGAAGCGTAGCGAACTCCTCGCGGACCGCCGGGCGGCTCTGGATGATCGGACGATTCGGCAGCGCGATGCGATGCGCGCTGATCCTGTAGCGGCGCAGCTGGCGGCCCTGACGGGGATCGACGAAGACCGTGTGATGCTGCTGCTCGATCTCATTTATGCAGCTGTGCTCGACGGCATCGGCGTGCTTGGCTGGTACCTTGCGCTGTCAAGACGCCTTTACGACGGGCGCCCAGCGTATGCCACGACTGTGGCGATCGGTAACGGCATGGGCAGCGATCCAGTCGCGACCGAGGTGGGTAGCGATGCCGATGGCCCCGCTGCGCGTTCCACAGTACTCAGCGACGCCGATGCCGAACTCGCGCAATTTATGCGCGACGTCGCGGACGGCAAGTTGAAACCTACCGTAGCTGGTATCCGCAATCACCTCGGGTGCTCGCAACAGAAGGCGGTTAAGTTGCGTCGCGAATTGGCTGTTCACGGTGTGGTGATCGACCGAAGCAGCGGAGGTCGTGATGTTCGCTAGCGGCCCCAAGAACACTGGTACGGGTGTCATCCTCGAATCCGCCCAGAACATTCAGATGCAATCGCCGGAGGGTATATGGAAGGATTGGCTGTATTGGGGGAAAGTGCATCTTCTGGCGGGGGCGCCGTCGACGGGCAAGACCACGGTGGCGCTCAACTTGGCCGCGACGATTTCGTCGGGAGGCACCTTGCCGGATGGAACATATAGTCGGCGCGCTCGTGTGGTGATCTGGTCGTCCGAGGACGGAATCGAGGACACAGTAGTTCCACGTCTGGCTTCAGCGGGTGCCGATCTCAGGAATATCGAGGTGGTGCGTATGACCGAAGAAAAATGGCTCCGTCGTCCGTTTGATCCTGTTAGCGATCTACCGCTGCTCGAGCAAAGGATTGGGGATCTGCGGGACGTCGCGCTCCTCATCATCGATTCGATCGCGGATTTGATGCCGGGTAGTCCTGGTAACAATTCAAAAGTGAGAAAGAGCCTCTTGCCGCTGGTCGGTCTGGCCGAACGTACGGGCTGTGCCGTGCTGGGATTGACCCACGTGGTCAAAGCTTCGAAGAAAAAGCACCCCCTTGAGCGGATCATCGGTGGTGTGGGCCTTGGCGCGGTCGTCCGGGTCGCGATGTTGGTGGTCCGTGACGATAGTGGTTGCTTCGGGGCGGTACGGGAATGGAGCGTACTGGTTAAGGCGAAGGCAAACATTTGCCGCGAGGATGGTGGCTTCCTGTATCGCACCGTCGGTGCGCAACTTCAAACTCAGCAGGGTGTAGTTGAAAGTTCGTGTATCCAATGGGGGGCTGCGTTGCCTGGCTCTGCGATGGACATCTTGAATATGGCCGAAGGCGGAGAGCGTGGCGCGGCCGCCAGCAAGGTTCATCAGGCGGGTGATTTCCTGACGAGGACGCTACAGGCTGGCGCGATGCCCGCGTCGGAGGTCCAAGCAAGGGCGGCCGATGCTGGAATCTCGGAGGCAACTCTTCGCCGTGCGCGCGAACAGGTCGGCATCGAATCGCATAAGCAGCGCGGCGCGGGATCAGCAAGTTCCTACCTGTGGGCGCTGCCGGCTTCCGCCATCGGTAGGGGCACGCCGCCTACGCGCAACTTTGGCGAGCCAGATATTTGGGGGCGCGTCGGCGTTTCTGTGGGTCCGCGTGTTGCTCAACCCGCACGACGTTACGTCGGTGCGTCATCGAGCAGTTTTCGGCCGGCCGAGCACGGCACCGAAGCGTTTGATGCTCTGCTTGCTCCTGCAGCGGTGTCGTCGATTTTTGCTTCGCAAGGTGAGCAAGTTGAACAAGTTGAACAAGTTGAACAAGTTGAACAAGTTGAACAAGTTGAACAAGTTGAACAAGTTGGGCAAGTTAAACAGGTTCAATGTGACGTCGATGACGCCGTGTGGCAGTCGTTGGTTCGCATCTGCGTGGACGAGTATCGGGGACTGCGCTTGAACCGGCCGTATTCCGACGAAGCCGACGAATATTCCGTGCGAGAGGAAGCAGTTGATGGCGTCCTCAGAGAAACGCCGGCTAGCGACGGGTGGAAAGCAGCGGTTAAGGAACGACTCGTCAAATTGAATTTTGTTGAATTGGCTGGCTAACCTCGCAGCGCTGCGGCGTGTGCTTTATGCCGTAGCTGCGGCGCGCGAAACTGTCAGCACTAACTTGTACACCTTCCCCAATGTGCCGATGCTCGGCAAACGCTGCGTTACGGCAAGATGTCTTCACGTCGTGGCCGGCGTTCTTGGAGGCGGGAAATTCCGGTACTTTCATAGTTAGGTTCGAGTCGATGTTGTTGAGGGTTGGATTAGATTCTGCTCGAACGTCGGTACGGTGGATTAGTGAACACCGGATCAGGCTAACTGCAACGTACCCGATCTGCTTCACTTCAGCTTGATCGCTGCACGGCGGGTCGGACATCAAATGGAAGTTAACATGGACGCAGTATCAGAAGAGAGCGCGGGCGATCGAAATCATGCAGCAACGGAAGAGTGGCTGCTCGACTACACGATCAATTCGATGAAAAAGAATGACAAGCGGGGATTCTCTGACAGCGAGAGTACGCGCGCTGAGGACGCGGCGTCGATAACGAAGTGCGTCTGGGAGATCATCAATTCGGACGACAGGCTGTTTAGTGTGCGGCGCAGGCAGGGCGTAGCATTCGGCTCTCCAAGACAAGTGAAACTGGTGGCGACTCCTTTGGGCGATGCGTTTCTCAATTGCCTGGCGATCGACCTCGAATACCTCTCGATGGTGGAATCTATCGATCGAGCCAACCCATTCATCGGGCTGTTCAAGCGGACCGTTGCTCGTGATGCCGCTATTGATGCAGATGCTGGACCGTGCCTGAGGCCGATGCGATACGTGCTGTCGTTTTGGTCGACGATACGGCGTGGTCTATCCGATGAGGAACTATGGAAGTTCGCGGACGGGTTGAACGAAGCCATAGAGGCGATTCGGGAAGAAGGACGGGCAAAGCCTTTTCGCGATGAATGGAGGCGTCACACGCGACCTGCAGCGAAAAACTACGACTCGCTGGTCAAGATGATTCGAACGTTGTTCAGACGACACCATCGCTTGCTGGTTATCCGTGTCGATTTCGGGTACGAGAAGAGCCATCAATCGATACCGTACTCCGAGGTACGCAAGCACCGAAACGCTTTGGTGGATTACCTTAGGCAAATGAAGCGATTGAAGAGGCGCGTGTTCAAGGCATATGTGCTCAAGCTCGAGCATGGCTTGCAGAAGAAGTGGCACTTTCATGCATTACTGTTCCTCGACGGCAACGAGGTGCAACGCGGCGTCCATCACGCGATGATGTTCGGCGAGCACTGGAAGGACGTCATCACGAAGGGAAAAGGCGTCTACTACAACTGCAATGCGAAACGCGTCAAGTACAAGAAAGCTCTTGGCATCGGCAAGATCGAAAGTCACGAATTGGAGCTACGCCGCGCGTTGGAGACCAACGTGGCGGGATACATCGTCAAGCCGGACTTCTATGGGCAGATGATGAAGGATAAGGGGGATCACTTGTTCTTCAGGAGCGAGCCACGCGAAACTGTCGCGAAGAAGCGTGGACCCAAGCGTACGAAGGCGGATGCGTCGGCCGAACTGATTAACCTGCCGCTGCCGTTCAAGCCGAAAGTACACGCCCGAGCATCGACGAAGGAGGGGCACCGTAAGCATCAGAAGCCTGAGCCGATGCAGTGGTGCGATCCGTGGGAACTGTTCGCACGAGCATGAGGTGCGCGGGGATCATCTGCTTCCTGGGACAGCATGGTCGCTCAAGGATCCGCCAAACTTCACGGCCGCCCCGGCGATAGAAATGTATGGCCCGACTGGGCGGACGCTAAGGCCACACGCCGCCGGATTGACCGTACCTGGTGGTCTGATTAAGGTTCACTCTGTGCAATGGCAATACTTTCGTGAAATGCGGGAAAGCCTTTCTCGTGCATCAACCTCCCGATCTCGAAAAGCGCGGCCAAACGTTCGCTAATAACAGGCCCGAGTTTCCTGTCCGTTCCCATCTCTCGATAGGACACCGCATCGGCGTAAATCTCCGAGAAGAGATAACTCATGTCGTAGACGTAAGCCGGGGTGAGAACGCCTTCGCCGGCAAGAATCCCAGCCGCGATGGAATGGTTTCCTCCTTGCACAAACCCAATTCCCCAAGGTAGCCAGAGTGCCACGCGGTGATTGCCATCCTGACGCCACGCACCGGAGTGATGCCAATTCCAGGTGTCCGCCGGGTCGACTTTCCCGGCGCCAATCCGAGCGAGAGTAGAAACGTAGGAACTGTGCTTCCACGGCCAGGGTAGCACTGGATCACGTGCCAAATGGATTCGGAAATGATCCTCTGGCAGGCGCACGGTACGGAAATCTCCTGCATCAGAAAACATCCGTCGACGAACCTCCTCTCCGAAAAGCGATCGTTCCTCAAAATCAGGCCTTGCATCAGTGCCTTCTTCTGCCACAGCTAACAGGTAATCGGCCTGATGCGGTCGCACGATTGCGCGCACCAAGTCAGTGAGTCCCCGCGGATTGACTTCTGCAATAGCCCTCGCGGTACGCATTAACTGAGCGAAAGGCCCAGACACCCGATGCGCCTCCGTTTGCGCTCTGGAGTTGCGCCCCAGTCTACGAAACCACTCGATGCCCATTCCACTTCCTTCCGTGTTCGTTTGTACGCTATGCGCATCTACAGTCCGCGACCAGCCTGTCATGAAGTGGCAGTTTGGCCGTCGCGTGCTCAGTCGGTGTTCGGCTCCGCTATTCAACCAAGTCGTCAGTGTCCTTGCGTCTCCAGACGTGACACGAGAAGCCCGTCGTCGTTCATGACATACAAACCTGACCATATGGCGAGCCAGAATTGAACCGTCACCAGCCAGTGAACACCCATGATCTTCCCGAATAACGACGCCCGCTGCAAAGGCCAACCGGAACGAAAGCGCCAATATTCACCGATGTTGCGTTTTGCATAGCGGATCTCGTTGCAGTTCCACCAACGGTTCCACCGGTGTACCCAGCAGTCGTTCAAGAGCCAGTTTTGCATCAGATGCCCTTCGAGCGAATCCTCCATCTCCCGCGACCGCCCGTCAGGATAGCGAATGCTGCAATCCCTGAACTGGTAGGAATCTATCGTAAAGAACACTCCCCGCTCTGATAGTTCGAGGATGTCCAGACTCGGAACGCTGGAGAGGGCGCGAACGATTGGGCGGCGATCAACCTGGTGAAGGCGGATCGCTTCCTGATAACGGATGCCGCTGCCCACTGCTTCGAATACTAGGTTCACCGCCTCAATTTCTCCCTCGGTCGCCCGGAAAGCGATTCGGGAAGTTCGAGGCTCGGGATCTGACAGTTGTGCAAAACACAAAGAGTATTCAAGCTCGTCGCCCAACGGGCTCCAATGAGAACCCAACCTGTGGCGTTTAGCCCAAAGCTCATGCGATTGGCGATAGGTCGAGAGTAGAAGGAGTTTGGTGAGGCGGTCGTAAAGCCACTTGACGACGGAACGAAGAGGACCGAATGGAATATGGATGGCCATGGTTAGAGATTTAATCTAGGGTGCAACAGATCTTGTTACCATTGAAGAAGGCTGCACCCAAGGTGCGCTTGGATGGTATATCGGCGGAAAGCACGATTTCTGGAGTCACGACAGCCTTCCAAATCAATCCGTACCCTGCTCGCACCACGATTGCCACTCACCCAGTTGATCCGAAGTGACGATCGGCTCGTCGCCGTTTGCGCGACGATAGACAAATAGTCCATTGGGACGTGCAAGCGTCCACGTCGCCTGACGACGTGCGGGTCGAGTGTACGGTTTGTGTTGCCGACGATGTGTTCGGGCGCGGTTCTCCCTTGCACGCCGGTCCCCATTTATTTCTTATGGCGGCACTCATGTTGCCATCGCTGTCTGGCGTATTGAACGCGGTGTATTTCGGGTCAAGGCGTGTATCCATCGTTTCGCTGTCCGGTAGCTCCAACCCGTTCTGGTAGTCCCTCTGGTACGTCAGCTTTCGGCAGGGGCTGCGCAGCATACACATCCATTTGCCGTGATAGAGGTGTCCTTACCCGCATGCCGCGTTGCACTGACGTTGGAATTTGTTGTGGCCTCTATCCGCTAGAACGAAAGCTTCGCCTGAATAGCGTCTATCACCTGGCGACTGAGTTCGTTCGCGCTCATCGAATCGCTCCGTACCAAGTGCCAGCCATAATCCGACGCGATACGCTCGAAACGCTCGGTCGAGACACGATGATCGTTAAAGCTGTCGATGACCTTGCTGTCGAGGCGGCGTGTCCTCTGATGAGCCCGCTCCCACGAGACCTCTGCCCGGCAGACAACCGCGAACGCGATGTCAGCAACGCGCACGCCGTCTCGCAGGTTTGCGTCGATTGCCTCCACGACATCGATGTGCCTCCGAAACACCGCATCGGACGGATACCATCGATCGAGCAGCACGACGTCCGCCGTAGAGGCGCTTAGTTGGCGTTCGCCGATAAGCACGCGCCCCTGCCTGTGCAGGCGGGCCACCTGCGCGTCGCTTGCCTCGCCCGGTTCGCGTTTCAGCGCCTGATAGGCCTCATCCAGCGATGGCCCCAAAGTCGCCGCCATCAGCTCTTTTTCGACCAGCACCTCGACGCCGTGTCCGGCCTCACGCAGCCGTTGCTCCACCAAGTGGATCAGAGTGGTCTTTCCGACGCCCTTGGGGCCGTCAAACGTGATTAGGAGTGGCATCTTGTTCCGCGACCTGCATTGGTTGATTTTGCAGCGACTGATTTCGATAGATTGTGAGCCCGAGGCAGCCGCTCGCGTGAGCCTGAAGCAGCCACGAGCGGATCTCGGTCACCGTAGTTTCAGGCGGGCAGTTCACCGTCTTCGTGATCCCGCAGTCTATGCCCGACTGAAGGGCCGCCTGCATCTGGATGTGAAGGTCACCGGACAATTCCAGCGCGGTCGGGCACAAGTCGGCTAGCGCGTCGCCGGCGATCTGCCGCAAGCTCTCACCCGTGGCGATCCTGCGTTCGGCCAGCGCGGGATCGATGCCCTGCTCGCCGAGCAGAAACGACACGACGGGGTCCATGACGCAGATCTCGCGATCGATGACGCGCTGCGCGACCCGGTGCGAGTAGATCGGTTCGATCCCGCACGACGTCCCCACGATAAGCGCGATGGTCGCCGTGCCTGCGATTGCCGTCAGATTCGCGTTGCGGCGCGCGTGCCCGTGTCCCGGGTCCCACGCCGGATACGCGCCGAGGCAGTGCGCAAGGCGTTGCGACTCGGCGGCCGCAGACTCGTGCAGCATCGCGCTGAGCCGCCTCGCAAACTGCAGGCTGGCTGGAGAGCCGTACGGCAAGCCGAGCAACATCAGCGCGTGCGCAAAGCCCATGACACCTACGCCCACCTTGCGCGTCGCGAGTGAGTTCTGCATAAGCGCTTCGCTGGCATGCGTCTGGAGGTCATGCATGCCGTCGAGCATGCGTACACAAAGCGCGACGCAGTGTGCGAATCCCGCTTCGTCGAAGATGCGGGCGCCGTCCTGCGCCGCAGTAACGAAGGCTGACAGATTGACCGAGGCAAGCAGCGCCGATTCGTCAACAGCTAACGGCGCTTCACCGCAGACATTCGCCGCATACTGCGCATGCGTATCGCGGGAAACGCGCGTGATCCGGTCGGGGAAGATGACGCCAGGCTGGCCGGTCGCGTGAATGCACCCGGCAATTGCATTAAACCGCTGTTGCGCCGCACGGTCTGTCGGCAGCGCAGCCATGAACGCGTCGGAAAGCGCCACGTTCATATTGGTTACAGCTAGCGTGCCAGCAAGGCCGAGAAACGTGTCGAGGTCGCCGCTGATTGGCATCGTCACCGCGTTGCTCGCTGGGCGCGGACGGCGTTGCTGGTGTGCAACCGTGTCGTCGTCGATCAGACGGATCAGTTCCGCGAGGCCGGATTCGTCGCTCTTGAGCGTATAACCGACCCCGCCCATGCCGTCGTGAATGAACCGGAAGCTCTTGAGGAATTCCGATGCGGGTTTGTCGACATCCACCGCGAAACACGCAAATAGTCGCGGTGCCGCTTCAGCACAATTGACGAGCAATGGACTGTTCGGAAGCATTTGACCACGTCGCATGGCTTGAGCGAGCTGTGTCAGGAAGTGCTCGGGATCGACGTCGTTCCTCGACATTTCGGCCTTGCGTGCCAGCGCGCAAACGCGATCGACGAGGCCCTCCCATCCCTGTGACCTGAATCGATGCAGGATGCGCCCGGCGAGCGCCGGCGCGAAAGGGCTGCCTCCAAGCGGCGGTGTTTGAAAACTGTGCATGGGTGGTTGTCGTTCCCCGAAAGAACGGCGGCCTTCTTCTGTGCCGGCGTTTATGTGATGCTTACGTGTTTTCGAATGTGTCAACTGGCGAAGGGAATTCGGCGCGTGGATCCATGACCTGTCGACTCTTTCCAGCCTTATTACCACATGCCGAGGAGATTGTTTCAGATACATCCCAGGAGGCCACAGACCAAGGCGAGGTGAGCTATTGCCGCGGAGACTCTTGTCAACATCGGACTGCGACTTATGGGCTCACCGTGACGCATGGGCGATTGTCATCGAGCATGACGCGTCATCGACGCGCGCCGCCAGGGGCACCGTGGCCGGGCGCAGCAACCAGTCATTTGAGCAGCCCATATATGGCCCGCAATCAGCCCGAAGTACCCTTTGGGCCGACTTGATAAACCAGCCTTCCGCATCAACTCTTCGTTTGCGCGTGATTTCGGCGCGTTTGGAGCTTAACCGTCAGAGCTTATTGTTTATCAGCGCGTTTTTGATCTCACGGCGGATTCTGCCATCTGGATCATTTTCCGGGTCCAGCAGACTTTCGGAGGCAATCTCCGCGACTTCGCCCCAGCTAGGAGGGGCGACGCCAATCGCCTCAAAATGCTGCTGCAAATGACGTTTGAACTCCTGGGGTGTCATCCTGTTGAATGTGTTCCGGTAGTTGGCTGCGCCGACGATTGCGATCGTCTCCGCCTCAATGGCTTGTTCGACCGCTTGTTGCCTCTGAGCGGCAGCCACATGAACTTGGCTCAGCGTGTCGAACAAGTTTTTCATGAGATCCAAGACTGCCATGATGTCCTGTGATGCCTCGGGGTGCGCTTTTGCGATACTGGAGATCCGGTTTTCCAAAGCGACGCTGCCGACAGTGCATTGCCAAACCATAACGTATTTCCTTTGTCTGGTGTCGAGGTGAGCACACGCTTACTGTAGCGATTAGAGTGCGATGGCTGGGAATCAGGCGGGTTGGCAAATCGTACGCCCACCACATAGTCGCCATTAGGCATTGTCGGACAAGCGAAGCCGCCTTGCTATCGAATTCGACGCTGTCGCTGGCAAAAAAAGTCGGGACATCGATAGGCGAAGCGCGCGGTGCGCCTCCGGCGGCTCGAACTTCCGACACTCTTGGATTTGATGCGTCGGCCTACCAAGCGTCGGCCTCTGGCGTGCTGCCCGGACAGGGAAGATTTTGTCCAATTCAGTCAGGGTATCGTCGCACAAGGCGATCTCGATGGCCGCCAGATTGGCCTCGAACTGCCACATCGTTCGAGGACCGACTATGGGCGCGGTGACTCCCGGCCGACTTGCTACCAATGCAGGGCGACATCGGAGGGCGCATGCCCGAGCCTGGCGTACAGGACTTCGAAGGCTTCCGACGCTGGGTTATTCTGCATGACGGTAGTGCGGTAGTGCGGTAGTGCGGTAGTGCGGTAGTGCGGCAGCCGAGGGCGCTTGCGTTATGCAGGTCGCATGGCAATGTGCGGCCCAAGAGCTGCCGCCGCACAACGTAATCGTGCGGCGGCTTAGACAAGTAGCCGCCATTCGACTTTTGACCACGAATGCCAGCTAGTCAGTAGACAGGACACTAGACCATCACACACTGACCGTCTCGCAGATTAGCTGTTGATCTATTTTGTGCTTTTTACGCAGCGTAGCCCTTGATGCAGTCATAGGAGAATTTCATCTGGGCAATAAGTTTGCCCATGCTCTCCTTACGTTCCTCAATGAGCTGATCTCGGTCTTTCAGGTCGAAAGGCGGTTTGTACTTCAGAGAATTCCCTATGTCGTCGTAGTACGAGTCCGCGCGAAGCTGCCGGAACATGGCATCAAGTGAATTTCTGATGGCCGCCTGGTGTTGAGCGATCGAGGGCTCATTTGATGTCAAACGCTGGAAAAGCCAGTCGTTGCCAAGCTCGTCACCGTACTCATACAGTATGTTCGCCGGGAAAAAATATCCTGCCTCACCACCTAGCGGGAACAGTTCTGCAAATGCTGCGGAGAAGTGGTCTAAGAAGTCCCTAACCTTTCGCTTGTCTTCTGCGATGTGGCCGGAGGCGACGGGGCTGACCCCGAGGACGCTGCATATTTGATCGTGCGGCAACGCAAAGAGCTCCCGCTCAAGTGTCGCGGTGTCGTAAACCCCGGTAGCCTCAAGAGATTCAGATGACTCAATCTCGCTGAGCGTCTTCCAGATATGTGGCGAGACGCCGGCGAACTTATCGTTGAGGACGTAGTAGAACTTCCGGATCGGCTTGATCGTTTCCCAATACTGCTTAAGCTTCTTGAAGTCGTCCTTGACCTTCTTCTGCGCCGTCGCTGTGTTAGTTGAGAGTTCTTCCGGTGCGTACACCTGATAGTACGTGCCCGAACTCGGCAACCAACCATCATTGCCGCGATCTCCGATATTACCGTGCGGCCTCACCTGCGCAAAGTCAGTGTGCACGTAGTTTTTGACCTTCGAGAAAAATCCCTCGAACTGAGCTGCATTCGCTTGCAATACGACGATTTTGAATTTGTCCCGCAGATCCATAAAGCTACCCTTTGCGTAAAGTATGAGCCTTAGTGTAGCGCTTGTGAAGCCACTAGACAGTTGGCGTAGCACGGTTCTGCAACGCGGGTAGTCGTATGGGAATCGGAGCCGAAAGACGGCTTTCGCCGCATGGCTGCCATCGACGACGGGAATACGAACGCCAGCAATGGGTCGCTTGAGGCGCTCGGCTTTATTGACAGCGGTCGTTCGCGACAACGGAGCGTCAATCTTCCTAGCCCTCGGCTTCGGAGGCGAGGCGCGTCTGCTACGCGGCTCGATGTTGTCGTTGGCAAAAAAGAAGCGCAACAAGAGGCGAGGTGCGCCACGCGGCGCACCTCGTTATGCCCGATCTTCCGATATGAGATTACTCTGGCCGTTTCCCCGCTTTACACCACGAGCGCCACTCTTCCAACTGATCCGCTGCGACCATAGAGTCCTCCTCGTTTTCACGCCGCTAGGCCGCAGTCCAGCCCGCAACGTATGCATCCATATCACCTGACGGAGCGCGGGCAGATTCCCCGGTTGGTGTTGCGGAGGATGTGTCGGAGTGCAGTTCCTCCTTTCATTTGGCTTCCCACCCGTCTCTCATTGCAGCATCGACGTTGCCAACGTTGTCGGACTTCGCGTTGAACGCCAAAGCAGTCAGATCGAAGTCGTAGCTGTTCTGTCAGAACTCGCTGGCTGCCCGTTCAGAGTTGGCGCAGGCCGGGCGCGACTGCTGCGCTTCCTGGGCGGGGAAGTTATTTGAGCAACTGGGGCATCTGGTGTCGTATTTCCATTCCGGAAATCCCGCGGAAGCGGGTACGTAGTATCCGCGTGAAGAAGTCGGTCGGCTGCACTGGCGCTCGACGTGATGATAAAGAGCAAAGGCGTGGCTGCCAGGTTGATTGCAGACAATATACCGATCACGATCGGATTAACTGTGCGGGTGACTGGACCACCGAGGACCAGCAGCACATACCCCGTCATGATGATAGCGAGTACCACGCCGGACACTTGACTAAGCGAGAGTCGAGGATTCCTACGCGCGTCCTCATAGCGCTTTCCGTCCAGACTGAGCCTTACAAACCCACGAGCCTGTCCGATTGTTCTTAACACGAGCATCGGGTTGTCGCGCTCGAGTGCAAACCGGATGTCGTCGCCGGATAGTTCGATACGTAGGGCATCTCGCACAGCTACTTGTAACGCCCCAGACGATGCAGTACGCCAACCCTGCTTACCCTTCAGGAGCGTGTAGAGGCGCTTCGTACGTCCCTGCGAGAAACGCAGCGTGCCGTGTCGAAACCTGATCCAGGTTACGGCACCAACGATTGGTGCGCTGAGTATGGATACGACGGTGGCGAGATGACTTTGCTGGAGAAAGGTAAGGACGGCACTGAAGCTCATAGGCACTCCCACTCAATCGACGAGTTGCAATGTTATCAACCAACGGTACGTCGTGAAAAAAAATTGATCGGATGACGGCCGACAGAAGGGCCCTGCGTTTTCTGTCGAACCGAGGCGATGATTCCGGGGGGAAAAAGGCCGATGAAGCGATACGTCTCGCAAGCAGGGGGTTCTCGGTGAGCCTATTGTCCGATGCGATTCCGTTCTTCACGCCAGTCGGCTTGATCTTCATCGCCATCGGCTTGGCAAAGCTTCCTGAGCCGGCAATTTCTGTGCTTCAGCGATGCGAATTGCCGGCGCATGTTCTCGCGCGTACCGAGTATGTCGATGATGGTGCTTGCAAGAACATTCCCGCGGGTGTCCAGACGCAGCACCTCGACAATGGTCTAGTTTCGATCTTGAAGTACAACCGGCAAATCCCTGAGTTTTCGCAAGCAACTTGCGAACGTGCTCCCTAAGTGCAGGAGTCTATGCGTAAGCGAGCGTCCCGGTGACTGGTTCTAGCCAAAAAAGGAAAAATCCGTGCGATACGGGATGCGCCCGAAGGCGCATCCCGCTGACTATGCCGTTGCCGAACTGACGTGCTACGAAGGTAGTTTGCCTTCCTTGCACCACGATTGCCACTCGCCGAGTTGGCCGACAGTGACGATCGCGTCCTCGCCGTTTTCACGACGGTACGCCGCGGTCCAGGCGTCGACGCAAGCGTTTGAGCCAGGTGGCTCGCTGGAGACTGTTCGACCAGGTACTACAGGGTCAGGATCCGAGGGATGCTTGCCTGCACGACAGGATACTTCCCACTGCTGACGCAATTCTGCTGGCGGAAATGATGGACGGCCCGGTACAGCCCGATAGGCATCGTCCCATTCGTTCACGCACGAGCCGACATCCGAGCCGTCTGCGCTGACTTCCACTCCATTCGAATAGGACTTGTCCGCGATGAGCGTACCGCTGGCATCCCATTCCTTGTACGCCCCGTTGAGCTTGCCATTAGCGTAGGTTGCTGTGAGGGTGACCTGCTTGCCATCGGGCGCGTAATGGACGACTGCACCTTCGTATTTCCCGTTGACGAATGTGGCGCGCTTCACGAGCGCGCCGGTATTCGCGTCGAACGCTTCTTCGGTGCCAGACGCGACGCCGTTGCTCCACGGGAACGTATGAACAAGTTTGTGGTTGGTCCAGTCATAGACGTTCAGCGCACCGTCGGGCTGGCCGTTGTGAAACGTCACCGCCATCAGCGGACCGTCATCCTGTCCGCCAGAGAGCTTGAACGAACCGTCCAGCGCGCCGTGCTTGAACGACGTTTCGATACGCGCGACGTCGGATTGCGCCGCCTTGCATACCGCCTTGCCGTCCAGCAGACCGCTGCCGATCTCGACGTCGCACAGCGCGCCGGACAACAACGTCGCCGCCCCTGATGCGCCAAGGAACGACTGGGCATTGCGCTCAGCGGCGGGCACGCTGTCGGCAAGAGCAATGCTGGCGAGCTTGCCGGTCAACTGGAATCCGGCCTGATCGATCAGCAGCGATCGATCGGGGACGTTCGTCAGCTTTCCGGTAAACGGTTCGTCAGCGTTGCCTGCATAGATCTTGCCGTTCTCCATCCGGGTATTGTGATAGTCGAGGACGTCGCCTTTGCAGCCGGCGAGCAACGTTGCTACAAGGGTGACCGCGGCGAGTGCCGCCGCGCGTTGGCTAAGGGTGGTGATATTCATGAGTTTCAGGAGCAGGAGTGATCGCATGCGCATGTCCGGGCGAACGAGACGCGGCAACCGGGGGGAATAAAAAGCGCCGACCGGCGAACCGGTCGGCGAAAGGGTTCTGGCGTTCCGAGGGCGAACGTGCTTGCCAGAACCGGACAGCGTTGTTGCAGGGCCCTTCGGAAATTTCCGATGGTCGAAAGCCGTGAAGCGCGTCGGCGCAGTGAAACGAGCCGCCGACGCTTTCGAAGGTGCGAACTGCCGTGCGCGTTATGGGTTTTGCGTGAGACCGAGCTTCACTGCGGCAGCACGCATCGACGCCGCGATGGTGTCGGTGACGGACGACGGGAACTGTGCGACGGTGTCCGGTGCGCTGGCGGGTCGCAGGAAGCCACCCATCAGCTTGCCGTTCACGAGTGCCACGACGAGCGAGCCCCCGGCGTTGATCGTGTTCTTGATCGTGTCGTCGATCGGCACGGTCGGCCCGCCGATTGATTTCGGCAGGCTGACCGTGATCGCGTTGGGATTACGCGGATATGCGGACCATGAACCTGTGACCGGGTAGCTGTTGGTATCGATGCCGCCGTACCGGCAGCCAGACGCATTGCTTTTGTCGACCGTGGCAACGCCGTTTGCCTCAATGTTCAGAAGCAGGCAGCCGCCGCCGATGTCCGTTTGCGTCCCCACCGTCTGCTGCACCGAGGTGTACGTCTGGGTGGGATCGCCCAGGCTGTACAGCGACGAACCATTGACGAAGACCGGCTGGTTGACATCTGCGCCGTTGATCCACGGTAAGCCGAGGCCTTCACTGACGAGCATCAGCCGGTCATGCGCGTAGGCCGTCGTTGCGAGAAACGCCGTGGTTCCGGAGGGAAACGTACCGGTCATCGTGCCACGCACGGGGTTGCGATAGTCGATCTGCAGCGCGCTCGAAAGCGGCTGCCCGCTGACATCCGTTGTGCGGTAGGAAATCGTGACCTGATCGTTCGTGTTCGGATCGGAGCCGACGAGCGTCGATCCGACAGTCGAGAGACTGTACGAGGGGTGCAGTTGCGCGGCCGTCAGCCAGTTCGTCCACGAGCCATCGGACTTCATCAGGTACGCACCCATGCCGCCATTGAGCGAGATGAACGAGCCACTAAACATCGCATCGTAACTACCGACAGGTGACGCCGCCGACCAGTTGCCGTTGCCCTGGATCTCCTGCGTGACCGACAGCGTCGAACCGGAGAGCGTGAAATTCTCCCGGACCGGCGAGAGTGCGGACGAGATGGTGGAGCTTCCCGCAACCTCCTGCATGAGGTCCCCATCTACGGTATAGAGGGGAGTGGCGAGCGCAGCGGATGCGTCGATCGCCTTGCTGAAGGCCGGGTTTGCAAGCTGCGCGTCGACGTCCGACTGCTGCACGCCGTTGATGTTGCCCTTTGATGCATAGGCGTTCATGGTCGCCTGCACCTGCGACCACGAAATCGGACCCTGACCAGACAGCTCGGTCATGTGGCTCACCATGCTGGCCGCAACCGATGCCGTGCCGGTGTCACCTCCCGAGATGTAATCCGCATTGGGATCGACCTTGCTGCCCACCAGATTCTGTACGGCCTGCGTGGCCTCCTGTTGCGTTTGGCCCGTCGCCATCTGCGCGACCACCATCGTTGTGAGCGGCGTCACGTTCTGCGTCGTGCCCTGAACGATGGCGGAGAGTGTGAAGGTGGACGTGAAGGGAATGGTCGGATTCGCAAGGTCCGTGGTGCTGGGCGTGACGATTACGTCGACCTGCTTGTCGGTCACGCTTCCACTGACCTTGAGCGTGTAGTCGCCGTTGGCGTCGGTGGTCGTCGTGGACTGCGTCGAGTCGCAGGCGCCCTGACCGTTGTCGAAACAGACGGTGGCGCCGACCAGATAGCCGTCGATGGCCTTGCCGGTGAGTTGAGCTGAGGTAGCTGGCGTCGACGGTGCGGACGATCCACTGTTTCCGCCACCGCCACCGCCACAGGCCGCAAGCATGGCGACGATTGACATGCAAATAACGCAACTCGGAATTCTCGTGTGCATCTTTCTTTTCACCTTGCAAATGAAGATCGCGCCGTTCCTTTGGGGAGTTCTAGTCCATTGACGCTACTTCCAGTTGATGAGCAACCGCCTGACGCGGACCGTCATAGGTCGAATCCGCCGTGGACCAACCCATGTCTACCCGGTACTACGGCAAATCGCTTAAAAAGTTGAATATCAACTCAAAAAGCCCTTCATGTCAAAGGGGTGATGCTCAACCATTCCGGTTGACTGGGAGGTGGTATGTCGAAATCGGAATCTGAAGATCTGGCGGTGGTGGTGGGGCGGGCGATAGCCAAGCAGCGCATCGCGAGCGAGCTGACGCAGGAAAATGTCGCGGAATTGCTGGGCATTGGCCTGGAAGCCGTGTCAAGGATGGAGCGCGGGGTCGTCATCCCGACGGTGGTGCGCCTGTTCGAGCTGGCGGACATCTTCGAGTGCGAGGCAGCCGATCTGCTAACCGAGGCCAGCATCCGGTCCAGCGATCAGGCGAGTCACCTTAACCGGGTACTGTCACAGCTTTCCGCAGCCGACCGGACGATGTTGCTAGAGGTCTTCGAGCGCCTGTCGGCGAGGTTGACCCATCGCCAGACAGGGGCCGGGCGTCAATAACGTCCTAGTAGCGCATCGCGCAGGGACGACTCCAACTTGAACTCCTCAGCCGGCAACGTGACGAAGGTCGCTGAGCGCCCGCAAGTGGTGTGCATCCAAATTTTTTGTCCGGTCGACAGGATGTAGCTAGACAGCAGGTAGTCTCCTGTCGTGAGCGCACATTCGTTGCGTTGCCAGTCCTCGTCGGTGAGCCGGCCCCAGTCACCACGCATATGACGTATCAGGAAGTGGACAGGCGGGACGCCGACGGTGTGCAGCGCGTCGAGCGCACCCAGTGACACGAAGACACAACCGGGCGTGACGCGGATCGGCACACGGAGCCGGGCAGGAAGAGCGCGGTTCGTCATGTCAGTAGTCTCCGGGCAACAGGAAGGTGGTGGCGGAGCGGTCCCACTCTGTGACCAGCCAGACCGTCTGCTCGTTAGGCAAGACGTAGCTGGACAGGATGCGCTGCCCGGTTGCAACAGCCAGTTCGTTCTGCTGGTGGTCGGACTCGGACAGGTCGCCGAAATCGCCCCGGATGTGGCGAGTCAGCAGCTCGATGATTGAAGCTTTCGCGTCGGCGATGACCTCCAGCGCGGCAGGAGTGGCAAGGATCCGTCCGGGCTTGAAGCGAGCGCCGGCGCGATACGTAGAAGGTGAAGTCACGATGAATATCTCCAGATAAAGGGCGAGCACATGCCTCCCATAGGGACGGTGCTGGGTCGAAAGCAAAGGGGATAAAACCGGGACGCAGGACGCGGCGTGAACGGCGTGGATGAGTCGGCGAACTACCGCGCTTCCGAGGCCAGCGCGTTCGGGTAGTGCTTCGCGAGGATCAGGTTCATCTGGCTGACCAGGTCGGGCCGCTTGAAACCCAGGTGCCCATTGCCGTTCTTGAACCAGCGCAGGTGAAAGTAATCGTTCTCGGCTTCGGCGCGCCGCTGCTGCTGGGCATCCGAAACCAGGTAGTAAGCACCGTGGCGGTGATCTGCTTCGGGTTTGCCGTCGAGCACGTAGAACACGCGCATCAGGTCGTCCAGTTCATCGGTGACGCGGTGGTTGAGTGAGCCTTGACTAAGCAGATACCGCACGATGATCCGCTTGCCGAACCGGAACGGCTGGTTCGTCTTGTAGTCCCACGACAGTCTGCGGAAACACGCGATTACGCCACGCTCAAACATGTCGCCGCGTGCGCCGTAGAGCTGCGCGAACGTAGCTTCGATATTGGCGGCCGTCAGTTCAGGGACGTCGCCTTCGGCGATCTGCTTATTCCACTGCTCTCGAGCCTGCGCGTCCATGAAAGTGCGCAAACCCGATTCCGACAGCAGGTAATCCCAGCCACATATATCGACAATGCGCACGATGGCGGCCTCAGCGTCGGCGCGGACCGCATATTCACCGGTCACTGCAGGTCGGCCACGGCAGCCGTAGCTTTCATCGAGAACGAGTCGAGGGAACCCGAGATGCGCAGCCCTGGCGAGCTGCTGGGCTTCGGCGAGCAGATCGAGTGCGGCGCGGATGCGTTCGACGACGGCGACGCGCTGGTTGGCGAGATTGGCGATGCTGATGCTTTTGACGAGATCGGTCGAGTCCATGGAGCATGAGGGCAGTAGAGAGAAAGGGCGACAAAGAAAAAGCCGGGCACGAGGCCCGGCGTCTATGCCGTCACGTTGTGTTCAGCAAGCCGGCGACGCAGCGTGGCTGCGCGCGCTTGCGAGCAACCGAGATGACGACGGATGTCAGTGACAGTGGGTCGAACGAGACCGGCCGCGACATCTCGAACGAGCTGCGTCAGGTGGTTGTCGATGGGATCGGCAATCGGTAACGGCGTGACTGGATCGTCACGAGGCGCATGACTGCGGGATGTGCTGTCGTGACCGGGGGGCACGTCGTTGCGACCAACGGTCGCGGCGACCTGACTCGCCGCGACTGGCGAGATTACTGGCTGGGTCGAAGCGGTCGTGTCCGTGACTGCCGTGACTACGGGTTGAGTCACGTCGGCGGTTACCGAAACTATTGCTGTTACTGGTGGTGTGACTTCAGCAGATAGCGGCGCCAGTGACGGCGACCGGAGCGCGATCGTCCACAACAGACACGCGACGCCTTCCAGTACAGCGGCGAACACGAGGCCCGTCAGCAGATCGATCCGGGCAGGTGCCGTGCCGAGTAACGCGGCGAGACGCGACGTGACTGGATCCGCGAGTAACGCGTCACGCCGGGTCGTGACTCGGTCGTCTGCTGCCTGTCGGTGCCGAATATCGTCCGCTCCGGCGTTCAGCGCGTCAAGCCGTGCCGCGAGCGTCGCGCGACGGGCTTCGAGTGTCGCGCAGTTACCGACGCAGTAACGCGCCGTCGCTGCGGCAAGCTGGGCGGTCACGGTCGCGCGCTCCGTCATGACGGTCGTGAGGGTGCGAGCGGTCGACAAGGTAGGGACCACCGGTACCTTCGACGCCCGTTGCTCTCCGGCATGCTGTTGCGCGAAAGTGAAGAAGGTCGCGTGCCCGAAACACGTAGTTACCAGACACGCTCCCCATAGCAGGCGACCTACGCCCCGGACAAGGATCGGCGCACCCCTGAGCAGCGCCGGCAACAGGTGCGCGCTCGTGACGAGCACCAGACCGATCGCGACCCAAACCAGCTGTTCCGGGAGCGAGCCACCTCGCTGCCAGCCTGCGAGAATCGACAGGCTGAGCGCGGTGCCTGTCGCGCCAACGGCCAGGACGAATGCCCAGCGTCGCGTGCTCATGCGGCTTTGCCGCCGAGCAGCACCGCCTTGCGTTCCAGCTTGTCGCGCAGCGTCGGTGGCGTGTCGGTTGTACCGCCACCTTCTGCATCCGAGCGAGCCGTATCCTCCGGATAAAACTCCTCGACGACTGCGGCCCGCTCGTCCGGGCTGTCCTCGAACGCGCCGTTGGCGAAACCCGCCCGCGCCGCCGCATCAAGCGCTGCCTGGTTGAACCCGGCTGCCTGTCGCCGCGCATCGAGTTCCTGCGCCTGCACGATGGAGTCTTCCAGCGTACTACCGGATCGCACCGCCAGATCCACGTAGTAGATCGGCGTTCTGTAGCTCTGCGTGGTCGACTTGCCGCGCAGCTTCAGTTCCAGCTGCAGGCAGGCGAGCAGGTTGCCAGACACCGCACTGAAATAATGTAGGCGCGCGGCGAGCGTCCGGATGGAGTTATACGAAGTCGTACGGAAGATGAACGAGCCGAGTTCATCCTCGTCACCGATCGCGACGTTTAGCCGCCCATACGGCTTGCAGTTGCCGGCACGACCGAATGCGCAACCATCTGGCGACGGGCAGGGCAGTTCCTCGATACCGGCGTCGCCTGCGCGCCTGCACGTCTCGCCGTTACCGACACACACAGGACGCCCGGTACCGTGGTCGAACAGCGAGTATTCAGCCCGCAGATTGAGGCCGGGATCATTGAACAGGAAGCGCACGGGAATCGCGCGCAACTTGCCGGACGTCGCCTTGCGCAATGTCTCGTTGAGTGGATGCAGCACCCATTCGCCACGCTGCTGTACCTGTGTGGTCAGCGTGAACTGGTCGTCCTTCTCCGGCAGACGTTTGCCGGCCTTCTCGACCAGACGGCCAATCGAAATGCGCCCGATAACGGGTGGAGTAATAGCGAGACCCTTGAGCATGGTAGTCCTCTAAATGGAAGTAGGAGGGGAAGCGGGAATCAGGTGGAGACGAGAAACCGCCGGGAACCCGGCTTCGAAGCCGGGTACTGTGTTTCGAATCCGGGGTGATCGGCCAGCAGGCGTTCCAGATTGACCGACGACGAATCCTTGCTGCGTTTGAACGACACCGAGCCTGTTTCGAACATTGCCCGGGTCGCTTCACCCATCGCCTGCTGGATCGTCTGTTTCAGCTTCGCCTCGAGTTGCTGGCGAGCTTCGATCTCGACCCGTACAGCAACCAGATCGGCGAACACCGACGACAGATGCCGGTCGTCGCTGAAGTCGACCGTACCGCCCTGGCCCGGATACAGGTGGCGCAAGGCGCGATCGGACGATTCAGAACCATCTGCGGGCGGCGGCGTGTCCGATTCCACGAATCGCCAGAATCGCGCTTCGAGTTCGACCAGTCTGCCGATCAGTGCATCGTCGCGCTCGATCCGGTGGACCTCCAGCGCCTGACCGCAAAGCAGCACGGCTACATGCGCCGCCGCCTTGCCCGTCACGGCAAGCTGGTGCTGCACCTGCAGCTGGACGTGTTCCGGCACGCCCTCGCGCCAGAGTCGCGCGCCGAACTCGCCCGCGGTCTTGCATTCGAGGACCTGGACGTCGCGTGCGCCGACGATTTCCCGGTCAAGATTGGCGAGCATGAACGGGATTGTCGGGTGGCGAAGCACGGCATTGACCTTGCGTACCCGATTGCCGGTCTGTTGCGTATAGGCGGCCGCGACGATCGGCTCCAGCAGCGTGCCCCAATAGGTGGGGGCGGTGGTGTCGGCCGGGTCCGGGCGTGGCAGACCGACGTCCCGCCCGGTCTTGTCGAGCCACAGTTCGAGTTGGCTCACGTAAGGACTTAGGCCGATTGCGGCAGCGGCGTCCGATCCGCCGATCCCGGATTTCCGCACCTCCAGCCATTCGCTGCGCGACAGATCCTTCGTGTCGACCAGCCGCAGGGCCGGACGCTTCCGGTCGTGGCCGCCTGTCTCAGGGTGACTCATACCGCCTCCAGAATGAACAACGCCCGGCGGATTGGAATCCAGCCGGGCGTGTATGCAGTAACCGCAATGGGGTGTGTCTCATGCGACGAGCTTCATCGCTTCGTCCCACGCGCGCTGCTTGAGGGTCGCGCCTGCACCGAACCAGGCAGCATCGAGCCGGTGATCGTCGCTGCGGGCGCGTCGATGGTGATCGCAATACTCGGTCACCGCGTTCAGTAGGCCCCATGCGGTGCCGGATGCGGACTGCAATTCCGCGCCCTTGCCACGTCCTGCATAAAGCTGGGCGACTGCCTTGATGGCGCGATCGTTGACGGTGGTCGCGTCGCGATCGGCCGGGCTCGTTGCGGAATAGGTGAGTACACGGCGCAGGAATTTCTCTGCTACCGCATCGGACACCTTGCGCTCGGACAACGCTTTCATCCGGACCATGAACGCGTCCCACGACGACACGGCAATGCCAAGCTGGCGCTTGACTGCCTGCGCATCGAACTGGCTGCGGTGCGGCACCTTGACGGCTCCTGCACCATCGCTGAGTGCGATGGCGAGCGTGTTGTTGCAGACGACGCGCACGGAGGTAAATTGCGCAGTGGTTGCCAGCGTGCCGTCGCAGGCAGTCGCCAGGAGGATGTAGCCGTTGACCTCGTCGCGTCCCTTGAGCGTGGCCGACTGCCCGGTCTTTGCGAGCGCCCAGAACTTGCGACCTTCCTTGAGTACGCCTGCCGTTTCCAGCTCGTAGCCACCGACTTCCGTCAGGTCCCGGTAGAACTCCAGAATCTCGGCGGGTTGAACGACCTGATAGCGTGACGACACGACCGACAGCGGCGCCCGGGTATCCGAGCGGTACAGGACTTTCTGTTCAGGGAAGGCGTGAATTGAACCGAGACCGGCGCGGTTGACTGCGCTGCCGGCGACAAAGCGCACTTCGGCCTCCTCGATGCTCCAGTCCATGCCAGCGGCTTTGGCCCAGACTTCGAGAGGTTGATTGGGAGCGAGCCTGTTGCCAAGGCCGTGCCACGGTTCCTGGCCAACGTAGGCCATTGTCTGAACAAGATGCATGTTGAACTCCGGGGAATTGAAAAGGCATAACGCCCGGCAGAAGCCGGACAGGTTTGGATCAGAGGAATGAAGCAGGGGGAGTGAAGCAAAAATCGAAGAGCGGGGGCGAATGACAGCGAGGACTGCTTTTACCGGACGCTGAACGTGTGACCGCAGGCGAGGCACTGGTGGTTGTCGAGCACGTTTTCGTCGATTGCAGCACCGACAGCTGAGCCGGCCGCGCATCCGGCAGCACTGCCGACAAGACCGGCAATCACTGCCCCGGCAAGGCCGCCAAAGATGGTTCCTATCGGACCTGCGATGGAGCCGACAACCGCACCGGTCTCCGCACCGGCGAGCGCCGCGGTCATTGCGCCCGTTGCGCCCGCCACACTGCCGATAGTGCTACCCGCCTTGCGAGCTCGGTTGCGCGTGTCGATGCGGGAGGACCGGCAATGCGGACAGCGCAGCGTGTCTGTCGGAGAGGACGGCGTCACGGTCGACGAAGGGGCAGTTGCCCGGTCGTGTGGTTCGTGGGTGAACGGGCCGAAAATGTCACGCAGCTCAGCCTGTAGCGCGCCGCGCGATTCCTCGTGCACTTCATCGGTATGCACTGGCGCAGTGATGGATGCGTACTGGTCGACGGACGGTCGCGCGGAATCCGGATCTTCGTCGATGCCGACGGGTGCGTGGCCCACGTGTTCGTGCCATTGAGGGTTGGTTTCCCATTCGTCCAGTCCGTCTGGTGCTGACGTGGCGTGCTGCGCCGGGCGGGCCCTGGTGGGCGCGCCGGTGGTAGAGGGCGGAACAGGCTGCGGGCGGTTGATGGTAGCGAGCGAGCGCAGACCAACGATAAACATGATGACGAGCGCGAGCGTCAAGACGCCGGGCAGAAGGAAAGGGGTGAGATTCATTTGTATTCCTGAGCGAAGTGCATCGGTGCGGGGATGCACCGGTGGAGCGGCTGTATCTGGCTGCGCTCAGGGAAGTCATATGTGGTTGAAAAATTTTGGATTCGACCCCTGCGATTTATTTCGATTCGCTAAATCATTAGACCCTGAAAAAAACAATTTTCCCGGCCATCAAACTGTCATCGATTCGGCGAAGGATGGGCGCTCAACGTCGATCGCTGGAGCACGATCATGCGGCACGCCATAATGGTTGAAGAAAAGAGCGGCGACAGGAAGATCCCGGTTGCGCAGTACACGCGCATGTCGACGGAGCACCAGCGTTACTCGACCGAAAATCAAACCCAGTTTATTGCCGGATTCGCCAGTGAACACGGCATGGAGATCGTGCGGTCGTACCAGGACGACGGAAAAAGCGGGCTGAGCATTGAAGGACGAAAAGGGTTAAAGCAACTGCTTGAGGATGTGCAGCGCGGGCAGGTCGATTTTGTCGCAGTACTCGTGTATGACGTCAGTCGCTGGGGCCGCTTTCCTGACCCGGATGAAGCGGCAGTCCATGAGCATACGTGCAAGAGAAATGGCATTCAGGTCATCTTCTGCGCGGAACAGTTTGGAAACGACACCTCGTTAGGTTCGACTCTGCTCAAGAGTCTCAAGCGCAGCATGGCCGCCGAATACAGCCGGGAACTGTCGGTCAAGGTATTTGCCGGCCATCGTAACCTTGTTCAGCGCGGGTATCGACAGGGCGGTGCGCCCGGTCTGGGCCTGCGCAGGCAACTGATCGACGAGCACCACAATGTTAAAGGGCTCCTCCACCGTCGTGACAGGAAAAACATCCAGAGCGATCGCGTCGTTCTGGTACCGGGGCCTGCCGAGGAGATTGCGACGGTACACCGTAGCTACCGATTGTTTCTCGATCACGGGATGCCGGAGCGCGTCATTGCATCATTGCTAAATCGTGAAAACGTGTTGACCGACTACGGTCGCCCATGGACCCGAGGAACGGTCCACCAGATTCTGACGAACGAGAAGTACATCGGTAACAACGTTTATAACCACACGTCTTACAAACTGAAGATTCAACATGTACGAAATCCACCTGACCAATGGATCCGCAAAGACGGCGCGTTCGAGTCGATCGTTCCGTTAGACTGGTATCTGAAGGTCCAGGCGGTTATCGCAAGTCGCTCGCATCATCTCGACGATGGTGAAATGCTCAAAGTGCTGGCGCAGATTCTGGAGAAGTGTGGGGCGCTGTCCGGTTTGATCATCGATGAGGAAGACTGCGCACCATCAAGTGCAGCGTATCGATCCCGGTTCGGTAGTCTGCTTCGCGCATACAACCTGATCGGTTTTCTTCCCGGACGCGACTACTCCTACCTCGAAATCAATCGGGCCCTGCGACAGCGACATCCTGAGGTATTGACGGAGATCCAGCGCGGCATTGAACAGGTTGGTGGTTTCGCTCATCGTGATCGCGAAACGGACCTTCTCAACGTGAACGGGGAGTTCAGTGCATCGCTCGTTATTGCGCGATGCAAGCTGACGCCAGCAGGAAGCTACCGCTGGCGGATCAGGCTCGATACAAGCCTCTCACCGGACATCACGGTCGTTGCCCGCATGAATCACGACAACACCGCGCCGTTCGATTTTTATCTCCTTCCATCGATCGACTTCACATCAGCGTTCCTTCCTTACGCCGAGTGCAACGGGTTTGCGCTGGATGCGTACCAGTTCGAGACGCTCGATGTCTTCTATCTTCTCGCGGCACGCGTGCCGCTCGCGGAGGCCGCATGAACAGCGAATCCGGACAGGTTGCGATGATTCCCGTCGATGCGATCACAGTGGTTAATCCGCGAGAGCGAAACAGGAAGGTTCATCGCGAAATCACCGAGAACATCCAGCGCGTCGGGTTGAAACGGCCGATCGAGGTGCGACGTATATCCGGCAACTCCGACAGGTACGCGCTCGTGTGCGGTCAGGGCCGGCTGGAGTCCTTCAAGCTCCTGGGGCAAACGGAGATCCCCGCCATCATTCTCGATGTCGATGAGGAGACCGGGTACATCATGAGCGTGGTGGAGAATGTCGCACGGCGAAATCCGCCTGCGAGCGAGATGCTCGCGCAGGTCGATGCGTTGCGCAAGAAGGGGTATTCAGACGGCGAAATCGGCAAGAAGATCGGCTACACGGCCTCATGGGTCAACATGGTGGGAACGCTGCTCGAGCGAGGGGAAAAGCGCCTGCTTGCTGCAACCGAAGCCGGACATATTCCATTGCACCTGGCGATCGACATTTCCCGTGCAAGCGATTCCGAGGCGCAGCATTTATTGCTTGAAGCTGTGAACAGGGGCGAAATCAAGGGAAAGAAGGTGACGACGATTCGCCGGCTTCTCCAGCAGCGCGTGCGGGTCGGCAAGGCAGTCGGGGAGCAGGCCGGGGGAAGCGCTAAACGAAAGAAGCTCAGCCCGGAAGATCTGATGCGGCTGTATCAGCGGGATGCGGAAAAACACAAGCTGATCCAGCTCAAGGCGGAGCGCGTGAGCACTTCCCTGCTCATTGTCAACGAGATTTTCAAGGAACTGTTCTCGAATGCGGAATTCGTCGGCGTGGTGAAGGCAGAAGGGTTGATGACCGTCCCCCAGCCATTGGCCGAGGCGGCTAACCGCGGAGGGCTCGTGTGATGGAAAAGTCTCGCACGAAAGTCGTGGAGTGCGGATTCAATCGCGAATGGTTTGACATACCGCTCGCGGTGCTCCACCCGTCGAAAGCGTTACCGGCCAGAGTGAAAGATAGCGCCAAGTATGCGCAGATCCGGTCATCGGTGGACGTAATCGGGCTGGTCGAGCCCGTTGTCGTTATCCCGCACTCATCCATTCCCGGTCATTTCTCGATTCTCGATGGTCATCTTCGCGTTGATGCATTGAAGGAGATCGGAAAGGTGCACGCCCGTTGTCTGATTGCGAAAGATGATGAAAGTCTCACGTACAACAAGCGCGTCAGCCGGCTGGCCGCGATCCAGGATCACCTCATGATTTTGCGGGTGTACGAAAGCGGCGTATCACTGGAGCGGTTGGCCGCCGCGCTTGGGTTGTCAACCAACACGATCAGGGACCGTTTCAGAATGCTGGACGGGATATGCGACGAGGCGATCAAACTGCTATCTGACAAACGGGTACCCCACCGCATTTTCAAGATCCTGCGTCAAATGAAGCCGTTCCGCCAGGTCGATGTGGTGCACGCGATGATTAACCTCGAAAACTATTCAGGAAAATTCGCACTGGCGATGCTTGAAACTACGCCAGACGATCAGCTTGTGGAGGGCCCGCGGGAGCGTGCGGCGAAGAGCGGGGCGCTGGAGGTAATCCGGCGTCTGGAACGCGAGCTGGCCGTGCTGCAGGCCGACACCAAACTGTTCGAAGAGAACTATGGCCCGGACAGTCTGAAGCTGGTGGTGATCAAAAGCTATGTTACCAACCTGCTCGACAACGCCCGCGTGGTACGGTGGCTGGCCCAGTTTCGCGCCGACTATCTGCAGCAGCTACAGGCGATTGCCGAGGTAAAGACGTTGACAACAGATAGCCGTGGCGAGAAGGCGGCCTGACAAGAATGGTGCGTGATAGGCAAGCTGCCGGGGACTTTTCATAAGTTCTTTTTAGAATTCGCGAAGCTGTCGTGATCGCTACGAAGCCTCAATCGCGAGAACACTGGCTGCCCGGACATCTGTTTCCATCGTCAAAATCCGGGGGCCTCGCTCGCAATTAACACACCGGAGGAGCATTACAGGTAAACATCGCACAACCCGATAGGGTAGCCATCAATACCAGCAACACCGCAGCCTCAATCAATTTCCTGACCATCACACCCTCCCAGTTTACATCTCGATATATGACGCCGACTGCGACGCCACCAGCTTCGGGGGCGGCGAACATTGACAGATACAAAGATCGTCGCTCAGCGCCGCTTCCCGGCCATCCGGTCCCGTGGTTGAGATGCGGGGACCGTCGCGCTGAATCTTGCCTATCGCCTTGCACACCGGACACCAAACCGGATCGTGCTCGTAGGCTTGCTCGCGGCCATTCAGCACGTCCTGCCCGTCGCCGCCCTGAACGATGCCGCCTACCGTAGTCGTGTCGCCCTTTACGATGTCGTAGCGTCGCATGTCATCCTCGCTCAAACCGCGCCAGGTCGCAGCCGCAAGCTGTTTAGTAGCGTATCCCACGTCAGAAGCGCCCCAGCTTCGTCTACAGGCGAAGTCGCCTGCTCCGGTGTCAAATCGGGACTGCTTGCGCCGAGTAGCAATTGAATAGCCGTATGCGGCTTTGCCAAAGTACTCGGGTCGCCTGGCGCGAGCAGATAAAAACGGTACGAGGTGATCTCCCCTTCCTTAAGTTCGAACACCACTTCCTCTGCATCCATCCCGGCGACGGTGCGCTTGCCCTGGCGCAAAATACGATAGTCGCCGGGCATCCGATCCATCTGGGCGCGCAATTGAGGCAGCGTCTTGGTCAGCGACTCTTTCTGATCCGTGTCCACCGCGTCACGCATCTGAATCACCAGAAGCGCTGGTCGTCCTGGCATCAGTGCGAACGATTGGCTGACCTCCTCGGTATAGGTCGACGAACCTGTGACGATCCCGCCGTCGAAGCAGAACCCCGACTCGGTTGGCACTGTCCAATTATCGCGCGCCTTGATGCGGCGAACCGTATCGTTATAGATTTCTTCGGCTCTATCAATCGCAGATGAACCAATTCCGCCAGTCGTATGAAAAATCGTATTTTCTTTGTAAATATAGCTCTCGGACTTGAAGGGCAGCTTTACATATTTTGCAACGCCATCCTGAAAGATGAACACCCTGGAGTCTTTGATCGGGGAAAAGGTCTTTTCCAATAATGCATGATCTGTCTCCTTCCCATTTCCAGGATCCGTACGCTTTTGCGTTTCTAAATAGGTCTCTCGAGCGTCAATTTTAGATCGATAAATTTCAAATGACTGGTTGTGTATCGTCTCCAGTTTGTCACCGCGGTATCCATAGCGTTGATTCGAAATCTCGCTCGCCACGGGCCGGTCGAATACGAAGCGACCGATGCACCACGGACGCGATTTGGACAGCAAGGGATTATTCATCGTCGGTTCCCCGGAAAACACAATCGAACAGGCGCACACGCTCAACACGAGCAACAGAAATTTCTGGACAAGTTTCAACATGACGGCTCCGGCGCATCCTGCGCGATCTGCACGACGCTGTAGAGCAGCGCCCAACGGGTCCACGGGTGGTCATAGCTACCCTGGTGATTGTAGCCACCCTGTACGAAAGCCATCTGCACGCCTTTAGCAGGATTACCTTTCACGCCCGGTCTCAGCCCGCGCGCCTGGGCGTCGGCCGACCACGTCGGCACCGTACCGTCACCTGCAATAATGCCGTTTTTGTTCGGGTCGGGGGCATCCGTGCCGGCGGGCAGCTTCGGTACTTTCTGTACCTCGAACTCGATGGTCAGGTCGCGCGATGCCAGATGTACTCGCACATTGCCCGTATGCGAATCGTGCAGGAGGGTCGCAGCGCTCAATTCTTTTTCCGACACTCCCGACGGCACATTCCCCGTCCAGATCACCTTGCCCCACGTCAATACCTTTGTGAGCGGCAGACCTTTTTCGATTCCCGGCTTGCCCTTGTCACTGCTATCCGTCGAAGCACCTGTTTGCGACTCTGGTTTTATGGCACCGTTGCCGTTGTACGCGACATATGTCTTGCCGTGATATGTATCTTTTATCTTGCGTTGCTTCTCGACAGCAGCTTGAACTGTTCCCCAAAAATTCTCTGTCACCGTTTCACCCTGCCCGGCTTTATCAAGTTGTTTCTTTAACGTTCCGGCCGGATCAAGTAATGCTGGGTCAGGCAAAAGGCCATACCAGTTCGGGTTGAGGTAGATTTCGTTGTAAGCGTCACCATTCTGCGGAAACTGCATCACCACTTCGCCATTGAGCCGCGAGAACACCCACCACGCTTCGCCGTTGTCGTAGTCGGGCATTGGGATCAGTTCCAGCGGCCCCGGTGCATTCGCCATCACCGCAATGAATTCGCCTGCGTCGCGGCCAACCAGACTGCCGTTGATAAAGCTGTTTATCCCGCCTTCGTTTCCCCCACCCGTGCGGAAACGTTTCGCCGCTACCGGCGCGCCCGTCGCCGGCTGCACGTTGTGAAATACCCCGTGCATCCAGTTTTCCGCCCCGTGCATCGCGATCGCCATCCGGGCCACCAATCCGCCCATCGAGTGCGTCAGGATGATCGCCTTGCCGGTATGGTTCTCCGCGCAAATTTCCTTGATCCCCATCAGCCTCGTCGTTTTCTTCGTCTTTGGATCGTAGTAATCGGACCCTTCGACGACCTGCTGCCCCGAGTCTGCATTTGACTGCAGCCAGTTGTAGCCGATGGCGTATACGCGATACCGGTATTTCGAGAAGCGCTTGAATGCGGCCGAATCCAGCGTAATTTTCTCGCCCGTGCCGTAGGCGCCGTAGTCGACCGGGTCCGTGTCGATCACTGGCTTGAGCGTCCACTTTTCGCCCGTAGGATCGGGTTCGACCCACGCACCATGCGGCTTGCCTAGCCGCATCGGCTGGTTCAACTGCTCTTCGAGCCACGCCAGCACGGGGTGATAGCTTGTGCGATGCACCGACCCCCACCCCCGCCGCCTCGCTTCCACTTCGTCCACGAACTGGTCGGCCGTATCGCCTTTGCCATGCTTGCCGACATTGATCGGGCCGAGCGGCGTCACCGCCGCCTGGGTCGGGTCGAACTGTGTTTCCCGCGATGACGCGCTCTTGAACCATAACCCAATCAACGCCGGGAGTGCGCCTACGCTTCCGAGCATGCCATCCGTGTTTGGCGCAAAGAACAGTTCGTCGCCGGTATCCTTGTCTGCCAGCAGCGACCCCATCACGCCCGGCAGGAATATCACCGGGATGATCGGTCGCACATCACACAACAGTTCCTTGCTGCGCTTGTCGCTCTCTGGCGTCAGTGTAAAAGTGCCATAGGACGAGCCGTCCGCGTGCGTGCGTCCGGTCTGCTGTACCACCTGCTGCTCGGCATCGTCATCGAATGGCGTGCCTCCCTGATTGCCCGTCTGGTTATCGCTCATCGTAGTTCGTGCAATGTGTGTCGATCAGTCAAAATGGTTCACGCGGATCCGCCGCCCGGGTTGGAGCCCGGCCGCAACGCACGCAGCATCACCGACTCAACATCCTGGCTCTTCTGCTCGGACACCTGTCCCAGTTCGTTCGTCGTTCCTGTCAGGCGTGTGCCATCGGCACGCACCAGCTCATAGGGGTGATTCTTCAGCACGTCGCCTGTAATGCGATCACGCAGCACGTAAGGATCGTTAAACTTGGTCTGCGGCAGGCTGTTCATATGCTCGGCAATCGAACTCGGTCCCTGCCGGCTGAACGACGCGGACTTGATCGTGCGCGCACCGCGCGTGCCGTCCTCGATACCTGCTGAGGTGATACGGATGTACGAGCCACCACACTTAAGCAGCAGTTCGGTCTTCGCGTCGATCTCGATGTTGCCGTTATTGCTCTTGAGCGTCAGGCCGAGTTCGGACAGTAATCGCAACTGGTCAGTGAGCGCCTGGATGTCGATCGCACCTTTCCCTGCAATCAGTCTAATGCCAGCGCGCTGGACGAACACGCTGATCGTGTCGGCGACGGCCGCCACCAGCGATTTGCCGACGGCCCAGTAAGTGTTCTTGCCGCTGACGAAGTTCAGGTGTTCGTCCGCAACGACCTGCGCCGAGGCGTGTGTAGTGAAGCCCATGCTCTCAGGACTCGATCCAAGCATGACGGGTTTGGCAAAGCCATTTGCATTTCCCGTCCCGCCACCTGCCGTGTTGCCGCCTTTCGTCACCCCCGCCTTGTTATTTTCGGTTGCCTTCGCGAACTGGGACAGTGCTTCCCGGCCGGGCTTCAGATCCTCGGCCTTGGCGGCCGCACTCGCGTCGGATAACGATTCGACCAGCAGATCCGCGCGCGACAGGATCTCGCGCGGCTGGGTGGTGTCGAGTGGCTGACCGTCGGCACTGGTTGGGTGCGTGCTGAAAAAGAGCCCCTCGCCCGCGTGGACTGCGCCCGCATAGTCGGTTCGTAACGTAAATCCGCTGCCGGTGTATGCGCCCCGCGAGTTGCCGTCCTGGACGATCTGGTACCCGACATGGAGCATGCTCATGCCATGGCTGCTCATGATTTGCATGCGGCTCTGGCCCGTGGAGTCATCCATCACGAGCTGGTTGTAGCCACCGCCACCGCCGTACTCCTTGGACTGATAGCCGGAAAGCAGCCCGTTTGAATGCCACTGCGGTTTCGCCGCGCCGTTGTACACGCGATGAAGCGCAATCGGGCGGTCGATGTCATTGCCGATGTGACCGATCAACAGTTCTTCACCTGCTCGCGGCATATGGACGCCGCCATAACCATCTCCGGTATCGGATTGCGCGACGCGCACCCAACAGGACGCACGCTCGTCGCCTGCGTTTTGCCGGTCCCAGATGAAGAGCACCTTCACCCGGTTCAGCTCATCGGTGTAGCACTCCTGGCCCTTCGGCCCCGCCACAATCGCCGATTCCAGCTTCGCTTCGGGCTTGCGATGTTCGCACGGACTGCGGTACGGCACCGTCGTGCGTTGCGCTTCGATGGAGACCCGATAGAACCCCGTGGAGCCGTCCGCGTGATTCACGCTGAACATCTGGGCAGGGTCCTCGGCGCGGGCCTGCGCGAGCTGATTGCTCAGGCTGTGCGGGTAGCTCGCTTCGTGCCCGGAGAGCGGAAGATTGTTCTCGATGGTCCAGTCAACCTCGATGCTCGCGAATTCGCGCTGGCCAGCGGCGTCCTGATCGTGCTCCGGATGACCGGTCAGCGTGAAGCGCCGCCCTGCATCCATCCCGCGCAAGCTACCCACACCGTGAAAGCGCTTGGCCTGCGACTCCCATTCCTCCATCCGGATCTTCGACAGGTGATCTCCGCGTTCCTGCTCTGGGTACGTATAGTTACCGGTGTACTCATAGACTTCGGTTTGCGGGGGCAACGCTCCCTGATTCTCCATCGTCGGAAACGACGTCCCTTTCGGATTGGAGGGTGTCGAAGGACTTTTATAGTCGAAGGTGCGTGTCGACAGCAGCACGGATTGCAGCGTCCGTGTACCCGACCACTGGGTGAGTGCGTCGGCCTCACTGGCCACGCCTGCCCGATAAAACCCAACCGCCGCAGGCGAGAGCGGTTCGAGCGTTTCAAGGCGGTCGGTGATGACCAGCGTGTGCGATTTACCGTCGGCAGCCTGCTGCCAGATGCCATACAGGCCTTCGGATTCCAGGAGCCGGTGCACGAAGTTCCAGTCGGTCTCGTCCTGCCGACAATAGGAGCGCGTCGGCAGCGGCTTCCACAACGCGAAACGGTACATCCCCTTCGCCTGTGGGTGCTGGTTGAACACGTCCGAGATGATTTCGTCTACTGCCTTGTCCTGCCAGTGCCGCTGGTCACGACGGAACTTCAGGAAGTGCATCCACGAGGAAAAGCACAACTGGTAGCTCGTGAGGGTGCCGTTAGCCCCTAGCCGGCGCGCAGTATGCACATAGCCGTGATGAGGCTGGTAGGATCCGTCGGCCTGCTGGATCCAGAGGGTAACGGCCTGGGCGATCAGCGTTTTGAGCTGGACGTCTCCCGAGGTGGACGCGCAGTCGAGCTGGAAAAAGAAATCGCGGCCGATCCGCGAGCGCCCGGTGACGCGGTGGGGCAGCAAGACATTATTGCCGGCCGGAGTATCAAGTTTCAGGAGGCGGCCCTGCTGCGACAGTCCGCCCGTTGTTGCCCCGATTACATCCCGCGTGCCCATACCGCCTCTCTATCTGATTATCCCTGTTTTCTCGCGCGATTTTACGTATGAAGATACTGCGAAAGCAATCAGGCGATT
Source organism: Burkholderia sp. 4M9327F10 (assembly GCF_005503145.1). Lineage (GTDB taxonomy): Bacteria > Pseudomonadota > Gammaproteobacteria > Burkholderiales > Burkholderiaceae > Paraburkholderia. The sequence continues at coordinate 137,784 of NZ_SCNV01000008.1, read as the reverse complement.
ATCAGGAATTGCAAAAATGAAAATTGATTTAATGCGAAATGGATATTTAGGTGCGTGCCGGATTACAAGAGTTTCAACGCCGACCGGCCTGCACGGGCGGCAGGATCATGGCAGCGGCGGTGATGACCGCGCGCTATGATCGTCGCGATGTACGCGGTGAGCCGCTGTGTTGCGCCCTTTGTGGAATCGTTGATTCCGCTGACGGCCGAGTTGTTTTCGACTGGCGGCGCCTGCGAATATCGGTGACGGGGCAAGCTTGTTGTGCTGGCGCGACACATCGTTTTGATAGGTTGTAGCGCCGAAATGGCAGGCAAGATTGCTGACGGCGAGAGTCTCGCGCACGGCCACGCCCAACGAGCCTGGAAACTCGTGGGTCCTTACGGCAGTGGCAAATCGGCTCTCGGAATTTTGCTCGCGCAGTTGCTGGCGGGCAAGTCCTCGTACCCGAAAGCCTGGCAGGTTCTGCACAAGGCGACTCCCACGGTTGCGCGCCATTATCAGGATTGTGCCCGATACTCTCGAGCAATACCCATTGGTTATCCTAATGTCGTCGAGGCCGGGTGCGACAGAGCAACAGGGAGCTTTCAAGGAGCGAACAGGACTTCGAGCCGACTTCTTTTGCTTCGTCGAAAAGAACGAGATCGCTCAACAGATAACGCCGAAGCTCACACGCATGCTCGAGGGGTACGAAGGCAAGCAATCTTGGGCGCACATGTTAGACGAGTTCTGGCTCGGCGCGATTCGCGCTGCGACAACGCTGCGGCAGAACCTGTCGAAAATCGAGCCCTCGGAAATTGCGCTGCTCCATGAGGCTGAGCTTGCGGTCGAAGAGGCCAGGCTGCCCGATTACCTTTCATGGTTAGTCTCGGAGTCGCTCGCGAGCGGATTGCTAGAGGACGTAGGAGTTCGCGCTTTGGGGACGCAACTGCCAGACTTGATTGGGCACAGCGCGTTTCCCGGGACAGTACCCCCCAGCAGTCGACTGGCCGAAATGCACGTTCGCTCGGTGATGCGGCTCGACATCACAGATGACCTCCCCGAGACCAAGAATTCGCCAGTCCAGCTGGGTGATGTCTTCGCGCGATTGAATGCCGACGGCACACCGAAGGAGTTCCTTCTTGTGGTCGACCAGAGCTGTGACCTCGCAAGGCCCACCTCTAGTCAGAAGACCGCGGTGTTGTGCCTGCGTTGTACTCCGCAGGAGATCGGGGACGTGGCACTTGCGTTCTATCGGACGGCGTACGGGGCGGTCGACCTGGTCAGCATGGCCTTCGGTAAGACACATAAGTACTATTTGGCCAGTTGGGATTTCGTGAACCCCACGACCCCGGAATTGGCAGAGCTATCCCAGCGTAAGGGAGGTATCAAGCGACTGGCTCGATTGAAGCCCGTTGCGGCACTCGCACGCCAAGAAGATTTGACTCAGCGTGTGGGACGGATCGGTCAGCCTGTTGCGCCGCCGTCGGTGACAGCGTATCGCGTAAAGCTCGTCCTGATTGGCAAAAATGGGTTCCAGAAGGAATTTGATGCTAGTAAGGAACCTTGGGCTTCAGTCATCATCGTACAAGGGCGCCATCTGCCCAAGCCAGACCCTGCTGAGGGCGCCGCAGTTTCAAAGAAGAAGCCGCCGACAACTACGACCCTGAGCTTTACATCGGACTTCAGCGAATGGCTGTCGATCAAGATGGACCGAGCTCAGCTATCAGACGCCCAAGCTTCTAGTCAAGCCAGCCTATTGAAGCAGCACTTGACAGCAGGGACGGTACAGCGCGTGAGCTTCGAGGCCGGTTCGCAGATAGCAGCCAGCTTTGGACAGCTATGGAGAAAGGCGAGCCTCAAGAAGCCAACTGTGGCTTTCCACTGCGTCTTTGACAAGACCATACCGAGCGATCTGACGGACGCCATGATCGTGCTTCTCTTGACCCCGTACGAACAGTAGTGGCGAGTAAGCGGTGGATGGCATAGCGGGCGGATCGAACGGGCGAAGCGAACGACGGCGTTGGCCGACGACCTGTCGGATGTATCGGGAAATGGAAGGGCCTTTGCGCCGCACAAGCGGTCGTTGCGTTGGCTCCTCCCGAACCAGACGATGCCTGCAACGTGTTCGTGCCAAAAAGCGCTGCCTTGATTCTCAGGCTACAGGATGACAGCGTGTCGCCTTTCCGCAACACTGGTGCAGCGACCTAGTCGAGCCGGGCTGCGGATCATGGCGAGTTAAGTGTCTTCCCGGGGTGCCCGAGCAGGAGGTAGAAGTTGGGGGCACTTATGGGGGCATTTAGTTCGCTTGGATAGTGGGAGTGGCTGTTTTGGTGGTGTTGGGGCATTTAGTTTGATAGTCCTCCTCCCACCAGGAATTGCTTTAGAAACAACGCACTATGCCTCGCGGTGTAGTGCGTTGTTTTGCATCTGGATGCAGGTTTTTTGCGCATCGTTTATGGCGAACTTGCGCCATTGCCGCACCGCCGGATGCCTTCCCACCTGGATGCCGTCACCACCCTCGAACACGTCAAAGCCTTCGCCGCGTTCGCCACGACCTTCTCAATACGCCGGTTTCAAATCGGCGCTCTCCTCCCACAGGCGTTGCCACTCTGCCGTGTAGCGCTCAGCCAAGGGCTTCACGTTCCATAGCAGGACAGCGTTCTCGGCGTTCTTGTTGGCGGCGGCCGCCGAATAGTTGAAGCTGCCGGTTTCAAGGTGCTGGCCGTCGATCACCATGAACTTGTTGTGCTCATCCTGGTAACGATCATTGAGGCGAACGGGAACACCTCGGTTCGACAGAAACGATATGGCCGAATAGCTATTGCTGTTTTGCGCGCGATCCGCGATGACCGCAACCTTCACGCCGCGGCGCTGTGCGGCTAGCAGCGCCGTCGCTACCGGTCTGCTGGTGAAGGTATAGGCGGCAACCAGGATCGAAGCGCGGGCGCTTTCGATGCCCCTCACGACTACATTCAGCGCACTACCGTCAGGCGAAAACCCCGCGTCAAAAGCTGCGCCCGACGGCAGCGGCTGCGCCGCAACGGCAATGGCAGAAGTCAAGGATAAAATAAGGACTGCTACAATTTTTTTCATTGTTGGTAACTCGATTTGTTAACGCGTTACCACATTATGGCGCAAGGGCGCGTCGAGTTCGATGCCTTGAGCGCCCCCTCTCCCTCACTGCCGAACTTCCGCCTCCACCAACGAGGCCAGCAAGGCAAGCGACTCCTGCCACCCCAGATAGCAGGCCTCGACAGGGATCGCCTCCGGTATCCCCTGCTGCACAACACTAAGCTCGGTTCCACAAAACACCGCGCGCAGTGTCACCGTCGTCTGCATCATTCCCGGCAAGCCCGGGTCATCGAACCTGCCGCTGTACCGAATGCGCTCGTGGGGCACCAGTTCGAGATATTCCCCGCCGAACGAGTGGCTAATGCCGTTGGTGAAATTCGTAAACGACATCCGATACCCCCCGCCCACCCTGGCGTCCAACTGATGGACCTTGCCGGTAAACCCGTTCGGTGGAAGCCACTTGACTAGGGCGTCGGCGTCGAGAAAAGCGCGATAGATGCGCTCGGGCGTGGAGCGGACCACGCGATGAAGGTGGATGGTTTGTCCAGGCATGATTGACTCCAGAAGCGGAGGGCAGTCCTCCGATCCTATACGACGCGTGAGGGACGGGGGAATCGACACGCGGTCACGCAAGCTGGGCCACCTACGGAAGCATGATGTTCAACTCCCGGCCATTTATGGTACACAGAAAGACGATCGAGACCTGATGTGGCAATTGAAATGAGCCATTTCATGGGTTTTTATAGGTTACGCGTTGCGTAGATTTCCATCGCTTAACCGCTTATCCCCTCTCCCCCTCTCCCCCTCACTGCGTCGCCATCGCACACCCCGCCTCCACCAGGGCCGCCTGCGCGTGACTGCGCAAATCGTCGCTGGCAAGCGGCGCGTCCGGACTCCGCACCCAGGCTGCGATCCTCAATCTCGCGCCGCCCGACTTCGGATAGCTCGCCACCGAAATAACCGGCGCCAGCGTGGCCCCGGTCAGCACCCGAGGCTCGTCTGCCACCAGCTTCTTGAGCTCGCCAATTGCCGCATCCACATCCTTGCGCTGCGCAAGCTCGACATCCACCTCAATCCGCTGGGTGCCGCCGCTGCTGTAGTTGATCACGGGGTTACTCCAGATCAGGCTATTCGGCACAAACACCGCATTACCGTCGCTGCGTTCGATGCGTGTGGTGAAGAGCCCCACCTCCCGCACGATGCCCGCCGCCGCGCCGCTGCCTTCTATGACGTCGCCGGCGCGAAACGGCCGCAGCATCAGCAGCATGATGCCCGCGGCGATATTCTGCAGCGTGCCTTGCAGCGCGAGCCCGATTGCGAGACCGGCGGCGCCCAGCACCGCCAGTACGCTGGCCGTCGCAATGCCCACCTCGCTCAGTGAGGCGATAAACACCACCACCCGCACCGCCCACGTTCCCATTGCCTTGAGCATCGGGCCGAGCGTGGGGTCGGCGTTCGTATGCGCGAATGCCTTGGCGAACAGCGTGCCTATCCGGTTGGACAGCCACCAGCCTACCGCGAGGATGAGGGCTGCAACCAGCACATGGAGCAGGTCGTGAGCGATCGTCACGAATAGTGAGGGCTGTAAATGCAGGAGGCGCGTGAGCAGGTCGTCCATCGTTCGATCTCGCGGTCGGTTGGTGGGGATATATGTCCTGACGTGCTTCAGGCGGATATGTTCCCGCCTTTGCTGAAGTGGATGAGCCAGACGAACCGTGAGCCAGCATTCTTCATACCTGGCGCTTCAACGCATTGCGGTTCTATGCCCGGAGGTCCCGTGCGGTAAGCATTGCGCGTGAGGCCGGACGGCCTGCCGGGAGTGGTCAGTTTTGCGCAACAGTGCGTTCGTTTCGTGCGTGGCGCCGATCCATTTCCTATTCTTATCTTTAGGGACATGAGTCAGCGAGCCGCGGCGTCCACGGCGGCGTCGATCCCGCCCGCGTCGTCGCGCATCCGTAGGGACCCCTCATGAAAGGCAGTCAGTTGACGGTGTTTGCGGACAATCAGAGCCGTCGCAAGGCTCATATGACGCTCGTCGAGTGGATTCTCACCCGGGTCGCGAAAGCGGGCATCGAGGGCGCGACGGTGATCGAAGTCAGCGAGAGCATCGACGTGCATGGCAAGTACCATGCGGCGCGTTTTTTTGAACTGGTGGATCAACCGGTCGTCGTGACTGTGGCGGCCGACGACGCCCGTATTGACGCGCTACTCGACGACTTGCGCCACGGCGGCGTGCGGCTCTTTTATACACGCTGCCCCGTCGAATACGAAGTGCTCGGCATGCACGAACCGGCAAGCCAGGCATAGGGGATCGGTTTGTGCCGCGTGGGGGAGGGACAGCCATGAACGGCTATCAATTGACGTTCTATACAGAGAAGAACCGCAAACACGGTCATCAGACCGTCTGTGAGTGGCTGCTGCACAAAACCCGCGAACTCGGCATTTGCGGCGCGACCGTCATCAACTGTGCGGAGGGCGTCGGTCATGCGGGCGCACGTCATGCCGCCCATGTGCTCAAGCTCACCGATCAACCGCTGCAGATCATCCTCGCGGTGACCGCCGAGGAAGCCGAACAATTGCTGGAGATCGTCCGCACCGAGCGGCTCCACGTGTTCTATGTGCGCTATCCGGTCGAGTTCGGCATGATCTCGGGCGATCTGCCGAACCACGCCGAACCTGCGCAAGGACTGCATCAGCCTCCATCCACGCAAGGCTGACGCAGCGCTTTGCGCCCGCCTGATTAGTTGGCCACGTACCCAGTCGGCGTCGTCACATTCGCCTTGGCGACGGTCGCGTTGTTCGACACCACGTACACCGGCGCTTCCGTCAGGTTGAGCGTCAGCGTTCCGTTGGTGTAGCTCATCGGCAAGGGGTTGCCCATCATGTCGATGACCTTCACGGTGCCGCTGGTGCCCGGCGCATCGACGGCGAGGCTGTAAGGCACGCTATACGTCGAACTGAACCCCGTGCTTGCGCTCCACACGTTATTGTTGTGGGTCCACAGCGCGGTAATCACCGAACCGTTGCCGAGCTGCTGGAACGAGTACGCATAGACCCCGGACGGTGTGCCGTTCACCGGGCCCAGCGTGTTGGTGCCGTCCAGCACGTGCGTCAACGCGCTGACCGCCATTGCGGCCGGCTTCGGGCTGATGTTGGTCGCGCCGAACGCGCCTTGCGCATCGGCGAGGTCGAAGAACGTGCCATAACCCACTTCGCCCGGATAGTCCGCACCGTAGAACACATAGGTCTGGTCGACGCCTTCACCGAGCAGGATGATGTGCGTGCGCGCCACCACGGCCGCCTGTGCGAACAGCACATTGGCGGTCGGATAGTTCGGACCATACGAGGTGCCGAGGTCATAGCTGATGCCCACCTCGGTCTGGAACAGCTTCATCCCGGGCTTGTAGTCCGCTGCCATTTCCGTGCGCAGGGCGCGGATCTCGTTCATCAACGCGTTGGCGGCGTTTGCCGGGCTCGGGTCGGTGGCGAGGCGCTCAGGCGGATGCGAGGGCGAGGTGCCCGCGTCGTAGTAGCCGTGCGTCGAGATGCCGTCGATATAGTTGCCGAAGCCAAGCGACGCAATGCGCTGCAGGCGCGTGGTCGTGAGCGACGGGAACGCGTCGGTCGGGCCCATCACCACCGCATGCGGATCGGTCGAGTGGATGCCCTGATAGACCGATTGATACAGCGCCACAAAGTTGGCGTCCGTATCGTTCCAGAACTGGTTCGGCTCCCACGTCACCTGGTAGTAGTTGTTCGACTGGTTCGGAAAATACGTAGTGCGAATCGTATTGGATTCCGTACCCACCCGGCTCATGTAGTTCTGGTAGTACGAAAGGCTCGTCGGCGGGTTGGTGTCGTCTTCGAATGCGCCGGTCGGGCTCGCCCAGGCGGGGATGCCGTCGAGACGGATCAGGCGCATCACCTGACCCGAGGTGTAGAACGGATCGAGGTTGTTGGCGGCCGGATTGAAGGTATTCGGCCCGTTCGGCTCCATCGTCGAGAGCTGACGGTTGTCGATGGTCGACGAGATGCCGAGGTCCGCGAGCAGCGGGCCGTTATCGTTCTCCCCCTGCATGCCGAAGCGGTGTTCGTCCTGATGCGCGTAGGTCACGGCCGGCACCACGCCGGACAGGTTCGGCAGCACGCCGAACGAGGCGATGCCGGTGGGGCGGGTGCCGGCTTCAGGCAACTGGCCGCCGTTGGCCGCCAGTGTCGCGGACGCCGCGAAATAACCGGCCAGCGTCGAGGTGCAACTGAGCGTGCTGGTGACCGGGCCGCTCGCAACCGGGAAGCTGCCGCTCGCCGCCACGTTGCCGAGCTGGTCGCTGACGGCCCAGTTCACCTTGTCGGCGGACGGGGCGTTGGTCGTGAAGGCGAGCTGGAAGGTGCTGCCCGAGGCGAACATGCGGGTGGCGTCGGCGCTGGGCGTGTCGGCGGAGATCAGTGCGCTGCCTGCGGCGGCGCTGGCGCTGCTGGGGGCCTGGCAGCTCATCGTTTCGCCTGCCTGGGTGTTGGCGCTCAGCGTGGCGCTTGTCGTGCCGTTCGTGGTGCCGTTAGTCGTGGAGCTCGTGCCGTTGTTGGCCGTGGCGCTGTTGCCGCTGCCGGAGCCGCCACCCCCACCGCCGCAGCCGGCCAGTACGAGTAACAGGGAAGAAAGCAGTAACGAAGGGTATTTCATCTGTAAGGAGCAAAGTGTGAATGCCGGTCCGGCGGCGTCTCGCATCAGATGCGCCGCTGCGCGGACCAAGATCGGGTTTGACTTCAGACAGGCGATGCCGAGGCGCGGCCTCTGGCGAACGCTGCCCGCAGATATCGGGGCTCGAGACGCGGGGTGCGCACGCCTCGCGTGCTGCACACTCGAACTTACCGACGTTAGGGGTGGTTCGTTTTTTGCCAGGTGAATCCTACCGAAGCAAGTTCCTTAGGTCTGCATAAAAGACGTAACTAGCTGTAACGTATGAACAATCTCGCGATTTCAGTGCGAAAAGATGCACCGGCACTGTGAAACGAGGGTCAAACGCTATTCGGATCGCCCGCATGAGCACGCGTTTTGAGAAGAAATTGGTGCGCCACTTTTTTATGATGCACACCTAAATATTGATTGAACACAAGAGTGCCGATTCATCAGGTCATTTCAAGTGTCTTTCAGTCTGCGACGCGCGCACTTTTGAGCGGAATGAACCGGCTGACGAACCCAGCGCCGCCGCGTCGCAAATTTGTCCTTGAACAAGCCGGACTTTGCAATTATGATTGAGCAATCACTCATTTATTTCCGTCGAATCTGAATCCCGCATGGCCCGTCCGAAAAGCGAAGACAAACGCAACGCCATCCTTGCCGCGGCCGCTCAGGTGATCGCCGAGCAGGGCCTGGGTGCGCCTACCGCGCGGATTGCCAAGGTCGCGGGCGTGGCGGAAGGCACGCTCTTTACCTACTTCGAAAACAAGGACGTGCTGCTCAACGAGTTGTATCTCGACATCAAGTCCGACATGCGTGACGTCATGATGGCGGCCTACCCGAGGTCCGGGAGCGTCGAGCAACGAGTGCGGTATGTGTGGCAACAATACGTGGACTGGGGCGTCGCCTTTCCGGACAAGCGCCGGGCTGTCACGCAACTGGCGGTTTGCGACCGCTTGAGTGAGCAGGCTCGCGCAATCGGCATGGAGGCATTCGCCGACGTCAACGCGATGATGGAAACGAGCGTTGCCAGCGGCATCCTGCGCAATCAACCGCCCGCTTTCGTGGCGGCGATCATGGGGTCGCTCGCGGACACCACAATGGAATTTATGGAGCGCGATCCGGCTCAGGCGGCGCGCTACCGGGACGCGGGTTTTGAGGCGTTCTGGCACGCCGTCGCTAAAACCTGAAGTTTTTTGTGCAGTTAATGAGTGATTACGCACTCAATTAATGGAGAGGGAAACATCATGGCAAAAGTCTGGCTGGTTACCGGTAGCGCTCGCGGACTCGGGCGCAAGATCGTCGAAGCGGCTTTGGCGGCGGGTGAGCGCGTGGTCGCAACGGCGCGCGATCCGCGTCACCTCGGGGATCTGGTGGAACGATTCGGCGAACAGGTTCGTGCGGTCGCACTCGACGTGACCGATTCCGCCGCTGCGCACGCGGCCGTGCAAGCGGCGGTCGATGCGTTCGGGCGTCTCGACGTCGTCGTCAACAATGCGGGCTTTGGTCACCTGGCGCCGCTCGAACAGGCCAGCGAGGAGGATTTCCGCGCCCAGATCGAGACCAATTTCTTCGGCGTGGTCAACGTCACGCGCGCCGCGTTGCCGGTCCTGCGCAAGCAGCGCAGCGGCCACATCATCCAGATTTCGTCGGTGGGCGGCCGGGTCGGCATACCGGGGCTGAGCGCGTATCAGTCGGCCAAATGGGCGGTCGGCGGCTTCACCGAGGTGATGAGCCAGGAAGTGGCGCCGCTCGGCATCAAGGTCACCGCGCTCGAGCCGGGTGGCATGAAAACCGAATGGGGCGTCGAAGCCGGCAGGGCGCTGCCTGACATCATCGTGGACTATGCTCCTTCCGTTGGCGCGATCGCGCAAATGCTCAGCCAGTACATCGGCAACGAGGCCGGTGACCCGGCGAAAGTGGCCCAGGTCGTGCTGAAGCTCGCGTACCACGAGCAACCGCCGGTGCATCTGCTGCTGGGCAGCGACGCGCTGCACTACGCCGGTGAAGCCGAGAAGGCGCGCGCGGCAAGCGGCGAAGCATGGCGCCCGGTCAGCCTGGCGACAGACTTTACCGCTGCTGCGACGCTGCCTGAGTTCCCTCAACCCTGAAACCCTGAGGATCCGCAACATGGCTAACTGGACCACCGCTGACATGCCTCGCCAGAGCGGACGTCTCGCGGTCATCACCGGCGCGACCGGCGGCCTTGGTTTCGAGACCGCGCTCGCGCTGGCCGCGGCGGGTGCGGATGTCGTGTTGACCGGGCGCAACGCGGCAAAGGGCAATGCCGCGCTGGCGGCGATCCGCGCACGGCATCCCGCCGCGTCGATCAGCTACGAGCATCTCGATCTGGCGAGTCTCGCCTCGGTGCGCGAGTTCGCCGAGCGTTTCGCAAGCAGGCACGAGGCGCTCGATCTGCTGATCAACAACGCGGGCGTGATGATGCCGCCTTCGCGCCAAACCACCTCGGACGGCTTCGAACTCCAATTCGGCACGAACTATCTGGGGCACTTCGCGCTGACCGCGTATCTGTTGCCGGTGCTGCGTCACGCCAGTCAGCCGCGGGTTGTCAATCTGAGCAGCATCGCGCACAAGGTGCAGGCGGCAATCCATTTCGACGACCTGCAATGGGCGCGCCGCTACGAACCGTGGCCCGCTTATGCACAATCGAAACTGGCGATGCTGATGTTTGCGCTGGAGCTGCAACGTCGCAGCGACGCAAATGGCTGGGGACTCCTCAGCAATGCGTCGCATCCCGGTTACGCGCGCACGGATCTGATCGCCAACGGGCCGGGTAGCAACACCTTGAGGCAGCGCCTCAACCGCGTCACCCTTGAACCGTTGATGAGTCAATCGGCTGCGGCCGGTGCGCTGCCCACGCTGTATGCCGCCACTGCGGCCGATGCGAAACCGGGCGGCTACTATGGGCCCACCGGTGCGTTCGAACTGAAGGGGCCGCCGGGCGCGGCTGCGATCGCACCGCGGGCGCGGGACCTGGCGGTTGCCGCGCGCCTGTGGGACATCTCTGAAACGCTGGCTAACGTTCGTTGGCCCAGCACCCAGGCGGAGCGTATGTCATAGGGGTATTGTTGTCTGGTGCGGCCGGCACAGCGGCGACGCCGCCGCGCACGCGCCGCGCGCAACCCGCAACCGAACTACGCGGCGACCACCCGGTTGCGGCCCAGATGCTTGGCCCGATAGAGCCGTTCATCGGCAGTACGCAGGATCGCATCGAGCGTGTCGCCATCGCGCCCATACTGGGACACGCCGATACTCACCGTGAGCGCCACCGACTTGCCCGCCTGTCCGCCGAATACGCCATTGGCAATCGCCTCGCGAATCCGCTCGCCGATCGACTGTGCCACCCCCAGTGCGACTTGCGGCAACAGCACCATGAACTCCTCGCCACCAACCCGCGCGACGCCGTCGTATGGCCGGATCGCATCGAAGCACTTCTGTACGAAACCACGCAGGATTTCGTCGCCGACCTGATGCCCGTATGAGTCGTTGATCGCCTTGAAGTGGTCGAGATCCAGCGCCAGCAGCGAGAACGGCGCGCCGCCGCGCCGCGCGCGCGTGATCTCGGCGTCGACCATTTCGATGAACTGCCGCCGGTTGGCCGCGCCCGTCAACGGATCGGTGGCGGCGAGATGCTCGAGTTTAAGGTTAGTGCGCTTGAGCTCCTGCAGCGCGCTCTCGGTGCGCGCCATCGCCTCGGCGAGGCGCGCCATCAGTTCCTCCTGGCTGTAGATCGTCGAGAATGAACGGGTGGTGCGGAACGCCTGCACGACGCCGTAACTCAGCAGGAAAAAGCCGGCCGCGAAGATCGCGTGGGCGAGCCACCACATGTGATTCCACGGCCGCGCCAGAATGAAGGCGAGCGACGACAGTGCAAACGACGTCACCGAGATGCCGAAAATCTTCATTAGCGGCGAACGGATCCGCCGCGCCAGCATGACCGCGACGTTGACGCTCGAGACCAGCAGCGCGCCGCCTTCCATTGACACGCGCACCGCGAGGTTGGAGGCCACGGGCGAATAAGCGATGACGGCCACCGCCACATCGATCAGGAGGAACAGGCCGATCCATCCGAACCAGCGCTGCGGCGCGCGCCGCGTTTCCACCGGATCGGGCGGCTGATGCCACGCCAGCAGTCCGACCAGCAGCAGCACCGCCATCGCGAGCCGCGAGGCGGGCCCGTACAGCAGGAACAGCCAGATGTTGTGATGCGCCATGCCGGTGAAGGCGCCATGCAGGGCGTAGATCAGCACGAAGGCCAGAAAGCCGAGCGTGAGCCAGCGCAGCAGCGGCTCGCCGGAGGAGAAATAGCAGCGCCCGGAAACATAGGCGACGAACAGCCCTTCGAGCGTGGCGGAGGCAATCGCGATCTCGTGAAAGGCGTGGTTCTCGAAGGTCAGCGCGGGATTCTGGAAAACATGGAAGTAGGCGATCAGGTAAGCCGGGATCAGCGCAAAGCCGCCAATCAACAGGCCAAGATAGGCTCGCGTGACCCACTCTACGACTGCGGACGGCTCCTCAACCACGACGCTTGCGCTCATACGCGTTTCTCCTGAGGCCGGCAGGACGGGATGTAACGGTGCTCGCTATCATGCGCGAGCGTCAGACCAAGGCGATTCACCTATTCTTCAGCTTTAGTAACCAGTATAGGCAGCGTCGTGTGTGAGTACGCAAAATACGAAATGTGAAATATGAAATGGGCGGCGTCATGCCGGTTGCATTCAACCCCGGCCGTGTGAAGCCGATATCCAGTCAGGAGAGCGAGCAAAGCGTGGTCGACACAATCGTTTCTCGCGCTCCAAGGTCTGTTACGCTAATGTCCGAGGCCGCTGCATGTAGGGTTGGCCCGCGCCTTTGGGCCGGCGCGGTCGCCGGGTCTGAAAGAAGTCACACTCTCCGATAGCGCGCAGATCTGCCGCACGTTTGGAACAACTCGAGACATGATGACGCGCCGACCGAACGCCGTGATTGTCATCAGCATCGCGCTATCCGCGGCGATCCTTGCGATCGCCATCTGGGTATTGGCGCAGATGCGCGCGGATGCCCTGCGGCGCGCCCAGGACTCCGCCGGGAACGTCTCCTTGCTGGTCCAGCGCGACGTGGCGCGCAACCTTGAACTCTACGACCTCTCCCTGCGTGCCGTGAGCGCCGGACTCAACCAGCCAGGCGTGATGGACTTGCCTCCGGCGCTGCGCCAGATGGTGTTGTTCGACGGCTCCGCCAGCGCCCAAGACCTTGGCTCGATGCTGGTGCTGGACGAAGCAGGGCACGCTATCCTCGATTCGCAGTCGCTGACGCCGCGGCAAATCAACGCTGCCGATCGCGACTACTTCCTCGTGCATCGCAACTCACCGAACGTCGGGTTATACGTCAGCCGGCCGTTCATGCCGCGGCTGACCGGCGCCGGGCCGACCATTGCGCTTAGCCGACGTCTCTCGCACCCGGACGGCAGCTTCGCCGGCGTGGTGGTCGGCACGCTGCGGCTCACCTACTTCCAGCGCCTGTTCGCGGGCATGAACCTGGGCAGCGGCGGCTCGATGGCGCTGATGCTGGCAGACGGCGCGATGCTGATGCGGCGTCCCTATGACCCGAAGATCATCGGCATCAATCTGACCGGCACCGCGAACTACACCCGCTTTACCCAGCAGGACAGCGGCGAATTCTTCGGCACGGCGGCAATCGACGGCGTGGAGCGCTGGTACACGTTTTGTCATATCGGGCGCTTTCCGTTGCTGCTCGATGTCGCGATCTCGACGCGCGACATTTATGCCGGATGGCGGCATCGCGCATGGATCATCGGTTCGATGATCGCGGCGCTCGACATCGCAATCATCGCACTCGCCGTGCTGCTGTCGCAGCAGTTGCGGCGCCGTCTGCAAATGGAGGAGGCCTTGAGGGTGCTGGCGCGCACGGACGGGCTAACCGGCCTGAACAATCGCCGCACCTTCGAGGAACAGGCCGAACAAGCCTGGTTGGCCATGCTGCGCAGCGGGCGGCCGCTCTCGATGCTGCTGATCGACGTCGACAACTTCAAGGGCTTCAACGATCTCTACGGTCACTCCGCCGGCGACGACGCGCTGGTGGCGGTGGCGCGCTGCATAGACGGCAATGTCCGGCGCCCCGACGATGTGGCGGCGCGCTACGGTGGCGAGGAGTTCGCCGTGCTGTTGCCGGACACCGACGGCATCGGCGCCGTGCAGATCGCCGAGCAGATTCGCGCCGCCGTGCAGGCGCTGCAGGTGCGCCACGTGTCCAGCGCGCATCATGTGCTGACGATCAGCATTGGCATCGCCAGTACGGCGAATCATCGATTCAGCGCTTATCGCGCCTTCGTCAATGCCGCCGATTCGGCGCTTTACCACGCCAAGGACGCCGGCCGCAATCGCATCCTCTGCTATCCCGTCGCAGAGCGCGCCGACGAGCCGGGGATGGTGATCCAACCGGGGCATTAGCCGGCTGCCGGTGCCGGTCTCCGCTTGCCGCATGCGAACACAATCCGTTGCCGCCAGCTTCGGAATATTTTCACCCGGATAATATTGCGCGGTAATTTCATCCGGGTATAATTTGCGAAAATCGATCTTTGAGGATTTTCGTGATGACGCCGCAAACCACCACCACCACCTGCACCGCCTTCGAAGGCTTGAGACGCATCGCATCCGGCGGGCGCGCCGAGGTTGCGCTGGCGGTCAAGCGGGTGCTCGAGCGTGGTGAGCAAGCGCCGGTGCTGGTCTTTGACGATCTCACCAGTCAGCCCGTCGAATTCGATCTGCGCGGCTCGGACGCCGAAGTGCAGGCGAGACTGGCGGACGAACCCGGCGGCCGCAGCGAGGATGGCGAAGCCGTGGAGCTTGCCGATGAGGAGACCCCGCGCGGCCGCGGCCGCCCGAGGCTGGGCGTCGTGGCGCGTGAGGTGACGCTGCTGCCGCGTCACTGGGACTGGTTGAGCGGTCAGCCTGGCGGAGCTTCGGTGGCGTTGCGCAAGCTGGTGGAAGCAGCGCGTCTGGCGGGTGACGACAAGGAGCGCATGCGTCGCGCGCAGGAAGCCGCCTATCGCTTCATGACCGCGCTTGCCGGCAATCTGCCCGACTATGAAGAGGCGACGCGAGCGCTGTTTGCAGCGGATCGGGTGCGCTTTCACGCTTCTATCGCGCCGTGGCCGGCCGACGTGCGGGAGTATGCGGAGAAGCTGGCGGCACGCGCATTTGAAGGGGGCCATCAAGGCTGAACGGCGCGAGTGAAGGCAAAGAGAGAGGCGACGAGGAAAACCGACCCGAGCCGACCCGAGCCGATCCGAGCCGGTTACCACCAACCGAAGCAAGCGGCAGCAAGCCGGCGCAGACGCCAAAGCGCACACGCAAAAACGCAGACGAAAAAAAACCGCTCACACCGGGGAGCGTGAGCGGAAAGTCGGAGAGTTACAACATCGCTGGCGCAATTGATGGTGTCACGCAGCGAGGCCAGTGTAGCTAGTGGGCCGCTCTCCATAAATCAGACAAATCCCAATGCTGGCAAGGCTTTGCGGCCTGCGCCTTTCAACATCCTGTCCCGGTTATTCCCATGATTAGCAGGTCAAGTCAGGGGGCACGCCGCCGTAATAGAACTGGACGCGTTCAAGCGCGCACCGTCGCCGCGACAGCGGCGCTTTCTATGATGAGGATGGGGACATGAAGTGGTTCGAGCGCATGACGGTGTTGCAAAGCCTGCTGTTGGCCTTCGCGATCGTGATCGCGTTTTGCGCGGTCGTGGGGGGCACTGGCCTGATGACCTTGTCGTCGATGCATGACCTGACTGACACAATCAGCAGCAGGCATATGGACGGCCTCTACTGGATGGAAGAGGCGAACCGCAACAAGATCGATGCGGACCTCGCGGCGGCGAATCTCGGTTATGCCGAAGACGAAGCGGGACGCCAGCGCCTCGACGCCGGTATCGTCGCCTCGCTCAAGAATATGCACGACGCCTACGACCGCTATCGCCTCACGATCTCGACGCCCAAGGGCGAGGCGCTGTTCGACGAGGTGCTGCGCAAGTCGGCGGTGTGGGAAGAGATCGTGCATCAGCAGATCGGCCAGGAGCCGATTCCGGCCGGCGTCGACAACAAGGAGCTGGTGCGGCGCGCGATCGCTTCGAGCGAAGCCTTGCGCGAGCGCATCGTGCAGGTGATCGACTATCGCCGCGAGCAGGCGAGCGACGCGCAAGCCGAGGCTGGGTCCAGCTACCGGCAGATGCGCATCGTGTTGTCGTCGCTGGTGCTGGGCGCGCTGGTGGCCGGCATGCTGCTGGCGTGGCTGATCGCGCGGCGCCTCGCGCGGCAGCTCGGCGGCGAGCCCGGCTATGCCGCGCAGATTGCCAACCGCATCGCGGACGGCGACCTCAGCGTGCGGGTCGACACGCGCGCCGGCGACACCCATAGCCTGCTGTTCGCCCTCCACAACATGCGCGAGCGGCTGGCCGGGATCGTCTCCGGCATCAGCGAATCGAGCGCGTCGATCCTGCTCGCCTCCGGTGAAATCGCTCAGGGCAATACCGACCTGTCGCAGCGCACCGAAGAGCAGGCCGCCTCGCTCGAGGAAACCGCTTCGAGCATGGAGCAGTTGACCGCCACCGTGCGCCAGAACGCCGACAACGCGCAGCAGGCGAGCGGCGTAGCGCACGGCGCTTCTGAAGTGGCGGCGCGTGGCAGCGGTCTGGTGGGCGAGGTGGTGGAGACCATGCGTGAGCTGGCCGCAGGCTCGAAGCGCATGACCGACATCATCGCGGCGATCGAGGGCATTGCGTTCCAGACGAACATTCTGGCGCTCAACGCAGCGGTCGAAGCGGCCCGGGCCGGCGAGCAGGGCCGCGGCTTCGCGGTGGTGGCGGGCGAGGTGCGTTCGCTGGCGCAACGCAGCGCGCTGTCGGCCAAAGAGATCAAGGAGCTGATCGAAAACTCCACCGCCCGTGTTGGCAGCGGCGCGGCGCTCGCCGAGCGCGCCGGCCAGACCATGGCCGAGGTCACGCATGCGGTGCAGCGCGTGACGGACATCATGGGAGAAATCTCTGCTGCATCGCACGAACAGAGCACGGGCATCGAGCAGGTGAACCGCGCCGTCGCGCAGATGGACCAGGTCACCCAGCAGAATGCCGCGCTGGTCGAGCAGGCGGCTGCCGCGGCGGCTTCGATGGCGGATCAGGCGCGCGAGTTGAAGACGGCGGTGGCGGTGTTCGCGCTCGAGTCGCGCCGGGCCTGAACGCGCTGCGGCGCTTCCACGACTGAGCTTGCCAGGGGGTGGCGCTCTCCGTACACTCGCGCGTAATTTATAAAACCCGTTGCAGACCCGCTGCAAAACCCGTTAAACAACGCGCCGATTAGAGGAGAACCCCCGCCATGGCCGATTCCTACTTCCCACGCTGGCGCACGCAACCGAGCGCGGCCGAGGGCCGTGTCGTCAATACCGATGAGCGGCTTGCCTGGCCGCAGATGTTTGCGATGGGCATCCAGCACGTCGTCGCCATGTTCGGCTCGACGGTGCTCGCGCCGCTGCTGATGGGCTTCGATCCGAACCTGTGCATCTTCATGTCGGGGATCGGCACGCTGCTGTTCTTCGTGGTGGTGGGCGGGCGCGTGCCGAGCTATCTCGGTTCGAGCTTCGCCTTTATCGGTCTCGTGATCGCCGTGACCGGCTACGGCGGGCATGGGCCGAATCCGAACATCCCCGTCGCGCTCGGCGGGATCATTGCGTGCGGCGTGGTGTACGCGATTATCGGGCTGATCGTCTCGGCCGTCGGCACGAAATGGATCGAGACGCTGATGCCGCCGCTCGTGACCGGCGCGATCGTCTGCGTGATCGGCCTGAACCTCGCGCCGATTGCCGTCAAGGGTGTGAGCGGCAGCAACTTCGACTCGTGGATGGCGCTTGTCACCGTGCTGTGCGTGGCCGCGGTTGCCGTGTTTGCGCGCGGCATGTTGCAGCGCCTGCTGATTCTGGTGGGCCTGCTGGCCGCTTACGTGATCTATGCGATTGTCACCAACGGCCTCGGCATGGGCAAGCCGATCGACTTCTCGATTGTTGCGAACGCCGCCTGGTTCGGCATGCCGCATTTCACGGCGCCGGTCTTCAACGCGCAGGCCATGACGCTGCTCGCACCCATTGCGGTGATCCTCGTTGCGGAGAATCTCGGCCATATCAAGGCCGTGAGCGCGATGACCGGCCAGAATCTCGACCGCTACGTGGGTCGCGCATTCCTCGGCGATGGCCTCGCCACCGTCGTCTCCGGCTTCTCCGGCGGCACGGGTGTCACGACCTACGCGGAAAACATCGGCGTGATGGCGGTGACGAAAATCTACTCGACGCTGGTGTTCGTAATCGCGGCGGTAATTGCGCTCGTGCTCGGCTTCTCGCCGAAGTTCGGCGCGGTGATCCAGACCATTCCGGGGCCGGTGCTGGGCGGTGTGTCGATTGTCGTGTTCGGGCTGATCGCAGTGACGGGCGCGCGCATCTGGGTCGTCAACAAGGTGGATTTCTCCGATAACCGCAACCTGATCGTCGCGGCCGTGACCCTGGTGCTGGGCGCGGGCGACTTCTCGCTGAAGCTGGGCGGCTTTGCACTCGGCGGTATCGGCACGGCTACCTTTGGCGCGATCATTCTGTACGCGTTGCTGCGCCGCAAGCCGGCGCAGCAACCTGCGCTTTAAGCGACGCTTCAGGCGACGCGCTAGCCACACAGGTAAGCCACAACAGATCGGCCACAGGCAAGCGCGCGCCGGTACTCAGGCCCGCGCTGCGCCTCGCGTGATCAGCGCAGTCTCCGACAGATCCAGTTCGCGCATCAGCTTGTTGAGCGTCTCGTCGTTGATCTTCTGCGTGTTGCGCAACGACAGCAGCACAGCGCGCTCAGCGCGTATCGCAGCCAGCTTCATCTGAAACTCCAGCGCCTCCGCGCGCCGCGCCATTTCGCTCGGCGGCGTGCTCTCGTCGCCGAGCGTCGCGAGACGGCGCCGGTAGATATCCATCACGCGCGCTGTGACGTCTGCCGCATAGGCGGAGGCCGACTCGTCGAGATCGGCCGTGGCGGTTTCGTGCAGATTGTCGACGGCGCGGATCGCTGCCTGCGCCCCAAGCTTGCGGGCGTGCCGTTCCTCCGCAGCATGCGGATCGCGGCCACGCCGCCAGCCGTGCAGCAGAAGCGGCAACCCGACCACCGCCACCAGCAGCGACGCCAGAATCACGCCCGAGGCGATAAAGATCGCGAGATCGCGGCCCGGCAACGCTACGCCGTTCGGCAATGCCTCGGGTAGCGACAGCACACCCGCCATCGTTACCGCACCGCGCACGCCGGCCACGGTTGTCACCGTCACGGTACGCAACCCCGGCACCGCACTCGCCATGCCGCGCCTGGCCGCGCCGCGGCTCGCGTACCAGCGCAGCAGCCAGACCCACACAAAACGCAGCGCGTAGAGCGCCAGCGCGACCGCCGCGATATAGCCGATCAGCAACACCATCTGCTCATTGCTGGTCTCGTGCGCATCGATCAGCGCGCGGCCAAGGATGTGCGGAAACTGCAGACCGAGCAGGATGAACACCATGCCGTTGAAGACGAATTCGATCATCGTCCACGTGCTGTTGGCGCGCACGCGCGCCGAGACGGGCCCGGCGTTGGCGATGCTGGTGTAGTTCATCATCATCCCGGCGGCGACCGCGGCGAGAATGCCCGACCAGCCGAAATGCTCGGCAAAGAGATAAGCCGCGAACGGAATCAGCAGGGTCATCACCACGCCCGGCGCGGGATCGCCTTCCTCGGTGACGTTCAGAAAACGCGCCGACGTGACGCTGAAGAGCCAGCTCACCGCCACGCCGGTGGCGAGCCCGCCCAGAGCAATGATGACGAAGCTGATCGAGGCGTCGCGCAGCGAGAACACGCCGGTCAGCGCGGCGGCAATCGCAAACTTCAGCGCGACCAGGCCTGACGCGTCGTTCATCAACGCCTCGCCTTCGAGGATATGCATCAGTTGCGCCGGAATCTTGTTCTTGCCGGCGATGCCGGTCAGCGCCACCGCATCGGTCGGCGACAGCACGGCGGCAAGCGCGAAGGCGACCGGCAAGGAGATTGCCGGCACCAGCGCGTGCACGAAATAGCCGACCGCCAGCACCGTCATGAAGACCAGCCCGAGTGCGAGCAGCAGGATCGAGCGCCGCGCCATGAAAAACTCGCGTTTCGGAATGCGCCAGCCATCCGCGAACAACAGCGGCGGAATGAAGAGCATCATGAAGATTTCCGGATCGAAGGTGACGTGCAAGCCGAGTCTCGGCCAGGCTAGCACAGCGCCGAGGGCGATCTGTACGAGCGGCAGCGGCAGTTTGAACGGCAGCACACGGACGACGACACCGGAGACGGCGACCGCAAGCAGGAGGATCAGGACAGTGAAGACAATTTCCATCTGGCTCGTCTAAAGAGGGGCGGCAGGCACTCGTGCGCTGGGCGACGGATGTGCGAGGCGCGGGCATGCGGCGGGATGCGCGGCGGGCAGCGAATGTGCAGACATTAACAAACGTAAGGTGGGAGTTTAGCCCGAGCCACACGCACTCCGTATGCCCCCAATTAGCGCTTTTAGGCCGAGGCGATTGCACCGATATGGTGCGTGGTGCGCGCAGAGGCGCCGACCGCAACGGCAACCAGCGCCGCTACGCATACAAAGTTTGCTCGAAGGTGCGGCAGCGTGCGCACGGAGCTTGCTTAAGCAGTGTCGATGACGCACATTTTGAGAATCGGCGCCGAGGTTGTTCGCCCCCGCGTTCGGACCGGCCCGGCTCTCGCGTGAGAGGAATGCATGACGATTGCGCAACAGGAAAGAACGGCCGCCGCGCCGCATGGCTTTGAGGTGAGTGTGACTTCGGGGCTCGAACGGTACTCGGTGCGGCATGGGGATCTGGAGCTGACGAGCGTGTTTCAGCCGATCTTCAGCTTGTCGCATATGCGTGCGGTCGGTTACGAGGGACTGCTGCGCGCCCACGACGCGCTCGACCGGCCCGTGTCGCCGCTCGACGTATTCGGCCAGGCCGCGCGGCTCGGTGATGTGCTGCAGATGGACCGGCTCGCCCAGGCGCTGCACCTGGAGAACTTCAAGGTGCTTGGCGCCGAGAAGGAGTGGCTGTTTCTGAACGTTCACCCGGGTGCCCTGACCGATCCGTACCACGCCGCCGCGTTGCTGGCGAATCTGCGGCGGCTCGATCTGTCGCCACGGCGCATCGTGCTCGAAGTGCTGGAACAACGCGCCGAAGACCTCGAACGTCTTGCGGAAGCCGTGCGCAAGTTCCGCGAACTCGGCTTCCTGATCGCGCTCGACGATTTCGGCGCGGGACATTCGAACATCGAGCGGATCTGGCAACTGAACCCGGACATCGTCAAGCTCGACCGCATCATGCTCTCGCATGCCGCGCATCGCGCCGATATGGCGACGATCCTGCCCGGACTGGTCGCGCTGCTGCACGAAGCGGGCAAGCTGGTGCTGATCGAAGGCGTGGAAACCGAACATGAGGCGCAGATGGCGCTCGCCTGCGACGCCGATTTCGTGCAGGGTTTTTTCTTCGGCCGGCCGAACCCGGGCGCGGCTGACAGTGTGCAGGCGGTGACCTGCATCGGCGAGGTCACGGAGCGCTACCGCAACCAGACCGAGGAGCGCGAGCGGCGCAATGCGAGCCGGCTCGCGCCGTATATCCGCGCGTTCGAGCGGGCGGCGGAACGGCTCGCGGCGGGCGAGCCGCTCGACGAGGTGTGCTGGAATTTCCTCGCGCTCGATCATGCGGCGCGTTGCTTCCTGCTCGATGCCAAGGGCCGCCAGGCGGGCCGCAACGTGGTGCTGCGCGCCGACCGCGCCGCGCACGAGACGCGTTTTCTGCCACTCGCCGATGCACAAGGGGCGAACTGGCTGCGCCGGCCGTACTTCCGGGCGGCGATCAACGCGCCGGAGCGCGTGCATGTGACGCGGCCGTATCTGTCGATTAACGAAGCGCTGCCGTGCGTGACGCTGTCGGTGGCGACGCATGTCGGCGAGCAGACCTGCGTGCTGTGCGGCGATATCGACTGGGTGGATGACGAGCAGTTCTGAGATCATGTCGGCTTTAACGACACCGATCCGCCGCCATGTCTCACGCCCGCGTTTTGCTGGAAGTCATTGCCACTACGCTTGCCGACGCGCGGCTCGCGGCGCAGGCGGGGGCTGACCGGCTTGAGTTGATCACGGCGATGGGCGAGGGCGGTTTGACGCCCAGTCTCGGGCTGATCGAAGCGGTGGTCGAGGCCGTGGATATTCCGGTGAACGTGATCGTGCGCCCGCATAGCCGGTCGTTCGTGTTCGATGCGGATGACCACAAGGTGATGCTGCGCGACGTGCGAGCGGTCGCGGCGGCCGGTGCGAATGGCGTGGTGATCGGCATGCTGACGCCGGAGGGCGAAATCGACCGCGAGGGTTTGGCCCGTGCAGTCGATGCTGCGGATGGCCTCGCCATCACCTTCCATCGTGCGTTCGACGAGACGCGCGATTTGCCCGCGGCGCTGGACGTGCTGCTGGGTTTTGAGGCGGTGACGAATGTGCTGACCTCAGGTGGCAAGCCATCCGTGTTGCAGGCTGAGGAGACGATTCGCGCGCTGCTGCGGCAGGCGGCCGGTTCGCATTGCACGATCCTGGCCGGTGCCGGGTTGACGGTGGATGCGGTGGCCGGGTTTGTTCAGGCAACCCAGGTCACGGCAGTGCACTTCGGCTCAGGTGTCAGGGTGGGTGGGAATGGACTTGCGCCGGTGGACCCGCAGAAGGTGGCACGGGTGCGGGCGTTGCTCTGATCGAACCTCGCCCGAAGCCGCGCGCACCAACGCGCACTTACTTTGCCACCACCACCGGAATCCCCTTCAACGTCCCCGCACCCTTCACTTCCTCGAGCGCTTGCCTGACCGCTACACCAGTCGCCGCTTCGATATTCAGACGCGTGGCCAGCTCACGCTCGCTACGCTTCACACCTGCGAGATTCGCCAGCTTCACGTGCCCATAACCGCGCACCCGAGCGTGCAGGTCCGCCAGCCTGATGACATCTTCAGCGTTAACCGCATCGAGCTTTGCAAAGGCCTTTTGCATCGTCACTTCGTAGTCGTCGGCCAGTTCGCGTTCCATCCGGCGTTCCAGCGTGCGGCCAAACGGATCGAGCATCGTGCCGCGCAGTCCGCGGAATTTCGCCATCGTGCCGAGCACAGGCCATAGCCACTGCCCGAACGTCTTCTTGAGCGGCGCCGAACCGTGTTTCGGGCGTGACAGCGTCGGCGGCGCGAGATTGAATTTCACGCCGTAGTCCTTGCCCGCCACGCCTTCGAATTGCGCTTCGAGCGAGGCGCGGAACGCGGTGTCCGTATGCAGGCGCGCCACCTCGTATTCATCCTTCACGGCCAGCAAGCGATAGAACGTCGTCGCCACCGCGCGCGTCAAGCGCTCGTCCGGCGCAGCACTGCCGAGTGTCGCTTCGGCGCGGCGCGCCGCATCCACCAGCGCGCGATAGCGCTTCACGTAAGGCGCACCGCCGTACACCGCGAGGCGGCCTTCGCGATGCGCGATCAGCTCATCCACCGTATCGACACGCACCGCTTGTTGCACAGCATGCCGAGCCTGCCAAAGCGCTTCGAGCGCCGCCGGATCGGCCGCGGCAAGACGGCCCACCGAGAACGCCAACTGGTTCATCTGCACCGCGACGTTGTTCAGTTCGATCGCGCGCATCATCGCGCTGAACGACACCGGCACGAGGCCAAGCTGCCATGCAAAGCCGAGCATCAGGATATTGGCGCCGATCGTATCGCCAAGGAAACGCGTCGCCAGTGCCTGCGCGTCGCAGGAAGACATGCGCTCTTCACCCGCGGCATGACGCATCTTGTCGATCAGCGCGTCGGCGTGCAGGTTCGCGTCCGGGTTCTGCACGAAGGTCGCGTTCGGAATCGCATGCGTATTCACGACAATGCGCGTGCGGCCATGCCGCACCGTTTGCAGCGCATCGGAACTCGCGCCCACCACCATGTCGCAGGCGAGCAGCACGTCGGCCTGCTGCGTATCGATGCGCACCTGGTTGAGCCATTCGTCGCGGGCGGCAAAGCGCACGAACGACAGCACCGAGCCGCCCTTTTGCGCAAAGCCCATGAAGTCGAGCACCGAGGCGCTCTTGCCCTCCAGATGCGCAGCCATGCTGATCAGCGCGCCCACCGTTACAACGCCCGTGCCGCCCACACCCGTCACCAGGATATCGTACGGCGCGGCGTCGAGCTGGGTGGCAGGCACCGGCAATGCATCGACGCCGGCGGCCAGCGCCGCCGCATCGAATGCCGCGCCCGCGGCCTTCTTGAGCTTGCCGCCCTCGATGGTCACGAAGCTCGGGCAAAAGCCGTTCACGCACGAAAAGTCCTTGTTGCACGACGACTGGTCGATGCGGCGCTTGCGGCCCAGCGCGGTTTCAACCGGTTCGACCGACAGGCAGTTCGATTGCACGCCGCAATCGCCGCAACCTTCGCAGACCTCTTCGTTGATGAACAGACGCTTGTCCGGATCGGGGAATTCGCCCTTCTTGCGGCGGCGGCGCTTTTCGGCCGCGCAGGTCTGGTCGTAGATCAGCACGGTGACGCCGTCGGTATCACGGAGTTGCCGTTGCACCGTGTCGAGTTCGCTGCGGTGGTGAAACGTGGTGCCCTTCGGGAACAGGTCGTGATGGCCGTCGTATTTCTCCGGTTCGTCGCTCACCACGACGAAGCGCGACACGCCTTCCGCCTCCACCTGACGCGCGATTTGCGGCACCGAGATGCTGCCGTCGACCGGCTGGCCGCCGGTCATGGCGACCGCATCGTTATAGAGAATCTTGTAGGTGATGGTGGCTTTCGCCGCGACCGCCTGGCGGATCGCCAGAATGCCCGAATGGAAGTACGTGCCATCGCCGAGGTTCTGGAATACGTGGCGCGTCTTCGTGAACATGGAGTGCGAGGCCCAGTCGACCCCTTCGCCGCCCATCTGGATGAGCCCGGTCGTATCGCGCTCCATCCACGAGGCCATGAAGTGACAGCCGATGCCGGCCTGTGCGATAGAACCCTCAGGCACTTTGGTCGAGGTGTTGTGCGGGCAGCCGGAGCAGAAGTACGGCGTGCGTTTGACTGCATCGGCGTCGTTGGAGAGGATTTGCGGCGCAACCAGATCGACCACGCGTTCGCGGCGATCGAGCGCCGGCTTGTGCCGCGCGATCCAGTTGGCGAACACGGGCAGGATGCGCGAGGGACGCAACTCGCCGAGCGCGGAGAGCAACAGCGTTCCGTCCTGCGCGTGCTTGCCGATCACCACCGGGCGCGCGCCGGCCTGGCGGTTGTACAGATAGTCCTTGATCTGCTGCTCGATGACCGGGCCTTTTTCCTCGATCACCAGCACTTCGGAGAGGCCTTCCACGAACCTGTCGATGCGCGTCATCTCCAGTGGGAACGATAGCCCGACCTTGTAGATGCGCACGCCCGCCGCTTCGAGATCGGCGACCGTGAGGTCGAGGCGGCGCAGCGCTTCCATCAGGTCCAGATGCGCCTTGCCGCACGTCACGATGCCCACGTTCGCATGCGGGCTTGGCGCGATCCATTTGTCGATGCTGTTGCTGCGCGCGAAATGGCGCACGGCGTTGAGCTTGGCGTCGAGCCGCGCCTCGATGGTGAGGCTCGGCAGATCGGGCCAGCGGTTATGCAGACCGCCGGCGGGGGCGGCGAAATCCTGCGGCACGGTCCATTGTGTCTGCAGCGCATCGAGATCCACCGTCGAGCCCGATTCGACCGTCTCCGAAATCGCCTTGTAGCCGACCCACGCGCCCGAGAAGCGCGACAGCGCCCAGCCGTACAGGCCGAACTCCAGCATGTCGGCCACATTCGACGGATTCACCACTGGCATATGCCACGCCATCATCGCGAAGTCGCTTTGATGCGGCATCGACGACGACACGCAGCCGTGATCGTCGCCCGCCACCACCAGCACCCCGCCGTGCGGCGACGAGCCATAGGCGTTGCCGTGCTTGAGCGCGTCGCCGGCGCGATCGACGCCCGGACCCTTGCCGTACCACATTGCAAACACGCCTTCGACGGTGCGCTCCGGGTCCGATTCGACCCGCTGCGTGCCGAGCACGGCGGTGCCGCCCAGTTCCTCGTTGATGGCGGGCAGGAAACGGATGTCGCTTGCTGTGAGCAGTTTCTTCGCCTTCCACAACTGCTGGTCGACCATGCCGAGCGGCGAGCCGCGATAGCCGCTGATAAACCCGGCGGTGTTCATGTCGCGCGCCTTGTCGAGCGCGCGTTGCATCAACGCGAGACGTACCAGCGCCTGGGTGCCGGTGAGGAAAATGCGGCCGCGTGTGGCGGTGAGGTTATCGGACAGCTTGTAATCGGCTAGAGCGGGCGTGCCATCGACGGGCAAGCGAGCGGTCATGGTGAGTCTCCGTTTTTATGCGTTCGCGCGAAGTGGATGGGGACCACAAAAGCTTCGCGTCGAAAGAGACTCTATTTTTTAGCGCCGATTAGAGAAAAGTTTTGCTAGTTTCGGGGTTTGCGCGCGCTCAGGCGCGAAGTGTTTTGCGAATTCGCAGCCTTTTGAGATAGATCTGCCGGTCGTTGGACGGGTACGGGATTACCCTTGTACGCTTCTGGGAGGCCCGGCGCGGAAGCGCCGCGCCGGCTCTACAGCGCTTATCAGTACCCCGTCCACACAGCGAGCGCCAACGCGCAACCCGAGAGCAGCAGCAACACCACGAACAGCGGCAGGATGAACCGGAGCCACTGGCCGAAACCGACGCGCGCCGTGGCCAGGTACGCGAGCAACATGCCGGAGGTAGGTGTGACCATGTTGGTCAGGCCGCCGCCGAGCACGAACGCCAGCACCGAGGTCTGGCCGCTGACGCCCGAGAGTTGCGCGATCGGTCCGATGATCGGCATGCTGACCGCGGCCTTGCCCGACACGGATGGAATGAACACGTCGAGCACCATCTGCACCGCCATCAGGCCGTTGGCGACCCACACTGCCGACTGGCCGCGCGCCAGCCGCGTGAAACGATCGATCAGCGTATCGAGCACCAGGCTGTTCTGCAGGATCAGTTCGACCGAAGCGGCGAGGCCGATCAGCAGGCCGGCGAGGATCATGCCCTTCATGCCGTCGACGAACGCGTCGGCGGCGCTGCGCGAATCGAGCCGGCCCACGGCCGCGGTGACGATGCTGATGAACACGTAAAACGCCGACAGTTCGACATTGCCCCAGCGCAGTTCGCGCGTGCCGATCACCAGCATGGCGGCGGCAATCGCCAGCACCACCAGCGTTGCCTTGTGACGGCCCGACAGCTTCGCCTGCGGATGCTCCTGCAGACTGGCTTGCGCCGCTGCGCGCCGGTAGCCGCCGCGGCGCACGTGAACCAGCAGATAGACGATGCCGAGCGTCAGGAACACGACGAACACGCCGATCCGCATGGCAATGCCGCTAAACAGCGGCACGCCGACGATAGGCTGCGCGACCGCCAGCGACAACGGATTGGTCACCGAAGCGATATACCCAACCTTCGCCGCAATCGCCACGAGACCGACCGCGAACAGGTTCGATAGCCCGAGCCGGCGAGCGAGCACCATCACCATCGGAATGATCACGAGGTATTCGGAGATGAAGCCGAGCAGCGTGCTGCCAAGCCCGATCAGCACCATCAACAGCGGCGCGAGCACGTACACGTTTCCGGCGGTGAGTTGCAGCAAGCGGTCGATGCCGGCGTCGACCACGCCGGTCTTGCGCATCACGCCGAACATCCCGCCCACGAACATCACCATGAAGATCAGCGGCGCGTTCTTGATGAGGCCGTTCGGCACGGCCACAAACGCCGATACGAGGCTCGCCGGCGCGGCTTGCTGCGGCGTGCTTTTGCTGACGGCCGGGGCGAACAGCGTGGCGACGCTCTGCGCTTTCGGCACCACATGGTAGGTGCCTGGCACGACCAGCTTGTCCTGCCGCTCGAACTGGCCTGCGTCGATGAGGTACGTCATTGCCACCGCGGCCAGCACAACCCAGATCATCATGACCACCGGATGCAGCATCTTGCCGTGCGGTTTCTTTTCGTCGTGGCCGCCGTGGCTATTGCCTGTGCCTCCTGCGTCGCCTTCCTGGCTGCCCGGGTCGGAGTGGAGCCCGCTGGCGGCGGAGGCGTGCGCGGCCGTGGCGGCAGATGAGGCGAGGGTGGTCATGGGCGGCTTCCTGGGAGGCTTGTCAGGCCGGTTGAGCGGTGCTGGATTGCGGCGCGGCATAGCCGAGTTCGGCGGAGATCGTGCGGCTGCACGCCTGCAAGCGCTCCAGATAATCGGGAATCTCGACCCGGCTGATGCGCATCTCCGGACCCGAGACGCTTACCGCGGCAACCGTATTGCCGGTCATATCGCGCACCGGCACCGAGATCGCCACCGCGCCGGCCGTCACTTCGCCGACGCTCACCGCATAACCCTTGCGCGCGACCGAATCGAGTTCTTCGATCAGCTTCATCAGGTCGGGCGGCTGCGGCAGTTTCTTCAGGCGAGCGAAGTATTCGGTTTTCACGGCATCCGGTGCGAACGCGAGCAGCACCTTGCCCGAGGCGCCCGAATTGAGCGGGCGGCGATTGCCGACCGCGCCGATCGTGCGCATCTCGTGGGTGGTCTCGCAACGCGCCACGCAGACCGTTTCCAGTCCTTCGCGCACGCGCAGCACGACGTTTTCGTTGATCGCCTGGTTGAGCGCGAGCATGTGCTTTTGCGCCGAGCGCACCAGCGTGTTCTGCTGCGCAGCGGCCACGCCGATCACGAACGCCTGCGGGCCGAGCGCGTAGGTCGACGAACGGGTGTCCTGCACGACGAAGCGGTGCAGTTCGAGCGTGCACAGCATGCGGTAGGCGCGCGATTTGTTGATACCGAGCTGGCTCGCCAGTTCGGTGACCCCAAGGCCTGGATGTTCGGCGACGTGGCTCAGCATCTTCAGTGCGCTGTCCACGGAGTCGACGATGTAGTTCACGGCTTGCTCCTTCAATGGAGGGATGTCAGGCGGACGTCGCGAGCTGGCCGCGCACGTAGTCGGCGAGCGCAGCGACGAAGCCGTCGAGGTTGTTTTTCAGCGCGGTGAAGCCCGCATGCTTCGCGAAGCTGCTCTCGTCCATGTAGAGGCCGCGGTTCAGTTCGATCTGGATGCTGTGGCGGCGCTGCGCCGGATCGCTGACGGCGGTCAGCAGATCGCCGCCCTGATACGGTTCGTTGACCTGCACGGTGTAGCCGGCAGCGGTGAAGTATTGCGCGACCCATTGCGTGAAGGCCGGATCGGCGGTGCTGCCGAGCCGGTCGCTGATGACGAAATCCGGACGTGCTTCGCCCGCATCGACGTTCATCTCGTTGCCGCGCGATTTCATCGAATGACAGTCGACGTGCCACAGCGCGCCATGCTGCGCGACGGCGCGTTCGGCGGCGGCCTGCAACGCCGCGCGATACGGCAGGTAATACGCGTCAATGCGATGCCGCACTTCGGCAAGCGACAGCTTGCGCCCGTACATCGGCTGGCCCGGCAACGCGTCGCGGCGGATCAGACCCATGCCGCGCAGCGTGTACTGCTGCGGTGCGAGCGGCGTGGGCCAGGGTTCGGCCAGTAACTGCGCGTCGATGTCGGTGACGGCGCGGTTCGCGTCGATATAGGCGCGTGGGAAGTGTGCACCGATCAGCACGCCGCCGTGCTCCGGCACGCTCGCCCACAACTCATCGACGAACGCGTCCCACGAGGTATGGAGCGCCCCGCGCGAGGCGATGGTGTCGAAGTCGGCCGGCATGGTCATGCCGCTGTGCGGCGAATCGAACACGATCGGCAGCCGCGCAACCGTGGGCTCGGTCACGAAGAACGGCGCATCCTGGCGGTTCGCGTGCTTCGCCAAAGGAGTGGGAGTGTTGTTCTCGAACGTCAAAACAGATTCCTTTCAGGTGGGCGACGCGTTGCAAAACGGCTTTAAAGCGCTGCCCTACTGGGCTAGGTGTCTCGTGTGTTTTATTTAATAAAACAGCGTATCAATATTTAACGCTGAACGATAACGCCGGTCAAGTCACTCGCTGCAACCCGCACCACATGGGCCTCCTGCTACAGGCGCCTTACTGGGCAAGGATTTGCCGCGTATTGCCAGATAAAACCTGAGTCTTCCGAAATTCCTGTCAATGGGTGCTAACCAGAAATTTGCCGACCGCTTGACGCTCAATTTCTGCGATCAGAATAATAAACAATACGTTGTTTTATCAAATAAAACAGCGTGATTCGGCGTCGATAGACGAGGTTTCGCGGGGATGCCGGTGTGCAACTCAAACACGACACAACAAGGACAACGAAGATGGACAGCAAAGGTTTGGTGAAGCAGCGCGTGGTGAACGCACTGGTGGGTGCGGGGATGGGCGCGGCGCTGTGCGGTCACGCCGTGGCGCAGTCGAGCGTGACGTTGTACGGCATTGTCGATTCCGGCATCACCTATACGAGCAACCAGAAGGGCAGCTCGACCTGGCAGGCGACCGGCGGCAACGAGCAGGGCACGCGCTGGGGACTGTTGGGCAAGGAAGACCTGGGCGGTGGCACGAGTGCGGTGTTCAAGCTGGAAAACGGTTTCAACATCGAAACCGGCACGGCCAGCCAGAACGGCCGGATCTTCGGGCGTCAGGCGTGGGTGGGCTTGTCGAACGACCGTTGGGGCACCTTCACGATGGGCCGCCAGTACAACGCCGCGCAGGATTCGCTGGCGCCGCTGCAGATCGGCGCGAGCATCTCGCTCACGCAATATGCGCTGCATCCGTTCGACACCGATGACCTGAACAACACGTTTCGCACCGACAACTCGGTAAAGTACGTGACGCCGACCCTGGCAGGCTTCCAGGGCAACGCGATGTACGGCTTCTCCAACGAGACCAATTTCGCGCAGAACCGTAGCTGGAGCCTGGGCGGCACCTATGGCGCGGGTCCGCTGCATCTGGGCGTGGCCTATGTGGTGCTCGACAACCCGGCGCTCGACACCACCGGCGCCATTCCGTCCGACAACTACTACACCTTCCTGAAAGGCATCACGAAACAGCAGATCTGGGGCGCGGGCGGCACCTACGACTACGCGAACGCCACTTTCGGTCTGCTCTACACGACCTCGCTGTTCAATCTGCAAAGTGGCGCGTCGGAACGCTTCAACAACTACGAAGGCAGCTTCCGCTACCGCTTCACCCCGGAGCTGTTCTTCGCCATCGGCGAGACCTACACCCAGGTTCATGCGACGCAGAGCGCGAATCCGAGCGTGCACTACCTGCAGACCAGCACGGGCTTCCAGTACTTCCTGTCCAAGCGTACCGATCTGTATGTGAACGCGATTTACCAGCGCGCGTCCTCGAATGCGGTGGCGGACATCGAAGGGATCAGCAACGCGTCGAGCACGCGCACCCAGGTGGTCGGCGTGGTGGGTGTTCGCCACAAGTTCTAGGTCTGCGGGCATTGCATGTGCGGCGCATCGGGCAGGGCGCGCCGCGCAAAATTTTTAGCATAGCGGACCTGCTGTTGGCAAGCACGCTGCAGACCGCCTTCATGACAACGCTGCCGGAGCCGAATAGCGGGCGGGTTTCGTCGATGATGTATATCAGGGTCCAGCCAAACAGAAACGCGGGATGCTGCTCGCGAACTAGCGTCAGGTCGTAGAGCTTATGCAGCGTGTAGCCTTCGACCGAAGTCTCAGGACGCACCATGTCGGTCGTTACCGACATCAATCTACCTGTGCCGGACGAGAGAAAGGAAATTCGGGATGGTGCACGGGTTATATTCAATGCCTTACCCAGTTTTCGCTTTTCCCCGATGCACGATCAGCTATGACTTATCACGCTATTACCGTCACGCTTGAAAACATCAATGGCATAACGGCCGTGAAAGACAAATATGGCATACAAACGCAAAGCCTAACCTTCAATGCCACGGTGTCGGGAAAGCGTCAATACGCTGTGTCACTCCGTGGCGAACCCCGTCTTGAAAATGGCATGGTCGTAACTGCGGTGCTTCGCGATCCTGAGAATTGGCAAACGCTCATAGCCTGGTTTAATCACTCAAGCGGCCAGATTTGCGGTGTTGAGCCGCCCCTTCAACCGTTCGCCGTCTGGCTGTTCACGGTCCTGATTGGAATTATGTTTTTCTTCAAGGCAGTAAGCGCAAATACAGGCACGGGCTTCAGGGCTGTCTTGCTGCTCGCGGTCGTAGGGATCAATGTTTGGTCGCTACTATCCTGGATCAAGTCCGTGAGGGTTTACAGACTTTTGCGCCCCTGAATTCGCAGAAGACGCGCCGCATGAGAGAGGCGACGCTCAGGGCGTAGCTTGCTTCGTTCTTGTAGAAAGGCGCCCGCATACGCGGGCGCATGGCTCATCAAACACCTGCTCAATCGAGCTGAGCGTGCTAAAGAATGCCCTCGGTTGTAGCTGTGTCAATCCAGGTTCTTGATGTTTTGCGCCGCATCATCACGGCGCCGCCAACACGACACCACACGCAAAGCGTTATTAACACAATGGGCCATACTCCCAGCGCGTGCAAATATGGCCGCCCGGCTACAGGCCATACAAGACTTAGCGTCGCGATCCACTTGAGCAGGCCATAACCGGCCTTCTTCCGATTTAGCGCCAACCCCAGTGCCAGCGGGTTAGCTGCCAAACTCACCACCATTGCCAAATAACCTTCCAGCGGCAATATGTGAAGCTGGAGCAGAGCGACTTCCACCACGCTTTCAAACGCAAAAGCCAGAGCAAAGCCGAATAGCGAAATCCGTATGGAATATGGCATTCCCTTCCCTGTTATTTGTACATCGCTGGACAACTAGTTGACCAGCTAACCCAATCTGAACCACCCATTTGATCATATTGATATTTGCAGTAGTCTGCCCGATACTGAGATTCATTAATGGGTGTAATGCTGCCTGGTACCGGATTTCCCTTGATTCTCAGAATCCCTCCCACTGCATCTTCGTCGCTCATACAAACAAAAAGCCCATTTGCTGCCATAAGTTCATCATAGCTGAAGAGATTCCACCCACTTCCATTCACCGTAGCTCCCCAATAGAGTGACGAACTCGCAGTAGACGCCGGGTTGGAAATTTGCATGACATTTCCAAGCAGATTTCCTAGCCATATTTTCGCACTGCTAAAATATGGCTGAAATGACGATTGCAAATCTGCAGATAAGGCGATTGCGCTGACTGCTGCCGCTGCTTCAGGACCAGCTTCAGCCCAGAAAAGCAACGTAACAACGATGGTTCCACTTGCACTTATCAACGTCAAAACATCACCTGGCTGTACTTTTTTGTTCGGATCCTGCCAGTCAACTACAATCTTGGTTAGTGCCGAAGTAGCCACCATACCGTTAGTGACGATACGGATTGGCTGGAGCATTTGCGATATATTCGACACTGTAGCCACGAGAGTAGCGCTGGTATTGAGAATGGACAGAGGGTCTGTAGGGTTGTCTTTCACACCCATCAGAGCTTGATAGCTGGCCATCGAATTCGATCCTGAATCGATCCAGTGCAACACCAATTCCGCTTTTGCCATGTTATTCAGCCTTTGACTCAGTATTCCACGGGGCAATCGAGTTCACCGCCGAGCTTACGGAAGGTGCTGTTGACGGATCGCCGTCGATCACGTATCGATAATAAAGCTGCGCATTTGTAATTTTTGGTTTATAGGCGGGCTGTGCAATAAAGGATTTCGATTGAGAAAGAATAAGTGGAATATGATCGATAATCTGTGAAAAGCCCCTGTCAGTTGCGATCTGTAAAGTGGCGTGAATATCGCTTTTCGGATCGTTGAAGTTGACGATTCGAACCCAGAATATCCAGGCTCCATCTTCGCGTTTCAGTGCTGTTGCACCGTTAGATAGCACGTATCCTCGCCCCAATGCCGATTCCCGCCGCGGATTAATGGGTGCTGCCTTTACGGCGTCAGTGGAAATTCCGGCCAGAGAGAGTGCGCTTGCGCG
Organism: Burkholderia sp. 4M9327F10; assembly: GCF_005503145.1. GTDB lineage: Bacteria > Pseudomonadota > Gammaproteobacteria > Burkholderiales > Burkholderiaceae > Paraburkholderia. The sequence continues at coordinate 104,011 of NZ_SCNV01000008.1, read as the reverse complement.
CAGAAAAAAGCGTCTGTTAATCATCGTTCTTGTTCGCCAAGTGGCTTGCGCCGATTGTAAATGTAGCCCTCACTACAGACACAAAGCTATCGCTGTCGTTGGCACGCGTGACATCGGACGAGTCCTAAAACAATCCCTCACGCGCGACGCAGAGCGCGCGTCCTCGAATGCGGTGGCGGACATCGAAGGGATCAGCAACGCGTCGAGCACGCGCACTCAGGAGGTCAGCGTGGTGGGCGTTCGTCACAAGTTCTAGGCCTGCGGACATTGCATGTGCGGCGCATCAGTCAGGGCGTGCGGCAAAAATTTTCATGGATAAACGTGCTTGTTGGCAGAGCGCCTGGGTTACGCTAGGCGCTTCTCCGTTGCCCCGCGAGCGCCCCATGAAACTCTATTACTGGCCGAAGACGAGAGCGTTTCGCGCGCTCTGGATGCTGGAAGAAATCGGCGTGCCGTATGAGCTGGTGCGGGTCAACATCCGCGCGGGTGAGCAAGGCGAGCAGCGCTTTCGCAGCATCAACCCCATGACGAAACTGCCCGCGCTCGACGACCATGGCGTGCACGTGGCCGAATCGGGTGCGGTGCTGCTCTATCTGGCGGACAGGTTCCCTGCCGCGCAGCTTGGCGCTACGCTCGACGACCCGTTGCGCGGACGCTTTCTGCAGTGGCTGTTTTTCACGCCGGGCTGTCTCGAACCGGCGATGGCCGAAAAGATCGTCGGCTCGCCGGGCAATACCTTCAGCTTTGGCTGGGGCGATTTCGAGCGCGTGAAGCACGCGGTCGACGCGGCGCTGGAGGAAGGGGAGTGGCTGCTGGGCGAGCGCTTTAGCGCGGCGGACCTGTTGCTGGCCAGCACGCTGCAGATTGCCTTCATGGCGAAGCTGCTGGAGCCGAAGGGCCGGATTGGCAACTATGTCGAGCGTGCCGTGACGCGCGACGCTCATGTTCGGGCGGTGGCGGTGGAGCAGCGCGAACTGGCGGCGCTGAAGTAGGCGCTCTGGTTCGAGTGTGGGCCGCGGCCGGTGGCCCGGTTGCTTCTGGTGGCCTGGTTGCTTCAGTTACTTCAGTTGCCCCGGCCGCTTCAAGTTGCGATAAGTTGCCTTAAGCGCCCGGCACAGCCCGCGGGTCGATCGTGGTTGGCGATGCGGGCGGCGCCATCGGTTCCAGCGGCTCGACTTCGTGGAAATGAGCGTAGTCGACGTGGCTCACGCCGTCTACCTCGCGCAGCAGGTCGACGTACTTGTATTGCCAGCGGATATCGTCTGCCTCCCACGTGTAACGCGCCTGCATGGTCTGCGAGGTCTGTTCGTCGGCTCCTTCGATCGTAATCAGCAAGGACGCGTCACGCGCTTTCATCGACTCGGCGGTTTCGCCGAATAGCGGGCTGGTCTCGTCGATGATGTGCATCAGGGTCCAGCCAAACAGAAACGCGGGATGTTGCTCGCGAACCAGCGTCAGGTCGTAGAGCTTGCGCAGCGTGTAGCCTTCGACCGAGGTCTCGAGGCGCATCATGCGCAGTTTGCCGCGTGCCTCGGCGATCACATTCTGGCGGCCGTTGGCGGCGCGCGCCATCAGCGTCATGTGGCCGTCGATCGGGCGGACAACCGCATAGCGGGAAAACATGATCTTGGCGCGCGGCCGCGAGAAGCGGGCGAAGATCAGGCCGGTCGCCAACGCAATGCTCGACATGCCGACGAAGATTTCGAGCGTGGCGATCCAGTGGGCGTAGACCGTCTGCGGATGCATGTCGCCATAGCCGACAGTGGCGAGTGTTTCGACGCTGAAGAAAAACGCGCCGCCGAAGCCCGGCGGAAACTGGTTTGCGATCGGCGCCGTGCCGAGCGAATAGAGCGTGGCGAACGCTGCATTGAGCAGCAGGAACATCAGCGCCAGCGAGACGAAGAACACCGGCCACGTGACCGTCAAGGCGCGGTGGTACATGTCCTGCCAGAACCGCACCGGCATGCCGTGCGCAACGATCACCCGGGAGTTGAGGCGCAGCTCGCGGCTGCCGCGCGGCAGGCTTTTGCGTGTGGCGGCAGTGGCGTTCGCGGAGGCGGCGCCGCTGCCCGTCCCGGCGCCGGGGGCCGCCGTAGTGTGCTTTGTGCGGTCTGAAGTATCGGTGGCCATTGCGTGTTCTTCAGCGTGAAAACGCGCAAAGCGTAGCACGCCGCACGCAGCGCTTTTGCAGATTTTCTGCCGCTTGACAATGTGCCGCCAGGCTCGCCGAATTCGCCTCACGCGAATTCACGCCATCAAGGAAATGTGCGCGGTTTCGGAATTCCTGCGCCGTGCTCGATATCGGCGATAGCTTGCTGGTGGGCCGCCTCGACCGCTTCGGTTTCGCTCGTGTAACCGGCGTCGCCGCCGACTGTGGTCCACACCTTGACGGCGTGGTCGCGATGGCGGATTTCGTATTCCGCGTCCCAGCGCGCCCCTTGCAGTTCGAGCGGACGCACGTGGATCGCGTACACGCCATAGAGGAAGAGCGGTTCGGCCATTTTCGCCTCCAGCCGTTTGTTTCCAGAAAGACACCGCGCGGTAAAAAATCAGCTGCGGGACCACCTGCACAGTCAACCGCAAACCCGCTGTCGAACGCACGGGCGCGCGGGGCCCCGGGCCTGCCTAGAATTCGATTTCGCCGAGGATGCGGTGCGCCAGTGCTTTGGCTTCTTCGAGGGCTTCTTCCTCGGTGCTCGAGGTGGCCTCGACTTCGTAGACCGTGTTTTCCAGCTCGCCGCCTTCGTCGCGGGCAAGCGTGACCACGCCGCGGTACGCTCCTGCGTCTACAGGGCGCACCGTGGCGGTGGCCGTGTAGAGTCCCTTGGTGTAGGTGACGTCCTCCATGATGCTTCTCCAGCAAAGGGGGAGATTCCATCCTAGCACGCCGTTTTGTGACTTTCCGGTCATCTGCGTGACAGGCCGGCGTTCGGTTTATCTGCGCCTCGAATTTGCGGCTCGAATTTGCGGCTCGAATCTGCGCCTCGAACGCCGGCGTGCGACGCCTGGTTTTGCAGCCTGGCTTTTCAGCTTGGCTTTTCAGCCTGGTTTCCCAGCTTGGTTCTTCAACTCACTTCTCTAGCTCAGTTCTCCAGCAGTGCGACCACTTCATCGAGCGACGGCGAGTGCGCGCCCGCATGGCGGCAGGCCGCCGCGCCGGCTGCCAGCGCAAAGGCGAGATGTTCGTGCCACGTGCGCTGCGGCGCCGCCATCAGGCTGAACAGCAGGCCGCCGATCGACGCGTCGCCCGCTCCCACCGTATCGGCCACTTCAACGCGCGGCGGTTGCGCCTCGATGATCGTGTCGCCTTCGATCAGCGTGGCCTTTTCCGGGCCGCGCGTGACGAGCACGGTGGCCAGCGGATTCATGGCGCGCAGTTCGGCGAGCGCTTCGGCTTCGCTGGTCTTGAACAGCAGCCCGAGGTCCTCGTCGGACACCTTGATGAGGTCGGCGAGCGCGGCCATCTTGCGCAGTGTCGGCATGTAGCCGTGCGCCATCAGGTTGCGGTAATTCGGGTCGAAGCTGATCTTCACGCCGCGTTCGCGCAACTGCGCGGCCAGCGTGGCGAGCGTATCGCCAAGCGGCTGGCGCACGAGGCTGATGCAGCCGAAGTGCGCCCACTTCACCTGGTTCATCCAGCCTTGCGGCAGGCGCGATGGATCGAAAGCGAGGTCCGCGCCGTTCTCGCCCATGAAGAAGTACGCGGGCGGATGCGTCTGGTGCACGATCGCCAGCAGCGGTGGCCGTTCCACACGCTGCATGAAGCGCATGTCGAGGCCGGCGGCGACGCTGGCGTTCCACAGTTCGTCGGAAAAGTTGTCGGTGCCGAGCGAGCCGGCGCAAGCCGTGCGCAGCCCGAGGCGCGCGACCGCGCGGGCGACGTTCCAGCCGGCGCCGCCGGGGCGCGACAGCCATTGCGAGTCGCCGGTGCGCACGAGGTCGGTCAGGATGTCGCCGGCCGAAACGAAGAGGGGAAATTCAGTGCTCGCGCTCATGATGCTCACCGTGCGGATTCAGTCGTCGTGGATGGCGCGTGCGGCAGTGCATGCGTGAGCACTTCGTAGCACGCGCCCATCGTGTGATAGTCGGTCTTGCCGGCCGGGCTCTTCTCGTCGCTGTACTTGCGGTTGTCGCACGTCAGGATGCGATACCACGCGCCGTATTTATGATCGACGAAATGCGCCCAGCTATAGCGCCAGATCTCGTCGTACCAGTCCCAGAAGCGTTCGTTGCCGGTGCGCTTGCCGAGCAGCGCGGCGGTCGCGAAAGTCTCGGCCTGAACCCAGAAATACTTGTCGTGGTCGCAAACGGTGCCGTCCGGGCCGAAGCCGTAGTAGAGGCCGCCGTGATCGTCGTCCCAGGCGTGCGTCATGGCGGCGTCGAACAGTTCGATGGCGCGCGGCAGCAGCCACGGCAGCGGACGGTGCCGCTCGAGGATCAGCAGCAGCTTTGCCCACTCGGTCTGGTGACCCGGCTGGAAGCCCCACGGGCGGAAGATGTTTGAGCTGTCTTCCTCGTTGTAGTGCCAGTCCACCGACCAGTCCGCGTGGAAATGCTCCCACACCAGACCCTGCGAGAGTTTTGCCTGACGCAGCGTGATGTTCGACGCCACCCGCTCCGCACGGTCCAGATACACGAGATGGCCGGTCGCCTCATAGGCCGCGAGCAGCGCCTCGGTGGTGTGCATGTTGGCGTTCTGGCCGCGATACGAGCTCACCCGCCAGTCGGGCGTCGCTTCGTCGGCGTAGAGGCCGGCGGCCGCGTCCCAGAAGCGGTGCTCCATCAGCTCGAAGGTGGCGCCGATCAGCGGCCGCGCTTCCTCGATGCCGGCCATCGCGGCATGCGCATAGGCGAGCAGCACGAAGGCGAGGCCGTAGCAATGACGGGTGCCGTCGAGCGTGTGCTTGCGGCCGTCGCGCCATTCGAGTTCCCAGTCGTAGCCTTTCAGTTCGGCGTCCCAGTGCGCGTCATGCAGGAAATTCAGGCCGTGGCGCGCGTATTCGAGGTGCTTGGGGTCGCCGAACTCGCGATACGCCATCGCGTAGTTGAAGACGTAGCGGCAACTGCTGACCAGATGGCGCGTGGTGCGGTCATAGATCGAACCGTCGTCGCGGAAGAAATGATAGAAGCCGCCGCTCGGGTCGAACACGTTCGGCGCGTAGAAGCGCAAGGTGTCCTGGATATGCGAGCGGAGGAACCCGGCCTCGCGAAAACTGGCGACGGCAGGCACGCCGGACTCTGCGGCCGGCGTGGGGGCACCGTGGCCGCGATGGTCGGATTGAAGCGAATCGGAGGGTGTCATGGCGTTTTCACCGAGGTACTGGCACGAGCAATGAGATGAACGGGCAAATGGACTTCGAGTTCGGCAGGCGACTCTTCAAGCAGCAGTTCGACGCCGCGCCGGCCGAGCGCCTCCTTGTCGACGACGATCGTCGAAAGCGGCGGCGTGGCGTGAGCGGCGGCGGGGATATCGTCGAAACCGATCACCGCGATGTCCTGCGGAACGCGCAAGCCGCGCGCGAGGCAGACGCGCAGCGCGGCAAGCGCGGCGGCGTCGTTGTAAGCAAAGACGGCGTCGGGGTGCGGGCCGGGCGCATCGAGCACGCGTTGCATGGCAAGCGCGGCGCCGGTGTCGGGATCGAGCCCGGCGTCGATGGTGACTTCAAGCGAGGGATCGAACAGCAGGCCGGCTTCGAAGAACGCGCGCCGGTAGCCGAGCGCGCGCTGGGCGATGCTGAAATGCGCGAGCGAACCGCCGATGAAGGCAATGCGCTTATAGCCGCGCTGGAACAGATGCTGCATCGCCAGCGCCGCGCCAGCGGCGTTGTCGAGGTTGACGGAGCGCAGGCCCGGCGCCCACAGGTCGATCAGCACCAGCGGGCGCTGCATGGCGACCAGCGTGGTCAGCGTTTCAGGCTCGACGAAGCCGGCCACCGCGACCGCGTCTGGGGCGTGCAGGCGCATCTGCTGGATCACGTCCTCGGTGGGCCCGGCGGTCAGCACCGACGGCACGATGCCGCGCTCGCGGCAGGCGTCTTCGACGCCGTGCAGCACGTGCGAGAAGAACGGGCTCGCGGCGAAATTGTTGTGCTGGCGATGTAGCAGGAAGGTAAGCCGGCGGATGCGCGGGCGCAACTGCGCGGGGTCGTAGCCGAGCTGGCGCGCGGCCTCGACGACCCGCAGGCGGGTGGCGTCGGACAGGCCTGGCTGATTCTTCAGCGCGCGGGAGACGGTGCCGATCGAGACGCTGGCGGCGCGAGCGACATCACGGATGGTTGTGGCCATCGGAGTGGGCGGCAGTCGTTTAACGCGCCGCTGGGCAAGTTGATTTTGCCGGATTGTATAGTAAAACTGTCGGAAAGATGCCCCGTTTAGCGCAAATCAATATGCGTAAATACCCGGATATATGGGAAAAATACAGTTTTACGGTGTTTAGTAAAAACAACTAAACACGCTCCTCGACACGCTCGGGAAGGTGAGTTTTTAGGGGTGATGGGTAGGATTCCGAAATATTATCTGGAGAGCTTGAGCCGCTGGTCAGCGGAGAAACAGGCGGCCGCGTGACGCAAGCCACGCGCTTGCAAGCGCCGCTTCACCGCCTCGGCGCTTAATCGCCTACGCGCTTCACCGGTCCGCTGGTCCGCTTCACCGGGCCACCCTTGGTTGCCGGTTCAGTCGAGCGTGCCGTGGTGCGCTTCGATCTGCCCGCGCAGCAGCGCGGTACTCTCGTCCGCTTCGATCAGCACGAAGCCGCTTGCCTCATGCTTGGCGCGCCGTTTCGCGACGGCCGCCACCGAGGCAATCTCCTCGCTGCTATAGAGCGTCGGGCCGCCATGGGATTCGACGTGCACGCAGCCGATCGCCATTGTCACGAAGCCGAAGAAGGTCGGATTGCCGCGCCGGTCCTCACCGTGGATGCCGCCGGCGAGCCGGTCTTCCGGTGCGTAGAAGCGTTGCGCCCCTTCGTTGAACAACTGGATCGCGCGCATCACGCGCTCGCGCCAGTCGTCGCTCTGGAACAGGATCAGGAAGTCGTCGCCGCCCACGTGGCCAAGGAAGTCGCGGGTCGGGTCGCACGCGTCGGCCAGCACGGCCGCCGCGAACTTGAGCACTTCGTCGCCTTGCCAGTAGCCGTACTGGTCGTTGAAGGGCTTGAAATGGTTCAGGTCGACGTAGCAGGCGTAAAACGCGGCGTCGTTGCCGAGCAGCCGCGCGATGTGCGAGCTGATCGGGATGTTGCCGGGCAGGAAGGTCAGCGGGTTCGCGTAGCGCGCCGCTTCGATGCGCACCTCGGTGACTGCACGCACAAGGTTCTCGCCCGTGCCGAGACCCGTGTATTTGCCGCTGTCGGTGATCACGAAGCCGTCGGCGAGGTAGCGCTGGTCGTCGCTCGCGAGCAGCTTGGCCATCTGCTCGACCGTCATCGATTTTTCGATGATGACAGGCGAGGCGTTCGCAAACAGCAGGCAAGGCCGCTTGCCGAACAGTTCGCGGTGATAAGGCAAGGCGTAACGGTCCATGAAGGCGCGCCGGTTGATCAGCGCCACCGGTTCGTCGTTTTCGACCACGGCAACCGCGTGCAGATCGGGCAGGCGGTTGAACAGTTCGAGCACGTCGTTATTGGTGGCATGGCGCTGCAGGGCCGGCGCACGCACCATCATCTTGGCCGAGGCCATGCCGCCCGAGGGCGAGGCACTGACCGAGCGGGTCGCCTCCGGAAACACGGCGATGTGGCCCGCGCGGATCGCCTGGCGGGCGTCGTCCGTCACCGCGCGAGCGGGTTTTGCATTGGGCCGGCCGAAAAAATAGCCTTGCCCGCAGCCGATGCCCATGTCGCGCACCACGATCAGGTCCGCTTCGTTCTCGATGCCTTCCGCCACCAGCCTGGCGCCGCTCGCATTGGCGAAATGCTGCATTGCGCGCACGGCTTCGAACTTGAGCGGATCGCTTGCGATGTCGTGAATGAAGAAGCGGTCGATCTTCACCACGTCCGGCTGCAGGCGCACCCAGAGATTCATGCTGGCATTCGCGGTGCCGTAGTCGTCGAGCGCGAATTGCGCGCCGGCGGTACGCAAGGTCGCAAGCGCCGGCAGGAAGTTGCCGATGTCGGGAATCGCGTTCTGCTCGGTCAGCTCGATGACGATGCGCTCGGGGTCGACACCGGCCTGGCGCAGCAGCGCGAGCGTGTCGTCGCGGGCCTCGGCGAGCTGGCGCAGCGCGCCCGCGCTGAAGTTGAGGAACAGCTTGCCCTCGCAGGCGAGCCGCGCGAACGCTTCAATGCACGTGATCGCCGCGGCGCGCTCCAGTTCGAGCACGCAGCCCTCGGCGCTCGCCTGCGCAAACAGCGCGAACGGGCTTTCGAGCGACGAGCCGGCCGGCCCGCGGATCAGCCCCTCGTAGCCAAGAATCGCACCGTCGTCGAACTCCACGATGGGCTGGAACACAGCGGACAAATCACGCCGGGCGATCAGAGCCTCGATGCTGGATGCGCCAGATCGAGGGGGCGAGAGGAGTGGCATGGCAATGGGCCAAATCGGTGGACCGAAGGTTTATCGGCAAGGCGGCGGACAAATTAAGTGAAGTTTTGGTGACAGATTGCACCGGCGTGGTGCGTAAAGACCTGCGTTTGCGTCACGCCGTTGTCTTCGTTGGGGCGGGGTTGCAGCCGCCATGCAGCCGTCATCCGGCGGGCGGGTATTTGGCCTATGCCATCCGGACAGGGCGACGGCGCGCGCGTTTCGGCGTGAAATAACGAAAAAGCCGCGCGAGGGCGGCTTTGCTCAGACAGGCTCAGGGAGGGCGCTTTATGAATCTCTTGTTCGACTCGCACGGCGCCTTAACGGCGCGCCACCGCAGCGGCGGTGTTATCGGCTGCTGCTGCGTGGCTTTCGCCACTGGTGTCGCGCGCTCCCCAGCGCTGCGCCAGCGCCGCGCACACCATCAACTGGACCTGGTGAAACAGCATCAGCGGCAACACCACCGCGCCCACCGCATGGGAGGCGAAGATGACCTTCGCCATCGGCACACCGGCGGCGAGACTTTTCTTCGAGCCGCAGAAGATGATGGTGATCTGGTCCGCGCGGTTAAAGCCGAGCCGCTTGCTCGCGAACATCGTCACGGCCAGAGCGAGCGCCAGCAACACGATATTGATGAGCACCAGGCCGCCCAGGGCGCCAAGCGAAGTATGGCGCCACAGGCCTTCGTTGACCGCCTCGCTGAAGGCGCCGTACACCACCAGCAGGATCGAGCCCTGGTCGACGAATTTCAGCACACCGCGATTGCGCTCGAGCCATTTGCCGATCACCGGCCGCAACAGTTGCCCGGCCACGAACGGCACCAGCAGTTGCAGCACGATGTTCCACACCGTGTGCCAGGCGGAGGAGCCGCCGGCCGCCTGATTGGTGACCACCAGGCTGACCAGCGCTGGCGTAATGAAAATGCCGAGCAGGCTCGAAGCCGACGCACTGCACACCGCGGCAGGCACATTGCCTTTGGCAATCGAAGTGAACGCGATGGACGACTGGACCGTCGATGGCAGCGTACAGAGGAAGAGGATGCCGGCATAGAGCGCAGGCGTGACAAGGGGCGAAAGCAGCGGTTTGAGCGCGAGCCCGAGCAGCGGAAACAGCGCAAACGTGCTCAGCAGGACGACCGCATGCAGGCGCCAGTGCGTCGCGCCCGCCACGATCGCTTCGCGTGACAGTTTGGCGCCGTGCAGGAAGAACAGCAGGCCTACCGCGAAGTTCGTCAGCCAGTTGAAGCCAACAGCGGCCTGCCCATGCACGGGCAGCAGGCTGGCGAGGATCACCGTGCCGACGAGGCACAACGTGAAGTTATCGGGAAGCAGTTTCGGGCGAGCCATTTCGGAAGTCTCAATACGGGCAAGGCGGAAATACAGAGACGCGTGCGCACTGGCACGGAGCGTTTGCTGTAGGGGAAGGGTCCATTAGTAAAGGAAAACGATTGAAAAATCAAATTCATTTGCGGAATTGATTGATGAGTCTTGCGCATTCAAGTCCGGCTGGAGCTTTTGCGGCGAGACCGCGATAAACCATTCGGCATAGATCGCAGTATTGTCGAGCGGCGTTCGCGGGTCCATCTTTGTTGGCTCGCCTGAAGATGCCTTTTTCAGGTCGAAGGAACCCTTCTTTTGGGCCGCTTCCGCATCCTGAAAATAATCCGGCGGAATAGGCTTTCGGCGGGGTTCCGCACGCCCACAAAGCGCTAATTAAGAAGCCCTAACTGCGCCTCTGCGCAAGGCGTCTGTCGCGAAAAAACGTCGCAGTAACATGGTGTTACAACGCAGTGCCGGGCCTAACACTTTTTGCCTCGACACCCCTTGGAGCGCCCCATAAATTACGTCTCAAAGGCCAATGGGATACGCCCGTCGCGGATCGTCCGCAACGGTAGAGCGAATCCTGAAACAAGCCTCGCCGCAGCTCGAACGGCGGGCTTCAGGCGGGTCTTCGGGCAGGTGAGTCATGGTGGACGCAGGGTGGGCGAAAACAAGGCAGTGGGTCATGGGCGCAGCCTTCGCGGCGCTCTGCTCGCTCGCCTGTGCGAAGGCGCCGGAAATGCCGCATGGCGGCGGCTCCGGCGGCGGCTTCGCACGCTCCTCCGGTTTCCAGCACGATGGGCACAGTGCGCGTGGCTACGACGCGCGTGCTGAAAGGGCTGCGCCTGCGCAGCGCAATATGCGCGTGGCAAACAACATGGGCAACCCACGCGGCGGCTACAACGCCCCGCAGCGGGGCGCCGGCGCTTACCGGCCGGATAACCGGAGCGAACCGCCGCGCAGCGGCTTCCAGTACGCTGGGGCGATCACGCCCGTCAGCGCCGAGACGCATTCGGTACCACGTCCTCCGGAAGATGAAACGCTGGTCCGCGCGGGTTCGATCCGCGCGGATGTAGCCCGCTACAACGAGGAACATGGCGCTCCGCGGCAAGCGCCGCGCCCGCCCGACTACATGGGCCGGCCGCCGACACCCTCGCCGTACCGCAACTGACTGGGCGAGGCTTTGCGGCAGCGGGACGCTCCCTCGAACGCCAGCCTCTCCTCCTCTCAAGCCTTTCCCTTCCTTCCCCGCGGATCCACATCCACCACCGCGTTTAGCCTCGTGGTCGAGCCCGGCCCGACACGACACCGCCGCGTTGTGCCAATAAGTGACGTATGCGCGCCACACTTTTGTGACAGCACGACGCTTGTCCCGGCTTCGATCGGTGAAATTGTTTGATTTTCCCTCCCACGCGTCATCCGTAGCGTGCCTGAACCGTTATCCGTCTTTGCGTTGCAGTCCTGGCGGGCCTTCTCGGCCATTGCCGCCGTTGCCGCATGACCCTGAGCGTCAGGGTTCAGTGCGCGTTATCAGTCCGATAACTGACAAAACTAATCAGACCGATATACCGGCAATAACAACCCATATTTTTGTCCATGAAAATGGTCCGCAAAGATGATCCCGCCCAGATTAGCCCGGCGATCTAACGGACGATCAAGAAACCGTTGACGCCGGCTCCCCGCCGCACAGCCATACCCCCTTTTGACAAAGACAGGAGAACCCATGAATACAAACTTCCGCCGTGCGCTCGGCACGACTCTCAAGGCCAGCGTTGTCGCTGGCCTGCTGGCTGGTGCATCGTCGGCGTTCGCGCAATCGAGCGTGCAGCTCTATGGCCAGGTCGACGAATGGGTCGGCGCGCAGAAATTTCCGGACGGCAAGAGCGCAGCGGAAGTGTCGGGCGGCGGCATGTCCACGTCCTACTGGGGCATGAAGGGGGCGGAGGATCTGGGTGGCGGCTACAAGGCGATCTTCACGATCGAAGGCTTCTTCCTCGCCCAGAACGGCCAGTACGGCCGCTTCACAGGCGACACGATGTTCTCCCGTAACGCCTATGTCGGTATCGAATCGCCATATGGCACAGTCACGGCCGGCCGGCTGACGACGCCGCTGTTCGTGTCGACGATTCTGTTCAACCCGTTCGTCGACTCTTACCAGTTCTCGCCGATGGTCTGGCATACGTACCTGGGCCTCGGCACGTTCCCGACTTACAACACCGATCAGGGCGTGGCCGGCGACTCGGGCTGGAACAACGCCGTGCAGTATTCGACGCCGAACTTCAATGGCTTGAGCGGCAACGTGATGTACGCCCTCGGCAATACGGCGGGTGAGAACGGCGCGAAGAAGTGGAGCGCGCAGTTCCTGTACTTCCACGGCCCGTTCGCGGCAACCGGCGTGTATCAGTACGTCAACTTCAACAACAACCCAGGCGACCTGACGAGCCTCGCGCAGAGCGTCGGACTGGCGAACATGAAGAGCCAGAGCGTCGCGCAACTGGGCGTGTCCTACGACCTGAAGTTCGTCAAGTTCTTCGGCCAGTACATGTACACGTATAACGCGCAGGACATCGGCAGCTGGCATGTGAACACCGCACAGGGCGGCGTGACGGTGCCGGCAGGCCCGGGCTCGATCATGGCGTCGTTTGCCTATTCGCGCGACGGCAGCGGTCTGGATCAGACGCGCCAGACCGCGTCGGTCGGCTACGACTACCCGCTGTCCAAGCGCACCGATGTCTACGCGGCTTATATGTACGACCACTTCACCAGCCAGTCCTCGGGTGATACCTACGGCGTCGGTATCCGGACCAAGTTCTGACAAGCCGTTCTGGCTGCCGCGCGGGGCCATGCCCGGCGTGGCGCTGTTATGCAAACCCCGTCTTCGAAAGAGGGCGGGGTTTTGTTGTTTTGGGCTGCTTTTATCGGTCTTACGACCGCTTCTTTCCTAACACCCCTTTGACAAAGACGGCAAAATGGCATCGATTGATTCCTCCTACGAGCGATTGCCATGGATACCCTCGTCAGCATGAAAGTGTTTCGCCACGTCGTCGAAGTGGGCAGCTTCGTCGGCGCGGCCGAGCGCATGGAGATGTCGGCGGCGATGGCCAGCAAGCACGTCATGCATCTGGAGCAGCAGCTCGGCGCGCGTCTGCTGAACCGGACCACGCGGCGTGTCGCGCCCACCGAAGCCGGACGCGAGTACTACGAGCGCCTGAGTCAGGTGCTCACCGAACTCGACGAGGCGGAACAGGCGGTGGGTGCGGCGAGCGTCGTGCCGCAGGGGCGGCTGCGGGTCTCGTCGCTATCGGCGTTCGGCCTGAGTCACGTGATGAGCGCGGTGGCCGACTATGCCGCGCAGTATCCGCAGGTCACGGTGGAAATGACACTGTCTGACCGCGTCGTCGAACTGATCGACGAGGGTTACGACGTAGCGATCCGCGCCTCGCCGCATGGGCTAAAGTCATCCTCGTTGATCGCGCGCCAGATTGCCACCGCGCATCTCGTGCTGTGCGCTTCGCCGGAGTATTTGCGCCGGCATGGCACGCCCAGGCGTATGGCCGATCTGTCGCGCCACAATTATCTGCAGTACGCGGGCGTGCCGGCGCCGGAATTCGCTTCCTCAGGGGGTGACGGCGGGGCGCGGGTGCGCCTCTCCGGCAATCTGATCGTCAACCACCTGGAAGCGCAACGGGTTCTCGTGCTGCAAGGCGCCGGGGTCGCGCTGCTCGGCACAGAGGTGATCGGCGACGACATCGCGACCGGCCGCTTGCTGCCGCTGCTGGTCACGCAGTCGCCGCCGCGCGAGTTGCCGATCCACCTCGTCTACGCGAGCCGCCGCCATCTCTCGGCGAAGGTGCGCTCGTTCGTCGATTTCCTCGCGGCCCGCTTTGCTGACGAGGCGCTGTGGCCGTCGCTCGAGCAGATCAAGGCACTGGCCGTTAGCTGATGCGCCAGCGTTTGCCGCGTGCCGTGACCGGCGACGAGAGTGTGTTCAACGGCTAATCGCGAGCCGCGCCCGGGCGTCGTTATATTCCTTCTTCAGACGCTCGACCAGCTCGGCGACGCTCGGCACGTCGTCCATCAACCCCACGCCCTGGCCTGCGCCCCAGATGTCTTTCCACGCCTTCGCCTTGTCGTTGCCGAAATTCATGGCGCTCTTGTCCGATTCCGGCAGCGCGTCCGGATCGAGTCCGGCGTTGACGATGCTCTCGCGGATGTAGTTGCCGTGCACGCCGGTGAAGAGGTTCGTGTAGATGATGTCCGACGCGCTCGAGTTGACGATGGCGTGCTTGTAGCTTTCCACGGCATGCGCTTCTCTCGTCGCGATAAAGCGCGTGCCCATGTACGCGAGGTCCGCGCCCATTGCCTGTGCCGCGAGAATCGAGCCGCCGTTGGCGATCGCGCCGGAGAGGATGATCGGACCGTCGAAAATGCGCCGCACTTCGCCGACCAGTGCGAACGGCGAGGTGGTGCCCGCATGGCCGCCGGCGCCGGCCGCCACCAGGATCAGGCCGTCGACGCCCGCTTCCAGCGCCTTCTGCGCATGACGGATATTGATCACGTCGTGCAGCACGATGCCGCCGTAGCTATGCACCGCGTCGACAATTTCCTTGGCCGGCGCGCGCAGGCTGGTGATGAAAATCGGCACCTTGTGTTCGACGCAGACGCGCACGTCATGTTCGAGCCGCGCATTCGACTGATGAACGATCTGGTTGACGGCAATCGGCCCGATCACTGCATCCGGATGGGCTGCCTTGTGCTCGGCGAGCGACGCCTGGATCTGTGTGAGCCACTCGTCGAGCATTTCCGCCGGCCGTGCATTGAGCGCAGGGAACGAGCCGACAATGCCGGCCTTGCACTGCGCCAGCACCAGGTCGGGGTAGCTGACGATAAACATCGGTGAGGCAACAACGGGCAGCGCAAGGTGCTGCAGGACAGCGGGCAATGCCATGGTGCAAGTCTCCTGTAATGCGGACCGGTGCGCATGGCGCACCCAAGGTATATGAAGTGTAGCGGGACCAACCGCAACGTGACGCCGTGACGGGCGCCGCGCCTGCTTCGTCCGTCGGTGCGGGTGATTTTAAGAACGGTCGTTCGATTATAGGCGAACGACCGTTCGCGTGCTGCGCGTGCGCGAGCGATACGGTTGGAAGGAGTGTTCAGGTTCTACGCCTGCGTGACCTATCCCACCCCGGATGGACACACGGCGCTCCTACAATGCCTTGACGAACAACGACAAGAGACTCGCTATGCCCTTCGAGGATTTCACGCCCTTTCGGGTCGCCGCGGGCGACGTCGATATCTACGGGGTCAAGGGTGGGGCAGGGCCGCCTCTGCTGCTGCTGCACGGCCATCCACAGACGCATCTGATCTGGCATCGGTGCGTGACGCAGCTTGCCAGACATTTCACTGTTATCGCTACCGATTTACGCGGCTACGGCGCCTCCGCCAAGCCGGCGAGCGACGCCACGCACGCGGCGTATTCGAAGCGCGCGATGGCGGCCGATCAGGTGGCGGTGATGCGTCACTTCGGCTACGAACGCTTTCTGGTCTGCGCGCACGACCGCGGCGCGAGAGTTGCGCACCGTATGGCGCTCGATCATCCGGATGCGGTCGAGCGTTTGATGCTGCTCGATATCGCGCCGACACTGGCGATGTATGAAGCCACCGACCGCACTTTCGCCACGCTGTATTTCCACTGGTTCTTCCTGATCCAGCCTGAGCCGTTGCCGGAGACGCTGATCGGCGCGAACCCGGACGTCTATGTGGATCGTGTGATGGGCAGCCGTCACGCCGGGCTGGCGCCGTTCGCACCGGAGGCGCTCGACGCGTATCGCAGCGCGTTGCGGCAACCGGGTGCGGTGCATGCGATGTGCGAGGACTATCGGGCATCGGCGAGTATCGATCTGGAACACGATCGCGCCGATATCGAGCGCGGCCACAAGATCGGCTGTCCGCTGCGCGTGCTGTGGGGCGAGGAGGGCGTGATCGAGAAGTGCTTCGAGCCGCTCGCCGAATGGCGCCGGGTGGCGCGCGATGTCAGCGGCCGGGCGTTGCCGTGCGGACACTACATTCCGGAGGAGTCGCCCGCGGAACTGGTGGGGGAGATGTTGTCTTTCTTCGAAGCCGTTGAGCAGTAGGGCCGTAGAGCCTGGTAGGCGGCCCTGGCGTTGTTCAGCCTAGCGGCGGCAACCTGCGCTCGACCGGCGTCGATTTGATGATGGCGGTGCTGGTCTCCGCGCGCTCGGTGACCTTGGAGAGGATCTCGTCGAGCTGCCCGATCGAATGCAGATACAGACGGCAGACGAAGCAGTCGTCGCCCGTTACCTTGTCGCATTCCACGAACTCCGGGATACGCCGGATCACTTCTTCCACAAGGTGCAACTGACCGGGCAACGGTTTCACGCGCACAATCGCCTGTAGCGTGTAGCCGAGCGCGCGTGGATCGATTTTCACGGTGAAGCGCTCGATCACGCCTTGCGTCTCGAGCCGGCGCAGACGCTCCGCCGTGCTGGGCGCAGACAGGCCAACCAGGCGCGCCAGTTCGCTGACCGGCTGGCGGGCATCTTCCGCAAGCGCGGCCAGCAGCGTGCGGTCGGTGTCGTCGAGCGCCGCGGGAGGGCTGGCCGGTGTAAGGCGCTTTGCCATACTCACCTTCGAATCTTCGGTTTCGAAATCTGAATACCTAATTTTAGCCATGTATTCGACTGTCTGGATTAAATACACTGCTCTCATACAGTGATCGATCCCGGAGGCGAAAGATGGTGATCAATGCGGCGCGCGAGGGCGCCATAGGCCGTGGCGCGGCCGAGATGAGCATCGCGATGCTGATGTCGGGGACCATCGGCTGGCTGGTCGTATCGTCGCAGCAGAGCCCGTTCAATGTGGTGTTCTTCCGCTGCGTGTTCGGCGGCGCTACCTTGACGCTGGTCTGTGCCGCGCTGGGGCTACTGCGGCGCAAGCTGTTTTCCTGGCGCATGCTGGGACTCGCGGCGCTCGGCGGTGTGGCGATTGTCGCCAACTGGGTGCTGCTGTTTGCGGCGTATTCGCGTGCGTCGATCTCGATGGCTACCGCTGTCTACAACACGCAGCCGTTCATGCTGGTCGCGCTCGGCGCACTGGTGTTTCGCGAACGCATCACTGCATCGACCGTCGCGTGGTTGCTGGTGGCGTTCGTGGGCCTCGTGTTCGTCGTGCGGGTCGAGCCTGCCGTGCTCGCCGTGCCGGGTCAGTATCTCGAAGGGATCGCCTATGCGGTTGGCGCGGCTGCCATGTATGCGGTGTCGTCGATCATCACCAAGCATCTGAAGGGCACACCGCCGCATCTGATCGCGCTGATTCAGGTGGGACTGGGCGTGCTGATGCTGGCGCCGTTTGTGCGCTTCGATGCGCTGCCGACCACCGCCGCCCATTGGCTCGAACTCGTGACGCTTGGTGTGGTGAACACCGGCATCATGTACGTGCTGCTCTACGGGGCGATCCAGAAACTGCCGACCGCGATGACCGGCGCGTTGTCGTTCATCTATCCGGTGGTCGCCATCATTGTCGATTGTGTCGCGTTCGGCCAGAAGCTCGCCTGGGTGCAGGTGCTCGGCGCGGTGCTGATTCTGCTTGGCGCCGCGGGCGTCAATCTCGGCTGGCGGCTCGTGCCGCAACGCCGTTACTCGTCCACCTGAGCCAGTCGGCGTGGCCCTGCGGATCTGCCTCGGCGCGCGCCGACATCGATGTGTCATCGTTTTGTAGGGAAATCACCGATGCGGCCAAAAATGCCATCCGGGTATGATTTGAACAGACGATGATCACGTCGACCGAATTCCGCCGCTCGCCATCTATGCCGAGCGGCTTTCTTTTTTGCGCGGCCGCTTTTGACGGTGGGGTCGATGTTGACGTTGAGGCTCGTGAAGGGGTGGCGCTCACGCGCCGCGCGCCACGATCCGCGAGCCGTCCGCCCCATCCACGCTCAATGGACCGCCGGTCGCGGCCAGCTCTGCGATCAGCTCACGCAACAGCGCCGGCCATGCGTCGCGCGGCTTGAGCATGGCGGCCGCGGCACGCATCGCCGTGGCGCTGTCGAGCATTTGCACAAGCGCCTCGAAGCTCATTGCGCGCACGTCGAGCAGCTTGAACACGATCAGCACTTTCAGCGCATTTTTGGCGTTGCGCGCCGGATCGGCGCGCAACCACGCGAGGCGCGAAAATGCCCGCTCCAGTGCCAGCGCAACATGGGTGAACGGCGCGCCGTGGCCTGGGATGACGGTGCGTACATCGAGCTTCGCGATCGCATCCAGCACGGCCTGTTCTTCAGCGAAACCGCTTTCGCCTTCCAGTTCCGGAAAGATCACGCCGAAGCCGTTTTCCCACAGCGCGTCGGCACTGATCAGCACGCGTTCTTCTGCGCAATAGAGCATCAGCGAATGCGGATCGTGACCGGGCGCGCCGAGCACTTCCCAGTCCAGTGCGCCGAGTGTGAGGTGCGCGCCGGGCGTAATCGTCTCGGTGAAGGTGAAGCGCTCGCAGGTCTGGCCGGTGGCGCGAAAGCTCAGGCGCGCCTCGTCCCAGTGACGCACGGCTTCGGCTTCTGCTGCGGGAATCGCGGTACGGCACGGCCAGACCGCCTGGAGCAGCGTGTTGCCGCCGCAGTGATCGGAGTGCAGGTGCGTGTTGACGATCAGATCGAGCGGCCGCTTGCCGAGCGCCGCCTGCAACAGCGCCAGCGTTTGTGGTGCGTGGGTGGCGTAGCCGGTATCGACAAGGGCGGCGCACGTGTCGTCGACCAGCAGCACGTTGTTCGACGATAGCCAGCCGCGCTCGAATACCTGGATCGACTCGGGCAGGCTCATGATTTTTGGGAGTCCTGAGCAGATTGAGCGGCTGGGCGCACGGTTTCGTGAGCGATCTCATGAGCGGCCTTCGGCTTGCTGGGCATTACAAGGATTGTCGCTGCGCCCAGCAGCACAGTTTCACCGCGCTGGTTTACGACCGAGCCGTCGAGTTGCGTGAGGTCGCCGTTCAGGCTCGGCTTCCACCACGCATCGCGTACTTGCCAGCTCATCGTCAAGGTGTCCTGCGCATGCACGGCCTTCTTCAGCTTGATATCGAACTCGAGGCCAAGCGGCTGCGCGTACTGCGAGAAGTGAGTAGCGAGCAGCGCCATGAAATGCGCGGTAGGCTGCGTGCCCGAAGCGATCAGGCCGCCGAAGCGGCTCTGCGCGGCGTAAGCGTCGTCGTGATGCAGCGGATTCAGATCGTTGACGAGCGTCGCGAACGATTTGACCGAGTCTGCAGAAAGCGTGAGCGTACTGCTGAAGCGCTCTCCGATCGTCACGACTCGCGGCGCCACATTCATTTCGCCGTCTGCCGGTTCTGCGCCATCCACTGCGCGTGGCGAGCGTCGAGCGTATCCCAGACGGCGCGTTTGGTCGCGTCGTCGTAGGAGGACCAGCCACGAATCTCATCGATCGTGCGCAGACACCCTTCGCACCAGCCGCTCGCCTGGTCCATCCGGCACACGTTGATGCAGGGCGACGGCACGGGCGCGATCACGTCGTTCTGGTTCAGCGTTTCGGCCGTCATGCGCTCTCTCGCAACGCGACGTCGGCCACCGGCGCGCCGGTCAGTGCAACCAGTTCCTGCGGTGAGAGATTGAACACCGCATGGGGATGGCCCGCAGCGGCCCACAGGCTCCCGAGCGTGAGCAGATCCGCGTCGATCAGCGTGACGGGCGGCGTGGCGTGGCCGATCGGGCAGACACCGCCGATCGCGTAGCCGGTCTTCTCGCGCACAAACTTGGCGTCGGCGCGGGCAATCTCCCCCACGTGCGCAGCCACCTTTTGTTCGTCGACGCGGTTCGCGCCGCTTGCCACCACCAGCACCGGCGCGTCGTCTTCGCGGCGGCGAAACAGGATCGATTTGGCAATCTGCGCGACTTCGCAGCCGAGGCCCGCGGCGGCTTCGGCGGAAGTCTTGCCGGTTTCCGGCAGCATCACGACCCGTCCGGTGTGGCCGCGCTCGCGCAGCAGTAGCGCGACGCGCCGGGCCGAATCTGGCAATGCGCTGAGATCGTCGGCGTGGGAAGAAGCGTTGTCCGTCATAAAGCGCGTTCCAGTGAATGAGAGGTTAGACGCACGAGCCTTGTTCGCTGCGTGCTTTCGCGAGCAAGGCCTTGCCTGCGCGCGAGACGTTCGGCTTGCCGATCGAGCTGGAAATGAAATCGCCGATCGCCACGACCTGGGCGAGATCGACGCCGGTCTCGATGCCGAGGCCGCTCATCAGATACAGCACGTCTTCGGTGGCGACATTGCCGGTGGCGCCCTTTGCATACGGACAGCCGCCCAGGCCCGCCACCGACGCATGAAAAATCTCGATGCCTTCGAGCAGCGCGGCATAGATGTTGGCGAGCGCCTGGCCATAGGTGTCGTGGAAGTGCCCCGACAGTTGCTCGCGCGGATACACCTGGGTGACGGCGGCGAACACCTCGCGCGTGCGCTTGGGCGTCCCCACGCCGATCGTATCGGCGATATCGATCTCGTCGCAGCCGAGCGCGGCGAAGCGCTCGACCACATCCACCACCGACGCGACCGGCACCTCACCTTGATACGGACAGCCGAGCGCGCACGAGACGCTGCCGCGAATCCGCACGCCGTGCTCCTTGGCGGCCCGGGCCACGGGCTCGAAGCGCGCGATGCTCTCCGCAATGCTGCAATTGATGTTGCGCTGTGAAAACGCTTCGCTGGCCGCGCCGAAGATCACGATCTCATCGGCGTGCGCCGCGAGCGCGCCTTCGAAGCCGCGCATGTTCGGCGTCAGCACCGAGTAGACCGTGCCGAAGCGGCGTTCGATGCCGGCCATCACCTCGGCGCCGTCGGCCATCTGCGGCACCCACTTCGGCGAGACGAACGAGGCGGACTCGACATTGCGAAAGCCGGCCGCCGAGAGGCGGTTGATCAGCTCGATCTTGACGGCGGTCGGAACGAAGTCTTTCTCGTTCTGCAGTCCGTCGCGCGGACCGACTTCGACGATCTTGACGGCGTGGGGTAGGGCCATGATGTGTCTCCAGTGTCGACCGGCGTTTGCGCTTTGGCGCGCTACTCCGGTCCCATGCAATGTGCCCGCACGAGGCGGCGCTGTATCGGGAATTCAGTATCCGCGTTCAATATCGACCACGCCGCTCACCGGCTCGCCGCGCATCATCGCCATGATCTTGTGCGCGACCTGCGGCACGCTCTCTTCGCGCAGGGTCTCCGCCGAACTGTGCGGCGTGATCGTGATGCGCGGCTCCTGCCAGAACAGATGATCGGCCGGCAGTGGTTCCTCGCGGAACACGTCGAGCGTCGCGGCGGCGATCTGGCCTTGCGCGAGCGCGTCCAGCAGGTCCTGCTCGACCAGATGCGCGCCGCGCGCAACGTTGATCAGATAGGCGCCCTGCGCGAGCTTCGAGAAGGTGCGCCGGTTCAGTACGTCATGCGTGTCCGGCGTGTGCGGCAGCAGGTTCACCAGTACCTTGACGCCGCTGAGAAACGCCTCGAAGCGCGCCTCGCCCGCATAGGTGGTCACACCCTCGATCTGGCGGGCGCTGCGGCTATAGCCGCGCACCGGCAGGCCGAGCGTGGCCAGCGTGCGGGCGACATGCGTGCCGAGCACGCCGAGTCCCAGCACGCCGATCGTGAAGGTGCCGTGCGGATGCGGTTCAAGCACCTTCCAGCGCCGTTGTGCCTGCAGGGCCTGGTATTCGTCGAAACGGCGCATATAGCGCAGCACAGCGTGCGTCACATATTCGGCCATCTGCCGCGCCATGCCGGTGTCTTCGAGCCGTACAAGCTGCGCTTCACGCGGCAGCGTGCCGGGATGGGCGCGCTCCAGCGCCAGAATCGCATCGACGCCTGCGCCGAGATTGAAGATGGCGCGCAGCCCCCTGCGGCCGGCCAGCATCTCGCGCGGCGGACGCCAGACAATGGCGAAGTCGGCCGGGGCGGTGTCGTCCGGCTGCCATTCGCGCAGCTCGGCCTCAGGCAAGGCGCGGGCGAAATCGTGGAGCCAGGACGCGGCATCGCTCTGCGGCGTGTAAAAAAGGACTTTCATGCGCGCAGTACCGGCCTCGCGTGACAGGACGCGCGGGCTGCGCGAGCCATTGCTGACGACACTTGCGACATGAGGGCCTCCTCCGTTTTATGAATAGGCTTCATTCTACTTTTTCGACGGCTATCACGTGCGATTCGGCATACAGGCGCGCTGCGCCGGCCCGGTGCGGCCCGTGCGGCCTGTGCCGATACCGTGCAGGAGCCCCCCAATAAGCAAAGCACTAAAAGTTGGTTCGTCCCTGCGGGCGGGCGTTCCACAATAGGCTCCCGGATTCCGGCAGCGAGGAGAATCATGCTTTCATGCAGCAAATCGACATGGCCGCCGCGGCTCGTGACTGTACCGGGCCTGCACGGCAGCGAAGGCGCGCATTGGCAGACCTGGCTCGAACGGCAGTTCGCCCGTTCATTGCGGATCGAACAGGCTGACTGGGATGCACCGAACGTGGCCGGCTGGGCGCGGTCGCTGCGCGACGTGCTGGCGCGCGAGCGCGGTCCCTTTGTGCTGGCGGCGCACAGTTTCGGCTGTCTGGCGACGGCTCATGCGCTGCAGCAGGCCTCGTATGTGGGTGACGTCGTGGGCGTGCTGTTCGTCGCGCCGGCCAGCCCGGCAAAATTCGCTTTCGCTGGCGCCTTCGAGGCGCGCCGTCTCGGCGTTCCGTCGATCCTGATCGGCAGCGAGACCGACCCGTGGATGCCGCTCGCCGGTGCGCGCGAGCTGGCGCAGCGCTTCGGCAGCGCGTTCGTGAATCTTGGCGACGCCGGGCATATCAACACGGCGGCCGGTTTCGGACCGTGGCCGCGGGCGAAGTACTTCGTCGATACGCTGGTGCATTGCGCTGCGCCACTGCGGTTTCGCGAGGAAGAGGCGGTCGAGGCCGTGAGTCACGCCTGGGTGTGAGGCGCGGCAAGCCGTTCTCCTGGTGCGGGTTTTAGGTACACAATATGTAAAAGGGCTGCCTCAAACGGGCAGCCCTTTTAGCTTTTGGGCGCTTCTACGCGGTTACGCGTGTGAGACTGTGCACGCGTCGAGAGTGGCGCTTGCGCGTCCTGTCCGCTTAGTTCGGCGCGGCATGCCCATCGCAGCCGTGCTCGCAACCGCTCTTGTCGAGCGGCATCTGTTGCGCGGCTTCGGCGCGGATGCCCAGGCGTTCCAGCAGTTTGCGGTCCGCTTCGGCTTGCGGGTTGCTGGTGGTCAGCAACTGATCGCCGTAGAAAATCGAGTTCGCGCCGGCGAGGAAGCACATGGCCTGCAGCGCCTCGTTCATCTGCTCGCGGCCCGCCGATAGCCGCACCATCGCACGCGGCATCGTGATACGGGCAATGGCGATGGTGCGCACGAATTCGAACGGGTCGAGCGCTTCCGTGCCGGTGAGCGGCGTGCCTTCGACCTGCACCAGATTGTTGATCGGCACCGATTCCGGATACGGGTCCATGTTGGCGAGCTGCGCGATCAGGCCGGCGCGTTCGCGGCGCGATTCGCCAAGGCCGACAATGCCGCCGCAGCACACGTTGATGCCGGCGTCGCGCACGCGTTCAAGCGTGTCGAGACGGTCCTGGTAGGTGCGCGTCGAGATGATCTGGCCGTAGAACTCGGGCGACGTATCGAGGTTGTGGTTGTAGTAATCGAGGCCCGCTTCGCGCAGCCCTTGCGCCTGGTGCGTCTCCAGCATGCCGAGCGTCACGCAGGTTTCGAGGCCCATCGCCTTCACGCCGCGGATCATGTCCTTGATCGGCTCGAGATGACGATCCTTCGGATTGCGCCATGCCGCGCCCATGCAGAAGCGCGTCGCGCCGTTGTCCTTGGCCACCTGTGCGGCGGCGAGCACCTCGTCGATCGGCATCAGCTTGTCGGCCTTCAGGCCCGTGTCGTGATGCACCGACTGCGGGCAGTACGCGCAGTCTTCCTCGCAGCCGCCGGTCTTGATGGACAGCAGCGTCGACAGTTGCACGGTGTTCGCGTCGAAATGCTCGCGGTGCACCTGCTGGGCGCGGAACATCAGATCGTTGAACGGCAGCTCGTAGAGCGCAATGATGTCGGCGACGCGATAGCGTGCGCTGGACGCCGCGGCCGTGGTTGCGTTGGCAATGGTCGCGTCCGTTTGCGGGCGGTCGAGGTTCAGTTGGGTCATATCGTCAATCCTTATGGATGGAGATCAAGTGGTTCAGAGCCGCGCGGTGCGCAGCGTCTGCAAGAGCAAGTCAGTGTTGAGGCAGTCAGCCGCCGTGTCGGCGGAGACCGGATTCAGATGCGGGACGATGCCGAGCAGCGGCGCGCCGTACTGGCGATCGAGCCGGCTGCGGATCGCCGCGATGTTTTCGTCGGCAAAGCCCATCTCGGGATCGACACGGTTCGCGACCCAGCCCGCGAGATGCAGGCCGCGTGCAGCGATGGCCTCGGCGGTCAGCAACGCATGGCTGATGCAACCGAGGCGCATGCCGGCCACGAGCACGACTGGCAGGTTCAGCGCGACTGCAAGATCCGCGGTGTCCTGGGTATCGGTGAGCGGCACGCGAAAGCCGCCGACCCCTTCGACGACCACCATGTCCGCAAGCTGCAACGCCTGCGCATGACAATCGACGATGCGGCCGATATCGAGCGTGACGTTCTCGTGTGCGGCGACGATGTGCGGCGCAGCCGGCGCTTTCAGCAGATACGGTGTGCGAAGCTCGGGGGGCAGCAGCACGCTGGCCGCGGCATCCAGTTGGTCGGCATCCTCGTTGTGCCACACGCCGTCCACCTCGAAGGCGCCGGCGGCGATCGGCTTCATGGCGGTAGCACGCAAGCCGGCGCGCGCGAAGCCGCGCAGGAGCGCGGCTGAGACCAGCGTCTTGCCGATTTCCGTATCGGTTCCGGTGACGAACAGGGAGAGCGGTTTGTTCATGCGGCAGCCTTGCCCAGTTGCTGCAAGCCGGCCTCGAGACGGTCGAGGTCCGCCTGCGAATGAGCTGCCGAGAGCGAGATGCGCAGCCGCGACGTGCCTGCCGGCACAGTGGGCGGACGGATGGCGGGCACCCACAGACCCGCGCTTTCCAGCGCCGCGGCGATCTCAAGCGTGGCGTCGTTCGCGCCAATGATGAGCGGCTGGACCGCAGTGTGCGAATCGACCGGCAACCACGGCGTGGCCTTGAGCATGGCGCGAGTCCGCGCGATCAGTTGCCGCAGATGCGCGCGCCGTGCCTCACCTTCCTCGCCGCCGATAATGCGCAGGCTTGCCGAGACCGCGTGCGCCGCAGCCGGCACCGAGGCCGTGGTGAAGATATACGGACGGGCGCGCTGCACGAGCCATTCGATCACGGTTTCATGAGCCACCACAAAAGCGCCCGACACGCCGGCCGCCTTGCCGAGCGTGCCGATCGAAATCAGATGCGGCGAGCGCAGCGCTTCATGGGCGATGGCGCCACGGCCTTGCGGGCCGAGTACGCCAAAGCCATGCGCGTCGTCGACCACCAGCCACGCGCCATGCCGCTCTGCGAGTTCAAGCAGACGCGGCAACGGCGCGACGTCGCCGTCCATGCTGAACACCGTATCGGTGACGATCAGCTTCACGGCGGCGTCCGACGCTTCGAGCAGTGCGCTCAAGGCTTCGGTGTCGGCGTGCGGGTAGACCTTCACGTCGGCGCGCGAGAGCCGTGCGCCGTCGATCAGCGAGGCGTGATTCAGCGCATCGGAAAAGAGCGTGGTGCCGCGACCGGCGAGCGCGGTGAGCGTCGCAAGATTCGCCATGTAGCCGGTGCTGAAGTACAGCGCACGCGGTGCGTCGACGAAGCCGCCGGCGAATTCCGCCAGGTCGTCTTCGAGTTGCGCATGCGCGCGCGAATGCCCGCCCAGCAGATGCGAGCCACCGCTACCCGCGCCATAGCGACGCGCGCCCTCGGCAATCGCAGCAACCAGCAGGGGATGCGCGGCGAGACCGAGATAGTCGTTGCTGGCAAAGCCGATGGTCTCGCGGCCATCGACCGTCATGTGTGCAGCACACGGCGTATCCGCAATGCGCCGACGCCGGCGCAGACCGTGCGCGTCGAGTTCAGCCAGGCCTTGTTCAAGCGTTTTGAGCAACGGCATCATGCGGCCTCCGCGAGTGTGGCTTCAAAGGTCTCACGGGTACGCGCGGCGAGCAGCGCGAGCTCGTTGTCGTCGAGGATATATGGCGGCATCAGATACACGGTGGTCGAAATCGGCCGCAGCAGCAACTCGCGCTTTAAGGCGTTTTCGAAGAAGCGGCGCGAGAACGTTTTGGCTTGCTGAGGATCGCTGAGCGCAGCGTCGAATGCGAAGATCGTGCCGCACTGACGCAGGTTGCGCACCTGCGGGTGCTCGGCCAAGGGCGCGAGCGCTGCGTGCAGCGTGGCGGACTTCTTCGCGTTAACGGTGAGCACGTTGTCGCTCTCGAACAGATCGAGCGTGGCGAGCGCGGCGCGGCACGCGAGCGGGTTGCCGGTGTACGAATGCGAATGCAGGAAGCCGCGGGCGGTGTCGTCATCGTAGAACGCGGCGAAGATTTCGGCGCGCGACAGCACGATGGACAGCGGCAGATAGCCGCCGCTGATGCCTTTCGACAGACAAATGAAGTCCGGCCAGATGCCGGCCTGTTCGCAGGCGAAGAAGGTGCCGGTGCGGCCGCAGCCGACGGCGATTTCATCGGCGATCAGATGCACGCCGTATTGATCGCACAGCGCCCGCAGGCCCGCGATATACGATGGATCGTGCATGGCCATGCCGGCGGCACATTGCACGAGCGGCTCGACGATCAGTGCGGCGATCTTCGTGCTGCGCGCCTCGAAGAGGGCGCGTACGCTTTCGAGCGCACGACGCGCGACGTCAGCGGCGCTTTCGCCGGGTTGTGCGCCGCGTGCGTCAGGCGAAGCGACGACATGCGCGTGCCGGATCAGCGGATCGTAGGCGTCCTTGAACAGGGCGACATCGGTGACGGCGAGGGCGCCGATGGTTTCGCCGTGGTAACTGTTGGCAATGCAGACGAATTCCTGCTTGTCGGCGAAACCGCGGTTGCGCCATGAATGGAAGCTCATTTTCAGGGCGATTTCGACGGCGGACGCGCCATCCGAGGCGAAGAAAGCGTGGCCGAGCGTGTGCTGGGTGAGGGCAGCGAGACGCTCGGAGAGTTCGACGACGGGCTCATGGGTGCAGCCGGCGAGCATGGCGTGCTCCAGCGTATCGAGCTGATCCTTGAGCGCGGCATTGATACGCGGATTGGCGTGGCCGAACAGATTGACCCACCAGGAGCTGATGGCGTCGAGATAGCGACGCCCATCGCGGTCATAGAGCCAGGGGCCGGCGCCGCGCGCGATGGGGATGAGCGGCAGGCGCTCGTGGTGTTTCATCTGGGTGCAGGGATGCCAGACGGCATTGAGGCTGCGGGTGACCCAGTCGTTGGGTGATCGTGTGTCCAAAAACTACTCCGGTACGGGGCGGGGCGATTTTTTCTCTTTCGCTACGCGGTGTGCCATTGGGTTCTTTACGCTGCGCGTTTGCTGGTTTTGGGGGCGGTGCGCGGGGGTGATGGCCGGTTTTGCGTTGTTTGCCTTGCGGCGGCGGGGTTGAGATTAGCGCTTTCTTTTTGTTCGTGCACTACCTGTTGGGTAGGGGTTTTTTGTTGCTGCGCATGGAGTTTGGCGGTGTTGTGTGCAGGTTTTGGCTGTTCTTCCCAGAAGGGGGGAATTGCGCGGAGATGACGACGGCAAAGTCATGGGGGTATAAGAAAAAAATCTGGATTCAGTGGGGGGCTTTTTGCCTGCGGCGCCTTTTTTGGGGTGGGTTTTTGCGTAATTTGTGGGGTTGCCTGCGGCGCCTCGTGTCCGGTTGTTGTTCTTTGCGGTGTTGGCCTTTCCTTGCTTTCTTAGTGGTCTATTAGCGTTGCCCCTGTGCGGGGCGGCACCTACTTTTCTTTGCCGGCCGCAAAGAAAAGTAGGCAAAAGAAAGCGGGCTGCAACCGCCAGCCCGTAGTGAGCCATCCCGGTTTGCTACCGGAAACGGCCCAAGACGAGACCCGCCCTCGCACACTCCCCCTTAGTGACAAAGGGCTCATTCATCCCGCCTACGCACTACGTGCGTGGCGGTTGGGTTCACCCGTTTCTACGTTACACGTTAACGGTTCGTTATGCGAAATATTACCGAACTTCAACATATCGGCTTGCGGGGCGGACACATATCTGTAGCGCAAGCGCTGCGATGAGGTTTGGAGGAGGAGATATACCCGGCGGCGGAGCGCGTAGCGCGACGCTGGAGCGGATGAGTGCTGTGTCACGAACGGGGGAAACGCGAAGACGGGTCTCGTTTTGGGCCGTTCCCGATGGCAGACCGGGATGGCTCACTACGGGCTAGCGGTGTGAGCCCGCTTTCTTTTGCCTACTTTTCTTTGCGGCCGGCAAAGAAAAGTAGGTGCCGCCCCGCACAGGGGCAACGCTAATAAACCAAAAACAAAGCAAGGAAAGGCCAACACCCTAAGAACAACAAAAAAAAGCCTGCGCAGCAAAAAAAAACCTATTCCCGACTAGCCAAAGCCCGCTTATCGTCACCCTTCTCCCCGGCGGAGCCACCACCAGCATCACCAGAACTCGCAGTCTGCGAAGACGCATCATTCCAGACAACAGCATCATTCACAGCATACAACCGGCAAGGATCCGAACTCTGCTTCTGACAGTTGGCGACAGCCACAGACATCGGATCATCCCCTCCTTCAGCCCACGACCACGCGCCAGAATCAGAAACAGCAAAAGCCCGGCTAGGATACTGATGCAAGAAATTCCGATACCCATTGCGTCCAGCATCATCAAGAAATGGCACCGCGCTCACGGCGTCAACCGCCGCATAGCCGCTCGCCTTGGGCGGCTCCGGATCCGCCACGCGGTACTGCACGCCAGTCGGCATCCCAACCCGCGCCAGGAAAGCTTCCACAGCAGGCCACCACACCCGCACACCATCACGGTCACCCACCAGCCGATGCGCGTCATTCTTGTACGCGCCAAAATCCACCATCTTCGCATTCGCGCCGTGCGCCGAATACGCCGCGTACATGTCCGCCACCAGCGGTGTCGACCAGATCGAATCGTTATCGCCGTACAGCCACAGCGAAGGTACGTGAGTCTTCTCGCCGTAAGCGCCAAACGCTTTCGTCAGATTGCCTTGCCAGCCCGTACAGGCGTCCTGCCGCAAGCCGCCCGAGAAGTTGATCAGCGCCCGCACGCCCGGCGCCGCTTCGACGCCGTAGGCGATCGTTGCCAGTCCGCCGTGCGAGGTGCCCGCCACCACAATGTGCTGTGCGTCCACATACGGCTGCTTCGACATGAAGGCCACCGTTGCCGCGACATCGCCCGCCTGGCCCAGGCCGTTACGCTCGACGTCGCAGCCGTCCTGCTCGTAGCTGCCGCCCGATTGCGCGAAACCCTGGCGGTTCGGCGCCACCACCACATAGCCGCGGCGGACAAACTCGCGCGCAAATGGCAGCGGGTCGCTGCGTGATTGCTGGCGCGGGTCGCCGGGCATCTTGCCGTGGTTGAAGACGATCATCGGAAACGGTCCGGGACCGTCCGGCTTGTAGATCGTCGTTTCAAGCGTGATCGTGCCGGCGGCGTCCACCGGGACGCGAATGATCTGTTCGTTGAGGCTGGCGCGCGGCAGATAGGTGTCGTCGTCCAGGGCGATTCGCGGGACTTCGGCGCGCGTCAGAGGACCGGGCTGCGATTCGGCCAGCGGATCGGCGTGCGCGAGCGACACGGTACAGCCTGCCCATGCGCACACCACCACACCCGCCGTAAGAAACTTTCTGCAACCCATTCGCCACACCTGCCCTGAAGTACGTCCTTAAAACCTGCATCGCCCGCTGTCTTTTGCTATCCGCTGACAGTTGCCTTTCGGCAAGGTTTGCGGCGACAAAAAGACACTCGCATGCGTGGCGCGCTTGGCGCTCGCACGCGGTTCGAGATCGCACGGGATAACCCACCAGCCTGGCCGACGCGACCCCACGCGTCGAGGATGAGCCACACACGATGTCACATGAAACTGCCGTCAAACCGCAAACCATCAAGGCCCGGCGCAGCTTCTGTCCATCCTTGCGGGGAAGGTTTGGACCGCCCCTCGCAACGTGTCGCTACAAAACCTACAGGCCGATCCTGGCACGACAAATTGCGCTTGTGCAATTAAGGAGAACCCGCGAGAAAAAATTCGCAGTGCTCGACACGTCGCACAGGCCGCGAAGATACGGGGCCACGCGGCCGGAAGAGAAGAGCGGGAGAAATGACCGATGTGGTAGCCAGCCAACACACAGGGCAGCGCCATTTTGAGGGGCATATGTGAAGGCGCGATTAATTGCGCAGTGGCCGTGCGCAAGCAACCTGCAAGCGCCGCGCGAAATGATTACAGATCCTTACCGCGCGGCTCTGGATGGGGCGGGTCTCAGGTGTCGCTGACGTCGCCGTCGACGTAGCGCCAGTGTCCATCATCGCCGCGCACGAAGCGGCTCAATTCGTGCAAACGGTGAGCTCGCCCGCCGACCTTGTAACGGGCGATGAATTCGACTTCGGCATGACGCTCGTCTTGTGCGGCGAAGCGCCTGATCTGCAGACCGAGCCAGCGCGGCGCATCGGACGCGTCGGGGTCTGCGTCTAGATCGGCGGGGCAGGTCTCGCGCGCCCACGTAGCGCGCAAATAGTCGTTCGCACCGAGCACATAGGCGCTATAGCGCGAGCGCATCAGTTCCAGCGCGCTGGGTGCGGCCTCGCCGCCGTCGATATAGCGTCCGCAGCACGCTGCGAAGCCCGGTGCTTTCGCGCCGCTGCGCTGCGTCGGCGTGGCGCCGCCGCATGGGCATTCGGCAGGTCGTTGTGCAGTCAAGGATTGGGCGTTCATCGATTCTTCAGAAGGTAATCGTATTCCCGTCAAGCAACATGCTTGCGTTTCCTCACCACTCGAGCGGCGTACCGTCGTACTGGAAGAAGCGGCCGTTAAACGATTCGTGTGACGCGGCCGCCTGGGCCAGCACCTGGCGCATGCCGGTCACGCTGCGTTCGGGATCGATTGCCGCCTGCGCGCCGCCCATGTCGGTGCGTACCCAGCCGGGGTGGAGCGCGACGCAGGACGCGCGCCGTGTCTGCAGCGAGGCGACCTTTAGCGCGTCGTTGAGCGCCGCCTTGCTCACGCGATACAGCCAGCCGGTGGTGCCGGTCGCCTCGGTAATGCTGCCCATCTTGCTCGACAGCACCGCGAGCACGCCATTGGCGTCTTCGACCAGCGGCAGCAGGATCGGGATCAGTTGCATCGGGCCGCGTACGTTGGTCACCATGACTTCGTCGAAGTCCTCGGCGGTGACGGTTTCGACGCTGTCGGTGCGCGGACCGTACACGCCCGATACCAGCAACGCCGCATCGAGCCGCTCGCCATCGAGCTTCCAGCCGAGTGCGGCAATCTCGTGAGGCACGGTGATGTCGAGCGAGAAGGTCTCTGCGCCGAGTTCTTCGAGTGCCTGAAGCGAGGCGTCGTCGCGCGCGGTGGCCAGCACGCGCCAGCCGGCCTTCTTGTACTGGCGCGCAAACTCACGGCCAATGCCGCGCGACGCACCGACGATCAACACGGTTTTCATAGGTTCCCCTCACGGTTCAATACAGCGCCTGCCGCATGCGCCGTGCCCGCTCGTGCAGCACGCAGCGGGCACGGCACACGCGCGACGTCTTACAGCAGTTCAATGCCCATCGCGGTGGCTTCGCCGCCGCCGATGCACAGCGTCGCCACGCCGCGCTTCAGGCCGCGCTGCCTCAGCGCGCCGATCAGCGTGACCAGAATGCGCGCGCCCGATGCGCCGATCGGATGACCCAGTGCGCAGGCGCCGCCGTTCACGTTGACCTTCTCGTGCGGCAGATGGTGCTCTTTCATCGCGGCCATCGTGACCACGGCGAATGCTTCATTGACTTCATACAGATCGACTTCGTTCGCACTCCAGCCGTTTTTCTCGAACAGCTTGCGGATAGCGCCGACCGGCGCGGTGGTGAACTTCGCCGGTTCCTGAGCGAAAGTCGAATGGCCGACCACGCGTGCGAGCGGCGTGACGCCGAGCCGCCTGGCGGTCGACTCGCGCATCATCACCAGCGCCGCAGCGCCGTCGGAAATCGACGACGAGTTTGCTGCCGTCACCGTACCGGTCTTGCTGAAGGCGGGCTTGAGCGTCGCGATCTTGTCGAGGTTCGCCTTGAACGGCTGTTCGTCGCGCTCGATCGTCACATCGCCCTTGCGGCTTTCCACTTTGACCGGGGCGATTTCCCACGCGAACGAACCATCCTCGTTGGCGCGCTTGGCGCGCTTGAGCGATTCCACCGCGAAGGCGTCCTGCGCCTCGCGCGTGAAGTCGAACGATGCCGCGCATTCCTCGGCGAAGGTGCCCATCAGGCGGCCCTTGTCATAGGCGTCTTCGAGGCCGTCGTAGAACATGTGGTCGATCACCTGGCCGTGACCCATGCGCATGCCGCCGCGCGCTTTCGGCAGCAGGTACGGTGCGTTGGTCATGCTTTCCATGCCGCCGGCGACGATCACCTCCACCGAGCCGGCCGCCAGCATGTCGTGCGCGAACATGGCCGCGCGCATGCCGGAGCCGCACATCTTGTTCACGGTGGTGCTGCCGGTGGCGAGCGGCAGGCCCGCGCCTAGCGCCGCCTGACGGGCCGGCGCCTGGCCAAGTCCCGCAGGCAGCACGCAGCCCATCACCACTTCGTCAATCTGCCCAGGCTCGAGGCCCGCGCGCTTGACGGCCGCTTCGATGGCAATCGCACCGAGTTGCGTCGCGTTCAGCGTCGCGAAGTCGCCTTGGAACGCCGCCATCGGCGTACGGGCGACGGAAACGATCACAATCGGATCGGCCTGGTTATCGCGCTTCGTCTCACTCATGTTTTAGCTCCTTGATGACACCTTCGACGACGGCCGGCACATCGCCGAGCCTGGCCGCATCTGCCGCGACCACGTCGTTGTCTGTTTTATGCGCACCGCCCGCGGATACCGCGGCGACACACTTCAAATACGTTTCATCCAGCTCACCGGGCGCACCGATCATCATGCCCAGATTGCGCACCTTGCCGTCGTGCACGCCATAGGCCCAGCCATGCACGGTCAGTTCCTGGCCGCGCGCCCAGGCGTCGTTGACGATGGTGGTGCGGCATACGTTGACGACCTGCTCGATCGTGTTCAGTTCGACGAGGCGCCGGTGGCGCGCTTCACCGAGCGGCCACTCTTCGAGCAGCGCCGCGTGCTTGGTGCGCACGTCCTGCACGTGATGCAGCCAGTTGTCCGCGAGACCGACGCGCCGGCCGTGCAGCGCGGCGGCGACGCCCGAGCAGCCATAGTGGCCTACCACCATGATGTGCTTGACCTTCAGCAGGTCGACGGCGAACTGGATTACCGAGAGGCAGTTCAGATCGGTATGCACCACGACGTTGGCGATGTTTCTATGCACGAACACTTCGCCAGGCGGCAGGCCGATTATCTGGTTGGCCGGCACACGTGAATCGGAGCAGCCGATCCACAGGTACTCGGGCGCCTGCTGGTCGGCAAGGCGCGAGAAATACTCGGGATCCTTGGCCAGTTCGCGGGCGACCCACCTGTCGTTGTTGTCGAACAGGTGGGCGAGCGGGTTGGGCGGAGAGGAGGATTTTGCGTTCATGGTGAGTCGGCTCGGTTGCTGGACCGATGGACCGGTCGATGTCGTTGCGGGAGGGGCGAGCGTGGCATGGGATTCATATCCGTTTATGCCGCGCGCGCAGCAGGGTCGTGCGCTGCCTTGGTTTCGCCTGGCTTGCTGACTGTATCCGCCCTGGTTGCCGGAGCGAAACGTTCCGGGTAGCGCAGGCAGAAGCGCACGCTGCTGTCGTAGGGAAAGAAGTCGGGCAATTCGCCTTTGAGTAGATGGTCCTTATGCCGTTGCCACAGCGCGGGTTCGAAGAAGTCTGCATGGTGCTGCATGAAGGCGCGGCGCACGCGCGGGTCGCCAAGCAGGAAGGTCCCGTACGTTTCGGGAAAGATGTCATGCGGGCCGACCGAATACCACGGCTCGCCGGACAGTTCGTCTTCCTCGTTGCGCGGCGGCGGCACGGCGCGCACGTTGCAGTCGGTCAGATATTCGATCTCATCGTAGTCGTAGAACACGACGCGGCCATGACGCGTGACGCCAAAGTTCTTGTACAGCATGTCGCCGGGGAAGATGTTCGCCTGCATCAGTTCCTTCACAGCATCACCGTATTCGCGGATGCCGTGCTCGACGTCCTCGTCACTGCCGTTTTGCAGGTAGAGGTTCAACGGCACCATGCGACGCTCGATGTACAAATGGCGGATCACGAGGTTGTCGCCCTCGTATTCGATCATCGATGGCACTTCCTTTTCCAGTTCGCGCAGCAGCGCTTCGTCGAGGCGCGACAACGGCAGCGCCACGCTCGAATATTCGAGTGTGTCGGCCATGCGCCCCAGCCGGTCATGCCGTTTGACGAGTTGATACTTGCCCTGGATCAGCTCGCGGGTGGTTTCCTTCGGCGGTGGGAAGTTGTCCTTGATCAGCTTGAATACGTAGGGGAACGACGGCAGTGTGAACACCAGCATTACCAGCCCCTTGATGCCTGGGGCGATGATGAACTGATCGCTCGAATGCGACAGGTGGTGCAGCAGGTCGCGATAGAACAGGTTCTTGCCCTGCTTCTGCAAGCCGACCGAGGTATAGATTTCCGCCTTCGGCTTGCCCTGCATGATGGTGCCGAGAAACTCGACGTAGGCGGACGGCACTTCCATGTCCACCAGAAAGTACGAGTGCGAGAAGCTGAAGATGATCAGCAGCTGGTCGCGCTTGAGCAGCACGGTATCGAGCGCGAGCAGGCCCGGCTTCACGTGGCGCAGCGGCACTGCGAACGGCAGCAGCGCATCGCCGTTGATGATCCGGCCGACGATATACGCCGACTTGTTGCGGTAAAACAGCGACGACAGCACATGAATCTGGAAATTGGCCGCTTCGTCGAAGGTGCCGAACGCGTCGTGAATGGCCTGCATCACACAGCCGACATCGCGCTGCAGGTCCTCGAACGCCGGTTCAAGCTGGAAATTCGTGACGATGCGCTCGAGCGTCGCGGCGAGACCATCCTTGCCGGGGTAGTACGCTCGGTAGGTCGGCTTGGCGGCAGGCTCGTCGTTCTCGATGTATTCCGTCGAGATGGCGGGGCGCACGAAGATGAAGTCGTTGTTGAAGTACGAGCGGTGCAGGATCTTGCAGCACACGGAATTGAAAAACGTCTCCGCGCACTCGGGCTGCCGGTGCGTGGTCAGCAGCCCAATGTAGTGGAGCTTGATCTGCTGCCAGACCTCGTCGTCGATATTTTCTGCGTCGTATTCGTCCTCGAGCAGCTCGACACATTCCTCGACCCGTTCGTCATACGAAGTAATGCGCTCGCGGGCGAGTCGCTGCAGGCCATGCCAATCGGTGGCCTCGAACAGGGCCTTGGCGTGGATCGCGGCGTCGCGGAAAATCCGGTAGTGCCGGTCGAAGCCTTCGAGCATCGTCTGTGCGACGTCGAAGCCGATTTGCGACGACAGCAGCTTGGGAAAGTGATTCATGGCGAGCGCGCATCCGATGCCAGCCCATGCGGCTCGCGCGTGCCGCTTTCGAGCAGCGCCCGCGCCTGGGCTTCGTATTGCGCGAGGTCTTCGAGCGTCGCGTTCAGGTCTTCAAGCTGGCGCTCCAGCACTTCGCGATGCCGTGTCACGGTATCCAGGAACGCGTGCAATTGCGGCACGGTGTCGGTTGGCGATTCGTAAAGATCGAGCAGGCCGCGGATTTCCGACAAAGTGAAGCCCAGCCGTTTGCCACGCAGCGTCAGCTTCAGGCGCGTGCGGTCGCGGCCCGAGTAGACGCGCCGCAATCCGCTCGACCCTTCGCGACTCGGCGAGAGTAAACCCTGGTCTTCGTAGAAGCGAATTGCTCGTGGCGTGACGTCGAATTCACGCGCGAGTTCGGTGATGGTGTATTGCGTGTTCATTGGGACGTCCCGTGGCCGGGCAGAAAAACGGATTGGACGATAGAATCGACGTTTACGTTATCGTCAACTTGAGTAAAGCGCAACCCGGGCGCCCGGCGGCAGAATCGCCGGCGCTTACCGCCCGGGCGATGGAGGAAGACCCCACAATGAATGCACTCGAACATCAACTCGACTACCCGTTCAAGGACACCCTGCCGGAACCCGGCCACGCGTTCGAAGTGACGCCTGGCGTGTTCTGGCTGCGCATGCCGCTGCCGTTTGCGCTGGACCATATCAATCTGTGGCTTCTGCGCGATGAGATCGACGGTCAGCAGGGTTGGACGGTGGTCGATTGCGGGATCACCTCGGACACGATCAAGGCGAACTGGGAGCAGGTGTTCGACACGCTGCTCGACGGTTTGCCGGTGCTGCGGGTGATCGTCACGCACTGCCATCCCGATCACATCGGTCTCGCGCACTGGATCTGCGCGGGCGGCGACAAGCAGCGCTGGGACGTGCGTTTGTGGATGACGCTCGGCGAATACATGCAGGCACGGGTGATGGCGGCGGGCGACGGTTCGAATGCGGGCGGTGCGGGCGCCGCGCGCCACTTCGCGCGGCATGGCCTGTCCGATGAGGCCTCGCTCGATAAACTGCGCAATCGCACGAGCTACTACTCGAATCTCGTGCCTGCGGTGCCGGGGCAGTATCGGCGCATGCGTGAAGGCCAGAGCATCGTGATTGGCGGCAAGACGTGGCGGGTGGTGACCGGCTTCGGTCATTCGCCGGAGCACTGTGCGCTGCATAACGAGGCGGACGGCGTGCTGATTTCGGGTGACATGGTGTTGCCGCGCATCTCCACCAACGTGTCGGTGTTCGACATGGAGCCGGAGGGCAATCCGCTCGCGCTGTATCTGGAATCTTTGGGCCGTTACGAGGTGATGGCCGAGGACACCCTGGTGCTGCCGTCGCATGGCAAGCCGTTTCGCGGTGTGCGAACCCGTATCGGGCAACTGCGTGAGCATCACGACGCGCGGCTCGCCGAGGTGCGCGAGGCTTGCGCCGAAAAGCCGCGCAGCGCGGCCGATATCGTGCCGCTGATGTTCAAGCGGCAACTCGACATTCACCAGATGACGTTTGCGATGGGAGAGGCGCTCGCTCACTTGCACCTGCTATGGCTCGCGGGCGAGTTTAAGCGGACCCTGGATGCGGATGGGGTGATACGGTTTGCGCCCTAAACCGTGCTCGTTTCAAGCCACGACGGGCTCGAAGCGCCAGCCTTCACCGGTCCATCGCATGGTGTGCGTCGGTTGCAGGGCGGCCAGAAAATCACTGTCGTGCGACACCGCCACAATCGCGCCGGGGAAATTGGCTAGCGCCTCTTCGAACCCCAGCACCGACTCAAGATCGAGGTGATTGGTCGGTTCATCGAGCAATAGCAGTTGCGCCGGTGTGCCACGCCACAGCGCGCACGCGAGCGCTGCTTTTAGGCGTTCACCACCGCTCAGTAGCCGCGTGGGTTGCGTGACGCGTGGCGCGTCGAGTTGCAGCAGCGCGAGGCGGCTGCGTAGTTCACCTTCGGCGAGCGGCGTATCGAGCAACCCCAACTGCTCGACGAGCGAACGCTCTGGGTCGAGCAGATTGAGTTCCTGGTCGAGGTAAGCGCTGGGGACGTGCGTCGCGCAGACACCGCTCACGGCCGTTAGGTTACCAGCCAGTAGCCGTAACAAGGTGGACTTGCCGCAACCGTTGGGACCCATCACCGCAATGCGCATCGGACCTTCGGCCGCCCATGTGATCCGTGCTGCGGGATGGTTGGTGTCCAGCCACGGCAGGCGCGCTTGCTCGAGCGTGAACACCTTGCGGCGTGCAGGCACGGCTGCGCCCGGCATCGACAGTAAAACGGCGCTTTCGGGTAGCACACGGGCGGCGGCATCTCGCACACGCATGTCGAGCTCCACTTTGAAATCCTGTTGGGCGCGGCGGACATGCCCCATGATTTCCGTTGCTTTGCCCTTTAGCGTGAAACGCTCCGAGCTCGATACGTTGGCGGTCTCCGCATGACGGCGTGCTCCCGCGGCCCGCCGCTGGATCGTGTCGTGCTCGCGTTGCAGCCGCCGCCGTTCGCGGGTGCGTTCGGTCCGGGCGTGGTCGAGCGCAGCCTGGGCAGCCTGTCGTTCGGCTTCGCGTTGCGCGCAGAAGATATCGTAGTTGCCACCGTAGAGGCGCGGTCCGTGCGGCGCCAGTTCGACGATCCGCTCGACGCTGCCGAGCATCTGCCGGTCGTGGCTCACGACGATCAGGCCGCCGCGCCACGTGTCGAGCACGTTGTGCAGCCATGCGCGACCGGCCGCGTCGAGATGATTGGTCGGTTCATCAAGCACGAGCAGATCCGCGCCGGAAAGCAGTGCGCCTACCAGCGCCACGCGTGCGCGTTGGCCGCCGCTTAACTCGTCGGCCGGATACGTAGCATCGAGTTCGGCTAAGCCCGCCTCCTTGAGCGCTGCGTCGAGGCGCGTCGCAAGATCCCATCGATCGCCGACATGATCGATGTCGTCGGCATGAGCCGTGCCGTTCGCAAGGCGCGCCAATGCGTCGAGCGTGCCGGCGAGCCCCGTCGCTTGTGCAACGGTTTCTCCCGCTTGGGCGAGGGTGTTCTGCGCAACAAACGCAACGGAACCGTAGCGCTCGATCGCGCCTGAAGACGGTGCGAGCTCGCCTGCAATCAACCGCGCAAGGACGCTTTTACCCGCGCCGTTGCGGCCCGCAATTGCGGTGCGGATGTGGTCGAACGTCAGGCTAAGGGAATCGAACAGCGCGGCGCCGTCGTCGAAATGGAACGAGACCTGCTGCAGCGAAACGAGTGGGGACGATGGCGTAACATGAGCCATAAGCACCTCCAAAAATGTGTTGCGACCTTCGCAGGGACGCTTGTTGCGGTCTGCTGCGAAAACATTCTGGATGGCTTAGTTGTTCACTTTGGCTGATGTCCGGGGAAGAAGGAGTGCGCGCAGTATAGCAATCGGCGGTTTGGCGGGGCAAGGCCGCGCTGCATGGCGCGTTGTCACGAGGCGGTATGTGCGCAAAAAAAGCCCGGTGCAACGCAACCGGGCTTTTGTATCTGCGCGCAGCAGCACAGGCTCTTACTGCACCGCCACCGTCACAAAATTCTGCCGTCCAAACGGACTCACGTGATACCCGCTCACATCGGTGCGCGTGATCGCCGATGCGGTCGGATAACCGAGCGGAATCCACAGCGCCTGATCGTGAATGATCTGCTGAGCGGCCTCATACGCCTTGGCTCGCTTGGCCTGATCCGGCGTGGCCTTGCCGTCGGCGATCAGCTTGTCGAGATCGGCGTCGCAAAAGCGCGCGAAGTTGATGCCAGACTTCACCGCATTGCAGCTAAAGAGCGGCGACAGGAAGTTGTCCGGGTCGCCGTTGTCGCCGGCCCAGCCCATGAACAGCGTATCGTGCTGACCCTGCTTGGCTTCCTTGATCAGCTCACCCCATTCGATCACCTTGACGTCCGCCTTCACGCCAATCTTCGCGAGGTCGGCCTGCAGCAGTTCGGCGCCGGCCTTCGGATTGGGATTGAGCACGCTGCCGGTCGGCCGCACCCAGATGGTGGTCGAAAAGCCATTCGGGAAGCCCGCTTCGGCGAGCAGGTTCTTCGCCTTCACAGGATCGTACGGCCAGGCCTTGACCGCCTTGTCGTAGCTCCACGTGTTCGGCGGGAACGGGTTGACCGCCGGGGTCGCCGTGTTGTCGAACACCGTCTTCAGATAGGTGCTGCGGTCGAACGCCATGTTCAGCGCGGCGCGCACCTTCTGGTTGTCGAACGGCTTTTTCTCGGTGTTCAGCGCGACGAACGCGGTCATGAAGGCCGGTGTCTGCACCACGGCGAGCGACTTGTCGGTCTTGGCGTCAGCCACATCCTGGGGCTTCGGCGACAGCGCGATCTGGCATTCGCCCGCCTTGACCTTCTGCGCGCGCACGGTGGCGTCCGGCGTGATCGCGTAGATCAGGCGGTCGATCTTCGGCTTGGGCCCCCAGTACGACGGATTCACGTCATAGCGGATCACGGCGTCCTTGGTGTAGCTCTTCAGCACGAACGGCCCAGTGCCAATCGGCTTGGCGTTCAGGTCCACCTGCTTGCCCGCCTTGAGCAACTGGTCAGCATATTCGGACGAGTAGATCGACGCGAAGCCCATGCTCAGGATCGAGACGAAGGTCGCGTCCGGCTGGTTCAGCTCGAACTTCACCGTGTTGTCGTCGACCTTCGAGACCGACTTGATCAGCTTCGGCAGGCCCATCGACTGTGCGTGCGGGAATCCGCTCGCCCCCGTCACCTTGTGCCACGGATTGCTGTCGTCGAGCATCCGGCTGAACGTGAACACCACATCGTCGGCGTTAAGCGGCCGGGTGGGCTTGAAGTAGTCGGTGGTCTGGAACTGCACGTTGGGGCGCAGATGGAACGTATACGTGAGGCCGTCGGGGCTCACGTCCCAGCTTTGCGCGAGGGCCGGCACCACCTTCTTTTCGGCTTCGTCGTACGAGACCAGCGAGTTGAAAATCACATCGGCCGACGCGTTGGTCGTGACGAGCGAATTGAACTGGACGACATCGAAGCCGTCCGGGCTCGCCTCCGTACACACGGTCAGCGGCTTGGCGAGGGCCAGCGCAGGCGCTGTGACGAGCAGGGCGGCAATGACGGTGACGGGCAGTTTGAAGCGCATACGCATTGGATCTCCTAACAGGCGCAGTGCGTGGCTGCGCGATCCCGCCTGGGCGAAAGCTTATCGAAGGGTGGTTGTGGCGACAACGAACTAATCGGCATATCCATATGGACACACCAAGGGCGGCTCAGCGCGTGCAGCCAGTGCAAGCATACCGCGCCAAATAGGCGACGCTGTGGGAGGTTTCGTGCGCGATGCCGGTCGCATCGAGCGCACTCGCTGTCATGGCCTAGTCGGCGGCGCGCGGCTTGCGCGGGGCTTTTTCGAAGGCGCGGTCGTAGATCCAGCGCGGCAGCACGTGCAGCAACATGGCCACCACGCGCATCTGCCACGGGAAGATCGCGAAGCGCGTCTTACGCGCAATCGCATCCGCGACCTTGAGGGCGAAGCGGTCGGCGTCCATCAGGAACGGCATCGGATACGGGTTGTGCGCCGTCATCGGCGTGCGGATATAGCCGGGGGCGATTGTGACGACGTTGACCCCCTTCGGCCGCATCTCGACGCGTAGCGCTTCGAGGTACTTGAACGCAGCGGCCTTGGAGGCGCTGTAAGCGCCCGAGCCCGGCAAGCCGCGCACGCCGGCTACGCTCGCGACCCCGACCAGGGTGCCTTTGCGTGCGGCCATCATGGCCGCCGCGAACGGCTCGAAGGTGGCGACCATGCCGAAGTAGTTGACGTCCATGACTTCGCGGAACGCGCGCAGGTCGCCGCGGCCGGTGACGGCGCCCTGGCTGATGCCCGCATTGGCGATGACGATGTCGGGGCAGCCGTGCTGCGCAATGAACTGCTCGGCCGCGGCGGCGAGCGCGTCGGCGTCGCGCACGTCGGCCGGGTAGAGGGAGATGGAATTCTGCGGATGAGCCTGCTGGAAGCTCGCCAGCGCGTCGGCGCGGCGGGCTACGAGGCCGAGAATCGCGCCGCGCCGCGCATATTCGGCGGCGATCGCGAGTCCGATGCCACTGGAGGCGCCGGTAATGAAAACCTTGAGTGTCGAATTCATCCCGGCGCCTCGCGTTTTACATCTTCTTGGCGCGGACCTGGGCGACCAAATAATCGAGCACCTGGATCGTGCCCGGCAGGCTGTTCGTCGCAGCCGGGCCGGTTTCGTACTTGCCCTGCACGGCCAGGGTCGGCACGCCGTCGATCTTGTAGTCATCCAGCAGCTTCTTGTCGCGCTGGATTTCGCTTTGCGTCGAGAACGAGTTGTACGCGTCCAGGTACTTCTTCGGGTCCACGCCGTTTTTGGCGAGGAACTTGGCCTGGTCTTCCGGCGTCAGGAGGTAGTCCTTGTTGACGTGGATTTCGTTGAAGACGACCGG
Organism: Burkholderia sp. 4M9327F10; assembly: GCF_005503145.1. GTDB lineage: Bacteria > Pseudomonadota > Gammaproteobacteria > Burkholderiales > Burkholderiaceae > Paraburkholderia. The sequence continues at coordinate 62,055 of NZ_SCNV01000008.1, read as the reverse complement.
CGTGAGCTTTTGCGCGAGACCCAGCGCGTCGAGCGCGTGGTACATCTTCGAATGCGGGATGAAATCGTCGCGGAAGGCCACCGGTACGCGCTTGAACTCGACATCCGGGCCTTGCTTCTTGACCCACGCTTCAAGGTACGGGTTGAATTCATTGCAGTGCGGGCAGCCGTACCAGAAGAATTCGGTGACTTCGATCTTGCCGGCCGGCACGTCGATCGGCTGGGGCGACGAAAGGACCGTGTAGTCCTTGCCGGCGACCGGTGCAGCCGGCGATGCCTCAACGGCCGCGCTGACGAGGCCGAGTGAAAGGAAGAGAATGCTCAGCAGTTTTTTCATGTCTTGTGGACCCAGATTAGGCGGAATAACGGTAGCGCGGCGGCGCGGCAAAACGCGGGGCTGTCACCGTTACGAGAGTGTGGCGGCAGGCCTCTGCCGTGCTTGAGACTCGCGCCGCGCGCTGAGGTTCAGCGGCGGCGCATGACGGCACATTACTGCTTGGTAAAGCGGATCACGGCGGTATCGACCCCGGCGTCGGACAGGCGCTGGCGGGCCGAATTCATGTCGTCGAACTTCGAGAACGGCCCGATGCGCACGCGGAAGTAGGTGACCCCGCCGGCGTCGCGCTGCGTGACCTTCGATTCGAAGCCCTGGAAGGCGAGGCGCGCGCGCTGCTGCTCGGCATCCGCCGAGGTCTTGTAGGCGCCAACCTGCAGGAAGTAGCCGTTGTTCGCGTCGGCGGCGGACGGCGCGGCGTTCGAGCCGGGCTTGGCCGCATTCGGAGCCGCCGCCGTGCTGGTGGGCGCGCTGGTGGCTTGCTGCGGCTTCTTCACCGCGGCGCTCGTGCCGTTATCCTGCGCCGGATTCGGTGCGACCGCGACGCCGTTCGCATTGGCCGAGCTGGCCGCCGGCGGTACTTCGACGATCTCCGGTTCCTGCAGCATGCCGTTCGACTGGCCTTGGCCCTGGCCGTTAGCCTGGCCCGGCGCGGTGTTCTGCGGCGCGGGTTGGGCGGCCTGCGGCACCGGCTGGCCCGGTGTCTTGCCTTGCAGCGGACGGTTCGGATCGTATTGCGCCTCGCTCGCGCTGGTGTCGGACGCCGCGGGCGGCGCCACCTTGGCGACAAATGGCGTAGGCGCCCGGGTGATATACAGCGCCACCACCACCGCGATTGCCAGGCCGACAATCAGGCCCAGTACGATACCGAGAAAAGTGCCCCCGGTTTGCTTCGACTGCTTCGTTGTGCGGCGTGGTTTTGCCATCGTATAAATCACCTGCAAAAGGAATCCTGGAACGGCCGTCGATTATAGCGACGGCCGCATGCGTGTCGTGCCGGAGGACTTACATCTTTTCGGGAGCAGAGACGCCGATTGTCGCAAGGCCGTTTGCCAGCACCTGACGCGTGGCGGCGAGCAATGCGACGCGCGCGTTACGTGCGGCTTCGTCGTCGACGAGGACGCGTTCAGCCTTGTCATTGTAGAACGAGTGGAATTCGCCCGCGAGGTCGCGCAGATAGAACGCGACCGCGTGCGGTGCGAGTTCGTCGGCGGCGTGTTGCAGCATGTCGGGGAATTCCGCGAGCTTTTGCAACAGCGCCATTGCGCGTTCGCTGGTGAGCGGTGCGACGTCGACCGCCGGCAGCGTTGCCTCGTCGGCGTTGTAGCGCGTCTTCCATTCGTTGATGACCGAGCAGATCCGGGCGTGCGCGTACTGCACGTAGTGGACCGGATTTTCGTCGTTCTGCTTGAGCGCGAGGTCGATATCGAACACGAATTCCGTATCGGCCTTGCGCGAGATCAGGAAAAAGCGCACGGCGTCGCGGCCGCGGCGAATCGTTGCTTCGTCGAGCAGGTCCGGCGAGGTTTCCTGGCCCGGCGTCGCGCCGCCCGACCATTCGATCAGATCGCGCACCGTCACGTAGCTGCCCGCGCGCTTCGAAATCTTCACTTCCTGGCCGTCGCGCATCACCGTCACCATCTTGTGCAGGATGTAGTCGGGATAGCCCTTCGGAATGCCGATGCCCAGACCCTGCAGACCGGCGCGCACCCGTGCGATGGTGCCGTGGTGATCCGAGCCCTGCACGTTGATGACCTTGGTGAAGCCGCGCTCCCACTTGGCGACGTGGTAGGCGACGTCCGGCACGAAGTATGTGTAGGTGCCGTCGGTCTTGCGCATCACGCGGTCTTTGTCGTCACCGTCCTCGGTGGTGCGAAGCCACAGCGCGCCTTCCTGTTCATAGGTCTTGCCGGCGGCGATCAGCGCGTTCACCGTCTTCTCGACGCGGCCTTCCGCGTACAGCGACGATTCGAGGTAGTACTGGTCGAACTTCACGCCGAAGGCCTGCAGGTCCATGTCCTGCTCGTGACGCAGGTAGGCGACGGCAAAGCGGCGGATCGCGTCGAGGTTGTCGACGTCGCCTTCGCCCTTGACCGGCTCCACATCCTTTGCGGCGACCGTTTCACCGTTCATGTAGTCGCGCGCAATGTCGGCGATGTAGTCGCCGTTGTAGGCCGATTCCGGCCAGCCGGCGTCGCCCGGCTTCAGGCCGCGCGCCCGTGCCTGGGTCGAGACGGCGAGCGTGTGGATCTGCACGCCCGCGTCGTTGTAGTAGAACTCGCGATGCACGTCACAGCCCTGCGAAGCGAGCACGTTCGACAGCGCGTCGCCAAGCGCCGCCTGGCGGCCGTGGCCGACGTGCAGCGGGCCGGTCGGGTTGGCCGAGACGAATTCGATCAGCACGTGCTTGCCGGCGTCGCGCTGCGAGCGGCCGAAGGCTTCCTTCTCGGCGAACGCCGTGCCGATCACCGCCTGCTTGGCCGCCGGTGCGAGACGCAGGTTGATGAAGCCGGGGCCGGCCACTTCGGCGGCTTCCACGAGGCCGCGAGCCTGCGGGTGGGCGAGCACGGCATCGACGATCTGCTGCGCGAGCTGGCGCGGATTGGCGCGCAGCGGCTTGGCGAGCTGCATGGCCACGTTGCAGGCGACGTCGCCGTGCGCGGCGACTTTCGGGCGTTCCAGCGTAATGGTGGGGGCGGCGAAGGCTTCAGTGCCGCCTTGGGTCGCCTCGGCGACCTGCTTCACGGTGTCGGCGAGCAGTGATTCGAGAGTCTGTTTTTGTGCGGGCAGCATGCTTGTTGCGAGTCCAGTGAGGCAGTGCGGTGAAACGGGAGCGGCTTGAGAGGGCCGCGAAACTGCTCGGTTAAAGGCCCGGAAAGGGCGCGCCGTGACTGGCGGCCGCTGTGCGAGCCGAGGGGCAGATCAAGGCCGCCAGGTCCGGCGGCCCATTGCCTGGCGCCGCGCGGCGCGCTATTCCGTCCAGACGGATTTTAGCAGGTGCTAATATGTCCAATGAGATGCACCAATGAGATGCCCACCCAGGGCCGTGGCCGCCACTCGTTTGCGGCGCGCCAGCGAAACCCGCGCGGACGGTTGTCGTACGGCTATCGGCGCTTAAGTCCAACAAAATCAAAAAGGGAACAGTCATGTTGATTACTTTCAAATGCCGTGCGGCGCCGGATGTGATGATGCTGGAGAATCTGGCGCAGTACCTGGTCGGTATCGTCGGCAAGCGCCTTGGTGAACGCGGGGTCATCATGCATGACGAGCTGGGCGAAGCGATCACCAAGCTGGAATCGGCGATCAGTTCGGACAAGCAGGAGCGCGCGGAGCACGAAGGCCATTTCCACGAAGGCGAAGACGGCCACGAACACCACGAGATTCCGATTGGCCTCGCGCAACGCGCGTTTCCATTTCTCGACATGCTGCGCGCGGCGCAGAAGGAGAACGCGGATATCGTTTGGGGTATCTGAGCAGGCGTCTGCGCTGCCGCGCCTGATCGGGCGCAGCGGCGGCGCCGGCCGGCGCGCGGGAGCGATGCGCGCCGCGGTGTGACGAAATGTCCAAACCCCTTGAGCGTTGCAAGCCATAAAAGCCAAGAGCCCGCTGACTGAACTGACAGCGGGCTCTTGGCTTTTCGGAGTTGCGCCAGCCGGGGCGGCTTACTGGCTGGCGGCGGCCGGTGCGGCTGTCGCCGACGATGCGCCCTTCTTCGTCTTCTGCTTCTTGGGTTTCTTGACGTGCTTCTGGGTGGGCGGCGAGTACGAACTGACCGCGCTGCTCGCGACCGGCGCGGACGCCTGGGCGAATGCTACCGAGGTGCCGAGCGCAAGCGAAAGACCGGCCAAGACGAACGTCAGCTTCTTCATACGAGTTTCTCCGTGACGGTTGCAAGTAGTTGAGCCGACGCGTTTTCTGGCCGCGTCTGGCGGGTAAGGCGCTTGCAGTCTACAAAGCCGAAAACCCGCTTGCCGGAAATATTCAGCCTTACGTTCCCGATATAGTGGGGTGGCTCGGGGCCGCCCAGAGCGAAGGAACCCGGGTGGCGCTCGAACGCCCGCCACAGCGGCGCCTCGCGCATTGCCCGGGCGCCATCAATGCCGCTTACAGCAGCGGCGCCAGGGCCCGTTCGGCGTCCTGCTTCGAGAGCGCCATCCGCTGCGCGTAGTCTTCCAGCTGGTCCTGGTCGATCTTGCCCACCGAGAAATAGGTGCTGTCCGGGTGCGCGAGGTAGAAGCCCGAGACGCTGGCCGCCGGGAGCATGGCGAGCGATTCGGTCACGCTCATGCCGATTTCCTCCGCATGAAGCACATTGAACATATCGCGCTTCACGAGGTGGTCCGGGCAGGCCGGGTAACCCGGCGCGGGACGGATGCCACGGTATTTTTCGCCAATCAGATCGTCGTTGGAGAGCGTCTCGCCGGCAGCGTAACCCCACAGGTCGCGCCGCACGCGGGCGTGCATGGCTTCGGCAAAAGCTTCCGCGAAGCGGTCGGCGAGCGCCTTCAGCATGATCGCGCTGTAGTCGTCGTGATCCTTTTCGAACTGCTTTTCCTTCGCGTCTACGCCCAGGCCCGCCGTCACCGCGAACATGCCGATGTAGTCCGCCACGCCCGAATCCTTCGGCGCGATGAAGTCGGCCAGCGAGCGGTTTGGCCGCATCACGCCGTCCACCACGGGCCGCACGCTTTGCTGGCGCAGATTGCGCCACGTCAGCGCGACTTCCGAGCGCGATTCGTCCGTGTAGATTTCAATGTCGTCGTCGTTCACGGTGTTGGCCGGCATCAGCGCGATCACGCCGTTGGCCTGCAGCCAGCGGCCCTGGATCAGGCGCGCGAGCATCGACTTGCCGTCGGAAAACACGCGCCGCGCCGATTCGCCGACGATCTCGTCGTTGAGAATCGCCGGGTACGGACCGGCCAGGTCCCACGTCTGGAAGAACGGCCCCCAGTCGATATAGTTGGCCAGCTCGTTGAGGTCGAAGTTCTTGAACACGCGGCGGCCGATGAACTTCGGCTTGACCGGCTGATAGCCGGCCCAATCCACCTTGGTCTTGTTCGCGCGCGCGTCGGCCAGCGTGACCATCGGCTGGGCTTTGCGGTTGGCGTGCTGGTCGCGGATCCGATCGTAGTCGGATTTCAGCTCTTCCAGATACTTCGCGGCGCCTTCGTCGGACAGCAGGCTCGAAGCCACCGAGACCGAGCGCGACGCATCGGGCACATACACCACCGGTCCTTCGTAGTGCGGCGCGATCTTCACGGCCGTATGCACGCGCGAGGTGGTCGCGCCGCCGATCAGGAGCGGAATCTTCTTGATGCGGAAGTAGTCGTCGCGCTGCATTTCCGAGGCGACGTAGGCCATTTCTTCGAGGCTCGGCGTGATCAGACCCGACAGGCCGATGATGTCCGCGCCTTCCACCTTCGCCTTGGCGAGGATGTCGTTGCACGGGACCATCACGCCCATGTTGACCACTTCGAAGTTATTGCACTGAAGCACCACCGACACGATGTTCTTGCCGATGTCGTGCACGTCGCCCTTCACCGTCGCGATGACGATCTTGCCCTTGGCGCGTACGTCGCCGCCGGCCGCCGCGAGCTGCTTTTTCTCTTCTTCGATGAACGGGATCAGATGCGCGACCGCCTGCTTCATCACGCGCGCGGACTTCACCACCTGCGGCAGGAACATCTTCCCCTGGCCGAACAGGTCGCCGACGATATTCATGCCGTCCATCAGTGGGCCTTCGATCACGTTGATCGGGCGGCCGCCTTCAGCGGCGATCTTCGCGCGCACTTCTTCGGTGTCTTCGACGATGAAGTTGGTGATGCCATGCACCAGCGCATGCGAGAGGCGTTTCTCGACGGGCTGGTTGCGCCACTCGAGGTTCTCTTCCTTCTTCGCCGCGCCGGTCTTGAACTTGTCGGCGATTTCTAGGAGCCGGTCGGTGGCGTCGTCGCGGCGATTGAGCACCACGTCTTCGACGCGCTCGCGCAGTTCGGGATCGAGGTCTGCGTACACGCCGAGCTGGCCGGCGTTGACGATGCCCATGTCCATCCCCGCCTGGATCGCGTAGTAGAGGAACACGGTGTGGATCGCTTCGCGCACCGGATCGTTGCCGCGGAACGAGAACGACACGTTCGACACGCCGCCGCTGATCTTCGCATGAGGAAGATTTTCCTTGATCCAGCGGGTAGCGTTGATGAAGTCGACGGCGTAGTTGTTGTGCTCTTCGATGCCGGTGGCGACCGCGAAGATGTTCGGATCGAAGATGATGTCTTCGGGCGGGAAGCCGACTTCGTTGACGAGGAAGTCATACGAGCGCTTGCAGATTTCGGTCTTGCGCTCGTAGGTGTCGGCCTGGCCTTTTTCGTCGAAGGCCATCACGACGGCTGCCGCGCCGTAGCGGCGAATCAGGTTCGCGTGATGGCGGAAGGCTTCCTCGCCTTCTTTCAGCGAGATCGAGTTGACGACCGCCTTGCCTTGCACGCACTTCAGGCCCGCTTCGATCACTTCCCACTTCGACGAGTCGATCATGATCGGCACGCGGGCGATGTCCGGTTCCGACGCGATCAGATTCATGAAGCGGACCATCGCCGCTTTTGAATCGAGCATGGCCTCGTCCATGTTGACGTCGATGATCTGCGCGCCGTTTTCCACCTGCTGCCGTGCGACCGCGATGGCGTCGTCGAACTGGTCGTTCAGGATCATTCGCGCGAACGCCTTCGAGCCGGTCACGTTGGTACGTTCACCTACGTTGATGAAGAGCGTCCCGGATGTGACGTTGAACGGCTCGAGGCCGGAGAGGCGCATGGTGTGATCGGTCATGGCGTTAGAGCGTGTATTCGATGTGAGGGCGTTACGCGTGCACGGCGGTCAGCGCCGCGATGCGGTCGTACCACTGACGGAAATGCGGGCATTGTGCGCGAATCTTATCCAGGCCAATGCGCACGGCGGCAACCGGGCCATGACGGACCTTGCGGTAGCGCGGATGCAACTGTTCAAGCCGTTTCGACGGCGCGGTATGCGGCGAATCGTTGATCCATTCAGGATCGCCGACCGCGGAGCGCGCCGCGACGAGTGGCTGGCTCTGTTGCTGCCAGCCGGGTTCGAGCTCGCATAGCTTCGACACATCCGAAAACAGCAGCGACTCGAACTCGTGGGGCTGTATGTGGGGAATGAAACGCTCCGGGCGGCACTGTGCGAAGGCAACGACATCCTCGTGGAGCAGGTGTTCGATGTGTGTGGCGCGGGTGGCGGGCGCCTGACCCTTGCTGTCTGCCAGGCCGCGAAACGTCGTGTCGAGCCCGTACAGGTCGATCAAGGTCGTGACGTACGTATCGGCGCGCTGGCGCAAGGTGTGGCCGATGAACTTGCGGACCCGTTCGAGGCTGAGCGCGCCACCGCGCTGTTCATGCGAGGTATTGATCAGCCGTGCGCTTGCGTAAATCCGGTTCGCGCTGAGCGCGGGCGCCAGTACGTCGCGGACGAACGTTTCCTCGGTCTGGCCCTCGCCGACTACGATTAACTCAACCATCACGCTGGCCTCCCGCCGAGGACGTTCTGCTTCCAGAGCTCGCCAAGCGAGTAGTCATCGAGCCAGTCCTGCAATTGGGTTGCGTCGAGGCGATGGAAGGTAGATGCGTTGTCTTTGCGATCGACCACGATCACGTCTTCTGGCTCCATCCGATTCAGCAGTTCGACTGACTGCGTGGACACGATCAACTGCTTTTGCTCAGATGCGCGCTTGAGGAGGTCCGCGAGCAGGTTGATGGCGTACGGGTGTAGGCCAAGTTCAGGCTCATCGATCAGGATAGTCGCGGGCATCAGATCCCACGGCTGCAGCAGCAGCGTGCTCAGGCAGACGAAGCGCAGCGTCCCGTCGGACAGTGCGTGGGCCGTGAAGGGCGTGTCCGGGTCGCCGCGTTCGGTCCATTCGAGTTGTATCTTCGAAGCTGTGTTGGCGCGGAATACAAAGTCGTCGAAGAACGGCGCGACCAGGCGGACTGTGTCGACGATCTGGCGGTAGCTGTCCGAATGCTCTGTTTTGAGCATGTGCAGGTAGGCGGCGAGATTCGCGCCGTCGACCTTGAGGCGCAAGGTGTCGTTGGTTGCGTGCAGCTGTTTGACCTTGGCCTTTTCGCCCGTGTCGTGGAAGTGGTAGACGCGGATGTCTTCGAGGACGGATGTAATGTAGGAGAGTCCAACCGTTTCGGTAACGCTCATCAGTTCCGACTCGTTTTTCGCGCCGGTTGAAACACCAATGATGCCCACTGTCGGGTCTATCTCATTGCTGTCGAACGACTCGTCGGAAAAGATGAGCCGATTATCGTTTGTAGCGACGAGCTCAAACTTGTAGCGGTCAGCGTCGGTAAAGGAGAACGTGGCCCGAATCGCCTCAGTCACCTTCCGCGAAAAATGCATCAACGCATCCGGCCCACCTTGCTGTTGCACATACAACTGCAACCGGCCTTCATACATTTCCGCCAGCATCCGGAACAGCCCGATAAAGTTTGACTTCCCCGCGCCATTGGCGCCAATCAACACATTCAGATTGCGCAACTCGAAGTCGCGCAACTCACGTATTGATTTGAATCCTGCAATCGTCAGTTTGGAGACGCCAGCCATCGATCGATTCCCGTTGAGGTATTCGTTGCGATCAAGCCGTTTTAGTATCGGTTTCCCGATAGTTTGCCCACACTCGCGGCCTGACGCCAGTCAGCGCCTTGGCAATCGCTGCAATATGTTCCGGCGTCGTCCCACAGCATCCGCCGGCGATATTCACAAGCCCAGCCTGCGCAAATTCCTTCAGGAGGCCCGAGGTATCCGCCGGCAATTCATCAAAGCCGGTGTCGCTCATCGGATTCGGCAAGCCCGCGTTCGGATAGCAGGATACGTACGTGTCGCACAGCTTGGCCAGTTCCGCGATATACGGGCGCATCAACGCCGCGCCCAACGCGCAGTTGAGCCCGAAGGTGAGCGGCTTTGCATGACGCAGCGAGTTCCAGAACGCCTCCACCGTCTGCCCCGACAGAATGCGGCCCGATGCATCGGTGACGGTGCCCGAAATCATGATCGGCAAACGCTCGCCGGTGTCTTCAAACAGCTCGTCGAGCGCAAACAGCGCAGCCTTGGCGTTGAGCGTGTCGAAAATCGTTTCGACGAGGAACAGGTCGCTGCCGCCGTCGAGCAGCGCCTTGGCCTGCTCGTAGTAGGCCGCGCGCAGTTCGTCGAATGTCACGTTGCGGGCGCCCGGGTCATTCACGTCAGGCGAAATGCTGGCCGTCTTCGGCGTCGGTCCGATGGCGCCGGCCACGAAGCGTGGCTTGTCCGGTGTCGAATACTTGTCGCAGGCCTCGCGAGCCAGCTTCGCCGATTCGAGATTCATCTCGACAGCGAGGTTCTCCATGCCATAGTCGGCCTGCGCAACGGTGGTCGCGCCGAACGTGTTGGTTTCGATGATATCGGCGCCCGCCGCGAGGTACTGCTCATGAATCTCGCGGATGACCTGCGGTTGCGTGATCGACAACAGTTCGTTGTTGCCCTTGATGTCGCGGTCGTAGTCCTTGAAGCGCTCGCCGCGATAGCGGGCTTCGTCGAGCTTGTATTGCTGGATCATCGTGCCCATCGCGCCGTCCAGAATCAGGATGCGCGACTGCAGCAGCGCGGGTAATGCGGCACCGCGCGTGTAGGCGGTGTGGACTGGACTGACGGTGGGGGCAGGCTGGTTCATGGCAGAAGGGGGCTTGCGCCAGTTTTTTCAGGAAACCTGTCATTGTATCCGCTACGTGACGGCCTCGCCGGTCGTGGCCGGGCGCTGATAAGGCTTATAAAAGCCTTGTGCACTGCCGGTCTCACGGCAGGCCGGTAAAAGATGCCGCCCCGTGCGTCTTTCTGATTGCTCGACTCGCGGTGAAATGTTAAATGCCGTACGCATGCCGTATGAACAATAAAAAACCCCGCCCGGCAAGCCGGACGGGGTTTTTAGTACGTGTCGCCGAAGCGTGAGTGCTGCGTGAGTGTTTAGTGGAGGATCACCGGTTGGTGCATCAGGCTGTCGAACTGGCCGAGGAATTCGTCTACTTCGTCAAGCGACGGTTCTTCTTCGATCAGCTTTGTGACGTGCTCGCGAAAGCGCGCTGCCATTGCGCCGTCAATGTAAATCTCGCGTTGCATGTTTTTGTCGACGATCTCATAACCACCTGACTTCATGGCGAGGGGACCGTCCTGCGGCGGGAACTCGACGACACAATAGTTGGGGCTGTTGTAGATCATTTGCATGGCGACACTCCTTATTTCCGTTGGCTCCTGGCCGTTCCTGCGCCATACATGGAGCATTTGGTGTGGAATTCAAGGGGTGGGTCCGGAATGACGCTGGGAAAACTCCCGGACCTTCTGGTTAGACCCGTGTTTCGAGAAACGTTTCAAGCAACGCAGCAAAACGGTGAGACTCTTCGACAGGCGCCAGATGTGCAGCCTCCAGCAGTTCGTATTGTGCACCCTGAATTGAATTTGCGATGGCCTGAGTTGCAGAAGGCGGTGTGCCGGTATCGTGCCGGCCCGCCACCGTCAGCGTAGGTAGACGAATCTCGCCTAAGCGTTCGTGCACGTCGAACTCGCGCAAGGCCTCGCAGGCGAGCGCGTAGCCCTCGGGCGCCGTGTGTTGCAGCACGTCGCGAATCTGCTCGACGGCTTCCGGGTGCGCGGCCTGGAAATCGGGCGTTAGCCAGCGGCTCAAGGTCGCAGGCACCAGGGCGGCCATGCCGTCGCTGCGCACGGCGGCGGCCCGCTGGTCCCACACGGCGCGGCTCTCGGGCGCTGTGAGCGCGGTCGTGTCGGCGAGCGTCAGCGTGGCAATGCGCGCTGGATGATCGAGCGCGAACTGTTGCGCAATCATGCCACCCATCGACATACCCACCAGATGCGTGTGCGGGGCGCCCAGGGCATCGAGCAGCGCGGCCAGATCGCCGGCCAGGTCCTTGATGCAGAAGCCGCTGCGCGGCACGCCGCTTGCACCGTGACCGCGCACGTCGTAGCGCAGCACCGTGAAGTCGTCGCGGAAGTAGCCGGCCAACTGGTCCCATACGGAGAGGTCGCCACCCAGCTGATGGGTAAACGTGAGCCAGGGGCCGCCGCCCTCGTCGTCGAGGACATAGCGTGTGTCGATACCGTTGATGTTCACTTGCATGCAGGCTCCTTCAGAGTTGAAGCAGTGAAAGGGCGCACTCGGCGCTGCTGCGCCGGCCGTGGCGGTAACAAATGGTGATACGAGGCGCTGCGCGTTGTCAGCACTTTTAGCAAACCGTGTTCCCTGGTGAGGTGCATCCGCTGTGCAAAGTTGTCGCGTTGTTCGTGCGATTCGTGCCGGCTCAGGAAGTTTCGATGATCGGGTGCAATGTGCTGAGGTGTGTGCTGCACGCTGTGGCACACGGTATGGCGCGCGTCGTGCCGCAGCGTTGCTGCGTGCATTGCTCTGAATAGTCGCTCTACTTCAGGGCTTCTCGGGCGCGGGCGGTGCGGTGTCGAGCGCCGAAGGCTGGGCGGGTGTCGCGGGCGTGGCGGGCATGGCGGGCGCTACATTCGACGCACTCGCGGGAGTGGCTTGCGAATTGCCGGCGGCTCCCGTGGCCGCGGTTCCGCTACCACTACCGCTGGCGGCTCCCGGCGAAGCCTGCGTTTCGTCGTTACCTGATTGCCCTTCAGGCTTGTTGCCTGAAGCACTGCCCGGCTCCTTGAGCGCCCCTCGCCACACCAGTTCGACCTCCGTGCCGTTCGGCTCCGTCTGCAGGAGCCGCGCGGGTAGCCAGCCGAGCGAAGGAGCGAGCCACACGTCGATACGCCGCTGGTCGCCCGCATGGCGGGGCAGGCGCATGAAATGTCGCGCGCTGACGAAGCCCTGCTCCGTGCGGATCGTTTCATCGCCGATGGTTTCGATCGGCCAGGTTTCACCGCTATCGTTGTCGACCACGAAAAACTGGCGCGTGACGCCTGGCTTATAGGCATTCGGGTCGCCGCGCACGAGACTCGCGAGCTGCATCACCATGCTGAAACGGTCTTGCGCCGCATCGGTGAGCGGTAGCGACGCGGGTGTGCGGGTGAACACGATCTGCCTGGTGTTGCGGTTGAAGATCGAAACATCTTCCGGTCTGCGTCCGCGTTTTTCGATGTACTGATCGGGTGCGAGGCCGAAGGCATCGATATGGCCGTGACTCGAATAGCTGAAGGTGCCGATGAACGGGACCGGCACTGAGACGACCATGTCGTAGGTCTTGCCGTCGCTCGACCAGTGAATCGTGCCGGGCTGATTACGCACGCCGTTGTAGAACGTGTCGTATTGCAGGTCACCGGACGGCGGTACCGAGAACTTCACACCCGAAGCCGCTTCCGGGGCCGCAGCGTGCGCGTTGCCGGCACCGCTTGCGGCGACCGCGGCGCTTGCCGCACTTGCCGCCGATGCGGCAGCTTCGGCCTCAGCCGCAGCCGCGCTCGCCGCCTCGGAGGCGGCCTCTGCTGCTGCGGCCGATGCCGCGGCCTCCGGCGAAGGCCCGCTGCGCGTAGCAGTCAACACATGTTCACGCGGCTTGCTGGCCGCCGGCTTGTGCACGGGTGCAACGGCTGCTGGGCGCGGCGTTGCAGCGCCGGCCGGCTGGCGTTCAATGCGCTCCGGTGTCAATAGTGCAATCTGCACGGGCACATGAGCCGTATTCTCGGACGTGAAGATCTCTCGATTGCGTTCGACCCACTGCGCGGCGATCCAATGCAACGCCAGCACGACTGCCAGCACGACGACCCAACGCCACGCGCGCGGGCGGCGCGGCGCCGGGTGTGCTCGCGAGCGGTCGGAAGGGCTGACGGCGGAGGGATACGACATCGAACGGAACGGTTCTGGCGGATTAAAGGATGAAGCGGCGCGTAGCCAGCCTGAAGTGGGCGCGGGACGCGGCGAACGGGTTCGACCGCGGCGCCGCAGCCGATGTTCCGCTGCGGCGCCACGGCAGCCGGGCAACCATCTTACGGGAGATAGCGGAGCGCTTGCAGATCGGGCCCAACGGGACATCCTAACGCGGCGTCGGACTATAGCCCAGTTCGTATGACAATTTGCGCGCGCACTCGCGTAGTGCCGTGTCGATCTCGCCGTCCCAGCGGATATCGAACGCGCCTTCGTGGCCGAGCGCAATCAGCCCGAGCGCGAGATCGCCGGTCGAATCGAAGACCGGCATGCAGAACGCGTGGATGGTCGGCAGCAGCATGCCTTCGACGCGTGAGGCTTCATGTCTGCGCACGTCCGCGAGCACGCGCTCGACGTCTTCAGGCGTACGCGGACCGTCCGTGTGCGACGAGCGGCGCGAGTCGGCCAGTTCGCGCTCGATCATCGCGGCGGTCTTGCTCGCCGGCAGATAGGCCGCGAACAGCAGGCCGGTGGCCGAGCCGAGCAACGGCATCACATCGCCGAGCTTGAGCGCGGCTTTGGCGGGGTGGCTCGATTCCATCCAGTGCACGACGGTTGGCCCCTGGTTGCCCCATACGGCGATGCCTACGGTCAGGTCGAGGCGGTCGCGCAGTTCGGCGAGCGCGACGCGCGCGAGCTTCACGCCGTCCACGCGTGCAAGCCGCGCGAGTCCCAGTTGCAGCGCGAAGCCGCCCAGCTCGTAGCGCCCGGAGAGCGGATCCTGCGCGACGACGCCCAGACGCAGGAAGCTCACCAGGTAGCGGTGAGCCTTGGCCGGGCTCATGCCGGCCCGCTGCGCGAGATCGCGCAGCATCATGGCGCGCGGCTCGTGGGTCAGCACTTCGAGCAGGCGAAAGCCGACCTCGATCGACTGGATGCCCGAGCGCAGCTTTTCCTCGCCGGCGTCGGCGCTGTCGTCCTCGGCCGCGTCGAGCGGCTCCGTCGGGTCGGTCGCTGCGGTCATTTCGGCGTCGCTGGGAATCGCGCCGGAGCGGGCTGCTGGAGGCATAAGCAAGGCGCACGGGGCGCGGACAGTGAATCGGATGCGGTGGCGGGCGGCTCGGCGCAGCGCGGAACATCCCGCGGCGGCGCCTGAACCAGCCCGCTTGCAGCCTGGTTTGCAGCCCATCTACGGCCAGTTTGCGGCCGGTTTGGGCCAGCTTATCTGGGCTGCGGCGATTCACCATCGTAGAATAGATTCCCTCTATCGTCACTAACACGGCTCATTCCCCATATGAAACTTGCCACGCTGAAGGACGGCACGCGCGACGGCCAACTGATCGTCGTGTCGCGCGACCTGCAAACCGCCGCTATCGCCGACGCGATTGCGCCGACGCTGCAGCGCGTGCTCGACGACTGGACCTTCTACGCGCCGCAACTGCAGGATCTGTACGACTCGCTCAATCAGGGCCGGGCGCGCAACAGCTTTGCGTTCGAGGCGAGGGAGTGCATGGCGCCGCTGCCGCGCGCGTTCCAGTGGGCGGACGGCTCCTCGTATGTGAATCACGTCGAACTGGTGCGCCGCGCCCGCGGGGCCGAAATGCCGCCCGAGTTCTGGACCGATCCGTTGATGTATCAAGGCGGCAGCGACGACTTCATTGGCTCGAAGGACGATGTGGTGTGCGCCTCGGAGGCGTTCGGCATCGACTTCGAAGCCGAAGTCGCGGTGATCACCACCGACGTTCCGATGGGCGCGACACCCGACCAGGCGCTCAAGGGTGTGCGCCTGATTACGCTGGTCAACGACGTTTCGCTGCGCAACCTGATCCCGGCCGAGCTGGCAAAGGGCTTCGGTTTCTTCCAGAGCAAGCCCGCTACCGCGTTTGCACCGGTCGCCGTGACGCCGGATGAACTCGGCGAGCATTGGCGCGAGGGCCGCGTGCACCGGCCGATGATCGTCCACTGGAACGGCAGGAAAGTCGGCCAGCCGGACGCCGGCACGGACATGGTGTTCCACTTCGGCCAGTTGATCGCGCATGCGGCGAAGACACGCAACCTGCGTGCAGGGTCGATTGTCGGCTCGGGCACGGTGTCGAACAAGGACGCCAAGCGCGGCTACTGCTGTATCGCTGAGAAGCGCTGCCTTGAAACCATCGAGCATGGCGCGCCGCAGACCGAGTTCATGAAATACGGCGATACGGTGAAGATCGAGATGTTCGACGAGGCCGGCAAGTCGATATTCGGTTCGATCGAGCAGGGCATTGCGCCGCTGGACGGCGCAGGCTAAAGCGGCTTCGGCGCAGTTCGACACAACCGAGAGGGTTTCGCCCGATACCGGTGAACTCGCGCGCGGCTACACTGGCTGACGCGCAGCGGCCGCCGCCGACTGCGCTGGCGCGCGGCCGTAGCCGTAGCCACAATCGCAGTCGCCGCAGGCGTGGTGAGGCAAGGGCTCACCCCTGCTGGCGGCTTGCCAGATGCCGCCGCAGGCTGGCAACAACGAAGTGGAACATAACGACAAAACCACGATGAGGAGACATGCATGCGACTGCGTTCGTTTGCATCTGTGTTTGCGCCGGCCGCCCGGCGCGCCTGTGCGGTGACGCTGCCGGTCCGCTCCACCTCCCTCCCGCAACGGGTCATGCGGCTGGTTGCCGCGCTTTGCACCGCCTCTCCTGCATTCGCATTGGCGCAGGTGAAGATCGGCCTGGTGCTGTCGCTGACTGGCCCGGCTGCCTCGCTCGGCATTCCGGCCCGGGACACAGCCGCCATGCTGCCGAAGACCATGGGCGGACAAAAAGTCGAGTACATCGTGCTCGACGATGCGTCCGACACCACTCAGGCCGTGCAGGACACCAAGAAGCTGATCTCCGAGGACCACGTCGACGCGATCATCGGTTCTTCGATCACCCCCAATACGCTGGCGATGATCGACGTCATCGCGCAAGGCGAGACGCCGACCATCTCGCTGGCCTCGTCGGCGAAGATCATTGAACCGGTCGACGCGAAGCGTCACTGGATGTTCAAGACGCCGCAAACCGACGCGATGATGGCCTCCGCGATCACCGCGCACGCCAGTTCGCACGGCGTCAGGACGATCGCCTATATCGGCCAGGCCGATGCGCTTGGCGAGACCTTCTATGCCGAGGTCGCGAAGTTCGCCGAACTGCATCACATCAGCATGGTTGCGAGCGAACGCTTTAACCGTACCGATCCGAGCGTGACGGGCCAAGTGCTGAAGATCCTCGCGACTCATCCCGACGCGGTCGTGGTGGGCGCAGCAGGCACGCCCGCCGCTCTGCCGCCGCGCACGCTCAAGGAGCGCGGCTACAAGGGCTTGATCTATCACAACCACGGCGTCGGCAATAACGACTTCCTGCGCGTGTGCGGCGCGGACTGCAACGGCACCTTCCTGCCGGCCAGTCCGGTGCTGGTCGCGGCGCAACTGCCGGCCGATCATCCCGCAAAGCGCCTCGCGCTCGACTACATTGCACGCTTCGAGGCGGTACATGGGGCGGGCAGCGTATCGGCGTTCGGCTCGTACACCTGGGACGCGGGCATGCTGCTCTCGAACGCCGTGCCGCTCGCGCTGAAAAGCGCGCAACCGGGTACCCCGGAATTCCGTCATGCCTTGCGCGATGCGCTGGAATCGACACACGCTCTGGCGGACACTAACGGTGTCGTCAACATGAGCCCGGCCGATCACCTCGGGCTCGACCAGCGCGCTCGCGTGATGGTCGAAATCAGCAACGGCAAGTGGCTTTATCAACCCGACTGAACGAGGGGAAGCGCATGTCCTGCGCTGCCTCGCGTTCAACCTTGACGCCTCGATCCCATGCGATCCGAGCTACCGGACTGACCATCATGTCTCACGAATCACCGATCAACGACCCCGCCTTCTACTCGCATTACCGTTCGCTGCGTCTGCGGCGGCATGCGCACGGCATCCTCGAAGTCATCATGAGCGGGGAGGGCGCGAACAAAAGCGGACTCGCGACAGCCGATGAGCGCATGCACTACGAGCTCGCCGAAATCTGGCGCGATATCGACCGCGATCCGGACACGCGGGTCGCCGTGATTCGCGGCGAAGGCAAGGGCTTTTCCGCGGGCGGCGATCTGCAACTGGTCGAGCAGATGGCGACCGACTTCGAGGTCCGCACGCGCGTCTGGCGCGAGGCGCGCGACCTGGTCTACAACGTGATCAACTGCAGCAAGCCGATCGTCTCCGCCATGCATGGACCGGCTGTGGGCGCAGGGCTGGTGGCGGGGCTGCTCGCCGACATCTCGATTGCGACCAGAAGCGCGCGCATCATCGACGGTCACACGCGCCTGGGCGTTGCCGCGGGCGACCATGCGGCGATCGTGTGGCCGCTCTTGTGCGGCATGGCGAAGGCCAAGTACTACCTGCTGCTGTGCGAGCCGGTGAGCGGCGAAGAGGCCGAGCGGATCGGCCTGGTGTCGCTGGCCGTCGACGAACATGATCTGTTGCCCAAAGCATTCGAAGTGGCCGAAAAGCTCGCGCACGGATCGCAGACGGCGATTCGCTGGACCAAGTACGCCTTGAACAACTGGCTGCGCTCGGCAGGGCCGGCCTTCGATACCTCGCTCGCGCTCGAGTTCATGGGCTTCGCCGGCCCCGATGTGCGCGAAGGCGTGACCTCGCTGCGCGAGCGGCGTGCACCGGATTTTCGCGGCGCCGACGCGGCCAAGGGCAATCCACCGGGCCGTGGCGGACCCGGCGGGCATTCCGCCTGATGCGCGTTGGCTTCGTATGGGAACCTCACGTCACAACGTCACGTAAGAACCGCTTTGTGCGCGGTATGATCGGATGAAACGCGCGTAGCGTTGCGCGCATTCCATTCCTGTCTGCTGCGAGGAGAACAACATGACCGATACACCTGGCTCCACGCCGCCCTTTCCCGGCTTCCCGGGTTTTCCGCCGGGAGAAATGATGGACCGCATGTGGAGCATGATGCGTCTCACGCCGTTCGGCTCGGCTTTTCCTGCCGCCCAGACGGGCGCGGCGCACGGCCTCGGACCGTCGCTGTCGATGATGTCCGACATGATGGCGCCGCTGACGAACGTCGAAGAACTCGACAAGCGCATCACCGATATGCGAGCGGTCGAGCAATGGCTCAAGCTGAATCTGAACATGCTGCAGTCGGCCATTCAGGCGCTCGAAGTGCAGCGGGCCACGCTCGCGACGCTGCGTGCGTTCGGCGCTTTCGCGCAGCAGTCGATGGCGCAACCGGCCGCTGCGGCTGCCGCAGCGAGTGCGGCCACTGCGGCAGCCGAAAAATCGCGTCCCGAACCGGCGGCTGCGCCGCGCCCGGAGGCGGCGGGCGCCGCTGAGCCGCAGGCAGGCGGTAGCGCCGACGCCCCCGGTTTCGATGCCTCGGCCTGGTGGAATCTGCTGCAATCGCAGTTCAACCAGATTGCGCAGTTCGCCATGGCGCAACCCGCGGCAGCAGCGGCCGCTGCCGACGCTGCGGGCGCTGCGGGCGCTGCGGGCGCTGCGGGCGCTGCCGCACCAGCCGGCGCTGCTGCCGGTAAATCTGCCGCGGACAAGCCTTCGGCCAAGGAGCCGGCGGCGAGGCGCGCGCCTGCGGCCAAGTCCGCGGATACTGCACCGGACACTGCGCCGGGGGGATCAGCGGGCGCTTCGGCGAGCCGGCCGCGCCCGGCCAAAAAGACGCCTTCGCAACCCGAGTGAAGCGGCCGAGTGCGATGCAAAGCCGTGTGATGCAACGCGTATCCAGGGCATGCGGCTCGCGCTGGTGCTAATGGGCGGTGGCGCCCGCGCCGCGTATCAGGCGGGCGCGCTGCAGGCGCTCGCCGAAATCGCCCGCGAGGCGGCGCCAGGCTCCCGCGCGTCGCCCTTCAGCGTGATCTGCGGCACCTCCGCCGGTGCCATCAACGCCACCTCCATTGCGAGCCACTCCGACGATTTCTTGCGTGGCGCCGAGCGGCTGGTGAAGATCTGGTCGGCAATGCACGCGCATCATGTCTACCGTACCGACTGGCCCGGCATGATCGGAGCCGGCGCGCGCTGGCTGGCTGCGATGAGCTTCGGCTGGGCGGCGCGCCGTTCGCCGCGTGCGCTGCTCGACAATGCGCCGCTCGCGCGGCTGCTGCGCGAATCGCTCAGTTTTCACCGCATCGACCAGATGCTCGATACGCGCGCGCTGCATGCGCTGTCCATCACGGCCCTCAGCTATTCGTCAGGACAGCATTTGACTTTTTATCAGGCGAGCGAGCCGATCCAGGCGTGGCGGCGTGCGCAGCGCACCGCACGGATGGTCGAGCTGACCCCTGCGCACCTGCTTGCGTCCTCGGCGATTCCCTATGTGTTTCCCGCCGTGCCGCTGGAACTCGATGGCCGTCACGAGTATTTCGGCGACGGCTCGATCCGCCAGATCGCTCCCCTCAGCCCGGCGATTCATTTCGGCGCGGAGCGCATCGTCGTGATCGGCGCCGCCGCGCCCCGCCCGGAGGTGCCGGCGGCGGGACACGACAACGCGTATCCGTCGCTCGCGCAGATCGGCCAGCAGGTGATGGCGAGTGTGTTTCTCGATGCGCTCGGCGCCGATATCGAGCGCATCGAGCACGTCAACCGGATGGTGCTGCACCTGCCGCACGCGGTCGAGCCGGAGAGCGGCTGGCGCCATATCGACGTGCTGGCTATCGCGCCGAGCGAGCGCATCGAACTGATTGCGGCCCGCCATCTGCAGCGTCTGCCCCTGACGGTGCGCGGCCTGCTAGGCGCTGTGGGCGGCAACCGGGCATCCGGGGCGTCGTTTGCGAGCTATTTGCTGTTCGAAAGCGAGTTCACGCGCGAGCTGATCGAACTCGGCCGCCGTGACGCGCTGGCGCAGCGCGAGAAGATTGCCGCATGGCTCGGCCGGGCGGGGAATGACGACGGCGGCAGGGGCAGGAACGGCAATCAGGACAATCACGGCGCCGGGCCGCAGCATCACCCGCGGTAGGAGGCACGCGCCTTGCATTTAACGATTCGTCACAGGCAAAACATGAAGGACCGCTATCTTGTTGAGTTCGATCAACAGGCTGTGCTCTTGTGACCCTATGTAAGGTAGGGCCGTCAGGGCAGCGTGCTATCATGATGAAAGCTTTATCTGGCTCTTGGGCGTGCCTGAAAACAACCAGTCCGCCGCCTGTTGTTCTCCGGTGGGCGGGCGTTTGCCGCCGCCTTTGCAGTCGGCAGCGCCGCCGGTTAGAGCGGCTCGGTGTGAAAGTTCGGTAGTCGCGAACTCACGAATGCCGAAGGACTTCTTTGCCGTAAGGTGCATCTGAGCGGCCGATTCCCGCGTAAAATTGAATGCTTGGCCTGCGAACGCGCGTGTTTCGTTCGCCGGTAGCAACCGTAGCAATAGACACAAACAGACGTCGCAATGTGCAGATCAGGGGTGGGACTATGAACACCATGCTTTATCCGGAACTTTATAAATCGCTCGAATCCGTTCGATGGGACATGGAGAAAGACATTCCCTGGGACCAGTTCGATGCATCGCTCTTGACCGACGAACAGGCCAAGACGATCAAGATGAACGCGATCACCGAATGGTCCGCGTTGCCCGCAACGGAAATGTTCCTGCGCGACAATCATCATGACAGCGATTTCTCCGCCTTCATGAGCGTGTGGTTCTTCGAAGAACAAAAGCACTCGCTGGTGCTGATGGAGTATCTGCGCCGCTTCAAGCCGGAAATGTGCCCGACCGAGGAAGAGCTGCACGCCGTGCGCTTCGAATTCGACCCGGCGCCGCCGCTTGAAACGCTGATGCTGCACTTCTGCGGTGAAATTCGCCTGAACCACTGGTATCGCCGTGCGGCTGAATGGCACACGGAACCGGTCATCAAGGCCATTTACGAAACCATCTCGCGCGACGAAGCGCGTCATGGCGGTGCGTACCTGCGCTACATGAAGAAGGCCATGAACAACTGCGGCGATGTGGCGCGTGCCGCATTCGCCAAGATCGGCGTGCTGATGGCGTCGGCGCGCCGCACGGAAAAGCCGCTGCACCCGACCAACCTGCACGTGAACCAGGCGCTGTTCCCGCGTGACACGATCCAGTCGCGCCTGCCGGATCCGGAATGGCTCGAACGCTGGCTCGACGAGCAGATCCGTTTCGACGACGGCTGGGAAAAGAAGGTGGTCGAACGTATCCTGCACAACCTGTCCATCCTGTTCGAGCGCACCTTCAATACGGCTCAGGAACTGAACCGCTATCGCAAGGAAGTTGTCGCGCGTCTGCAGGCGGATCAGAAATCGGCTGAGCAGCCGGCCTGACGGCTTTGGGTGCCGGCATGCGCTGGGCGGTAAAGCACAACCGGCGCTGGCTGAGCAGATCAGGTGCGATATAGCATGTGAAAAGCGGCCCGACAGGTGTAAACCTGCCGGGCCGTTTCCCATTTTTCTTTTTTCGATTCCCCATGTCAGCCATTTTTGAACGCAAGTTCACGACCCGCGATGCCCTTGCTCAACTGCGTCCGTCGCTCGACGGGCCGGTGGTATTCACGAATGGGGTGTTCGACATCCTGCACCGCGGTCACGTCACGTATCTGGCCGATGCCAAAGCCCTGGGCGCGTGCCTGATTGTTGGAGTGAATAGCGACGCGTCGGTGCGCCGGCTCGGCAAGGGCGACGACCGGCCAATCAACAGCGAAGCCGACCGCATGGCCTTGCTGGCTGCGCTGGAAAGCGTCGACTGGGTGGTGTGCTTCGAGGAGCAGACGCCGGTGTCGCTGATTGAGGCGCTGCACCCCGACGTGCTGGTCAAAGGCGGCGACTACGATATGGACAAGCTGCCGGAATCGGCGCTGGTGCGAGGCTGGGGCGGCCGTGCGCTGGCTATCCCGTTCGAGCACGACCGCTCGACGACCGCGTTGCTGAAGAAGGTTCGCGCTCAAGGGTGAGCGCTTAAACGTCCCGGTGTCCTGGTGTCCCGGCACGTCAGCGGCAAGGCGTGCGGTCCGTCACCGCGTTCAGCCACCGCGGCCAGCCGCTTACTGCGGCAGTTCCGACGCCGAAATGGCCGGCGCCGGAGCCGGCCCACCCACTACCGCGAGGTCGGCCGCCTCGGCCGCCGATACCGGCTGCACCTTCAACGTTTCCGGATGAATCTGGCGATTCAGGTGATTGGGCTCGCGCGCGCCCGCGAGGGGTGTCGGCCCGAACACGCCGCGTACCGTCACGAACGCGAGCATGTTGGCAAGAAACAGAATGGCGATCAGCCAGCGCAGCATCGTTGGAGTCTCCGTCTAAAGGGTGCGGCGTGCGTCAATAGCGATGCTCAGCGGCCGCCGGCCGGCGCGTCGGCGGCGGCAATCAGCGCGAGACCCGACAGCACGAGCGAATCGTGGCGAGTATGCGGCACTTTGAGTGCACCTGTCACTTCGTTCGCGGCGCCGCCGCCCACCACAAGCCGTACTGGTACGGCCCACGCCTCCTGCAGATCGGCCCACATCCGCTCGATCAGGCCGGCTTGCGCCAGTGCGCAACCTGCGGAGAGCGAGCGTGGCGTGTCGGTCGCGAAGAACGGGCCGCGGGGTTTGGCTTCGTTTGATGCCTGGCCGTTTCCTGCCGTGCCTGCAGCATTGGCATCTGCACCAGGCGCCTCCGATGCGAGCAGGCCGCGTGCCCCGTTGGCGTCGAGCGTGGGCAATTGCGCTGTATGTTCGCCGAGCGAGCGCATCATCAGCGACCAGCCGGGCGCGATCAGTCCGCCGACAAACATGCCGTCGGCGCGCAGCGCCTCCAGCGTGGTCGCGGTGCCGAAGGTCGCGATCAGCAGCGGCTCCCCCGGAAAGGCCGCACGCGCGCCGATCAGCCCGGCCCAACGGTCGCTGCCGAGCGCGTCAGGGGTCGTATAGCCGTTGGTCACGCCGCATTGCTGCTTGCAGGCGCGAATCGTCGTGCGGGGCAGACCGGGCCAGCGGGCGTCGAGCAGGCCTGCAAGGCGTTGCGCAACGGCTGCGCCGGCCACATTGGAAATCCACGCGCTGGCAGGGCGCGGCAAGGCGGACCAGTCGGGGTCGTCAAGGCCCTCGTGTCCACACGCGCCAGCATGGCTCTGCGTGCCGTCCGCCTGCACCAGCGCCCATTTGATGCGGCTATTACCGGCGTCGATCAGCAGAAAAGGCGCGCCGCTCATGCCGTGCCGTCGGCCAGACGCAGCGAGACGTCGCCGGTGGCGATCGCCTGGCGGCCCGTGGGCGTGTCGAGCAGCAACTGCCCGGTTTCGTCCACGCCTGCCGCCACGCCGCGCGCGACCTCGACCCCTTGTTCCAGCAGCACCACTTCGCGGCCCGCGTAAGCGTGACAGGCGTTCCAGCGGGCCTGGAACGGCTCGAAGCCGTCCTCGCCGAAGCGTTTCAGCGCCGGTTCGAGCGCGTTCAGTTCGGCGGCGA
The DNA here is from genome assembly GCF_005503145.1 of Burkholderia sp. 4M9327F10. GTDB lineage: Bacteria > Pseudomonadota > Gammaproteobacteria > Burkholderiales > Burkholderiaceae > Paraburkholderia. Next base: position 38,414 of record NZ_SCNV01000008.1, on the reverse strand, counting down.
GTGTATCGGTCAGATTGGCATTGGGTAGTGCCGCCGACAGTGCGGTCGGCACAGTACCGCGAGCCTGCGGCGGCACCCCGGCGTTCAGCGCGCCAACTTTGGCGGCGAGTTCGTCCGCACCCTTCACGTTGGTGCCGATGCCGATCACCACCGCGCTCGCATAGTCCGTGCTCCAGGCCGTTTCGATCAGGATGCCGGCCAGCTTGTCGCCTTCCAGCAGCACGTCGTTGGGCCACTTCAAGGCAATCTGGCCGGGTCCCGCGACCGGCAGCGAGCGCAGGCCGTCGACCAGCGCCACGCCCACCGCGAGGCTCAGGCCGGCAAGTTCTTCGAGCGGCCGTGGCAGCACGCAGGCCACCGAAAACAGCAGCGCGTTGCCGGGTTCCGCGTACCACGTACGGCCGCGCCGCCCGCGCCCGGCGGTCTGCAGATAGGCCACGCGCACGATCGGCCGCGGCAGCGCATTCGAGCGGCGTGGCAGCGCCTTGACGCGCGCCATCAGGTCGGCGTTGGTGGAGCCGGTTTCCTCGACGATTTCGATCGGCCAGTCGTGCGCGTGAGCGCCGAACAGCGCGACGGCGCGCTCGCGGTCGATGCGCCAGTCGCCCGTTGGGCCGGCTTGGGGTGGGGTCTTGGAGGCGTTCATGCCGCCTATTGTAGCGACAGGGCGTGCGCCCGAGCCATCCGGCGTCAAGCAGCGCGCTTGCTTCGCGCCGCGTTCGTTACAATGGCCCCTGATCCGATAACCAGAATCCAGCGATCCTTGAACTACGACACTCCGCCCGGCCTTGAAGTCGCGGCAGGCAGCCAAGGCAAGATCGTCCGGCTCTCCGGCCAGTGGACGGCGCTTGCGCTCGCGCGCGACCGCGCCACCGGCAAGGTGGTGCCCCGTCTGCGCTCGCTGACCGGCGCCGAGGGCATGCAGTGGGATCTGTCGCGCATCGAGCGGATGGACCACGTTGGCGGCCAGGCGCTATGGCGCGTCTGGGGCCACAAGCTGCCGGCCCAACTGGTCGAGCTGAACGCCACGCAGCGCGACATATTCGAGCGCATCGCCCTGCTCGATTCTGTGCGCGAGGCGCCCGAGACGGTGGTGCGCCTCGATCCGTTCACCCGCCTCGGCCTTTCCCTGTTCTCGTTCTTCGAGCATCTTTATGGTGGCATCGCGATGTTCGGGCGCGTCGTGCTCGATCTGCTTGCCATCGTACGCAATCCGAAGATCACGCCGTGGACCGAGATCTCCGCGAACGTCTACAACGCCGGCACCAAGGCGCTGCCGATCACCGCGCTGGTGGCGTTCCTGATCGGCATCGTGCTGAGCTATCTGTCGGCGCAGCAGTTGCGTCTGTTCGGCGCGAACCAGTACATCGTCAACATTCTCGGCCTCTCGGTGATTCGCGAGCTGGGGCCGGTGCTGTCGGCGATCCTCGTGGCGGGCCGCTCCGGCTCGGCGATCACCGCGCAGATCGGTGTGATGCGCGTCACCGAGGAACTCGATGCAATGCGCGTGATGGGCATTCCGCACGGCCTGCGGCTGATCCTGCCGCGCGTCGTCGCGCTCGGCGTGGCGATGCCGCTGCTCGTCATGTGGACCAACGTCGTCGCACTCACCGGCGGCGCGCTCGCCGCCAAACTGGTGCTCGGCATCGACATGGGCTATTTCTTCCGCGCGTTGCCGAGCGTGGTGCCGGTCGCCAATCTGTGGATCGGTCTCGGCAAGGGCATTGCCTTCGGCATGCTGATCGCCATTGTCGGCTGCCATTTCGGCTTTCGCATCAAGGCGAATTCGCAGAGCCTCGGCGAGGGCACGACCACCTCGGTGGTGTCGTCGATCACGATTGTGATTCTCGCCGACGCCGTGTTCGCCATCCTGTTCCAGAACGTGGGGCTCGGATGATCGCGCCGCTCACACAAGCCGTCCGCGGCCAGCCCCTGCCTTCAATCGCCGAGCCGGTGATCGAAGTGCGCGACCTGACCAAGCGCTACGGCCGCAATATCGTCCATCAGCACCTGAACTTCGAAGTGCGGCGCGGCGAGATTGTGTCGATTGTCGGCGGCTCCGGCTCGGGCAAGACCACGCTGGTGCGCCAGATTCTCGGTCTCGAAAGGCCCTCGTCGGGCACCATCAAGCTGTTCGGCGAAGACCTCTCGACCATCTCGCCGGAAACCGCACTGCTGATGCGCAGCCGCTCCGGCATGCTGTTCCAGCGCGGCGCGCTGTTCTCCTCGCTCTCGGTGTTCGACAACGTCGCGCAGCCGTTGCGCGAGCTCGGCAAGATCCCCGCCGATCTGCTGCGCGAGATCGTGATGCTGAAGCTCGAAATGGTCGGCTTGCCGTGCAAGCATGCATCGAAGATGCCGTCGGCGCTTTCGGGTGGCATGATCAAGCGGGTCGGCATTGCCCGCGCCATCGCCCTTGAACCCGAGCTGCTGTTTCTCGACGAACCGACCGCGGGGCTCGATCCGCAAGCGTCCGACGAGTTCGTCGAACTGGTGAGCACGCTGCATCGCGCGCTGGGCCTGACCGTCGTGATGGTGACGCACGATCTCGACACCATGGTTGCGCTTTCGACGCGCGTCGCCGTGCTGGCCGACCGCAAGGTGCTGGTCGCGGCTCCGGTGGAGGAGGCCGCGGGCGTGGACCACCCGTTTATTCGCGAGTACTTCCTCGGCCTGCGTGGCCGCCGCGCGTTACAGGCGCTGCCGCCGGAGCGCCGCGCCAAGCTGCCGCCCGCGGCGCTCGAACCGGCGTCGTCGGAATTGCCGCTGTGAACCAGGGAACCTGACAATGGAAAACAAATCACATGCCTTCTGGGCTGGGCTCTTCACGGTGGTGCTGCTGGTGGCGATTGCGGCGGCGGCCTTCCTGTTCAACGTCGACCGGTCGGTGCGCGTGCCGTATGACCTGATTGCCCGCACCAATGTCACCGGCTTGTATACGGATGCCGCGGTGCGCTATCGCGGCCTCGACGTGGGCAAGGTGCAGTCGATCAAGTTCGACCGCGAGCACCCCGGGCAGATCCTGATCCGGATTCTGGTGGACCAGCACGCACCGATCACGCATTCGACCTTCGGCAGTCTCGGTTTTCAGGGCGTAACGGGCATCGCCTTCATCCAGCTCGACGACACGGGGCGCGATACGACGCCGTTGCCGTCGTCGCTCAAGGATGTGGCCCAACTGCCGATGCACCCGGGCCTGCTCGATCAGTTGCAGCAGCGCGGCGACGTCCTGCTGCGCAAGCTGGAGCGGATCGCGGACGACGTGAACGACGTGCTGTCGCCGGAAATGCGCGACCAGTTGCTGGGTACTGCGGCAAGCCTGCAGCACGCCGCCGACGGCGTCACGTCGTTGACGAAGCAGGTGGCGCCGGCAGTCGCCAAGCTGCCGCAGACGCTTGACCAGCTCGACCGCACACTGGCGTCGACCAACCAGATGATTACCGGCCTGAACCGGCCGGACGGTCCGTTCGAGAGCAACCTGAACAAGGTCGGCACGGCGGCGCAGCAGGCAGGCGACGCGCTGACCTCGATGAACGCCACGCTGCAGGAGTTGTCGGCGCGCGTGGGGTACGACACATTGCCGCGGGTCAATTCGCTTGCCGACGACGTGCGTTCCGCCATGCGTTCGGTGGACCGCGCAGCAGACGTCTTCAGCAACAGTCCGCGCAGCGTCCTGTTCGGTGTGCCGCCGTCTTCGCCAGGTCCGGGCGAGCCAGGCTTTACCTGGCCCGCAGCCCGCACGGCAAAATGATTTGAAAGGATGATTGTCATGACCCGCTTGTTTGATCGCCCGCTTTATCGACCGCTCCAAAGGCAGGTGCAAAGCCCGCTTCGCGGCTTGTGTAGCGCCGGCGCGGCTCTCGCGGTCGTGCTGACGTTCGGCATGCTGACTGGCTGCGCAGGCACGCCCTCGGCGCTTTCCGATATCCGCTACGACCTGGGCCCAGCGCCGCAGACCGCGACCGCGGGCCCGATGCCCGCCGTCAAGGTGCTGGATGTGACCGCCCCCGAAACGCTCGATTCCGACAAGCTGATCTACCGCCTCAGCTACGCGGACGCGCAGCAGACCGCTTCCTATGCGAACAGCCACTGGACCATGGCGCCGGCCGCGCTCCTGACCCAGCGCCTGCGCAACGCGCTGTCGCAGCGCGGCACGGTGCTGACCGGCGCGGACGGTGTGAGAGCACCGGTGCTGAAGGTGGATCTGAACGAGTTCGAGCAGATTTTCGACAGCCAGACGGAAAGCCACGGCTCGGTCACGGCGCGCGCGACGCTGACGCAGGGCGGCAAGGTGATCGCGCAACGCACCTTCATTTCCCGCGCGCCGGCCAGGTCGTCGGATGCGGCCGGTGGCGCGCAAGCGCTTGCCGCGGCAAGCGACGATCTGGTCGCGCAGATTTCCGCATGGCTCGGCGTGCAGGCGCTGGTCGCGGGGCAATGAGCGGGTGCGGGGCCCCATCGCTATAATCGTCGCACTACAGGCGCGCCGCGGTGCTTGAAACCGCCGGCGCCCATCCCGCTCCCCCTTTCAGTCTCGCCCCGGACACCATGGACTCTTTCTACAAGTACCACGTTTTTTTCTGTCTCAATCAGCGCGATCCGGGGGCAGAGCGCCCGAGCTGCGCCAACTGCAATGCACAGGCCATGCAGGAGCACGCGAAAAAGCGCGTGAAGCAACTGGGCCTCGCCGGTCCGGGCCAGGTGCGTATCAATAAGGCGGGTTGCCTCGACCGCTGCGAGGAAGGCCCAACCATCGTCATTTACCCGGAAGGCACGTGGTACACCTATGTCGACGAGAGCGACATCGACGAGATCGTCGAATCGCATCTTGCGAACGGCAAGGTGGTCGAGCGTCTGAAAATCGATCAGTAAGCGGCGCCATGAACAGTCATACAAAACAGTTCCTGATCGACGGGCCGGTCGGCAAGATCGAAGTTGCGCTCGATCTGCCCGACGACATGCGCGAAAACGGCGCGGCCCCGCGCGGCATTGCGCTGGTGGCGCACCCGCATCCGCTGTTCGGCGGCACGATGGACAACAAGGTCGCGGTGACTTTGGTCCGCACGCTCACGCAGTTGAATTACGTGACCTATCGGTCGAATTTCCGCGGCGTGGGCAAGACCGAGGGGGAGCACGACGCCGGTATCGGCGAGCGCGACGACCTGCGCGCCGTGCTCGATTACATGCGGGCGCAGCCGGGCCAGGCCGATCTGCCCCTTGTACTCGCGGGCTTTTCGTTCGGCACGTTCGTGCTCTCGCACGTGGCCGCGCGGCTGGTCGAAGAAGGGCAGGCGATCGAGCGGATGGTGTTTGTCGGCACCGCGGCGAGCCGCTGGGAAGTGGCGCCCGTGGCGGAAAACACGCTTGTCATTCACGGTGAAACCGACGATACGGTCCCCATTCAATCGGTCTACGACTGGGCTCGGCCGCAGGAATTGCCGGTGGTCGTGATCCCCGGCGCCGAGCATTTTCTGCACCGCAAACTGCACGTTCTCAAGCGCATCATCGTCGACGCCTGGCGTTGAGCAAAGGGGCCGCGCGCGTTTTCCGGGGTACAGGTATGCGTCAAATGAAAATTTATCGACACGCTACCCGCAAAGTTACCTCGGCGGCGCGCGTATAATGAGCGCTCTTTTTTGGGCGCAGCGTGGCCCATCCGGCTGAATGGCGCACGGTTGCGCGCCGCTGCATGAAGGCAGCGTCGGATGATGGACGCGTTGCGCGAACCGATCGTGTGGCCGGAAGTCCAACGGGCGCCGCGCTGCTTTTACGCGGCCAGCGCTCGCCGACCGGCTCTTCCAAACTGCGCGCCTTTGGGCGCCATGCATATTTCTGCCCGAATCGATCCTATGCGTTTTTCCACCACCGGCTTTTCGTCACTCCCGTCCTTCGTTCCCCATACCGTCAACCGCGCCATCAACCGCGCGGTGACGCTCGGCGTGCTGCTGCCGGCCTCGCTGCTGGCGAGCACGGCCGCGTTCGCGCAGGTGCCGCCGCCGGCGGTGAACGCGCGCTCGTGGGTGCTGGTCGACGCGACCAGCAATCAGGTGCTCGCCTCCGGCAACGCCGATGAGCGCGTCGAACCGGCGTCGCTCACCAAGCTGATGACCGCCTATCTGGTCTTCGAAGCGCTGCAGACGAAGAAGATCACGATGGAGCAGATCGTCAACCCGAGCGAAGCGGTGCGCCGCGTCAAGACGGACGAATCGCGCATGTTCATCGAGGCCAACAAGCCGGTGTCGGTGCATGATCTCGTCTACGGCATGATCATCCAGTCGGGCAACGACGCGGCAATCGCGCTGGCCGAACTGGTCGGCGGCAGCGAGTCGCAGTTCGTCAACATGATGAACAGCGAGGCGCAGCGCCTCGGCATGACCCATACGCATTCTGCCGACGTGAACGGCATGCCCGACCCGCAGCACTACACGAGCGCGGGCGACCTCGCGATCCTGTCGGCGCGCCTGATTCGCGACTACCCTGACTACTACAACATCTTCTCGGTCAAGGACTTCACCTACAACAAGATCAAGCAGCCGAACCGCAACCGCCTGCTGTGGATCGATCCGACCGTCGACGGCCTGAAGACCGGCCATACGCAGGCGGCCGGCTACTGCCTGATCGCGAGCGCCAAGCGCCCGCTGCCGGGCTCGTCGGACGTGTCGCGCCGTCTCGTCTCGGTGATGATGGGTGAAGTGAAAGAGCACGACCGTGTCGAAGACAGTCTGAAGATGCTGAACTACGGCTACAGCGCGTACGACACGGTGCGCCTGTACAAGGCCGGCCAGGTGATCGAGACGCCGCGCGTCTACAAGGGTGCGGAAGACACGGTCAAGATCGGCGTGAAGGCCGATCAGTACATCACGGTGCCGAAGGGTGTGGCCGACAAGGCCAAGCCGCAGATCGAGCACATCGACCCGCTGATCGCGCCGATCGCCGACGGCCAGCAGGTCGGTACGGTGAAACTGGTGTCGGATGGCAAGGTGATCTCGCAATTCCCGATCGTCGCGCTGCAGGCCGTGCCGCAGGCCGGCGTGGTGGGCCGCGTGTGGGATTCGCTGATGCTGATGTTCAACAAGAAGAAGTAAGCGCGGGCGCGCGCAAGTGCGCTGGCGTCTGCTGACGGCTCCGGCAGCGATGTTGCGGGAGCCGTTGCGAAGGAGTGAAAGATGCAACCCGACAATGACTCGTTGTTCGAGTTTCCCTGCGATTTTCCGATCAAGGTGATGGGCAAGTCGCATCCCGAGTTTGCCGAAACCATCGTGACGGTGGTCAAGCAGTTCGACGCGAATGTCGACGCCTCACGCGTCGAGACCCGGCCGTCGAGCGGCGGCAATTACACCGGCCTGACGGTGACGGTGCGGGCGACGAGCCGCGCGCACCTTGACGACATCTATCGCGCCCTCACCGGGCATCCGATGGTGAAAGTCGTGCTGTGAACGGCGGCGGGGCGTCTTGCGCCCCGGTTTGCCTTGAGTTTGAGTTTTCCTCTGTCACCGGTTTACGGCGCGACCTGCAAGGCGTCCGCCGCGGTCTGCGGCCCGGCCGCACAAGCCTGGTCAAAGAGCTGCTTGAACTGTCCCACCTCCTCGAACACCCAATCCCGAAACGCCCGCACTCTTTCCGCCTGCATGCTTTGCGGCGGGCAGATGAAGTAGTACTGCCACGGGCTAGGGCCATCCACGTCGAATAGCCGCACGAGGCGCCCGGCGGCGATCTCGTGCATGGCGAGCGAGCGGCGCGTCAGCGCAATCCCTTGGCCGTCGATGGCCGCCTGCAGCAGGTTCGACGAATCCTGATACAGCACGCCGCGCTTGGGCTCGGGCCAGTCGGCGAGGCCGGCGGCGTCGAACCAGGGGCGCCACAGTTCGTCGTCGGAGCGCAGGAGCGGCGCTTTGGCGAGGTCGGCCGGGACTTTCGGCAGCTTGCCGCCGTTGAAATTGGGCGAGCAGGCCGGGAAGAAGATCTCTTCGAGCAGCAGCTCGGCGTGCAGGCCCGGATATTTGCCGTAGCCGAAGCGAATCGCCGCATCGACGTCGTCGCGGGCGAAATCGGTCAGCGAATTGGTGGACAGCAGCTCGAGATCCCATTGCGGATGGGCTTCGATAAAACTGCCGAGACGCGGCGTCACCCAGCGCGCCGCGAACGACGACAGCATCGACACCACGAGGCGCCGCTCGCGGTCGCCGGCGCGGATCTCACGGGTGGCCTCCGCGAGCGCCGTCAAGGCGCTGCGCACCTGGGCGGCGTAACGGCGGCCGATCTCAGTCAGGCGCACCCGCTTGCCGTCGCGGGCAAAGAGCTTTGCCCCCAATTCCGCCTCGAGCGCCCGGATCTGATGGCTGACGGCGCCGTGCGTGACAAACAGTTCGTCCGCGGCCCGCGAGAAGCTTTCGTGACGGGCGGCGGCTTCGAAGGCCTTGATGGCGTTGAGCGCCGGGAGTTGTCGAAGGTCCATCGCAATTTTTCTCACATAACGGTGAAAATTGATCGTTTTGCGTAAACCCTTGCTACGCCTACGATTGTAGCCATGAAACGATTTTTGGCGAGGTCATCATGCGAGAAATTTCCTCTAGCATTACCTTCGAGATCAGGGCCGGTGAGACGGTTCCGATGAACATTGCGCGCAGCACGCGGCTGACGGTGAGCTGCGGCGCCGTGTGGGTCACGCGTAGCGACGACACCGAGGACTATTGGCTGGAGCCGGGCCACACGCTGCGCCTGCGGCGTGGCGAGCGGCTCTGGCTGAGCGTCGAAGGCGGCCCCGAGGCGCGGGTGGCGTTCGCCGTCCCGGCACGTGCACATGTTCGCGCGCTCGACTGGCTGGTACGGCTTGGCGACAGGCTTGGCCTGCGCCTGCGGGACGGCTGGCGCACCGTCTGAGGCGCTGCTTGAGCGGTAGTTGGGCGTCAACTGAGCTGAAACTGAGCGGCAACGGAGCCGCCGTCGCTAGGAACGGGATGCCCGGCGTTGCAAGGGGGCGGGCGGGCATCCCGGTATTTCGGTAAACTGTGGGCATTATGTGTGCTACGCCGGCTTCCCCGCCTTCACCTTCCCCCCAGCTAACGTTGCGCTGGCGCGGTCTCGAATCCTACGAAACCAGCTTCGAGGGCATGCGCGTCTTCACGGACGCCCGCGGCGCCGATACGGCCGACGAAATCTGGCTGGTCGAACATCCCCCTGTCTTCACCCTTGGCCAGGCCGGCAACCCGGCGCATCTGCTATCCGCCGACAGCGGCATTCCGCTCGTCAAGGTGGACCGTGGCGGGCAGATCACCTACCACGGGCCCGGACAGGTGGTCGCCTACCTGCTGCTCGACCTGCGCCGCCGCAAGCTGATGGTGCGCGAGCTGGTCACGCGGATCGAGCAGGCCGTGATCGACACGCTCGCGGCGTATAATCTCGCCGGAGAACGCAAGGCGGGCGCCCCTGGCATCTACGTGGCGCCCGGTCCGGATGTGGGGCCGCATGCCGGCGCCAAGATCGGCGCACTGGGCCTGAAAATCCGCAACAGCTGCAGCTATCACGGTGTCAGCCTGAACGTGAAGATGGATCTGCGGCCGTTTCTGGCCATCAACCCATGCGGGTACGCGGGACTCGAAACCGTCGATATGGCGACGCTCGGCGTCGCCGCCGGCTGGGACGAAGTCGCCCGGACCTTTGCTGCATGCCTCACTGCAAACATCGACGGCACGCCCGCGGCCGTCGCCCAACCGCAGGCCGGTGTCGTGACCGCCTGACTGGATCGAACGAATGACTGACGCTACCGCGAACCTCGCCGGCGCTGCCGCCCCTGAAGCCTCACCCGCTGCCTATGACGCTACGGCCAAGCAGAAGGCGCAAGCCAAGACCGCGCGCATTCCGATCAAGATCATCCCGATCGAAAAGCTGAAGAAGCCAGACTGGATTCGCGTGAAGGCGGCCACTGGCAATTCGCGTTTCTACGAGATCAAGCAGATCCTGCGCGAGCACAACCTGCATACCGTCTGTGAAGAAGCGAGCTGCCCGAACATCGGCGAGTGCTTCGGCAAGGGCACCGCGACTTTCATGATCATGGGCGACAAGTGCACGCGCCGCTGCCCGTTCTGCGACGTCGGCCACGGCCGTCCTGATCCGCTGGATGTCGATGAGCCGGGCAATCTGGCCCGCACGATCGCAGCGCTGAAGCTCAAGTACGTGGTGATCACCAGCGTGGACCGTGACGATCTGCGCGACGGCGGCGCCGCGCACTTCGTGGAGTGCATTCGCCAGACGCGCGAGCTGTCGCCGGAAACGCGCATCGAGATCCTGACGCCGGATTTCCGCGGCCGTCTGGACCGCGCGCTCGGCATTCTGAACGCCGCTCCGCCCGATGTGATGAACCACAACCTCGAAACGGTGCCGCGTCTGTACAAGGAAGCGCGCCCGGGTTCGGACTACGCGCATTCGCTGAAGCTGCTGAAGGACTTCAAGGCGCTGCATCCGGACGTCGCTACCAAGTCGGGCCTGATGGTCGGTCTTGGCGAGACGGAAGAAGAAATCCTGCAGGTGATGCGCGACCTGCGCGAGCACGATGTGGACATGCTGACGATCGGCCAGTACCTGCAACCGTCGGAGCACCACCTGCCGGTTCGCTCGTACGTGCATCCGGATACCTTCAAGATGTACGAGGAAGAAGCCTACAAGATGGGCTTCACGCACGCGGCTGTGGGTGCGATGGTGCGCTCGAGCTATCACGCCGATCTGCAGGCGCACGGCGCCGGTGTGGTTTGAGCCTGCTTTAAGGGGCTGCCTGAAGTGGCTGCCTGAAGTTGCCACCTTAAGTGGCCACTTGAGCCACTCGAAACGCAGTATTCCGCTGAAAGACAAAAGCCCGCTTGTGCGGGCTTTTGCTTGATGAAATCGGCAGCGGGCTGCTGCTATGCGGCCACGCGTTGCTCCGACAACCTGAACGTGCCCACGCTTTGCGCCAGCGTAGCGGCCTCTTCCTTCAGCAGATTCGCCGCCGCAGCGGATTGCTCGACCAGCGCGGCGTTCTGCTGCGTCACATTATCCAGTTGCGAAAGCGCCTGATTGACCTGACCGAGCCCGGTGCTCTGCTCGGAGGTCGCGACGCTGATCTCGCCGATCACGCTCGTGATGTTGCGCACGCCTTCGACGATTTCCTCCATGGTCTTGCCGGCGGTCTGCACGAGATCGGAGCCGGCCTCGATCTTTTCCACCGACGAGTTGATCAACTGCTTGATCTCCTTGGCGGCCTGCGCGCTGCTTTGCGCCAGTGCGCGCACTTCGCCGGCCACCACCGCGAAACCGCGGCCGTGTTCGTTGGCACGCGCGGCTTCGACCGCCGCGTTGAGGGCAAGAATATTGGTCTGGAACGCAATGCCGTCGATCACGCCAATGATGTTGGCGATTTCCCGCGAAGCCTGGGTAATCTCGTTCATCATCGTCACCACTTCCGTGACCACGTGACCGCCGCGCACCGCCACGGTCGAAGCGGATTCGGCAAGACGGTTGACCTGGCTGGCCGCGTCCGCCGAGTTGCGCGCGGTGCCGGTCAACTCCTCGAGCGCGGCAGCCGTTTCCTGCAGGCTCGACGCGGCGTGTTCGGTGCGGCTCGACAGATCGAGATTGCCTTGTGCGATTTCCGCGCTGGCATGGTTCACCGATTTGCTGCTCTCGCGAATCTGCATCAGGATCGCATTGATCTTTTCGGTGAACGTATTGAAGGCCCGCGCAATCTGCGCCGCTTCGTCGTCGCCGGTTGCGGGCAGCCGCTTCGAGAGATCGCCGCTGCCCGAACTGACGTCGTTCAGCGCATCGCGCACCACCAGCACGCGGCGGAACGCCGTGTTCGTCAGCGCGCCGACCAGCACACCGGCAATCAGCGCCACGAGGATCAGCGCGATCACCGTGGTCGTGGCTACGGCGCGCATACCGGCGGTCACATCGGACTTGTCGAGCGCGATCACGAGGCTCCAGTCGGTGCCCGGAATCTTCTCCGCGTGCAGCAGCTTGGTCGCGCCGTCGACCTTGGCCGGGATCGGTTCAGCGGAGTCCTGCAAGGCGCCGAGCGCGTCGCTGGTCAGGTCGGGCGAGAGGTCGGTGGCCGGCTTGAGGATCAGCTCACTCTTCGGAACCGCCACCAGGTGCGCGCTCTGGTCGACGAGGAAGGCGAAGCTGGCGGGGGTGGGGTGGACCGCGGTCACAACCGAGCTTACGCCGTCCAGGAACACGCTCGCGGCGATCACGCCCTTGAGCGTGCCGTCGCGCAGCACCGGTACGGCGAAGGAAACCACCGGTTTGCCGGTCGCTACGTCGGCGTAGGGTTTTGTCACGACCAGTTTGCCTGCCGCAACGGCCTGCTTGTACCAGGGACGGCCTGTGGGATCGTAGCCGGGAGCGAGCGGCGTCGTAGCCGAGGTATACGCTGTTTTATCAGGCAAACCCAGCGTCGTGACCTGGAAGCCACCTGACTTCGCGAGCAGGCGCAGGGCCGGTACAGGATCGCCTTCACCGACCGGCAAGGTATCGGCGAGCGACTGGACGATCGCGGCGCGCCCGGCGACCCATTCGTCGATGGCTAGTGCGTGACCCGTGGAAATGGATTTGAGGTTTTCTCCGACGGTTCGATCGTTGTCGGTTTTCACTACGTAGTAGATCAGGCCGCCAGTCACCGCGAGCGCGGTCACGAGGATTGCGACACACGTGACGAGAATCCGCGTGCGAATCGATGAAGACATTTCTTGGTCCGTTTATGTGGTCATTTGTTGTTCATGGGCGGCATGACCTGCTTGTGTCATGCAGTGCTGAAACGCCCATACCCCGCATATTGCCGTCGTACTTCATCTTCAGATGTGCGATGCTGCCGCGCAGCATGCCGGGGCCAACAGCCACAGCCTTCGCCATGCGGGCACGCCGACGGGTTATCGGCATAATCGCTGCGGAACTTGACGCTGGGGTGACATCGAGGGGAGGCCGCAGGGCGGGGCGGGTGCCCGGGCGCATCTAACCGAGCGTGAAAAGCAATGCTCAAACAGCGTGATTAGCAATCGAGAATTCGTTAGAACCGGCCGCGGACAAACTCCCTATAGTCGAAAGCCTCCCAAACACCTTATTACAACGGGGCTTCTCGATGAACCAATTCCTCCGCCCGCTCGCCGCGCTCCTGACGTTGCTTGCCGTGTCCGCTCCCTTTACGAGCGCCGCTCATGCCGATACCAAGGAAGTCGTCATCGCGTATCAGGACATGGTCGTGCCGTGGCGTTATGCGCAGGCCACCGGTGAAGTCGAGAAGGAAACCGGTTACAAGGTGGTGTATCGCCAGCTTGCCAGCGGCGCGGAAGTGGTGCGGGCGCTGGCCTCGGGGTCGGTGCAGCTCGGTGAGGCCGGTTCCAGTCCGATTGCTGCGGGCCTGTCGCAAGGCGTCGATATTTCGCTGTTCTGGATTCTCGACAACATCAACAATGCCGAGGCGCTCGTCGCGCGCGACGGCTCCGGTGTCACGAGCCTTGCCGGCCTGAAGGGTAAAACAATCGGCGTTCCGTTTGTTTCGACCTCGCATTTCCATACGTTGGTCGCGCTGCAAAACGCCGGCGTGAATCCGGCAGACGTGAAGATCGTCAACCTGCGGCCGCAGGAAGTCGCCGCCGCATGGCAGCGCGGCGACATCGACGCCACCTACATCTGGGATCCGGTCCTTGCCAAGGTGAAGAAGAACGGCAAGGTGCTGATTACCTCGGGCCAGGTCGCGCAGGAGACGGGCAAGGCGACTTTCGACGGCTTCGTGGTCGATCGCAAGTTCGCCCAGCAAAATCCTGAGTTCGTCGCGCGCTTCGTCAAGGTGCTGGCCGCGAGCGATGCGAACTATCGCGATCACACGGCGGCATGGTCCGCGAATTCGCCGCAAGTGGCGGCGGTCGCCAAGGAGTCCGGAGCAAATGCCGAGGATGTGCCGGCCAGTCTCGCGCTGTATGCGTTTCCGTCACTGGCCCAGCAGGCGTCCAGCACGTGGCTAGGCGGCGGTGCGCAATCGGGAGCGGCGAAATCGCTCGCTGCCACGGCGGCGTTCCTGAAGACGCAAGGGACGATTCAAACCGTGCTGCCGGACTATTCGGCGGGCGTCGATCCGCACTTCGTGCAGCAAGCGGCGCATGAATAAGGTGGTGCATCGTTTCTGCAGCCGGCGGGCTTTGCTATGAGCGCCCTGGAGATCCGGCGGCTGCACGTCGCGTATGAAGGCGTGCGCGGCGCGGCCCCGCATGTGGCGCTCGCCGATGTCGATCTGAACATCGAGTCCGGCGAGTTCGTGGTGGCGCTCGGCGCGTCGGGTTGCGGCAAGACAACCTTGCTCAATTGCATCGCCGGTTTTATCCAGCCGAGCGGGGGTGAAGTCCTGCTCAACGGTGAGCCGGTCAATGGTCCTGGCGCGGATCGTGGCGTGGTGTTCCAGAAGTACGCGCTAATGCCGTGGCTCGACGTGCTCGATAACGTCGCGCTCGGGTTGCGCTTTCAGCGCGTGCCGAAAGCGCAGCGCGAACGTATCGCGCTGCAAATGCTGGCCCTGGTGGGCCTGGAGCCGCATGCGCATACTCACGTCTATGCGTTGTCGGGTGGGATGCAGCAACGCGTCGGGATTGCCCGTGCATTGGCGAGCGATCCGCAAATACTCCTGATGGACGAGCCGATGGGCGCGCTCGATGCGATGACGCGCGAGTCGATGCAGGAGCTCGTGCTCGACGTCTGGGGCCGCACGGGCAAGACGGTGTTCTTTATTACCCACAGCGTCGAAGAAGCCCTGTTTCTGGCGACGCGCCTCGTCGTCATGACACCGGGACCGGGGCGTATTGCCGAGAGCTACGATCTGCCGTTCGCGCGGCGCTTTCTCGAGACGCGCGACGCACGGGCGGTGAAGTCGGCGCCGGACTTTATCGAGTGGCGTGAACGGCTGGTGCGGCGTCTGCATCAGCGTGCGCCGGAAGAGGTGCTGTCGTGACTGTTTCGCATGATTCGCTCGGTGGTTCACTCAATGAGTCATTTGATCCGGCTGCGGTGACCCCGCCTGCGGCCAGCCGGGTAGATGCCCCGTTGGCTGCGGCGGCGCCAGCGCGCAAAAAGCGGCCGAGGGCGGTGCGCGCGTGGCGCATGCCGGGCGAAGGGCCGACCGCTGCGCTGAGCTTCGTCTCGGTGGCTGGGCTGGCCGCGCTATGGTGGGCCGCCACGCATCTGCACTGGCTGCCGCCGCTCTTTCTGCCGACGCCGGAAGCCGTCTGGGCTGCTTTTATCGATGCGTGCCACGGGCGTATCCAGGGCGGTCTGCCTTTGTCGCAGCATCTCGCCTGGAGCGCGCTGCGCGTCTTTGGCGCCTTTGCGCTAGCGGTGGTGACGGGTGTGCCCGTCGGCATTCTGATGGGGGTGAGCCGCGTGGCGCGTGGCCTGCTCGACCCGCCGCTGGAGTTCTACCGGCCGCTGCCGCCGCTTGCCTATCTGCCGCTGGTGGTGATCTGGTTCGGCATCGACGAGACCGCAAAGATCGTCGTCATCTATCTTGCCTGCTTCGCGCCGATCGCCATGGCGGCGCGTGCCGGCGCACGCAGCGCGACCGTCGAGCAGATTCATGCGGCGTATTCGCTGGGCGGCTCGTTCACGCAGATCGTGCGCCATGTCGTGTTGCCGGCGGCCTTGCCGGAGATCCTCACGGGACTGCGGATTGCAATCGGCTTCGGCTGGACGACGCTCGTCGCGGCTGAGATGGTTGCGGCCACGGCTGGGTTGGGTCAAATGGTGCTGAACGCGTCGAGCTTTCTGCGCACCGACGTAGTGGTGATGGGGATCGTGCTGATCGGCCTCATTGCGTGGGCGTTCGACCTTGGAATGCGGGCGCTGGAGCGGCGCCTGGTGCCGTGGAAGGGGCGGGCTTAGCGGTATGGGCGGCGCCGCGCACTGCCCTTGGGTTCAGGCGGCGTGCGCGGCTTTTTCAGCCGCCGTGGGCTCAGGAAAATGTCCGGTCTGACAGACATTCAGGCAAACACTGGGGCAAGCACTCAGGCAAACATTCAGGCAAACAGCTCGAGAACCGGCCAACCCCGCTCGCGGGCAATCGCCCGCAGCCGCTCATCCGGATTGGTCGCCACCGGATTCGTGACACGCTCGAGCAAAGGCACGTCGTTGATCGAGTCGCTATAGAAGTAGCTCTTCGGAAAGTCCTGTAACGCATAACCCAAAGATGCCAGCCAGCTTTCGGTGCGTACGATCTTGCCTTCGCGGAACGTCGGCACGCCGAGCGCGGCGCCGGTAAAGCGGGCGAGGGGATCGCCTCCTTCGGTGCCCAGATCGATGCCGAGCAGATGCTCGAATCCAAGCGCCTTGCCGATCGGCGCCGTCACGAATACGTTCGTGGCGGTGACGATGCAGCACAGGTCGCCCGCATCGAAGTGCCGTTGGACCAGTTCGCGTGCGGCCGGGCGGATCGCCGGGACAATCACTTCGCGCATGAACACGGCGTGCCACGCGTCGAGTTGCTCGCGTGAGTGGCGAGCGAGCGGCGCCAGCGTGTAGTTGAGGTAATCGGTCATGTCGAGCGTGCCGGCCACGTATTGGCGGTAGTACGCGTCGATTTCTTCTGCGTGGCGCTCGGCGCCTTCCACACCCAGCTTCGCTATGAAGTGGGCCCATGCCTGATCGCTGTCGAGGGGGATCAATGTGTGGTCCAGATCGAACAGCGCGAGGTTACGACTCATCTAAGGGTTCCTTGCATCCACTCTCTGAAACCGGCTTGCTGCCGGCGAGGCACGCTTCCGCATCCTGGCGGATCGTATAGTTAAATACACAAAAATACAATAAGCCATATTTATGCAAAATGACTGGCGAGCCGGCCCGGCTGGACGATGGCGTCTCTAGCCTCTCGACGCTGCCGCCAAGGGCTATTTCCAAAGGAAGGGATGGGCGAACTGGGCGAACTGGGCAAACTGGGCAAACTGGGCAAACTGGGCAAACTGGGCAAACGAAAAGGCGGCACGCGCCCGCCATGGGGCGCCGCCGGGAGGTGGCGCTGACGCGCCTCGAATGGTCCTAGGCCAGGATGATCCGCGCGACTTTCTTCTTCAGCGGAGCAAACTCAGCGGACTCGGCTGCCTTTTTGTTGGTGATCAGCACGTCGACCTGATCAGCCGGGCAGTAGGAAATGCGGCTGCGCTGGCCGATCTTGCTGTAATCGGCGAGGATCACCACACGATGCGCGTTGGCGACCATGGCGCGTGCCACTTCCGTCTCCTCGTGATCGTAGTTGGTGGCGCCGTGCCGGTAGTCGATGCCGACTGGCGACAGCAACGCCACGTCCGCACGGTAGCGATGAATCTCGAGGATCGTCGTGCTGCCGCCCGTCGCCATGGCCCGGTCACTGATCGAGCCGCCCAGCAGGATGACCTCGTTGCGGGCCTCCGTCTGCTGCTCGCCGGCTCCGCGCAACTTCAGCGCCACGTCGATCGAGTTGGTCACCACGGTCAGGTTGGCGAGCTTCGCCAGCTCTTCGGCCAGCGCCGAGGTGGTGGTGCCGGCATCGATAAACAGCGTCTGGCCGCTGGAGATCACGCCGGTTGCCGCCTTGGCGATGGCCGTCTTGGCTTTGACACGGGTATGGGCGCGCTCCGCGATGGGGGCTTCGTCGTCGGGCTTGATGGCGCCGCCGTGCACCCGCCGCAATTCACCGAGCGCTTCCAGATCGAGCAGGTCGCGCCGCACCGTTTCGCGCGATACCCCGAGATCCGCCATGATCCGTTCGGTCGACACCCGTTGCAGTGTCGATAGCAGCGCGCGAATTCTTTGGTGACGGTCTTCCTGCCACATGCATTTTCCTTTTAAGTTGAGTCGTTCTGAAGCGCTTTTAGCCCATTACACCACTGACACGATTTTGTGTCGCGCACGTGTCACCGGCGCGACTTTCACGGTTTTGTGTTGTATTTTTTTGGACCCTTGCAAATTTGTGTATTTGAATTTAGCCTTCGCACATTGGACGCTGGGTGACCAATCCGAACACGGAATGTTCGGAAAGGAATGGAAATGTCCAGCTTCGAAAATTGGCTGTCGTATTTGGCACGTAGACTGCCTCATGCGGGCCCCATACTAGGCCTGGTTGGCTATTTTGCCGCCTGTTTCGATGCCGTGCCTAAAACATAACAATTGACTGACAAAATAACACCGCTCGGTTCGTCATCCTGACGATGACAGGCGGGCGAAGAGCGCGCTGCAGGACAAAACCATAACAATGACCGGACCATCGCCGAACGGCAACTCCATTTGAACCGGCCGAGCTGGCAGGTGCCAGCAGCACCGGAAGCGCAGACGCATTGATGCGAAGAAATGCGCAAGGCGCGGCGGGGCCAGTCGCGCCGGTGGTGCGGCCTGCCGGGGCCGCAGGTGTGCGGGTAGGATGCATTGATCCGGTCTATTACGAAGGTGCACAGACGTGGGAACTGGGATTGATCGTAGTGTCGCTGACTGGCCTTATCCACGGCTGGTTGCGCATCGCTGTGGCGGAACGCTTGCGCCGGAAAACACACTTGCGGGATTCGACGCCTGCAAGCGCTATGGCTATGGGATGGTCGAATTCGACGCCAAGCTCTCCGCGGACAATCAGATCTTTTTGCTGCACGACGACACGCTCGAGCGGACCACCAATGGCCACGGCGCTGCCGCCGAACATAGCTGGCAGGAACTGGCGCAGCTCGACGCCGGCTCGTGGCGCGGCGCCGAGTTCGCAGGCGCTCGCCTGCCCACGCTCGCCGAGGCCGCTGCCCGCTGCGCGCGAGACGGCATTGCCGCCAACATCGAAATCAAGCCGTGTCCGGGCCGCGATGAGATCACCGGCCGGCTCGCCGCTGCTGCCGCTCTCGAACTCTGGCAGGCACAGACACAGCCGCTGCTGTCGTCGTTTTCATTCGAAGCGCTTGCTGCTGCCCGCGATGCGGCGCCCTCGCTGCCGCGCGGCATGCTGTTCGAAGCCGTGCCCGACGACTGGCTGCGCATTGTGCGTGAGCTCGATTGTGTCTCGCTGCACGCAAGCCATAAGCATCTCACCGCAGAGCTTGTCGCCGAGATCCGCGCCGCGGGTTTGCGGGTGCTCGTCTATACGGTGAACGATCCCGAGCGCGCCACGTTGCTCGCGCAATGGGGCGTTGACATGATTTGTACCGATCGCATCGATATGCTCGCGCACGACATGCTGTCCACACCTCGCGACCGGACATAGTCGGACATCGCGCATGGCAGGCGCCCCGGGGAGGGTGCCGGAGACAACCGTCAAATGCAGTTTTCCTAACGTAGCAACTTTGGGCAAAGGATGGGAACTACTATGAACCGCACGTGGCTAAGCCGTGTTATCTCGATGTCAGCGGTTGCGGGCGTCGCCGCAGCAGGCGCTGGCAGCGCGTCCGCTGCATCGCTCGATGCGCTGGTCGCCGCCGCCAAGCAGGAAGGACAACTGACGGTGATTGCCCTGCCGCACGACTGGTGCGGCTATGGCCCGATGATCGCCGCTTTCGAAAAGAAATATGGCATCAAGGTCAACGAGCTGAACCCGGATGCCGGTTCCGGCGACGAAGTTGAAGCCATCAAGGCCAACAAGGGCAACAAGGGTCCGCAAGCGCCGGACGTGATCGACGTGGGTCTGTCGTTTGGTCCGACTGCGAAGGCCGACGGCCTGCTGCAGCCGTACAAGGTGTCGACGTGGAAGGAAATTCCGGACTCGGCCAAGGACGCGGATGGCTACTGGTACGGCGACTATTACGGCGTGCTGTCGTTCGAGGTGAACGCCGACATGATCGACAAGGCGCCGGCTGACTGGAGCGATCTGCTCAAGTCCGACTACAAGAACGCCGTGTCGCTCGCAGGCGATCCGCGCTCGGCCAACCAGGCTATCCAGGCGGTGTACGCGGCCGGCCTGTCGTCGAGCAAGAACGATGCCGCCAAGTCGGCCGACGCTGGTCTGAAGTACTTCGCCGACCTGAACAAGAACGGCAACTTCGTGCCGGTGATCGGCAAGGCCGCTTCGCTCGCACAGGGCACGACGCCGATTATCGTGCGTTGGGACTACAACGCGCTGGCCGATCGCGACACGCTCAAGGGCAACCCGAAGGTCCAGGTGGTGGTGCCGAAGACGGGCGTGGTAGCCGGCGTCTACGTGCAGGCCATCAGCGCCTACGCGCCGCACCCGAACGCCGCGAAGCTGTGGATGGAATACCTGTACTCGGACGAAGGCCAGATCGGCTGGCTGGCCGGTTATTGCCACCCGATGCGCTATAGCCAGCTGGTTGCCGCAAAGAAGGTGCCGCAGACGCTGCTCGACAAGCTGCCGCCGGCATCGGCCTACAAGAACGCAGTGTTCCCGACGCTGCAGCAGCAAGACGCGTATAAGGACACGATCACCAAGCATTGGGACGAAGTGGTCGGCGCGAACGTGAAGTAAGACCAGGCAGGATGCAGGTTTAAAGAGGTGAATCAAAAGTAGCAGTAGGTAGGTGCTCGAATCCGGATGGCGGCAAGGCGGCGTGCAGGTTGGCCGCGGCGCCCCATCTGGATATTTTTTTATTGCTCGCGCATGCTGTGTGCCGGAACCCGCGTGACCGCTTTGAAGCGTCGCCTCGCGCGGCCCCGGCGTTAGCCTGAATGCCCCAAGGGTGGCCTATGACCGCTTCATCGGATATCGGCTCGGCGGAGCCGCAACTGCTGGTTCCGCCTGTGCCCACGCCGACGCCCCAAGTCAGGGGGCCGCAAGAGTCGTCCCAGTTCCTGACCTGGCTCGGCGTCGCACCGTTCTTCCTGTTCGCGCTGCTATTCCTGATTCTGCCGACCGGCTTTCTGATGGTGGGCGCGTTTCAGGATTCCCACGGCCACTTCACGCTCGCCAATTTCCGCGACCTGTTCCAGCCCGGCGTGCTGGAAGCGTACTGGATCAGCTTCAAGGTGAGTGCGGCCTCGGCCATCGGCGGCGCCGTGATCGGCTCGCTGCTTGCCTGGGCGGCCGTGCAGGGACGCCTGCCGGGCTGGATTCGCCCGACGCTGATGACTTTCTCCGGCGTCGCCTCGAATTTCGCCGGCGTGCCGCTCGCCTTCGCCTTTATCTGCACGCTCGGGCGTGTCGGCCTCGTCACGGTTTTGCTGAAGAAATACGTCGGCCTCAACCTGTATTCCACGGGCTTCAGCATCCTGAGCTTTACTGGCCTGACGGTGACGTATCTGTACTTCCAGATTCCACTGATGGTGCTGATCGTCACGCCCGCGCTCGACGGCCTGAAGCGCGAATGGCGCGAGGCCTGCGATTGCCTGGGCGGCACCTCGCTGCAGTACTGGCGCTATGTCGCCCTGCCGGTGCTGTGGCCGAGCGTGCTCGGCGCAACGCTGCTGCTGTTTGCGAACTCGTTCGGTGCGGTGGCGACGGCTTATGCGCTGACGGGCAGCTCGCTGAACATCGTGACCATCCTGCTGTACGCGCAGATTCGCGGCGACGTGCTGCATAACCAGAACCTCGGCTACGCACTGGCGCTCGGCATGATCCTCGTGACCGGCCTGTCGAACGGCGGCTATATCTGGTTGCGTGCGCGTGCCGAAAGGGGGCGTCGATGAAAAGCCAGTCGCGTGTGGGCGCATGGACCGCGATGGTCGTGGGCTCGCTGTATTTCCTGATTCCGCTCGCCGCCACCTTCGAATTCAGCCTGCGCATGCGGCGCGATTCGTACAGCTTCGACGCCTACCGTGTCGTGCTCGGCGACCCGCGTTTTCAGGCCTCGTTCGGTTACTCGATGCTGATGGCAGTCCTGACGATTGTGGTGGGCGTGCTGCTGGTGGTGCCGACGGCCTACTGGGTCCGTCTGCGCCTGCCGAAGCTGCGGCCGGTGGTGGAGTTCATCACGCTGCTGCCGCTGGTGATTCCGGCCATTGTGATCGTGTTCGGATATCTGCGCATCTACAACAGCAGCTCGATCCTGCCGCTCACCGGCAACGAGCGCGCCACCGATCTGCTGCTGGTGTTCGGCTACGTGACGCTGTCGCTGCCGTACATGTACCGCTCGGTCGATGCGGGCCTCGCTTCAGTGGACGTGCGCTCGCTGACCGAGGCCGCGGAATGCCTCGGCGCCAACTGGCCGACCATCCTGTTCAAGGTGATCTTTCCGAATATCCGCTCGGGGATTCTCTCTGGCGCCTTCCTCACCTTTGCGGTGGTGATCGGCGAGTTCACGCTCGCGAGCCTGCTCGACCGGCCGGCGTTCGGACCGTACCTGCAACTGATCGGCGCGAACCGCGCCTATGAACCGTCGGCGCTCGCGATCATCGCGTTCGTCATTACCTGGGCCTCGATGGGGCTGATCCAGGTATTCGGCTCGGCGCGCGGTTCGGCCCGTGGCTCAGCCCGCGACGCGGCGAGCGGCCCGACCGGCGGCCCGGCGAGCGCGGCGGCCGGATCCAAACCCTGATGAACTGAGGCTTCGAAGCATGGCATTCCTCGAGATCGAAAATCTGCACAAGTCCTTTGGGGCGAATACGGCGCTGCATCATTTCGACATGAAGATCGAGCGCGGCGAGTTCATCACCTTTCTCGGCCCGTCGGGCTGCGGCAAGACCACGGTGCTGCGCATGATTGCGGGCTTCGAGAACCCGACGCGCGGCGTGATCCGCCTCGACGGCCGCGACGTGACGCATCTGCGCACGCGCCAGCGCAAGGTCGGCATGGTGTTCCAGTCGTATGCGCTGTTTCCGAACATGACGGTCGCCGACAACATCGGCTTCGGCCTGAAAGTGGCGCGTCGTCCGCAGGAGGAGATTCGCCGGCGCGTCGACGAGATGCTGGAACTGATCAAGCTGCCGCACGTCGGCGAGCGCTACCCGTGGCAGCTTTCAGGCGGCCAGCAGCAGCGCGTGGCGCTGGCTCGCGCGCTGGCGGGCAAGCCGCAGGTGTTGCTGCTCGACGAGCCGCTCTCTGCGCTGGATGCAAAGATCCGCATTTCGCTGCGCCAGGACATTCGTGCGCTGCAGCGCGATCTGGGCATCACCTCGATCTTCGTGACCCACGACCAGGAAGAGGCGCTCTCGATCTCCGACCGCATCGTGGTGATGAACGAGGGGCGCGTCGAGCAGGTGGGCACATCCTCGGAGATCTACAACTATCCGCGCACGCGCTTCGTGGCGTCGTTTGTCGGCACGCTCAATATTCTCTCCGGCCACGTGGTGGATCCCGCGAGCGGAAAGATGGCGGTGGACGGCCAGGAGCTGGTGACCACGCAGCAACTGGCGCCTGATGACGCCGGAAAGAAACGTCTGCTGGCGCTGCGCCCGGAGGCGATCGTGCTGGAGGCGCCGGCGGCGGGGCGTAACACGCTGGCGGCGACAGTGGAGGAGGTGAGCTTCCTCGGCGCAATCGTGCGCATCAGGACGCGGGTCAAAGATGCGGTGATTTCGCTTGATGTCTTCAACGATCCGAACCGCAGCTTGCCGGAGCGGGGCCAGCCGGTGGCGCTGGGTTTCTCGCATGAGAACCTGCTGGTGCTGGAAGAGGGCGTTGCTTGACGTATTGGGTCGCCGAAGGGGATGCGCGCCGGATTCGATTGGCTGACCCTTCGGTTTTTCCGAACCCTCGCTCCGGAATTAACAGATTTATCCGATTCAAAACTTCACGCAGACTGAGGCCCATCACCACTGCGGACAGTGTCCGCGAAAAGGAGCCCCGTCATGCGAAGCTATCCCCGTAACAGTCCTCAGGCTGCCGCACGTATTGTCGCGCTGGTGCTGATCTCCGACGGCCACGTCTGCAGCTCCGAGGAGCGCGCGCTCGACAAGCTCGATATCGCCGGCCAGCTTGGTCTCGTACCGGAGCAGTTTGCCCAGATCGTGCAGGCGCTGTGCGAGGATCACTCCATCGCCCACGCGTCGCTTGCGCCAACGCTCGACCAGATAGACGCGGCCATGCTTGCCACGCTGCTTGGCGAGGTCGACTCCCCGCCGTTGCGACGCAAGGTCATGCGCCTGTGCATGTCCGTCGCGATCGCCGACGAGCACCTTGCGGATGGCGAGATCGCGCTGCTGGCAGCGATTTTTAGTGCGTGGGGGCCCGCCTCAGCACCGGTCCCGGTCCGCCTCGGCGCCGCGCCCGGCCGCTTGCCCGGTCACGAACGCGCGGCGTCGACCACCTGAGACGCGAGCGCATGATGCTGGCCGCGCCGCGAGCGGATGGCGTGAATCTCTTCGATGACGCCATCCGCGCGGCCGAGCCAGCGCAGCCCTCGTAGCAAGGAGAGGTCCTCGGCGCCCAGTTCCGCGAGCGGAAACACGCCGAGCCCACGTGCGGCGAACACCGCCATCAGCGCACTATCCTCGAATTCTCCAACGATTCGCGGCCGGATTCCCACCGCTTCGAACCACCGGTCGAGGCGCGCACGCAATGCGGCGTGCCCGGTGGGCAAGAGCACCGGCAGATCGGCGAGGCATTGCGGGAACCCGGCGCGAGACGCCTTGCCGATGAGCGCCGCCGGGCCGTACCAGTCGACGGGCGAGCCGACGAGGCGCTGGCTCACCACGCGCAGGTCCGCATTGTGCGGTGCCGGCTGGCATGCCAGCACCAGATCGAGCCGATGCAGCGCAAGCTCCGACAACAGTTGCGCATGCTCCCCTTCGTGGCACAGCAGCCTGAGCGCCGGCGTATTGAGCACCGGTGCAAGCAGCGCGTGCGCGGCGAGCTTCGAAATACCGTCTGAAAGACCCACGGCGAGCCGCGCAGTGCGCTGGCCGTCCGTCTCGCGGATCTCGCCGAGCAGCGCCTCGCCGATCTGAAAAATCTGCTCCGCGCGATTGAAAGCCGTCTCGCCGGCTTCGGTCATGGCGACGCCGCGCCCCGCGGATTTCAGCAGCTGGCGTCCGATCGACTTTTCCAGCTCGCGTACCTGCGCGCTGATCGTCTGGACCGCCATGTCGAGGCGCTCGGCTGCGCGCGCGAAACCGCCTTCCTTGACGACGATCCAGAAATAGTAGAGATGGCGATAGTTCAGCATGGGCCGCATCACTTCGGAAAAATCGATACGTTGTTCAGCTTATCACTGATTTATCCGAAGTCATGGCGCGGCGATGATGTCACTACGCCAGCGTCGTCCGGTACATCTCACTTCACTGACGCACGCCGTGGACGGCATCTCTAACCTTTTTGAGGAGCAACGCCATGAAATGCCCCGCTTGCAAGACGACTGACCTTCTGATGACCGAGCGCCGCTCGATCGAGATCGACTACTGCCCGGATTGCCGCGGCGTATGGCTCGATCGCGGTGAACTCGACAAGCTGATTGCAGACGACGTGGAGCGTATCGGCGCACAAGGCGGCGTAAGCCGCCATCGGGAAGATCATCGGGACCGGTACCGCGAGCATCCGCACGAAAATCATCGTTACGACGATCGCCGGTCGGGACACACGGGACACGCGGGATACAGGAAGAAACGCTCGCTCTTCGATGTGTTCGATTTCGATTGAACTCGTTAGCGGTAATGTTACGGCAGGCGTGTTCATGTAAGGCGCCTGGCCTTCCAGCCGCCGCAGGGGGGCCTGCATTGGGGCATAATGCCTCGGTATAGATGACCGGGTGACACAGGCATGTTTTACGACCAATCGTGGATGGGTGACGGCATCGTCGGCGGCATACAAGCGGGTGCGATTGCCGCGGTGATTGGATTCTTCATGCTGCTGCTGGTGCACTGGCTGACCCGCAAGCAACCCTGGAACCATGGCCGCGAACTCGGCGTGGCTTATATGCTCTCTGTGCTGCCCAGTTCCAGCGGCGATCTGTGGAACCTGATCTATTTCAACTACACCGACCTGCAGTCACCGGTGATGATGCGTACGGCACTCGAAGGCGTACACGATCCGGACAGTATCGGCACACGCGTGCTATGCGAATTCCTGGGCATAGCGGTGGGAATATCGCTGGCCTGGTTACTGCTGTTCTGGCGCGGTCGTGGGCGTGCCGACGGCGCATGACGCTGTGTGATTTCTGGCGGCGCTTCATGCCATATCCCCGCAAGGGCGCGCGATTTGACAATGCTTAACGGTAAGCGCGCCAGAATGCTCCTAATATTGAGATGTGAGCTTCGCAGCGGTACCCCTAACCGAAGCCCACGAACAATAAAGTCTCCGATATTTGATTGAAAATGCCTTCCTGCCGCGAGGAAGGCATTTTTTTGTCCGGAATCTCCGACGCCCGCCGTCCGGATTTCCGGAAAGCTGGACGGCCTGCTTGCTTCGCGTCAAAAAAATCCTTAAAAATCAAAGAGAAAGACTTGCAATCTAGCTGGCATCGACCTTGCAAAGTGGAAGCGCGGCCGCAAAGGCCCGACAACTAAAGCATGGAGACAACGATGTCCGATTTTCCCTCCCGGTATTTCTGAATTCGTCGTCTTGTCGCGGCCCGATGCCGTGCACAGGCGACACGTCTATTCGTTCGCATGATGCGCAGCGTGGCAGGCCATTGGCTCATCCACATCGCAGGAACCATCGTGAAGAAACCCTTCTATAAAGTGCTCTATGTCCAGGTGATCGCCGCCATCATCGTCGGCATTCTCCTCGGCCATTACTCGCCGGCCCTCGCTATCGACATGAAGCCGTTCGGCGACGCCTTCATCAAGCTGATCAAGATGGTGATCGGGCCGATCATCTTCTGTACGGTCGTGACCGGCATCGCCGGCATGCAGGATATGAAGAAGGTTGGGCGGGTCGGCGGCAAGGCGCTGCTGTACTTCGAAGTCGTTTCGTCGTTCGCGCTGGTGCTCGGCCTGATCGCCACGCATCTGCTCAAGCCGGGCGCGGGCTTCAACGTCGATCCGGCCACGCTCGACGGCAAGGAAGTCGCTTCGTACGCCGCCAAGGCGCACGGCCAAAGCACGGTCGACTTCCTGATGCACATCATTCCGAACACAATCACGGATGCCTTCGCACAAGGCGAAATCCTGCAGATCCTGCTGATCGCCATGCTGTTCGGCAGCGTGCTGGCGACGCTCGGCGAGCGCGGCAAGGTCGTCACGGATCTGGTCGAAAGCCTTTCGAGCGTGCTGTTCGGCGTGGTGCGCATCATCACGAAGCTCGCGCCGATCGGCGCGTTCGGCGCGATGGCCTTCACCATCGGCAAGTACGGCATCGGTTCGCTGCTGCCCATGCTCAAGCTGATCGGCACCTTCTATCTGACTTCGATCGTGTTCGTGGTGGTAGTGCTCGGCGCCATTGCGCGGATGGTCGGCTTCAGCGTGCTGCGCTTTGTGGCGTACATCAAGGAAGAAATGCTGATCGTGCTCGGCACGAGTTCGTCGGAAGCGGCGCTGCCGCAACTGATGCTGAAGCTCGAAAAGCTCGGCTGCTCGCGCTCGGTGGTGGGCCTCGTGGTGCCGACCGGTTACTCGTTCAACCTCGACGGCACCAATATCTACATGACGATGGCGGTGCTGTTCATTGCTCAGGCCACCAATACGGATCTCACGCTCACCCAGCAGCTCACGCTGCTCGCCGTCACCATGCTGACCTCGAAGGGCGCAAGCGGCGTGACGGGCGCGGGCTTCATCACGCTCGCTGCGACGCTGGCTGTGGTGCCGACCATCCCGCTGTCGGGCATGGTGCTGATTCTCGGCATTGACCGCTTCATGAGCGAGTGCCGTGCGCTGACGAATATCGTCGGCAATGGTGTGGCTACCGTGGTGGTGTCGGCGTGGGAGAAGGAACTGGATCGCAGCAAGCTGCGCGCGGCACTGCGTGGCGAAGTCGTGGCGGTGAAGGAAACGGCGGGCGCGTAAGCAAGCGTCGTGTGGCGGCGCTGCCCACGAGGGCCGCGCCTGCCTTGCTGGACGGAGAGCGGGCGCTGACGGTCCGGGTGCCCACCGCCCGGCCGTCACGCCGTCCGCCCCGCTGTCCGCTCCGACTGGTTATGGCACCGGGTTATGCCACCGGGTTATGCCACAATAACTGCACCCCACTGACCGGAATCCGCTAACGTGACGCGCCGCCTGCTGATCCTCTTCGCGCTCGTTGCCGGGCTCGTGGCAGCGTGCGGGCTCACGTGGAGCATCACGTGGCAGCGCGGCATCGACAGCTTGCGGCGCAACGCCGCGGTGCGCGTCGATCGCACCACCAATGCGCTCAAGAGTACGCTGGAGCGCTACGAATCCCTGCCTTACCTGCTGGCCGAGCATCCGTTCGTGCAGGACGTGCTGGTCACGCCTACCGCGCCGAATGTCGAGCGCGCCAATCGCTATCTGGAAGACCTGAACCGTCACGCGCGAGCCACGGCCACCTACATTATTCAGGCCGACGGGCTCTGTGTTGCAGCGAGCAACTGGCAGGAGCCGGAGAGCTTTGTCGGCGTCGAATATCAGTTCCGGCCGTATTTCATGGACGCAGTGAAGGGCGGCGTGGGCCGATTCTTCGGGATCGGCACGATCTCGCACGATCCGGGCTACTACATTTCGCAACCGGTGCGGCGCGAGGGCAAGATCGTCGGTGTGGCGGTCGTCAAGCTCAATCTGGAATGGTTTCAGGGCGCGGATGCGTCCGAGCCGCTGATCGTCACCGACGACCACGGCGTGATTTTCCTGTCGTCGGTGCCGGCCTGGAAATACCACACGGTGCGGCCGTTGTCGGGAGCGGTGGCCGACTCGATCTATCAGACACGACAGTATGCGCAGCAGGAGATTCCGCCCTTGCCGGTGACGATCGAGCGCACGCTCGAAGGCGACGCGCAGATCGTGCGCATCGGCGGCGGCCGCTATGCGCCGCGCTATCTGGCGTCGCGGCGGGCAATCGGCGAGCCCGAGTGGCAACTGATCACCATGGCGAGCGTCGACCCGGTCGACACCGACGCGCGCAACGCCGCCATTGTCACGGGCTTCGGCTACGTGACGCTGTGCCTGCTGGCGTTCTACTGGAGAACCCGGCGGGCGCGCGTGCGCGAGGTGATGCGCAGCCGTGAGCTGCTGCAGCGCGCTTATGCGGAGCTGAATCAACGGGTGGCGGAGCGGACCGCGGATCTGTCGCAGGCGAACGAGCAGCTCAAGAAGGAAGTGAGCGAGCGCACGCGCGCCGAACAGGGGTTGCGCGCGGCGCACGATGAACTGATCCAGGCGAGCAAGCTGGCCGCGCTCGGTCAGATGGCGGCGGGTATCACGCATGAGTTGAATCAGCCGCTGGCTGCGCTGCGCGGGTTCTCGGATAACACGCGGGTATTGCTGGAGCGCGGCGATCAGGCCTCGGCGCGTGAGAACCTCGAAGCGATTGCGGCGCTTACTGAGCGCATGGGCAAGATTACCAATCAGTTGAAGCTGTTTGTTGGGCGGGCTCGGCCGCGCAGCGCGCGGGCGCCGCTCGCAAAAGCGCTGCGCAATGTGCTGGCGCTGTTGCAAAAGCGGCTGCAAGGCGTGGTGGTGGTGCTGACGGTGGTAGATGCCGAATCCGGTACGCGCGCACGTTTTGATCCGTCTGATGAACATCTGGAACTGGTCGCGAATTGCGATGACTTGCGGCTTGAGCAGGTGCTGATCAATCTGCTGGGTAACGCGTTGGACGCGGTTGGGGAGCCGGGGGTCGGCCATCCGGAGGCTGGCCTCCCGGAGTCCACCACCGTTGCGCCCCGCATCGAGATCGAGATAGAAACATCTCCGGCGACGCTATCCATCTCGGTCCACGACAACGGCCCCGGCATTCCGGACGACGTCTTGCCGCGGCTCTTCGAACCGTTCTTTACGACAAAGGAAATGGGCCAGGGGCTGGGGCTTGGCCTCGCGATCTCGTCATCGATCGCGCGTGACGCCGGTGGTTCGCTGGTGGCGCGCAACGCGCCGGACGGCGGTGCGCTGTTCGTGCTGACGCTGCGCCGGGCGCGCGTGCAGGCAGCCGATCCACTCGTTACGGGCTCCTGAATTCAGGCGGCTCCAGATGCGCTCGGGCGCTTTAAGGTGTTAAAGACAATGGTCAACAATAGTTTGCCGGTGCTGTATATCGAGGACGACGAACTGGTGCGTCGCGCAAGCGTGCAAAGCCTGCAGCTCGCCGGGTTCGATGTCACCGGCTATGCGTCGGTGGAAGCGGCGTCGCGCGCGATCAGCGCGGAGTTTGCGGGCGTGATTGTCAGCGACATCCGCTTGCCGGGCGCGAGCGGCCTCGATCTGCTCGCGCAATGCCACGAGCGTGCACCCGATGTGCCGGTGATTCTCGTCACCGGTCATGGCGATATTTCGATGGCGGTCCAGGCGATGCGCGACGGCGCGTACGACTTCATCGAGAAGCCGTTTGCGTCGGAGCGCCTGATCGAAACGGTGCGGCGCGCGCTCGAGCGCCGCACGCTGGTGCTCGAGAATCACGCGCTGCGCCGCGAACTGGCGGGGCAGAACGCGGTGGCGCCGCGCATCATCGGCCGCAGTCCGGTGATCGAACAGGTGCGGCGGCTGATAGCGAATGTCGCGCCCACCGATGCGTCGGTGCTGATCAACGGCGATACCGGTGCAGGCAAGGAACTGATTGCACGCAGCCTGCACGAGCTGTCGCCACGGCGTGACAAGCCGTTTATCGCGGTCAATTGCGGCGCGTTGCCTGAACCGATGTTCGAGTCGGAGATGTTCGGCTACGAGCCGGGCGCGTTCACCGGCGCGGCGAAGCGGCGCATCGGCAAGCTTGAGCACGCGTCGGGCGGCACGTTGTTTCTCGATGAAATCGAGAGCATGCCGCTCGGGCTGCAGGTCAAGTTGCTGCGGGTGCTGCAGGACGGCGTGCTGGAACGCCTCGGCTCGAACCAGCCGATCCGCGTGAATTGCCGCGTCGTGGCGGCCGCCAAGGGCGACATGAGCGAGCATGTCGCGGCCGGCACCTTCCGGCGCGACCTGCTGTACCGGCTGAATGTGGTGACGATCGCGCTGCCGCCGCTCGCGGAGCGGCGCGAAGACATCGTGCCGCTCTTCGAGCATTTCCTGCTCGACGCGGCGGTGCGTTACCAGCGTCCCGCGCCAATGCTGACCGACCGTCAGCGCGCCGGCCTGATGCAGCGCGACTGGCCGGGCAACGTGCGGGAACTGCGCAATGCCGCCGACCGCCTGGTGCTCGGCGTGGCAGAAGACCCGATGGCGGCTTCGGTCGATGAGGCGCAGGACGCGCAGTCGCTCAAGGAGCGCGTCGAGCAATTCGAACGGGCGGTGATTGCCCAGGCGCTGGAGCAGACGGGCGGAGCGGTGGCGGTGGCGGCGGACCGCCTGCAACTGGGCAAGGCGACGCTTTACGAGAAGATCAAGCGCTATGGGATCGCGGTGAAGGGGGAGGGAGAGCGTTGATCGCCGCCGGGGCCCAGAGGTCTGCGGGCCTGTGATCGGCAAGCGTCAAAAGCCAAAGGCCAAAAGCAACGCGCCGGTAGCGGACAAGCCCGCTACCGGCGCGTTTTTATCTGGTGCCCCGCATGACTTCAAGCGGCGTTCAGCGCCTTTTCCAGCAACTGGTCGAGCTCGGCGAACTGAGGCTCACCCACATAGCGCTTGAGAATCTTGCCGTCCTTGTCGACCACAAAGGTGGTCGGCGTCAACTGCACGTTGCCGAACTGCTTGGCAGCCGAGCCGTCATCCATGGCTACCTTGAACGGCAGGCGGCGCGTCTCGCTGTAGTTGGTCACGTACATGGGCGCGTCGTAATTCATCGCGACCGCGACGAATTCCAGACCCTTGCCCTTGAAGCGGTTATACGTGTCGACCATCTGCGGCATTTCCTTCATGCAGGTGTCGCAGTTGGTTGCCCAGAAGTTGACAAGGTAGACCTTGCCCTTCAGATCGGCCGTGGAGACTTTCTGGCCCGACAGCAGCGTGAAAGTGGCGTCCGGAACGTGCTGCTGGCCGTTGAAGGCGAAATAACCGGCAATCGCGATTGCACCGGCGACAACCGCCATCGCAATGTAGCGGACCGGGCTGGCGCGCTTCGATACGGGGGTAGACGGGGTAGGGCTCATGAACGGGACCTCGAAATTTCGCGCAGCACGCGCGCAACGTTGCGTCAGTATTGTAGCCGCAATCCTGCGCAGAGGCAGGATGTGGCCGGTGCGCTGTCCGTGCCTGGGCGATCGGCGGATAATGGGGTTTTATGGCTCGCCTTTTGCCGGCTTCGTCCTCATGCTCCGACCCGTATTTGCCGCTGTTCGTCTTTTGTCCCCGCGCTTTCCTGCGAATTTTCTTGCCAGTTTTGCCGTAGTCCGTGCTGGCGGCTTGCGCTGTCTGTCTTCCGGGCTGGCGACGGCGCGCGCCGTGCTCGGCATGGGCGTCTGCGTCATGGCTTTAGGCGGCCTGCTGGCCGCCTGTTCGCCGACCTACGACTGGCGCACGGTCATGAACAGCGACAACGGCTACACCGTCGACCTGCCGGCCAAGCCGAGCAATGATGCCCGCCAGATCCAGATTGGCAGCGCCTCGATGCAAATGGCGATGCAAACCGCCGAGGCCGGCAAGGCGGTGTTCGCTGTCGGCACCGTGATGCTGCCTTCCGACGACCCGCAAACGCAGCGCACAGCGCTGGACTTCCTGCGCGACGGACTCGCCCGCAATGTCAACGTCGCGCCCGATGCGCACGCGGTACAGATTCCGCTCGCAGCGGGCGGCGAGGTGCCCGGCCTCGAAATGACGCTGAACGGCAAGGCCGGTGAAGAACAGGAAAACCGCACGGTTTACGCACGGCTCGTGGCTCACGGCCGGCATGTCTACCAGGCGGCGATCATTGCCAGCCAGCCGCTGCCCCAGGAGCAGGTGGATCAGTTTTTCCGGTCTTTCCAGCTTTATTGAGGTGTTGCGATCGCATGAGCGGGGTGACGTAGATCACTGCTCTCAGTGAAAGTTCCTTCGCAGGTTATCGCGCTAATAGCCGGATTTTATGGGGATTTTTCCGTTGCTCACAGCGCCTGTGGATAACTTTGTGGAGAACCTTGTGCGGAACGCCGCAAATGCCCGTCCGGTGGGCCTCCGGTCGCTTTTCTCCGTCTCGGGGGAAATAAAAAAGATCAATAAAATCAAGGATCTCTACGAAACACCTCGAACCCGCCTTTCAATTAGCCATAAATTTGTCAGGAATGCTGTTGTGTGCATAAGTCAAGTCTTGACAGCTATTTTTTTGCTTTATCCAACCGCGAACGCGCGCCGGTATTGAACCGCTTCGGCGATCTGGCTGCCGCTTGGCACCTGGGTGCCCGCCAGGTCGGCAATCGTCCGGGCAACCTTGAGCACCCGGTAGTAGGCGCGCGCCGACCAGCCGAAGCGATCGCCCGCTTCGCGCAGCAGCGCTTCGCCGGCGGCGTCGGGCCGGCACACCTCATCGACCTCACGTCCGCTCAGCTCACGATTGGTTTTGCCCTGCCTCGCCAGTTGCCGGGCCCGCGCCGCGCTGACCCGCACGGCGATGGCTGCGCTTGGTTCGCCGGCGGCGTTAGCGCGCGCGGCGAGTTCGGCCGAGGTGAGTGCGGGGATCTCGATCTGGATATCGATACGGTCCAGCAGCGGTCCTGACAGCTTGCGCAGATAGCGCCCGGCGACTTCCGGCGTGCAGCGGCAGCGCCCGTTCGGATCGCCGCGCCAGCCGCACGGGCAGGGGTTCATTGCCGCGATCAACTGGCAGGCCGCCGGGAAATCCGCCTGCAGGGCAGCTCGGGAAATCGTGATCCGGCCGGCTTCCAGCGGTTCGCGCAGGGTCTCCAGTACATGACGATCGAATTCAGGAATTTCATCGAGAAAGAGCACCCCCAGGTGCGCAAGCGTGATTTCGCCTGGCTGCGGTGGATTGCGCCCGCCCACCAGCGCCGCCGCGCTCGACGAATGATGCGGCGCGCGGAACGGCCGCTGCCGCCATTGCGCCGGCGAGAAGCCCGACATGCTGGCCGACAGCAGCGCTGCGGAGGTGAGCGCTTCGTCGTCGGTCATAGGCGGCAGCAGGCTGGGCAGGCGCGCGGCCAGCATCGACTTGCCGGCGCCGGGCGGCCCGACCATCAGGATATTCGGTCACATAAAATCCACGTCGGTCTACACTTGGCTGGATGTAATGTGACCGAACATGACAATTGAATGATGCCCGGTAGGATGGTAGTGTGCCACATGCTTTAAAGTAATCTCAAGCGGTCGAGCTTTCATCACCGCCCCCCTGAAGCGCTTTCAACCGTGAATTTTTCATGACAATGCTGAATTTCAAGTTCCTGTGACTGGCGATATCCGGGATTTTGTTCCCCGGAATTAGCGGCTGAGAAAATCCGGCTTTATTTCTGATGACGAGCATTCGCTTTTCTCGATCAAAATCCGAGTAGGTTGAAATCTGAAGCTGTGCGTCTACATCGGCTTCAGAGTATCCGGACGCGATAAGGTCCCTTCGTTTTTCCTCAATTTCTTCCGGACTTTCAGGGACTCCTCCCGGAAACAGGACAATTTCGCCAACTACTCGTCGAATCTGCTCGTTGATTCTGGCGCGTATTTTAAAAAGTTCTTCACCAGTCGCTGCGCGCATGGACTCCATCAATTCCGGCATGCCATTCGATTGAGAATCGATGTTTCTGGAATAGACCTCCAAGGCCATCGCTTTCTTTTCATTGATCGACATCAGTCTCTTTTCCATTTCCAGCGAATTTTCAAGGTCCGAAATTCTGCTCATGACTGATTTCGGCGGCGTTTCCTCATCCTCTATGGCTTTGATGAGGCGATCAATCTGCTCTTCAGTTATTTTTATCGATGTCTTGCTTTTTTCGACATTCGCCCGGCAGCTTTCCAGTATGGATTGTTGCCCATTTAGTTCGTGAGCAAATTGACGAAAATCGACGCCGCGCACGAATTTGAGTACAAATTCTTCCAGGTCGTCGTAATTCCACGTGATTTTCTTTTTACATCCTGTACTGCGTGCTGCCGCACTGCAACGCACATATTTCCACGGACTAGTTCTATCTCTACTCATGCCCTTGGTGACATAAGTCATACGGCTTCCGCAATAGCCACAGAAGAGCAGATGGGTGAAGATGTTCGCGAAGCTGGCCCCTCTACGTCCCCCAAGCTGTCTGCCTCTTGCCTCCAGTGTCGCTTGAACCAGAGAAAATTCCTCGTCGGAAATAAGTCGGGGGAAATAGTCCTTGACAGGTTCGCCAACCGGAACGGATTTTTTGTCAATTTTGCTGTGCGCCTGAAATTCACCAATCAGGGCGCGGTTGTTTATGATTTTTACAATATAAGAATCAAACCATGTTCTGCTTTTGCTTTTAATTACGATTGAAGGTATTCCTTCCTCGTTCAGTGTTTGGGTAATTTTTCTTCGCCCAATCCCTGAGAGAGTAAGCGCAATAATTCTTCTGACTATCGTGGCCTTTTCCTCTACGATTTCATACTTATTTTCTTCTTTGTTCAGGCGAAGCCACGCTGGGCAAATCCCTGTAAGTTTTTTGTTGTCTATATTGTTTCTCTTGTATTCCCATTTCGATTTTAGTCGCTGGCTTTTAATCAGGCTTTCTTCGTGGCCGCGGGTCAATATCGTGATTGAGATGATCAACTGAAAGGGCTTGTCGTTTGCATCCTTTTCGTTGTACGTTGTTCCGTCGCACATCGTGACAATGGTAATTCCAGCTTTCAGCAAACTGAGGAACAAAGTCAGTGCGTCGAGAATGCTTGCGCGCGTAATCCGATCCAAAGACTCGACCAGAAGATACGAGCCGCGAGCGATAATTCCTTGATTCACTGCTGCGATAAAGCTCCCTAACCCGCGATCTATATCAAGGTTGGACTTGTCATAGGCTGAAACTCCAAAATCATTAAATGTCAGCTTCTCGTTGAGTTCAAGGCCATGCTCTTTCGCATATTTTTGGGTCAACTCGTATTGGCGTTGAAAAGAGTGGCCCTTGCGTTGCTCGGGTGTCGAGAAGCGGATGTACGAGTAGGCCGTTGGCTTCGTCATATACGTGTCGGTCATCAGGTAGGGAAGTATTGTAGCCGACTATAGTCATGTTTGGACTACCAGCAAGTGCGAACCACCTTGTGCCGAGCCGGTATGACGCTGGCAAAGCTGCCCGATCAACAACGAGGAATTCCATGAACGTTTACGTCGTCACGCTGCGCACTACCAAATCGTCGGAAGTAAAGACCGTCACAGTCCAAGCCAACACGGAGGCTGGCGCGATGAGCAAAGCCGTAGCCCAGCATCCGGGATGGATGGTATCGGGTACGCCGAAGGTCATCGGGTAGCCCGACAATCCCTTCGGCTTGTCGGCTTGTCGAAAATTGATCAGGACGCGTCGTGGGCTGCTGGCGCGACTCGGCGGCGGCCCGTGCACTCTCCAATCTTCAAATTAGCTTTCAATGAAAAGTCAAATATTTCGGAAAACGCTTCTCTTACAGATCTTGGGTTCGATTGCGTTCGCCACCGCCACCGCCCACGCCGCGACCACCACTCGAAGCATCGCCTATGACTGTGGAGTGAAGGGGAACAGCTACCAGCTATTGGCAATTAACGCAGATCATCGATTCTTCACGTCGCCCGTCTCAACGGGTTCTGATGGCAAACCGGAGATCACTGAGCCGACGATGGGTAAATGGGATATTCAAGATAACGGGCAGGCGCATGGTCTCTTCCTGCACGTGCAAAGCAAAATTGTCATCGACCGGAAACCTGCTCGACTGATTCAACTGCGTCAAGTACAAGTATTTCTGTACGAACAGGATGACCCGACCGGCGACATCATTATTGAGAAAGTTCTGGAAGGAGACGACGGCAGTCCGAAACCGGTAGCCGTCAAACAGCCCGTTGTTCATTGCGTGCGGGATGTGACGCAGGACGGGATGGTCGGCGGTTGGTTTGACCGGTTGCCGGGTGAATCCTGGCACTGACGGGAAGGACTGTTCGACCTCACACAGATCGTCGGCAAGGATATCTTGCTGATATTGAATTCAGCGATAGACCAAACGCAACGCAAAAAAAGCCAAAATGAAAATCAACACGATGCTGGTATCCGGGGTAGTCCTTATGCTTCTCGGCGGATCGAGTCAAGCCCAGACATTTAGCCAGCGCGAGGTCGACGAAATACGTCAATTGGATCAGGAATGGGCGACCTTTCCACCGGTCAATAACGAGACTTGCAGGGAAGCGAAACAGTTCGCGGCCTACTCACTCGGTTCAGTGCGGGCAGCTTTGCGGCAAATCCGACAACATCAAGACCAAGCGGTGCAAACCTACGGCACTCTGCAAGATCCCGAAACTCGACAGCGAATGCTCGCTGGGGAACTGGAGGCCTCGGATAAATGGATCGAGAGCTCTGTGTACGTGGCTCTCGGAAACGTCAGGCAAGCAAAAAAACAATGCCTTGGGAATTCAAGATAAACAGCCCGCAGAAAAAATTGCAGTGTGCATGCAGAGGCTGGATGAAGGGGGTAACGTTGGGAGTTGAGGCGCGGATCAAGCGGCTTGCCGACAGAAGGCGCACTCACTATCGGGCGCTGCTCGATAGCATGTGGGGTACGAACGATACGGATTTTTCCGACAAAACCGTGCTGGCGATTTTGGCCGCAAAGCATGGTTCATGGTCGAAGGCGATGACGTTGGACGACATGCTCCGAAGTCTCGGCATCGATCCATAGCCCGCGACCGGCGCGTCGCTTGCGTTACGTTGGACCGGGCTAATGCCGAAAGTCGAAAACAATAGATCGGGGAGTGCAGATGTTCTGTAGTTCATGTGGGTGCGCAATTGCTGCGCGTTCAAAATTCTGTAGCGGTTGCGGAATCGAACTCGCCGCAGAAGATCAAACCCAGGCAACGCAAAGCGCGGCGGACGGCTTGTCCAACACGCATGGGCCTTTGTCACCAGCTATCCGAGCCGAACTGAAGAAATTCGAGCGACACTCAAACATGACCTGTCTCGAATGTGGGTACAGCGGATTGATGGGCGCGATCACCTCCCGGAAAGTTCCCTGGTTTCTTTCCTACTGGACGTGGATACCACTCGTCGTCGTTTTCTTTGCCGCAGCGTTCGCCGCTGGTGCTATCGACACCGGATGGCCGTGCATCTTCCTCGGAGTCGCTATTAGTAGCGTCAGATCACTTCTTTTACGATCGTATCGAAAGGAACGGCTTTCCTGCCCTTCATGCCTCCGCTTGCTGACTGCCAGAAAGTGAAGGCGAGCGGTGATGGTTGAGCGAAAAGAGTCCATGTATAGGGCTGCTTATGATTTCGCCGTATCGAGAATGCTCGACTTCATCTTCAGCAGCCGTTGAACGCGCAAATGTTTGGCGGCTATTGGCGAGTGGCATCAAATGGTCTGGGACACCGAACGGTGAATTTCCGTAGACGACCCTCATCGGCCACACCAGTCTCTGCCTCGATTGTCCGCTTTTGTTCCAGCGTCACGAAATCGCCAGAGCAGCGGGACCCCCGATATGTTTCTTCTCGCTATCGATCCGG
>NZ_SCNV01000089.1 GCF_005503145.1 Burkholderia sp. 4M9327F10 | reverse complement strand
GCGGTGATCAAGCCGGGTGCGGCCGATCCGAAGCTGCACGTGCATACGGGGCGGGCGGTGGTGTTCAGCGACTACAACGACATGGCCGCGCGCATCGACGACGAGGCGCTGGAGATCGACGAGAACTGTGTGATCGTGCTGCAGCATGCGGGTCCGGTGGGTGCGCCGGGAATGCCGGAGTGGGGCCAGTTGCCGATTCCGAAGAAGCTGCTGCAAAAGGGCGTGCGCGACATGCTGCGTATCTCGGATGCACGGATGAGCGGCACGAGCTACGGGGCGTGCGTGCTGCACGTGGCGCCGGAGTCGTTCATTGGCGGGCCGTTCGCGCTGGTGCAGGACGGCGACCTGATCGAGCTGGATGTGCCGCAGAGGAAGCTGAACGTGCTGGTGCCGGACGAGGAGCTGGCGCGCCGCAAGGCGGCATGGGTCGCGCCGGCGCCGCGCTTCACGCGCGGCTACGGCGCGATGCATCAGGTGCATGTGATGCAGGCCAACAAGGGCTGCGACTTCGACTTCCTGCAGCGCGAGGGCGCGAGCGGCTCCACTAGCGGCAGCACCGCAGGCGAGCCGGAGATTCACTGAGTGAGGCACGCGGTTGCCCGAAGCAGCAGGGTGCTTCTGGCAACCGTACCGGATTCGAAACGTATTCGGAAAGCAGGCTTTAAAAGCACGTTTTGGTAGTCAGGCCGCGCGCAGGAGACCAGGCGGCGAAGCATACGATAAGGACTCCATATCGTGCCGGTCAGCATGTCGGCACATATGCGACAACGAGAGCGATTACTGGGTGCCGGTTGGTGGCCAGGCAATTTCGTGCGGCATCACGTGCCGCCATAACTCCGATGACAACAAAGGATGATCTGATGAAAAAGCGTTACAAAGAAGCCGGGCTAGCCGCCGCCGGCATGGCGGCCATGCTCGCGACGGGCGGGGCGTTCGCGCAGAGCAGCGTGACCCTCTACGGGATAATCGATACCGGAGTCGGCTACCTGAGCAGCCAGGCGCCCTCGACCGGTGCGACCAAGGGCGGTCAAGCGGTGGTCAAGATGCTCGAAGGGGTGTGGGGCGGCGAGCGCTTCGGCTTCAAGGGCAGCGAAGATCTCGGTGGCGGCACGAAGGCGATCTTCCAGCTCGAAGAAGGTTTCAACACCGACACCGGCGCAGAGAGCAAATCCGGCCTGATGTTCAGCCGCGCTTCCTGGGTCGGCTTGACCAACGCGAGCTACGGAACCTTCACCGCAGGGCGTCAGTACACGCCTTACTACAACATGCTCGCGCAGTACGGCCCGACCCCGTGGCTGACCGGCGCCCTCGGCGCCCACCCGGGCGACCTCGATGCGCTCGATACCGACTACCGCGTCAACAACTCGCTCATGTACACCTCGCCGAGCTTTGGCGGGGTGAAGCTGAGCGGCATGTACGCGTTGGGCGGCGTGGCCGGCAGCTTCAACGCCGGTTCGACGTGGAGCGTGGGCGCGCAGTATCTGGCGGGCGCGGCTGGCATCGGCGTCGGCTTTGCGCGCTTTAACAACGCGACAAGCGGCGGCGGCGCGTGGAGCTCCAGCTCGACCGCCTACTCGGGCACCGGCGAGCAGGGCGAGTCCAGCATCACGAACGGCTATCAGAATGCGGCGGCACAGCAGCGCTTCGCCGTGACGGGCGGCTATCAGTTCAACTCGCAGTGGGATGTGTCGGCGTCGTACTCGAACGTGCAATACATCGCCGGTCCCAATTCCGGCTTCTCGACGACGGCGATCTTCAATACCGGTGGCGCGGTGCTGCACTATCGCCCGGTTGTGTCGTGGGATCTGGCTGCGGGCTATAGCTACACGCGCGCCACTCAGGCAAACGGTGTCCAGGATGCTGCGAGCTACCAGCAGATCAACCTGACCGAGCTCTATAACCTGTCCAAGCGCACCCGTATCTACGTACTGGAAGCGTTCCAGCGCGCCAACGGCCAGACCATCAACGGCGGCAAGGTCATCAACGCGACGGCAGCTATTGCCGAGCAGTCCGCTGCATCGTGCCGCAGCCAGTTCGCGGCGACCGTGGGTATCAATCACCAGTTCTAATGCAGTAGCAGGTTGAGGGAGGTGGCGCCGGATGACGCCGCCACCTTCGCATCAAGTCTTACTGGCTCCTGTCAATTGTTAAGCATAACTTACGTATTGCTTGATGAGCGAAGATTCGGACGAGCCTGGAGGCAGTTGTCATTGCCGGGTCTGGATATCTGCCAGGCGTGGCGTCTGGAGCGAGACTCATGAAAAAGAAGCCTGCGGCCGTTGATAGCACGAGCGCCGGATCGTCCGCCGCCCAATCCGCGACGCTGCCAGTCGTGGTGGGAAACTTCCGTGATCCAGCCGCGACGCCGACCCAGCAGGGCGGCAAAGGGATTCGCTTCGACTTCAACGACGGTTGCCGGGTCGCCTTGCCGGAGGGTGACTGGCACGTGCGCTTGAGCGATGCGCAGACCAACAACACCTTGTACGAAACTCACATCAAGGCGGGCGTGGTTGCCAGCAGCAAGAAGTACTTTGTGCCGTTTCAGATTGAAATCCGCTCGGGTGACCAGGAGGTCCTGCGGCATCGCTTCGACTGCAATGGGCAGAACGTTCTGATCCAGTTTCCGGTGGGCACGCTGGGCGATCTGATTGCCTGGTTCCCTTACGCCGTCAAGTTCGGCGAACAGCATCGCTGCCGGCTGACCTGTGCGATGGGCGCGAACCTGATCGCGCTGTTCAGGAATCTGTACCCGTCGATCAGGTTCAAGACTCCGGAAGAACTCGACCCCGACGAGTACTACGCCACCTACAACATCGGGCTGTACTTTGACGACGAGCAGAATGTGCGTCAGCCGAGTGACTTCCGGCTGGTGGGTTTGCACCGGACCGCCGGCTATATCCTCGGTGTCGATCCGCAAGAGGCGCCGCCTGCCATCGATATTCCCGACGATACGAGGCCGATTGCCGAAAAATACGTCTGCATCGCCGCGCAGAGCACGACCCAGTGCAAGTACTGGAACAACCCGTCGGGGTGGCGCGAGCTGGTGCAGTTTCTAAAGGACCACGGCTACCGTGTGATCTGCGTGGACCAGAAGGCCACCCACGGCACGGGCATGGTCTGGAATCACATCCCCTACGGTGCGGAAGACCATACCGGCGACCGGCCGCTCGCCGAGCGTGCGCGCTGGCTCAGGCATGCGGAATTCTTCGTGGGCCTGAGCAGCGGTCTGTCGTGGCTGGCATGGGCAGTCGGCACGCCGGTCGTGATGATCAGCGGCTTCACCCACCCCACCAACGAATTTCAGACGCCCTACCGCGTCATCAATTACCACACCTGCAATAGCTGCTGGAACGACGTGCGCGTGAAGTTCGATCACAAGGACTTCCTGTGGTGCCCGCGTCATGCGGGTACACCGCGTCAGTTCGAATGCACGCGGCTGATTACGACTGAGCAGGTCAAGAATGTGATTCGCCGCATACCGGTGTTCGCCACATAGCGCGACGGCGGCTGCAAGCGGTTCAAGTCCAACAAAAAACACGATAAGGCACATCAGGGAGACAGAGGGAATGAGAAGCTTGACTTGCCGTAGAAAATACGGAGTCCGTTGTTTTGGCCGAAAGAGGATTGGCCTGTCGCGACTCGCGCGCCTGCTGATGGGCGTCGCGCTGCTGCAGACGGTCCCATTGACGGTGCATGCACAGACCTCGGTGACGTCGGGGGTGACATCCACAGGCGTGACGGTGACTGCGGGCAACAACCAGACCGTCGACGGCGGCGGCGTCGCAATCGGTTCGTTCGTGTCGTCCGGCGGTACGCAGATCGTATCGTCGGGCGGGGTGGCGAGCAGTTCGGTCGTCTCGTCGGGCGGGACGCAGTTTGTGTCGTCCGGTGGCGTGGCATACGGAGCCACATTGCTTGCGACGTCCGCCAACCAGACAGTCTCGGCGGGTGGCGTGGCCAGCAATACGGTCGTGTCCGGCGGCAAGCAGGCGGTATCCAGTGGCGGGGTGGCGTATGACACGGTGGTGAGTTCGGGCGGCTCGCTCTATGTCAGCTCGGGCGGTACGGCAATCTCGGCGGGTGTGCTCAACGGCGGCAAGATCGTGGTGGGCAGCACGTCCGGTGGCGGCGTGACCAGCAATACGACGGTGCAGTCAGGAGGCCAGGAGGTACTGTCTTCAGGCGGCGTGGCCTCTGCGACGGAGGTGATGTCGGGCGGCTCGCTTGTCATGTCCGGTGCGGGGAGCAGCTATGCGACCACGGTGTTTGCCGGCGGCACAGAGAAGGTCGCAAGCGGCGGTACTGCGGTCAACACCGTGTTGAGCGGCGGCACCCTGGGGTTGGCGTTGTCGGGCGTCGCCAGCGGCACGACGGTCGGCGGAGGATTGAATTCCGGCGGCACGGCGGTCACCGGTCAGCTCAACGTGTCGGCATCGGCGGGTAGCGCGGGTTCTGCATTCGCTACGACGGTGATCAGCGGCGGCAGCGTGCAGGTGATATCGGGCGGTTATATCAGCGGCACGACGGTCGATAGCGGCGGCAGCGTCTCGCTCCAGTGGGGTGTGGCGAGCGGCACGACCGTCAACGGTGGCGGGATTCAGACCGTGTGGGACGAGACCAGCACCGCGTCGGCCGGTACTTCGCTCGCCACAATCGTGAACAGCGGTGGTCTCGAAGTCGTGTCCTCGGGCGGCAGTGCCATCGGCACAGCGCTCAGCGGCGGTACGCAGAGTGTGAGCCTCGGCGGCTCGGCCGTCAGCGCGGCGCTCGGCAGCGGCGGTGTGCAGCAGGTCGCGGGTGGCGGCACGGTGTCGGCGACTTCGGTGAATGCGGGCGGCAGCCAGGTGGTGTCATCCGCAGGCATGGCGAACGGTACAACGGTCAACGGAGGTGGCACGCAGAACGTGCTGTCGGGCGGTGTGGCCAGCAACACGGTAGTCACGAGCGGCGGCGAACTGAGCGTGCTCTCGGGCGGCAGCGCCGCAGGCGTCGTGCAGAGCGCCGGGGCGGCGCTGGTGGTCAATACGGCGGATACGGTTGCGGGTACGTATGTATCGTCGGGATCGACGCATGCGTTTTCGATTTCGAACAATACCGCATCGAACGTGGTGGTCGAAGACGCGGGCATGCTATCTGTTCTCAATGGTGGCGTCTCGCTCGATACATTGGTGAATAGCGGCGGCAGCGAAGTGGTGTCCTCGGGTGGGGTGGCGAGTGGCGCCACCATCAACGGCAGCGGTGCGCAGAACATTCTTTCGGGCGGCTCGGCTGTTGCCGCGACCGTCAACCAGGGCGGTACGCAAAACGTCGCGGCTGGAGGCAGCGCGTCGGCCACGGCGGTTGCAAGCGGCGGCAACCAGGTCGTGTCGTCAGGTGGCGCGGCAAGCGCGACGGTGCTCAACAGCGGCGGCACGTTGAACGTGCGGGCCGGCGGCAGTGCGACTGGCGTTGTGCAGAGCGCAGGCGCCGCGCTCGATACCAATACCTCGGCCACGCTCTCGGGCACCTATGTGTCGGGGGCATCGTCGAGTACCTACTCGATTGCAAACAACACCGCTTCCAATGTGGTGCTCGAGAACGGCGGCACGCTGTCCGTGCTCAACGGCGGCACCTCGCTCGATACGGTGATCAATAGCGGCGGCAGCGAAGTGGTGTCCGCGGGCGGTGTGGCAAGCGGCGCCACCATCAACAACAGCGGTACCCAGAACATCCTGAGCGGTGGTCTTGCCGTTAGCGCAACCGTCAGTAACGGCGGTACGCAAAATGTCGC
The DNA here is from genome assembly GCF_005503145.1 of Burkholderia sp. 4M9327F10. GTDB lineage: Bacteria > Pseudomonadota > Gammaproteobacteria > Burkholderiales > Burkholderiaceae > Paraburkholderia. Next base: position 18,666 of record NZ_SCNV01000089.1, on the reverse strand, counting down.
CAACGGTGCGGTGACGAGCGGCACGGTGGTGAACGGCGGGGGCACGCAGAACGTCAGTTCGGGCGGGTCGGCCGTCGGCGGCGCTATCAACAACGGTGGCACGCAGAATATTGCCAACGGCGGCACGGCAATCGGCACCGCGGTGAATAGCGGCGGTACGCAAAATGTGGCGAGCGGCGGCACAGTAACCAGCGGTGTGGTGAACGCCGGGGGTACGCAAAACGTGACCTCGGGCGCGACGGTTGACGACGTCGTGCTCGACGGCACCCAGAACAACCTGCTGCCTCCGGCGATTCTGCCAAATCAGTCCGGCGGCGCCGTGCAGGACGTGTCGAGCGGCAGCAACGTGAGCGGCACGGTGGTGAACAGTGGCGGCACCCAGGTGGTGTCCTCGGGTGGTGTGGCAGGCGGGACGCTGGTGAACAGCGGCGGCGTGCTGAACGTGCAGGCCGGCGGCAGCGCAACGGGCGTGGTGCAGAGCGCCGGGGCTGCGCTGATTGCCAACACCGCGGAGACGTTGTCGGGCAGCTATGTGTCGTCATCGGGCTCAGCCAGTACGTTCTCGATCCTGGACAACCTCGCCTCCGCCGTGGTGGTGGAAGATGGTGGCAGCCTTTCCGTGCTGTCGGGAGGCTCGTCGGTGCGCACGCTCGTGAACAGTGGCGGCAGCGAAGTGGTGTCGTCAGGCGGCATCGCGACCAGCACGACCATTAACGCGAGCGGTGCACAGAGCGTGATGTCAGGTGGTCTCGCGCTCAGCGCGACCGTCAACAGCGGTGGCACGCAAACCTTGCTGGGTGGTGTGGCGAGCGGCACAACCATCAATAGCAGCGGGATGCAAAGCGTGATGTCCGGCGCCTCGGCGTTCGGTGCGACTGTCAACCATGGCGGCACGCAGAGTGTGGCGAGCGGCGGTGTGTCGGTCAACACCGTGGTCAGCAGTGGCGGCATGCAAGTGGTGTCGTCGGGCGGTGTGGCAAGTGCTACGACGATCAACAACAGCGGCACGCAGAGCATCCTGTCGGGTGGCGCTGCAATCAGCGCGACCGTCAACGGCGGCGGCTTGCAGGCGGTGGCGAGCGGCGGCACGGCACTCTATACGCAGGTCAGCAGCGGCGGAACGCAGAACGTCAGCGCCGGCGGGATCGTCAGCGGCACCACGATCCAGGTCGGCGGGGTGCAGAACGTGCAGTCGGCAACGGTGACCGGATCGGTGGTGAGCAGCGGCGGTTCGCAGACCGTCGCCAACGGTGCACTGGCGCTTGCCAGCGTGGTCAGCAGCGGCGGCAACCAGACGGTCTCGTCGGGCGGTGTCGCGAGCGCCACGACGATCGAGGCCAGCGGTACGCAAACGGTGGCGAACGGTGGCGTGGCGGCGGGCAGCGTCATCAACAGCGGCGGCAGCCAGAATGTTTCGTCCGGTGGCGTAGCGAGCGCCACGACGATCAACGCGAACGGCACGCAAACCGTCACCAACGGCGGGATTGCAATCGGCGGTGTGGTGAACAGTGGTGGCAGCCAGGTGGTGTCCTCCGGCGGGCTGGCAAGCGCGGGCACCATCAACAGCGGCGGCAGCCAGAGCATTGTCTCGGGCGGCACGGCGAACCAGACCACGGTGGGCAGCGGCGGCTCGCAACTGGTACTGGCGGGCGGCGTGTCCAACAACGCGATTGTGAACAACGGCGGCTACCAGTATATCGACGGTGTCGTCGAAGGCTATGCCTACAGCGCCACCATCAACAGCGGTGGCGTGCAGGAGGTCGCAACCGGCGGCACGGCGCAAGGCACGCTGGTGGCGGGCGGCACGCAGCAGGTCGACTCCGGCGGCAGCGCGACCAGCACCACCGTGAATAGCGGTGGGGTGCAGGACATTCTCGCGGGCGGCTCGGCTTCGTGGACCACGGTGTCCTCAGGTACGGTGATAGTCGACGGCACGGCGAGCAACCTCACGGTGGGCGCCGGCGCGGTCGTCACCGGTACCGGCACGGTCACGCCGGGTCTTACGATGACGAGCGGCAGCACACTCGTGCAGAGCACGCTGGGGGCCGGCTTGCACGTGAGCGGCACGCTCAGTCTCGAGAGCGGCTCTACTTACAACGTGACGGTCAACGCAGGCGGTGCGAGCGGCACCGCTGCAGTCACAGGCAATCTGACGATAGGCTCGGGCGCGGTGCTGACGCTGACTTCGTTGAGCGGTGCCTATTCCATTGGGACCACGTACACGGTGCTGACGTATACCGGTTTGCAGACCGGCGCGTTTGGCACGGTGACTTCAAACTTCGCCTACCTGACCCCTGCCGTCGGCTACTCGAACGGGGTTGTCACGGTTACGCTGAACGCACCCGCGACTTCGGGGACCAGCGGCACCACGGGTGGGACTACCGGCTCCGGCACCACGGACAGCACCGGTACCGGTTCGACCACCACGACCGCCACCGGCACGACCAACGGCTCCGGGGCCGCGTTCAGTTTTGCGTTGCCGGCAGACTCCGCCAACCAGAACAGCGTGGCTAGCGCGCTGACCCGCCTCTATGACCAGCGCGGCAACGCGGTCACCAACGCGCTGATCGTCACGACGACGGCGCAGGCCTATAGCGCGCTGAGCCAGTTGTCCGGCGTCGACGCCGTGCCGTTCCGGCAGATTGCCGAGGCGCGCACGGGCGAGGCGCAGGACACGGTTGCGCTGCATCTGGCGAACCTCGACCCGGCCATCCAGCGCGGTTTGTGGGTGAACGCTGCCTATCGGCAGACCTCGGCCGACGGCGACGCCGCGCTGGGCAGCAACCCATACGACGATCATTCGGCCGCGTTGACGCTCGGCTACGACCAGCGCTTGACGCAGACCGTGCGCGCGGGTGTCGCGCTGATGCTCAACAACGATAACGTGGACTTCTCCAATGACGGGTCCAGCGCCCGCACCGATGGTGCACAGGCCGAGCTGTATGGCTTCTGGACGCCCGCCGGCAGTCCGCTGTACGCCACCGGGATCGCCGGACTGGGCTACTGGAATAACCGGCTCTCGCGCCAGGTGAGCGTCGGCGCTGTGTCGAACCACGACACTTCAACCTTCAATACGTCGAGCCTGGCGCTATACGGCGAAGCCGGGATGAAGCTCGCGTTCGCCGTGGGGACCGTGCAGCCTTACGCGGCGCTCAGTGCCGGCCACTACGCGCAGCAGAGCGCGACTGAAGGCGGCGGCGTGAGCGCGCTGACTTACGGCTCGGCGGACACCAATGCGCTTTCGAGCATTCTCGGCGTTCGCTTTCTGAAGCAGGGCATGTGGCTGTTCGGCCATGCGCTCGATCTGCAGGCGGATGTGGCATGGGAGCACCGCCTGACGGGCGCGGATCAGTCGCTCACCGCGGCGCTTGCCAGCGCGCCGCAGGAGAACTGGCAGGTGTTCGGCACGCCGTCGGACCGCAACGCCGCGAAGCTCGAGATAGGCGCCGACTGGCAAGTGAGTTCGCGCACCAACGTCTTTGCAAAGCTGGGTGCCGAGTATGGCACGAACACCCACGACTACGGCGGTGAACTGGGCGCGCAGTGGAAGTGGTAAGACGCGCACCGCGAGGGGCAAGCCAGGCAACCAGGCTTGCCACCGGGACAGAACACATACTATTGAAGGGAGACGGAATTGATGAGGAATTCAAACCATATTTATGCAGCCGGTCTCATAGCGGTACTGTTGGCCGGCTGCGGTGGAGGCGGATCGTCGGGTGCGGCCGGCGGCTCAGGTGCCGCGTATACCGTGCCTGCGAGTGGTTCGTCCAGCACCAGCATCCCTGCGAGTACCCCCGCTGCAAGCACGCCGGCCGCGAGCACACCGGCGGCGAGCACCGCTGCGGCCTATCAGGTCGGCACGACGACGAGCGACCCGAACCTCCCGGCCGCGCCGACTACGCCCACGCTGCCGCCGGCCAACGCGGCGTGCCGCCTCACGGCCAGTTACGCGACGCAGAGCAATGGCTTGCTGCCCACCACAACCGAGGCGACGGCCGGTTCGACGGCGCCCGATACCGCCCGTATCCAGGCGGCGCTGTATGCCTGCGCGAACGCGGCCAATGCCTACACCGCCACCAACACCCTGAGCACCAACGGCGTGGTCGAGTTGAGTGCGAACGGCGCCAACAATGCGTTTCTGACGGGGCCGCTGTCGATGTCTGGTGGCGTAACGCTGGTGATCGACGGGGGCGTGACGCTGTTCGCCTCGCGCGATCCGACGCAGTACGAATCGGGCACCACGGGGGCATCCACGGCGAACCTGCCCGGGACTCCCAACGCCGCGCCCACGGGAGCCACGACCAGCGCAATTGCCGGCAACGGCACCTACTATTGCGGCCAGATCTATCCGAACGACGACGGCTGCAAGCCGCTGATCAGCAACGTGGTCTATAGCGGCTCGGCAAAGATCTATACGAGCAATAACGCGATCATGGGCCCGGGGACGATCGACGGACAGGGTGGTCAGCCGCTCTACACGACAGCGGCGAACCTCGCGGCAGCGGGCGCGCCGCCACTCATCACGCGCCCGGACGGCAGCAACATGAGCTGGTGGGATCTCGGCTGGGAGGGCAATGAGGCGATCTCCGGCGAGGACGAGAACAATCCGCGTCTGATCGAGCCACTCTACGGGTACAACTTCACGTTGTACAACCTGACGCTGCAGAACGCGCCCAAATTCCACGTCACGCCGACCGGCATCAACGGCTTTACCGCGTGGAACGTGAAGATCTTCACCCCGACCGCGGTCTACCAGGCGATGAACAATTACTGGGGCGCGCCGTACAGCTATGCCTCGGTCAAGAACACCGACGGTATCGATCCAGGCAGCAAGAGCCCGGCGACTTCGGCGACTCCGGCGTCGCCTGCGTTGCCCGGCGGCTATAGCGGTTCGGCAGGCAGCTTTACCGGCGATATCAGCAACGTGCTGGTGGCCTATTCGTACATCAGCGACAGCGACGACAACATGGCGATCAAGGGCGAATCCAATATCGCCGATGGCCGCGTCTACAACATCACGGTTGCCCATAACCACTTCTTCTACGGGCACGGCATGTCGATCGGCAGTCAGACGTCGGGGCTCGACGGCAATCCGGCCAACCTGGCCAGCGCCGATCCGGCTGTGGTTGCGAACACCACGCCGCTGCTGGTGCAGGGGCAACTGGTTTATCCGAGCGTGTCGAATGTCAACGTGTACGACCTGTCGATGAACTACACCGACAACGGCGTGCGGATCAAGACGAACTGGAGCGAAGGCGGCCTGGTATCCAACGCCAACTACTCGAACATCTGCCTGCAGGGCAATCCGAGCCCCAATACGCTCGATGCCTCGCCGCAGGCCGCCGTGATCATCACGCCGTACTACACGCCAACCGGCAACGCGGGTCTCTATCCGGGCTATCAGAACATCACGATCAACGGCCTGCATGAAGTCAGTGCGGCGAGCTGGACATTCGAAGGCTTCAATTCGGCGAGTCCGAACCTGCAAGGCTGGCCGACCGGCAGTGTGGCCGTGCCCAGCCCGGCGGTGGTGAATCCGCTGGGCATCACGCTGAACAACGTGGTAGCCGATGTGACGCCGCTCTCGGTCACATCGAGCGACGCCGCGATTACGCTCGGCAACAACGTGAATGTGCCGCTGGTGTCGTCGGGTACCAGCAACGTGAGCGTGACCAGCAACACCGCGATCGCGGCAGCGCCTACGGTGGACTGCAGCAAGGCGTTTGTGGCCTTCCCGGGGCAGACCTTCCCGTGATTAACGGCTCCGATCGATGAACGTTTCTTCGCAACCCAACGGGGCCGGCCAGCCGCAGCTCTCCGGTGCCCCGGCCGCAGGGGCGGCTGCCGGGACGGCCACTGGGACCGCCGCCGAGGCGGGGCAGACCTCCTTTGTCAATCTCGGCGAGCCGCTGTTCGAAGGGCCAGCCGGCATTCGCTACGACTTCAACTACGGCTGCCGCGTGAAGGTGAGCGGTTCGGGCTGGCGGGTGCGTCTGCTGGATCGCGATGCAGACGTGGTGCTGTTCGACGAGGCGGTTGCGGACGCAACGGTGTGCAGCAGCAGCCGCTATTACGTGCGGTTCCGCATCGAAGTGCTGCGCGACGGCGAGCTGGTGTTCGAGCACGATCAGGATCTGCACGGCAGAAAGGTGTACGCGCGCTTGCCGGTCTCGACGATTGGCGACGTGATCGCGTGGTTTCCGTACGTGGATGAGTTTCGCAAGCGGCATCAGTGTGAGATGTATGTCTCGATGGGCGAGGCGCTCTGGACGCTGTTTGAAGATGCTTACCCGCAATTGCGCTATGTCCATCCCGAGGACGAGGACGCCGAAGTGTACGGCTTCTACGCCAGCTATTTTCTCGGCATCTTCTTTCCGAGCAGCGACCGCACCCATCAGCCCACGGACTATCGCGTGAGCGGCCTGCAGCGAACCATTGCTTGGCTGCTCGGCTTGCCCGCGCGGGAGTGCCGGCCGCGAATCGGCGTTCGCGATACCCGCAGGCAGATCGCGGAGCCTTATGTCTGCATTGCGGCGCAGGCGTCGTCGCAGTGCAAGCACTGGAACAACCCGACGGGGTGGTACGAGACAGTCCGCTATCTGAAGGCCCAGGGCTACCGCGTCCTATGCATCGACCGCGACGCGTTGACCGGCCAAGGTCTTCAGTGGAACCACATTCCCTATGGCGCCGAGGACTTCACCGGCGATCTGCCGCTCCAGCAACGCGCCAGCCTACTGCTGCATGCCGAGTTCTTCGTCGGCCTGTCGAGCGGCCTATCGTGGCTCGCTTGGGCGCTCGGCAAGCCGGTCGTGATGATCAGTGGATTCACGCACCCGCAGAACGAGTTCGAGACGCCGTACCGGGTCATCAACTTTCACGCCTGCAACAGTTGCTGGAACGACACGAGCGTCGAATTCGACAACACCGACTACCTGTGGTGTCCGCGCCATGCCGGGACCGAGCGGCAATTCGAATGCTCGCGCCTGATCGCAGCGGGACAGGTCATCAAGGCGATAGCGCGTGTGATTGACGACCTGAAGTATGAGCCGCGGCCTTAGGCCCGGTTCGAAGCCGGGACGGGCCGGTTGCGCTCGCTCGTGGCTTGCGGAGGGCATAGCTGCGTTGGGCTGGCGCTTGTGCCGGTCCGGGCCGCAGGATCAATGTGTAAGACATCATGCGGGGCCGTATAAACGCCATCGAGCCGGTATTGAACGTCAGCGTGCGGCTGCGAGGCCGGCGACGGCCTTGGCTAAACCGGCCCATAAAGCATATTTGCCGCGGCCTGGACCATCCATCCGGCGTACGGGTATGTCCTAGGCCGCAACCGGAGGAGATATCAATACAATGCCATCTTGTCTTACAACATTGAGCATTGAGCCAAGTTGTAAATCGGCAGGGGATCGACCGTAGCGGCTGTGCCCATTCGAGAGTGAAGCAGGCGTCAGGTCAGCGCCGCTCGCCGCAGAGCGATTCGAGGACGGGAATCCGGAGCAGGTTCGAATCGCGCCAGACACAGTCGATTGATGATTCATTTTTGAGGAGATCACACGATGAAAACAAGTTTCGCCCTGAGGGGTGTGTCGGCGCTGGTGGCGGCCTCGCTTCTCGCGTTCAGCGCAGGCGCGGCGCAGGCGCGCACCTTCCGTGTCGCCGACGTGCATAGCGACACCTTCCCGACCGTCATGGCGCTGAAGTACATGGGCGATGAACTTGCCAAGTCGACCAACGGCCAGGATAGCGTGAAGGTCTTCAGCAACAGCTCACTCGGTTCGGAAAACGACACGATCGATCAGGTCCGCGTCGGCGCGATCGACATGGTGCGGGCCAACGCCGCGGCGTTCAACGAAATCGTGCCCGAGTCGATGATTCCCTCGCTGCCGTTCCTGTTTCGCGACGTCAAGCAGTTCCGCAAGGTCATGTACGGCCCGGAAGGCCAGAAGATTCTCGATGCGTTTGCGGCGAAAGGCATGATTGCACTGACGTTCTACGAGAGCGGTGCGCGGTCGATCTACGCCAAGAAAGCAATTCACTCGCCGGCTGACCTGAAGGGCCTCAAGGTGCGTGTGCAGCCGTCCGATCTGATGGTTGACGAAATCAAGGCGATGGGCGGCACGCCCACCCCCATGCCGTTCGCCGAAGTCTATACGGGCCTGAAGACGGGTCTGGTGGACGCCGCCGAGAACAACATTCCTTCGTACGTCGAAACCAAGCATTACGAAGTGGCCACGCAGTTCTCCGAAACAGAGCATTCGATGACGCCGGAAGTGCTGGTGTTCTCCAAGAAGGTGTGGGACACGCTGACGCCGCAGGAACAGACGGCCATCCGCAAGGCAGCGGCCGATTCGGTGCCTTACTACGTCAAATTGTGGACCGCGAAGGAAGCCGACGGCGTCCAGACCGTGACCAAGGCCGGCGTGACGATTACGCCCGCTTCGCAGATCGATCGTGCGGCCTTCGTGAAGGCGATGCAGCCGGTATGGGCGAAGTATGAGAAGACGCCGGAGATGAAGCAGATCGTCAACGAGATCGAGGCGACCCAGTAAGCCGTTCTTATCGCCAGCGCTGCCGGAAACCCTTGCGGAGCAATCTCGGGGCTTTCCGGCGTTCGTCGTTGGCGAGTCCCTGTTGGTTTGCCGGCTGGTTCGCGCGGGCAGTCGCGGCCGCCCTGGCATGTACGAGGAAGAGATAGATGAACTTCGTGAAACGCCCGCTCGGGGTGCTCGCTCGCGTGGTGGCGGCAGTATCCGCGGTTTGCCTCGCTGTCTTGACGGTGCTGGTGATGTACAGCGTGATCATGCGTTATGTGTTCGACGACGCGCCCGACTACGTCGAACCGATCGGCCTGCTGCTGGTGCTCGTCATTGCGTTCTTCGGCGCCGCCCTGAAAGTGCGCGACGGCGGGCATATCGGCCTCGATTCGCTGGTCAAGAAACTGCCGCCGCGAGGTCAGCTCGCGATGGCGGTGTTCCAGCAGGTCTGCGTGGCGGCGTTTTCGGTTGCCGTGTGCTTCGGCGCATGGAACATGGCGACCACCACGCTCGACGACCAGATCCCGATCCTCGGCTTGCCGGAAGCCGTCCGTTATGCGATTCCGTTCGCCGCCAGCGCCTGCACCATTCTCTTCTCAATCGAACATCTACTGGAACTCTTCGCGCGGAAGCGGGCGTGATCAATCATGGAACTTTTGATTCTTACTATCAGTTTTCTGGTCTTCCTCCTGCTGGGGGTTCCTGTTTCGTTTGCGTTGGGGCTGTCCTGCATTCTGACCTACCTGCATGAAGGGCTGCCGGCAGCGACGGCTATCCAGTCGATGGTGTCGGGCATCAACGCGTTTTCGTTTCTCGCGGTTCCGTTCTTCATTTTCTCGGGCGAGCTGATGCTGCACGGCGGTATCGCCGATCGCATCCTGCGCTTTGCCCAGGCCACGGTCGGGCACTTTCGCGGTGGACTCGGCATGGCCAACGTTGTCGCCTGCACGCTGTTTGGCGGCGTGTCCGGCTCGCCGACCGCCGACACCTCGGCGATGGGCGGCGTGGTCATTCCGTTGATGAAGCGCGAAGGCTATAGCGCGGCTTACGCGGTCAACGTCACGACTCACGCGTCGCTGGCCGGCGCGCTGATGCCGACCTCCACCAACATGATCATCTATGCGCTTGCCGCGCAGGGCATTACGGGGATCGTGGCGGGGCAGTCGGTGAGCGGCGTGTCGATTGGCGATCTGCTGTTTTCCGGCTTGATTCCGGTGCTGTGGGTGATGGGCTTCGTGCTGCTCGCCGCCTACCTGCAGGCGGTCCGCTACAAGTTTCCGCGCCGCCCCGACGGTTCGTCCGAGCTGCCGAAGTTTCCCGGCTGGTTCATGGTGGCGAAGACGTTCGTCGGCGCGTTGCCTGGCCTGCTGGTCATCCTGATCATCCTGACCTGCGTGGCAAAGGGGATTGCAACGGCGACCGAGGCGGCCGCGATTGCTGTGGCGTACTCGCTGGTGCTGACCTTCATCGTGTACCGCACCATGACGCTGAAGAAGCTCTCCATGGCGCTGGCCCGTGCGACGCGGACGACGGGCGTGGTGCTGCTGCTGATCGGCGTGTCGAACATGCTGCGTTTCCAGATGGCTTACCTGGAAATTCCCGATGCGATTCAACATCTGCTTGAACACGCAACGACCATCCCCTGGTTGATGCTGCTTTATATCAACATCCTGCAGGTGTTCCTCGGCACGTTTGTCGACATGGCCGCGCATATCCTGATCACCACGCCGCTGTTCCTGCCGATGGCGATGCACTACGGCGTCGGTCCCGTCCAGTTCGGCATCATGATTCTGCTGAACTGCTCGCTGGGTCTTGTTCACCCGCCGATCGGCTCCGTGCAGTTCATTGGCTGTGCGATTGGCGATGTGTCCATCGGGGAGACCACGAAAATCGCCTGGCCTTACTACCTGGCTATTTTCAGCGCGATCAATATCGTCACCTATGTGCCGATGTTTTCGACCTGGTTGCCGAGCCTGATCAATGGGCATCCGGTGTTCTGATTGGCGCGAGACACAGGATGGCTATCCGGATGCGCGGCGCAGTTCCGCCACCGCGCTTCGGAACACGGCTGCAGCGGAATCATTTAGCGTGGCAGCGGCTCAGGCCGCGGCCACTTCCTCAGCGCGTTAGTTAGCGCGTTGGTCAGCGTGTTAGTCAGCGCTGAGGATTTCTGCGCTCCTGCGCAGTGAAGTCGAAGCTGGCGAAGCTGCCGCCCTGATACCGCTGGGCGGTTGCGTCGAGCGGATTGGCTTGGGCGAGGATATCCGCAGCATAGTCTTCGGCGTTCTGGCCCGGCCGATAACCGAGGCGTGCGGCGCCGGAATTGTCCCAGTAGCTGCGCGTGTTGTTGGAGACGCCCCAGACCACCAGGTAGCCGAGATCGGGCACGTTGATCGACTGCTCGATCAGATGCAGCAGATCTTCAAAGCCCAGCCATGTGCTCAGGTGACGGAATTCCGTGGGCTTTTCAATGCAACTGCCGATGCGGATGCACACGCTTTCGATGCCGTGCTTGTCCCAGTACATCCGCGCGAGCGCTTCGCCCCATACCTTGCTCAAACCGTAAAAGCCGTCCGGGCGGAAATCGCAGTCGAGCGTGAGCTTGTCCTCGACAGGATGCATGCCGATGGCGTGATTGGAGCTCGCAAAGATGATGCGGCGCACTCCGTGACGGCGCGCTCCTTCATACACCTCGACGAGCCCACGCAGATTGTTCTCGATGATTTCGGGCAAGGGCCGCTCGACGCTGGTGCCCGCCAGATGGATCAGCACGTCGACGCCGCTCATCAACCGGTCGACCACGGCCGGATCGCGCAGGTCGCCGTGCATCACGTCCTCGCCGGCAACCAGCGGTTCCAGCGGGCGCGAGCCCGCCGCCGAACGCAAGTCGACGCCGCGCTCGAGCAGGGCTTTGCGCAATACGCGGCCAAGCTGGCCAGCCGCGCCACTTAATGCAATTTTTTTCACGGGTCTCATCCTTGTCGGTCGTATGGGACCAATCATGCCGATTGGTCAAAAGTTGTCAAGCAAGTGAGATTTTAGCCAGATTTTCTTCTGGCATAAACACAAATTCTCGACCTCTCTTCTTATCCTGACGACAGCCGGCAAGACGTTCGAGCCCTTGATTTTTACGCTGTCCGACTCACCGCGGCTGAACCGGGCTTCCTTGATCGATGGCTTGGGAGCAAGTTTTTTGCTTCGATGTTATGGCTTGACATCTTTCATCTTGTAAAACAAAAATGGACCTGACTTCGCGGCATGGGCAGGTAGTTCGGAGTCTGAACGATCGTGCCCCTTGCGGTCTCAGGACCGGTGCCGCCGGGTCAGCCAACGTTCAGCACAACGCTAGGCAAAACCAGAAAAACATCAGGAGGCATTCATGGCAACGCGCAACAGAAACGTCAGTCGAGGCAGGGAGCAGGGCAGCCGCAACAGCAGCGAACCGGGTTCGCCTGGTCGCCGCGCATTCATGGTCCTCGCCGGAGCATCCGCGGGGGCGACACTACTGGGCACGTTGCCAGGGTGCGGCGGGAGCGTGGCGAGCAGCGTGGACTCCGCCAGCGCCGCAACTGCGGGCTCAGGGACCGGCTCTGCCACTGACGGCTCCACCGCTGACGGTTCCGCCGCTACCGACTCAGGGGCCGGCCCCACCCCTACCGATCCGATCTGGGGGCCGGCCGGCGCCGCCACGCAGATCATCAACTCGTTGCAGGGCATCACGCAGTCGATGTTCCCGGGTACCGATTTCATGGTGACCAGTTACGGCGCGCAACCCTGCGCGGTTGTGGCCGCAACCAATCCTTACACCGGCTCGAGCTCGCCGACCAGTCCGGGCGCCAGCCAGACCAACGCGGCGGGCGCATTCGATTCACGGCCTGCGTTTCTTGCGGCGATTCAGGCGTGCAACGCGGCCGGCGGCGGCCGGGTGGTGGTGCCGTCGGGCAACTGGTATTGCGCGGGGCCGATCGTGCTGCTGAGCAATGTCAACTTCCACCTGAGCGTCAATTGCACGATCTACTTCAGCCCCAATCCGGCGGACTACGCCAAGGACGGTCCGGTCAATTGCGGCGCCAATGGCAATCTCTTCTACAGCCGCTGGCAGGCAAACGACTGCCTGAATTTCGGCGCACCGGTCTATGCCCGCAACCAGACGAAAATCGCGTTGACGGGCGAAGACACCACTTCGGTCCTGAACGGCCAGGCGATGACGCCTTTCGCCGGCAGCGGCAACACGAGTACTTGCTGGTGGACCTACAAGGGCTCGAAAGGGGCATACGGCTGTGCAGGTTCGTCGACTCCATCGCAGGCCTATGTCAATCCGAACAACGTCGACCTGAAGACAGTTGTCCCGAACATTTCGGAGACGCTTTACGCGCAACTGACCAGCCCGACGACACCCTGGCAACAGGACCAGAACTATCTGCCGGCCCTGTCCGAAGCGGGGGTGCCGGTTGCGCAACGGATCTTTGGCCTGGGGCATTACCTGCGCCCATGCATGGTGGAGTTCATCGGCTGCACCGACGTGCTGACGGAGAACTACCACACCAACAACACGCCGTTCTGGCAACATCATCCGACCGATTGCCGCAACGTGGTCATACGCGGCGTGCTGGCGGACAGCATTGGGCCGAACAACGACGGCTTCGACCCGGACGCCTGCAGCAACGTGCTGTGCGATACCGTCACGTTCAACACGGGGGACGACTGCATTGCGATCAAGTCGGGCAAGGCGCTGGATACGGAATACGGTTCCGCGCAGAACCACGTGGTGCAGAACTGCACGATGAATAGCGGACACGGCGGCATCACGCTGGGTAGTGAGATGAGCGGCGGCGTGCAGAACATCTACGCGCGCAATCTGCAGATGCTTAACCAGAACTGGGCCAGCAACCCGCTCAACATAGCTATCCGCATCAAGACGAACATGAATCGCGGCGGCTTCGTGAAGAACTTCTATGTCGATACGGTGACGTTGCCGAACGGCGTCAATCTCGCGGGCGGCGGCTACGGAAGTTCGTTGCTGGCGGGCAGTCCGATCAATAGCACGGTGCCGCTTGGCGTGGTGACGGCCACGGCGGGCAATCCGTCCGCCTCGCAAGGCGGCCTGATTACCTTCGATTGCGACTATAGTCCGGCCGGCGACGCCGTGCGGGAAAATCCGCCGGTGGTGCAGAACGTCAATATTTCAAACGTGCAGGTGAGCAATGTGACGCTGAACGGCGTCACGGGGTCGTGTTTTCAGGCGATTGTGGCGCAGGGGCCGGTCGGTTTCGACTACAACGGACCGGCGCCTACGCCGGCGATTCCGCCCATTACCGGCGTCACGATTTCGAACTGCAACCTCGGCACGCCGGTTAGCGACGGCACAGCCAGCGCTACGACGCCGGGGCCGATTTACGCTTACAACGTCAACGGTATTGCGTTGAACAACGTCGTCATTGGCGGTGCGACTTACAACACGACTATCGTCGATCTGCGTTAGCAGGGCGGTGGGACGCCGGTGGTCGCCGCCGGTTTGACGCGTGGGAGACGTTGACATGCAGTACTGCATTTGATGAGGTGGCGTAGAGGCCTGTTGCGAATCAGGCCGACGCGCTTCCTCACTCCGACGCGCATGGCGCCTTCATCGAACGATTCGCGCTGACCGTTTACCGGCACCTCGCGCGCGAGTGCCGCGCGACGTTTGCGCACGCAATTGCGAGGTCAGTAGCTTGGCCACGTTGTCGAACGGTGTAATGGACCGGACCGCTCGGCACAGCAAAATCGCGCCTTCAACCGAGGCAATGATGAAGGTGGCCATGGCCGATGCTTCCGGTTCTTCCATCCCGGCTTCGGCCAGGCCCTGCGATATAAGCCGTTCCCACTCTCGCAGCGCCTCGGCTGCTGCCGCTAGCGGCAAGCCTTCTCCTTCGCCGGACGAGTCGTCCGCCGCGACTGCAATGACTGGACAGCCTGCTTTAAATTCGCTTTCTATGAGAATGGAACGCCAGTTGGTCAGGAAGGCTTCAAGACCGGCCACGGGGCCTTCCGCCAAGGCTTTGTTCAGCAATCCGCTGACGTGCCGGCCGCTCTGGGTCACGGCTTCACTGATCAATTGAGGCTTGCCCGCCGGGAAATAGTGGTAGGTCGAACCCAGCGGGGCATTCGCATGCTTCGCCAGTTCCCGGATGCTTGTGGAGCTTAGCCCGCGTCTGCGCAAAAGGTCTACCGCCGTACCGATCAGGCGCTCTCTTGGGACATCTTCTTCATGTTTCACGATTGGCGATCCTTGCTATAACACTCGTTATAGTCTAGCATCGGTCATCGTTATAACGGGTGTTATAGAGAGGCCGGAGATGGAGGAAAGAGCAAAGGCAAGCCGTCAGGTGGAAAGTGTCACGCTGCTGGCCGAAGATGGGTATCGGCTGGCGGCAAGGAAATATGTTGCTGATGAGCCTGCCAGGGCACATCTCATTGTTGCCGGGGCCACGGGCGTACCGCAGGGCTTTTACCAGCGTTTTGCGGTGTACGCGCGTGAGCGGGGCTTCACTGTCCTGACGCTGGACTATCGCGGGATCGGTCTTTCCAGACCGGAAAAATTGAAGCAGCTCAACATGAGCTATCTCGACTGGGGCAGGCTCGACCTGGCGGCTGCAGTGGATGAGATGGCGCAGCCGCGGATTCCGTTGTTTATCGTGGGCCATTCCTTTGGTGGTCACGCCTTCGGTTTGCTGCCCAACCATCGCAAGGTAGCCGGGTTGTACACGTTTGCCACGGGCGCCGGCTGGCATGGCTGGATGCCCAGGCGAGAGAGCCTGCGCGTGCGGTTATTGTGGCATCTGGTGCTGTCGCCGCTGACCCTCTGGAAGGGCTATACCCCGGGGAAAATGCTGGGGATTGGAGAGGATCTGCCGGCTGGTGTTTTCTGGCAATGGCGGCACTGGTGCCGCTTTCCCCACTACTTTTTTGACGACCCAGCCATGCCGGGCATGAGCGAGCAGTACGCTACTGTCACCAGCCGGATTGTCGCCGCGAACGCACTGGATGACCTGTGGGCCTTGCCTCGGTCTCGCAATGCTTTCATGCAGGCGTATCGCAACGCGTCTCTTTCTTATGTCGACATTGACCCGCAGCGGTTCGACGGAAACATCGGCCATATGGGTTATTTCAGGGAAAAATCAAAGCCGTTGTGGGACGAGGTGTTGGCGTGTTTTGCGAACTGGATGGCGAAGCCGGTTTGATTCAGGTTCGCTGTGTCGCGTCCGAGGGCTTATCGAGGTTTGTGGATGCGGCGCCGAACCTGTGCAATAAATTGTACAGGTCGCGTACGGGCGTGATAAACTTGTACTATTGCTGGTACAAGTTTTTATCGAGGCGAATCTATGCGCACCATTCCGTTTAGCGACGCACGCGCCAATCTTAAGCGCGTGATCGATCAGGTGGTCGATGACGTGGACGTTACGCTCATCACCCGGCGCGATGCACCCAACGCTATTGTGATGTCGCAAGAGCATTACGACAGCTTGATGGAGACGGTACACCTTCTGCGGTCGCCGAATAACGTTGCGCATCTGGAGCGATCCATCGCGCAACTGCGTGCAGGCAAGGTCAAGTCCCGTAAGCTTGTTGAAGACGGCGAATGAGCGTTCTGAATATCATGTGGACCGCCGAGGCGTGGGACGATTATGTCTATTGGCAGGGGCAGGACAAGAAGACGCTCAAGCGAATTAACCAACTCGTGAAAGACGTTCAGCGTACCCCGTTTGAGGGAATTGGCAAACCCGAACCGCTAAAGGCGAACCTGACAGGTTTTTGGTCACGCCGCATCGACGATACCAATCGACTGGTCTACGAGATCACGAGCACGCAGATCAATATCGTTTCGTGCCGTTACCATTACTGAACGGGTACGCGTAGGGCGCCTTCAGGATTCGGCAAATCCTGTACGCCGCTTGCCCACTACCTTGTTCTGCTCGCCCGCAACCACACCTACGCTTTCGGCGCTACCGATGCGCCAACAATCCCATGTCGCCTAAGCGACTCGGCAACGAAGCCCGACGCCTTCATTTGTTCGACGAAGTCGCGCAGCACCGTTGCCGCGTCGGCGCCGCGACGCTTCGGCAGGCCCATCGCCTGCTGGATCACCATGAACCGTTCACCGAGCAGCCGTAAGCCCGGACTTTTTTTCGCATCGGCTTCGAGTTGCTGCTTCACGCCAGCTGCAACTTCAAGGTCCTGCTCCAGAAATGTCTGCACAACGGCCGGGGAGGTGGGGGCACGCACAATCTGCGCTTGCTTGAGTTCTCGCGTCAGAAAGAGATCGTAGGCACTTCCCTTGCCAACCGCGACGCGGTTATGCGGCTGATCGACATCGTGATTCGACCGGACGGGCGAATCGTCGCGCACGAGATAAAACCCTTCGATCAGCACATAAGGTGCGGTGAACTCAATCTTTTCGCCGCGCAGCGGGTCAATCGCAAAGAAGCCGAAGTCGGCGCGCTCGTCGCTGACGGCTTCGACCGATTTGCCCGCTGCATCGAACACCACCAGTTCGAGCTCGACAGACAGCCGCTCAGCCAGGGCACGCGCAAGATCGACGGACACGCCGAACGGCTCGCCAGTCGTGGCATCGCGGTTGGCCAGAATCGGATTTCCCAGATTGATCGACGCGCGCAGCTTGCCCGTCGGTGCGAAAGCGCTCAACACAGATGAATCGATGTTCATGAAGGGTCTCGGGACGGCTAGGGTTCAAGAATTTCACTGATGCGCGACAGCGCATCGAGCGTATGCAGCAAGTGCTGGCGCAGCGCTTCGGACGCTTCCTCGTTGCGCTCGCGCAACCGATCTGCGGTGTCGGTTTCAATTCCGCCTGCGAGCAGGTGCTTTTCCACGTCGCGACAACGTTGCAGTACTTTGCATTCAGCCGGTAGCCAGGTTCGAGCAATGCCGCGGGCTCGAGCGCGAGACGTAACCGGTACGACTGCAACAGGCTTTCGGGCGTCGTCAGCATCGGCGAGAACTGCCATCCGTACCTGGGCTTGCGCTCGGCCCAGCCTTCCTGCGCGATGCGGCCAAGGACCGCGTTGAACTGTGCGCTCGTGAGGCCGTAGCGATGCCCGCATAGAAGTCGCGCATGGTGAGGAAATGCAGGGGAGGGACCTGAAAAAAGCAAAGTCCGCATTGCGCAGGCTTGCAGGGTTCAGGGACAGTATTGGAGTGTCCTGATTAACAGCCATATTAGGCAGTTTCTGCTGGATGTCAATTCTTGTGAGATTTATCTGATTCTAATGATCTATGACTATTTCTAATACTTGTCTGATGGCGCCAAAAGGAGAATTGGGCAAACATGAAAAGAACTTAATAGGCGTCGGATGACTCCGCCGCTTCCGTCCAGGAGGGGACACTTGAATTCACGCGACCTAGCGGTGCGTCCGGGTATTGACGTTCACCCGTTCTACAGTCTCGAAATCGCTGCAACCCCGGGCGCCGCCCTTGCGGATATCTACTCGTTCAAGGGGACGAGCGGCATCGGCGTGCCGACGAAGTACACCATTGAGTTCACGCACCCGCAGCGCGACCTGCCGCGTAGCGGCTACCTCAACAGGATGGCAACGTTTGTCATCCAGCCACCGGCCGCGACCCGCTGGAGCAAACCTGAGGCAGCGAGACGTGTCTATGGCGTGATCACCAGCTTTGCGCAGATTGCCAGCAATCACGACCAGACCATGTACGAGGTCACGCTGGAATCGCGCCTTGCGCTGCTACGGAACATGCCGCGCACCCGCTTCTTTCTCGATCAGAGCGAACCCGAGGTTATCGAAAAGATTCTTCGCGAACATGAGTTCAACCACATTTTTGCGGATTTCCAGTTCGATCTCTATCGCAGCTACCGCAAGCGCCCAATCGTTACCCAGTGGTGCGAAGACGACCTCACATTTGTCACGCGCCTGTGCAGGCGGGTAGGCATCTGGTTTGCGTGCGAAGCGGGCGAGCGCCGCGAGAACGTGCGTTATGGGGATGACTTCACGAAGTACCGGCGTGACCGAGAACGCTACACGGTGCCGTATCTGGAGCCCAGCGGCCTGCATACCACTGGCCGGGAATCGGTGCAGTCGCTCACGATGCGCACGACCATGACGCCCGCGAAGTTCTCGGTGCG
>NZ_SCNV01000088.1 GCF_005503145.1 Burkholderia sp. 4M9327F10 | reverse complement strand
GAAAGCGTGATGTGGGACGCCAAGAAGATGTTCCCGAACCTGGACTGGTTCAGCGCGGTGTCGTACCACATGATGGGCGTGCCGACGGCGATGTTCACGCCGCTCTTCGTGATCGCCCGTACGGCGGGCTGGAGCGCGCATATCATCGAGCAGCGCATCGACAACAAGATCATCCGGCCGAGCGCGAATTACACCGGCCCACAGAATTTGAAGTTCGTGGCGCTAAATAGGAGAAAATAGCGTCCGCTGTGCGCTTTCAGGGCGCGTGCAGTTACACCCTGGCGGCTGTCTGCACCCGTAGCCGCGCACTGTTTAACCAATATTAGATAGAAAGGCTCATTTCCATGAAAAAGCTGCTGATCGCCGCCGTTGTCGGCGCCTTGTCCTCGACGATGCTGATCGCCGCGACGGACGCTTCCGCACAAACGGCGTCGGGCACTGCCGCGACCACGACCCCGGCCAAGAAAGCCGTGCCGAAACGGCCGGCTCCGAAGCGCCTGATCAAGCGCAAGCCGAATCCGAAGAAAGAAGCGCAGGTCGATCCGGTGCCGGACGGCGCAATCAAGTGGTCCTGTAACGAAGGCCTGTCGTTCGACCTGAAGGGCGACATGAAGCGTGACCAGATCGTCACGGTTCACTGGGCGAACAAGAACTACAACCTGCCGCGCGAAACGACCACGACGGGCGCTGACCGCTTCCACGACGCCGCTTCGGGTCTGGACCTGGTTGTGATCCCGACCAAGGCAATGCTGTTCTCGGACAACGACGGCTCCCGCCTCGCTGACGAGTGCAAGACGCCGGAAATGGCTCAAGGCGCACCGGCTCCGACGCAGTCGAACGAGCTGAACAAGGCTCCGAGCAACTAAGCATCCTTGACGAGGATAAGCCCCGATGTCCGCTCCGATATCCAACGTACGGCCCGACCCGGACCCAGTCCTGGTCGATATCGCCGATTACGTGCTGGATTTCCCGATCGACGGCACGCTCGCGCTGGAAACAGCGCGTCACTGCCTGATCGACACGCTCGGCTGCGGACTCGAGGCGCTCACCTATCCTGCCTGCACCAAGCTGATGGGACCCATCGTGCCGGGCACGATTGTCCCCAACGGCGCCAGGGTGCCGGGCACGCCGTTCCAGCTCGACCCGGTTCAGGCCGCCTTCAACATAGGCGCGATGATCCGCTGGCTGGACTTCAACGACACCTGGCTCGCCGCCGAGTGGGGCCACCCGTCGGACAACCTGGGCGGGATTCTCGCCACGGCCGACTGGCTGTCGCGCACCGCCGTCGCCACCGGCAAGAAGCCGCTGACGATGAAAGACGTCTTGATCGCGATGGTCAAGGCGCATGAAATTCAGGGCTGTATAGCGCTCGAAAACTCGTTCAACAAAGTCGGGCTCGATCACGTGCTGCTCGTGAAGCTCGCCTCGACCGCAGTGGTGGGCCGGCTCCTCGGCCTCACGCGTGACGAGCTGATCAATGCCATTTCCTTGGCCCTCGTGGACGGCCAGGCGCTGCGCACCTACCGCCATGCGCCGAACACCGGCTCGCGCAAGTCGTGGGCCGCAGGCGACGCCACCTCGCGCGCCGTGCGTCTCGCGCTGATCGCGAAGACCGGCGAGATGGGCTATCCGTCGGTACTGACCGCGAAGACGTGGGGCTTCTACGACGTGCTGTTCAAGGGCCAGCCGCTCCGGTTCCAGCGCCCGTACGGCTCGTACGTGATGGAAAACGTGCTGTTCAAGATCTCCTTCCCGGCCGAGTTCCACTCGCAGACAGCGGTGGAAGCGGCCATGACGCTGCATGCGCAACTGCGCGCAGCGGGCAAGACCGTGGAAGACATCAACGCGATCACGATACGCACACATGAAGCCGCAATCCGTATCATCGACAAGAAAGGCCCGCTGAACAACCCGGCCGACCGCGACCACTGCATCCAGTACATGATCGCGGTGCCGCTGATCTTCGGCCGCCTGACGGCTGCGGACTACGAAGATGCCGTCGCACAGGACCCGCGTATCGACGCGCTGCGCGACAAGATGAGCTGCGTGGAAGATCCGCAGTTCACGAAGGATTATCACGATCCGGAGAAGCGTTCGATCGCCAATGCACTGACGGTCGAATTCAACGACGGGTCGACATTCGACGAGGTAGTGGTCGAATACCCGATCGGACACAAGCGCCGCCGTGCAGACGGCATTCCGTTGCTGGTCGAGAAGTTCAGGACCAACCTCGCGCGCAAGTTTCCGGTCAAGCAGCAACAAGCGATTCTCGATGTGTCGCTGGACCAGGCAAGGCTCGAAGCCATGCCGGTCAATGAATACGTCGATCTGTATGTCATCTAGTTCAGTACTGTAGTTCCGCGATCAAACCAAGGAAAACACCATGGCCCACAACCTCCACAAAACGCTCAAGGAATTCGACAGCGGTTCCGGCAAAGGCAAGTTTTATTCGCTGCCGCAACTCGGCAAGGCACTGAATATCAAGATCGACCGTCTGCCGGTTTCGATCCGTATCGTGCTGGAGTCGGTGCTGCGTAATTACGACGGCAAGAAGATCGCCGAAGAACACATCACGCAACTGGCAAACTGGAAGCCGACCGCTTCGCGCGTCGACGAAATCCCGTTTGTGGTCTCGCGCGTTGTGCTGCAGGACTTTACCGGCGTGCCGCTGCTCGCCGACATCGCAGCAATGCGCGGTGTCGCGCAACGCGCCGGCAAGAACCCGAAATCGATCGAACCGCTGGTCCCGGTTGATCTGGTGGTCGACCACTCGGTGCAGATCGATTACTTCCGTCAAAAGGATGCACTCGACCTGAACATGAAACTGGAATTCCAGCGCAACAACGAGCGCTACCAGTTCATGAAGTGGGGCATGCAGGCATTCGACACGTTCAAGGTCGTGCCGCCGGGCGTCGGCATCGTTCACCAGGTGAACCTCGAGTACCTCGCACGCGGCGTGCACAAGAAGGCTGACGGCGGCGACACGGTGTACTACCCGGACACGCTGGTCGGCACGGACAGCCACACGACGATGATCAACGGCATCGGCGTGGTGGGCTGGGGCGTGGGCGGCATCGAAGCAGAAGCAGGCATGCTTGGCCAGCCGGTGTACTTCCTGACACCGGACGTGGTCGGTGTCGAGCTGAAGGGCAAGCTGCGCGAAGGCGTGACGGCCACCGACCTGGTGCTGACCGTGACCGAACTGCTGCGTAAAGAGAAGGTGGTCGGCAAGTTCGTCGAGTTCTTCGGCGAAGGCACGAAGTCGCTGTCGCTGCCGGACCGTGCAACGATCGGCAACATGGCGCCGGAATACGGCGCAACGATGGGCTTCTTCCCGGTCGACGAAAAGACCATCGACTACTTCAAGGGCACGGGCCGCACCGAAGCCGAAATCTCCGCCTTCGAAAACTACTTCAAGGCGCAGAACCTGTTCGGCATTCCGAAGGCTGGCGACATCGACTACACCAAGGTCGTCAAGCTCGACCTCGGTACGGTGGCGCCGTCGCTGGCAGGTCCGAAGCGTCCGCAAGACCGTATCGAAATCGGTCATGTGAAGTCGACGTTCAGCGACCTGTTCTCGAAGCCGGTCGCGGAGAACGGCTTTGCCAAGAAGGCTGCCGATCTGGAAGCGCAATACACCACGTCGAACGGCGTGGACGTGAAGAACGGCGACATCCTGATCGCCGCCATCACGTCGTGCACGAACACCTCGAACCCGAGCGTGCTGCTGGCTGCCGGCCTGCTGGCGAAGAAGGCTGTGGAAGCCGGCCTGACGGTCGCTCCGCACATCAAGACGTCGCTCGCTCCGGGATCGCGTATCGTCACCGAGTACCTGACGAAGACCGGCCTCCTGCCGTTCCTCTCGAAGCTCGGTTTCGAACTGGCCGCTTATGGCTGCACGACCTGTATCGGTAACGCGGGCGACCTGACGCCGGAACTGAACGAAGCGATCACGAAGAACGATATCGTCGCGGCGGCTGTGCTGTCGGGCAACCGTAACTTCGAAGCGCGTATTCACCCGAACATCCGCGCCAACTTCCTGGCATCGCCGCCGCTGGTGGTTGCCTACGCCATCGCAGGCAACATCACGCGCGACCTGATGACCGAGCCGGTTGGCAAGGGCAAGGGCGGCAAGGACATCTACCTGGGCGACATTTGGCCGACCAGCGACGAGGTCAACTCGCTGCTCAAGTTCGCGCTGGACGCCGACGCGTTCCAGAAGAACTACGCACAGCTCACCAAGAAGGGCGACCTGTGGAGCAAGATCGAAGGCGAAGAAGGTCAGGTGTACGACTGGCCGAAGTCGACCTACATCGCTGAGCCGCCGTTCTTCGGCTCGGACTTCTCGATGACGCCGGCTGACAGCATCGCAGCAGTCAAAAACGCACGCGCACTGGGCATCTTCGGTGACTCGGTCACGACCGACCACATCAGCCCGGCGGGTTCGATCAAGGAAGACTCGCCGGCAGGCAAGTGGCTGAAGGCAAACGGCGTGCAGAAGGCCGACTTCAACAGCTACGGCTCGCGCCGCGGCAACCACGACGTGATGATGCGCGGCACGTTCGCCAACGTGCGGATCAAGAACCTGATGATCCCGGCGAAGGCAGACGGCACGCGCGTGGAAGGCGGCCTGACGATTCACCAGCCGAGCGGCGAGCAACAGTCGATCTATGACGCAGCGATGAAGTACATCGACGCCGGCACGCCGACCATCGTGTTCGCTGGCGAAGAGTACGGCACGGGATCGTCGCGTGACTGGGCTGCGAAGGGTACGCAACTGCTGGGCGTAAAGGCCGTGGTTGCACGCAGCTTCGAGCGGATCCACCGTTCGAACCTGGTCGGCATGGGCGTGCTGCCGCTGCAGTTCAAGGGCTCGGATAGCGTGCAATCGCTCGGCATCACCGGCGAAGAAACGTACGACATCGAAGGCCTCGGCGACGACTTCAAGCCGCAACAGGAAGTGACGCTGGTGATTCGCGGCAAGGACGGCAAGGAGAAGCGCGTGCCGGTGCTGCTGCGTATCGACACGCCGATCGAAGTGGACTACTACAAGCACGGCGGGATTCTGCCGTTCGTGCTGCGTTCGCTGCTGGCTGCCTGATTTCAGGCCCGATGCGTTAAGCAGACGCGGAAGTAGTTTTGCAGGTGCTGCGTCCTTGTGGAAAGGACGCAGCCGATTTGAGAGCCCGACTTTGGTCGGGCTTTTTTTATCCGCCGCGATCTGTGTGGAACGCGGCGGGATCGTCGGTGATGCGGCGCTGGGTCATGCGATCGTTCCAGCTATTGTCGAGTGGTGTGGTCATGCGCGCGGCCGGCGATGGACTATGCCGCTGCGCCTGCCAATTCGGCCAAGGTGCGTCATACGCCGATGCCTCTGTATCCGTTCGGGCCGCGCCAGTGCTCCACTCTGGCTGCGCTGACACCTTCGGGCGCGCCGATGGGCGGGTGGCCTGGCTTAACGTGACACGCCCGTTGGCATGTGCTTCGCTCAGATGTGCCATATGGACGCGCTTGCTTGCGCCGGGTTTGCTTGCGATTGGTGCCGGTCCAGCTTGCGCGTTTCGCCGTGATTCAACCGGTGTGATTGGCTTAGGCGCAACAGGCGTCAGCGGAGAAACCTGCGCAACCCGGTTAGATGGGCTGACGGACTGGGCTTCGGCCCCCACCGGCGCGGATAGTGCCAGGTTCGAAGCAGTTGCTGCGGATCGGGAAATCGTATTCGCCGTTGCCATTGCGGTGGACGATTTCGCCCGCGCGGCGTTTGCCGTGAGCTTGGGGTGATCACTACGTGGAGCGTCACCAACAAGCCCCGAATACGCCACCGATCCGGCTTTGGCGTGTTCCGCGTCCTTCATCGAGCAGGTGACCAGCAACCACGTCAGCGCAATAGTGCAAGCAGCGAAAATCGACGCCGCAAGTATATGATCGAATCTCGACGAACGTGGATAGCCCTTACCCGCTTCCAGATAGCGTCTAGCCTCCGCCAATGCGGCGTCGACGTTATACGTGCTGGCTTTTCTCCGCGGCGCCTCGTAATACAGGATGTGCTTCACGCCGGGCGGGAACATACCCGAGCGCCGCGCTGGTCGTCCCGATTTTTCCACAGCCCGATGCACGGCCTTACTCAACACGCGTCGGCGCGTGCCGAACGGCGGAGGCAGGCCATCGAAAGGGCGCGGGAGTGGAATGGCCAGATCGCCTTCGATCAAAGCGAGCGGCCGAATCATGGCAGGTCGCTCCGAAGTAGATTGACCGCTTCGTCCAGTTGCCTCATTAGCAATTCACTGCGTTTGTCGAGTAAATCGAGCACGTCCGCCTCGGGCTCGGGTTGGGCCGTGCTGGCACGTCGTAGCGCTTCAGTCAGATCATGAGCGCCGACTAGTCCAACAGCGCCGCTCAGTCTATGCAACACTCCCCGCAAGCCGCCAATATCACGCAGTTCACGCAAGCTTCGCATTCGCTGCAAATCGTCTCGCATCGATTGGCACCAACCGCTCATGAACGTTCGAAGTTCTATTCCCTCATTCGACAGCGCATTGAGATACGTTCGGTCGAAGGGTTCGCAGGTGGGTCGTATTGAAGTAGCAATCTGCTGTTGTGTGAGAGCATGATCAAGGACCGGTCGGTGATCACCGGCCGTTGTCACTGACGATTGCATTTTCCCCTCAATAGCAAACGGTGCGCTAAACGTGCTTCGCGAGTCGACGTCCGACTCGCCCTGTGACGTAAATTCGCCTCGCATATGCTGTGCGAGTTGCTGGCAAAGCGAGAGGCTTGACTCGTCGTCCGCGCGAACTTCACCTGGAGACGCGTGCGTGTCGAACAACTGCGGCAACTGTTCGTGCAAAGAGCCTGCTGAGTCGCTCTCTGCTGCCACGACATGTCTCACGCTAATAGAAATTTGTTGCGATCCTACATTTAGCGAGTTTGCGCGTACGATGATCGCTATCGTGCCCCGCCCGCTATAGCGGACCACTCGACTCAGCATATGGAAAACAATCTGCCCGAGCCGATCGCCATCGGCAAGAACGCGCGCGGCCACCGACCGCTCGATATTCACGCTGAGATACTGGCCCTTTCGCTCGGCCGTGGGAGCGTACAACGCGACGACGCTTTCGATAAGTTCGCGCAGATCTATCAGATTCTCGTCGAGAAGAATGGCATGAGATTCAACGGTCGAGGGCACAAGCATGTCCTCTAGTGTACGAAGTGTGATGCGCACACCTGAGTGAATCTTGCCCGCCAAAGAGTGCTCGGCCGACGGCAAAGTAGCGCCAAGAAGCGTTGCCGTCAGATCGGCTAATGCGGATAGTGGCTCGCTTACGAAATACCGCATCGCGCTATGAATGCGATCGCGCTGCAGCGTTAAAGCAGCTTCAGCATGCGCGGCAGCTAATGCGCTTGCAGCCTGATCTTGCGATTCGATCGCGGCATAGCGGCGCTGCCACTCACGTTCTACGTCAACCAGCGTCGCGCGGGTCCGATTCAATGCAATACATGTCCAGCACCATCCACCGATCACAATGACCGATAGCACGGCAAGCGCAATCAATGCGCGCAACGACTGATACCAATTCTCATTATTTTCGAGTGCTTTAGAATTGTTAAAATTAGGTGATGTGGCCTGCTCTACGTTAAAAGGAGGTGTCGAAGTATGATCGGCCGGCATACTTCCTGCGAAGTAGAGCACCCTGGTTGATGCGGCGCTAGCCACCAAGGCATTGCGCACTCCCGCCAAGACAACCGCTTGTGAATCGCCAGCAACCTGGCCATGCGAAGCTGCCTCACCTGCGCGCGAAGCGTTTATGTACATCAAAAGAAGGCATAGCAGCGCGAATGAGCACGCAGGCGCCCGGGAATCAGGCCGGGTAATGGTCTTCATGCTTGCCAGACTCAATCGATCAGCTTTTGCAGTGATGCAAATTCGATCAACGCGGCGAGCGAGGACAAGCCCAGTTTCTCCTGGATGCGACCCTTGTACGTACTCACGGTCTTGTCGCTTATAAACAGCGCTTCGCCGATCGTCTTGTTCGACATCCCCTTGGACAACATTTGAAGGATCATCAGTTCCTTATCGGACAACTGCTTGAGCCGGTCTTCCTCGTCCAGCAGTGCGTTGGATGCCGACATTCCCATGCCCGAGTTCATCGGAAACACGCTATAACCCGCAAGGACGGCTTCGACGCCGCGCATGATCTCCTTCATCTCCTGCGACTTTCCGACAAAGCCTTGGGCACCCGAGCGCATGGCGCGTGGCGCGAAGGTTGACGGATCCTGCCCCGACAAAACCAGCACCCGAACCGACGCATGCGCCAGCCTCAGGCGAGGAATGACATCGAGTCCATTAATGCGCGGAATATCCAGATCGATGATAGCCAGATCCGGCGCATTCTGACGGGCCATTTCGACCGCTGCCTGGCCATTCTCCGCCTCGATGACCTCCGCAACCCCGAGTAGTTGTAAAAGATGAATTTTCATCACGAGACGAAATGCCGGATGATCATCCACGATCAGAATCTTGGTCATTCGATTGGCCTCCTAATTAGAGTGACTTGACCGGTGCATGCCTACTCAGCTTCAGCCACGCATGAAGTCGATTTCGACGCGACGGTTCGGCGCAAGGCAGCGCTTAAGCTCGTCGCTCGGCTCTTGCGCGCATCCCACCACCGGGTTGGCCTTCCCGTTCCCCCGGACGGTGATGGGTAAAGTCACTCCTTGCTTGACCAGGTAATCACGCACGGTCGTCGCGCGCTGCAGCGAGAGCCTTTGGTTATAGGCGTCGCTGCCAATGCGGTCCGTGTAGCCGCTGATATTCAGCCCATTGATTCCTCGCGCCTTTTGCAGACCGGCGACCAGCGCGTTGAGTTGCTGCTTGCCGCCAGGCAGTAAAGCCTCAATGTCGCCTCCGTCGAAGCGAAACGCCGAGTCGGCACGTAAGGTGACCGGCGCAACCGCGATGTGCGCTGGCGCAGGCAACGCAGCGGGTCGCGCGCATTGCAACGCCACCTCTGCCGACTTGCGCAGATTTCCCTGAACGGCTGGCAGCGATTTTTCGGCTGCGGAGAAGTTGCGCCGCCATGCGTAATGGCCGGCAAGCATCAGTTCGACTTCGGCACAAGCTAGCGGAGCCTGTGCCTCGGGACAATGAGCAATGGCAGGATCACTCTTGATCACGTTCACGATCTTCCACAGATCCGGCCGCACGGTCGAAACCGTACGCAACTCAGGATTGGCAGCCGACAGCGGTGCGTTGTTCTCCATCCCGAACGTAAGCGTGGCGGCCTGACCAACCGCTTCTTCGACAAAGCCCCATTGATCATGCGCATGCCACTCGGCTTGCCCGGCATCAATCCAGCACTGAGCCTTCGTGCGGAAGTAGGTGTTCTTGTCCGCCGGCAGTTTGTCGAGCCGCTTTTGCAATGCATCGAGTGCCTCGCCGTTGCTTGCGATGGAGATATAAGTGCGCAACCACTGCTGCGTCACCGCCCCGGCGGCAACGTCTTGCGAGGCGCCAATGCCTGCTTTCAATACCGTTGGATCTTCGATTCCCAGCCGATCCCGTTCGCCTTGCCCCGCGCAACCGCATAGAGCCACACCCAAGGCAACCATTGTTAGCTGAATTTTCATTTTTCTAAGGCGTGCCACGCATTCACTTGTAAGGACGCAAGTATGGAGAGTTGCATCAACGCATGGAATGGGAAGATTCTTATCCATGCGTGGAATGGGAAGATTCTCATCGTTACGTCGGACTAGCTTTCGGCCAGTAAACCGCAACGTGAATTTGGGCAGACTGAGTGTCTGTGGGTGGAATGACAAGCGTTAAAGTCTTGTCGCCGCGGCGCGACATTGCGAGCCTTAGGCTAGTCCTAAAGCTCGCGACTTCATGTTGTATGTTGGCTGGGAAATAAAGGCCGCCCCTTGTGGAGGCGGCCAAAGCCGCCCAGGGGTCAGGATGATCCGGCAGACCTGCGGCGCTTACTCTGTCACTTCAGCCCAAAATCGACCCGGGTGGTCGCACCCTTGTCCTTGATGCCTTGTGCATCCAGCTTCGGCGCGACGATGAACACCCGGCTGCTGTCGATCTTGCCCTCAAAGTATTGCTGCACGCTCTGCGCACGCTGCTGAGCGAGTTCGCGCAAGCTGGCGTCGTTGATCGGCGCGTGTTCGGCCAAAGCGCTCTTCATTTCGTCATCGGGCAGCGCTTTGGTCAGGCCTACGAAATTACGCGGCTTCTTGAAATCGGCGTCTTTATAGGCCTTTGTCAGATATTTGTCGTAATCCTTTGGATCGACG
The DNA here is from genome assembly GCF_005503145.1 of Burkholderia sp. 4M9327F10. Taxonomy (GTDB): domain Bacteria; phylum Pseudomonadota; class Gammaproteobacteria; order Burkholderiales; family Burkholderiaceae; genus Paraburkholderia. The sequence continues at coordinate 14,731 of NZ_SCNV01000088.1, read as the reverse complement.
GTGACAGTCGATAGATCGACGCTCTCGCCATTGCCCACCACATCCTTGATTTTCTCCTGCTTGACAAGCTTCTCCACGTACTCCGTGCGCAACGCCGGTGTATCCACTGCCGGGTCGACGCGCCCGATCAGGTCAATGCGGATAGACGATTTGTCCGCCAGTGCCTTTGCGATCGTGTCGAGTTTCTTGTCTGCGGCATCAGAGAGTTTCGCGGAGCCGGCGTCGAATTCGACGTAGCCCATCTCCTCGCCACCACCGCCGAACGCGTTCGCGAGCAGCGAAAACGGCGCCGTCACGGCCTTCTCCAACAGGTTGAGCACGGCGCGCCAGATCAGACTGCCAATACTGAACTCCGGATTCGAGAGCGATCCCGACACCGGAATATTCACGTCAATCTCGCCTTTCGAGTTCTTCAACAGCGAAATCGCGAAGCGCACGGGCAATTTGGTGGCCGTGTCGTTGTCCACATGATCGCCAAACGTCAGTTGGTCGATAAAGATGTGATTGTTGGCGGTCAGCTGGTCATTATCGAGCTTGTAGTGCAGATCGACGTTGAGCTTGCCCTTCGTGATCGGATAACCCGCGTACTTCGCCGAGTACGGCGTAAGATTGGTCAGTTCGATATCGTGCGCGCTCGCCGTCAGATCGAGCGCCGGCTTGGCGATCAGCGGATTGACCGTGCCGCGGATCGACAGCGGGCCGTTTGCCGCAAGCTTGGCGGAAACATCCACCGGCGCGGAGGTGGTCGATTGGGTGCCGAACGCGCCCACCGTTCCCTGAATTCCGACCAGGTTTGCCGTGTAGTTCGGTTTGATAAAGTTGTCGGTATACGTCACGCGGCCCTGCTGCAGGACCAGTTGGCCGAAGTGCAGCTTCACCGGGCTGGAAGGCGGCGTGGCGGCGGTCACCGTGGCTGAGGCAGCCGCCGCGGAGGCCGCTCGCGGCGCTGCCGCTGTGGCCGCAGGAGCCGAAGCGGCCGCCTCGGGCACAGCGCCGGGCGTACCGGGCGTCAGCGGCACCGGCTCTGTCCCGCTCTTGCTACGCGTGAGCGACTGCGGTGCACCACTCTCATGCGCCACCACGTCGGTGAGATTCAGCTTGCCCTGCGCATCCAGCAGCACTCGCCCATAGAAGTTGGAGAATGTCACACGCCCCGCATCGACATCGGTGCCGTGCTCGTCATAATTGGCCTTGAGGTTTGTCAGCGCGAGGGAGCCCCATCCTGCGAACGAGTCTGAGGTTGCCTTGTCGAGCATGCGCACATCCACGAGTGCCGCATTGCCGCGGTACGAAGCCTTCAGCGCCTTCGATGCCTGCGACAACGCCACATCGCCCTTCATGTTCAGCAACGCACTCGCGATCGTCGCATTCAGCTTGCCGCCGAAGTACGGTTCGAACGCAGCCGCGTCCAGCCGATCGGCATCCACCTTCAGCGCCAGCTTGAGCGGTGTCGCGGTAACGTCCCCGGTCACGCCGAGCGTACCCTTGCGATTGAGCGTCGCCTGCAGATCGACCGGCAGCGGCCGGCTCAGATCGTCGCTGATCTGCTGCACTTTCAGTTGCAACGGCGTGATGTTGAGTTTGACCGGGCGCGGCGTTGAGTTGTCCGTAAAGTTAGCCGTCGCGTCCTTCAGGCTGAATTCGCCAATCGTGTAGTGCCATACCGGCCCCTGTTCCTGCGCCTTCTTGACCGCGTGGATCGCCGTGCGCTGCTGGGCCTCCTGGTGCGGTCCGGCGAGCGCGGCAAGATCGATGCTGCCGTCCTTCAGACGTTGCGCATTGATGACCAGCCCTGTGGCATCGACGCCTGTGACCTCCGCGTTGCGGCCCGAGACATCGACCTGCTTGACGTTCACCTGACCCTGCGCGAGCGCTATGGCCGCTTCCTTGCTGCCGCGGGTGGCCAGCTTCAGCGATTGCAGATTCAGTTGACTCTCGCCGACCTTGATATCCGGCGGCGACTTCGCCCAGTTGGCGCTGAGGTTGACCGCTGCGGAAAGCGCACCGTCCGTCACCTGGGCGGCCGTCACGCTGTCCAGATAGGGCTGCAGCATCGGCAGCGACAAGGTCTTGAGGTCGATCTTCGAGTCCGCGCTTTTCGCCACGAGGCCCAGCGAGCCCGATGCGTCGAGCGAGCCCGGGCTGTCCTTGAACGCCGTGCTCACCGTATAGCGCGCCGGCGCCTGAGCCAGCGTCGAGAAGTCTGCCAATGAGACTGCGAGGCTCTTCAGACCGACGGCCACAGGCCTCGCCGCCGCGTCGTCCTTAACATTCACGGTTCCGTCATTAAGCGAGAACTGTTTGATCGCCAGGTCAAGCGGCGCTGCGGCCTTGGCCTGCGCGGCTGCCTGCGACGCGGCCTCGGGCGCGCTCGCCGCGCCTTGCGCACTGCTGGCGGCAGGGGCGGCCGCGCTTGCCGAGGCCGGGGCGGACGCCGCTGCCGGCGTAAACGTGCGTTCGACACTCAGCACGCCGTCCTTGTCCCGCGCCAGATTGACCGTGGGCGCATCGAGCCGGATTTCGTCGAAGTGATACACGCTCTTCAGCGGTTCGAGCGTGGCCGCCGCCACATGCAGCGCGTGCGCCGCAAAAAACGGCTGCTTGTTTTCGTCGAGCACGTCGACATCGTTCAAATCAACGGTACCTGCCACGCGCAGCGAAGGCGCGTCATCGGCCATGATGAAATTGAGCTTGAGATCCGTCGAGAGCTTGCCGGTCTGCACGGTCACCGGCAGCTTCGCGGGGGCATACGAGAGGATCTGCGGCACATCGAGCCCGTCGAAGCGCAGCGACACTTCCGACTCGCGCGACGCTGCAAACGGCTTGGTCCTGCCGTCGATCGCCAGCGGACTGCCGTCGATACGCGCGCGAAGCAGCGGCTGCACAAAGATATCGGTCTTGGACGGCAGTGTGGCGATAAACGGAACACCGAGCTTCCATTGATCGATCACGTGCTTCACGCCCAGCAGGCGATCGTCGAAGGTAATCTGGCCGTTTTCAAGCCGGATATTCGACACGGAGAAGAGGGTCGGCTTGCTGTTCGGTTGGGCCGGCTGCCTGGTGAATTTCTCGATCAGGTCGGTGAAATTAAAGCGCTGCGCATCGTACCGGATGATATTGAAACGCGGGGAATCGACTTGCACTTCATCCACGATCGGCGCCGCGCGAAACAGCGAACTCCATGACGGCTTGACGATGAGCCGCGAAATATCAATGAAATTACCCTGCCCGCCCTGCTCGCCAATATGAATGTTGTCCGCTTCGAGCCGCAGCGTGTACGGATTCAGCGCAATCCGGCCAATGGTCGAAGGCCGGTCGAGTTGTTTGCTGAGTTGCTGCTCGGCAATATGGCGAATCAGCGGCGGCGCTGCGAAAAAGCCCAGCAAACCGAACAGAACGAGGAAGATCAGCAGGCCGATCACGATACGCCGTGTCCGGCGTGCCTGCGCGACACCGCGCACGGCCTGCAGCGAAGATTCGAGGGTTGCTTTATTGAGGCTTGCCATGCTCGGTCATGAGTGATGCGGCGGCAAGCCCGCCGCGATAACTAAAGTCCTGCCTCGCGCAAGTATATGTCTTGAGGCCTGTCTGGCATAGAAATGTAAGCTGAAAGCTGTCGATCACCCAAAACACTAAACGGCGTGTGACCTAAGTGTAGTCACGCGTTTGTGACACTCACTGCACCACCGCAAAACCGTGTTACGAGTTAAGAAACAATCGCCTCGGGAATTCCCTCGGTAGACGCAAAAATGTGCGTCGCATTCGCGCGACGCACACGTCTTCATCACTGACGGACCACCGCCGGGGGTTGCCACGTGCCGTCGGTCGCTTGCGGCTTCGGCGCGTAGAGCCGCAGCACCAGTTGCAGGTCGGTGCGCGGCGCGGGCAGCCAGTTCGCCGCCCGCGTCCGCGCCGACGACACCACCACGTCCAGCGAGCCGTCACGGTTGCGGCGCACGCCGTTGCGATCGCCTACGGCAAGCCGTGCCGGGGCGCTTTCGCCGAGCGCGCCTTCCTTCGTGTAAGCAGTAATCGTCCAGAAGCCGCGCACCGGCGGCAACTGGTTCGGCGCGAAATGGATCACATAGCGGTTCGCGCCGTTCAGCACGTGGCCGTCGCTGTCCAGCGTGACCGTGGCGCGCACTTCGTCGTCTTTCGTGCCGATGCCCGGCTGGGCATATGCCGCGTAGGCACGCAGTGCGTAGTCCGGCCCGTAGTTGCCTACCCCGTCGCCGAACCAGTTCCAGCCATTCACGCTCAGCAGATTGGGTGGCGGCGTCACCACACGCTCGCGGCCATCGGCGAGGCCCGCGGTGATCACGTCGTTGGCATCCGGCAGTTTGACAGGCTCGCCAGGCTTGACCCCGAGATCAGCGAGGATCTTCAGCGCGTGCGGATCGTCGGGCACCGGCGGGTTGTCCTGCAGCCCCTGCGCCAACCGGTCGAAGAAACCGGCGGCGTCGAGCGCGGCGACCTGCGCGGCCGGCGTGCCGGAAGCAGCCAATGCAGCGGCCGTGGCGGCATTGCCGCCCGGAGCCGCCGGAGCCGGGTGCCCATCGCTTGCATAGGCGCTCAACGGCACAAGGCGAATGCCGCGCTGCAGTTTGCGCACCGCCGTCAGATCACGGCCGGCGTTCGACTGGATCCGCACAGTCACCCAGGCGTTGCGGGTCGGCAGGTCGACACGTTTGGCGTTCTTCGGCAAGTCGCCCTGCCAGCCGGGACCGACGAACGCAACCGCCTGCTCCTTGATTCCGCCGCCGCGCGGCCCGATCTGGGCGCTGGTCGACCAGACCACGTTGGTCCACATATCGAGCGCGCGAGCGTCGACATAACGTCCGTGCGAATCGGGCAGCGTCAGGATCACGGGCTCGGCGCCCAGGTCGAGCCAGCCGCTTGAATCGAGCGTATCAATGCCCGGCGTGGGCGGATTGGCCGAGCCGACCGGCGGCAGCGCCTGCGCGTGGCGCAATGTATTGACAGGCGCCTGACCCGGATCGGTGCCGACTGCGGCGTCGCGCGCCACCTCCATCAGCACGAGCGGGTAGCCAAACACGTAGGAGTCGGCCACCTCGTCCTTGATCCAGCCGGTGGGTTTGGGTGCGTCGACAGGGGTCGCGGCACAGCCGGCGAGAAATGCGAGGCCTGCGAGCGAAGCGCAGGTCCAATGAAGCGAAAACGGTGCTCGGCGAGTTTTTATCATTCGTTCAGGTGGCAGAACGTTCGGTCCAGGGAAATGCATCGGTCGGCGACGGCTCTGCTTGCGTGGTTCCCAAGCCCATTGCAAGCGCGCAACTTATCTCGATCCCGACAACAACGGGTTGTATCGTATCCTTGACAGCTATCAAGCGCAAAGGCACAAACATACCTTGTGCGCGACTCGCCGCCCTCTCGCCCCCGGAGCGCCCCATGTACGTCCCCGCGCATTTCGAAGAGAACCGTCCCGAGGTCCTCCATCAGCTGATGGCCGACCACCCGCTCGGCGCACTTGTCACGATCGGCCCCAACGGCCTCGACGCGAATCACGTGCCGTTCGAATTCGCGCCTGACGAGGGCACGCACGGCACCTTGCGGGCCCACGTCGCGCGTGCCAATCCGGTCTGGCAGGAAGTCGCCACGCAGCCGGACACACTGGTGATTTTCCAGGGACCGGCCGCCTACATTTCGCCAACCTGGTATCCGAGCAAGCACGAGACACACCGCCAGGTGCCGACGTATAACTACATGGTGGTGCACGCGCACGGCAAGATCACCGTGCGTGACGACGAAGCGTTCGTGCGCGGCCTCGTGGCACGCCTCACCCGCACCATGGAAGCCAATGAGCCGAAGCCCTGGAAGATGGGCGACGCGCCGGCCGACTTCATCTCGCAGATGCTGGGCGCGATTGTCGGCATTGAAATCGAAGTCACGCGCCTCGTCGGGAAATGGAAACTGAGTCAGAACAAGGAGGCACGCGACCGCCGCGGCGCGGCAGAAGCGTTGCTGGCGAGCGGCAGCGAAACGCAGGAGGCCGTCGCCGAGGCAATGTTGAGCGCGCCGCCGTCGTTTTAAACCCGCGTTCAGCCGCGGCGCGGCGTGTTCCGGCCCTAGTCAGAATCAGGCCGGTTCGTGTGATCTGGCGCTAATCTCGCACTGCGTAAAAACGGCTTGCCAATGTTTGCCCATGCGCTTTCCCATGCGAGCGCGATGGTTCGCACAGCAACCGCATTTCCATTTCTTCTCCCGCTCTAACATGAGTCCTTGACCTTCCCATCATGGGAAGGTGAATACTGCATTCATGATGCGGCCTCAAGCCGCTGTGAGCTACACCACCATGACCGATCTTTCCATTCCCGAACGCGCGGCGCAGGGCAGCGCGGAACTCGATATCAGCGGCATGACCTGCGCTTCGTGCGCCATGCGGGTCGAAAAGGCACTCGCGAAGGTACCCGGAGTCGCGGGCGTGTCAGTCAATCTGGCGACCGAAAAGGCGACCGTTAGCCTGAGCGACGCGGCCACCGGCGTAGATGCGCTGATTGCGGCCGTAACAAAAGCGGGTTACCAGGCGACGCCGGTCGTCGAGGAAGTGGCCGCAAATGACGCCGCTTCCGGCGCACAGCTCGCCCAGGACCGGACCCGCCGCGAGTTCGCAGCCGTCGTCATCTGCGCGCTTCTGACACTGCCGCTCGTGCTGCCGATGATCAGCGAAGGGTTCAGCGGCGGTGCGACCTCGCACGGCATGAGCGCGATCGTGCCCCCGTGGCTACAGTTCGGCCTTGCAACGCTGGTGCAGTTCGGATTCGGCGCACGCTTTTACCGGGCCGCGTACAAGGCGTTGCGGGCCGGCGCGGGCAATATGGATTTGCTGGTCGCGCTCGGCACGTCAGCGGCATATGGCATCAGCGTCTACGAGTTGATCGCGCATCCGGGCCATGCGATGCATCTGTACTTCGAGGCGTCGGCGGTCGTGATTACGCTGGTGCGCTTCGGCAAGTGGCTGGAAGCGCGCGCCAAGCGCCAGACCACCGACGCGATCCGCGCGTTGAATGCGCTGCGGCCGGAGCGTGCGCGCATTCGCGTCGGCGACAAGGAACACGAGTTGCCGTTGGCGCAGGTGCGGGTCGGCATGATCGTCGTCGTGCGGCCGGGCGAGCGGGTGCCGGTCGACGGCGCGGTGCTCGAAGGCCGCACCCATATCGACGAATCGCTGATTACCGGCGAGAGCCTGCCTGTGCCCAAGCAGCCGGACGACCCGGTCACGGCAGGATCGATTAACGGCGAAGGGGCGATTACCGTCACCACGAAGGCAACCGGTGCGGAAACCACGTTGGCGCGGATCATTCGCCTCGTCGAAACTGCCCAGGCGGAGAAAGCGCCGATTCAGCGTCTGGTGGACCGGGTAAGCGAGATTTTTGTGCCCGCGATCCTGGTGATTGCGCTGTTGACGCTGGCGGCGTGGCTGATTGCCGGCGCGGGCGGCGAAACCGCGATCCTCAACGCAGTCGCCGTGCTGGTGATCGCCTGCCCATGCGCGCTCGGGTTGGCGACGCCCGCGGCAATCATGGCGGGCACGGGGGTGGCCGCCCGGCATGGCGTCTTGATCAAGGATGCCGAGGCATTGGAAATTGCGCATCGCGTCAATCTCGTTGCGTTCGACAAGACCGGTACGCTGACCGTGGGGCAACCTTCATTGACGGCGTTTGAAGCGATCGGCGTCGAGCGGGACGAAGCGCTGGCGCTCGCCGCGGCTGTGCAGCGCAACAGCGATCATCCACTGGCGCGGGCAGTCGTGAAGGCTTATGACGATGCGTCGGGTGAGTGGGAGAGGGCGTTGGCTATGGCGGACGGCGAAGCGGCAACGACCGTTAAGGCGTCTCATGCCGGCGCGGCGGGCATCACGATCCACGCTGGACTGGCAAGCGTTGGAGTAGCCGCAGCGTCCAAAGCTCGTGCTGTTCCCGGCCGCGGTGTAGAAGCCGACGTCGACGGCCGCACCCTGGCCATCGGCAGCAGCCGCTGGCTCAACGAACTCGGCATCGTTCTGAGGCCCGAACTCGCGGCCCGCGCAGAACAACTCGAAAGCGCAGGCAACACCGTGTCATGGCTGATGAGCCTGTCGGGCAGCGAGCGCTCGGAAGCTCAAAGCACCACACCGCCGCAGGCGCTTGCGTTGCTCGCGTTCGGCGACAGCCTCAAGCCGGGCGCACGCGCGGCAATCGAGCGCCTGAAGCAAATGGGCATCCGCAGCATACTGCTGACCGGCGACAACAAGGGTAGCGCAGCCAGTGTCGCGGCGGCGCTCGGCATCGACGAATTCCACGCCCAGGTGCTGCCGGAGGACAAAGCGCGCGTGATCCGCGACCTGAAGATCCGCAGCGCGAGCATTGTGGCAATGGCGGGCGACGGCATCAACGACGCCCCCGCCCTCGCCGCCGCCGACCTGGGCATTGCCATGGCAACCGGTACCGATGTCGCCATGCACGCCGCCGGCATCACGCTGATGCGCGGCGACCCCGCACTCGTCGCCGACGCCATCGACATCTCGCGCCGCACGTGGCGCAAGATCCAGCAGAATCTGTTCTGGGCATTCGTCTACAACCTGGTGGGTATTCCGCTTGCGGCGCTCGGCCTGCTGAATCCGATGCTGGCGGGCGCTGCGATGGCCTTTTCGAGCGTGAGCGTCGTCACCAATGCGCTGTTGTTGCGCACGTGGAGGGCTGCGAAGGCAAATTATTGAATGTCGAATTATGTCGGGTAGCCTCAGCAGCGGTCATTGAACGTCGGTCATGCCAAGCTGTCCGAGCTTGGCCGCGAGTTCGATACGTGCATCGTGCCAGTCGGTAAGCGCCTGAATGCGCCGCAGCTTGGCGTTCGCCAGCGCAGTCTGGGTGTTAAGCAATTCCAGAATATCACCCACGCTCGCCTTGTAGCGATGCTGCGCGGCCTCGAATGCGCGTTCTGCGATCGCCAACAACTTTCCGTTCTGCTCGACGCTGGCCGTTGCGGTCTGCATGGTCTGCCATGCTTTCCAGACATCGAGCGCGACCTGGTCGCGCGTGCCGTCCATCGCAACTTGCTCACGCTCGGCCTGCGCTTCGACTTGGTGAATCTGGTAATGCCGCCCGAAACCCTCGAAGAACGGGAAGTTCACCTGAATGCCGATATAGGCATCATGCCCAGTCGCGGGATACGTTGGGATACCCAGTCCGAGACTCGCGGGCTGGTTGTTGGTACCGTATTTCGCGACAAGACTGACTGTGGGTAGGCCTTCAGCGCGTGCCTGCACCACCTTGGCGCGCGCGGCTTCGTACTGTGCTTCGGCGGCGAGCACGGCCGGATGCGTGCTTCTCACTTCAGAAATCATGTCACTCACGGACTCTTGCCAAGCGTGATCCGGTTTCGGGCTCGCCAAGACTGACGGTACAGTAAGCGGTTCATCAGGCCGCAGGCCCATGTCGCTCGCCAGCACACCGAGCACCGTTCGCAACGCGCCTTCACTCTTTGTCAGAGCAGCGACCGCCTGCTCGTGTTGCGTCTGTGCCTGCAGTACGTCAGATATCGGCGCCGCGCCGTGATCAACGCGCTTCTGTGCTACGGACACACAGTCGGCGGTCATATGCTCAACCTCCCGCGCCTCATCAAACACTGCCTGGGCGGCCTGGGTGGCATCGTAGTCCTTTACGACCGTAGCAAACGTCTCCTGTAACGTCGCATCCTGCGTGGCGCGCGCGGCGACCAACAGTTCGTTAGCGTTGCGCAATGCCGCGCTGCGTGCACCGAAATCGAACAATACCCAGTTTAGGCTGCCACCCGCCGAGCGGATCGTCGCATCCGTCTTCGAACTGAGATCAGGGTGACCCGCGACGTCAATCTGCGAATCGTCACGCACTCCCTGCCAGTTTGCCGACAAGGTTGGCAGGAAGGCGGCACGCGCAGCGCCGACGGCGGCCGCCTGCACTTTGACGTTGGCCCATGCGTCGCGCGTTTTCGGGTTGTAACAGAGAGCCCGGGAAACAGCCTCGGCAAGCCCGAGTGGAATTGTCGGTGTTCCCGACACACAAGGCGCCGGCAACAGCGACGATGACGGACTCTCCGATATGCTGCGTTCTGCGAAGAGGGGGTCGACGGCAAGCGCAGGGGGGGCCATGAGAAGCACTGCCAGTAATGCCGCGAAACGTTTAGCGTTCACGCATGCTCTCCTGCACGCCTTCGACGAGCGGACCCAAGAAATACTGTGCTACGCTCTGGCGGCCAGTCGCGATATCGGCTGTGACGGTCATGCCGGGCGTCAGCGGTATCCAGCGATCATCGACGTGCATCCGGTTGGTCTTCAGGTGGATACGGGCCGTAAACACCAACCCGTGCCTTTTATCCTGCGCCGCGTCGTTCGCGACCGATATGACTTGGCCTTCGAGCAGCCCGTAGCGCGTATAGGGAAACGCTTCGACCTTCACGGCTGCCCGCTGTCCGGCCTTCACGAATCCGATATCCTTGTTCTCGATGGTGGCCTCCACTTCGAGCGCGTCGTCGGGCACGATCTCCATCACCGTCTGCGCGGTCGTCACAACGGCGCCATCTGTGTGTACCGCAAGCTGCTGCACAGTACCAGACACTGGCGAGATCAGACGCATTAGCGTCTCGCGCGTGTGCGCCTTGGTCTCATCATTGCGGCTCTGAGTGAGCGCTTCGGTGGCTTTTTCTAGCGCGTCGAGTTGCTCGCGGCGAAACTGCGATTGAATGCTGGCAATCTCCGCATTCTGTTCGGTTACGGCTGCGGCGAGTTCGCGCGCATGACTACGCTGCGCGGCGAGTTCGTGTTCCTGCTCCAGCGCCGTCTCTTCTTTCTGGCGATAATCGTTCTTCGCCACGTACTGGTCGGCGGAGAGTGCGCGATAGTCATCCGCTTGGGCGCGAGAGAGCGGTACGGTTGCCTCCAGCTTCTCAACCTCCGCTCGCGTGCTGTCAAGGTCGGCCGAACGTTTAGCAAGTTCGGCGTTCGCTGAGGCAAGCTTGTCGCGATATTCGAGCCACGCACCCTGCACGTGCCGCTCGACTTCCTGCTGGCGCTCTGATGATGCGCCCTCGACTGGTTTCACCTCTGGTACTGTGGCTGACGAGCCGGGCGCATCCAGCAGAGCCCGCGCGCGCGCGGCGGCGAAGGCTGCATCGAGACGTGATGCCTTTGCCTTGTCTTCGTCAGCCGCCGCCTGGGTCCTGTCGAGTTTCATCAGCAACTGACCAGCAATCACCCTGTCTCCATCGTTGACCGATATCTCACGAACAATGCCTGTGATTGCGGGCTGGATGACCTTCACGCGTTTATCGGGTACCAGTCGGCCCTTCGCCGTCGCGACAATATCCAAGTGCCCAAGCACGCCAATAAGCAGTGCGATCGCTGCCAACAGTATCAGCACGCGCATTGTCCAGCGCGGAGCTGGGTGCACTGGCGTCTCGACGAGTTCGAGCTCGGCGGGCAGAAAAGCGAGATGATCGGCGTCGCGCATCGGGCGCTCGAGCTGCGCACGCATGTCCCAGGCGATATGCCACACGCTTGCATAACGGCGCAATAGATCCACAAACACCTGCAGTTTCATCGGTCGCATCATCAACCGTCCTGCAGCGAAAAGAGATGTGCATATAGTCCACCGTGCTCCAATAGTGATTCATGATCGCCTGCTTCAACTATGCGTCCGCGATCCATTGCGATGATTGCGTTTGCGTGGCGCACCGCTGAGATGCGATGCGCGATGATGATCACCGTGCGTCCCGCGCAGATCGCCTTCATGTTGTCGCGAATGATGCGTTCAGTTTCGAAGTCAAGCGCACTTGTCGCCTCGTCGAAGATCAGGATTCGCGGGTTCGTGAGCAAAGCGCGCGCGATAGCGAGACGCTGGCGCTGCCCGCCCGATAGATTTCCGCCGTGCTCACCCACAATCGTGTCGTATCCTTCGGGCAGTTCGCAGATGAACGGGTGTGCCCCCGCAAGCTGCGCTGCGCGCATCACGGCATCGAACGATGCGCCCGGATCGGACAGCGCGATGTTCTCTCGCACGGTGCGGTTGAACAGCAGGTTCTCCTGCAGCACCACACCGAGCTGGCGGCGCAGCCACGCAGGATCGACGAGCGCGAGATCTACTCCATCGACACGCACAGTGCCCTGTTCGGGGATGTAGAGACGCTGCAAAAGCTTCGTGAGTGTGCTCTTGCCGGAACCCGAACGCCCGACGATGCCAATCACCTGGCCCGCGCCGATCTTGAGCGCGACGTCATCAATGATTAACGGTCCATCGGGGCGATAGCGGAACCGGATGTTCTCGAACGCTATGTCGCCGCGAATCGGTGGCGGAGTCTGACGCGTCTGCCGCAGTTCGGTGCGCGTGTTGAGAATCTCACCAAGGCGCATCATCGAAATGCCGATCTGCTGGAAGTCCTGCCACACTTGCGCGAGTCGCAGCACCGGGCCGCTCACGCGCTGTGACATCATGTTAAACGCGATCAGCTCGCCGACTGACAGCTTCCCGTCAATTGCAAGCCGCGCACCGACAAAAAGCGTGCCGAGGGTAACCAGTTTGCTGACCAGTTGGATCAGTTGCTGGCCGACGTTGCCGAGTTGGTTGACGCGAAATCCGGCACTTATGTACGCCGCAAGCTGCGATTCCCATCGACGAATGAACTGCGACTCGACGGCCATCGCCTTCACGGTCTCGAGGCCCGACACTGTTTCGACGAGAAACGACTGATTGTCCGCGCCACGCGCGTACTTTTCGTTCAAGCGCGCGCGGAACAACGGCACGAGTACGCTCGAAATCGCGACATAAACCGGTAGCGACGCAACGACAATCAGCGTGAGACGAACACTGTAGATGCACATCACGGCAATGAAGATGATCGAGAACACGAGATCGATGAGCGCGGTGAGCACTTGCCCGGTGAGGAAATTGCGAATGTTCTCAAGTTCGCGCACGCGCGCGACGGTATCGCCGACGCGTCGCGCGCCGAAGTAGCCGAGAGGCAGTGCTACCAGATGACGGAAGAGTCGAGCGCCCAACTCGACGTCGATACGGTTGGTGGTATGTGCGAATACGTAATTGCGCAACCCCGTCAGCAGCACCTCAAACACCGACGAGACCAGCAGAGTGATGCACACGACGTTCAGCGTGCTATACGTACGGTTCACGAGCACCTTGTCCATCACAACCTGAAACATCAGTGGCGACACGAGCCCAAAGATCTGCAGCACCAGCGAGACGCCGAGCACTTCGATGAGTACCCGACGGTAACGCACAATTGCGGGAATGAACCACGAGAAGTCGAAGCGTGCCAACTCACCGGCAAGCGACGTACGCGACGCAAACAGAAGCATTTCGCCGGTTGTGCGTGCGATGATCTCGTCGAGCGACTTGATCGTTGGTGCTGGGTTGCCGGACTCCAGAATCAGCGCGGTCTTGCTGTCGCATTTGGCGAGGATGAAATGCTGGCCGTTGCGGTCCATCACTAGCGCCGGTAACGGCGCATTACCCAGTCTTTGGAGATGCAGTGGGACAATGCGGGCTTTCAGACCAAGGCTCCGGGCGGCGAGGACTAGGTCCCGATTCGAGAACTGTGCGGCGCCTGTGGCAGAAGTGTGCTTGAGTTGCGCGGCATCCGCAGCGATGTTGTGAAAACGGGCGATGGTAACGAGAGCGAAGAGCCCTGGATCTTCAATGTTTGTAATCTGTGCACTCATGCTACATTTAAACGAATTGCCGCAGAGCGGCGCTATTGGCACTTTTTAAAGTGCCCGCTGATCTTGCTGGATCTTTATCGCATGTTTACGAGTTGCAGCATGCGTGTCACTCATGTGAATACCAGACCCATAGCATTACGAACCAGTAGAGCTTTGGTGACGGGGCAACGGCGACAGGCAAATGTGTTTTTCGGCTTGAACGATGGCCATCGCGTGATGAAGCAATGAATGAACTCAGAAAAACGAGTGCCGCACAACTCAAAACAGCATCCAAATACTCAAGACATTGTTATGCCGAAGCGCTTGGCGATCAGGATGCCCCCTCATGCCAAGGCTTCTGTACCAATTTAAGCGATAGACAGCTTACGCCGGACGTATGGAACTGTATTGCACGCCGTCGTTCGTCGCCATGGGAAGCAGTGCCTCTGTCGTTGGCGAAGAATATGCATCGTTGAGGTTACAGCCAGTTCTAACGTCAGTGACACTCGCCATGGACTGGATCAGTTGAAGTAGGCTATTACCAAGCATCAGACTGGCTTCAGCCCTGTCTGTGTCATTAATAATCACATTCGTTTGTTGAGCTGACACGTATGGATGCGACGTGTCTTGAGGCGATGCAGTCGAAAGCTGACCCGATGCCATTGCCAGCATCTGCTGCCGGGTCCAAGTGGACCCGTCATCGAACTGAACCGTCTGCACGCCCCACGCATTGCTGCTCAACGCTGCATCCAGCGTGATCTGGTCGCCGACGGTTCCATCAGTGAGTATAAGATTATTGCCCGCTGACCTCACGGTGACCGATGAAGCGCTGATTCCACCCAGCTTCAGGACGTTGTGCGGATTGCTGCTCGAATCGCTCTCGCTGATTTCCAGCTTGCCGTAACCCGCATTGAAAATGAAGGTATCACCGCCGCCTCCACCATATGCAACGTCGTTACCACCCTTGCCATCGATAATATCTGCTCCCGATGTTCCCCAGAGCGTTTCGTTGCCAGGCGTCCCGGTCATCTCCATCTGCAACAGCTG
>NZ_SCNV01000087.1 GCF_005503145.1 Burkholderia sp. 4M9327F10 | reverse complement strand
GCCAGCTCGATCTTCACAGCGGACAGCTCTGCATCGACCGCGTGGTGGGCCTTCTCGGCGGCCTCCAGCTCACCCCGCAGCGCGGCAGTGTCGGCTTCATGCTTCTCGGCGGTCGTCTTTGTCGCCAACTCCAGATCAGCCGCATGTTGTTGCACGCGGGCCAGCTCGATCTTCACAGCGGACAGCTCTGCATCGACCGCGTGGTGGGCCTTCTCGGCGGCCTCCAGCTCACCCCGCAGCGCGGCAGTGTCGGCTTCATGCTTCTCGGCGGTCGTCTTTGTCGCCAACTCCAGATCAGCCGCATGTTGTTGCACGCGGGCCAGCTCGATCTTCGTGGTGCCCAGCTCTGCCACGGCCTGGCTGCGGGCTTGCTCGGCGTTGTCCAGTTCGGCGCGGAGCTTGACGAGTTCTGCCTGATGCTTCTCGGCAGCGGCCTTCGTCGCCGCCTCTGCGGCGCTCAAGCGCTCGCGGAGCTGAGCCAGTTCCACCGCTTGCGCTTGGCCGTTCGCCTGGGACTCGGCGAGCTTGCCAGCCAATGTTTCGACCTCTGCCTTCGTGGTGTCCAGCGTGGCCTCCAGGTCATCGACGGTCGTGGCAGCGTCAGCCAGTTCACGCTCGGCCTGCTCACGCTGCTCGCCGGCAGCGCGTAACACCTCGGCCACGCGGCGCTCAGCGGCCTTCACCGCCTTGTCGTTCAGCTCTGCCGCAAGCTGGGTGATGCGCTCGGTCAGCGCAGCAGTGACGGCCTTCACTTCCTCGGCCACCTCCACGGGCAGCTCAGCTACCGGCTCGTCTTGCGTCACGGACTTGCTGGCCAGGTGCTCATCCCACACCTGTTTCAAGCGCGAAGGATTGCCCCCGCCGACCTTCTGCCGCAGGGCGAAGCCGGTGACGTTGCGGCCAGCGTCTTGCAGCGCTTGGCCAGCTTGGATGATTTGCTCAGTGGTGAATTCAGCGGGGCGCATGGCGCGTCCTTTCTTTGGTCAGCGCCACGCCAAGAGGGCGTCGGCAGGCACCAGGCACGGCCCGGCAGGAAGGTCGAGGGCGATGAAGTCGGCATGCCCGAAGCGACGGCCGGTGCCGACACGCTGCCGCTCGGCCAGCACGTCGAACACCGGGATGAACGGCTCCAGGTTCATCAGCAGGGCCTCGTCGCTCACCAGGTAGGGCTCGCGGCCGGCGTCGATCTGCTGCCCCGCCTCATTGTCGGCCTGATCGCTCAAAGCCTCGTGGTAGGCCTCGGCGGTCGTCAGGCGCAGCTTCGGATACAGGGCCAGCAAGCCCTGGCGACCCAATTCACCGCGCACCGGGCGGATGGCGGCCGCGCGTGCGCGGGCGGCGTTCAGTTGCTGGAAGCTCAAGGACATGGGGCACCTCCTTTCACGGTCGATGCATCAAGTATAGCAACAAACAAAGAAACAAACAAACTAACAAACAAATAAAAGCCGGATTGTTGCGGATCAGCCGCACCGGCCGGCTGCATGCGGCGAGGTCGGCGACGTGCCTGGCCAGCGCCCGGCCCGGTGCGTGGCCACGGCCACGATGACGGTGATGGACGACGCGGGCTGGCCAGCTCTGCGGCTCTCACGCGCACGCGCGCGAACGGCCACGAAGTCGCTGGCCGGTGCGGCGATAGACGATGCGGTGTGGCGCGGCGGCTGCGAGGTGACGATTGCCGGGCTTTTCCGCATGGTCGAGCCCGGCGCGTGTGCATAATTGCCGTCAGACTGCCGCCTGTAGCGGTGTATTCCTCCCTGACACCCGCAGTCTTTGGCCTCGATCCTGGTGGATCGGGGCCTTTTTCCTGGGTGCGCCAGGGTGCGAGTCGTCTATCGCCACCGTCTTGCCGGCCTGGGCTCAGCGCTGGTCGAGCTGCCGGCCGGTTGTTTGTCTGTCGCCGCTGGCCAGCGGCTGCTGGCCAAGTCGGCCGTCATCGGCGGCCGCATCACCGGCAGAGCTGGTCAGCCGAAAAATCGACCCTCCAGAACGGCCTACAAGCCGTTTTCTCGCCATCGCCGGGGCCTGGGGCTACCCGACAGCCAGAAAACGCCGCCTAGGCCGGCATATCGCACCAGGAAAGCCCTTTTAGGCCATTCCGCCCATCGACCAGGCTTCGCCCCTCTATTCCTTGAAGACAGGTTTTCAGACCTTGGCGACTCACCAGCGGTTGTGCAGCCGCGCGCACACGCGCCCGGTTGAGCGGTGGCCACGGCGTAGACGTGGCCAGCGTGATTTATCCGGGTCTTAGCGCCCGTAGGGTGGCCCGCTTGCGGGCCAGGTCAGGATGGACGCTTGCGGCCGTCCTGAGCCGCTTAGACGGCTGCTGCTACGGCGGTTGCGCACCACCGCCCGGCGCAGCCGGGCTTGTAATCGCTCTCGCGCCGCAGGCGCGCACGAATGCTGGGTGAGGCCGTAGGCCGAGGGGCGCAGCACCCCTGGGGGGATGGGAGAGGCCGAAGGCCTCGGGTGGGTTCGAGAAGGGGGTCTCCCCCTTCGGCGGCGTTAAAAACGTTAAAAAGAAAAGTGTTAAGACGCGCGCGCGTGTTAAGCCGCAAAAATCGCGCAGTAATGCGTTGATTTATAAGGATTTTTCCGCGCGGCGCATCGGCGATAGACGAGTTGGGGGCACGGCGATAGACGAGTCAGAACTACGGCGATAGACGAGAAAACTGACGGTGATAGACGATGACGCTCGAATTTCTGTGGATAAGTGGCCAAAGTTACGGCGATAGACGAGTGCTTTGGAGCCGTCAGACTGACGGCAAAGCGGCTGCATTGTTGCCCCAATTCGGCGAAAAGCCCTGTCTGGCAGGGCTTATGGGCGAAAAAGCGGTACGGCGATAGACGAGAAAATCGACGGCGATAGACGAGTCGGGCGTTTTTGCCTCGAAGTCCTTTTCGACGGCGATAGACGAGTGACGGCGATAGACGAGTCATTAGGCCACGGTTTTGGGCTTGGCTTTGGCCTTGGACATGTCCATCGACTGCTGAAGCATCCCGGACACCCAGGAGAGCTTGCCCACGCGGTTGGCCTCCGTCACGAGGCGCTTGTTGTCGCGTGTCATGTAGACGAGCTGGTTGGGCTTGCTCGACTCGTCCAGGGCCAGCCGGTAGTCGGGCAGGCGGTCGTTCTTGATGATGTCCTTCAGCTCGGTGCGGAAGTGGCTCGCGCTCTGCGTGCTGCCGGCCTTCTCTTGCAGCAAGGGCAGGCCGATGGTGAACCAAGGTTGTTGTCCGCAGTGCTTGCGGCCCAGCTCGTACAGCCGGCGCTCCAGCGCCTGGCCAAGCGAGAAGTAGTTGGGGTGCAGGGTGAGGATGTCGGAGGCGATGGCGGCCCGGTAGAGCCAGTCGGCAATCGTCAGCTCCAGCTCCAGCGCGCCCTTGCCGTTCTTGGTGTACTGCGTCACCTTGTAGTCTTCGATGAGGCCGAAGCCCTCGACCTGCTCGCGCTCGTTCGTCTTGACGTTGGTTTCAATCGTCGTGCCTTTGAGGCGGCGGCACATGTCCAGTACGCGCACGTATGCTGCGCCCCCGGTGCTGCGCCTGGTGCCGACCAGGAAAGGATGCACGGCGATCTTGAGGCGGCGGCCGACCATCATGCCGGCGTCGTGCGCTTTGACGATCTGGCTCAGGCAGTACAGCAGGATGTCCTTGTCGAAGACCGTGGCCGCGCCCAGCGCGGACGGGATCACCTTCAGGGTCTTGCCACCTCGGGAGTAGGTGCGGATGCGGGTGTCCTTGTTCTTGCTGAGCGAGAAGATGGGGTACTCCATCGAGGACACGTCGTCTTTCACCGGCCAGTCATGCACCAGGACAACCACTTCGAACAGATCACCTTGCGACGGGGCGTCGGCCGCATCGCTCTGATGCGGCTCACTGCTGCTGATGATCTGAAGCTCACCGAAAAGATCGGTCAGTTCGGGCGGGTTTTGAGGCTGCGCTACTGGTGCCAAACTACCTGACGTGCTAGACTTCTCCATATCTCACTCCGTTTTGGTTTTTGGCTCGCGGCCTTGGGTCAAGATGGGTTGATGATGGTCTATGAACCGCCCGGCCTGCTCGCCGGGCGTTTCTCTTTGTGGGCCTATCTCAAGCCGCAGCGACATGATGCTGCTGCGGAGCGACCTGGACAGCCAGGCGCAATCCAAGCGCCTTGAGCACGGCCGACAGGCTGCGCAGCTCAGGATTGCCCTGGGGTGAAAGCGTGCGGTAGAGCTGGTTGGCGTTCAGCTCTGTCTCCTTGGCGATGGCACGCACGCCACCGTGCGCTTCCGCCATCTGGCGCAGCGCCACCAGTAGATCGGCCGGCTCTCCATCCTGGAGAAGCTGATTCAGGTACTCGGCCGCAAAAGCCGGGTCTTCCTTGAACAGCTCGGCCATTGCTTCGTCGTGGCTTCGATCCTTCATGCTGACCTCCGTTGCCAGTCTTTCCAATACCCAATCGCGCGCTCGATGTCGGCGTCCTGGGAGCCTTTGTCACCACCGCACAGCAGTAGCAGCACCACGGCGTCGGCCATCGCGTAGTAGACGCGGTAGCCTGGGCCTTGGTCGATCCGCAGCTCCCACACCCCTTCACGGCAGGGCTTGTGGTCGCCGAAGTTGCCGCCCTCGATCCGGTTGACGCGCTTCAGCACCTGGACTTTCGCAATCGGATCGCGGAGCTTCTTGACCCACTCCTGGAAGGGGTCGTGCTCGTCTTCAGTGACGTAGTGGCGGACAGTGAACATAACCTATTATCGTTTATAAACGACAAAAGCGCAAGAGCCCTTGCGCTTCCTCGTGGCGTGGATGGCAGTGGCGTCTATACGTCCCGGTTCAGCTTGATGACGGCCCCTTGTCCACGATGACCACTTTCGCTCCCGCCGTGATCGCTTCGCTCTCCAGCTCATCCAACATGAACGACATTCCTCGACCACTCGGTGCCACAACCAAAGTATGGCCGCTGTCCTCTCGATTGAACGAGTAGGACATGCCACTGCCTGGCTTGGCGAAGACGAGTGTGTTGTACGGGTTGGTATCGCTTGTTTCGTTGCTCATGGATCAACCTTTCAAGAGTCTGGTGGTTTTGCGCACTGCGTTGGTGGCCTTCTCCAGCGCCTCGGCCTTCTTCTCCTCGTTCGTGCAGGCCTTCAGCGCATCCAGCAGACCGGCCACCTCAAGCGCCAGAGTCTCCGGCATGTCCAAGGTGACACTCACCACGGCGTTCCCCGTGGCGGCCGCCTGTGCGATGTAGTTCCGCTTGAAGTCGCCCATCAGGCTATTCACACGCTGCTTGCTGACGCCGTACTCGGTGGCAACGTCCGCCTGAGTGCGGCCGTCCACCAGGACGGCACGCAGGATCGACCAGGTTTGGTCATGGAAGCGCGTCTTGGCCATCCAGGGCAAGCCATCGAATTCTTCCGGGGACAGGCGCTTGAGTTTCATAGTTGTTTTCCGGGGCGGGTGAACTTTCGCGCGCGAAAGCTCAGTTGAAGGTCTTGTAGTTGCTCTGCTGGAGCATTCGCAGCATTTCGGCCGCCGTGGGCGAGCCGTTCTGCATGGCATAGCCCAGCAGCAGCTCGGCGCGCTCACCGCTCAAAGTCGTCTTCGGGGTGGCCATGCCACCAGGCACGCGGGTCGCGGCAATCACGGCTGTGGCCAGCAGGCGGCCGGCTTGGTCGGCCCACTGCGGCAGGGAGTTGCCCGCTTGGAGCCCGCAGGAAGCGACGTTGGCCGAGATAATCTCGCCTTGCGCGCTGGCCGTCACGAAGTCGGCACGGGCAATCGCCCCGTTCAGTTGCTGCTCCTGCTTGGCCAGGAAGTCAGCCTTGCAGAAGGGATGCACGCTGCTGGCACTGGCTTGCACCTGGAGGGCGTTGCGGGCTTGGGCGTCGGTCACTTGAGCGCTGGCCAAGCTGGCGAAGCAAGCCAGGAAAACAGCGGCGATCAGTTTGGTCTTCATCGTGTGTCCTCGGGTCAGTTGTGGTGCTTGTACTTGGCCAGTACCGCCTCGTACTTGTCCACGTCGATGGGCGGCATGTAGCTGTCGTTGTAGATCACGGCCACCAGCAGGTCGATGCTGCGGCGGTTGCAGTGCAGCGAGTCGTCCTTGTTGTCGGCCTTCGGCGCGTAGGCAGTGCTGTTGACGCACTGCTCGTAGAGTGCGGCGCGCACCTGGTCTTTCGCCGGCTTGGCGCTCACGGTGTTGCCGATCACGGCACCGGCCAGGCCAGCGGCGACCACTGCCACGCCGATGTAGGTCTTCGTTTTCGTGTCCATCTTCGTCCTTGGTTCCTTGTGTCGGTCGGCTCAGTGCCGCCCTTTGTCCTGGATGCTCGCTGCGTTGTCGGGCAGCACGCCCCGCATCCACGCCGGCACCCGCCCTTGGTAGGACAGGTTGCACCGTGTCGGAGACTTGTCGGCATCGAGCCAGCGCACCAGGAAGGCCTGACCGCCGAAGCCGATGCCCTTGCCCAGCTCGTGCATCGTGTAGTGAATGCCGTTGCAGACCACTCGGCCCTCATTCCGCTCGGCCAGCTCTTTCCAGTAGCGGCGATGGGACTCGATCACCTTGGCCTTCTCCTGCTCGATGTCGGCCGCCGTGAGGCCTCGGGCATCCGTGGCCATCACCTGCTTCCAGCCGGCGTCAATGTCACGCTGCGAGAAGCCGGCGTGAAAGCGCAACGGCTCGTCGCCTTCGCCCAGCATGTACGCGCGCACCTGGCAGGTGTCGTCGTGCATGTGCAGCTCCAGGTAGCTCAGCGGTTCACGCATGGATGCCTCCAGCCACGCGGTACATGCGGCTCACCAGCTTGCCGTCGATCTGCTTGAACACCACCACGCCGGCACCGTGCTCCAGCTCGTACACACGCATTGCCGGCGTCGGCGCTGCCTGCACGATCTGCACGAAGCGAGGGGAGGGCGGCGGGGCAGGGTGCCCCACGCCGGCAGAGGCCATCATCAGGAGCCCAGCGGCCCCGGCGAGCACGCTGCCGATGACAGCAGGCGCGGCGAACACAGCGGCGGTCAGCACCAGGAATCCGACCACGCTTTGCAATGTCTTCATGATCCTTGTTCTTTCTTGGGAGACGGCCTTGCGGCCGTCGCTGCTCAGAATCGCCACCCTTCCGGCATCGGGGGAATCTCGATGCGCGGGCCGTCGTCGTGCTCGGGGTCGGCTTCCGGTGCCAGCGGATGTTGCTCGCGCCACATCAGCAGCGGCGTCTTCGTCTTGAATTCGTCCTGGAGCTTCTTCAGGTACGCCAGGGACTTGTTCTCGCCCAGGGCCACCATCATGGGGAGCACCATCGACAGAAAGCCGCTCCACTGCACCCATTCGGTCTGATTCATGTCGCAATCCAGCTCGGCCATCTTCGCCTTCATGCTGTTGAAGTGCGCCAGGTTGGTTTCACCCCACTCGAACACGTCTTTGCGCAGGTTGGCCAGCGCCTTCTCGGTCTGCGCCCGTTCGGCGGCCGCGACTTCCTCCGGGCTGGGGCTTAGCGTCGGCAGGAAGGTCTGCCCTGGCTTGATGGGTTCCTCGCCCTTGGTCTTCGCCTTGCCCGTCGAGGCCTGCGGCGCGGCCGCCCGGTCGGCGTCGTCGGCATCCTGCTCGGTCGCTGCCGGCGCGGCCGGCTTGGTCTTCGCCTGCTTGGCCTCCTGCTGCTTGGCCTGCTGCACTTCCTCGCGGCGCTTCTGGAATTCCGCCTGCTCGCGCTTGAACTGCTTGACGGCCGACACCTTGTTGCGGGCCTCGTCCCGCGACAGCGGCAGGCCTTCGTGGAGTCGGCGCAGCATGTGGCTGAATTCTTCTTCGCTCTCGGCATGGAGCTGATTGAGGCTGTGCAGTACCTCGAAGTCCTCGCACAAGCCGTCTTTCAGCAGGCCCAGGACGGGCTCAGCGTAGCGAGTGACAGCCATGCGCTTGCTGATCCAGCCCTCGCTCTGCTTCTCCTTGCCGGGGTTCTTCTTGTCCGTCTTGTTCCAAATGCGGCTCGCTTCCTCGATGCCATAGCGTTCCACGTCCTCGATCACGCCCATCGCCTGGTCGTAGGCCGACAGGTCTTCGCGGTCGTTGTTCTCCGACACCTGCATCCGGCGAATTTCCAGCTCGGACATGCCGCGCTTGATGACCACAGGGGCCTTGCTCAGCCCTGCCAAGGGCGCTG
Source organism: Burkholderia sp. 4M9327F10 (assembly GCF_005503145.1). Classification (GTDB taxonomy): domain Bacteria; phylum Pseudomonadota; class Gammaproteobacteria; order Burkholderiales; family Burkholderiaceae; genus Paraburkholderia. Next base: position 17,062 of record NZ_SCNV01000087.1, on the reverse strand, counting down.
CGCGGAAACGGCGCTCACCCACGATGATCCGGTACCGGCCGTCAGCTTCCTCATGGACAACCAGCGGCTCGATGATGCCGTTCAGCTTGAAGCTCTCGGCCAGTTCCTCCAGGTTCCCGAACTTCGTGCGAACCTGCTTGACGCTGAAGATGCGGGACAGCTCGATTTCGGCGTCCGCTGGCTGCGTCGGTTTCGGCTGCACGGCAATCTGCGCCACGGCGGACAGCTTGCCCAGGTTCAGGCCGGGCTTTTTGGTTGCGGTTGCGGTTGCGGTCATGTCTTGTCCTCTCAGATCGTGGCCTTGTCGAAAATCTGGCTGCACACAGCCTTCATTTCCTTCGCGGCAAGAATTTGGCTTTCGCCACTCTGGACACGCCACACGGGGCGATCCTTGGCGTATTGGGTGGCGGCCCGGTCGTACAGCACGCCGTCAAACACCACGTCGCCCAGCTCGTCGCGCAGTTGATCCAGCGCGTTGCGGTCGAAGGCGCGGCGGGTGTTGACCCGGTTGGCCAGCAGGCCCAGCGTCACCAGGTCGCTATTCCATTCGAGTTGCTGCACGCGGGCGATGTCCTCGAACAGATCGCCCAGGCCGTCGATGGCGTCTTGATCCATCGTGCAGGGGCACACCACGAAGTCAGCGGCGATCAGCGCGGCATAGAGCGGCTGGCCCAGGGTCGGCGCGGTGTCGATCACGCACAGGTCGAAGTCGGCCGACAGGCTGGCCAGCGCCGCGCGCGGGGCGTGCATGTCTTCCAGCGGCCGCGTGGCCACGTCCACCAGCTCGCGGTCGGCGGCCACCAGTGCGGCACCTTCCCCGCAGGGCATCGGCTGCTGCTCGATGCCAGCACCGTCGAAAAGCGAGCTGGCCATCAGGAAGGCCTCGCCTTCGCCGGTATCGCCCAGGTTGCGCTCGCGGAAGGCGCGCAGGGTCTTGCTGAAGTTCTTTTGCGGATCGAGGTCAACGCACAGCACACGATGGCCCTGCTCGATGCCGTAGAAGGCCAGATTGCGTGCCAGCGTGGTCTTGCCCACACCGCCCTTTTGATTCGCAATAGCAATGGTTTTCATGGGATCGTTCCTTGGATGCGGGTTCAGGCCAGGGTCAGAGCCGGGGCGACCACGGGCTGGAAGACCGAATGCAGGTTGAGCATGATGGTCAGCCAGTTGACGGCAAACAGGTTCATCGGGATGCGGCGCGGGTTGGCGCGGTTGTCCTCGGAATAGACCACCTCGTAGCGCCACTCGTCCTGCACTGCCAGCAGCTCCGCTTGCTGTTTCACCACATCGACGCGAAACACCATCCAGGGCGCGGGCTGTTCCTCACCCTTCACCACCTGGTCGTGAGCCATTTCCAGCTCGATCACGCCGTCCTGCACGCTCGACACGCTGCAATAGATGGACATATCCCCGGCGATGCGCGGGGGAGCGAAGAAGGTGCTGCCCAGGGTCACGTTGGCCAAGTCGGGCACCAGGTCGCTCAGGCGTTGGTACAGGCGGTGAAAGAGGTTCGGGTTCATGGTCATGGCTCCAAAGTCAAAGGGTGATGAGGGTCTTGCGGGTGGACTTTCGCGCGCGAAAGCCTTGGTCTTGTCCTACGGTCTGCTCACCGTGTCGGGAGGACAGAATCAGCGCCCCACTGAACTGCTGATGTTTGTAATTCTATGGCAAAAAGGGGTGACGGTCAACCCTTTTGCAACCTTTTTGCATCATCCGCGCAATCTTTTTTGTGCCTCAAGAGCAACATGGCCTTCCAGCGTAGAGCCCTGTCAAGGGAGCCACCGGAGGCCGCACGCGGAGCGCAGCCGCAGGCGAGCACCGAACGGGCGAGGATGGCAGCGCAGCGGCCCTTGATGGGGATCGAAGCGAAAGACGCTCACCGTCTGAGGTGCAGGGGGTTCAGGCCAAAGGCCGCACCCTGCATCTCTGACGACAGAGGGCGACTCGCTCCCCTCGCAGGGCGAGGGGCGGGGGGGAGTGGGATGGCACGCTGGGCCGGTTTGACACGGCGCAGACGGGCATATACAATGTGGCATATACATAGGAGGACTATGCCATGCCTACCCTAGCAACCCCATCAAGGCCAAAAGAGGCCAAGCTATTTCGGAACAACCGCAGTCAGGCGGTGCGGATTCCCGTGGAGTTCGAGTTGCCGGGGGATCGTGTGCTGATCCACCGCGAAGGCAGCAAACTCATCATCGAGCCAGTAACCCGGCCAACGAACATCGTCGAACTACTGGCCGAGTGGAGGAAGGAAGCGCCGCTCGCGCCGGAAGATCAGTTCCCGCTCATTGAGGACATGCCCGCCCGGCCGGAGGACATATTTTGAGCGGATATCTGCTGGACACGAACATCATCAGCGACATGATCCGCAGCCCGGACGGGCCTGCTGCACGTCGCATCGAGCAGGTCGGGCCGAAGGAAATTTTCACCAGCATCATCGTCGCAGCCGAGCTGCGCTATGGCTGCGCAAAGAAGGGCTCGCCCAAGCTGCTGGCCAGGGTGGAGGGCATTCTTGAAACGATCCCGGTGCTGCCGCTGGATATTCCGGCTGACGCCGAATATGCAGGCATCCGCGCTGAGCTAGAAGCGGCTGGCCAGCCTATCGGCATGAACGATCTGCTGATCGCCGCACACGCCTATGCGCTCAGCCTCACGCTAGTGACGGACAACACGCGCGAATTCGGCCGCATCCGTGGCCTCAGCGTAGAGAACTGGCTGGAAAGATAGCCCGCTTTCATTTGCAGAATTTGAGGCAACCATGAACATGAAAAACTTGGCTGGAAATTCCGTCTCGATCTTCCTGTTTCGGTTTGTGCTACATGGCGACGGCATCAACTTTGTTTTGAATGAGTCGATTGCCGAGGACATGTACCGAGATATTGACGAGAAAATCAAACCGCTTGTTCATGCTTGTTGCGAAACGCTGTTGCGATACAGACATTTGAGTGTCGGCAATACCATCATGGATGGCAACATCCTTGAGGACGGGCAGTTTGAGGTCATGTTGAGCAGAGGCTTAGGCAGGCACTTCGCCGAGAAGGAAAAGCAGCATTTATTCCAAGACGCAAAACGCATCGCTGACCTGCTGGCGGAAGTGATGGACAGAACGACCCAGGCGCTGAACCAAGGAAAGCACGTTAGCCAGCCTCTTAAACAGTTCCCGCAGAGTCCAAAGAAGATAAGAAAGGGGCTTGAGGCGCTTGCGCAGGAAAAGCACCTTGCAGCAGAACTGCAATGGCTCGCCGAGGGCAAATCAATAAGGCCAGGCTTGAAACAGTTGCGCGCTGATGATTTACCTGCGGGTGTGGTCGCCTCAAGAGGCTACGATCACCGGGGCCATTGTCTCGTTCTGGATCACGATACCCTTGGAGAGCTTGGGAGGATCGTTTTAATCAACGTTCGTGATGACCAGATGCTGATGCAAGCAGAGCTATGCACTGGCGGTGAAAATTTGCAAGACCCTATCGTAAAGCAGAAACGGAAAATACTCGAAGCGGTTGTTTCGACCGTCAACAACTGCTTTGATGGAATCGAGAGGTAATGAAAAGAATCTTGGATTAAGGATAACCGTCGTGATTCCAACAACCTGGTTTCGCAGGCTCGTTTTCTTCCTGTTCGTCATGGAGGTGGGCGGCGGCGTCCTTTGGGCGGCCGCGAAGCTGGCCCCGGATCAAGGTCATGCGAATCTGCTCCAGACCGTTGGAAGCCTGGTTTTCCTGTTCGGCTTCTATGCCGGGATGCCCCTGGTCGCTCGCTACCTGGCTCCCCAGCCTTGCACCGATCCCGCCAGGCAGACGCGACTGGCCAGCCTGCTCCAGCGCTACGGCAGCTCTTGCCCGGTCTTCCTGTACGAGCACCCGGACAAGGAAGCGAACACCGTGGGCTTGTGGCCATCGCAGTCGCGCATCTACATCACCACGGGCCTTTTTGATCGCATGAGCGATGAGGGCCTGATCGGCATCCTTGGCCACGAAAACACTCACGCCCGCGAGCGGCACATCCTGGTGGGCTTCGTCTATGCCTGCATCTTTGCCCTGGGCTCCTACGCCTCAGACAGTCGCACCTTCTTTGTAGTGGGCTTCCTGCTGTTCCTCGGGTTGAGGCGCTACATGGAATACCGCGCGGATGCCGGCGGGGCGCTGCTCGCTGGCCCGGCCTCGATGAGCACGGGCTTGCGCGAGCTGGCCATCCTCTACCCAAGCGCGGCTTGGCATCGGTGGCTGACTATCATCATGGCCTACCCGACTCTGCCTATGCGCCTGCGGGCCTTGGAGACGAAGCGGCCGGCGCTGCTCTGACGGCAACTTGCCGTCAAGTTCGCGCCCTGTGCATCATGGAGGGCATTTCGAGATTGGGAGAATAAGTCGATGAAGGTGATCCGCTACGCAGCCGGTGCTGCGCTATTCATGGCCACGGCTGCGGCAACGGCCGCGCCCCTGTCCCCGCAGACCATGCAGCTCACCGAGTTCGTGCGCGACACCTGGAAGGTGCCTGAATTCCAGCTCGGCCGCTCTGCCGTGCTGTCCACCGTCGCGCTGCGCGTGTCCACCTATTCGTCGCCGTTCTTCATCCACCGCTCACAGATGGATGCTCTCGGGAAGAAGACCGGCGAGCTGGAGCAGCTTTGCACCAGCCAGGCCGGAAGCTGGCAGTACGTTGGCTTGCCGCTCATCGAGAAGGGCGAGCCTCCACAGCGCGGCCTCTCCGATGTCGAGGTCTTCCGCCAGATCGTGGTGGCCATGTTGCGGCAACCAGAGCCGCTTGTCGGTGATGCGCTGGAATACGCCCTCAAGAACAAGTGGCTGGGCCGCTATGAGTGCTCGGTCGATGGGGCCGCCGCCTGGCGTGCCACCATCAGCTTTGATCGCGCCCAGGCACGCACTACCGGCCCGACCGCTACCTACCGCGACGTGACGCTGAAGATCGGCTTGGCCGATGGCGCACAGGTTGGCCAACAGAAAGCCGTAGATGCCGATCAGCGCTGAGCGTCCATCGAGAAACTGGTTCGCGCAGGGCGGCAGCGCCTATGCGAAGTTCCGCCCGTCCTATCCTGCTGAGCTGGCCACCTTCCTGGCTTTGGTCGCCCCTGACAAGAACCTGGCCGTGGACGTGGGCTGCGGCACCGGCCAGCTCACGGCCCAGCTCGCCAGCCATTTCAGCCAAGTCGTCGGCCTTGATCCGAGTGCCGATCAGCTTGCCAATGCCATCCAGCATCCGCGCGTCCGCTATGAGCGCGCGCCGGCCGAGAAGCTGCCGCTCGATGCCGGCACCGTCAGCCTGGTAACTGCTGCCCAGGCCGCCCACTGGTTCGATCTGCCGGCGTTCTTCGGTGAGGTGCGGCGCATTGCTGCGCCTAGTGCGGTGGTCGCGCTGGCCACCTATGGCGTGCTGGAGCTGGAGCCGGAGGTCGCCCCGGTCTTCCAGCGCTTCTACCGCGATGTCATCGGCCCGTTCTGGCCTCCTGAGCGCGCTTTGGTGGACAGCGGCTACTCCACCATCGACTTCCCGTTTTCAGAGCTTGCAGCGCCTCGCATGGCTATTAGGCAGACCTGGAATCTGCCGGAGCTGCTGGGCTATGTGTCCACCTGGTCGGCCGTGCGTGCGGCCGTTGATGCTGGGCGGCAAGACTTGCTGACCAGCTTCGCGGATGACATCGGCGTGGCGTGGGGAGACGCCGGGGCTCGCCGGTCGGTGTCGTGGCCTATCGCGCTGCGGATCGGCCGGGTGTAGTTCGTCAGGCGCTGGCGGCCGCTTCGCGTTGCAGCAGTTCCTTGAGGGACAAGTACCACAGGCCGGCCAGCGTATCGTCCAGCTCGGCCAGCGCGGCGGCCGCCTGCATCAAGGCGAAGCCGAAGCGGCCGGATTCAAGCAGCAGCTTCGGCTTCAGCACGATGCCTTCCGTGCCGTGGCTCACCAGCAGCGTGGCCAGCTCGTCCGAGGTCAGGTGCGTTTCCTCGCCACGGCGGTTGATCGAGTCGGCCAGCAAGGGCAGGTAGAACGGCAAGACCACTTCCAGCTCGCGCTCGATGCGCCTTGCGGTCTTGCTGTCGGCCAAGATCGTCTTCAGCCTGCCGGCGTCGGCTTCGCACAGGGCTTGGCCAAGCTCCCCGAGGTCGCGGACAAACTGCCCATCATCCATGCGTGCGGCTTGCGCGCGAACGTCCCGAATTAGCCAGTCAGGCACCCCTGTAGATTCTTCAAATTCCATACTTCCCCCCCACACGTATTCATCGGAAATAACGGCGGAGATTGCAAGAACTTGAACTTTTAAGCGCGCGCTTAATTCTCGCCAGCAGCGGTCACAGGGATGAGCGCTGCGGCTCAGAGGGGGTGCCCCTATGTGCTTCGTCAAGCGTTAGGGACGGTTTGTGGTTGGTAAATGGTCCCGTCGCGCAGCATGGCGAACAGGACATCGCATCGACGTCTGGCCAGCGCGATGAGCGCTTGGTTGTGACGCTTTCCTTGCTGGATCTTGCGCGTGTAGTAGGCGCGTGAGATCGGGTCTCGCAAGGCCGCAAACGCAGAGAGAAACAAGGTTCGTTTGAGCACCTTGTTGCCACGCCTGGAGGGGTGTCCACGCCCCGCGACTTCAGCGAGGCCTCAATGTCCGCCCGCCGCTGGCTGTAGTGCTCGATCTGCTCGCGCGTGACGCCGACCACCTCGAAGTTGCCCTTCTCGTCGGTACGGCGCAGTTCGTAGCCCAGCTCCTGGAGCTTGCTGGCCAGCTCGCCGGTGTAGATGGCCCCGACCACCCGCTGCGCCTTCCAAATCTCGTCGTTGGTCAGGCTGCGCCATTCGCCGTCCTCGCGCTTGGTGGCGTTCATGATGACGGCGTGGGTGTGGGTCTGCGGGTCAAGCTCGCGTGACGTGTTGTGCCGGAACATGGCCACCACCAGGTTACCGGTCTTCACTGACTCTAGCTCGCCGTCCTTCATCTGCCGTGTGTAGGCCAGCTCGGACTCGATGTAGGTCAGCGCCTTCTTGACCGCGGCCTCATGGGCTTCCCGCACCTCCCGGTTGCCGGCGACCTCGGCCAGCAGCGAAACGCTCTTGGGTGCGCTGAAAGTCATGTCTGTGCCGGGCCGGTGCTCCCGCTCGCGCTCGCCGGTTTCCTCGTTCACCACGAACTTGCCCAGCTCCTGGCCATCGACCTTGCCATTCAGGATTTCAAAGAAGTCCTGGCGCTCGATCTGCCCGGAAAGCCCCAGCGCGGCCGCACCCTGGCCGAACCACTCCGACTTCTCCAGCCCTTCGTCCTGGGTGTAGTAGTTGTCCTTGCTGAAGTAGTGCAGCGCCTGGCCAGCGCTGCCCACGTTGTTCATGCTAATCATCGTCACCCCCCCTTCTTGCTGAGCGCCGGAACCTGGAACTCTTTGGTGTACGGTGGATAGCACACCCCGGCCTCCACGGCGCAGCCCTGCACCTGAACCTTCAGGCGGAACGGCTGCGGCTGGCCGATCACGTCCAGCCCAACCGTCAGCCTCCCCTCGTAGTAGGCGACCTGCTTTTCCAGCACCTTGTCGAACTTCTCTGCCGGCGCAGGGAAGCGCGGATTCACCAGTTTGACCAGCGGCGCGTCAGACGCGAAAGCGAAGCGATCCCTGTAGAGGATGTAGCCCGGCGCAATCCTGAAATCCAGCGCGATCCGACCAGGCCCTTCCTGCCGCGCGCCGATCAGAAACGCCTGCTCGGCGGGCAACAGGGACACCTCTTGAGCGCTCGCCAACCGCGAAATGGGCAACGCCGCCAGGCCAGCTAGGATCACTCGTCTTTGCTTGTTCATGGCGTCCACCTCGTCAAATGTCAGCGTAGGGATCGGACTTTTTCGGCGCTGGCTTGGCGGCAGCGGCCGCCGCCTTCGCCGGCTTCTTCATCGTCAACGCCTCGATGGATTGCATCAGCGTCTTGCCAGCCGGGACGTGGATAAAGCCCGGAATCTCCATCCCCGCATCGTGGAACATCCGCGACGGGAAGCCCTTGGGCGGCACCTTGAAGGTGTAGGTGCGATCCTTGGAAATGTCCTCCTTCCCGGCCAGCGCCTCGGCGAGCGCTTCGAGGTCAGATTCGTCCTCGCTGCGCGGTTTCGCGCGCGAAAGTTCTTCGCGTGTGCCGACCACTTCTCCGGTATCCGCGTCGATCACTACGCGGTCGCCTTCGGTCTTCTTGACCGCCCCGGCCGCAGGCGCAGCCGGCGCATCATCATCGTCATCCAGCATATCCGGTGCGGCCGGTGTATTGGGCTGGAAGCTGATTCCCAGGCCGCCACGCTCCACGAAGCCTTCGGCGATCTTCGGCGTCGGCGTGTACTCATAGGCCACGCGGGCAATCGGGTAATCGCCGGGAATCACCAGATAGCCGTGCATATCTGGCAAGGTCAGAATTTCGGAAGTCAGCACGATTTCCCGCAGGTTGCGCTTCGCAAAAACGCTCACGCCATCGCGCGACGAGCTGATGCCATAGCTGAGCGTTTCGTCCTTCTCGTCCACCTCGGCCTGCCCCATCAACTCCGACATGAGCTTGGCCGCCGCGCCGTCCGTCACGCGCAGCAGCAGCTTAGTCTGGCAACCGGAAATGATGGTCTTGGCCAGGTCGTGGCCGTAGATTTCATAGACCTGGGAGAAGTCCTGCACACCCAGCACACAGCACAGCCCGTACTTCCGGGTATTGGTCAGGGCCAGCTTCAAGATGTCGAGCTTTTGGAGTGTCGGTAGCTCGTCCACAAACAGCCAAAGCCGTTCGCGGTGGACAGGATCGAGAGACAGCACCGCCTTGATAACAGTGTCCACCCACAGGGACAGCACAGGTGCCAGTGCCTCGCGCAATTCCTCGCGCGCCGTGATGAACATCCACGAGTCAGATTCCTCTTTGATCCACTTTCGGATCGAGAACGGCTCACCCTCGTCATGCAAAAACCGGAATGCCTCAAGCTGGTTCTGCACTGTCATCTTGAGCGACATCCCGGTTCGTTCCGTCACCGGGTCAACGTAGCTCGCACCCGCTTCACCAGCCAAAAGCGCGTGCATCGCTTCGAGGTTGCTCTTGGCGATTGAGTTGTAGAGGTCGCGGTTCGTTCGTCGGCCTTCACGCCCGAGAACTTTGTAAACGTCCTTCAACACCATCCGGCCCGCCTTCGCCCAAAACGGGTCAGCCTCGGCCGGATCAGGAATCAGGCCGTTGGCCATATTGTCAAAGTGGTAGTCCTTCTCGATCTCGTTCCAGATGTTCCAGTTCGGACTGCGGGCATCCAGTGGGTTCATGAGGATGTCCTTGCCTGGACGGAAAAACGCCTGGGTGAACTCGCCCGACGGGTCATAGACAATCGCCCGCTTCCCGCGCGCACGTACCTGCTTCATGAGCGCGAAAAACTGCTGAGACTTACCCGTGCCCTGCGCGCCGGCAATCAGCGTATGCAGGTTCTCAGACTTGGCGCGCATCGGCACATCGGCGATCACATACGGGCTTGCATCCTCGCGGGCGTTCACCAGCGTTTTGAGGTCTTCGCCGTTCACCAGCGATGCACCGCGCAGGCGTTCATCGGTCATCTTGCCACGCCCGTAGTGCCACCAGAACATGCTCAGCAGGAGCAAACATCCGATGCCTACCAATCCACCGATCAGCGTGCCGTTCCTCATCTTCCGCCGCGCTTCGGTGGCATCGTCCTCGGTGAGCGCGATCACCTCTTTCACGTCAAGCATCGACTTGCTGCCGTTGACGTACAGCTCCATCTTTGCCAAGTTCATGCCCAGCGCATCGCGCGCCTGTCCGATCCAGTTTCGTTCCAGTGCGTACCGCTCTACCGGCGTGGCCGCCTTGTAGAAGTAGACGCCACCAGTCACCAGACCGATCAGGAAGGAAATCACCACGACTGTCAGCACCGCCACGCCGAACAAGCGTGCTTGGTGCATCCACAACTCGGCACCTCTGGAGAAGCTCCCCATCGTGCCCTTCTCTGCCCGTTTAGCCATTTGCTTCACCTTTCTCGCGCTTGATCTTTGCCTTCGCTCTGTCCTGTGCGTCGTAGAGGTCTTGCGGGTTGCGCGCCTCCACAATCTTCGTCAGTAGCTGCTCTGACGTGTAGATCGACATAAGCGCATTTTCAGGCAGCTTGGCCGATCCACCGCCGCCTGTCTGAATCTGCATTTCGGCGAGCATGACCCTCATGCGCTGCTCCACGTCGAGGGCCGTTTCGGCGATCATGCCCTGAACGATCATGGTGCGCAAAAATTCGGAAAGTGTGGTTCCTCGCTCTTTCGCACGCTTGCTGTAATAGGCCGCAGTATCCCTATCGAGGCGTAGCCCGATGAACTTTGAGCCGTCTTCTCCGTTCGCTGGCTTTTTCGGCATTTTCTCTTGTCCTGGCAATGGTTTAGCCATTGTAAGACAGTTAGGTGTTTAACGCTATTGGTTTAGGTGTTTAACAGCCAAAAAGGCCGCCATAGCGGGTTTTTTGGCCGTGCAACGATAGTTGCGTGGTGTGTGACCAGTCTTGAGGGGGTGCGGGGCTCCCCCGCGAACCCTCAAGACTGGTGGCGTCATCTGACTAGACGCAGGTAGCGGCCATCCGAGCCCATTTGGTAAAATGGGGCCAACCCAGGGGCGCAGGAAGCCCCGAGGGGTTGAGCAGGATTGACGAAACCGAACCGAGAAGGAGAAGAACGTGAGTGATGCGAAATCGGCACCAAAGGGCGGACGCAAGGCGCGGACGCTGGGAGAAGAAATTGCAGCCCAGCGCGACAAGCTGCGGAAGCTGGAGGAACGACAGCGAGAGCAGAAGCGGAAGGAGCAGGAGCGGAACACGAAAGCCGTGCTTGAGCTGATCCGCGCTGAGAAGCTGGACGCAGTTCCAGCGGAGCAGTGGAAGCTGGCAATGCCGGCGATCAAGGCGGCGTTGCTGGTCGATTCATCGCCGCAGCCGGAGGCTGGGGCGACAAGTCAGAAAACGGACGGCCAGGGCGAACCGGCGGCGAGTGGCCAGTGAGCGTTTTCCACAAATCCACAGGCCCCTTTGCCCCCGACCGGGGATACCCAAAATATCCCAAAGGGAGGGGGTCGCGCCCAGTTTTCCACAAGAGACTTCTTGTGGGAAACCGGATCAAGCGCGAGGGCCTGTGGAGCTTGTGGGAAACGCGGTGGTTGAGGGAGAGACGGCCCAGCGCCGGGACGGCGCAAGCGAAAGGGATGTGCAGGGCTGCGCAGCAGTCCCCGCGAAGCGGGGATGAGCGCGAAGGCGCGAACCCGGAGCAGCCCGGTCTGGTCGCGCAGCGGCCAGATTCGCCCAGGTGGAGGGAGTCATGGCAGAAGTGGAAAACTGGACGAACACGAAGCTGCTGGAAAAGCTGCGTAGTGATGGTCGAGCAGAGATTGACGGCTGGGCCGTCAATCTCGATGGTGCCGACATCTGGTTGACCAACCCGTATGGGTTGGACTGCGCGTTTTACGCAGCATCCGGTGAAGGGTGCGAAAGCATCCTTCACCGGATCAAGTCAGACACTCACGAACGTGAGTGGGGCACGCTGTAGGATCAGCGGGCCAGAATTGCAACAGCCGCAGAGGGCCGACAGGCGGCGAGTTGCGTGAGATGGGCCGTCAGTGAAGCCGCACGACAGTGCGGCGGAACGGGCGGCCTTGTCTTTTGGCGAGCGGCCAGTCTGCCACCGCAGACGCCAGCAAGATCGCCCAGGGCCGTGGTGGGCGCGGAAAGCGGCAGAGCCGGTTTCCGTGGCCGCCCTGCCCTGCGCCTGGTTTGGCTTTCGCGCGCGAAAGTCGAGCCAGGCCGGCAAGCGGAGCGCGCAGCGCCCGCCAGGGCGCGGAGGCGTGAGGGATGGAAGCCCGCAGGGTCGAGACACGCGCAGCGGGGCTCGATTCACGACAGCCCGACCCCGCAGGGGGCACGCCCAGGGTTGCGAAGACTCGGTGAACCCAGGTCATGCGAAAAGCGCGGGTAGCGGACGTATCGGCAGGCCGGGAGAAATCGGCCACTTGGACGGTGCCGGAGGGTTGGCGGGAGGCGCAGCCTTCCGCCAACTTCACGGCATCGGAGCGAGCCGCAGGCGAAGCGACAAGGGGAAGAACGGCGGGCGTGGTGACGGCGCAGCCGTCAGCTCGCAGAGCCGTTCTTGGGGAAGTGGCGCGCAAGGAACTTGCGCATGGTTTTCTCCGTCACGTCGAAGTGACGGGCCAGCTTTGGAATGGAGAGGCCGAGCTGGTACAGCTCGCCGACACGTTCACGCTGCGGGTCGAGTTTGAGGCGGCCGGTGCTGCCTTTGCGCCGGCCGCCGATGCGGCCAGCGAGGCGAGCGCGCTCCAGGCCTTCACGAGTGCGAGCACGAGTGAATTCCACCTCGATCATGGAAGCCATCGAGAAGGCGGCGGCTTGAATCTGCGCATTCAAGCTGCCGTCCATCACGGTCTGCGTTTTCGTAATGATGAGGGTGACGCCGCGTGCGGCGGCACTCTCAAGAATGGAGAAAACCTGGCCAGGTGATCCACCCAGCCGGGTGAATTCAGACGTAAGGATGAAGTCGCCCGGCTGGGTGCGCTCTAGCAGCAGCTTCCCGATCAGGCGCTCGCGCCAGGGAATGCTGCGGCTGGCGGTTTCCTCCACCATCGTCAAGGGCGTGTAGCCCTTGGCGTTGGCGTAATCGAGCAGCCACAGGCGCTGATTCGCCACGTCCTGGGAGTCACGCGAGACGCGCAGGTAGGCAAAGTATGCGGGCACGCAGTCAGCCCGCCTTGATGGCGAAGTGGTAGGCGAGCGGAAGCGAAGCCAGCGTGCCGATGATGATGCAGAGTCGGCTGGCGAAGCCGCCGACAGCGGGCGATTTGATGAGGCGCGCGACTGCGCGGCCGAGAATCAGTCCGGCAAGGAATCCGACCAGCACGATGCCGAAGGCGAGCATGGCATTCGAGTGGTTCGCCACGAAGGATTGAGGGGCGTCTGTGTTCATGGGTTTGCCTTTCTCGTTCAGATCGCGGCGCTGGCCAGCAGTGCGGCGAAGTGCGTGCGGCGCGAAGCGGCGCAGCGCGAGCACCTGGGCGAATTGGAGGCGAAGCCGACCAAGAGCCCGGATGTGGTTTCAGGGTCTTCAGCGCGAGCCGGCAGGCGAGCGCGAAGACAGCGGATCGGGTTCACGGCGCATCGACCGGGTGAAGCCTGGTCAGTGCGGCCGTTGGCCGCCCAGGGTGGCCACGATGTACGGCTGGATGAAGCGCAGCAGGTCGCCTTGCTGCTCGATGGTCAGGCCGACCGACAGGCAGTGCTCGAAGAATTCGAGCGCGGCCTGTTTCGCCGGCACGGGCAGGCTTTCCATCATCGCCAGGTTGCACACCATGTCCGGGTGAACGAAGGAAGCGACGTACTGGACGAGGGCGACGGCGACCTCGCCAGACGGGTTTTTTTCGATGAGTTGGAGGGTAGGCCTCAACTTCTCAGGAAAACCGCTCAAAACGGCTCTATTCGCGTCGGGGGTTGAATGGGGCATCAGCATTCGGGCCTTTCGGTAGATGTTTCCCCGGCGCGGGCTATTTCTACCGGGTTCCGGGTGAATTTTAAGGATTGTTTCGCTACCGGGTTTCACGGTAGCTAAAACGGTCGTTAAAAGTACCACGTTTTCGCCCGTCCAGGGCGGAAACGTGACTTTTCGACCTCTCCACCTTTCGCGCGCGAAAGGTCTGGCCAGGCCGCAGGCCAGCGCCGGGACGGCGCAAGCGAAAGGGATGTGCAGGGCTGCGCAGCAGTCCCCGCGAAGCGGGGATGAGCGCGAAGGCGCGAACCCGGAGCAGCCCGGTCTGGTCGCGCAGCGGCCAGATTCGCCCAGCAGTGAAAGCTGGCCAGGCGCAAGGGTCAGCCGGAAAGCAGCCAGGTGGTGCGGGTGGGTGGCAGGTCGGCGCGCGCAGCGCGGCGGCCTGCTGGCTGTTGGAGCGGGCGCAAGCCCGGCACCACGGCCAGCCGAAGGCTGGCACCGGCCGCAGGCCGCACCGCCGACAGGCGGCCGCGCGTCAGAACAGGGCGAGCTGGGGGGACATGGAGCCCGCACGCAGCGCCCTCACCTCGTCCAGCTCCAGGTGCAAGCGGACAAGGATCGACAGGTCATAGGAGATATGGGCGTCCTTCAGCCGAAGGGCGCAGCGCAGCGCGCCCAAGGGGTCATTGCCGCTGGAAATGCAGATGTCGTAGGGCGACAGGGCCGCCAGGCCCCGGTCGCGCAGGTCGTTGTACCGGGCGATGCTGGCGAGGCGGGACGCCTCGTAGCTGGCGACCTTGGCCAACAGGAAGGACTCGCGGGCCGCCAGGTCACGCGGGGCCTTCTTGGTCAGGGTCGGGTCGAGTTCCTGCCAGTGCTCCCGGATGGTGATGTCCTCGGCTGGGGGGAAGTCGGCGAGCACGGCCGCGACAGCGGCCGGATCGACGGCGGCCACCAGCTCGGCGGCCTCTTGCTCGATGCTCACGGCGGCCGCCCTCCCCTATTCCGTGCCCATGCGCTCAAGCATGGGCACCACGGCGAAATTCCACCAGTTGAGCGCGCGGGCCAGGGTGGCGCGGCGCTCGTCCTCGGTGGCCGTGCTCAGCAGGTTGTGCTGGCGGATCACCTTCTGATTGAACAGGCGCAGCACGTCGAGCGGGCCTTGCGTGCCCTCCAGGGCGCGAATGGCGTTGCGCAGCTCGGCGTCCTCGATGCAGTGCAGCGGCACCGGGTGGGTGATGGACTCGGCGCGGTTGGCGGCCTGCTCCAGCTCGGCCAGGCTCCAGTTCTTCATGACGCGCTCCAGCAGCGGAGCGCGGGCGGCGACAGCCGCGCGGCGCAGCTCGTCGGCCTGGCGCTCCAGGGCGTCGGCTTCGGCCAGCAGCGCGGCCGCCTGGTCGCGCTGCTTGATGATCGGCGAGCCGACCTCGGCGAGCATGTCCACCCAGGGCAGGAAGCGGGCGGCGGGCTTGGTGGTAGTGGTGGCGGTGGTCACGGGCGAACCTTTCAGAACAGGGCGAGCTGGCCGCGCAGGTTGATGTCTGCGGCCAGGGCGGGAACGGGCGAGGGAGCCAGGGCGGCGGCGGTGGGCATGGCTTCCGCCTCGGCCTCGGCGTCGTCGGCCGCTTCCTCGGCGCGAGACTGGGCGGCGGGCACGGTCAGGGTGGCGGCGTCACCGGCGCGGCGCAGCTTCACATCCCAAAAGCCCAGGACATGGGCGGGCGTGCGCCACGTTGACCATGTTTCAACGCTCAGCGAATTGCCGTGATAGACGACAGCCGGGATATGCAGCAGCGACAACTGCACATAGGCCATTTGCACCGCCACGATGTCAATATCGACGGCGACGGCGTGCATGTGCTGCTGATAGTTGATTTTCGCGTCCTGCAAGGCATGGGCGGCCGCAATAACCATTGCGCCACCGCCTACGCATGGATCGCAGAGGGTGATAAAGCCCTTTTTCTCGATTTCCACGGGCGCGCGGTCGCCCATGTTGATCGCGGCCATCAAATAGCTGACCTCGTAGGGCGTGAAAAACTGGCCTTTCCAAGAGTCGCCCAGCTCCAGATTCATGAACAGGGAGCCGAGAAAATCACACATGCCAGCTTCAAGGCCGAAAGTGACATGGGCCAAGCCTCGGGCCATCATGTCGGCTTCTTCCTTGGTATAGCGGCCGACGATCTTCATATATTCAGCCTCGCGCGCGGCAAACTGGCGCTTGTCTACGGCGTTGCTGATCGCAATGGCGCACATGGCCACAAAGTCGCGGAAGACTTGCCAGAGGCCGTGCCGATAGCCCAGCTCGCGCAGCAGCTTGCCCAGCTCGGCCTGGTGGTCGTTGGTGTAACGGATGTGCTTCTTAGCCACGGCTGGGCTCCCCTTCTTCCTGGTGCGCGTGGGCGTCGATCACCGTTTGCATCCCGCGCTTGGTCTTCTTGAATTGCTCGATCATGGCGAGGTAGGCGGCCAGCGGTTCGCCGCTGCCTGCCCCGTATTCACCGATCCAGGAATAGCCCTTGCGGCCGTCGCGCAAGGGGTATTCCTTCAGGCGGATGGCCTCTTTGCCTGATCTGGTCAGGTACAGGCCGATGGTCTTGGTTGTCATGCTCACCCCGCTGTCAGGCCGGGGCGGTGGCCCCGGCGTCGTTGCTCAATACTCGGAAGGCAGCAGCAGGGTGGTCACGCTGCGGTCGGCCTCGGTGATGATCCAGAGCTTTTGCCCGTTCTTCGTCGTGTAGGACGAGAGCACGCGCGCGCCGCACTCCAGCGCCTCCCGGTTGGTCTGCTGGTCTTCGGCGTCCATTTCCGACCAGTCGCCGGCAACGTGGCGGGCGACAAAGTGGATAGGCTGCTGGCCGTTCTGCTCCAGCACCTCCAGCGCGCCGGGCGTGGCGCAGAGCTGGCCCAGGGAGAACAGGGGCGAGCCGGTGGGCACGAGGGCGGCCGGGCGGGCGGTTTCGGTCGGGGTTGCGGTGGTTGGTTGCATCTGGATCACTCCTAAAGGTCGATGGTCTGGAAACTGCGCCGGGGGTCTGGTCTGCTCACCGTCACCCCCAGCGCTGGGGGTTTGCTGGGTTTAGGGTTTCGTCACGCGGTAGCAAATCCACGTCTTGCCGTCCCAGCGCTCGAACAGGCGCGAGCCGTTCAAAACGATTTCGCGGTTCTGCGGCTGGGGTTTGGTCGCGGTTGCCATTGGCTTATCTCCTGCGGGTTGTTGATGGTCTGGTTTCTCGGTCGGGTATGGTCTGCTCACCGTCACCCGTCCGAATCAGTTAGCCAGGTCGGCGGGGGGATCGACGGTAATCACCTCGATGTCGAAGCCCAGGGCCTCAAAATCGACTGCGACACCTTCAGAAATCCAGTCCGCCAATGCCTCGAAAACTTGCTGGGTCATGGTCATATCTCCTTATCAACCATGAGAGACATTCTACCCGTCAAAGGGTTGACCGTCAACCCTTTGACGAAGAAAGACAACCCTTTTTATTGAAATAAAACGGTTGACTTTTGCCGCTGAAAATTGCACCGGAACCAAGAGCCGGGGCGGGTTTGGGGCCGGAACAGGCCCCAAGGTCTTGGCGGCCACAGGCCGCCTTGCA
>NZ_SCNV01000086.1 GCF_005503145.1 Burkholderia sp. 4M9327F10 | reverse complement strand
GGTCTGCCCAGATCCGTTGATTCTACAAACATGTATCTGGGGCGAAATACGGACGGCGAGATCGCGGGTAGCCTCACGTCCTCAACCAGCGCCGAAATCAGCTCTTGTTTGCGCTCCGATAGTTCTTCGGGCAAGCGCAGATATCGCTGCGAGCGCCTTGAAGCGTCAACCAACTGACGCAATCCATCTTCGTCCAGCTCGAGTGCTCGGCCCAACGCCTCGAGAAAGGAACTGCCATCGGGAACACGGCGGCCCGTTTCGACGGCGCTGACGTACGCGTCATCTACGCCCATACGAAGTGCGAGAGCGACCTGTGTCAGGCGAAGCCCCCTGCGCCTATTGCGTACGAAATTTCCCAGTGCTGTCACTTTTATGTCAACAACGGTTTGCGGATGAAAAATATCCCTGCCAGCATACTGCGCTCTACTCCCGAGTGGCAAATTGCGAAGGAAAATGAAAAATCCGCCCAAAAACAGAAAATCCATGATCTGGGGTTGGCGTGGATATATTTAAGAATATCTTTTTCGCTCTAACTCAAATCGCTTTTCCAGGTAAATGATATTTACATCCAGAAATTGATGGATTCTGTTTCGACTCAATTGGAAACGCTATCGCAATCTAGTTTTTATGATTTTTTTAATGCGCATGACCACAACCGCGCTGACCTCACGAACGCACAATCGGTTGCTATTGCGGTAGGCGCGATTTGTACGGTGGAGTAGGGCGTTGGCGGGTGAGAGGAGGAATGCCGACGCAAAGGCTCGATGGACAGTGGCAGCGACGACGCGACGGTCTTGGGCAATTGTTCGTCTACCCCGCACACATTCGTACGCTCGACCTTGCCCTGCATCGTCGCACGGCATGGCTAGCAAAGGCGAGGCAACCAGCCGAGGCGCTGGCGAAGCCGGGGCGATGTCAATTGCGCGGAGGAGGATCGAACTCCCGACCTTCGCATTGCGAACGCGATTTTAGGTTGTTCGCGGCTTCTAGCGCATGCCAGCCTCAAAACTGTGACGTCAGTCCCATGTAGGTCCCACCGCCTACGCCCGCGATATTGGCGGTCATTTCATATCTAACAAATAGGCCAGTCGCACTAACTCTGTCCCACAGTCGCAAAACTGTGGCGCCAGTCGCACATACTCTGGCTCCCTACGCCGCTCGTAGGGCGCCAGAGTAAATGAGACCGCGCATACAAAAAATCAAAGACTTGCGCGAGGTCGCGCCACAAGTGTCTTGTCGGGTGTGACGAAGTTAGCGCAACTGGCCTACACTCGCGCCAAAGTAGTAGCGTTTTGGTGTGACCCCGATTTTGCGCCCCAAGAACCCTCGCTTCACCGGCGTCGAGAGGCCATCTTTCACATCGCCGCTCGACCCACCGACGCCCGCCCATCGCATTCACAGCATCGAGCGCAATCATGAAATCGACCCGCCTTTGCGCGGCCTGCGGCAAAGCCTTTCATCCTCTTCTGCAGACCCCCAATCAACGATATTGCTCGGCCGCCGCATGTCAGCGCGAACGGCGGCGGCGCTGGCAACGGGAGCATCTGCGCGGCGATGCCGACTATCGCGACAACCAGGCACGGGCGCAGGCGAAATGGCGGGTCCGTCACCCCGATTACTGGCGTCAATACCGCGCAACGCATCCGGCGTATCGCGAGCGCAATTGCGCAATGCAACGAAGTCGCAACGCACAGCGCAGTTCCAGCCCAGTTGCAAACATGGACGCGTCTCCTCCGCCGCGGCCGCTCGCATCCGGCTTCTACATACTGCGTCGTGCTGTTGAAACCGGCATTGCAAAGATGAACGCGTGCACCGTCCACATCGCGGTGCTATCGGCACCGAACGGGCCACCCATACGTGATTGCAAAGAGATGACGTGATCGACTTCCACACCGGACCTGCTACCTTTGCCTTGTACCCGCTCTCAATCAAACGCCGCAGCGCATACGATGCACGGGCGTGTAAGGTCAGACCTGCGTTGCCCGGCGCCTTGCCGAACGCGTAGGTTGCGTGAGCGAGGATTCGACGCTGGCAGGAGCAGGATCGTGTCACTCGTTCACACAGGAGATGCCGTTGCCGCGCCGACACCCTCAATACGGGCGGCCGAATACGTTCGGATGTCGACCGAGCACCAGCAATACTCCACCGAGAACCAGCGCGACCGGATCCGCGAATACGCAGCACGCCGCGGCCTGAATATCGTTCGAACCTACGCGGACGATGGCAAGAGTGGGCTGCGCATCGACGGGCGCCATGCGCTGCAACAGTTGATCCATGATGTCGAGAGCGGCGGAGCAGATTTTAAGGTGATCGTCGTCTATGACGTGAGTCGCTGGGGGCGATTCCAGAACGCGGATGAAAGCGCCTACTACGAATACATCTGCACGCGTGCCGGCATCCAGGTGGCGTACTGCGCCGAACAGTTCGAAAACGATGGCTCACCGGTCTCGACGATCGTCAAAGGCGTAAAGCGGGCGATGGCCGGTGAATATAGCCGCGAACTGTCCGCCAAGGTGTTTGCCGGACAGTGCCGGCTGATCGAACTCGGATTCCGGCAAGGAGGACCGGCCGGCTATGGTCTGCGCCGTGTACTCATCGATCAGCACGGGATCATGAAAGCTGAACTTCAGCGAGGCGAACACAAGAGCCTGCAGACCGATCGCGTCATACTGATGCCAGGACCCGAAAGCGAGATAAGGATCGTAAAACTGATCTACAGCTGGTTTATCGATGAATCGCTAAACGAGTATGAAATTGCGGCTCGACTGAATGGCATGCGGATTCGCACCAATCTCGATCGGGAATGGACACGGGCGACCGTACGGGAGGTACTGACCAACGAGAAATACATCGGCAACAACGTCTATAACCGCGTGTCGTTCAAACTGAAAAAGATGCGCGTCGTGAATTCGCCGGATATGTGGATCCGGAAGGAAGGTGCATTTCAGTCAATCGTACCGAGCGAGGTGTTTTACACGGCACAGGGAATCATGCGGGCGCGCGCCCGGCGCTATTCGAACGAGGAGCTGATTCAGCGCCTACGCAACCTTTACCGCGATCGTGGGTTCCTCTCCGGTCTGGTGATCGACGAGACGGATGGGATGCCGTCAAGCTCCGTTTATATGTACAGATTCGGCAGCCTGATTCGCGCGTACCAGACCGTAGGCTTCACACCCGGGCGCGACTATCGCTATCTCGAGACCAACCGGTTCCTCCGGCAACTGCATCCCGAAATCGTTGCGCAGACGGAGAAGAAAATCGCCGATCTCGGTGGCGCTGTATTTCGCGACCCGGCAACCGACATGCTCACCGTCAACAGCGAGTTCACGGCGTGCCTTGTTCTCGCTCGCTGCCAGACAAACGACAACGGTCGCAATCACTGGAAGGTACGCTTTGACACCAGTCTGCTGCCGGATATCACTGTAGCCGTCCGGCTCGATCACGCGAATTCGGGAGCACTCGACTATTACCTGCTACCGCGACTGGATTTCGGTCAGCCGCGCATCAGCCTTGCCGACCAGAACGGGATTGAGTTTGAGAGCTACCGCTTCGACACGCTTGACTATCTGTACGGCATGGCTGAGCGGGCCCGACTTCGGAGGGTGGCATGAACCCGCAGCATGCGACGGGCGAGGTCCGGATGATTCCGGTCGATCAGATCGAAGTCATCAATCCGCGCGAGCGTAATGGTCACGTCTTCGATGAAATCGTCGGCAACATAGGGGCGATCGGCCTGAAAAAGCCGATTAAGGTCACCCCGCGTGCTACTGCAGATGGTGTCGAGAAGTTTCTGCTCGTATGCGGCGAAGGACGCCTTAAGGCTTTCCGGTCGCTCGGCGAAACGACTATCCCTGCGTTGGTCGTCGACGTTAGCGACGAAGACGCATTCATCATGAGCCTCGCCGAGAACATCGCGCGGCGCCAATGCCGGCCGCTCGAACTCCTCGCCGGCATCCAGCAATTGCAGGAGCAGGGATATACCCCGAAGGTGATCGCAGAAAAAACCGGACTGACCCAATCCTATGTGCAGGGCATCCTGACGCTACTGCATCACGGTGAAGAGCGGCTGGTCATTGCAGTAGAGAAGGGACGGATTCCACTTAACGCTGCGCTTACTATTGTGGGAGCCGGTGACGATGACGCTGCGATCCAGGCTGCTTTGCAGGAGGCGTATGAATCCGGCAAATTGCGCGGCAAGCGGTTGATGGAAGCCCGTCGCATCGTCGAACGGCGAAAGACACTTGGACGCTCCGCGGCTCGCAATATGTCGAGCAAGCTCGCGGATGTGACAACATCGAGTCTGGTGCGGACCTACCAGCATGAGGTCGAACGCCAGAAGTCGATGGTACGGAAAGCTGAGTTTGCGCAGCAGCGACTGATGTTCGTCGTCGGCGCGCTTCGGCAAATGTTCGCTGATGAAAACTTCGTCAATCTGTTGCGCGCGGAAGAACTCGCGACATTGCCCAAATATCTCGCCGAGCGAGTATGGTCGGGCGGGAGCATCGCATGACAGGCGTGACACTCGGTTTCATTCCCGAACCTCTATCCGTTGCGGTAGTGTGCATCTTGCCGTCGCGCAAGACCACGGCGAATATCATCGATTCCCGCAAGTTCAAACAGATCAAGGCCTCGATCGAGGAGATCGGACTGATTGAGCCACTGTCCATCACAGCGGCGCACCCGGGTACGGGGCAACACCTGCTGCTCGATGGCCACCTACGCCTCATCGCGATGCAGCAGCTCGGATTTGTCGAGGCATCCTGCCTGGTTGCGACGGACGACGAGAGCTACACCTACAACAACCGCGTCAATCGGCTGTCCACCATCCAGGAGCACTATATGATCCGGCGCGTCGTCGAACGCGGCGTGTCGCCGGAGAGGTTGGCAAAGGCTCTCGCCATGGACGTGTCGCAGATTCTCAAGAAACTTTCACTGCTGGACGGCATCTGTCCCGAGGCTGCAGAACTCCTGGGGGATCGCCAGTTTTCGGTGGAGCTTGCCCGCGCGATTCGAAAAATGAAACCGACGCGGCAGGTCGAATGCGTCGAACTGATGATAGCGGCAAACAACGTAACCGTCCCGTACGCCGAGGCGCTCCTCGTCGCGACGCCCGCCGCGCGACTGGTTGACGGAAAAAAGCCACCGAAGCTGACCGGCGTCACGCCTGAACAGATGGCGAAGATGGAACGGGAGATGAGTAATCTGCAGGGGCAATACAAACTTGTCGAGCAGACCTATGGACAGGATGTACTGAATCTAGTGCTGGCGAAGGGATATCTCGCCAAGCTTCTGGAGAACGAGCCTGTTGCTCAATATCTGCGACAGCGGCAACCCGACCTTCTCGCTGAGTTCGAAACAATTGTCGAAACCGTTTCGCTTGAACAGCAGCAATTTAGCGTCGTTACCTAGGAGGTCGCCGCGTCGGCAATGCAGTGAATGACTTCAACAGGCGATCAAGGTAGTTTCCGTGCGCGGACTGATTGGAATGTATCAGGACAACAGGATTGCGAACGAATTGGGCCGTAGGCTCGACCGCGAACGAAACCAAGCTGAAAGCATCAGGTTTTATTATCAAGTCTGGTTCAGTAACTGAGCGAGGTCGAAATGAGAGGGCATGATTCTGACAGGCTCAGTCCGACTGCCCGGACGCACTTGCTTTGCTATATCGTTGTTGCTCAACTGGTCAGTCGCGCAACGGCCGGGACGTGGCTGAGAACCGATCACCTGGTCGAGGCCGTGCGTATCGGTTTGGGAACGTTGGCGGAGGAATGCGGTTGGCTTGAGCGGATAGAACTGGGGCGAGCCTCCGTCGATCTTGCACCCCAGTTCCTCGTTTTTCCTTGCTTTCGGGACAGGGTAATTCTCGCGGGGCTGTTCGCGGACGGATGGACATTGAACTACACATCGCCCGTCGTGCAGGGCATGTATGACGTCTGCAAGGAACACTCAGCCACACTAGTAAGAAGTAGAAAATATTCCCGTGGCCCGTGATAACAGATCGAGGCGCGGGCAAGAGGTCTTGTAAACAAACGGCGAATCCTATCGCCAGACCAGTTGAACCGCGCTGAATCGATCTCATTCCATCGCGGCTAGGAGGAGATTTTCAACCGGCAGGGCAGAACTGATGACAAACTCCGTTGGAGCAGGCCCGTGCAGCGCGAACGTTTTCATCGATCGTAAGCAAACCATACCTCACGCCTTTGGCAAACCGTGGCTTCGCCGGACCATGGAAACGCACAGTGGGTACTCGAGCTTTATTTTTCCTAGTTCGCTACACCACGGTCGGAGCCGGGCTTGATGATGAGAGCATCGTCCATCATTCTGTTCCGGCACCTCTCCGCAAACTGCCGCGCCAGATCTGGGTCATTTCGAAACCGTTCCGCCTCGAATTCCGTTATTTCGTAATATTCCTCGTAATCGACAAGGCGATTGCTGACCGGAATGGAAAGATAGAACTTTCGTGAATCCGCTTCTCTGCCAACGGAGAGCCGATGTTCTGCCGAAACAAAGTAATCTACGAATTTCATGGCAATTGCGGTCAGTGACGAAAATCGTTCGCGACCTTAGCCGCGTCGGGGCAAACGCGACTGTCTCCCCGGTTCGCCTCACCGAGGTCCCATATCGCGTCACGTTGCGGTACCGATCATACTTAAGGCACCAACTGCTTTTGGGGCACCTGGTTCGCCGACCTACTGAGCCGCCGTGGCTTGGGCAGAAGTCGCAGATACAACTCACGCGGCTCGGCAATTTGGGCTCGGCACCAAAGATTGGCTTAACCCGCAACAGCTTCAGGCCGGGTCTTTGGTCGATCGCATCAGGTCGGACAAATCCTGCGCGAAGTGGTAGAACCCGTGCGCAGCGTGCGTGTTCACAATCCACTTGACTGGTAAGCCGGTTTCCCCGTAGTGCGCTCCAGCAAGTTGACCAAACACGGCCCCAACCGTATCTGCATCGTCTGCAAGGTTGACTGCGGCAAGCACGCCGGACTCGAACCCATTGTTGTTGTGAAAAGCCCATAAAGCGGCCTCAAGTGTGTCGATTACGTAACCCGAGGATGAAATGTCTTTACGCGACTTATTCTTGTAGGATCCTCGCGCAACCCGCTCGACCGCTGGAGCCAGTGGATAGCGATCCCAATACGAGGGAATCGGCGAATATCTGTCACTCAAGAGGACCGCCTTGGGCACGCCAGCTAAAGCTCCCCATAGCAGCGCGGCGAAAAAGCGACATGCGTCCACCGCTTCCTGCGCGCCGTGTGTCAATCGCGAGCTTTCGGCGGCAAAGTAAACGGCGTCTTCGAAATTGCTCGAGTAACGCAAGACGACAGGAGCCAATCTCATCAACGATCCATTGCCCGCCGCGCTTGGGGCCGTCAAGCCGGCAATCGGATCGCCAGTTGCAAGATACCGATCAATCGCAGCGCGGGTTGTCCCCCCGATATCGAAGCACCTCCCCGTCGGGCTGTAAGCACCGAACCGATACCAGTATGAAAACGCCTGCATTACGTCCTTCGCGTCGAATTTGCCGACCTTGATCAGACTGTAAGCGAGGCAGCAGGCCATGCTTGTATCGTCGGTCCACTCGCCGGCCTTTAGATTGAACGGGCCACCGCCCACGATATCAGTTACCGTTCCGCTATCACGTGGCGCGAACTCCAGTGTGGTGCCCAATGCGTCTCCAATCGCCAAGCCCAATAGCGAGCCGCGAAACCTGTTCGCGAGTTCGGAGTTGTCCGCGCCAAGTTGGCCAAGGACAGCCAGAAGGTCAGCACTACGAGCTAACGGATGCCGATTACGATAGCGAAAATACTCCGCCAACCACGGAGTTTTCAGGTCAATGGATTCGTTGCTGAATCTTCTCGAGTAAGGCTGGAAGCCCATATCCGCCGGATATTGGTTTCGCCTGGTGAAACGCTCGACGGAGCGCTTTACCGCGTCTTTCTGTTCCTCGCTCAATGCTGAATCTTTCGCGCTCATCACTGCTCTTCCAACGTTATGTTCCAACTGCCTGGAGTGTCACCTTGCGTCCGGTCGAGGACGTTGAACGAGGTTCCAGGCTTGAACAGGACTTCTGCTTCCCGCGGATACTCAGACAGCGAACTTACCGAAACTCCGGTTTTCGACACTATCTGCGCGGTTACGTTACCCGGAAAAACGCCGTCCAAATCCGAAGTCGTTGACAAAAAGGCCTTGTCCTGGAACACGCCACCAGCAGGGAACAACTGGTCTACCTGCGCGTCAGTGAGCCGCAGATTACGCACAACATCTCCAGTGTACGCATAGCCATTCTCAGCTAATTTACTGAGGCCATTTGATGCCTCCGACGTCAAGTCCGACCATTCGCCCGGGTCTCCTGCACGCAGGGCCGGATTGATTTCCTCGTACAGGTTCGAAGTGTAACCGCGAACCGCCAAGTATTCGTTATCCGTAAGGATGTTGTCCAAGGCTGGATTCGCGCGTTTTGCGGCCAACGCGTCGTCGACATTCCTTGCCCCCCATTTTTTCCGCAGAAAATCCTGAAAAGCGCAGCCCGACAAACCAAGTGGGTCGACTGACTTGTCGGGGTGAGCAACATATCCCTGGGTTCGCGCCCCTCCTGACAGCCCGATCGGATCCGGCGAAAGATACATTCCCGAGTCGGCATCGTAAAACCGATGGACGTTATAGCTCAAGCCCGTTTCACTATCTTCCCACTGACCAGGAAATCGTAACGTCGTGTCCACCGAGCCATCATCGTTCGACGCATTTGTGCCAGTGAGCAATCGGCCCCACAGCGTATGGCCGCCACTCCAGATTCGCTTGCCTTGGTCGTCAAACAGCGCTTTAGGCAAGCCCACCTGGTCAGAAACCACCGGATATATCCCGCGGTCTGTTTCTTGGGCAAGCGGAGCAAAGTCCGTCGGCGAAATGTGCCACGTCGTGGCAAATCCCGTCGTGCCGTCTTTCTCCTGCCACTTTTCAGCCAGTCTATGCCCGTCCCACAGGAACCTGACCGCGCTCCGCGCGCCAACCTGCTTCTTTTCGACCCGACGGCTAAACGCATCGTACTGATACGCCCAGACCTGTTTCTCGGGCGTCCGAACCTTTACGAGCCGATTCAATCCATCCCAGGTGTATTGCCAGATCTTCGGTCTGAAGCCCGGCTGCTCAACCGTCTTCTCGATAGTTCGGCCACGGGAATCGTATCTGTAGCGGGCATAACCAACGCGCTCGGGCAGTCCGCCTTGCAGGTAATGATGGGAGTCGGCCGGCCCCTGCCGGCCGTGCGCCGCGATATTGAGGTTCGCGTCGTAACTGTAGTGCTCGGAAGGTTGACGAAGACTATGGACGGCGGCGACCTGCCCGCGCTCATCGTGCAAGTAGCTCACGCTGTCTGTATCAGTATCAATCCGCTGAAGTTGCCCCGCATCGTCGTAGGTATATGTTTGACGCGTGAGTGCCGCTAACGCACCCACAGGGTCTGCCTGCATCCCATCAAACGCGGATCTTGGCCCGGCAACTTGGCGATGCATGCGCCCCAAAACATCGTACTGCCTCTGCATGGCGAATTCGCTCGCCTGACGTCCTACTTCCCGTCCGAGCTTGTCGCGCAGGATCAACATCGGGCCGACCTTCGTCAGTGCACCGAGGGCATCGTATTCATATTGCGTTTCCCGATGCGGTGTTATTCGCGCACTGCGTCGACCCTGTGCGTCATAGACGTGCTTCAGCAGGTGGCCATGCTGTTCCTCTCCAATCAGACGACCCTTGTCGTCGTAGGCGAAGCACGTGAGGTGCTGCGATTCACCTTGCACTTCGGCAGTCGCAAGGCGGCCGACCTCGTCGTAGGTGTAGCCCAGTCTGACGTCGCCCGCGTCGACCGTTACGAGACGACCAGATGGATCATATCCATAGCGCCATTGCCCACCATCTGGTAGCGTCTTCACCAGCAACCGGCCAACGGCATCCCGGTCATAGTGCGTCGTGCGGCCACCCCAGTCGATCTCCGTGACCAGCCGGCCTGCTCCGTCGTAGCAGTACTCCCATGTCTCGTGCAGTGCGTTGACAACCTTCGTCAGCCTCGTTGCATGATCGTATTCGAAACGGGTGACATGGCCGGCGGCATCGACCGACGCGGTAACGAGATCGAACGGCCCGTACTCGCGTCGGGCTGTGCGTCCGAGCGGGTCGACCTGCTCGATCAGCAGACCCTCGCTGTTGTAGCGGGCGCGTACTACAGCGCCATCCGGTTGCGTGACTTGCGAAACTGCGCCACGTGGATTGTCCGGTCCGGCTACATATTCGTATCGGCAGGCGTTACCGTCAGGATCAACTTCCTCGACCAGACGTCCCAGTACATCGAATACCGTACGAAATTTGGCTCCCGTCGGGAAACGGGTGCCGACTAGCCGCAACTGTGTGTCGTAATCGAACCGGGTTTCACGATCGTCATTCACGACGCGAAGGAGCTCTCCACGCTCGCCGTAGCGGTAACGCCTGACCGTTCCATCCGGTGCGGTACGTTCAGTCAGGCGTTGAAGATGGTCATACTCAAATTTGACACGTCCACCGGCAGGCAGAACGACCGCAGTCATCAAACGATTGTCATCGTATTCGAACCGCGTCGTGCTACCCGTGGCCTCCAGAGCCGCGATAAGATTACCGCGTTCGTCGTATTGAAATTCCGTGCGCCGACCAAGTGCGTCCGTCTGCGACAGCAACCGTCCGAGTCCCCATTCCCGCACGGTTGTATGGCCAAGCGGATTGGTCTCAACCGTGACCAGGCCGTCGTCGTTGTATTCGTAAACCCACTCGCCATCACCGTCGATGACGCGCGTTCGACTGTCTTCGTAAATAAAACGTCCGGTATGGTACCCCTGCTGGGTACCAGTTTCGATCACACGGCCGACGTCGTCGTAGAGATACCGGACATCGGTCTGGTCGGTATCACGCCAGCTCGTCATCCAGCCGTTTGCGTCGTACGTGTAATGAAAGTGGCCGTGCTGGAAGCTCGCCATATCGGCCAGCATCGATCCGTCGTATCCGTAGGCGACCAGCGTCTGCGGGTCGCCCGACACGTCGTGCAGGACGACCTGCTCGATTTCGCGTTTCGCACCGTGGTACTTCATGTCGAGCCGGTAGCCGTCCGTATGCGCGACACTGACGAGGCGGCCTTCCCCATCGTAGTAGAAGGTGGCGGCATTGCCGCTCAGATCCTCAATACGCTCCAGCCTTGATGCACCTCCGTCGACAAGCGGCGCAAACACCAATACCTGCCGCGTCTGATGATCGAGAACGCGCGGTTCATCACGCTTGCCGATCAGGCGATAGCGTGGCTCACGCAGATTGATCCCATCAAGGCCGGCTTCGGGGGCGATGAAGGTGATCGCCTGACCGACTCCGTTGTGGAAACGCACGAGGTGTCCATCCTGGAACGTCAAGCGCTGAGACCAACTGGTTGACCACTTCGGCCCAAGAAGTCCTGAGTCGCCTGAACGTGTCCGGTAACGCCGGGAGAACTGCAAAGGCAAGACACCCGGAATCGAAATATCCGTGCGAATATCGACCATCTCGCCGGTTGCCACATCGACCGGATCTTCCTTGCAGGTCGAGGTCTCGTCCTTCTTCCCGGACACTTCCGCGGACTCAGTCGGCTCGCGTTTCACCAGCGCATCGCCAAGCATGCCACCTAGCTTCGCGCCGAGCAGCCCGCCGAGCAAACCGGCGAAGAACTCCTCGCCGGCGGTCAGCTCCGGATTTTTCGGCCCATACTGTCCCGTTGTCCGGTCAGCCCAGATGCTTTTACGGCCTGAATTCACCTTGGCGCTGCAATGCGTCGAATGCCCGATGCGCACGAGCGGAAGCCCGTTGATCGTGATCGTCTTGCTACCTTCAACGAGAGGCTCTGGCGAACTCGAGTGTTTGGAACAGGACGTGACATCGGTGACGCGTGCAGCAGCTTTCCCCTCGAAGGTCACGGTATGTGACCCGCTGGTGATCGTGCCGCAGTTGCTACCCATGCTCTGGCTAGCGGAGGCGAGCGCACTGCCGAGACTCAAGCCGCCGGCCATGCATACGCCGACAATAAGCGCACCCGCCAGCCCTCCGGTCGCGACGGTAGCGGCAACCATCGCGCCGATTGCAATGCCCGCTGCGAGGCCTGCCATCATCCCGAAGAAGCCGGAAGAGTGAGCGATTTCATCGCCGACACACGCAGGATGAGGATCGCCCCGGCCGATCGTCAAGCCAAGCGCATCACCAACCTTTGTGACGCCCTCGGCAATAGCCCCGGTCACACCCAGCTTGCCCAGCGCCCAGGAGCCAGCCAACGCAACGACGGCCGGAACGGCCGCCAGCGCCGCGGCTCCCGCTGCTGCCGCCCCTGTCGCACCGGTTGCTACTGCAGCCGAGCCCGCAGCGTAAGAGCCGTAGCCGACGTCGGCGCCGAGCATTCCATAGTTCGCGCCGTCTACCCATTTCATCTGCTGCTGCTTGGCGGCATCGCCGTCCTCAAGCGTCTGCAGGTTGGCCAGCCGCTCAGTAGCACTGCCGGTCGGTTCCCCGGTGCTGGTGGGATTATCGTTATCCTGGTCGGCCATGGTCGTGCGGCGTTCAGTTGGGTTCGTGCAGGGTCAGGCTCTGGATGATTTCCTGCACCTGGGCCTTCTGCGTTTCACTGATCGTGCCGGGCGCGGTGAAGGTCAACATCAGCACCCGCTTGCCGTACTCAACCATCGTGAGCAGTTGCTGGATTGGCTTGCCATTGTTTAGCCACCGGAATTCGTGGGTATAGGCCGCGCGGCCCGATACTTCCGTATCCGCGCTGGCTATGAGTTCGTAACTCGCAACCTGCTTTGCAAGCTTCTGGACTTCATTCGCGGTGTACTCGTGAAACTTCATCCCCCAAGGCAAACTCTCCCGGGTCACGACAAAGCTCACGCCCTCCGTTCCGGTCGCAACCGACACGAACACATTCATCGACTTATCGTGCCAGTCAGTGGGCAGCGACAGAGAGCCTTCCTGCATCTGATACATGGTGTTCTTCCGGTGAAACGCTAATTGATTGGGCCCAGAATTCAGTTATCGGGATTGATGTGCGTGTTGCTGGCCTGAACCTTGATCTGCCCGTCATCAATGTGAATAACCGACGAGCCCTTGTAGATCTCGATGGTGTCGCCCGTCATATGGATCTTCGTCCCGCCATCGCCGCCGATCTTGATCCACAGTTCCTTGGCTTCGATGGTGTGCACACCGGTAGGCGTTTGCTGGGTTGTGTTCCCCTGCGAGACGGTATCTGTCAGATTGCCAACCGACACTGTGGTTTTCTGGTCGCCCTTGTCGACCGTGATGGTCCGGTCCCCACCAAGAACCTGCGTTGTCTGCGCGTCCTCGACGACGACCGTCATGTCTTTTTCGGCCTGCAGCCACAACTCTTCTGCGCCTTTCTTGTCCTCGAAGCGGATCGCGTTGGCCGTGCTATAACTTCCCTTCGTCGAGCGTGACAGGATCCCACTCTGGGTTGCGTTATCAGGCAGTTTCCAGGGATGCTGGTTCGTCGCGTTATATACGCGCGAGATAATGATCGGGCGGTCGGGATTGCCATCAAGGAATGACACGACCACCTCGTCACCAATCCGGGGAATCTGCACTGCGCCGAAGCCGGAACCCGCCCACGCGTGTCCGACCCGAACCCAGCAGGAACTGCGATGGTCCATTGTGCCAAGGCGGTCCCAGTGGAATTGCACCTTCACGCGACCAAGTTCGTCCGTGTATATTTCTTCGCCTTTCGGTCCGACCACAATCGCCGTTTGCGGTCCCGGAATCATTGGTTTCGGTGTGGATAGCGCCGGACGGAAAGGTATTTTCTTGCGGATACAGACGAAGCTATTGGCGTACGTCGCAGATCCCCCCGACGACTGGTAATTGTTGGTGCCGTGATGGCTAACAGACAGGACCAGAAACTCCCTATCCGCGGCTTGACCGTTGTCGTGGTCGTAGTGATCGATCAACGTGAAGGTGTGACCACTGGCAAGCGTGCGGCAATTGCTTGCACCGATAAATACCTTGCCTTCCGCCTCGAGCGCTTCGAGGCGAAAGCGCATCAGTTCCTCGCCTCGGTCGCTCGAATCAAACGCGTGCGCACCGAGATAATCGTAGACCTCGTACTTTGCGACGTCGCCCTGATTCGTGAGGGTATCGCTCGACACAAGACGACTGGCGTTCGGCGCCTTGTAATCCGCAGATTTCAGGGTGATACGACCGGATTCGAGTCTGCGGTCTGCCCGGAACTGGGTGACAGCATTATCCTCATCGAGCATTTCCCCTGTGGCGAACCGTAGCACCGAATTTCCGTCGATCGGCTTTGCGGCAGTCGAATCATCGGTGATGATCAACCGGTGACCGTCTTGGGCATGCTCGAAGTAAAAGAACAGGCCATCATGTTCAAGCAACCGCTTCATGAAGTTGAGATCGGATTCCCGGTACTGCGTGCAATAGCTGTATGGCTTGAGCGATTTGAGCAAGCGGAATTCGTAGCGTGCGATCACTCCGTACTGGGAAAACACCTCTTTGAGGATGTCCTCCGATGTCTTCTCCTGAAATATGCGGATGTCATAACGCCGGCCCAGCATCCAAACCCACGGACGCAGCGTCGCGGAATAGGTCGCGAGTCCGCCGTCTGTTCCGAGGTGGATGAATCGGGTCACATAGCCGTGGAAATATCGGGTCGTGCCATCGGAGAGCGTGAGTTCCGCAGACACGTCCTTTGCAATTAACTGCTTGAGTTCGATCGTTGCGTCTTGGGAGGTCAACCCGAGCTCAATCGTGTAAAGGCTCGACAACTCTTCCTGATAGCTCAAGCCGCTGACCAGCAGTTGAGACCGGCCAGACAATGGCGTTTTCACCGAGAACAACCGGTTATTCTGCAAGCTGAGGATCTGGCTGAAGTCAGACATCTGCATAAGGCCCCCTGTACGGCATAATCAATTTTGTCGTGCCCGAAATCGCCATATTCGCTGATATCGCGGTTAAAATTTGCCCATGATTATAATCGGCGTTAAGGAAATTCTGTGCGTCGTAAAATTATTTAACAATCAAGGTTCTTGATATTCAATTGGCATATTCGGAAAATATTTCTCATAGCTCCATTTAACCCACGTCCATAATGTAAAAATGGCTGAATCGGAATTCAACGCGTGTACAGCAGATAATCCCGGCACCCTGTTTGGGCACCCTGGATTGCTCGGCCCCGGCAGTGCCCCTGACGTCGGACCGGTCCTCGGCACGGGAACTGATGCATCGCGCATATTGGTGAATGTCGGCGGCACGTATCCGGCTGACGCCGGAGCCGCCAGTCGTTACCTCATCGCCAAGCTGAAATACGACAAGGACATGACGTCGGAGGAACGCGTAAATGCGCTCCTTCAACTACAACAGGCACTGCGCGACGCTGAGAAGAGCTTCAGTAAGACAGAATTTGGCAAGTTGTACAAAGAAGCGCAAAGTGTTCCGGGGCTGGACGGCGACGTTCTGAAAGCGATCTACGCGCCAACCAACATCGGCTCCAGTCTTGGGACCGGTGCCGGCGCTGCGCTGTCGCTTGCGCAAAAAGCGCCAACCTCTGATCTTCTGGATATACCTGAAAGCGAGCGGGCGAAGCTTCTTGCGTGGGCACGCAAGAGCGGCAACCAAGGAATCAAGTCGGCTCAAAAACGTTTCGGGAAAACGCTGGAACTGGTGCGTGTCGACGGAAAATGGGTATTTGAGATTCCGGTCAACAAAAAGGCCGCTGGATATGTAATTCGTGGGAGGGCCGCGCAAAATGTGGTGCGCATCCCGGCGTATCGCCAAGCCACGCTAGATGCACTCGAAGCGCGAAGCAGGCTAAACCTCGACGGCTTCGCCGATACACTGGGTGGCCATATTACCGGTGTCAGGGTAGGCGGTCTGCTTGCGTTGGGACCGCAGGCAATTTCAGATGCGATTGATGCTGACAATTTCCACCAGTTCGCAAGTCTCGAGGCACATAGCCAGCCCGCGAACGCCGCCGGCTGGCTGGCCGGTTGGGGCGCGGGCGCCGTTTTGCCGGGCGCGGTTGTCGCAATCGTTGGAGCGCCTGTGGAGGTCCCCGTCATCGCTGTTCTCGCTGTTGGCTTTGCCGTTGGCATCGGCGTGCAGGTCGCTTTCTCGCATCTGTATGGCGAGAGCATCGGCAAGGCGTGGGACGGGTTTGCTGCTCACCACCACTGGTAAAGAAACATATGGAACGTGAGTTGATCCGCTTACCCTTGCTACTGCTCTTTCTTTGCTTCGTGACGGCCGGCCTGACTTCGGCCTACTTCCCGATACTTGGCTGGTTTATCGTGCCGGTGCTGGTCGTTGCGCTCGTCTGCAGCGTCATCGCAGCGTTCTTCACGACGAGATACACCACGTATCAGCGGACAGTCCACAGCCTGCTCACACTGTTCTTCTGCTTTTTCATGGTGATGGTGATTCAGACCGCTCTGGAGCGATGGCTTCCGCCGCAGGGTCCGGTGCTGGTGACCTGCGTTTATTTCTTCCTGCTGGCAACTGTTTATCTATTTCGTTACCAACGTGAACGACAAGCCAACTGGCATGATTTCAACCGCTCCCTCATCAGTCCAACGCTCGCTATTGAGGATGGGAAAGTTAAGAGAATTGTGCGCACGCGCAAAAATGAAAAGCGCCACGCCACTCCGAACTCCGCCGCGAACCTCGGGGGCGCCCTCGGTGTCGCGGCGCTGAGCGTGATCGGCGCCGCGTTTGGTGCGAGGGGAAAAGAGTTGCTTCTATTGGTCGTTGTCGCAGCGTTCATGGTGGCACCATTCTTCCTGCTCCGATACCTCGTTCCCTATGCCGTTGGTATCCGCGAGGTGAGAAAAATCGAGCGTGAGCGCGGTGTACGTTTCGAGATTGATAACGTCGCCGCGCTTCAGGAAGCGCGAGGAAAAGTAATCCTCGCTCGCCTACTCAACCCCCGCTTACGTCAACAGGTTTGACGACGGAAAGATCAACGGCTTACCCTCATCCGACGCAAACAAGTGCGGTGCATCGTAACGATCAGGACGTCCCACTCCGAGCAAGAACCAGCCGTTCGACTATTGTGGGCAACTCACGTATGGCCGCAGACGCGGCGGCGGCCAACAATTCGGCAACCAGGGCACATATTTTCCGGTCGGGCGGCTTGCGATACTGGCAGATTTCCTAGAATGTAAGGATATCCCGCCCAGACGCCTCGTCATGCCGACAATTCCATTCCAACCGACTGGCCGTATCACTACCGGCAGCGCCGAATTTTCGTTGCTGGGTGAGCTGCTTCAGACTCCGATCACGTCAAACAGCGATCTCGCAGCATTAACAGCGCAGCGCGTTGGCATCGACGTAATCGATCGCCTTGGTGTGTACGGTTTGAAAGCTGACGAGTTGGCGTTCATCGTTCAGGCTCGAACGCTGCTACGTCGCGGCCAGAACGGGGAGCGACTGTCTGTGGACGAATCGGACAAGGCCATACGTCTCGCCAGACTCATCACTCAGACGGAAATCGCATTCGGTAGCCGCGAGAAGGCATTGATTTGGCTACGCGCGCAAAAAATCCGATTTGACGGCAAGACCGCGCTCGAAATGGCGGCGACCGAGCAAGGCGCCCGGTTCGTTGAGGAAACCTTGACGCAAGTCGTCGAAGGTTATTTCGCCTGATCGTGGATCACAATCGCCCTGGACCCGCCCGCGCTTGAAGCGTCAGTGTAGAAATTTCATCGGTCAGGCCGCAGGCCGTTGTCGCCCCGAACCCGGACAGCTGATCAAGAGTTCACCGAGCGACCTCTGTCAGGATGACTTCCGGTCGTGAGCCTGACCCGCTCCGCACGCCTATCTGAAGGACGCCCTGGCACACCTACTGAAAAACGGGCTAGCGCATTGCCGCGTCGCTGCCCACCGCCGGCAGCCGATCGCAACCAACGCCTGATCTCGCTCGTCAAGACGGGCTCACCGACCCGCTGACGATTCGTTCGATTGCTCCAATCGACACTCTAGTTTGAGTAGGAGGCGGTTTGAGCAGCAACTCAGCCTGCTTGGGCAAAATGTAAGTTGCTCATGGCACTTTGGGCATCCCGCATGCACATCGTGGGTGAAGTGTCCCGGTCGTACAACTTGAGTCGGTCCAGAGCGTGCACTATTCACTGGAATCCTGACGAGCGACGCGATTTTCTCGGGGCGTGGCGGGCTCATCATCCACGTGCGAATCAACGCTCGAAGTTCTATAGAGACATGCTCGTGACGCATGATGCCCTGCTGGACACTATATGGCTAGCTCCTGATCTGAACCCTCTAGTTCAGTACTTGAAGATGACGGTCATCCAAAACGCATTAGCCCGGTCTGAAACCAAGGGCTACAGATTTTTGGCAGGCCGCCGATAAACAGATTTACACCCATCCAGCGAGAAGATGCTCAGGATAATAAGGTCTTTCACGGGTAAAGCTGCAAGCGACGTCAAGGTCGGCGAAGTGCGGCAAACAGGGCGTGTGATCTACACCCCGTTTGTCGCCTTTATCGCTAAACCTTCGGTGAACACCACGGCCAGATAGGCTTGAGCAGCCACGCTTTCCCAACGACAGGCATCCCGATCTAGAGGCTGACATACAGGCACTCTCGTTCCTATAGGAAATCAATATGCTAGAAGCCACCCAGAATGTAAATCTCGCTCGCAATGCCTTGGATCAGGCCACAGAACATGCCAGCAAGGAGACCACTCGCATGATTCGTGAGTCGGTCGGCGTAGTATCGGTTGGTATTGCACTCATGCTAGTGTATGCAATGTTCAAAGAGCTGAATAGCCCGATCGCCGTAGGAGGTTGCGAACGAATGAATTCTCTCGTTCGTGAGGCAACAACTTCGGGATACTTAGATTTCCTGACGATCGATGCACTGCTCGTTGCCTTGGCAATGCTGAGCAATGGATCTTTTTTCTCTCGAAATCTCGTGCAATGGGCTTGTCAGCCTTTGTTGAAGCTTTTCATCCACTCCGGCTCGTTTGCATTTGGGATCTCCGCGGGTTACATGCTATTGATGATCCCGGATGTCACACAGAAAGCGGCTCTTCCTTCTGTCGGAGCATTTAGCTTTCTCGTCCTGTTTATGGTCGTTTTCTCGTCAACTTTTTATTTTCTGCTTCACTGGGTAAAGCGCGAAATTTTGGTTGCAACGACAACCAAAGCCTTGCAGCGGCATTTTCCGTCGTGGTCGGCCGAGAACGTCACGAAGCGAAGCGAATTGATCGTAGGTCTCGCCGGAGTATTGGCCGCTTTGTCGCTTGCAGTAGCTGCGTGGCAGCAACTTGGTGTGGATATGCCTCTTATTCATCATGCAGAAACGCGCGCGTCCGACTTTTTCAAGTGTAGTTGACGCATAGCCAGGCTGGCGAATGGCGAAGCAAGATTGTCGCGTTGCATACAGCCAGTTGAACAACGTAGACATACTCCGCGTCAAATTCGACAGTGACCCGGTAGCCCATGGGATTCCAATGTCGTTCAGACTTCAACGATCAGTGAAGGATTGAAGTGGGGATTCAGATGTTTCGGGGAGTATCCTCTCGGGTTACAGATCACGCGTGTACCACTTGGCTCAGAATCGGGAGAGACGATGTAGTCGAAGCTGGTATGCATATGGCCGTGAATCCATAGAGGAACGGAAGGTCCCATGAGACCCTCCAGATTCGAGGCGTAAGCCGGGGTCAACGAGTCTCCCTCGTACTCCGATTCGACGGAACCCTCCGACGGAGCGTGATGCGTAACGACAACGGTTTTACCCACAAATGGTTCGTTCAGGCTATTTCGGAGCCATGCACGCGATAGCTCATGGCGCCGGACCGTATCTGCCGGATACAATTTTCGATACGATGGCGTCGCGCGAATCAACCGGAAGTCGCTCATGGCACTTTGGGCATCCCGCATGCACATAGCGGGTGAAGTGTCCCGGTCGTACAACTTGAAGTCGGTCCAGAGCGTACATCCGAGAAAACGGACGTCGCCCAGCACGAACACATCGTTCTCAAGGAAATGAATGTTGGTGCCGTACGCAAGCTCGCGAAGCTTGTGCAGCGTGTGGTCGAAGTGCCCGCGATAGAACTCGTGATTCCCCGCCACCAGAATGACGGGCTTGGCCGGATCGTCAACGAATGCCTGAGCCCACTCAACGCTTCGATCCTTCGTATGGATGTCGCCAGCGAGCACGACAACATCGGCCCGGGTGACGGCCTGCGCATCAGCGACAGTTGGCTCGAATTCGTTGTGCAGATCGGACAGGACGAGCAGTTTCATGGCTTCACAGTCAAAGGTCTGGTTGCTTCTTACCTGACTAGCCGGGGGCGAGTCAGGGCGTTCGATAGCGCAAGAGCACCGCAGCGTCATTACCATTCGCCGCTGCGTGTTCCGTCGGCGTCACGAGGCAAGCCCCGCTCCAGTTGATTGAGCCGATGCTCTACAGCGCGCACGAGATCGACGAACTCGGTCCAATTCTCGATCCTGTCTGAGTCCGGGAGGCGCAAGTAACCCTGTCGCACGCCCCTGGCAAACAGCAGTTCCGCCAGGTCCTCCGGATCCTGTCCCTCGAAGGATTGACCGGTGGCTGGAACTTTGGCGCTAAGGCGCGCCGGGCTGCCGTCGCAGAACAGATTGGCAATATAAGGCGCGACAGGTCGCAGGGACATGATTTCCGGTTGATCGTACTCGGACGATACATCCATCGAAGCCATGCCAGCCTGAGCGCAACTGACAGCCCACAGATAGTTGGCTTTCGTGTCGACGCCGCTTTCCCCGACCAG
Organism: Burkholderia sp. 4M9327F10; assembly: GCF_005503145.1. Classification (GTDB taxonomy): domain Bacteria; phylum Pseudomonadota; class Gammaproteobacteria; order Burkholderiales; family Burkholderiaceae; genus Paraburkholderia. Next base: position 5,925 of record NZ_SCNV01000086.1, on the reverse strand, counting down.
TTCGTAGATTCTCCCGGACCCGGTCACTCCCCGGCGTGTCTCCGGGTCAAATTTCACGATACCAGTGCTTGCCCGCCCGGTCATGGTTTCCATGTTGTGCCCGATGAAGTGGCGGAAACCATCTTCCGTCTCCATGACTTGCCAGCGGGACAGAAAGACAATGGGTTGCAACTTAACCGGTTGAGACTTCCAGATTTTCATACACGCTCCTGCTAACAGGACGGGGTTCACACGACCCACGAAACCAACTTTTCATGCTTCACGTTTTACGCTGCAGGAAATTTCCACGCCTGCCTTCGGATCCAGTACTGCCGTCCGCCGTCGACCGATGGTCCGGTAACGATCTCAATGCCATGCTGCCTGGCCCAGCCAGGCGCTCCGCGAGCGGAGATTCCCATTGCCTTCGCCACCGTGAACAGCGGCAGAAATTGCTCGGTGAACTCCTGCAGGTCATTAACATCGACGACTCGCGTTGTCCGGCGCCGCTGTTTGCCCGTTCGAGTCCTGACGAGACCTATGTTGACCAAGTGATACATCACTTCCTGCTTGACGCCAAGGCGATGGGCCGCTTCGACAATGGATATCAGGGAACCCGATGCGGCCAGCGCCTGCACTGCCGGGACTACTTCACCACGGTTCACGACAATATTCCGCAACGCCGGTACCTTCCCCGGCTCTACGAACAAGGGTACAGCACCGCTCATGAGCCGATTGAAGAATGCTCCAGTCGCTTCAACCGGAACGTACCGACGCAAAGCTTCGGTCAGGCTGACCGGATCCTCAAATACCGGGACGTCACACGCGCAGGCAGCCACGATTTTGCGGAGCAGAAGATCGACGGACCTCATGTCGACTCGCTTGCCGGTCGAAGCAATCAGGCCTGCTTTTGCCAGCACATGGATACGATTGACTGATATCCCCGCGTATCGAGCGGCCGTCTTCGCGGCAATCAGCGAACGCTGGGCTTTCCAGAGATCTTGCAGGTCTGCCTGACTGATCACGAACTTTTTCCGGCCGGTCAGCGTTCGCCTGACCGGTACGGCGGTGCCCGTCTGCGCAAGCATGGTGACAATTGCAGGGCTTCGCGTTTTCTGTCGGCAGAACTCCGTGCTGGTCCGTTGGTTGGAGCCTTTCCGTTCCCAGATTAGCGCAGATCCGCGGCGCGATGAACTTGCAACGTAGGCGTCCAGCAGGACCATAACCCATTGGCGCTCGGTCTCATTCAACTGCTTGCGCAGCATAACGAGCAGATGTGGGAAGGCTTCCGATAGCAAGGGAACGTTATTCGCGCTCGCCACAGGAGCACGCAGGCGATCGAGCAACTCGAAGCAGGCCAACTGATCGGCCATCAGTGATGCGCCGCAGGTCACCACCAACTGCTCGATATTCTCCTTTTGACGTGAGGCTTTCTTCAACGGCTTGCCGTGAAGCCCAAATTGGGACAGCGCTCCGAGAAAACGGGCGAGGTTCCAGCGCTCCAAAACGGATGGCAGACCACCGTTGGAGGTGGCTTGCTCGGCGAGCAGTTTCAGGACATCAGCAGAAAATCTGTCTACGAGTGCATCCCGCAATGATGCGCCGCAAGTACATGTGAAAAAGCGAACATGCTTCCAGCGCAGCGTTCGCTGGCATGCGTTGCACGCGGAGGTCAACCAACATCGATGTACCAAGCACGCTGCCGGCCCAGAGTACCAGTCCTCACGCCAATAGCACCCTGGATTGGCGAGGCAGTGCGGGCACCAACGGGCAACGCCGTGGGTTTTCGGAAGACTGTGAACCACACAGTCGAGCCACCCAGGGTCGGACAGTCCGTTGGCAAATGCGACCCGCATGCGGTAGCCTGGGAAGCTCTCGTCGGGAAGTACTGACGGACGCACCAACAAACGGTCCGAAAAGAGGGCTGTTCCCAAGGTGCGCCAGTCCCCGCTACGGGCGGACTCGAGACTCATTCCGCCAGCAGCGAAAGCTGATTGGGCGAACATTCCCGTTGCCTGTACCTTGCCAATTCCCTCCGCTTGAGTTGCCGCAGGCGTTCGACCGCGGATTGATCGACAAAGTAGGCAGACAGGCCAAGACCGTCTAACGTCCGGAAGATCGGAAGCTTGCCACTGAACGCATCCCTCACCACTTCGAGCGATGCAGCCTTAATGCCGTTGCTCCACGACATCCATTCGCCAAACAGAGGATGTAGATGGGCATACTCGACCGGGAACGGCCGCGATACGTCTTCCAATCGTCGGCATAGATCAGTGAAGTCTGCCCGCCTGAAGAAGGTGGATGTGTCAACGGAAATTGGCCGGAGCAGGTCCGTACTCAACAGCGCAGCGTAGCCCCTACGCTCGATGTGAAGTTCATTCAGCAACTGCCGTGGAGTAACAAGCGAGGCATACCAGCGGCGGCATGCTTCCACTGTCCAAGGTGGAAGATACGTATAGCGCCTCATACCGTGCAGCACGATGCGGGCTCCGTGGCGATTATCGTTATGAATGAGGTGCTTCAGTAGCCTTACGGGACATCCGATGAGCGAGGCCGCCTCTTCGAGACTCACATATCCGCATGGGATATTGTGACTGGGATGGAGAGGGCCACAGGTGGGCATTGTGCGATCTCCCCGTATGTTCATCAGAAGCTCTCTTCGTAGCCTCGCGATTGGTAGTCTGGAAAGACATGTTTGCCGCCGACCTTCATCTATCAGCATGCGACGCAAACGGGCAAGCACAGCGTTCCGATTTGAAGCGCCGGTGATCTGATCCAGAAAGTTGCGTATACCGCCCAGGTTTGGCGTGAGGAGAAATTGATGCCTCTCGACTAGCTCGGCGATTTGCGTTGACCGTGGGATACCCACAGAGTGGTACCCAAGCTCGTCTGGCACGGTCGCTATCGCATCAAGCAACACCTCCAGGAACAGAATGCAAGTGAGTTGCTCTGTTGCTTCGGGAGCTTTGCCGTCGATAAGCAACTGCTCGAGTCCAGACCACAATCGTTCAATATGACGCCGCTCGCCTGGCATGGGGCATAAAGCGCCTGCCCACAATTGTTCATTCGTCACCTCAGTGATGAAATGCTTGTCAGGTTGCCTGTAACCCCTCGTCATAACGGGTTCGGCCAAGTCGTCCTTGAGCCGGATAGCATGGATCGTACAAACCTCGAGATGGGTCAGACGCCAACACGAGCGAATGTACCTGGACTCAGCCATGCACTGGGGACAATACCGAATGCTGTTCGCCCGAGTTACCACGCTCCAGCGTGGTAACGTTGCCTCGCTCCACACGGGATAACCGTCGGGCTTCGTCGACGAGGTTGTCGCAAGCGTGGGGCGAATTCGATCAATGTCACTCAGCCGAGGCCGGTATATGCCGTTTGCCCTCGCAAGTCGAAAGAGGTATGTCTCAGACCACTCGTCGGGCATAGGGCTCGGGCGGCACAACGGCCGACCACACGGGTTCAAGGCGTTCATGTCAGCGCTCCACAGGTGCAAACGGTTCGTCACCTTTCACGAGAGGCATTTCGTCGAACGCCTTATGGAAAGGATTTCGGTGGTCTGGAGAACCGGGATAGATGACGGTCCGGAAGGCTTCCGCTAGAACCAAATCTGTCAATCTGGGATCCGGTTGTTCAAAGGCCAGTTCGACGGAGCGCGCCAGTAGTCTCCGAATGTCGCGAAGCCGCCCATCAGTCGCGAAGGCGAATAGACGAACAATCGTCTTCCCTGAGATATCCAGCGTGGGGAGATCCTGCAGATATCCCTTGAAAACGTTGAGCGCACTTCGGAACTCGTGTTCGTTCGTCGTGTTTGCAACCGAGAAGCGGTCGATTTCGATCACCTCTCTGAAACGATCACGCAGTTGATCGTTTGTGGCGAGCAAACGCCTGGTGCGCGGGATGCCGGCTAGAACAAACGAAACGCGGGTCGCGTCGACCAGGCGCTTGAGCCAATCGGCTGCGGTGTGCAGTGTTTTTTCCCCACCTCGGTCGATCAAATGATTGGCTTCATCGATGAGGACAAGCTTCACGCGACACTGCCTGATCAGAAGTACGAGTCGCGTGGTCAACTCAATCTCCTTTCCGAGGTTCCACTTCGGGTCGCCGAGTGCCTTCAGGATCGTGCTAGCCAAAATCCTAGGGGTAGGCGATTGACCGAGCGGCACGTAAAGGACCGGGACTTCGGTGAATTCCTCGTGCTGAATGACAGGATGCTTCTCGACGTACCTGAAAAGCAACGTCGATTTTCCGACCCCGGACTCGCCGAGCAACATGATGTGCTCGGCCTCCTCGTTACCACAGCGGTACTCGTGCATACGATCCAATGCAGCCAGTATCCTTTTGACATGAGGGAAATTGATGAAGCTTAATCTGATATCCTTAACAATACCGATACATTGATTTTTATCTTTCATGATTTACCTCGACGTCCATCGATTCGACTTCGAACTCTGAAAGCTCGTCTGCCTCGAAGGTGAGGGCGGCAAGTGGAGCGGCGATTTGAGGTTCGGACGCTGCGCGTGGGAGGCGATTGGCAGATTTCGAGGTGGTATGTGCCTGGCGAGCCCCCTTTTTGCGTGTTTTCAATTCCTTTGATTGCATTGCCTCGTTGGCCTTTTGGCGGATCATCTCTTCTCCATTTGCCCGGGTTCGTTGATGAGGATCGGAGGCTGCGTATTCGCGCTTGACTAACTTGGCCTGCTCTACCGTCAAGTTGTTGAACCGCTCATCGGTGTTGTCAGCACGGATGTATTGGCTATCGATCGGGTTCCACACCCAGACTACGCCGGCGTTTTCGTAGGGAGCCTTTATTTGGACCTTTGGTTTGGCGGGTAGCATCCGCCGTAGGGCGAGCAATTCGGGAGATACATACCTGAACGTATTGAAGTCGATGCCGTAGTGCTGGAGAGCGCTCTCGGCAAACTCGCCGAATTCGATGCTGAGATCCTCTGCATTGCACTTCAGCGTGGGGGGAAATGCAGCTGCACTCTCCTTCCACACATCGATCGGCGCGCGCCCGGCAAGACCTCTATGTGGTCGAAGGTGATATACGGACGTGATCCAGACATGTACCATTTCGTTGAGCTGCTCGAACGTGATGCAAGCTTCATCTTCCGATTTGAACCCGACGCGTTGATGCACCTTTGCGAGGGTGGTTCCCGGAAGTTTGTGGATAAACGAGTAGTTGAACGTTTTGAGAAAACGTTCAACGAATGGCTTGTCGTTTGGATCGCGCGAAGCGGCGTATTCGCATACCACGCCTAGGTTCGTGAGGGCGTCGATTACTGCAAGAGCATGGAATTCTCGACCGTTGTCCATCAATAAGCGCTCTGGCCAACCGTGGCATGGCCATTCCAGGGGTAGATCGGGAAATCGCTCCCTAAGATAGGTTTTAGGCATCATCGAGTGCCGCAGGGCTTCGAATACGGCGTGAACGCCGTGTCCGGCTGAGCTGATGCAAAAACCAAGCACGCACCGAGAGAAACGATCCAGGACAACGGTGAAGCACGGGCGATCGATCGCTCTGCCGTCGGCGTCCGAATAGACCAGGTCGATTGGGGTATGGTCGATTTCAACGATCTCAAGAATTCTGGACACTCTGCGTGCGCAAAGCTGGTCAGCGAACCGGCGCTGCGCTTCCCGCTCACCATAGCGGGCAACCGTGCGTTCAAATGCGTTGATGCTCTGGATTCGCCTTTGAATGGTCCGCAGTCCCGGAACCTTGAGCCACTCGGACTCGACGCGAGTCGTGTTTAGTCGCTGGATCTCGAGGAAAACGGCGTTATAGACATCTTCTGCGGTCCCGCTTTTGCTGTTGAGAAACGCTGTTTGTTGATTTGCGCGGAATCCTGACCCACCCTACGCAGTAATTTGCATCGAATATTGACCCACGTAGAACACTGACCTGCTCGGCAACGGGCGGGGGAACGGAGTGATCGACGT
>NZ_SCNV01000085.1 GCF_005503145.1 Burkholderia sp. 4M9327F10 | reverse complement strand
CCTTTCTCCGCTGCCAGCTGCTTCAGGCGGATCGCCGCGGACAGGCCGGCGGGGCCACCGCCGACGATCACCACGTCGTATTCCATCGACTCGCGCGGGCCGTACTGCTCAATCAGCAGGGTGTCTTGCATGCTTTAACACCCGGCCATATCGATTGCGACAGAAACGAGGCGCGCGCCAGGCGCCATTGAGTGCAGGTCGATTTCCTCGCGCCGTCCGTCGATCCAGACGCCTGTCATCGGCTGCAGCGATACGCCGCTGAGCAGCGCGCTCGACACGCTCCATTCCCCCGCGACGCACAAGACGAACTGTGTCGAAGCCGCCGTGATCCGCAGCGAGTGCGACGCGACATTGACGCTTGCCTGGCAGACGCCGCGCCGCGTCATCACATTCAGCACTTCGACGGGCTTGGCCGGCACGCTCGCCCATATCAGCAGATCGCCGGGGAACTGCACGGGCTGTCCGGGGCGCGCGAACCACGCGCCATCCTGCGAATGCAGATCGACTGCGCCGTCGTCGAGCAACAGCAGTGTGCGATCGACACCCGGAAACTGCGAGAACTTTGCGGGGCCGTTCAGCGTGGCAAGGCTGACGCGCCACTCGATGCCGCCGTCATCGCCCGCCCGTTTGGCGATGGTGCGCGTCGTGCCGCCGCCGCTTGCCCATGCTTCGGGCGCAAGCTGCGCGCAGTCGAAGAAATGGATCGATTGCTGCGAAGACGGTTTTCCCAATCCCGCCGAGGGACGCGGGAAGGCGTTTTGCTTATCGTGATGCATCAGGTTCGTCATGGTGAGGTCCGTGCGCCCACGTGTGCTTCCAGTTCGCTCATCGTCTCGAACAGATCGCCGACGAGCCCGAAATCGGCGACGGAAAATATCGGTGCGTCGGAGTCCTTATTGACGGCGACGATAACCTTTGAATCTTTCATCCCGGCCAGATGTTGAATCGCGCCGGAGATGCCGAAGGCGAGGTAGACATCGGGCGCGACTGTTTTGCCGGTCTGTCCGACCTGTGCGGCGTTGGGCGCGTAGCCGGCATCGACGGCGGCGCGTGATGCGCCCAGGGCCGCGCCGATTTGCCCGGCCAACGCGCCGAGCCGCGCCATGTTTTCTTGCGACGCGAGGCCGCGGCCGCCTGCCATGACAATGCGCGCAGTCGACAGATCGTGGCCGGTTTGCTGCGCGCTCTGGTGTTCCACGAGTTGGGTCTTGTCGAATGCCGGCGGCGCATCGAGCGCCACGATTGACGCGCTGCCGCCTGTACGTTCGACAGGAGCGAACGATGACGCGCGAAACGTCGCCAATGTGAGCGCGCTTTCGCTCGCCACGGTCGCCAGCACGCTGCCTGCATACAGCCCGCGCACGAAGCGGCCTTCGTTTGCGAGGCTGATTACGTCCGCGAGGAACGCACTGCCGCAGAGGGCGGCTGCGCGCGGAAACGCGCCGCGAACCAGCGGCCGGTGCGCGGCGGCAATCAGCGCATAGCCGGTGCAGACGGCGTGTAATTGTGCCGCGAGCCTCTCCGGCGTGACCACGCCGATGCCATCATCATCGCAGCGGCTGCTCAGCACATGTGCCACACCGGGGATCCGCGCAGCTTCGTTCGCGGTCCCGGCGTCGAGCGCAAGCACGTCAACAGGCACGCCTCGTTGCGAGACTGCGCCGATCACGCGCAGCGTCGCGTCGCTGATCGCGCCGTTGTCCGATTCAATCACTACCAGGGTCTTCATGCGATGGCTCCCGTGCGGTCGAACACGCGATGCGCCGTGAGCGCATCGAGCAGCGCGGCGGTATCCGCGACCCTGACGCCTGCCTGACGCGCGGGCGGATCGCGCAGCTCGACAATCCGGCTTTGCGGCGCGAGCTCGACGCCTAGCGTGGCTGCGTCGAGAGTTGCAAGGGGCTTCTGTTTCGCCTTCACGATGCTCGGCAAGGTCACGCGCCTGGGCTCCGCAAGCCGCAGGTCTGCGCTGACGACGGCCGCGCCGTCGAGCTGCCATGTCACGGTGCCCGAGTCGTCGCCGCAGGTCACGCGCCAGCCGGCGCCGTGCGCGTCGATCGCGCTTGCGTCGAGCGCCTGCGGCCAACCGAGCAGGCCGGCGAGCATGGCGGCGACGCCGCCTGTATCGTCGTCGATGGCCTGCTTGCCGCAAAGCACGAGGCCGAATGTGCCGGATGTGCCGTGTTCGCCGTGTACCGACAGATACGCACCCAGCAGCCGCGCGACGGCGAGCGAGTCCAGCGTCGCCGTGGCCGCGCCCGTGTCGAGCAGGACCGCGTTGTCGGCGCCCATGGCGAGCGCCGTGCGCAGCACGTCCTGGCTAGTGGCCTGCCCGCAGGTGATGACGCTCACCTGCGACGCGTGTCCCGCCTCCTTCAGTTGCAGCGCTTTTTCCAGCGCACACTCGTCGAACGGATTGAGGGACATCTTCAGGCCGTTCGTGTCGATCGTGCCGCCCGCGCTGATGCGCACACGCACGTTTGGATCGACCACGCGCTTGACGGGAACAAGAATCTTGATAGACATGCGCTTCTCCGTAAAACGTCCCGGTGGTTCAGGACACCGCGCCCGAGCCGTATTTGCCGACCAGCAGCGCACCCGTCGAGAAGCGCTCGAGCGCGTAGGGCGCGAGCGACACGTCGGTCGGCTGGCCGAGCGCATGCTGCGCGAGCAGCTTGCCGATGCCCGGCGAGAGCTTGAATCCGTGCCCGGAGAAGCCAAATCCGACGACCAGCCCTTCGACATCGCCGACGCTGCCGAGCACCGGGTTCCAGTCAGGCGTCACGTCGTAGACGCCTGTCCACGACGACGCGAGCCCCGCTGTCTCGTAGGCGGGAAACCGCCCGGCGACCTGCGCGCCGACTTCGGCGACATAGTCGAGCGAGATATCGCCCTGTTCGGTTTCCGGCGCATTGAGCGTTTCACCGACCACGCCTTCGGACACCAGCATCTGGCTGCCGCCGTAACTGCGGAAATACAGCATGCCGGGCGAACCGAGATCCTTGAAGGCCGGCATGCCGAACGTGTACGCATCGGTCTCGCAGTCGAGGGCGAGCACGGTATGACGCTCCGGCTTCACAGGCAGCGGCACGCCGATCCAGGCGGCCAGCTCGGGGGTCCAGATGTTCTGCGTGCTGACGAGGGTGCCGCAACTGAAGCGGCCGGCGCTGGTCTCGACGCCTGTCACGCGGCGTCCTTCGCGGATTACGCCTGTCACGCTCACGCCTTCCATGATTTTCACGCCGCGGCGGCGCGCCGACTTCGAGAAGCTGGTGGCGACCAGATAGGCGTCGGCGAAGCCGGCCTCGGGCTCGAATCCGACCAGCGCCGCGTCGTCGAACTGTGCGATCGGCAGGCGCTCGCGCGCTTCGCCGCGGTTCAGCAATTGCACCTCGATGCCCATCTCCTGCTGCGCGGCCAGCGACGCGCGCAGCGGTTCGAGCTTGTCGCCCTCGGGCGCGCAGATCAGATAGCCGCATTTGACCAGTCCGCACGACGCTTCTTCGTCGCCGACATACTCGGCAAAGTTGTTGAACGCCCACCACGACGAGCGCGCGAGTTCGACGTTCTGGCGCACCGAATAATGCGTGCGCAGCAGGCCGGACGACTGCGAGGTCGTGCCCGCGCCGATCGTGCCGCGCTCGAGGACCAGCACGCTCTTCGCACCGGCCGCGGCGAGATGGTGCGCGACCGAGGCGCCGATCACGCCGGCGCCGATCACGACGAAGTCATAGTGACTCATGGGATATATCCGATTTCCGATAGGGCGACGGAGCAGATTCTAGGAAGCCGAAATGCGGGGCAATTTTGTATTAGGCAAACTTATGACGTGCGCCCGAATTTGCTCATCGTGAGCACGGGCGGATTTTGGGCACGCAGCATTCGATATCGTCGCGCGGCACGAGGTGAGGGCCGCAGACACTGGAGTCACGATGAGAAGGACCCAAACGCCAATCGATCTGCGCGCGCTGCAGGCTTTTGCCGCCGTGTGCGAGACGGGCTCGATGACCGGAGCGGCAAAGCAGCTGGGCGTGAGCCAGAGCGCGATCAGCCAGGCGGTCTCGGCGCTGGAGCGCGACCAGGGCATGACGCTGTTCGACCGCGAGAGCCGCCCGCCGCGCCCGAATATCGCGGGGCGTGCCTTGCTCGAGCTCGCGGGGCCGCTGCTGGAGCATGCGCAGATGGTGAGCACGCGGATCGGCGACGCTTCGCACGCGGGCACGCTGCCGGTGCGGCTCGGATGCGTCGATTCGTTCGCGGCGACGGTCGGGCCGGAGCTGATTCGCGCGGTGTCGAATTCGGCCAGGCAGATTGCGTTGTGGTCGGGTCTCACTCCAGGGCTCTCGAAGCAGTTGCATGACCGCGAACTGGATCTCGCCGTCTGTACGCAGACAACGCTGAACGACGCGCGCATCGTCGAAGTGCCGCTCTTTTCAGAAGCGTTCGTTGCCGTCGTGGCGCGCAGCCATCTCACCGGCCGCGCGCAGATCGACTGGCGCACGCTCAACAAGGAGCTGCCGCTGATTCGCTACACGGCGCGCTCGGTGATCGGGCAGCAGGTCGAACGCTTCGCGCGGCATCTCGGCATTGACAGCCCGCGCCGCTACGAATTCGACGCCACCGATCCGCTGTTGAGTCTGGTGGCGGCCCGTCTGGGCTTTGCGATTTCGACGCCGTTGTGCCTGTGGCAGGCGCGGCACTACCTCGACGAGATCGCCGTGTTGCCGCTGCCGTCCGGGCGGCTTGGGCGGCGCGACTTTTTTCTGTTGCACCGGCAGGGCGAGTGGGACGACTTCGCGAGCGAAATCGTCGGCTTGACGCGCACGGTCATCGACCGCTCGATCCAGCCGGCTCTCGCGCGCGCATTGCCGCAGCTCCCCGGGGACGCGCTCTGCTAGCCGCTAGCCGCATCGCTTTATAAGTTGCGCTGATGCACCGTCGTAACCCGCATGGCCGTTTCAGTGCACCGTTGCACCGCATTCACGATAGGGCCGCACCGCGGGCAAGCAGGGGCAGGGCAGGCAGAGCGGCGGAGAAGGGCCGCAATGCGTCGCCGGTGTTTATTGACAGGAACTTTTGATTCTCATTGATAAACATGGCATGGACGTTGCATAGCAGTTGGACAGTAGCCCGGAATGGGGTCACGAAGTTGGGTCACTCAGTTGGGTGACTTACTCGGCGGCGGGCTGGGCGTAGACGAAGATCGACAGGAACTGGATTGGCGTCTTGATCAGGCGTTCGGGCCCATGCGGGACGTCGCCTCTGAACGTGAGCGTGTCGCCGGGATGCAGGACGTAGGTTTGCTGGCCGTGGCGGTACTCGATCACGCCCTTGAGCATGTGGATGAACTCGGTGCCCGGGTGCTCGAAGACGGGGAAGCGCTCCGACTCGTCGTCCATGGTGATGAGGAAGGGTTCGAAGAGCTTGCGCGGGCCCTGGTCGTAGGCGAGCAGATGGTAGGTGTGGCCGCGCTGCGTGCCTTTGCGCACGACCTCCATGCCGGCGCCTTTCTTGACCAGCTGGGCGCCGCCTTGCGGGACGTCGAAGTTGCGAAAGAGCGCCGACATCGAGACGCCGAGCGCCATGGCAATGCGGTGGAGCACGTCGAGCCCGGCAGAGGTTTGCGCATTCTCGATCTTCGAGAGCATCCCGCGGCTGATGCCGGCCTGCTCGGCGACCTGCGCAATGGTCAGTCCGTGAGACTGGCGCAGTTCGCGGATCGTGGTGCCGAGATAGCGTTCGAGCGGTGATTTGCTGTCGTCCTCGATTTGCATGGATGGCCTCGGGAAAAGGAAGCAAGGTTAGCAGATCGCACTGGTTTGCCGGCCTTGGGTTTAGGAACGGTTGCGCGCAGAGAGTTTCCTCAAGGGAAATATTTTTGCATGTTAATAAATTGTTGCAAGGAGTGGCAATGAACCTGAACGATGCGAGCAAGCTGCCAGTGACCGTCAACGAGCTTGGGAGCGTGCCGCGCTTCGACACGGCGGAAGACGCGCGGGCCTGGCTCACGCAGCAGGGCGTGAAATATGTGCTGGCGCAGTTTGTCGACATTCACGGCGTGGCAAAGGCGAAGTCCGTGCCGCTCGCGCATCTGAAGAGCGTGCTGAGCGCCGGGGCGGGTTTTGCCGGGTTTGCGATCTGGGGTGTCGGGATCGAGCCGAACGGTCCGGACTTCATGGCCGTGGGCGACCTGGCGACGCTGACGCCGATGCCGTGGCAGCCTGGCCTCGCTCGCATTGCGTGCGATGGCCACGTCGACGGCAAGCCTTGGGCGTTCGATTCGCGCGTGACGCTGAAACAGCAGGTCGCGCGCATGACGAAGCGCGGCTGGACGCTTTACACGGGGCTCGAACCGGAGTTCTCGCTGCTGCGCCGTTCGGCCTCGGGCACGTTGGAGCCGTGCGATCCGAGCGATACGCTCGCGAAGCCGTGCTACGACTACAAGGGTCTCTCGCGCACCCGCGTGTTCCTGGAAAAGCTCACGGAATCGATGCGTGCGGTGGGCATCGACGTGTATCAGATCGACCACGAAGACGCGAACGGTCAGTTCGAGATCAACTACACGTACACGGATTGCCTGACTTCGTGCGACCACTACGTGTTCTTCAAGATGGCCGCCTCCGAGATCGCAAACGAACTCGGCATGATCTGTTCGTTCATGGCGAAGCCGTTCGCGAATCGCCCCGGCAACGGCATGCACATGCACATGTCGATCGGCGATGGCGAGCGCAACCTGTTCGCCGATAAAAGCGATCCGCTCGGCATGGGCCTCTCGAAGCTAGGCTACCAGTTCACGGCCGGCCTGCTTGCCCATGCGCCGGCGCTGGCGGCGCTGTGCAATCCGACCGTCAACTCGTACAAGCGGCTCGTGGTGGGGCGCTCGCTGACGGGCGCCACCTGGGCGCCCGCCTATATCAGCTACGGCGACAACAACCGTTCGACGATGGTGCGCATGCCGGGCGAGCGCATCGAGCTGCGCCTGCCGGACGGCTCATGCAATCCGTATCTGGCGACCGCCGCCGTGATCGCGGCCGGGCTCGACGGCATCGAGCGCGAACTGTCGCCGGGCGCCCCCGCCAATGAAAACCTCTACGACTGGACACCGCAGCAATTGCGCGAGCACCAGATCGGCGTGCTGCCTCAGAACCTCGAACAGGCGCTCGACGCTCTCGAAGCCGACCGCCTGATCTGCGATGCGCTCGGCCCGGTCGCCGACGAATTCCTCAAGTTGAAGCGCATGGAATGGCTCGAATACATGCGTCACGTATCGGATTGGGAGCTGAAGAGCTACCTCGAATTTTTCTAAGGAGACGCATTATGTGTGGAATCGTAGGTCTGCTGGTCAAGACGCCGGCACTACGTGAACGGCTCGGCGAACTGATGGTGCCGATGCTGATCGGCATGACGGAGCGCGGCCCGGATTCGGCGGGGCTGGCGGTGTTCGGCAAGGCCGTCGACGCGCACCAGCGCAAGCTGAGCCTCTACTCGGGCTTCACGGACGAGGGCGAGCGCTTTGCCTGGCAGCCGTTGCTCGACGCGTTGAACGCCGCGATGGACGTCACGGCGCGCATCGAAGCGAAGGGCAATCATGCCGTGCTGACGCTGCAAGGCAGCGTCGAGAATGTGAAGAGCTGGCTTACCCAGCACTATCCGAAGCTCTATCTGCTCTCGACGGGCCGCTCGATCGATCTCTACAAGGACATCGGCTCGCCCACGCAGGTGGCGCAGCGCTATGGCTTTGCGAACCTGAAGGGCTCGCATCTCGTCGGACATACACGGATGGCGACCGAATCGGCCGTCACGCCGGATCGCGCGCATCCGTTCACCGCGGGCGAGGACTTCTGCCTCGTGCACAACGGCTCGCTTTCGAACGCGCATGGCGTGCGCCGCAAGCTGGAGCCCGAAGGGATTCACTTCGATACCGACAACGACACGGAAGCGGCGTGCCGCTTTCTCGAATGGCGCCTGCGCGAAGGCGACACGTTGCCGGACGCGCTGCAAAAGGGCTTTGAGGAACTCGACGGCTTCTACACCTTCCTGATGGGCACGACCACCGAGCTCGCGCTGATCCGCGATCCGTTCGCATGCAAGCCCGCTGTGGTCGCGGAGAACGACGAGTACGTGGCGATCGCCTCGGAATTCCGTTCGCTCGCGCATCTGCCCGATATCAGGAATGCGAAGGTCTTCGAACCGGCACCCGAGGAGATGTATGTATGGAAAGCGTGACATTCGACCTTGAGCGCTCGCCGGTCAGGGAGCTGAACCAGTATCTGCACCGCGATGCCGCTGCACTGAAGGGCCAGCGGATCACGGTGAGCTCGCCCAACGGCGCGCACAACATCGCGGTCGGCGTCGATGCCGACGTGAGCGTCACCATCGAAGGCCATGCCGGCTACTACGCGGGCGGCATGAACAAGCACGCGACGATCGTTATCGAAGGCAGTGCGGGCACCGGGGTCGCCGAAAACATGATGAGCGGCAAGGTGCATGTGAAGGGCTTTGCGTCGAACGGTGCGGGCGCTTCCGCGCATGGCGGACTGCTCGTCATCGACGGCGATGCGGGCCTGCGCTGCGGGATCTCGCTGAAGGGGGGCGACATCGTCGTCGGCGGATCGGTGGGCAGCTTCTCGGCGTTCATGGCGCAAGCGGGCCGCATGGTGATCTGCGGCGATGCGGGTGATGCGCTCGGCGACTCGCTCTATGAAGCGGTGCTGTACGTGAAGGGCGAAGTGAAATCGCTCGGGGCGGACGCGCAGTTCGAGCCGATGACCGATGCGGACGTGACGGCTGTCGCCGTGCTGCTCGATGCGGCCGGACTGCGGCACGATCCGCGCGCGTTCAGGCGCATCGCCTCGGCCCGCACGCTTTATCACTGGAACGCCGACGCCGACCAGGAATATTGAACATCCAGATTATCGAGAAGGTCCCCATGGAAAAGGTCATTCATTTCGCCCGCTTGCAGCAGGAAGAGTCGCAAGGCTACGACCGCAAGACGATCGACTACATCCACATGGCCGCGCAGCGCGGTCTTTATGAAATCCGCGGCCTGGGCGCCAAGCGGCGCGTGCCGCACTTCGACGACCTGCTGTTCCTCGGCGCGTCGCTGTCGCGCTATCCGCTCGAGGGCTACCGCGAGAAGTGCGCGACCAGAACGGTGCTTGGCACACGTTTTGCAAGCAAACCCGTCGTGCTCGACATCCCGATCACGATCGCGGGCATGAGCTTTGGCGCGCTCTCGGCGAACGTGAAGGAAGCGCTGGGCCGTGCGGCGACGGCAGCGGGTACCTCGACCACGACCGGCGACGGCGGCATGACGCAGGAAGAGCGCCATTCGTCGAAGACGCTCGTCTATCAGTGCCTGCCGTCGCGCTATGGCTTCAACCCGGACGACGTGCGCCGCGCCGATGCGATCGAAGTCGTGATCGGCCAGGGCGCGAAGCCGGGCGGCGGCGGGATGCTGCTCGGGCAGAAGGTGAACCCGCGGGTTGCCGCGATGCGCACGCTGCCTGCCGGGGTGGATCAGCGTTCGGCGAGCCGTCATCCCGACTGGACCGGTCCCGATGACCTCGCGATCAAGATTCAGGAACTGCGCGAAGTCACCGATTGGGAAAAGCCGATCTACGTGAAGGTCGGCGCGACGCGCACGTTCAATGACGTGAAGCTGGCGGTGCATGCAGGCGCGGACGTCGTGGTGATCGACGGGATGCAGGGCGGCACTGCGGCGACGCAGACATGCTTTATCGAGAACGTTGGCATTCCTACGCTGGCTGCGGTGCGGCAGGCCGTCGACGCGCTCGAGGACCTGAACATGAAAGGGCAGGTGCAACTGATCGTGTCCGGCGGCATCCGCACCGGGGCGGACGTGGCGAAGGCGCTTGCGCTCGGCGCCGATGCGGTGGCGATCGGGCAGGGCGTGCTGATGGCGCTCGGCTGCAATAGCGACACCTACTTCAAGGATGGCGCGCTGCATTCGGCTGCCGCTGATTACGCGGCGCTCAATACCTCGCCTGGTTTTTGCCATCACTGCCACACGGGCAAGTGCCCGGTCGGCGTGACGACGCAGGACGCCGTGCTGGAGCAGCGCCTGCAGCCGGAAGAGGGCGCGCGCCGGGTCCGCAACTACCTGAAGACGCTGAACATGGAACTGACGACGATTGCACGCGCCTGCGGCAAGCAGAACGTGCATCACCTCGAACCGGAGGATCTCGTGGCGCTGACGGTGGAGGCGGCCGCGATGGCGCGCGTGCCGCTCGCCGGCACCTCGTGGATCCCGGGACTAGCGCATTACTGAACCACCTACCTTGACAGGAGAGCCCAGCATGAACGTGATGCAGCAACGTACTTCGGTTTCTTCGCAGCCCGCCGATCTTCGATCGTCGAGCCTGGGCTTCATGGAGACTATCGGCCAGTCTCTCGCCAACATCTCTCCAACCCTCACGCCGTCGATCAACGTCGTGGCGGTTGCCGCGCTCGCCGGCGCGGGCAGCTGGCTGGTCTACGGGCTGTCCACGCTCGGGCTCCTGTTCGTCAGTCTCAACATCGCCGTGCTGGCAAGCCGCTTCGCCGCGGCCGGCTCGTTCTTCATCTTCATCTCGCGGGCACTCGGGCCGATTGCAGGGGGCATCGCCGGATGGGGGCTGATTGCCGCATATACCGGCACGGCGATGGGCGTGCTCGCGGGCGAGGCTATCTTCGTGCAGAACGCGTTCACGCCGTTCAACATCGCCGTGCCGACCTGGCTGATCTATGTGGTGAGCGCGGCGCTGGCCTGGTTCCTCTCGTCGCGCGACATCAAGCTGTCGTCGCGCCTGAGTCTCGCGATCGAGGCTGCCTCGATCACGATCGTCGGCGGCGTGCTGCTGGTGGTTTTCTATCAGCATCCGGGGCGCATCGTCGATCATGCGCAGTTGTCGCTGCAGGGCACGACGTCGAAAGGGATGGCGGAGGCGATGGTGCTCGGCATCTTCTCGTTTGTCGGATTCGAGAGCGCCGCGTCGCTCGGCAAGGAAACCAAGGACCCGCTCAAGGCGATTCCGCGCGCCGTGATCTGGAGCATGGTGGTGGCGGGCGCCTTCTTCATGTTCGTCGCCTACTCGATGGTGGTCGCTTACGGCGGCGACGTGAACAAGCTCGGCAACGACACCGCGCCGCTGCAGACGCTGCTCAACGGGCTCGGCGCGCCGGCGCTGGCACCGCTGTTCTACCTGATCGCATCGGTGAGCGCCTTTGCTTGCGTGCTCGCTTCGATCAATGCCGCAAGCCGCCTGCTGTTCTCGATGGGCCGCTATCAGTTTGTCCATCGCTCGATGGGTATGGTCCACACGAAGCATCAGACGCCGCACTATGCGGTGGCCTTTGCCGTGATCCTCTCGCTGGTCGTGAATCTCGCCCTGCTGGGCACCGGTGCGTTGAACACCTTCGGCTACACAAGCACGTTCGCGACCTTCGGTTTCATCGTGGCTTATTTTCTGATCTCGGTGTCCGCGCCGATCTACCTGAAGAAGCAAGGGCAGCTCAAGCTCGCCAATCTCGTGGTGGGCATCCTGGGCGCCGTCGCGATGGTTGGCGGGTTCTTCGGCAGCGTGTATCCGGTTCCGGCCTGGCCGTACAACTTCCTGCCGTATCTGTTCGTCGCCTATATGGTGTTCGGCTTCGGCTGGCTCGCGATGCTGAAGAAGCGCGCACCGCAGGTTCTCGATAAGATCGAGCACGACCTCGAATCCAGCGAGGCTGCGATTTTCGACAGGAAATGACCGAGACTTCCCTCGCGAATGCCGCCGGGCAGGCGGCGACGTGCATCACGCTTCGGCCCGAACGCGGCGAATGTCCCGAGCTCGACATCGCCTTCGTTTCAGAGCCGGGCGGCAGCGGGCGCAACGAGGACTATGTCGGCGTCATGCTGGGCGAGCTCATGCAGCGCACCTCGCGCGGCAGCGTGGTCGCGCTCGCCGACGGCATGAGCGGGGGCCGGGGCGGGCGCGTGGCGGCCGAGCTTACGGTGCGCAGCTTCATCGACGGCTACTACGCGCCGCCGGATACGCTGGCGCCCGAGGCGGCGGCGGCGCGCGCGCTCAACGCCATTCACGGCTGGCTGTACCAGATCGGCCGCAGCGACGCGGAACTCAGCCTGATGGCGGCGTGTTTTGCGGCGCTGGTGATAAGAGGCGGGGCAGCCTGGCTGATCGGCGCGGGAGACGTGCGGCTTTATCAGCTGCGCGGGGGCGAGATGTCGCAACTCGGCGGCGACGACGTCATGGACGTGCCGTTCGGCGCCTTCGTCGCGCACGCGGTCGGCTTGCAGAGCGCGCTGGTGACGCGTATCGAGAGCTGGACGCTGCAGGAGGGCGACCGCCTGCTGCTGTGCTCCGACGGTCTTTATCGGCGTGTGCCGGGACGCGAGTTGCGGGCGGCGTTGTCGGCGAGCGCACCCGCTGCGGCGGTGGCTCAGCGGCTCGTGCAGATGGCGCGCTCGCGCGGCTCTACTGACGATATCTCGGCCGTCGTGGTGGATGTGCGCAAGGTTCCGGTTCTGGACGATCGCTATCTTGAAGGCGTGCTCGGCGACCTGCCGATTCTTGCGGTTCCCGCGTGCGGAGAGGTGATCGACGGCTATGCGCTGACCACGGTCCTGAGCGATGGACGCTACTCGCGTATCTTCATCGGACACGATCTCGCCGAGCCGAAAAAACGGCTCGCGCTCAAGTTCCCGAAGCCGCGCGTGGACGAGGACGCCAACGTGCGCCAGTCGCTCGTCCGTGAGCGGTGGCTCGCCGGGAAGATCGACAACGAGAACATTCTTGCGCCGAGCGCGATCGATCCCGCACGGCAAAGCCGCCTCTATGTCGTGATGCCTTTCCTCGACGCCTTGCCGCTCGAGACCTTGATGACGCCGGCGCCGATGTCGCTGATGCGTGGACTGACGATTGCACGTCAGTTGAGCCGCGCGATCGCCGCGCTGAACCGGCAGGGCATCTTTCATCGCGACATCAAGCCCGAGAATGTGCTGGTGTTGCCCGACGACAGCGTGAGGCTGCTGGACCTGGGCTTCGCCTACATGCCCGGCATGCTCGCACCGGGGCCGTCCACCGCGCCGGGCACGCCCGCCTACATGGCGCCCGAACTCATCAAGGGCGCCCAGGGCGACGCGCGCTCCGAGGTCTTTGCGTTGGGCGTCACCCTGTACCGGATGTTCAGCGCCGGACGCTCGCCATACGGCTTCAATGGCCGGGTGCCGTTGCGGTACCACCGGCCCGACCTTCCCGCATGGCTCGACCTCGTGCTCGAGAAGGCGATGCAGACCGATCCGGAGCGCCGCTATCAGGATGCGCTCGAGGTCTGCGCCGAGCTGGACCGTTTCGCCGCGGGCGGCGGCGAGACAGAACCGGCAGCGCCGCCGCCGCTGATCGAGCGCAATCCTCTGATGTTCTGGAAGACCGTGGCGGCGATCCTTCTGATCCTGCTGCTGATTGCGCTGGCGCACGGCTGAGCCCGCCAGAGATCCGCTATCCCCATCATGGAATTCCATAATATTGAAAAGCTTGGTTCGAGTATTTTTCTGGCATACCATAATCTCATCTGACGGGATTCGATCCCCAATTATCGTTAGGAATGCTTATTTGAATCGCGAAGCCAGCGCGCTTTTCGCCACAGCGATGAGCGAACAGGTTCAAGCGACTGCCGCACCGTGACTACGACCTTGTACGTCCCTTAAACGCTTCTGGAGATTGACATGAGCAGTAAATGGATTTTGGTTGCGGCGTCGCTGGGCGCTGCGTGCATGACGGCGCTGCCGACGGCGCTGGCCTTCGCCGCAGACCCGATCGTGTTTGCAAGCTGGGGCGGCACGACGCAGTCGTCGCAGCAGAAGGACTGGGCGCAGCCGTTCACGCAATCGACCGGCATCAACGTGTTGATGGACGGCCCGACCGACTACGGCAAGCTCAAGGCGATGGTCGAAAGCGGCAACGTCAACTGGGATGTGGTGGACGTCGAAGGCGACTTCGCCTATGCCGCGCAGCGCGACGGTCTGATCGAGCCGATCGACTATGCGGTCGTGAAGAAAGACGAAATCGACCCGCGCTTCGCGTCGGCCAGTGCGGTTGGCAGCTTCTACTACTCGTTCGTGCTCGGCTACAACAAGACGAACTACAAGGGCGGAGAGCCGCAGAGCTGGGCCGATCTGTTCGATACGAAGAAATTTCCGGGCAAGCGCACGTTCTATAAATGGTCGGCGCCGGGCGTGCTCGAAGTCGCGCTGCTTGCCGACGGCGTGCCGCCAAACAGGCTCTATCCACTCGATCTGGACCGCGCGTTCAGAAAGCTCGACACGATCAAGAGCGACATCGTCTGGTGGGGTGGTGGCGCGCAATCGCAGCAGTTGCTCGCATCGGGTGAAGCGCCGATCGGCATATTCTGGAACGGGCGCCTGCATGCGCTCGAAGAAACCGGCGTGCCCGTCGGCATCTCCTGGAATCAGAACCTGACCGCGGCCGACATGCTCGTGATCCCGAAAGGCGCGAAGCATCGCGACGAGGCGATGAAGTACCTCGCCGCCGCAACGAGCGCACAGGCTCAGGCGAAGTTCGCGGCCGATACCGGCTACGCGCCGGTCAACGTGAAGTCGGCGGCGCTGATGTCACCGGCCGTCGCGAAGACGCTGCCCGATCAGTACAAGGCCACGCAGATCAACCTCGACATGATGTACTGGGCGCAGAACCGCGACGCGATTGCGACGCGCTGGTATGCGTGGCAGTCGAAGTGAGCCAAAGCGGTCCAGGCAGACCGCAAAAACAAAAAACCCCGCAAACTTGTCGTTTTACGGGGTGTTTCGTTTTGCCTGAAGAGGGGTGGTGCCCAGGAGAGGACTCGAACCTCCACGATGTTGCCACCGCTAGGACCTGAACCTAGTGCGTCTACCAATTCCGCCACCTGGGCACGTCTTCAAGCTAGACCGTTATTTTAACGGGAAGATTCAGCGTGTCAATGGGGACTTCAACATTCGCTTCATTCAACCGTTCGGATCTTCGCGTATCGAACCAGCTTCGATACTGACTACCCGTCCTGCTAACACCCTGCGATTCACCTGAACCAGGTTCGAACGAACGACAGGGGACAACAAGGTCTTACACAAAAAGCAAAGCCGCTCGGAAGCGGCTTTGCTTTTGAATCTGGTGCCCAAGAGAGGACTCGAACCTCCACAGTGTTGCCACCGCTAGGACCTGAACCTAGTGCGTCTACCAATTTCGCCACCTGGGCAGGTGTCTGAACAGAGACCGCTATTATAGCGACAGATTCGGGCCTGTCAAGCATTTTGAGAAACGCGCCGAAGGAGGGCGGATTGCGCCTCACAGCAAGTATTGACGCGCCGCTTGGCGTGCAATACGGGTGTTAGAATGCCTCGCAGTAGTTCGTTGGCACGGTGCACAAGCCCGTCGGACTCAGCCTTGAACGAGCCAGACCCGAGCAGTCAATCGCAGGTGCAACAGAGCCGCGTCATAACGCCGACCGACGTCCATGCAACGAGAAAAAATCATCGACAAGCCCTTGAGCAAATATCCGTACCCGATTCCGAGCCGTGAAGAAATCCTCGGCGTGCTCCGCACGAGTGAAACACCGCTTGCTGCGAACGACATCGCCGAAGCATTGTCGATCAAGCGCCAGGAGCGCGAAGGTTTTTTCAAGCGTCTCGCGGCCATGGAGCGCGACGGCCAGATCCGGCTCGATCAGCGCAATCTGTACCAGCTCACGCATCCTTCCAATTTCGTCGCCGGCCGGGTTCAGGGCCATCGCGACGGCTACGGCTTTCTCGTGCGCGACGACGGTCAGGACGACCTGTTCCTGCCCACCGGCGAGATGCAGAAAGTCATGCACAACGACCGCGTGCTCGCGCGGATCGTCGGTTATGACCGGCGCGGCCGGCCCGAAGGGCACATCGTCGAGGTCACGGACCGCGCCAACAAGCGCGTCATCGGCCGCCTGCTCAATGAGAACGGCGCGCTGATCGTCGCGCCTGAAGACAAGCGCATTGGCCACGACATCCTGATCACCCAGAACACCAAGAAGGCCAAGGTCGGCCAGGTGGTGGTGGTCGAGCTGACGGATTTCCCGAGCCGCCATTCGCAGCCGCTTGGCCGCGTGGTGGAGGTGCTGGGCGATATCGACGATCCGGGCATGGAAATCGAAATCGCCGTGCGCAAGTACGGCGTGCCGCACGAGTTCAGCCAGGCCGCGCTCGATGACGCCGCCAAGCTGCCGGACGAAGTGCGTCCCGCGGACATCCGCCATCGCGTCGATCTGCGCGACGTGCCGCTCGTCACCATCGACGGCGAAGATGCCCGCGATTTCGACGACGCGGTGTACTGCGAGCCGGTCGCGGTCGGCAAGGGCGAGGGCTTCCGCCTGATCGTGGCGATTGCCGACGTCTCGCACTATGTGCATCCGAAGAGCGGTCTCGACGTCGACGCGATCGAGCGCAGCACCTCCGTGTACTTCCCGCGCCGCGTGATTCCGATGCTGCCGGAGAAGCTTTCGAACGGCCTGTGCTCGCTGAATCCGCACGTCGACCGTTGCGTGCTGGTGTGCGACATGGTGATCACCGCGCGTGGCGAGATCAAGGCTTACCAGTTCTATCCGGGTGTGATGCACTCGGCGGCGCGCCTGACTTATACCGAGGTCGCCGCGGTCCTGAAGAACACCAAGGGTCCGGAAGCCACCCGCCGCGCGGCCTTGCTGCCGCAACTGCAGAATCTGTATGGCGTCTACAAGTCGCTGTTCGCGGCGCGCCAAAAGCGCGGCGCAATCGACTTCGACACCACCGAGACCTACATCGTATGCAATGCGCAGGGCAAGATCGAGCAGATCATCCCGCGCACGCGCAACGACGCGCACAAGCTGATCGAAGAGTGCATGCTGGCGGCTAACGTCTGCGCTGCCGACTTCATGAAGCGCAACAAGCACCCGGGCCTGTACCGCGTGCACGCGGGTCCGACCGCTGAAAAGCTCGAGAACCTGCGCACCTTCCTGCGTGGCATGGGGCTCACGCTCTCGGGCGGCGACACGCCGCATGCGAGCGATTACGCCGCGTTGATGGCGCATATCCGCGACCGGCCCGACGCGCAGATGCTGCAGACCATGTTGCTGCGCTCGATGCAGCAGGCTGTCTACAGCCCGGACAACATTGGCCACTTCGGTCTCGCGTATGAGGCGTACGCGCACTTTACGAGCCCGATTCGCCGCTATCCCGACCTGCTGACGCACCGCGCGATCTACGCGATCCTGCAGGGCCGCAAGTACACGCCGGAAGCGCCGCATGGCGTCGACCTCAACACGGCCTTGTCGCCGCGTGCCCGCGCGATGCAGCAGGCCGACGACGAGAAGCGCGGCCGCTCGCGGGCCAACAACGTGGCGATCTGGGAAGAACTCGGCCTGCACTGCTCGGCCAATGAGCGCCGCGCGGACGAAGCCTCGCGCGATGTCGAAGCCTGGCTCAAGTGCTACTTCATGCGCGACAAGCTCGGCGAAGAGTACGGCGGCATGGTGAGCGGCGTGACCTCGTTCGGCATCTTCGTGCAGCTCGATGCGCTCTTTATTGAAGGCCTCGTGCACGTCACCGAGCTTGGTTCGGATTACTTCCAGTACGACGAAATCAAGAACGAACTGCGCGGCGAACGCACGGGCATTCGTTACCGTCTCTCGGACCGGGTGCGCGTACAGGTGAGCCGCGTCGATCTGGACGCGCGCAAGATCGACTTCCGTCTGGTGCGCGATACGCCGATCAAGTCGCCGGGCACGCGTGCGCCGCTCGCCGACAAGGCGGTCGCCGAAACGAGCGGTGCACGGGTGCGTGCACTCGCGCCGGCGGAAGCCGGTACAGGCGCGCGCCGCAAGAAGGCAGCGCCTGCACCGACGCTCGCGGTGAAGGAAGCGCGGGCGGCGCGCGGCGCGGCCAAGAAGCATGGCGCCTCGGCCAAGTCCGCTGCGTCGTCGAAGGCACAGGCGCGCAAGAAGCGCTGAGCCCGCACGCCAGTCGTCTATAGCAGGCTCGCTGCGGCGGGTTCACCGCGCTCAACCGGCACAGTTTCATGCGCCGGTTGAGCGCGGTCTGCATTCTGGTTTGTCTTTATCCCAGTAGCGCATCCGCGTCGCGGAGCGCTCAATCAAAGGTTGTTCAGTCATGTCACGTCTCAAGGTTCTATACGGTTTCCACGCAGTGACCGCTCGTCTGCGTCACGATGCGTCGACGGTCGAAGAGGTTTACTACGACGCGACGCGTAAAGATCGGCGCATGACGGAATTCCTGCATGCGGCCAAGGAGGCGGGCGTGCGTCTGATCGCAGCGGACGAGACCCGTCTGTGGGGCCTCGCGCACACCGAGCGCCATCAGGGCGTGGTGGCGCGTGCGGGAGATCTGCCGCTCGCGCAGAATCTCGCCGAACTGCTGGACGGCATCAACGGTTCGCCGCTGATTCTGGTGCTCGACGGCGTGACCGATCCGCATAACCTCGGCGCGTGTCTGCGGGTCGCGGACGCAGCCGGTGCGCATGCTGTGATCGCGCCGCGCGATCGCGCGGTCGGCCTGAATGCCACGGCCGCGAAAGTGGCGAGCGGCGCGGCCGATACCGTGCCGTACATCACCGTTACGAATCTGGCGCGCGCCCTGCGTGAACTGAAGGACGCCGGCGTGTGGGTCGTGGGCACGGCAGGCGAGGCCACCACCAGCCTCTACGACACGAAGCTTGACGGCCCGGTTGCGCTGGTGATGGGGGCGGAAGGCGAGGGCATGCGCCGTCTCACGCGCGATACCTGTGATGAAGTGATGCAGATTCCGATGGCCGGCAGCGTGGAAAGCCTGAACGTCTCGGTGGCGAGCGGCGTGTGCCTGTTCGAAGCGGTGCGCCAGCGCTCGGTTAAGGTCAAGGCCTGATTTGCCGCGCGGCCTGTCCTCATCGCTTTACTCATCCCCTTGCCGGATAAATCCGGGCGGCGCATGCTAGTCCGGTAAACTCGCAGTTTTTCCGCCTCTGCCTAGCACTATCCATGACTCAAGACGAACTCAAGCAACTGGTCGGCCAGGCCGCCGCCGACTATGTCAACGCCAACGTACCGGAAGGCGCCGTGATCGGCGTCGGCACCGGCTCGACCGCCAACTGCTTTATCGATGCGCTGGCTGCGACGAAGCACCGTTATCGCGGCGCCGTCTCCAGCTCGCTCGCGACCACCGCACGCCTGCAATCGCACGGCTTCAAGGTGCTCGATCTGAACGAAATCGAATCGCTGCCGGTGTATGTCGACGGCGCCGACGAAATCGATCACAGCGGCGCCATGATCAAGGGCGGCGGCGGTGCGTTGACGCGCGAGAAGATCGTGGCGTCGGTGTCGGACGTATTCGTCTGCATTGCCGATGCGACCAAGCGTGTCGGCGTGCTTGGCCAGTTTCCCCTGCCGGTCGAAGTGGTGCCGATGGCGCGCACCGCCATTGGCCGCCGCGTGACCGCATTGGGCGGCGTGCCGGTTGTGCGTGTGACGAAGGACGGCGCGCCGTTCATCACCGACAACGGCAACGAGATCATCGACATCAAAGGTCTGAAGATCACCGACCCTCGCGCGCTCGAAGCGCAGATCAATGCGTGGCCGGGTGTCGTGACCGTGGGTCTGTTCGCAGGACGCGGAGCGAATCTGTGTCTGCTTGGCACCGACACCGGTGTCGAGACGATTCAATACCCGCAGGTCTAACGCTACGTTCAATCGCATCGCGCGTCGCCATGTGCCGCGCGATGCCGGTTTGCCAAAGCATTGACGGGGCACGCGGCCCCGTCGTCAATTCCTTCCTTTCTTCCTTGTGCGTGCGTGTCTGCGCTGTTGCGCAACGCGCCGTCACGCTGGCTCCCAACTGCTGAACTGAAGCGCGACTCTCACAGGTGCACGCATCGACGACTGTCGAGCGTGGAGTGTGGTCGTGCGCACGCACACCGGAATTCGCTCCCCGTACACTGCTCTGCATGACCGTGGACTGTCCTCCTCTACAGGTGTCGAGATCATGAAAGTGGCGATCGTGCACGACTGGCTCGTCGCGCCAGGCGGCGCCGAGAAAGTACTGGAGCAGATTATCCAGTGCTTTCCCGACGCCGACCTGTTCAGTCTCGTCGACTTTCTCGAAGATCGCGCACCCGTTTGCGGCAAGCCCGTGACGACCTCGTTCATTCAGCGTCTGCCGTTTGCGCGCCGCCGCTATCGCGCGTATCTGCCGCTCATGCCGCTGGCAATCGAGCAGCTCGACCTGTCGAGCTACGACCTCGTTATCACGAGTTCCTATGCGGTCGCCAAGGGCGTGCTGGTCGGCCCGGATCAGACGCATGTGAGCTATGTGCACTCGCCAATGCGTTACGCGTGGGATCTGCAGCACCAGTATCTGCGTGAAGCGCGCCTCACGCGCGGTCCGCGTTCGTGGGCCGCGCGTGCGCTATTGCACTATCTGCGCGGCTGGGATTCGCGTTCCGCGAATGGTGTCGACCGCCTGATCGCCAACTCGCAGTTCGTGGCGCGCCGCGTGATGAAGACCTATCGGCGCGATGCAGCGGTGATTCCACCGCCTGTCGACGTGCACAAGTTCGATCTCTGTACGCAGAAGGACGATTTCTACCTGACGGCATCGCGGCTCGTGCCGTATAAACGCATCGACCTGATTGTCGAGGCGTTTACTGCGACGCCGCATCGCAAGCTCGTTGTGATCGGCGACGGTCCCGAAATGGCGACGATTCGCAGCGCGGCAGGCCCCAATGTGACGATCCTGGGGTATCAGGCTTTTGCTGTACTAAAGGATTACATGCAGCGCGCCAAGGCGTTTGTCTTTGCGGCTGAAGAAGACTTCGGCATTGTCGCGATTGAAGCCCAGGCCTGTGGCACGCCAGTGATCGCCTTCGGCAAGGGCGGCGCGCTCGAGACGGTCGTGCCGGTGGGCGAAGCGCGCCCGACGGGGGTGTATTTCGCGCACCAGACGGTCACGGCGATTCTCGACGCGATCGAAACCTTCGAACGGCAGCGCTCCCTGATTACACCGGCGGCCTGTCGTGCGAATGCCGAGCGCTTCTCAGCGGCGACCTTCCGGCACTCGTTCATGATCGAAGTGACCCGGACCATCGCCGCGGCGGCGGGACCGCGGCTGCGTATCGAACGCGTGCAGGCGGATCTCGCCTGGCCCGGTGATGCGGTACCGCGCTGAGCTCGTGTGGCAGGCGCGCAGCAGGTTGCTTGTGTTGAGTTGCATCGTTTTACTGAGCGGGGGGTGATGCGCGGCAACAGACCGCGGATCGTCGAGGTGGCATGCCTCGGCGGCCTGTTGCAAGGAGTCCCTGCTTCGTCCTGTATGGCTCTCGTGTGGCTCCCGTGTGGCTCCTGTATGGCAGCACACCATTCAATAAGACTTTCGAACAGGGAAAATCGAAGCACATGAACGCTGATCGTCTTTCGGGGCAGTTCCCCGACATCATTGAAGCCTGGACTGCGTTGCAGCAGAAAGTGTCTCTCAAGCCAGTTCGCAACGAGAAGGACTACCAGACGATGCTGCTGCTCTCGAAAGAGCTGAGCGCGCATCTGAACGGCGAAGAGGATAGCCCGCTGATCGATCTGCTAGGCGTGATCGCCGCGCTGATCGAGTCGTGGGAAACGCGCAGTGTGACGGTGCCCAAAGCGGAACCGCGCGAGGTGCTGCGCCATCTGCTGGAGACGCATGGCCTCAAGCAAAAGGATCTGGCCGGCATTGCGTCGCCGACGGTCGTCAGCGACATTCTCGCCGGGCGTCGCGCCATCAGCAAAAATGTCGCCAAGGCGCTCGCTGCGCGTTTTCATGCCGACGTCAGCGTGTTTCTATGAGGCGTTGATGCGAGTGATGCCTGCCGTTTCCGCGCGGGCTGCGTCTGCGGACTGTTTCCGCGGGCTGTTTCCGTTTCATAGCCGCAGGATGTGAAAAACCGCGCTGTTTCCAGGCGCGGTTTTTGTTTGCCACAGGTCACACATACACGTCACGTATTCAGGGATTCAAGGCGGGACTCAATGCGCGGGCGCCCTGCCTGCAACGGCCGGAACCAGGCTACGCGGCGCGGCGCCGGCACTGCACGTGCTGCGCCCCGCGGCTCAGATCGCAAACAGCATGCACAGGCCGCACAAGCCCATCACGCCGACACTGACCCGGTCCTTGAAGGCGAACACGATCGGGTCGTCATGCATCTTGCCGCGAAAGGCGAACATCCAGATCCGGCTGACCCAGTAGAGCGTGAGAGCGAAGACGGCCCACAGCGCCGGCGGATGGCGGTACAACTGCTTGAGTTCCGGCGAGTTCAGATAAAGCGCCAGCACCAGCACCGCGAGGTAGGCGGACGAAGTGCCGAACGAGCGCAGAATCGACAGGTCCTGGGTGATATATCCGCGGCCCGCGGCGGCAACCTTGCCGTCGCGCAGAATGGCGTCGAGCTCGACATAGCGCTTGACCATTGCGAGACTCAGGAAGATCGGCACGCAGAACAGGATCAGCCAGTACGACAGCGTGATGTCATTGGCGGCCCCGCCGGCGATCACGCGCACCGTGTACAGGCAGGCCAGTGCGAACACGTCGATCAGCGCCATGCGCTTGAGCGCGAAGGAATAGGCGAGGGTGGCGACGATGTAGGCCGCCAGCACCACGCCGAAACGCCACGGCAGCAGCACCGCGAGGCCCACCGAGGCGCCCAGCAGCAAGACCGTCAGCACCGCGCCGAACGAGAGCGGCAGCTTGCCGGATGCGAACGGCCGGTTGCGCTTGCGTGCGTGGCGGCGGTCCGCATCGAGATCGAGCATGTCGTTGAGCAGATACACCGACGACGCACACAGACTGAAGGAGAGAAACGCGAGGCACGCGGCGCCGATGGCATGGAGATCGGTGAAGCGATGCGCGGTCATGAGCGGCACCAGCACGAGCACGTTCTTGACCCATTGGTGCACGCGCATTTCCTTGAGCACCAGCGGCAACAGGCGGCGTTTCTGCTCGAAGAAGATAATCGCCGCGTTGACCTTGCGTGCGGCTGCCTCGATGTGCTTGTCGCCCACCACGATCGCGCGGCGCGACTGGCGCCATACGGGCACGTCGGCCATCGCATCGCCGCAGTAGTCGAAGCCGCCGTCGCCGAACTGGTCGACTAGCGCCTGTGCCTTGTTGCGGCCGAGCAGGTTGTGTTCTTCGGTACTGGCGAGCACGCCGCTAAACAGGCCGAAATGCGCGGCCACCTGCGTGGCGAAGCGCTGATTGGTGGCGGTGCACAGATAGAGGTCCCGTCCGCTCGAATGTTCGTTGCGCAGATACGCGACCAGCTCCGCGTTATACGGCAGCATGTCGACGTCGATCGTCACCCGGCGGGCAATCTGGTCTTTCAGATAGGCGCGTCCATGTAGCAGCCAGCCTATGCAAAGAAAGATCGCAAAGGGGTTCTGCTTGAAGAGCACAAAGAAGGCTTCGAAAAGCAGATCGGTGCGCGTGAGCGTGCCATCGAGGTCGACGCATAACGGAACCGAATTGACTGCCGGGGTTGCCATGAGCACTCTCCGCGCCGGGGAACAGATCGCTTCGCAAGCCGCGTAGTCGCGGCCGCATCAGGGGTGGGCCAGACTGGGAAGCCTGGTCCGAGCCTGCTTTCATGCTATCGACGCAGGTGGATAAGGTCTGTGCGCCAGCGCACTTCACGGCTAGGCGAACACAAAGCGTTTGTCGAGCTGGTACTTGGTGAGGTAGCCGATGGTGAGGCCTAGCGCCCCGCCGGCAAGTCGTGCGTTCTCCGTATGAAACAGGGCGCTGGCGGCGAACTCCACGGCCCAGAATACGAAGGTGGTGCCGAGTCCCATCAGCACGTAGAGCGCGAAAGTGCGGGCTCCGTGCGCAACGCTGCGATGCTCGTAGCGGAAGATCCACGCCTTGTCGAGCAGATACTTGACGACGAGGCCGATGCCAGTGCCCACGCATACCGAAAGCGGCACGGCGAACGCTGCCTGGTAGACGTGATAGGCGAGTTTCTGGCTGCCGAGATTGGCGGCCATCGAGAGTGCGGCAAAGACCGTGTACCAGAACACGAGCCGCGAGCGGCTGAAGGAGAGGGGAGTCGCCTGCGTCGAGGCCGGACTGTTCACAGGGAGATCCTCTTGAACACGAAGCCGGGCAGCGAGCGGATCACCAACATGATTTGCGCCCAGAACCAAGGGGTATAAATCGAATCCTTGCCGCGCTCGATGGCCCGCACGATGTCGGCCGCGACGCGCTCCGGCGTGGCAACGAGCGGTGCCGGCAGCGCGAGGCCCGCGGTCATCGGTGTGTCCACGAAGCCCGGCTTGACCGTCAGCACTTTCACGTTGAACTTGAAGAGCCGTGCGCGCAACCCTTCGCAGAACGTGGTGACGGCCGCCTTGGCGGTGCCGTAGACATAGTTCGACGGCCGGCCGCGATCGCCCGCCACCGAGGAGATCACCGCAATCGAGCCGCTCTTCTGCGCTTCGAAGGTGCCGGCCAGCAAGGTCAGCAGGGCGATCGTCGAGAGGGCGTTGGTGGAAATCTCGCGCACTGTCGCTGCCGGGTCGCGCTCGCAGGCGGACTGGTCGGAGAGCGTGCCGTGCGCCAGCAGCACGATGTCGATGCGGCCGAGCTCGGCGAGGCACGCGTCGAGCATCGGCCGGTGCTGCGGGTAATCGTTGACGTCGAGCACGTAGGTGCCGACTTGCCCGGCGCCGCGCACGCGCAGGTCCTGCGCAACGGCGTCGAGCCGTGTCTCGTGACGGCCGGCCAGAAACAGGTTGGCGTGTTCGCCGGCCCACTCGCGTGCGCAGGCCGCGGCAATGGCCGATGAGCCGCCGATGATCAGGATGTTTTTCATTGCTGTGTCGTCCGTTGCCAGAAGCGCGACATCAAGGCCGGGTCGCGCAGTTGTTCGAGTGCCTGCCACGCCGGATAGGCAGCGCGAAAATCCGCACCGCTCATATGAGCGTCCTTGGCAGGGTAGAGCCGACCGCCCGCGTCGCGCACAATGGCGTCGAGCCGGCTGAACAGCGCCTGGTTTTTTGCCTCGTGTTGCGGGAAGTCGAGCGCGAGCGAAATGCCGGGCATCGGGAACGACAGCAGGCCCGGTGAGCTCAGCTCCCCGCAGCGCTTGAGCACCGCGAGGAACGAGCCGGTACCGGCCGCGCCGATGGCGCGCAGGAAAGCGTGCAGGGCGTCTCGCGCCGCCGCCTCCGGTACGACGAACTGGTATTGCTGGAAGCCGCGCCGGCCATACATGCGGTTCCATTCCAGCAGGCCGTCGAGCGGATAGAAATAGCTGGCGTAGTCCACCTCGGCTCGCCCTGCGCGGGCGGCCTGGCGGCGGTAGTAGAACGCATTGAAGGCCTTGAGCGTGACCCGGTTGACCGGCGACCAGGGCAGCGCAAACGGCACCGTGCGCACCCGCTTGGGGTGGCTCGCGAACTCGCCGTCCACCGCATGATCCGCAGACAGATAGATGCCGCGTCCGAGCGCCGCCCCGCCGGCGAGGCAATCGATCCACGCAACCCCGTATTCATGCTGCGGATCGAGTTCGCGCGAGAGGGCAAGGAATTCATCGAGGTTGCCGAACGCCCGGCTATGCACCGTGAGCCGGCTGGAACGCACCGGCATCAACTGTATTTCGACCCAGCCGATAATGCCGGTGAGCCCGAGGCCGCCAATGCTCGCGCGAAACAGTTCGAGGTTTTCGTCTGGAGCACATTCGTGTGAGGCGCCATCCGAGCGCAACAGCGAAAAGCGCCGTACGTGGCGGCCGAAGGTGCCGCGCACGTGATGATTTTTGCCGTGCACGTCGTTGGCGAGCGCGCCGCCGAGCGTGACGAACTGGGTGCCGGGCGTCACCGCCAGCATCCAGCCGCGCGGCACCGCTACCGCGAGCACTTCGCCGAGCGTGACGCCGGCTTCGGCACGCAGCACGCCGGTTGTCCAGTCCGCACTGATAAAGCGGTTCAGGCCGCGCAGCGAGAGAACGTGATCGGTCGCGGCGAGACAGCTATCGCCATAGCTGCGGCCGTTGCCGAACGGCAGCGTGGTGCCGAAGCGCTCACCCATCTCGCGTAAGGTCGCCTGTATGCCCTCGCGCCACGCAAGCGGATGACCCGCTTGTGGTGCGTAAGGGTAGTGACCCCAGGACAGGAGTTTGGAGGCGCTCATTGAGTGGGCCGTCGGCACGCGCAGATGGAGATGGGTGCATCATATTTCCGGCCTTGCGCAGGCCACCGTTGCCTAGTGCACAAACCCCGGCACACACCCCGGCACAGGCTTCGGCACGCGCCCTCATCACGCGCGCTGCTCGTGCCCTCAACCGGTGACTTTGCCAATGGTGCGCCGCATCTGCTCAAGATATGCCTCGACGGAGAAATGCCGGCTCACGTCGATCAGGGCCTGATCGGCAATACGTTGGGCAAGTTCGGGCGCGGCATGCAGAATATCGATGGCCTCGGTGAGCGCCTCGACATTGCCGGGCGGCACCAGCCAGCCGTTCTTGCGATGCCGGACGATTTCCTTCACCCCGCCGGCCGCTGCGGCGATCACCGGCCGGCCCGCGGCCATCCCTTCGATGATCACCCGCCCGAACGGCTCCGGCTCGGTCGACGTATGCAGGATCACGTCCACCGCCTTCATCCACGCCGGCATGTCGTCGCGAAAGCCGGCGAACTGCAGCCGCTCGCCGACGCCAAGACGCGCGGCCTGCTCGCGCAGCGACTCGGCATACGC
>NZ_SCNV01000084.1 GCF_005503145.1 Burkholderia sp. 4M9327F10 | reverse complement strand
GGGCAAGACGGTGCGGCGGGGCAGGGAGGCGCACAAGGCGGCAACCTGCGCGGCGCGGCGGGGGCCGGCGCCGGAACTGCTGGCTCACGCGAGGCGGGAGCGGGCCGTGCCGCGCGAGGACCGGGAGGCGTACCAGTCCCTCAGACCGTTTCGGCAGACGCGCCGGCGACAACCGCACTCTACGAGAACCTGACGACGTGGAATTTCGGCAAGCTTCCCGAGCTGCTGGAGATCCGCCGCGGCGGGCAGACGCTGTTTGGCTATCCAGCGCTGGTGGATCGCGGCACGCATTGCGATGTCGAGGTGTTCGACTCCCCCGACGAAGCCGCGCGCATTCATCGTGCAGGGCTGCGGCGGCTGTTCGCGCTGCAACTGAAGGAGCCGATCAAGTATCTGGAGAAGAATCTCCCCGGCCTGCGCGAGATGGCGATGCAGTTCATGCCGCGCGGCACCCAGGAGGAACTGCGCGACCAGTTGATCGATACCGCGCTCGATCGCGCCTGCCTGCAGGACCCGCTGCCGGCCGACGACGTCGCGTTCCATACGCGCCGCGACGAAGGGCGCAGCCGTCTGAGCTTGCTCGCGCAGGAAATTGCCCGGCTGGTGGGGCAGATTCTCAGCGAATACGCGAGCGTGACGAAGAAGCTGGTGCAGGCGAAGTCGTTTACAGCGGCCCATGCTGACATGCAGAACCAGCTCGATGTGCTGATCGGCAAGCGCTTCGTGATCGACACGCCGTATGCGCAGCTTGCGCACTTCCCGCGTTACCTGAAGGGGATCGTGCTGCGCGTCGACAAGCTCAGAGCCGATTCGGCGCGCGACGCGCGGCAGTTTGCCGAGTTTCACCCGTTGCTGCAGAACTATCAGCGCGCGCTGGCGCAGCGTGGTGGCGTGATGGATGCGCGCTTGTCGGAATTCCGCTGGCTGCTGGAGGAGTTGCGGATCTCGCTGTTTGCGCAGGAGTTACGCACGCCGATGCCGGTGTCGGTGAAGCGGTTGTACAAGGTGTGGGAGTCGATGCAGCGGTGAGTGTCCTGCGGCGCGGACCTTGGACGTGCGCTGGTCCGTGGCCCACGGGTGCGGGACGCTGCCACGCCACGCGTCACGTGCATAAAAAAGACGCGACATCGACTCCTCCGAATCGGTGCCGCGTAAAAGATGCAGGTCCGCCCGGACCTGCATCCACTCGCTGCTCCCCTCTATGAAGCGGGGCTTGACCTCCTGTTACCAGTGCATACCGGCGCCGATCGACGCGCCGAACTGACCGCGCGAATCACTCGTGCCTTGCACCTTGTAGACCCACTTGCCGGTCTCGGACAATTGCGACACGCCAATCGCGACGGCCGACTGGCCCGCATACGTGCCACCCGCGATTGCCACCATGCCGTGACCCGGCAGGACTGCTTGCGGCAGACCGGCTGCGGCCAGCGCTGACGCCGTACCACCGTAGGAGTCGCGGCGTGCCGAACGGATCTGGTCGTCGGTGTAGCTGTTGGCCTGACCGACGGCGCTGCTCATGCCCGAGTTCAACTGATTGACGTTGACGGCATCCGTGCCCTGCACGCCGGGTGCGACGTTGGTGATCTGGCGTTCGTTGCCAACCGAGCCGACCGATACCGTGTTTGCGCGATCAGCTACCGAGCCTTGGCCCAGCGCCACGGAGTTGTCGGCGCTGGCGCTCGCCCCTGCGCCGAGTGCCGTGGTGTTGTTGCCGCTCGCGACCGAGTTCGCGCCGACAGCGACAGCGTTCGTGCCGCTTGCCTGAGCGTTCGCGCCGGCGGCGACCGCATAGGTGCCGGACGATTGCGCAGCTTCGGTGCTGGTGTCGCCGTTGGCGCTGAAGAACGGGCTGGCGGCACCCGGCGCGATGTTCTGGATCGCGCCGCTAATGGCGGCTTCCATCTGGCCGAGATTGACTGCGTCGGTCGCATCCACGCCGGCGGCGACGTTGTGGATGACCGTGCCGCCATCGCCGCCCAGCGTGACGCTGTTCTTGTTGGGCGAGCCGTCGTTGTTGGTGTCGTACATCACGGCGCCGTCGACCTTGGCTGCCTGGCTGGCGACGGCGTTCAACTGCGCGAGGTTGACCGCGTCGGTGTCGGCGGTGCCGGCGGCGACGTTGGTGATCTGGCGTTCGTTGCCGGCCGAACCCACCGAGACGCTGTTGGCGCGATCGGCGACCGAGCCTTGGCCCAAGGCGACCGAGTTGGCGGCGCTGGCCGTGGCCTGGCTGCCGATTGCGGTGGCATTCTGCGCGGTGGCCTGCGCGGAGGAACCGATAGCGGTGCTATATGTTCCCGACGCGACGGAGTTCTCGCCGGCTGCTATCGCCTGATCCCCTGAAGCAGCTGCGGCGCTGCCGATTGCGACGGACCGGTCGCCACTGGCGCTGGCGTCGTCCGACCCGTCAGCGGGGCCGTCTGCCTTGAAGTAATGCGCCGCGGAGGCGGTGCCGGCGGTCGCGGCGGTCAATTGGCTCAGATTGACGGCGTCAGTGGGATCGACACCCGGTGCGACGTTGGTGATCCGGCGTTCGTTGCCAGCCGAGCCGACTGACACCGTGTTGTCCGCGTTTGCCAGGGAACCTTGGCCCAATGCGACGGAATTGGCGCCGGTGGCGCTGGCCTGCGCGCCGATGGCCACCGAGTTCTCAGCCGTGGCCTGCGCGCCGTAACCGAACGCAGAGGCGTAGGTGCCGCTCGCCAGGGCATTGACGCCGGCGGCGACCGCTTGTGCGCCGGTAGCCGCGGCGTCGTCCGAGCCATCAGCGAGGCCGTCGGCCTTGAAGTAGTGCATGGTGCCGCTACCGTTGATGGTGTCGACCTCGTTGCTGATGGTGTTCATCTGGCTGCCGATCGTGGTGACCTGGCTGCTGATGTTGTTGACCTGACCGCTGATCGTATTGACCTGGTTATTGACGTTGCTGACTTCGGCGTCGACCGCGCTTAACTGGCTGACGTTGACAGCATCGGTGGAGGCCGAACCGGCGGCGACGTTGGTGATGCGCCGTTCATTGCCAGCGGAGCCGACCGAGACTTCGCCTGCTGCGGTGGTTGCTGCAATGGCGGTAGCGCCTGGACCGTTCGGTGTGTAAGCCGTCGTGGACAGATTGGCTTTTGTGGTCGAACCGGCGCCGAGTGCGAGGCTGTTGGCGGCCGAGGCCGTTGCGCCGTAGCCGATTGCGACAGAGTTCGTCGTAGACGCCATGGCGGAGGAACCCACTGCTGTCCCTCCGGTACCGGTGACGACGGATTGTGTGCCAACCGCCGTCGCCGAATCCGCCATCGCCTTTGCGGCTGTCCCGCTAGCGAACGAGCCGACCCCGGTCGAGAACGTATTGCTGCCGATGGCGACTGAGTTCGTATTGGACGCGAACGAATTGCTGCCTAAAGCAATGGAATTTTGCTCGCCGGCGAATGATCCATCGCCAACTGCGATAGCCTCTTGCGCGTTAGGCCCTACGAGTGCGGCGGTGCCCACTCCGTTTGCATTGAAATACAGCGCCGCCGCATCGGCATCGGCATGCGCCGCCGTCCCACCCATCAACGCGACTCCCGCCAGCACGGCCTGTGCCATCACCAACCTGCGCGACACGCCGCGCCTCGTCTTTGTGCGTGCCGTTTCCGACGTCGCCACCCAGGCGCCCGTCGCTTCATTCCAAACCGATTTGTAAATCCTGTTCATTCTTAAGGGAACTCCGCGGTATGACTAGCGTGGTCGGCGTGTAAATGCATCGGCTCCGGCAAGGCGCCATCACCCTATATATCGCGCACAAAATCTGACATAACGACCGCGGTCATTCCGTGTTGATTGTTTTGCCTGAATTTTTTGGGTGCGTCCGGATCCGATGCATCACGCCTTTGTATCCACAAAGGTTAAAGGCATGGGCGATGATCGACGCGATTGTCTGGTGGGAGGGGTGTGGCCCGATATAAGTGAATTCTTAAATTGTATATTTGCGTGTATTTCTATTTATTTGTGTGTAAATAAAGGTTTTAAAACAGGATGAATAGAGAATATTCTTAAAAATTCTTATTTATATCCGCGATGACTGAGAGTGTGACTATTCGTCAATATGTAATTTATCTATGGAGTGTGAAATTTCTTGATTTTTCAGAACAAAACGGACTGACCGCAACGATCCCCGCCAGTTTGAGTTCATCGCTCGCTCCGATACCCGACCTGCATCAACCGCGCATGCTTACAAACGGTCTACAATGCCCGCTGTTCCCTGAAGTGAGTTTTCATGCGCAAATTTTCCCTTCGCGGCCTGAGCCTCGGCGCCGGGTTCGCTGCAAGCACGGCGCTAGCCGTCACGGCAGGCCTGTTCGCGCCGGCTGCCCACGCCAACAACGTGATCGTTCTGAACTCCGGCGAGGCCACGCTCAGCCTGATCGACCAGGCCACGCACCAGGTGGTCGGCACCGTGCCAACCGGCAAGGAGCCGCATCATCTGATGGCGACGCCGGACAACAGCTCGCTTATCGTCGCCAACTCGGTCTCCAACAACCTGATGTTCGTCGACCCGAAAACCGGCAAGGTGCAGCGCTGGGTCGAGAACATCGAAGATCCGTATCAGATCGGCTTTTCGCCGGATAGCAAGTGGGTCGTGACCACGGGCCTGCGGCTCGACCGCCTCGACATCTACCACTACGACGGTCGCGACATGACGCTCGCGAAGCGCTTGCCGCTTGCGGTGATGCCGAGCCATATGGCGTTTTCGAACGACAGCAAAACCGTGTTCGTTACGCTGCAGGTGTCGGGCGAACTGGCCGCGATCGATCTCGCCACCCAGCAGGTCAAGTGGAAGATGAAGGTGGGCAAGGTGCCGGCCGGCCTATGGATGACGCCGGGCGATCAATATCTGCTGGTCGGCATGACCGGCGCGGACTATGTCGCGGTGGTCGACTGGCGCAGCCAGAAGATCGTGAAAACCATCCAGACTGGCAACGGCGCGCACAACTTCCGCTCGCTCGCGGACGGCAAGCACGTCGCGGTATCGAATCGCGTCGCCAGCACGATCAGCATCATCGACGAAACGTCGCTCACCAATGTCGGCAACATCACCGGCCTGATGGCGGGTCCGGACGATATGGAGCTGTCGGCTGACAAGCGCTATCTGTGGGTGACGTTCCGGTTTGCAAAACACGTCGGCATCATCGATCTGACCACCCGCAAGCTGATCCAGACCATCGCGGTCGGCCGTTCGCCACACGGCATCTACTTCTACGACCGCGCGCCGGTCACGGCGCCCAATGGCGCCTGACGAGGGTGCCTGACGAGGGCGCCTGACGGGGTGCCTGAACATCGCAGCCCGGCGGCCCGCGCCGGGTCTTTTTCCCTTCTTCCGCGCCGCCGGTGCTACCGGCGGCACGTCCCGTGGTTTATCCTGTCCAGATCCGGCACCTGTTGTGCTGAATCTTTCGCGGCTTTCCCTGGTCACATCGTTTCGTTCACTCGCATCGACCTCGCATGAATGATCTGTTGCGCTCGTTCGGACGCGCGCTGGCAAGTGCGCTTCATCCGCGCATGCTTTGGCTGACCTTCCTGCCGTTTTTCGCGGCAACGGTCGTATGGGGCGTGGCCCTGTGGTTTTCCTGGCAGACGCTGATCGGCGCCACGCGCACCTGGCTCGAGGGCTGGTCGTTCACCAACACCGTTTACCATCTGTTCGACTGGCTCGGTTTTTCCTCGCTGCATGCGGTGCTCGCGCCGTTCATCGTGATCGCCATGGCTATCCCGCTGATCGTGGTGACGATCCTGCTGCTTATCGCGACGCTCTCGATGCCCGGCGTGATCCGCCATCTGTCCGCGCGGCAGTTTGCCGGCCTGGAGATGCGGCGCGGCGGAACGTGGTACGGTAGTCTCGGGCAAGCGCTGTGGACGACACTGGTCTGTCTCGTGTTGCTGATCGTTACCTTGCCGCTGTGGCTGATTCCGCCGTTCTTCGCGCTGATTCCGCCGCTGCTGTGGGGCTGGCTCACCTACCGCGTGATGACCTACGACGCACTGGCGCTGCATGCGAGCCGCGACGAACGGCGCGCGCTGGTGCGGCGTTACCGCCTGCCGTTGCTGCTGATCGGCGTGGCGAGCGGCTTGCTCAGTTCGCTGCCCACGTTGCTGTGGGCGTCGTCGGTCTGGCTGATTGTGCTGTTCCCCGTCATCACGGCGGTGACGATCTGGATCTATGCGTTCATCCTCGTCTTTTCCGCGCTGTGGTTCGGCTATTACTGTCTGCGCGCGCTGCAGCGCATGCGCGCGGAAGAGCAAGGCGCCGGTCAGGCGGCGCCGGTGGTTCCCTTCTGAATTCAATTGAGAGGCCGCAATGGCATTTGGCGTCATTATTATCGGCGACGAAATCCTGTCGGGCAGGCGGGTCGACAAGCACCTGCCGAAGGTCATCGAACTGCTGAGCGCGCGCGGCCTGTCGCTCGGCTGGGCGGAGTACATCGGCGACGAACCCGAGCGCATCACGGCCACGCTGCGCCGCACGTTTGCCTCGGGCGACATCGTGTTCTCGACGGGCGGCATCGGCGCCACGCCGGACGACCACACGCGCCAGTGCGCAGCGGCCGCGCTCGG
Source organism: Burkholderia sp. 4M9327F10 (assembly GCF_005503145.1). Taxonomy (GTDB): domain Bacteria; phylum Pseudomonadota; class Gammaproteobacteria; order Burkholderiales; family Burkholderiaceae; genus Paraburkholderia. The sequence goes on along the minus strand of NZ_SCNV01000084.1, from coordinate 22,284 downwards.
CGTGCCGCTCGAACTTCATCCCGAGGCGGCGGAACTGATCCGCGAGCGGATTCGCGACATGCACCCGGCCGGCTCGGCTACGCCGCCCGACCTCGATTCGCCGGAGAACCGTCACCGGCTCAACATGGGCACGTACCCGCGCGGCGCCTCGATCATTCCGAACGGCTACAACAAGATTCCGGGCTTTTCCGTGGCCGATCATCATTTCGTGCCCGGTTTTCCGGTGATGGCCTGGCCGATGATCGAGTGGGTGCTGGATACCAGGTACGCCCATCTGCATCACGCCATGCCGCATGCGGAGAAGTCCTTGCTGGTGTTCGAGCTGCCGGAATCGACGCTCACGCCGCTGATGGAAAAGATCGAGCACGACTTCCCCGGCGTGCGAGTGTTCAGCTTGCCGAGCGTCGGCGATGCCGAGCGCGGCGGCATCTATGCGCGGCGGCATATCGACCTGGGCGTGAAGGGCGAACCGGAAGCCGTCGCTGCGGCGTTCGTGAAGCTGCGCGAGGGCGTTCATCTGCTGGGCGGAGATATCGTCGAGCCGTAAACGGCGATGCCGTGGCGCGCGTTGCAAAGAGACGGACTGGTCATCATCGCATGCTGGTGGCCAGGACCGCCGGCCTCTAGCCCATACCTGTGATCCCAACCGGCACTCGCGGGAATAGTCCGCGATGCATGCGGATTTTCGTAAATCTCCCTTGTCCGTTGCATGGGCTCGTTTTCTCAATATTTGTTAAATAGAATGCGTTATGCATAAGCGCATGGCGCATGCCAACCTGATTTATCCGATTGATCTGATTAATCGATGTTTTGGTGGGATTTTAGTTTGTTTAGTAAATTCAAATAAACATTAATCGGAAATAGACAATTGGTTGACTCGATTTGAGGGCGTCGTATAGCATGGTCTTCAGTCACTGGGTCATTGTTAAATAGATGATTCGGATGACTAAACAATATTCAGGAGACAGCCATGCCCGGTTTATACCGTCTTTCGGTCGCTCTGATATTCATTGGTGCTCTGGCGGGTTGTGGTGGAGATGGTTCCGGCAGCCAGTCCGGCTCTGCGGGTGCAGGCAGCACCGCAGTAGCGGCCAACCAGCTTGGCGGGACGGCGCAGAGTAGCGCCGGCGGCAGTTCTGGCGATTCAAGCCTCGCCGCTACAGGTGACGACGCGCAAACACCTGCTGCCGATCACTTCGCCATGCGTTTGACCCAGTACGTCAATCCGCTAATCGGCACCTTGGCCAGCAACTCCCCGAATCCGGTGCCCGCGGGGCAAGCCGGCAGCGTAGTGCCCGCGGCGGGCCTGCCCAGCGGCATGGTGCAGTGGGCGCCCGATACGAACACCACGCCGGCTCCGTCGAACAGCGCGGAACCCGGGTCGCCGGCCGGTTACTACTACGACATCGGTTCGATCCAGAGCTTCAGTCTCACGCATATGAGCGGCGCGGGCTGTTCCGGCAACGACGGCGAATTCCCGGTCATGCCCACGCTCGACGCGAGCAAACCGCTCGCACAAACCTTTAGCCACACCAACGAGAAGGCGGTAGCGGGGGCCTATTCGGTGCTGCTCGACAACCAGGTCAAGGTCGAGCTGACGGCAACACTGCGCACCGGTTTCGGCCGCTTCACCTATCCGGATCAGCAGCCGTCGACTCTCGTGCTCAATACGACCTATACGAACACGCAAACGGGCGTGGCCGGCTCGGTCACCCAGGTGGACTCCCGAACCGTTTCAGGCAGCACCACCGGCGGACATTTTTGCGGCAATGCAACGAATGTCCCAGTGTACTTTTATGCGCAGTTCAGCAAGCCATTTACGACGACGTCTTCATTTACGAATGGCGTTGCCGTCATGAATTTCGGTAAAGGCGGGACTGTGCTCATGAAAATCGGTATTTCATACGTGAGTGCCGCCAATGCCAAAGTCAATCTCGAGAGGGAAAATCCGACATGGGATTTTGATGGCGTCAAGGCGGTGGCCGATGCGATATGGAACCGGCGCCTTAATACGATTCAGGTCAGCAGCCGGGATAACACGGCCCTGACGAAGTTTTATACGGCTTTCTACCATGCGTCATGGGCGCCGAGCGTATTCAGCGATGTCAACGGCCAATATATCGGCTTCGACCAGAAGGTCCATCAGGTCAGCGCGGGCCATGCCGCGCAGTACACCGCCTTTTCGGGCTGGGACATCTACCGCTCGCTGATTCCGCTCAAGGCCACACTGTTTCCTCAGGAAACCAGCGACATGGCGCAGTCGCTCGTGAACGATGCGGACCAGTGCGGCGCAATTCCACATTGGGTCAATGACAACGTCGAAGACGGCGTGATGCCCGGCGACGCGGGATCGCTGATCGTGGCGGGCGCATACGCATTCGGCGCGCGGGCGTTCGATACCGCGGACGCCTTGAGCCATATGATCCAGATGGCCAACATTCCCGGCACCGCATGCAACGGCGTGACGACAAACGGCGGGCGCGCCAGTTATCTGCAGTTCGGCTATATCACGAGCGGCGAATGGGGGCAGGCATCGTCTACGCTGGAATACAACAGCAGTGACTTCGCGATTTCGCAGTTTGCCGGTGCACTGGGTAACCCGGCCATCCAGAAGATGCTGCGCGGCCGCTCGGCGTACTGGCAGAACCTGCTTAACACCTCGTTGACGCCGCCTCTGATCGCCGGACGCAACTCGGACGGCAGCTGGATTCCCGAGACCCAGAGCAGCACCGACAACTACGTGGAAGGCAACGCGGAGCAGTACACGTGGATGGTGCCGTTCAACCCGGCCGGACTCTTTGCGCAACTGGGCGGAAATACGACGGTCGTGTCGCGCCTGAACACGTTCTTCACGGTGTTGAACGCGGGCACGAGCCTGCCCAATTTCTACATGGGCAACGAGCCGACCTTCGAGGTGCCGTGGATGTATAACTGGGCGGGCTCGCCGTCGGGCACACAGAACGTCGTCCAGCAGATCATGGCGAGCGCTTTCGGCACAGGGCCGAACGGTTTGCCCGGCAATGACGACCTGGGCGCGGTGTCGGGATGGTATGTATGGGGCGCACTGGGCCTCTATCCGGAGATTCCGGGTGTCGGTGGCTTTGCGATCGGTAGTCCGCAATTCTCCGCCATTGACGTTCATCTGGGGAACGGCAAGACGCTGCGTATCAGGGCCCCTGGCGCACCCACCGCGAACTACGTGCAAAGCCTGAGCGTCGACGGCAGCGCCCAAAACAGTTCGTGGCTCACGGTTGACGCGCTGGCCAATGGGGCGACGCTGAAGTTTGTGATGGGTTCGTCACCGTCGCAGTGGGGCGCGAGCGCCGCCGACGCGCCGCCTTCGTATGGCGTGCCGGTAGCGAGCAGCGTGGCGGATGCCTTCAACAACCATGGAATCAGTGTGGACGGCAGCACCGATACCGACGGGCTGGGCGCGGATTTCGACGGCTCGCTGTACAGCTACTCCTCGCAGGCGTTGAAGGCCGCGGGCGGGGCGCAGGGCCAGCCGTTCGTATTCGATGGCGCGAGCTTCATCCTGTCGGGCGGCCCGCTCGATAACGCCGTTGCGGTTGGGCAGACCATCACGATGCCGCCCGGCACCCGCGGCAGCGCGCTGGTTCTGCTAGGTTCGGCCAACAACGGTCCTGGTTCAGGCGCCGCGCTGGTGACCTATACCGACGGTACGACCACACCGTTCACGCTGGCCTTCGACGACTGGACTCTCAATGGAGGAAGTGCCGCGCCGGTGGACCCGATCGCATTGACAACCGCGTACCGCAATGCAGGGGACGGTAGTAACAACGCCGTCAAGACCTATCTGTTTGGGGAGAAAGTGCCGTTGACACCGGGCAAGGTCGTGGCGAGCGTCACGTTGCCAAGACAGGTGAGCGCCGGCAAGCTGCACGTCTTCGGTATCGCTGCCGCACCCTAAGTGGATTGGGCGCCTGCGGCCTTCCGGGCGGCGCCCAATCAGCGAAGCGGCCACTCGCGCCAGTTGAGCGAGCCGGCCGCCGCATCATCGCAGTGTCACATCCCGCGCCGACGATGCAGTTGGTGTGTCGTCGGCGCGATCTGTTTCAGGAAGATTGTCTTAAACGCGGATCACCCTGAGCGCGCCCAGATTCATCCAGCTAGCGTCTCCATGCGGGCGCAGCCTTACGCGCCGATCCACGGCAGACCGCGAAAACACCAGCCCGAGACTGTCTTCCGATGCCCCTGGCCGTCCTTGTCGCCTTCAAAGCCTTCCAGCAGGTCGAACGCCTTGGTAAAGCCGGCTTGCGCCGCGACGACGGCTGCGAGCTTCGAGCGCGCGGCGCTGCGGCACAGAAACAGCACGGGCGTATCGGTCGTCGCGCTGGCGCCCAGTTGCTGGACGAATTCCTGATTCGGCACCGCGCCCGGATAACGGGTCCATTCGACATGCGCGTACTGGCCGTCGCCGACCACCGGCCGGCCGACCCAGTCGAGCTCCGCGCGGGTGCGCACGTCGATCAGGCGGGTGCGCGGATCAAGTTGCAGGAGCTCGAAGGCCTCGGCGGGCGACAACGCGCCCGCGTAGGGCAACTGGTTCTCGATGCGGCGCTTTTCGGCCTGGGCATACAACTGTTCGAGCGTACTCATGACAGCAACTCTCCTTCGGACCAAATGATTATTCTAGCGCGGCGGCCCGATCGTGCGTGCTGGGCCGGCATGGCGCAACGCGCCGGCCGGTTGCGCGCAAACTGCGCCAAAGAGGTGCAAAATGGATTGAATGCCCCAAAATGGGGATTCAATCCGGCGAGCCTTTCGGGATTGCCCTATGATGGTGCCGGTGTTTCAGGAAAGAGGTCTCGTTCACGCCCGCCGGGGTGCGAGGATTCCCCGCAAACGCGCGTGGCGAAGGCTTCTGCGCCGGCTTGGCGCATATATGGCACAGAAGCTGCTTATCTGGTGCCGATCGATTCGATCACCGGCTTTCGGCGTCCGCCTTCGCAGGGTCCCAATGCGAGGTAGACGTGCCGGGACGGGTCAGCTAGATTTGGGCGGCGGCTCAATCCGCCGAATTCGTTAATCAGGAGATAGGTTATGAGTAAATCCGTGGCCGACGTCATTCAGCTCGTCAAGGACGAGGACGTCAAGTTTGTCGACTTCCGTTTCACCGACACGCGAGGCAAAGAGCAACACGTATCGGTGCCGGTGTCGGCATTCGACGAAGACAAGTTCGAGAGCGGCCATGCGTTTGACGGTTCATCGATTGCTGGCTGGAAGGGTATCGAAGCGTCGGACATGCTGCTCGTACCGGACGCGAACACGGCCTTCATCGACCCGTTCTACGAAGAGTCGACGCTGGTCCTGACCTGCGACGTGGTCGAACCGGCGGACGGCAAGGGCTATGAGCGCGACCCGCGTTCGCTCGCCAAGCGCGCGGAAGCCTACCTGAAGAGCACGGGCCTCGGCGACACGGCTTACTTTGGTCCGGAACCTGAATTCTTCATTTTCGATTCGGTCCAGTGGAACACGGACATGTCGGGCTGCTTCGTGAAGATCGGTTCGGAAGAAGCACCGTGGTCGGCAGGCAAGGAATTCGAAGGCGGCAACACGGGCCACCGTCCGGGCGTGAAGGGCGGCTACTTCCCGGTTGCTCCGGTCGACTCGTTCCAGGACATCCGTTCGGAAATGTGTCTGCTGCTCGAACAGATCGGCATTCCGGTCGAAGTGCACCACCACGAAGTGGCGGGCCAGGGCCAGAACGAAATCGGCACCAAGTTCTCGACGCTGGTGCAACGCGCTGACTGGACGCAGCAACTGAAGTACATCGTCCACAACGTGGCGCACACGTACGGCAAGACGGCGACGTTCATGCCGAAGCCGGTGGTCGGCGATAACGGTTCGGGCATGCACGTTCACCAGTCGATCTGGAAGGACGGCCAGAACCTGTTCGCAGGCAACGGCTACGCAGGCCTGTCGGAATTCGCGCTGTTCTACATTGGCGGCATCATCAAGCACGCTCGCGCGCTGAACGCCATCACGAACCCGACGACGAACTCGTACAAGCGTCTCGTGCCGCACTTCGAAGCACCGGTGAAGCTCGCCTACTCGGCGCGCAACCGTTCGGCATCGATCCGTATTCCGCACGTGAGCAACCCGAAGGGCCGCCGTATCGAAACGCGCTTCCCGGATCCGATGGCTAACCCGTACCTGTGCTTCTCGGCACTGATGATGGCAGGTCTGGACGGCGTGCAGAACAAGATCCACCCGGGCGAAGCGGCTGACAAGAACCTGTACGACCTGCCGCCGGAAGAGGATGCAAAGATCCCGACCGTGTGTGCCGGCCTCGACCAGGCGCTGGAAGCACTGCACACCGATCGCGAGTTCCTGACGCGCGGCGGCGTGTTCACGGATGCGATGATCGACGCGTATCTGGGTCTGAAGGAAGCGGAACTGCAACGTGTGCGTATGACCACGCACCCGGTCGAGTTCGAACTGTACTACTCGCTGTAAGCGGCGATGGCGCTTCGCCTCCTATGTGTGGCGAAGCGCGCGCCCGACGCTCGTGACTGGTCGGATGCGGGTCACAAAGGGACGGCGGCGCCGTCCCTTTTTTGTTGAACCTCAATGAGGTGTGCCCCTTGCGGGCGGCCCGGAATTTTTCTGGGCAACGTTTGCGATGCTGTTCGCGATGTCGCTTGCGATGTTGTTTGCGATAAGCGCTCGGTCTGTTTTACCACCATCTCTCATCGGCCAGACTGCAAGATGGTTTTGAAGAATCTGATCAAAGCAAGAAAAGGGCATGCCGAACCGCTGTCGGAAAACGCACAGTTGGTGGACTCCGGTTTGCTGACGGGGTTCGAGGCTTTGCCGACGGTCGTACTCGTACTCGAAAAGCGCACACTGCGCGTCGCGTTCGCCAATCCGTCCGCGGAGGCGATGCTCGAGTTGTCGCGCCGGCAATTGACGCAGATGGCGTGGCCGGACATCTTCGCGAACTCGGATGAGTTGATCGCGACGGTCGCTTCGATTGCCGCCCACCGTTTTCACGCGACGCACCTGGACGCGGTGCTGGAGCGCCAGGGCCACGAGCCGCTGCATGTGCATGCGATTGTGGGTTATCTGGAAGGCGCACCGGACTATGTGCTGCTGGAGCTGTTCGAGAACGAACGGCATCTGCGCACCGACCGCGAAGAGCGCATCAACGATCTGACCGCGGTCAACAAGCAACTGATCCGCAATCTCGCGCATGAGATCAAGAATCCGCTCGGCGGCATTCGCGGCGCGGCGCAGTTGCTGGAATTCGAACTGGGCGTGCGCGAGCGCGACGAGTTGCGCGAGTACACCCAGGTCATCATCAAGGAATCGGACCGGTTGCAGACGCTGGTCGACCGGCTGCTCGAGCCGCACCGTCATCCGCATATCGTGGGCGACGTGAATATTCACGAAGTGTGCGAGCGCGTGCGGGCCGTGATTCTCGCGGAGTTTCCGCGCGGCCTCACCATCGAGCGCGACTACGACGTGAGCGTGCCCGATCTGCGCGGCGACAAGGAACAACTGATTCAGGCGGTGCTCAACATCGTGCGTAACGCGGCTGAAGCGTTGCGCGAACGGATTTCGCAAGGCGACGCGCGCATCGAATTGCGCACGCGCGTGGCGCGCAAGATCACCATTGCGAAACGCTTATGTAAGCTGGCACTGGACTTGCATATCATCGACAACGGACCTGGCATTCCAGAAGATATCCGCGACCGCATTTTCTATCCGCTCGTTTCGGGGCGCGACGATGGCAGCGGTCTGGGTCTCACGCTCGCGCAGACTTTCGTGCAGCAGCACGATGGATTGATCGAAGTGGAAAGCCGTCCGGGTCACACCGAGTTTCAGATTCTGCTGCCGCTCGACTGCTAATACCTCATGCGTCACAAGCGCACCTAAAGACTTCTGACCGACCATATGAAGCCGATCTGGATAGTAGACGACGATCAATCGATACGCTGGGTGCTGGAGAAGGCCCTCGCCCGTGAGAACTTCGCGACGCGCAGCTTCGCGAATGTGCGCGATGCAGCAGTCGCGCTCGATCATGACAGCCCGCAAGTGCTGGTGTCCGACATTCGCATGCCCGGCGGTTCCGGCCTCGAATTGCTGCAGACGGTGCGCGACAAGGTGCCGGGCCTGCCCGTCATCATCATGACCGCGTTCTCGGATCTCGATAGCGCGGTGGCCGCGTTTCAGGGCGGCGCCTTTGAGTATCTCGCCAAGCCGTTCGACGTCGACAAGGCGGTCGAGCTGATTCGCCGCGCCGTCGACGAAAGCACGCGCGGCGAGCAGGCGTGGGATGAACGCGTCGCCGATGCACCAGAAATGCTCGGCCAGGCGCCGGCCATGCAGGACATGTTCCGCGCCATCGGCCGTCTGTCCCATTCCGCGGCGACCGTGCTCATTACCGGCGAATCAGGCACCGGTAAGGAACTGGTTGCGCGCGCCTTGCACCGACATAGCCCACGCTCGAATGGCCCGTTCATTGCCTTGAATACCGCGGCGATTCCGAAAGATCTGCTGGAGTCCGAACTGTTCGGCCATGAACGCGGCGCGTTCACCGGCGCGCAAGCGATGCGTCAAGGGCGTTTCGAACAGGCCGAGAATGGCACGCTGTTTCTCGACGAAATCGGCGACATGCCGTTCGATCTGCAGACACGTTTGCTGCGGGTGCTCTCAGATGGGCAGTTCTACCGGGTGGGCGGACACAATCCATTGCGCGCTAACGTGCGGGTGATTGCCGCCACGCACCAGAACCTCGAATCGCGCGTGCGTCAGGGGCTGTTCCGCGAGGACTTGTACCACCGCCTCAATGTGATCCGCTTGCGCCTGCCGGCGTTGCGCGAGCGCAGTGAAGACATTCCGCTGCTCACGCGCCACTTCCTGCAGAAGAGCGCCCGCGATCTCGGCGTCGAGCCCAAACGCGTGTCGGAGGAAGCGCTGGCCTATCTCGCCTCGCTGCCGTTTCAAGGCAACGTACGCCAGCTCGAGAATCTCGCCAACTGGCTGACGGTGATGGCGCCGGCGCAGACCATCGAGATCAAGGATCTGCCGCCTGACCTGGTGCCCGCTCACGCCGGCTCGGCGGAAATCGCCGCGAGCGGCGTGCTGGGTGGCGATGCGGCTGGCAGCGTCGCCGGGCATACCGCGGCGAACGGTGTCGCGCTGTCGGCGCATGTGCCGCCGACGCCGGGCCTGCCGGCCGTCGCTGCTGTCGCGGTGTGGGAGAGCGGCTTGCGCACTGAAGTCGCGCGGATGCTGCGCGAGAATGCACCGGACGTGATGGATGAGCTCGCGCGGCGTTTCGAAGCGGCGGTGATTCGCGAAGCGCTCGACTTTACGCGCGGCCGCAAGGTGGAAGCGGCGGAGCGGCTAGGCATTGGCCGCAATACCATTACGCGCAAGATCCAGGAGCTGAACCTCGAGCCTTGAGGGGAGACTCCTTGAGGACCTCGGGGGCTGGCTTGACGGGTACGAGGCGGATCACAAGGCATAATCGTCGTTGTTCAGTTACGACGGCTCACCATGCCTGCATCCGCTTCGACTTCGCCGGCTTCAGTCTGCTGGCCTCTTTCTCCCGACCCCTTCCTGTCGCTTGAGTCGCTCGACGATCCTGCCGCGCTGGCCTGGGTCGAGCAGCAGAACGCGCGCACCCGTGCCGCGTGGTGCGACGGCGCCCGCTTCGATAGCCTCACACAACGGCTCGCCGCCGCCTATCTGCCGCATGAGCGGCCGGTGATTCCCGACCGCTGGCAGGACTGGGCCTACGACCTGTGGCAGGACGAACGCAATCCCAAAGGCATCTGGCGCCGCACCTCATGGGCGAGCTGGCGTGCGGGCGCGCCGGCTTGGCAGAACCTGCTCGACTTCGACGCCCTTGGGCTGGCCGAAGGGACACCTTGGGTCTGCGTTGAACTCGACATCCTCTATCCCGACGGCGATCGCGCGCTTGTCACCTTGTCGCCGGGCGGCTCGGACGCTGTGGTGGTGCGCGAATTCGATATCGACGCGCAACGATTCCTGAGCGACGGCTTTATCGTCCCGAAGGCGGGCAAGCATACGGTGTCGTGGATCGATCGCGACACGCTCTATGTGGGATGGGACAGAGGCGGCAAGACGCTGACACGTTCGGGCTACCCGCGCGAAGTGCGGCGCTGGTCGCGCGGCACGGCGCTCGCCGAGGCGCCGGTGGTGTTTCGCGGCGAGTTCGACGACATCAGTGTGGATGCCAGTTACGACCCGATCGACTTGCGGCACACCGTGGTGCGCAGCGTCGACTTCTTCGATTCGCAGACCTGGTACCTCGATGCCGCCGGTGCATGGCAGCGCTACGACGTACCCGAGCATGTGGCGGTGGGCGGCTGGGAAGGGTGGCTGCTGCTCGAACCGCGTCTCGACTGGTCTTGCGAGGACGCACGCTATCCGGGCGGCGCACTGCTGGCGATCCGCGAGCGCGAGTTTCTGGCCGGCGAGCGCCGTTTCGTGCCGCTCTTCATGCCCACTGCGCAAACCTCGGCGTGCGACTGGACGCACACGCGCCACCATCTGATCGTCTCGTATCTCGACGATGTGCAGGGCAAGACGGTGCTGTGGCAGCCGCAGCAGACCGACGGCGGCGCATGGCAATGGTCATCGCGAGCCTTTCCGGCGCGCGCGAGCTCGCAGGTCGATGTTTCGCCGATCGAACCGACGCTCAACGACGAAGTGTATGTCGACGTCGACGATTACCTTCAGCCTCCCGAGTATTGGCTTGCCGATCTTGCACATGACGATCTGGCCGAATGGGAACTGCTCGACCGCTGGCCGACCCAGTTCGACGCGACGCCTTACGCGGTAAAGCGAGGTCACGCGCAGTCCGCCGACGGCACGCGGGTGCCATACACGGTGATCGGTCCGCGCGCGCTGCTGGAGGGCGGCCGGCAGGTGGATGGGGCAGCCGCCGCGCGCCCGTGTCTCCTGACCGGCTATGGCGGCTTCGCGATTCCGCTCATGCCGAGCTATCTGACCGGCCCCGGGATCGGCTGGCTCGCGCAGGGCGGGGTGTTCGTGGTTGCGCATATCCGCGGTGGCGGTGAGTTCGGCACGGGCTGGCATCTCGCGGCCCAGGGCGAGCACCGGCAGCGCTCGTTCGACGATTTCATTGCCGTCGCAGAGGCGCTGATTGCCGACGGCGTGACCACGGCGGCACAACTGGGCATCAAGGGCGGCAGCAACGGCGGCCTGCTGGTGGCGGCGTGCATGGTGCAGCGGCCCGAACTGTTCGGCGCGGTGGTGTGCGAAGTGCCGCTGCTCGATATGAGCCGCTATCACCTGCTGCATGCGGGCGCATCGTGGATCGACGAATACGGCGACCCCGACGAGCCGGATGAAGCACGCGTACTGGCGACTTACTCGCCGTACCATCACGTGCGCGGCGAGGCGGATTATCCACCGGTGCTGTTCACGACCTCGACCAGCGATGATCGGGTCCACCCCGGACATGCGCGCAAGATGGTGGCGCGCATGCAGGCGCTTGGGGCGAAGCAGGTGTGGTATCGGGAGAATACGGACGGCGGGCATGGCGGCGGCTCCGATGAACTGGAGCAGGCCGTCCATGACGCGATGGTGTATGAGTTTTTGTGGTGCTGTCTGAGCGGTTCGGAGCCAGATGGAGCCGCCAGATAGGGCGCTTCCGTTCGCAGCGGTACAGCGCTGCACTCGCCTCGCTCGATAGGCGTTAGTTGTTGCTCAATCGATCTGCGCGATTACCGGTGCGTGGTCCGACGGCTGATCCCATTTGCGCGGCGTCTTGTCGACGTCGCAGAACGTGCAGGCCGCGGCAAGCGGTTTCGAAAGCAGGATGTGATCGATGCGCAGGCCGGCGTTGCGGCGAAATGCCAGCATCCGGTAGTCCCACCACGAAAACACTTTCTCTGGCTGGTCGAACAGACGGAACGCATCGACGAGTCCCAGTTCGACGAGGCGCACGAATTCGGCGCGCTCTTCCGGCGACACGAGGTTCTGTCCTTCCCACGCTTTCGGATCGTGCACGTCGCGGTCTTCCGGGGCGATGTTGTAGTCGCCGAGCAACGCCAGCTTCGGGTGCTGTGCGAGTTCGCTGGCCACCCAGTCGTGCAGCGCGGCGAGCCAGCGCAGCTTGTAGGCGAACTTGTCGGTGCCGGGCGCCTGGCCGTTGGGGAAGTACGCCGAGATGACACGCACGCCTTCGATGGTCGCGGCAATCACGCGTTGCTGCGGATCTTCGAAACCGGGGATATTGCGCACAATCGTGCTTTCATCGACCTTCAGGCTTTCGCGCACGAGGATGCCGACACCGTTGTAGGTCTTCTGGCCGGCATACCAGCTCCGGTAGCCTTTTGCCTCGAGCTCGGCGCGGGGGAACTTGTCGTCGGTGAGTTTCAGTTCCTGCAGGCACAGGACATCCGCGTGACTGGTTTCGAGCCAGTCGATCACGTGCTGCTGGCGGACTTTGAGCGAGTTGACGTTCCAGGTGGCGATTTTCATGGAATTCTCACATCCTTGCTGGATAGGGCTTTGCGGGCGAATGCCGCGGCAGTTTTTGATCTTGCTGCCCGTCTGGCTACGCGTTTCGGCCGCGGTAGGCATTAGGGTCCAGGCGGCGAATGGTACCGCAGGATAGCCGGTGCCAGTGATGCCGCTCAGCCGCAGTTCGCATAGTAATACGGGCTTGGAGGTGACCGTTGCCGGCAGGGTGGGAGCGGGGCAACTGCGTGCACCTGGTATTCCAGGTTGCGCAGGGAGCCTAGCGTAAGATTTTTGTGCGGCCCAAGGGCCCACGCCAGCGATTTCGCTAATTCAATTTCCGAAATATATAGATATACTAAATATATTCACTGCGTGACCAATGACTTAAATGGTGAAGGGGCGTACCCCACTATCCCCGTTGTGATTTAGCAACGCCCCCGGCACCCGTCAAGCAACGCTAAAGCATTGATCTGGTTCGCGATTCCCGCTCGCGGCCCAACCCTCTGACCAGATACCCGATTGTGCGCCGTTGCAGCCTGGTTACGATGAGTTCAGCGCGGTGATTCCCGCGCGACGTGTGTTTGAGCCGCGACGAGGTCGCGGCTTTTTTTCCTCTTGGGGGCTATAACGACAACCGCCGGGGCTGCAGATATTCCCGAATCAATTCGATCAAGCGGTCGTGATCGCAGGGTTTGACGAAATAGGCGTCGAAGCCGCAGCTTTCAGCCTGTTGCCACTCGGACAGGGTCGAGAACCCAGTATGCGCGATGAGTAACATCTCCGGCGCTTCCTGGCGCAGCGTGGTGGCGGTATCCCAGCCGCTGCCAAACCGCATTGAAAGGTCCAGGATCGCCACCGCTGGCTGGGCGGCCTGTACGACCTGCAGCGCTTCCTGCCCGCTGTACGCGGTTAGCACCTCAAAGCCCGCGCCGCGCAGAACCTGCGCGGCGGACTCGCACGCATGCCGGTCGTCGTCGGCGACCATCAACGTCTGGTTTTGTAAGGACGCAGGGCGCGGCATGTGCCAAACCGTGACTTTGGGCGCCGGCGAAAATGGGTCCATGTCTCCTCCTTCCGATGAGTTCGGCTGAGCAACAGTCGTTCCTCTCCGGGCAGATTGTGCCGCAAGAGTGTGGCAGGACGCTGATAGCCGGGCAGGTTCGATCAGCCCGCGCGGCAGGCTGAAAAATAGACGGCTGGCAACTTCTTTGCGCGGTGCATAGCGGGACGATACTCCCGTCTCGGGAAGCACTGTGGCGGAACGCCATTCTGCCATCTATAAGGAGTTCGAAGTGTATCTACTGGCTTTTTTCCGAAATTCAGCAAGTTCGACGACCGCAAGCGGCGCGCCGAAGACCATGACGTCGCGGTTCGCGCTTGCCGCCCTGGAGCGAACGGCAACCCGAAGGCAGGCCGTGTGTTTCACCTTGTGCGCCCCGCCACATTTTCCGGTTCGGGCATCGCGCGGTATAGCGCGAGCCAGTACGGGGCAGACTTCATCGACGACAAGATCGAGGGTGCCCTGGTCGCCGATCGGCGAGGCCCAAAAAATAATCTGCACGATTGTTTGACGATTCGCCGACATCTCTATACAATCCGTTTTCTCTGACGCGGGGTGGAGCAGTCTGGCAGCTCGTCGGGCTCATAACCCGAAGGTCGTAGGTTCAAATCCTACCCCCGCAACCAAGCATTATGGAAAGCCCGCTGGCGACCGCCACGCGGGCTTTTTCATTTGGTTTCAGTCAGCAGGTCGACGGACCTCGCGGTGCGATTGCAGTGAGCTATCGCGTCGAAGCGTCGACGTTTTTGAGTCGCTATGTTGTCCTGAATAATATGGGCGTACCTGACGTTAAGGTGCTATTGCGTTCGCCATAAAGAGTACGCCGAAGGCAATAGCGACGGTTACAGCCTCAACAGCAGGGGCGTCGATCAGCCCGGTTAAGGAGCCTTGCGCCACTCATTGAACCAGGGCACGCATGCACGCTGCTTCACGCAGCGCGAACCAGCCATGGCTAATGAAAGGAAGCGAAGGTACTATTCGGCGCTTAAGAGGTGTGCGTTTCGCTTTGGCGCACGCTTTTTAAGACAACCCTTGTTTCGAGGACGTTGAAATGGCGACATATATCCTGCTCGGCGGCGGTTTTGGGATCGCTCTGGCTATTGCGCTCTGGGGCATCTGGAAACTGAGGTAAATCCCGACGGGAACCCGTATTTACCCGAATCTTCATCACACGAGATATTTTCATCCCGTTGTATCAAGAACCTGCTAGAAGCTAGATTTTCCGCTGGTGCGAGGGCCGTATTTGCGTCAGGCGCCAATACGGTCAGGCATGCCGTTAATTTCATTTCACTTACGACACCCTATGTCCTCATCTGTCACCAGTCCCGCCTCCCAGACTGTCAATGCCGCACCCAGTCTCGTACTGGGCGCCATCGGCGTGGTGTTCGGCGATATCGGCACGAGTCCGCTGTACACGCTGCGTGAATGTCTGAAGGCCGCGGGCGGCATTACCCAGCCGAACGTGTTCGGTATCGTCTCACTCATCCTCTGGTCGATCATCGTGGTGGTGACGCTCAAGTATGTGAGCTTCGTGATGCGTGCCGACAACGACGGCGAGGGCGGGATTCTCGCGCTGACGGCGCTGGCTTCGCGCGTTGCGCCGGCGCGCCTGTCGCAGGTGTTGCTCACGCTCGGCGTATTCGGCGCGGCGATGTTCTACGGCGATTCGATGATTACGCCGGCCATCTCGGTCATCTCGGCGGTGGAAGGCGTGACGCTGGTCGACCCCAAGCTGACGGCATGGATCGTGCCCATTTCGCTGGTCATCCTGACCGGCTTGTTCAAGCTGCAAAAGCGCGGCACCGGAACGGTCGGCAAGGTCTTCGGACCGGTGATGATCGTCTGGTTCGTCACGCTGGCGGCGCTGGGCCTGCTGCATATCGTTGCCGGTCCGAGCATCATCAAGGCGGTGTCGCCGCTTTACGCCGTGAATTTCGTGACCCACGCGCCCGGCACCGCTTTCGTCGTACTTGGTTCGGTGTTCCTCGCCTTGACCGGGGGCGAAGCGCTCTACGCGGACATGGGGCATTTCGGTAAAAAGCCGATTCGGCTTGCCTGGCTGTTTCTGGTGCTGCCGAGTCTGGTGCTCAACTACTTCGGCCAGGCCGCGTTGGTGCTCGCCAAGCCCTCGACCATCGAGCAGCCGTTCTTCGAATCGGCGCCGGACTGGGCGCTGGTGCCGCTGGTCCTGCTGGCAACGGCGGCCACCATCATCGCCTCGCAGGCGGTGATTTCCGGTGCGTTCTCGATGACCAAGCAGGCGGTGCAGCTCGGCTTCCTGCCGCGTATCCCGGTGGTCCATACCTCGACGCATGAGGTCGGCCAGGTCTACGTGCCGTTCATCAATGTGTCGCTGTACGCCGCGGTGGTGTTTCTCGTGGTGTTCTTCAAATCTTCTGACAATCTGGCTGCAGCCTACGGTATTGCCGTGGCTTCGACCATGCTGCTGACCACGATGCTGATGTATTTCATCACGCACTCGCTGTGGAAGTGGCGTGCGCTCGCTACTTTCGCGGTTATCGGTCCGCTGGTGCTGGTCGACGCGGTGTTTGTCTCGAGTAACGTCAGCAAGGTGATGGACGGTGGCTGGTTCCCGCTGCTGGCAGGCGGCGCGCTGTTCACGGTGATGACCACCTGGCATCGCGGCCGCGAGGTGGTGATGGAGCGCATGAGGACCGACAATATTCCGCTTGCCGGGTTGATCCAGTCGCTGTGCGGCGGCTCGCATCCGCCGCCGCGCGTCGACGGTACGGCGGTGTTCCCGGGCGGTGTGGCTGGTATGACGCCGTCCGCGTTCATGCACAACCTCAAGCACAACCGCGTGATGCATCGGATCAACATCTTCATGGCCGGCATGACGGACAACGTTCCGCACGTGCGTGACGAGCAGAAAGTGACGGTACAGGACCTGGGCCACGGCTGCTATTCGGTCAGCGTGCGCCATGGCTTCATGGAGATTCCCAACGTCCCCGACGTTCTGTTGCTGGTGGCCAAGGCGATTCCCGACTGGGAATACGAACCCGCGGACACTTCGTTCTTCCTTGCCCGCGATACGGTGCTCGCCACCGGCGAAAGCAAGGCCATGTCGTTGTGGCGCGAGAAGCTGTTCGCCTTCCTCGGACGCAATGCGGCGCAAGCGGCCGAGTACTACAGCCTGCCGGCCAACCGTGTGGTCGAACTGGGCGGGCAGATCAATCTGTAGGTCAGGCGCCCGGGGGCTGGCAACTCGCTGAGTCGCCGGCCATGTCATTGCAGCATCGCCGCCGGGGGAGCCGCGGCGGCGGAGCATCCTGTCTAGAACGTGATGTTGGTGCGCAGGCCGACAATCGCTTCGTTGCCGATGCGCTGCGAGGGGTTCTCCGGATTGGGGATGCCGCCTGCCGGACGGAACGCATACTGGAAGTCCGCCTGCAGTTGCCACCACGGCGTGACCTGATACTGATAGGTCGCTTCGAGAATGGTCTCAGCGCTGCGCGATGGATACCCCGGCGTGTAGATTGCCGAGGTGCTTGCGAAATCCTGCGCATGCGAGCCGATTTTCGCGTAGCCGACTGCCAGCCCGACTACATCGTTGTCGCGGCCCTTGAACGGCGCTTTGAGCGTCACCCCCGCATTGATTCCCAGGTCCACCAGGTTGCGATCGCCCGGTGCGCCCATCACCCGGGCAAACACACCGACCGATTGCGGGCTGTCCGCGCTTGGGCGCCACACCATCTGGTCGGCCACCGCATAGAAGCTGTAGTCGCCGCGATGGCTTCGGGCGATGCCGTTGCTCGCCGGATTGGCAAGCGACAGGCCGGTGGTGTCGAAGCCCTGGTCGGCAAACGTCTGCGTGTTGTACCAGAAGCCGAGCTTATAGGTGCCGGGCAGGCCGGCCGGTTTCGCGGCGGCCGGGTCGGACGGCGCCGGGTTCAGCGCGTACTGCACTTCGCCGATAAACAGGGCGCTGTCGTGCAGGTTGAAGTTGGTGCCATGCGCATTCAGCTTCTGCGCATCGCCCACGCCGTTGCCCGCCGGGTTGCCGTCGAACACACCGGCCAGTACGGTCCAGTTCTCCGAAGGCGTGACCCGCAGGCGCGCGCCGAGCGACGAAAGCGGATACGCCGGGCCACCCGCGGGCAGGTCGACGGACGGCAGCACCGACCAGCCGAAGGTGGCATTCATGAAGGTGCCGGCATACTGGCTCACCATGAACTCCTGGTCGAGGCTTTGCTGGCCGACTTTCACATCTACCTTTCCGCCCAGCAGGGATTGCTGATACCACAGCTCCCACAGGCGCGTCGTGGCGTCTGCCTCGATGCCGCTCGCACTTTGCAGCGTTTGCAGGTCGCGCGAGCTCAGATTGGTGCCGTGAATCTGCAGGCCTGAGACGTTGAAGATACCGCCCGGCAGGCCGAAGGCTTTCTGCGTATCCACACCGATGCCGAACTGGGTCAGGCCGTCGTACGCACCACCGCGCCGCGTGCCGCCCGACAGGTTGTTCAGATATTCGCTGGTTTCCTGCAGGCCGAAGCTCACCCCATAGTTGCCGAGCCACGGACGCAGGCCGCCCATGTCGCCTAGAAGGTTCGAGCGCTCCCAGAAGCCGGTCGGCGCAGGCGGTGTCTGGTCCGGCTTGGCCGCAGCGGTGTCCGGGCTGGACGGCGTCGCTGGTTGCGCATCGCCTGGTCCGGCCGCCGGGGCAGGGGCGGCGGGCGTCGCGTTGCTGCTCGCCTGGGCCTGTGCCGACGGCACGATTCCGAGCGATAGCAGCAGGCTTAGGCTGACGGGTCCGCTGGACAGCAGCAGTCTCGATTTCAGATTTTTTTTCATGGCGAGTGGGGCGAAGTTATCGCGGCTTGGCCGCTTGATGTTTTATCGATGTGACGCTTCAAAGATGGCGGAACTGTGAACCTGTCCCGTTCAGGAAAACCACCCGCTCACGCGTAACGCACGCTCCAGTTCGTTACTGATGGACGAGGTGGACAACACGGCGGCCAGCGCCACGGCGATAGCAGTCATTGCCAGAATCGCGTAGCCGGCGGGTGTCAAGGGATTGTGGGCATAAACTGCCCGCAGCGGAGTGCGCGCGATCATCGCTGCGCTGAAAGCGGAGCTGAAAACCAAGCTCAAAGCCGAACTCAAAAACGAATAGACGAACATGAACCCACTCCCGTCCAGCCTGACGAGTTCAGGCGACGTATGAGGACGTGACGGCGTCCCGCAAGCGAGCTTGCGAAAGGCGGTCGAACAAGGGAGCGTGCTGCTGACGGACTGGCGTAGTGCCAGTCAGAGATGAAGCGCGCTAACCCGACCAGGGCGAGTTAGCGGCGAAGGAGGGACCCTGTGGCGGCTATCTCGCGGTTACTGCGCCGGCGCGGGCCGGCATCGGACTTCCACTGCTAGAGCATGTGTCCACGAGGGACTCCTTTCGATGAGACGGGCGGATTGTATGCTGTGCGTAAGCATGCTTGCAAGCAAAAAGATCAGGAAAGCCGCTCGCAACGCGATCGTGCAACAGGTAAAGCGTGCGAAGCCAGGCGGGCTGGCCGTCTGCGGTTCGTGGCGTGATCTTGCGAAATGCTTTCCATTCGATTTTGGCGAAAGAATGACTTGAACGGCCCGCAGAGCGCTAATCCGTTACCAGGCAAAATCCAATTGAATTGGCTCTGCTAAGCGAATGAAGTTGACTTTTAGGGCACAAAATGTCTAGAATTTCGCCGTCGTCACAAATGGGGCTAATGCCTTGGACAGTAGCAGTAGTCGATCTTCGATCTGTTTTTTTGCCTGACCAGCAGGACGCCCGCGCTGTATTCCCTAGCCGCCGTCTTGCCAGCAGGCAGACGGTGCGCGCCGTAGTCATTCTCTCCGTGCACCTTTATCAGCGTCATACGAACGCAGCGATTCCGCGCGCTCGCATGGCATTCATGTCGCGAGCCCGTCTCGCGGCTGCGTTTGCGCGCGCCCTTGCAGTCCCGGCGCCGCTTTGCGCGTAGCAACGATATAGGAGTACCCCGTGCCAGACCCTGACAGTTGTCCCATATGTCCCATATGCCGCTTTACCTTCCCTTTGTCTAAAGGAAGCGAGTAGAAATTCTGGGCCGTGCGCGTGATGCGCAGGCACTCCGGGTCTGCTGGCTTCCAATGAATGCGTTAAGCCAACGCTCGGAGCAATACCATGAACTTCGGCCTCCTCCTGTCGCAACTCCCGCACGTCCAGGAATCGCGCGTCCACTACGACGCCATGCTGTCCCTGCAAGCCCGTGAACCGCACCGGTTTGCCGCCCTCTGGCATACCCTGAAGTCCCTCGTTTCATAAGTTTCCTCGCTCTTGCGTCATTGGCAGGTGCGTTTTATCGCTCGCGATGAAGTGCTCCGTGGCAATGGCGCAAGCGTGTGCTGTCCCTTTGTTCGCCTATGTTTAGCCATGAGTCATTTCAGCTTTTCGTTGCGAGTTTCTAATCCTGCTGCCGCGCATCGCTTAGGCGTCGCTCCGTATGTTCCAGAATCCCGTGACCGGGGAGACGCCAGATGAATTTCAATTTCAATCTAAACCGCACCGCCAATGCTTCAGTGTGGCGCCTGCTGCCTAACGGCTGGGACTTCGTTGCCTTCCCGCTGATCATCTGCGTGATCGCTTTCACGGCGATCGGCTTTCACCAGACGCTCGCGCCGATCTCGACGCTGAAGACCCAGGTTATCTCCCTCGACCCGGCGAGCCTGCCCGAATACGCCCTGCGCACCACGCTGCGCATGCTTGCGGCGATGGTTGCTTCGCTGGTGTTCACGCTGATCTACGGCACGCTGGCCGCCAAGAGCCGCCGCGCCGAAAAGGTGCTGATCCCGATTCTCGACATCCTGCAGTCGGTGCCGGTGCTGGGCTACATCTCGTTCACAGTCACGTTCTTCCTCGCGCTGTTTCCCCACCAGGTGCTGGGCGCGGAGCTGGCAGCGATCTTCGCGATCTTCACGAGCCAGGCCTGGAACATGACGTTCAGCTTCTACCAGTCGCTGCGCACGGTGCCGCGCGATCTGGACGAAGTGTCGCGCGGCTTCCACCTGACCGGCTGGCAGCGTTTCTGGAAGCTCGAAGTGCCGTTCTCGATGCCCGGCCTCATCTGGAACATGATGATGTCGATGTCGGGCGGCTGGTTCTTCGTGGTGGCCTCCGAAGCGATCACGGTGGGCAACAACACGATCACGCTGCCGGGGATCGGCGCGTATCTGGCCCAGGCGATCTCGGACAAGAACCTGCACGCCGTGGGCTGGGTGATCCTGGCGATGACGATCGTGATCATTGCGTACGACCAGTTGCTGTTCCGTCCGCTGGTGGCGTGGGCCGACAAGTTCCGCATGGAAACCACCAGCTCGGGCAACGCGCCGGAGTCCTGGCTGCTCGATCTGGTGCGCCGTACCCGTTTGATTCACCGCAGCCTTGTGCCGATGGGCAAGCTGTTCGCCAACGCAGCGCGCTTGCCGGTGCGCGTGCCGGGCGTGGGTCGAATCAGGTTCGACATGCCGAGCCGGCAAAAGTCATCGCGAGTGGGCGACATCATCTGGGGGATCCTCGTGATCCTGCTGACGGTGTACGTGGTCTATCGCGTGATCGCCTATGTGCGTACCGGCGTGACGCTCGACGAAGTGGGCCACGTGTTCGTGCTCGGACTTATCACGCTGCTGCGCGTGGCGTTGCTGATCGCGATCTCGTCGGTGATCTGGGTGCCGCTTGGGGTGCTGATCGGGCTGCGCCCGGCGCTCGCCGAGAAGATCCAGCCGCTTGCGCAGTTCCTCGCGGCGTTCCCGGCCAATCTGCTGTTCCCGGTGTTCGTGATCGTCATCGTGCGCTTTCATCTGAACCCGGATATCTGGCTGTCGCCGCTGATCGTGCTCGGTACGCAGTGGTACATCCTCTTCAATGTGATTGCGGGCGCCACTGCCTATCCGAACGACTACCGCGAAGTCTCGACCAACTTCGGCATCCGCGGCTGGCAGTGGTGGCGCAAGGCGATGCTGCCGGGCATTTTCCCGTACTACGTGACGGGCGCGATTACCGCTTCGGGCGGCGCGTGGAACGCGAGTATCGTGGCCGAGTTCGTGCAGTGGGGCGACACCAAGGTCGTCGCCCACGGTCTGGGCGCGTATATCGCGCAGACCACTGCCGCGGGCGACTTCCCGAAGATCATTCTCGGCATTGCTGTGATGTCCCTGTTCGTCACGTTGTTTAACCGCACCTTGTGGCGTCCGATGTACGCCTACGCCGCGAACAAGATGCGGCTCGAGTGAGCGCCCCTATACCTGACGTTTCGCCCCGGGTCCCGAAAGATGGCCCGGGCGGCCCGGTGTTTTATTGTGAGCTTAACCACGATGCTAAATCCTAAAGTTGTATCGGCCGATCTTCTCCCGACGGCGCCCCAGACCCCGGCCGCGCCCGCGCGCCTCGGTGAAGAAGTGCTGCGCGTGACGGACGTGAGCCGTGGCTTCGACAAGAACCAGGACGAGCTGCTGGTGCTCGACGGCGTGAACCTGTCGCTGCGTGAAGGCGAGATCGTCGGCATGCTGGGCCGTTCGGGCTCGGGCAAGTCGACGCTGCTGCGCATCATCGCCGGCCTGATCGAACCCACTGACGGCGATGTGACTTACCTGGGCAAGCCGCTCGACGGTCCCGCCAAGGGCGTGGCGATGGTGTTCCAGACCTTCGCACTGTTCCCGTGGCTGACCGTGCTGCAGAACGTGGAAGCCGGTCTCGAAGCCCAGGG
>NZ_SCNV01000083.1 GCF_005503145.1 Burkholderia sp. 4M9327F10 | reverse complement strand
GGTTGCAGCCCGCTTTCTTTTGCCTACTTTTCTTTGCGGCGGCAAAGAAAAGTAGGTGCCGCCCCGCACAGGGGCAACGCCAATAGACCGACAAGACAACAAGGAAAGGCCAACACCGCAGGAACACCACCAAGCCGCCGCAGGCAAAAAAAAAACCAAACCGTCAGTCAGACAAACGAAAAACCCCAAAGACTAGAGATACCCCCCAAACCCCCTTCTTTTCGACCCATCGCGCCACGCGCAACTGAACAACAATTCACCCTACCAGCACTGAGGCAAGCAAGCACCCATGGCATCGACGACCGCAAACCAGCAAGGCACCGTTCAGCCGGCCGCTCCCGGCCCGATGAAGCGCATCATCCTGATCGTGCTGATCGCACTGATCGCCGCAGGCGCTGCCGGAGCCGGCACCTGGTTCTTCATGTCCCGCCATGAGCCCGCCCCCGCCGCGGCCCAGGCAGCCGCCGCTTCGGCGCCCGCGCCGCTGGCCGTGCCGGTGTTCTTCCCGCTCGAACCCATGACCGTCAACCTGCAGTCCGACGACGGCCAGCAACACTATCTGCGCATCGGTCTCACGCTCAAGCTCAACGACCCCAAGGTCCAGCAGCAGCTCACCGACCATATGCCGGAAGTCCGCAGCCGCGTCCTGCTCGCGCTGTCGAACAAACACCCGGAAGATCTCGCGCCCCTCGACGGCAAGCGCGCGCTCGCCACCGAACTGAAAGCACTGATCGAACAGCCGAACGACAAGGGCGCTGCGCCCCTCTCCGTCGAAGACGTGCTGTTCACCGAATTCGTCGTGCAGTGACGCCGCTTCACGCTGCTGCCATCATCAACCGCCAAGGGACGCACGAGGAATAGGAATGGGCCACGAAGAGTTCATGTCCCAGGAGGAGGTCGATGCCCTCCTCAAGGGCGTAACCGGCGAGTCCGACTCGGAAGCGGATCACTCCGACCGCTCCGGTGTCCGGCCGTACAACATCGCCACGCAGGAACGCATCGTCCGTGGCCGGATGCCCGGTCTCGAAATCATCAACGATCGCTTCGCGCGTCTCCTGCGCGTCGGCATCTTCAACTTCATGCGGCGCACCGCGGAAATTTCCGTCGGTCCGGTGAAGGTGCAGAAGTACAGCGAGTTCACCCGCAACCTGCCGATCCCGACCAACCTGAATCTGGTCCACGTCAAGCCGTTGCGCGGTACGTCGCTGTTCGTCTTCGATCCGAATCTGGTGTTCTTCGTCGTCGACAACCTGTTCGGCGGTGACGGGCGCTTCCATACCCGCGTCGAAGGCCGCGACTTCACGGCCACCGAACAGCGCATCATCGGCAAGCTCCTGAACCTCGTGTTCGAGCACTACACGACGTCGTGGAAGAGCGTGCGGCCGCTGCAGTTCGAGTTCGTGCGTTCCGAAATGCATACGCAGTTCGCCAACGTCGCAACGCCGAACGAAATCGTCATCGTCACGCAGTTTTCGATCGAGTTCGGCTCCACCGGCGGCACGCTGCACATCTGCATGCCGTATTCGATGATCGAGCCGATTCGCGACATCCTCTCCTCGCCCATCCAGGGTGAAGCAATGGACGTCGACCGCCGCTGGGTGCGCGTGCTCTCGCAACAGGTGCAGGCAGCGGAAGTCGAGCTGACTGCCGATCTCGCGGAGGTGCCGGTCACCTTCGAGCAGATCCTGAACATGCGCAAAGGCGATGTTCTGCCCATCAACATCCCCGAGCGCATCACGGCCAAGGTCGACGGTGTGCCGGTGATGGAATGCGGCTACGGTATTTTCAATGGTCAATATGCGTTGCGGGTCCAGAAAATGATCAGCGCAGCGGACACGATGAAGGAAGGTGGATATGACTGAGCTGAATGCAACGCCGGAGAAGGAACTGCCGGGCGAGGCGCAACTGGCCGGCGCGGATACGTCCGCCGATGAGGCCGCGCTCGACGACTGGGCCAGCGCCCTCGCCGAACAGAACGACAACAGTACGGTCAACGCAACGACCGCCGGGGTGTTCCAGCCGCTCTCGAGAGTCGAGCCGAACACCACCCGCAACGACATCGACATGATCCTGGACATTCCGGTCCAGATGACAGTCGAGCTCGGCCGCACCAAGATCGCCATTCGCAACCTGCTGCAACTCGCGCAAGGCTCGGTGGTGGAACTCGACGGGCTCGCCGGCGAACCGATGGACGTGCTGGTCAACGGCTGCCTGATCGCGCAAGGCGAAGTCGTGGTGGTCAACGACAAGTTCGGTATCCGCCTGACCGACATCATCACGCCGTCCGAGCGCATCCGGAAGCTGAATCGATGAAATGCCTTGCCGGGCGCAGCGCGCGCCCTAGTGGGCGCAGCGCGGCGCACCGGCTGTCAGCACAGCGCCGTGGTGCAGCGTCATTCACGGGTGACGCACGCGGACTCCACGCCATCGCCTGCAGCGCACTTGGTTTCGTCCTGTGCGCACCGTTCGTCCTTGCTTCGTCAAGCGCCGGCGCCGCCGACATGAATGCGGTCAACCATCCCGCATCGGTCGCCTCGGCGGTCGGCGCCGGCACCGCGGTTCCGTCGCTCGGGATCGGCGCCGTGCTGCAAACCATCTTCGGCTTGCTGGTCGTGATCGGCATGGTGTTCGCCTGTGCCTGGCTCGCGCGCCGTTTCGGCCTGCAACCGGGCAGCCGCGGCGGCATCGTGAAGACCGTCGGCGGCACCTCGCTCGGCGGCAAGGAGCGGGTCGCGGTAGTCGAGATCGGCGATACCTGGCTGGTACTCGGCGCGGCGCCCGGCAATGTGCGTCTGCTGCACACCATGCCGGCCGGCTCGGTGACGGCCGCAGGACTGTCCGGCACGGCCGATCCAGGCAGTGCCGCCAACCCGGGCAGTGCGCTGCCGGGCACCTTCGGACAACGCTTTCGCGACGCCCTCAAAGGCGAAGTGGGCAAACGTTTCAACCGGCCAGACGGCAGGGATCAGTAAATGCAGTTCAGCCATCCACCAGCGCGCCGCGAACCCACGGCCTCACGCCGCATGCCTGCCACCGGCCGGCGCCGTTTCCTCATGACGCTTTTCGCCATGCTGCGGCGCCTCGCACCGCTTGCGCTGCCGGCCCTGCTGATCGCACTGCCGTCGCTTTCGTTCGCTCAAGCGGCCGGCCTGCCCGCTTTCAACACCAGTCCGGGACCGAACGGCGGCACCACCTATTCGCTGAGCGTGCAGACCATGCTGCTGCTCACGGTGCTGTCGTTCCTGCCGGCCATGGTGCTGATGATGACGAGCTTCACCCGCATCATCATCGTGCTTTCCCTGCTGCGCCAGGCGCTCGGCACGACCACCACGCCGCCCAACCAGGTGCTGGTGGGCCTTGCGCTGTTTCTCACGCTGTTCATCATGTCGCCGGTGCTGGACAAGGCCTATAACGACGGCTACAAGCCGTTCTCCGACGGCACGCTGCCGATGGATCAGGCGGTCAACCGCGGGCTCGCGCCGTTCAAGACCTTCATGCTGCGGCAAACCCGCGAAACCGATCTGGCCTTGTTCGCACGCATTTCGCACGCCGCTCCCATGCAGGGCCCGGAAGACGTACCGCTGCCGATGCTGGTGCCGGCGTTCGTCACGAGCGAGCTGAAAACCGGATTCCAGATTGGCTTTACGATCTTCATCCCGTTCCTCATCATCGACATGGTGGTGGCAAGCGTGCTGATGTCGATGGGGATGATGATGGTGTCGCCCGCGACCATCTCGCTGCCGTTCAAGCTGATGCTGTTCGTGCTGGTGGACGGCTGGCAGTTGCTGATTGGCTCGCTCGCGCAGAGCTTCGTCTAGACCTTTTAACCTTCAACGCATCCGGTCCATTCATCATGACACCCGAATCAGTCATGGCGCTGGCGCACCAGGCGATGTACGTCGCCGTGCTGCTGGCCGCACCGTTGCTGCTGGTGGCGCTGATCGTCGGTCTGATGGTGAGCCTGTTCCAGGCCGCCACGCAGATCAACGAGGCGACCCTCTCGTTCATCCCCAAGCTGCTGGCGATCGCGGTCACACTGGTGATTGCCGGGCCGTGGATGCTGTCGACCATGCTCGACTATCTGCGCCAGATGCTGACCAACATTCCGACGCTCACCAACTGAGCGCCGCGCCGCCGCCATGTTTTCCGTCACCTATGCGCAACTGAACACGTGGATGGCCGCGTTTCTGTGGCCGCTCGTGCGGATTCTGGCGCTGGTGGCCACCGCACCGGTGTTCGGCAACATGTCGGTGTCGACGCGGGTGAAGATCGGCCTGTCCTGCTTCATCACCATCATCGTCGCGCCGACGCTTGGGCCCCTGCCCCAGGTCACCGTGTTTTCGGCGATGGGCGTGTGGATCATCGTCAACCAGTTCCTGATCGGCGCCGCGCTCGGCCTGACCATGCAGATCGTCTTCACGGCGATTCAGGCGACCGGCGAGTTCGTCGGCCTCGGCATGGGGCTGGGCTTCGCGACCTTCTTCGACCAGCAGGCAAGCGGCTCGAGCGCAGTGCTCTCGAGCTACATGAACGTGTTTGCGATGCTGGTGTTTCTCGTGCTCGACGGACACCTGCAGGTCGTCAGCGCACTGATTGCCACCTTCCAGTCGCTGCCGATCTCGGCCAATCTGCTCGGCGCGGCGGGCTGGCGCTCGCTGGCGAACTGGGGCAGCACGATCTTTTCGATGGGGTTGCTGCTGGCGCTGCCAGTGGTCGCGGCTCTCCTGATCGCCAACCTCGCGCTCGGCATTCTCAATCGCGCCGCGCCGCAGATCGGCGTGTTCCAGATCGGCTTTCCGCTCACCATGCTGGTGGGCATGCTGCTGTTGCAGCTGATGGTGCCGAATATGATCCCGTTCTTCTCGCGGCTGTTCGATAGCGGGATCGAGCAGATGGGGCGGGTGGCGGCGGGACTGCGCTAGGTCCAGTCGTGACGGCAGCGCCCGCCGGGCCGGCGCTGCCACTGCCGCTGCGGGTCAGTGAACCGCCACAGGCGCCTTGGCACAGGCTCGCCCGCTGCAAAGCAGATACATACGTTCCTTGCCCAGCACGCCCGTCCAGGCAACGGCCGTTCCCGGCCTATTGGCCGTCCGGGTGAATAGCCAGCCGTCGGCCATTTCAGCAGGGATCCAGGTGATCGGCGAAGCAGGCCAGCGCTGGCTATCAATGTTGCCGGCAACAGAGAGGCCTGCGCTCGAAGGGTCATCCGTGTAGATTGGATCGGATCCTGTTATCGCTACGATCGACTTCGCCGCCGCCGCCGCGTCACCATGCTGTTTCGTCTGGATGATCGGGAACGCCACCAGCGCTACGAACTTGAGTCCGATGACCGCTGCCACGCAGTACACCGCGATTCGTACCGTGCGTTCATTGAGCGTTGCGAGTCTTCCTGCCAGCACGAAGGCGATGAACGGGTACAGCGGCAGGATGTAGCGGATGCTGCCTTGCGGTGACATCCAATAGGGCAGGAAGTTAAGCACGGTTATGAATGCCGCGGTCGCTTCCCATGAAGCTGTCTCGCTCGATCCGGACGATTTACCCCGGAGCACACCGTAGGCTACGACTGCGGACACGGGGAGAAACCGGCAAAACGTTTCCACCGGAAATGCGACGATCTGCCTGACCCAATCGAGCAGGGTTGCCGGAAACATCCGGTTCAGAACATCGGCCGCCATTGCGCTGCCCTCATGGCCGGCAAAACCCGCACTGCTATTCAGGTGGAACCATGCGAGCGGCGCTGCGACGCCCGCGAGATAGCAGAGCACGGCAGCCGGTCTAAGGAGCGTGGGCCTGGCGTCCGGGTGCCGCAGGAAAACGACCGCCCACGTCACCAACACGAAGATATAGGCGGTCAGCGCTTTGGTCAGGAAAGCGGCCGTCACCAGCACCATTGCAAGGCCGATCGGAGCCACCGTTTTGCGCTTCGCCGCGACCATCAGGGACGCCATGGCGCCGAACGTCAGCAGTGCAAAGAGCGGATCCGAGTACGCCAGCCAGCCGTGATAAAGCAGGGCATCGGAGCTGAGAAAGACAAGCAGCGCAAGCCATGCTGCGCGGCGTGTGCCGCCCATCACGCGAACAAATGCAAACAGGCTCGCGGCGGTAAGAACGGTTGCAAGCGCCGTTACCAGCCGGCTCGCGACAAGGATATGCGCCGGACCGAACGCCATGGCGAAAGGCAGCATCGCCCAGTTCAGAAACGGTGGACGACCGTAAGCATTACCGTACAGCACCGGGTTAGACCATACGTGCCTGTGCCACATTTCGAGCGTCGTCATTGTGTACACGCCTTCCTCACCAACGTAGGGGAAAAAGAGGCTAGGTACAAAACTCAGAACGGCGGCTAACAAAAGCCAGCGCCAAAGCGCAGGCGTTTCCCCGTGTTTCATTGCTGGTTTTCCGTGTGGCCGTCAGAAGGACAGTGTTCTTGTAGAATGGCGCTCGCGCGGCCGGAGTTTATCACCCTTTGTTTCCGGCATATTTTCGGCTTTTCTTCATTAGAAAAAGGAACCGGCAGCGGCCATTCTGCTGGTTTAATAAAATTCATTCGCGATCCAGAGCGAAGCGGTTTGGGGAGTCGAGATGTTACAAAACACGGGTCTTGCGGAATGCCGGCCGCTGCTAACCATCGTTGCGCCGGCCTACAACGAGCAAGAGGTATTGCCTGAATTTCACCGCCGGGTATCGGCCGTGCTCGACACGCTTGATGTGCCTGCTGAGATCCTGTACGTGAATGACGGGAGCACCGACGCAACGCTGTCGGTCATCAGGCAACTTCATGCCGACGACCGGCGTGTGAGCCTCATCGACCTGTCGCGGAATTTCGGCAAAGAGATTGCGATGACAGCCGGTGTCGACTACGCCCGAGGCGAAGCTGTAATTGTCATCGATACAGATCTGCAGGACCCACCCGAACTGATCCCTGAAATGGTCCGCTTGTGGAAAGCGGGCCACGATGTGGTGTATGCACAGCGCGAGTCGCGCGACGGCGAAACCTGGTTGAAAAAAGCGACAGCACACTGCTTCTACAGGCTGATCGATCGGGTTGCGCACGTGCGCGTACCGCGCGACACGGGTGACTATCGCCTTTTGTCGCAACGCGCCGTTCAGGCGCTGCGGCAGATCAAGGAGCAACACCGATTCATGAAGGGCCTGTTTGCATGGGTAGGCTTCAATCAAATCGCGGTGCCATACCGTCGTGATGCACGCTACGCAGGTGTCACGAAGTGGAACTACTGGAAGTTGTGGAACTTTGCGCTTGAGGGAATCACGTCCTTTACGACGGCGCCCCTGCGTTTCGCAACCTATCTGGGCCTTGGTACGGCCGCGCTCGCCTTCTCCTATGCCGTCTTTGTCTTCTGGAAAGCGCTGGTGTACGGCGATCGGGTGCACGGCTACCCGTCGCTCATGATCGTCATACTGTTCCTTGGAGGCGTCCAGTTGATGACGCTAGGTGTAATCGGTGAATACGTCGGCCGCATGTTCAACGAAACGAAGGGCCGGCCGCTTTACTTCACAAATCAGGTGAGCCTCAGGACGGCGAACCACGAGCACGCAGGCCGGGACGGCATATAACGAGGTAGTGCGCCGGCTCGAAAAGGCGTTCCTGCGACTAAACGGGACTTGCCCCGGCGGCGCGTTGCTCACCCCCTTCTCCGCCAAAGAGCAGGATGCCCGCCAGGAGAATGAACAGATTCCCTTCGGTGAAATTGAGCAGCAGGGAGTTCGCGAAGCACCCCAGCACGAAGGCAAGCAGATAACCGCCGACAACCGTTGCCGCCAGTTTGTCGGTGCGCCGGCATTCGCGCCCAATCGAGAGGAGAAACCAGACAAACAGGGCGACGCCAACCAGCCCGAGTTGCACGCCCATCAGAAAGAACTCGTTATGTGGGTTGCTGGCCATTGCTGCGCGCCCCCCCGTGCTGTTCTGCGCGAGTTTTTCGAATTCGGTTCGCACACTGCCGGCGCCATATCCGAAAACGGGCCGATCCCGGATCAACTCCAGACTGCGCTGATAGAACTCGAGCCGCACCCCCATCGAGGTATTCTGGTTATAGACCTCGAACTGCTTGATCTCCTGCCCCGTCTCGGCAAGCCGCGAGTGTTTCGCCGTGAAGGAATAGGCCACGAGGCACAGGCATATCGCAACGCTCGCAACCGTCGCAATCCAGCGTGAACGCCGGTCCCGGTGCCGCGATTTCAGCAGTTGAACGGCGACGAAGACCGCCATGTAGGCGATCGCCACCACCTGTCCGGTGCGTCCCTGCAGCACGAACAGGACGTTCACCATCGCGAGCGCGGCGACCAGATACAGCAGCCAGCGCCCGATGCCTTTGGGCACCGCCGTGGAAAGCGCCATGGCCAGATAGCCCAGAAACGCCATCATCAGACCGCCCGAAATGTGGTCCTTGAAAACCCACGCTTTGGTCATCGGGTCGCTGCCGTGCATGGGACCCACCGCGGTCCAGCCAAGGAAGTTCGTATACGTGAGCAGCATGCTCAACGTCAGCGTGGAGAACAATCCCCATATGGCAGCGGAGTGCCACCGCGACCGGTCGCTGCCGTAGAAAACCACAAAAAGCACCGGCAGCATCAGCAGCTTCCGGTACTTCAACAGGAAGCTGAACGCCTCGTCATGGCTCGCCGCACTGTAGGCGATGCTCAGACCGAGCACGGCAAACAGCGTGAGCGCGGCGACATTCGCCGGTGAGGTGAAAATCTTCCGGCATGCCCTCCACGCCTCAGGCGACAGCAAGGCGAACAACAACACAAGCCCGGATCCGAGGTTCACCGCCGCTGTGGAGATCGGGACCGCGCATAAGGTGACGAGCGCGAACGCTCTCGCGAGGAGCAGCGGGTAAGAGCCCGATTGCGACCGTGCGCCCTTGCCTAATGTTGTTGAATGCTCGTTTGAGTGCCCGTTTGCCAGCACATCGGCGGCGCCCGCCGATGCGGCGCCGGTTTGCAGTTGCTTGACTTCGCTGGTGATGTGCGGTGCGGCCATCGTGAAACCTTTTCGCTATTCGAACTTCAGGATTCGAAAATCTTAGCTTCCTGAAGCCCCACCATCAAGGCTTCCTCGTCCCGATTCCGGTAAGGGCTGGCCGCCCCACTCTCCTGCCCAGTGAAGAATTGCGCGCGCCGGTCGAGCGCCGCTTTCGAATACATCGATGCGACGGTTTCCCGGGCACGCGCTCCGACCGACGCACGCAGGGCTGCATCGTTCAGCAATCTGGCCACAATCTGGCGCGCCTCCTCCGTGCTGTCAAAGAGAAAGCCGTTCTCGCCATGCCGGATCCAGTCGGCATAGCCGCCGCGCCGGTGGCAAACCACCGGCAACGCGCACGCCATTGCTTCGAACACCACCCGGCCAAACGTTTCGACATGCGCCCCGGTCCGGTAATAGAAGACATCGAGCGAACGCATAAAATCGGCCGCCGGTGTCGCGCCCTCCGCAAGGAGTTCGATTTTCGGCTCATTCTCTAGCGCCCCGGCAAGGGTGGTGGCGCCCTGAAGCCTGACATCCACGCCCTGGGCGGACCATTCCCGATAAAGCTCCAGGTCTTCGCCGTCATGCTTGTCGGCGGTATCGCGACTCAGGCGGCCAACGACGGGCCGGCTGCGCGTCACGGACACACCCGGCTTGAACTGCTCGATATCGACAGGCGACGGATGCACCACGCCCTCCACACCAACCTGACGCTTCTGGAACTCGGAGATGAAGACGTACTCGGCCTTCGGCCAACGCAGCAGGCGTGGATGCGTTGAGGTCAGCGTCAGGATCTTCGGATGAAACGTGTTGAACACGTAGATCAGCCGTTGCGGCGCCGGTCCAAGGTACGGCCACATCCGGTTACGCCAGTGCGAGCCGACGAAGACATAGGTGCCTCCCTTCGGCCGATGCCCCGGAGCCAGACCCAGCGGCCGGATTCCGAACTGCTCGACGAGCGCCGGCGAACTCCGCGACGACGACGACCATAGTTTTACCTCGCTGCGCGTACCCAGCAGCCGGGCAAGGTGGAGCGTTTCCTGCTCGCTGCCGCCGTACGGATTCTGGAATCCGTTGACGAGATGGATGACTGGATCGGGGCTGGATTTGAATGTATTCGTCATTGGGTGGAATGGCGCGAGTATTGTCGTCGCCCGGATTGCACGAGGTCAATCGCCGGGCTGGCTCCCGATAGCGGAGGTCTTACTGCGAAAATCATCAGCCTGCTTTCAGCGAAGACTTTGAAAAATCGCGTAATTTAACATTCGAACGCTGTTGAATCCTGTTTTCTGTCGTCGATACGGTGCCGGACCGCCCGCCCAGCATGGACGGTCATCTGCGTTAACGGCGAGCGGCGGAATAACTGAATGACCTTATGAAACAAATTGTAACATTTCTGCAGCTAAAACCCGCTAATTAAACTCGTCGATTAACAGGTTGCGGGTTTCGGGCGCGGCGGGAATATCTGCTCTGTTATGCAAAGAGGTGAGAAGAGCGTGCGCCAGCGGGACTGCCGCGCGCGACACCGGAAATGAAGCGAACCGTGGCTTGCCGCCCCGCTTCAGCATCCTGCGCCAGTCTGGATTCACGTTGATGTCAGGCACAAACAAAAACGGGAGGCCGCCGTAGCGCCTCCCGTCTTGCCCAACAGACCCCTTCGTTTACTTCTGCCGCCTTACTGGTTCAGGTACTGGAACAGCGACATCTGCTGAACCTGCACGAACGCCTGCTGCGAAGCCTGCAGCGAGTACTGCGTCTGCGTGTACTTGCTGATGGTCGACGCCATGTTGGTGTCGGTCAGATCGGCCAGCGAACTGGTGTTCTGCAAGGTCTGGTTCTGGTTCACCGTCTGCATTGCCTGAATCTGGTTCTCGCGGCCGCCCACGGTGGCGAGCACCGTCGTGACGTTGGACAGCGTGTTCTGCACCTGGGTGAGGCCGACGTTCAGCGTATTGTTGAGCGCCGCGGTCGCCGCCGGCGTATCGGCCGGGGTCTGCAACGCGGTGATCATGTTCTGGATCGTCGCGAAGATGTTGGTGCCGCCTTGCGATGCGGGAACCTGGGCGGCGGGCGTGACGGTGAACGAGTCGCCGACGGCCGGCGTGCCGGTAATCGACACGCTCTCACCGCTCGTGCCGAGCGTAATCGCCGAGCCGGCCGTGTACGGCTGCGGGGTCGGCGCGGGCGTAGTCGGGTTGGTGATATCCGACACCGTATAGCTCAAGACCGCCGGCGTGCCCGACATGCTGAACGTGATCCCATACGTATCGGCTGTCGCGGAAGCTGCCGCGTTGGTGGTGCTGACCGCACCCACGATCCCCGTGCCGGTATTGGCGGATGAGGCGTATGCAACCGGGCTCGCCGTCTGCGGTGTCACGCTCATGAACACCGACTGGCCGCTGTCGTTGGTCGCGATCGAGCTCGTGTCCGAGATCTGCGTGGTCGACACGCCGTTGTCGCCGTTGTAGACGACGGTGCCGGCCGAATTCTGCGTGAACGGCTGGGACGCCGACTGGAAGCCGCCGAACAGATAGTTGCCCGAGGGCGACTTGGTGTTCGCGAGCGACATCAGGCTGGTGTTCAGTTGTTGCAGCGTCGCCGCGATAGCGCTGCGGTTGGTGTCGTTGAGCGTGGCGTCGCCGGCGCTCAGCAACTGGGTGTTCACGCTTTGCAGCGTCGAAGTCACGCTCATCAGCGTCGAGTCTTCCGACTGCAGCGAAGTCAGCGCCGAGCTCTGATTGGTCGAGTACTGCGAGAGGGTCGCGCCCTGCATGCTCAACTGCACCGCCTGGGCTGCGCCCAAAGGATTGTCGGCGGGCGTGGAAAGGCTCACGCCGCTCGAAATCTCGCCGTACAACTGGGTCAGTTCGCTTTGCTGATTGTCCATGGTCTGGACATTCATGCTGAGATACTGCGAAGTAGAGATGCGCATCGCTCAACGCCTCAAGAGAATATGCCGAGAATGGTCTGGAACAGCGTGCTGGCCGTCTGAATGACCTTGCTGTTCGCCTGGTACAGTTGCTGGTACTGCAACAGGTTCGCTGCCTCTTCGTTGATGTTCACACCTGAAACCGACTGCTGCGCCGAGGTGATCTGCGTGACCAGGGCGGTCTGCGTCGTGTTCGATGCGTTGACCGAATTGGTCGTGTTACCCACCGTGTTCACGTAGTTCGCGTAGGCGGTCGTGAGCGTGGTGGTGCCGCCGTTGAGCGTCTGCGCGCTGACGATGTTCGACATCAGCGTCGCGTTGCGGCCGTCGCTCTGCGCGCCGGTGTTCGCTGCGATCGTGAAGGTGTCGTTGTTCGCCGGCGTGCCGGAAAGCGTCAGGCTGATGCCGTTCATCGAGCCGGCGGTGGCCGGCGTCGTGTTGATCGTCATGGTGGCGCCGGCCGTGGGCGAGTACGGCACGACCGTGGTGGCCGACGTAATCGACGTGCTGGTGCCGTTGACCGTCACCACCGAGCCGACCGGGAAGCCGGTCAGGCCGCCGGAAGTGGAGTTATAC
This sequence comes from Burkholderia sp. 4M9327F10, assembly GCF_005503145.1. Classification (GTDB taxonomy): domain Bacteria; phylum Pseudomonadota; class Gammaproteobacteria; order Burkholderiales; family Burkholderiaceae; genus Paraburkholderia. The sequence goes on along the minus strand of NZ_SCNV01000083.1, from coordinate 17,157 downwards.
GTCAGCGTGGTGGTCGTGGAAGGCAGCGAGTAGCCGGCCGAAACGGCGCCCTCGGAAATCGTCGCGGTACCGCTGTTGCTGCCGCCGGCCGTGATCAGCACGGGCGAAGCCGCGGCGATCGCCGAACCGTTGGTGGTCGTCAGGGCGAAGCTGCTGAGCGCACCGCTCGTCGGCGACACGTTGAACGAGTCGCCGGCGTTCATCGTGCCGGTCATCGAAAAGTTCAGGCCGTCGATCGGCTGCGAAAGGCTGGTGGCCGAGCCGACCACTGCGCCGGTCTGGTTGTCGGTCAGCGTATAGGCGTTGCCGTTGTACGAGAGCGTGTAATTGCTGGTGGTCGGCTGCGTCGCATTGACGAACGACACGGCGAGCGAGGCGTTGCCGGTGTTGTTCGCGTTGGCGGTAGCCTGCGGCGCCGCGACCGAGAACAGCGCGCCGCCGGTGCTGCCGGAGAGCGACAGACCCAGCGCGTTCTGGTTGTTGACCTGGGCGGCGAAGCTGGTGGCGATCGCGCCAAGCTGCGCCTGCGCCGGGTCCAGCGACTGGGTGCGGAACGTGATCAGGCCGCCGAGCGTGCCGCCGGCATTCTGCATGCTGCTGTCGGACAGATACTGGGTCGTGGAGGCGCTCGGCGTGGTGCCGGCGGCGCCCAGATAGGTCACCGAGCTTTCGCTCGGGTTCGACGGCGAAGGCGCCGTGCCGAGGTTGTAGCTGGTGGTGCCGACCACGAGCGACTGGCCGTTCGGCAGGAACACGCTGTCACCCGTCGAGCTCGACACCACCTGCACGCCGACGAGCGACGACAGGCTCGAGATCGCCTGATCGCGCTGGTCGAGCAACTGGTTGGGCGGCTGGCCTTGCGAACTGGCTGCGCTGATCTGCTGGTTCAGCGAAGCGATCTGCTTGGTGTACGTATTGATCTGCGACACCGTCGAGGCCAATTGCGTATTCACGCTCTGGCCCAGCTGCGCATACTGCGAGCCCACCGCGTTCAGTTGCGCGGCAAGCGTCTGGCCGTCGCTGATGGCGGTTTGCCGGGTGGCGAGATTCGAGGGGCTGCTCGCAACGGTCTGCAAGCCGGTGAAATAGTTGGTGATCGCGGTCGAAATACCCGACGTCGGGCTGCCGACGAGGTTGTTCAACTGCGCGAGCATCGTGTAGTTGGTGGTCAGCGAGCCGCTGGTCGACTGTGCGTTGTTCAGCTCGGTCGTGAGGTACTGGCTGTACGCGCGCTGCACCGTGGTCGTCGACACGCCCTGCGGCAGATAGCCGGAGCCGGTGTATTGACCGGAGTTTTCCGCATAGACCGGGCTTTCGACATCGTAGCCGGGCGTCGTCGAATTGCTGATGTTCTCGCTGGTCGTATTCAGCCCCCATTGGGCTGCGTTAAGTCCGCTGAGACCGATATTGATAAGGTTGCTGGACATGCGTCATCCTGAAGGGCTGGCAACGCGCCCACCGAGTTGCCAAGACTCTATGTATATCGGCGCACTGGCGACAAAATTGAGGGGGCAACCGGTATTTATACGCGCGCCGCAGCTTCGTTGCGGCGCGCGTCAAATCAGGTTCGCACCAGCGAGCGACGCTTCATTTCAAGTTGCGTAATCAGGCGCTGCAAGGTGTTTTCGGCGCTGCCCGGCAGCCGCACGAAGCGCAGGCCGAGCTGGTAGCGCAGCGTGCCGTTCGGCAGGTCGATGGCGCGGAACGACACCAGTTGCAGATCCAGCGAAAGCTTGCCCGGCGCACCCAGGCTCAGCTCGCAATCTTCCAGCAGGCAGCCCATCGGCAGCTCTGCGACGCGCGTATCGGTCGTGCGCATGCCGACCCCGCCGAGCGACAGGTCGTGCACTTCGAAGCGGAAGCGCTCGCCGTCGGGCAAGCGGCCCGTGCAGGTATACGGATCGAGCACCGGCGCGTCGACGCGGAAAAATTCGCGGCGCTGCACGTAAAACAGCACTTCGGGGAAGTCGGCTTCGAATGCCGGACGGCCCTCGAACGTGGTCTCGCGCGGCGTGCCGGTGATGAATTCGACGCGCACGCCGTCAGGCTGGGCGTGGAAGGTGCAGCGGGGGGACGCGATCAGGCCGCGGTTCTGTTCGGCAAGCGCACCCCAGTCGAAGGTGAAAGTGCGCTCGCGTACGTCGACGTCGAGAATCCGGGTGACTAGTTGGCCTCCCTTGTACTGCGCGGTCAGAAAATCGCCGCGGTTGACGAGATTGCGCAACTGGACACCGATCTCGAGCGGATTGCGGCGACCGAAATCGTTGCCGGTTTCAGAAGAGCCTTCCATCTGGCCATTCGTCTCAGTGGTATCCATGGGCTTGCCGGTATGCATGTTCTTACGGGCCCGTGCCCGAGGTCCAGTGCCGGGGCCCGTGACACGCGCGTTTGACCGGGAAGCGTTACCCCGGTATTAAGGTCTGACTGAATAGCGGCAGTCTAGACCCAAAGTTTAGGGTAATCGGCGGAAAAATTTCCCGCAAACGTTAAACCGGCCGGCGAGGCCGGTTGCGCGCGGCTCGGCCGGCGGCGCACCAAGGCGCCGCCGGCCCCACCGTCTTGTCATGCGACATGGCCCCGTCGCCGGCATTGCTGCTTCTCGTCACCTTCAACCGTCACCTTCAATTCGCGCTTCAACCCGCGCTCAAACCTCTGCTGCCGCCCGCTCAGCTCATCCGGTCCATGATCGACATGAGCTTCTTTGCATAATGCGGATCGGTTGCGTAGCCGGCGCGCTGCATGCCGAGCGCGAAACCCGCGGCGTCGTGCGAACCGTTCAGCACCTGCGCATAACGCGGATTGTTCTTCAGCAGTTGCGCATAATCGGCCATTGCCTCGTCGTAGGAGTCATAGGCGCGGAATTTCTCGACCACGCGCTGCGGCTGGCCGTTGCGGTATTCGGTGGTCATGGTCGTGACGGTCTTACCGGTCCAGTCCTTGCCCGCCTTGATGCCGAATACATTGTGGCTGGTCTCGCCGTTCGCCTTCATGATCTCGCGCTTGCCCCAGCCCGATTCGAGCGCCGCCTGGCCGATGATGAAACGCGCCGGCACGCCGGTGGTCTCGCTCGCGGCCTGCGCGGAGGCGGCCAGCTTGTCGACGAACGCGTCGACATTGGTCGTGCCGTCGCCGTGCAGCGGCGGCGTCAGGGCGCTGTTGCGCGAGTAGCCCACGCCGTTGGCGAGCGAACCGTTTGCCTGCGAATTGCCGTAGGCCTTGGCGAGCGCATTCAGCGCCGCGGTGCTGCCGGCGCCGGCGTCGCCGCCCTGCATACCGGCGTTGTTCATCAATTGCTTGAGCATCGCGTCCGCCACACCGATCCCTTTGGACGACATCTGCTGCGCCATCTGCTCGTCCATCATCGAGGTGAACTGCGCGCCGTCGCGCGAATCGAGCGGGCCGTCCTGCGGCGTCGCATCGCGCATGCTCTTGAGCATCATCGTGATGAACGAGGCATCGAACTGCTTGGCGGCCATCTTGACGCCCTGCTGGGGCGATGCGGCAACCTTGGCACGCAGGCTGTCGAAGCCCTGCACATCGAGCGCAAAGCGCGACGACAGATCATTCGGGCCTGAAGTGGGATCGGTAGTCATCGCGGCTCCTTAGATGATTTCAAGTTCGGCGCGCAAGGCCCCTGCTGCCTTCATCGCCTGCAGGATCGACATCAGATCCGCGGGTGTCGCGCCGAGCGCATTGAGCGCCTTGACGACGTCGGCCAGATTGGCGCCGGCCTTGACGTATTTCATCGCGCCATTGTCCTGCTTCAACTGGATCTGGGACTGCTGTGCGACCACGGTCTGGCCGCCCGAGAAGGCACCCGGCTGGCTGACCACCGGCGTGGTATTGACCACCACCGAGAGGTTGCCGTGCGCGACCGCGCAATTTTCCAGCGTCACCATCTGGTTCATGACGATCGAGCCGGTGCGGGCATTGAGCACCACCTTGGCGGCTGCCTGCGCGGGCTTGACGTCGAGATCTTCGAGCTGCGCCATGAACGAAACCTGCTGCGCCGGGTCGGCCGGCGCGCGCAACTGGATCGTGCGGCCGTCGAGCGGCGTGGCGGTACCCTGGCCGAATGCGTTGTTGACCGCGGCGACAATCCGCTGGGTCGTGTCGTAGTCCATGTCGTTCAGCTCGAGCTGCATCGTGCCGTCTTGCGTGATGCTGGTCTGCACCGAGCGTTCGACGATTGCACCGGCGGCGATGCGCCCCGCGGCGAGCTGGTTCACCTGCACACGGCTGCCGTTCGCGCTGGCGCCGGCGCCGCCCACCGCCAGGTTGCCCTGGGCGAGCGCGTACACGGAGCCGTCCGCACCCTTCATCGGCGTGAGAAGCAGCGTGCCGCCGCGCAGGCTCTTGGCGTTACCGAGCGACGAGACCGTCACGTCGATCGCCTCGCCCGGCCGGGCGAACGGCGGCAGCACGGCCGTCACCATCACCGCGGCGACGTTCTTCAACTGGATGCTGGTGAGCGCCGAGGTGCTGTTGTTCGACGAACCGGCCGACTGGTTGTTGATCGAAATGCCCAGGTTGGCCAGCATGTTCGCGAGCGTCTGCGTCGTGAACGGGGTCTGGGTGGTCTGGTCACCGGTACCGTCGAGGCCGACCACGAGGCCGTAGCCGATCAGCGGGTTGTCCCGCACACCCTGAATGGCCACCAGATCCTTCAGCCGTTCGGCGTGAGCGGCAGGTGCGGCGGGCGGCAGGGCTCCGCAGGCCAGCGCGAACACCAGGCAAACAAGGCCGCAATGACGGAGACGGCGGAAAGATATGAAGCTCATGATCACCACGGCGCCACGTTAAGGAAGAAGCGCTGTAACCAACCCATGGTTTCCGCCTCGTCGATATAGCCCTTCGCCGAATACTCGATCTTGGCGTCAGCCACCTGGGTCGAGTACACCGCGTTCAGGCCGGAAATCGTGTTCGGGTTGACCACACCCGAGAAACGCACGAACTCGTTGCCCTGGTTGATGAGCATCTGCTTTTCGCCGCTCACCACGAGGTTGCCGTTGGGCAGCACGTTGGTCACCGTGACGGTGATCACGCCGTTGAACGTGTTGGACGCGTTCGCCCCGCCCGTGCCGTTAAACGTGTTGGCGCCCGAGGAGTTGAGATTGGCCTTGCCGAACAGACCGTTGAGAAAACCGGCCGTGGTGGTGGAGAACTGGGTTGCCGAACTCCGGTTGGTATTCGCCCCGGACGATTTGGTTGCGTTGATGTTTTCCTGAATGACGATAGTCAGGATGTCGCCAATATTGCGCGGCCGCTGGTCTTCGAACAGCGGGCGGCCCGCATAGCCCGGGTTGAAAATCGAGCCCGGCGTCTGCGAGTGCGGCGGCACCGGCGGCACGGCCGTCATGGGCTGCTGCGTGATCGGCTGCTTCGGGATCTGCGCGCAGCCGCCCAGCGCCAGGACGAGCGCGCTGGCGGTGGCGACCAGCGCGCTGCAGGCCTCGCCTTTGACCGCGCCCTTCGCCGCGCCTTTGACCGGATTGAGATTGAATTGCGACATCGTATTTACCTACCGCCTCAAGTTCCGAACGCTTAAACCTGCATTTGCGACAGGGTCTGCAACATCTGGTCGGACGTGGTAACGGCCTTGCTGTTGATTTCGTACGCGCGCTGGGTCTGGATCATGTTCACCAGTTCCTGCACGACGTTCACGTTCGACGTTTCGACATAGCCCTGTTGCAGCGAACCCGAGCCGTTCGAACCCGGCGCCGTCACGTTCGGCGTACCCGACGAGCTGGTTTCGGCAAACAGGTTTTCGCCCTGTGCGTCGAGGCCGGCCGGGTTGATGAAGGTCGCGAGCTGCAGCGAGCCGATCTGCGTCGAGTTCGAGCTGTTGGCCTGCGTGATCGACACCGAGCCGTCGCTGCCGATCGTGAGCGAAGTGGCGTTCTGCGGCACCGTGATCGACGGAATGATCGGGTAGCCACTCGAAGTCACCAGCTGGCCCTGCGCGTTGGTCTGGAACGAACCGTCACGCGTGTAGCTGGTCGTGCCGTCGGGCATCTGCACCTGGAAAAAGCCGTTGCCGTTGATGGCAACGTCTTTCGAGTTGCCGGTTTGCTGCAGGTTGCCCTGGGTGTAGAGACGCTCGGTGGCGACCTGTTGCACGCCGGTGCCGAGCTGGATGCCCGAGGGTACCTGGGTCTGCTGCGTCGAGTCGGCGCCCGGCTGCCGCACCGTCTGGTACAGCAGATCTTCGAACACGGCGCGCGAACCTTTGAAGCCGTTGGTGCTGACGTTCGCGAGGTTGTTCGAGATGACGTCCATCTGGGACTGCTGGGCGTTCATGCCGGTCGCAGCGATATAGAGTGAGCGGTTCACGGTGTGAGTTCTCCTGGGTGCACGCTAGGCGTCGCGCCCGTTAGCTGAAACTGAGCAACTGGTTGGCGGTCTGGTCGTTCTGATCCGCGCTTTCGATCATCTTGGTCTGCATCTGGAACTGCCGCGCGTTGGTGATCATCGAGACCATCGCGTTCACCGGATTCACGTTGCTGCCTTCGAGCGATTCGGGCGCCAGCGTCACGCTCGGATCGGCGTCGGCCGGATTGCCGTCGGCGGTGCGAAACATGCCGTCGTCGCCGCGCGTGAGCGTGCCGGCAGCGGGCTTCACCAGCTTCAACTGGTCGACCACCGCGATCGCCGAAGCGGGGTCGCCCGGCGCCAGCGCGGAGACCGTGCCGTCCTTGCCGATCGTGATCTGCGCGCCCGGCGGCACCGAGATCGGGCCGCCGGTGCCGAGCACCGGCAGGTTGGTCGCGTTCACCAGCTGGCCGTTCTGGTCGATGTGCAGATTGCCGGCGCGCGTGTAGGCTTCGCTGCCGTCGGCGGTCTGCACCGACAGCCAGCCGTCGCCCTGCACCGCGACGTCGAGCGGATTGCCGGTCTGCTGGATCGGTCCGGGCGTTTCGTCGGCGCCCGGCGTCGACGACAGCACGAACGTACGCGTGGTCTGGTCGTTGACCGTGCTGCCGTCGCCGAACGACATCGGTACCGCGCGAAACGTCTCGAGCTGGGCGCGAAACCCGGTGGTCGAGGTGTTCGCGAGATTGTTCGCGACAATGGCCTGCTGCTCGAGCGCCTGGGTGGCGCCCGACATCGCGGTATAAATCAGACGGTCGGTCATGCGTTCGGCTCCTGTGACACTTGCGCTTACAGGTTGATCAGCGTCTGGTCGACGGTCTGCTGCGTCTTGATCGTCTGCGCGTTCGCCTGATAGTTGCGTTGCGCGGTGATCAGATTGACCAGTTCGTTGGTCAGGTCGACGTTCGACTCTTCCACCGCGCCGCCTTGCAGCGTGCCGTGGTTCGTGCTGCCCGGCGTGGAGATCTGCGCGACGCCCGACTGCGCCGTCTGCTGATACTCGTTGTTGCCGAGATCGACGAGGCCGTTCGGGTTGTTGAAGTTGGCAAGCACGATCTGGCCGAGCGCAGCGGTCTGGCCGTTCGAGTAGTTGCCGGTCAGCACGCCGTTGGTGCCGACGGAGAAGTTCGTCAACTGGCCGGCGGCGAAGCCGTTCTGCGACAGGTTGTTGGTGCCGTCGGTGCTGCCGTACTGGGTCGTGCCGGTCAGGTTCAACGTCATCGTCTGCGGCGTGCCCGAACCGTCGGTGTTCGGGATCGTCAGGTTGACGGTGCCCGGCGTCGACGCCGCGCTGAGCGTCACCGCGCCGGTGAGCGGGTTGACGGTGGCTTGCTGGATGTTCGAGAGCGTGCCGTTCGAGGAGAAGGTCGCCTGGGCGATCTGCGAGATCGTGCCGCCCGCTACGCCGGCATAGACATTCCACGTACCCGAGGCGGTCTTGGCGAAATACATATTGACCGTTTGCGAGCCGCCGAGCGAGTCGTACGCCTGCACCGAGGTCGAATAGTTGTAGGTCGAGGAGTTGCTGGCGTTGAATGCGGTCGGGTTCGGCGTGACCGTCACGACGTCACCGCTCGCTGCCGTACCGGACAGCGTGACCGATTCGCCATTGCCGAGCGTGATCGCGGTGCCGGCCGTGTAGGTTTGCGACGCCGTGGTCGTGCCGGCGGTCGTGTCGGTCACCGTGTAGGTGGTCGGGCTCGTGAAGTTGACCGTGTAGGTATCGTTGTTCGTGCCGGCCGATGCCGTCGTGATCGTGGCGCCGCCGCTCGTCAGCGCACCCGCGGCCGTCATGCTTACCGTCGGCGTGCCCAGCATCAGCGCATCCTGTGCATTCAGGTTGAGCTGCGCGGTAATCGCGGTGGTCGCCGTCGGCGCGATGTTGGTGGTCGGGACGGTCAGCGGCACGGTCTGCGCGCTGTTGATGATGCCGCTCGAGTTCGCCGCATAGCCCATCAGTTGCAGGCCCTGCGAGTTCACGATCTGGCCAGTGCTGTTCAACTGGAAGATGCCGTTACGCGAATACGTCAGCGTGCCGTTGTTCGACATCTGGTAGAAGCCGTTGCCGTTGATGGCCACGTCCAGTGCCGTCCCGGTCGTATTGATCGTGCCTTGCGAGAACTGCTGCTGCACGGCCGCGAGCTGCGTGCCGATACCGATCTGGTTGTTGACGGCCGTCGCCACCGAGTTCGCGTACATATCGGCGAACACTGCGGTGCCGCTCTTGAAACCGATCGTGTCCGCGTTGGCGATGTTGTTGCCAATCACGTCGAGATCGCTCGATGCAGCCGACAGGCCGCTCAAACCTTGCTGATAACCCATGACGGTCTCCGATCCGGAAAAGGTCTAAATTCGGTTGAACTGTTTGCTTAGAGGACTGCCGCGACCGAAGTCAGGGCAACCGTATTACCGTTGGACAGCACGAGACTCGGTGCACCGCCCGTACCCTGCACGACGCTCTCGACCGTGCCCGGTGTGAGCGTGGTGCCGGTGCCGGCTGCGCCGTTGATCGTGCCGGTCGCAGAGATCGTGTAGGTGCCGGCGGGCAAGGCAGCGCCCGTCGAATCGACCGGCGTCCACGAAACCGGCACCGTGCCGGCCGGCTGCGCGCCCAGGTCGATCGTGTTGACGATCTTGCCGGCCGAGTTGATGACGTTGATCTTCATGTCCGACGCCGCGGCCGCGATCTGCACGCCGAACTCGTTGGTCTTGCCGCTCGTGACCGTGATCGAGCTGCCCGGGGCGAGCACGCTCGAACCGATCAGCATGGCGGCCTGCGAGGTCTGGCCTGCGTTGAGCTGGGTCGCGAGCGAGGTGAGCGAGGTGTTGAGCTGGCTGATGCCGGTCACGGTGTTGATTTCCGCGAGCTGCGAGGTCATCTGCGAGCTGTCCATCGGGTTGGTCGGATCCTGGTTCTGCAACTGCGTGACGAGCAGTTGCAAAAAGGTGTTCTGCAACGACGAACCCGAATTGGCTGAACTGCTGGCCGTGCTGCTCGACGCGCTGGTCGCCGAGTTCGTGCCGTTCATCGTGTCGAGCAGCGTCTGCGAGACCGTCGTCCCGTTGCTGCCGATTGTGGTTGAGCTGGTCAAGGAAGTGCTCCTCAGGTTCCGATCGTGAGAGTTTTCAGCATCAACTGCTTTGCCGTGTTCAGGGTTTCGACGTTCGCCTGGTACGCCCGCGACGCCGAGATCATGTTGACCATTTCTTCCACCGGATCGACGTTCGGCATCGTGACGTAGCCGTTCGCGTCGGCCGCGGGGTTGCCCGGGTCGTAAGTGGTCTTCATCGGCGACGGATCGTCCACCACGCCGGTCACCTGCACGCCGCCCACCTGCTGGCCGGACGAGGTACGCGCGCCGCCGATCGGGTTGACCGCGAACACGACCTGCTTGGCCTTATACGGCTTGCCGTCAGGGCCGGTCGTACTGTCGGCGTTCGCCAGGTTCGACGCCGTCACGTTGAGCCGCTGCGACTCGGCCGACATGGCCGAACCGGCGACAGTGAAAATATTCATCAGGGATGGCATGGCTTCTCTGACCTCTCCTGCCGGCAGGTTCCGGCGTGATTGATTCCCGTGGGCGTGGTTTTTAGCGGGTACATCCAGTGTGTGCGGGTCGCCGCGTCATGGCTCGATCAGGAGCCGGACGTGATCGCCGACAGCATCGTTTTGATCTGACCGGACACTTCTGTCATGGTCGATTCGAAATGCAGCGAGTTATCGGCGAACTGCACGCGTTCGGCGTCGAGGTCCACCGTGTTGCCGTCGAGTGCCGGCTGGATCGGAATGCGGTACTGCAGTTGGCCGTAGTCGTCGCTCGGGCCGCCGGTCGCAATCAGGCTCGCCTTGCCGGCCATGTGGCCCGGCTCGGTCGCGGCCATCGTCATGCCGCTCGTCACGCCGGCGGGCTGCGTCATCGCCAGCGTCGAGCTGTTCGATGCGCCCGTGCCGGTCGTGCCGCCCGACTTCCTCAGTGCGCCCGCGAGCGTCGACGAAAAATCGACGTCGCGCGCCTTGTAGTTCGGCGTGTCGGCGTTCGCGATGTTCGAAGACAGCAGCTCCTGCCGGTACGAACGGACATCGAGCGCCTGGCGGCCAAAGGCAAGTTCGGCATCGAGTTTGTCGAGCATGTAAATCTCCGGATAACGTTCCCGCCACTGGCGCGCGCTGCAGCGAGCACTTCACCTGCGGCCACCCAAAAGGGCTTTCTGCATGTGAAGCATCTTAGGCGGGCCGCGCAAGCGGCAATCGTCGGAATAACCGGGGAAGGTCGCCTCTATTCAACGCTTGCAGCTCGCATCGCGTCACTAGAATGCAATCCGTACCCTTGCCTCATGCTGGAGATTCGCGATGGCCCGATCCACTCTCGATGTGCCGCAGCCGCTGCGCCGCATCGTTGCGCGCCGCACTGCCGTCTGGCTGGTGTGCGCGGTGGCCGGTGCGTGGAACGCGCCCGCGGCGCTCGCCCAGACAGCCGGTGGCCCGATCGTGATCCCCGGTCCCGGCGAACAGAATTCCGCCGATCTCGCGCGCATGACGCAACTCGCCACCAGCAGCAACGGCAATAGCAGCACCCGCGCGCTCGCGCCGCAGATGGCGCCTTCCGCACCCGCCGCGGCGCCCGTCACCGATCGCTTTACCGCGCTGGAGAACGCCAGCGGCGCCATCGTCATTCCGGGTCCGGGCGAGGCGCCTGCCCCCGGCGCTGCGCCGCAGGCCAACCCCGCAAGCTCCGCCGGCCTCGCCCGCGTGAATCTGAATCCGTCGCTCGCCGCAAGCCAGGTGATGCCGGTGATCGTGAGTTCGACGCCGTCGCGTTCGAGTTATACCGGCGCGGTGCGGCCCGTGAATGCCGCGCCTGCCGCGGCGCCCGGTGCAGCGTCATCCGGCAGCACCGCCGGCACCATCGAAATCGACAGCCTCGCTTCGCGCGGCGAGCCGCCCGAACTGGGCGCCAGCGCGCCGAGCCGCGCGCCCGCGCCGCGCGGCATCGCACAGATACAAGCTCCGGCCACGCCCGCCAGCCAGGCGCAGGCGCTCGCCGAAGCGGCCCAGCGCGAGCAGGCGGTTGAGGCGATGCGCCATGCACAGGTCGCGCAAGCGCCGGTCAATCCCGTGACGCCGCCGGCGCGTGCCGTGGCAGCATCGCAAACGGCCCAGGCGGTGCAAGCAACCCAGCCAGCGCAACTCGCCCAGGCCGCTCAGGCGGCACAGGCTGCCCAGCCGGCGCCGGCCGGCCAGCAGGACGGCGAGCTGATCCGCGCCGCCGCTCTCGATTTCCTCAAGCAGCAGGCCGTCGGCCTGCCGGGCCACGTCGAGCTGACGGTAGCGCCCGCCTTCCCGCGCGGTCTCGCGGCCTGCGCCACGCTGCAGCCGTTCATGCCGAACGGCGCGCGCATGTGGGGCCGCACGACGGTCGGCGTGCGCTGCGCGAGCGGACATCCGTGGACGGTGTGGCTGCAGGCGCGGGTTGCGATCCACGCCACTTACTATGTCGCCGCACGCGCCATGATGCCCGGCGAAGTGATCTCGGAAGCCGATCTGGTCAGCCGCGACGGCGACCTGACGATGCTGCCGATGTCGATCATCACCGCGCCCTCGCAGGCCATTGGTTCGGTCACGCTGATGCGGGTGGGCGCGGGTCTGCCGCTACGCCAGGACATGTTGAAAAACGCCGCCCAGGTGACGGCGGGACAGATGGTGCGGGTGGTGGCGCAGGGCAACGGCTTCTCGATTTCGTCGGAAGGCAGCGCGCTCAGCAGCGGGACGCCGGGCCAGCCGGTCAGGGTAAGGACCTCGGCCGGCCAGATCGTCGTGGGTACGGTGAAGGACAGCGGGACGGTCCAGATCCAGATGTGATGCGGACCTGAAATGACGGGTGGGGGCTGGATTCACACGGAAAGCAGATGAGGGGAAGCCGTTACAAACGGATACACCGATTGCGCTAAAGTTTGGATTCTTGAATGCCGTTATAAGAATCAAATCGCACAGGAAGCCAATCGTGAAAATCGATTCCACCACCAACACCCAGCCGGACAGCCTGACGGGCAGCGCCACGCGCGCCCAGCAGGAGAGCCTGGCTCCGGCGGCTACCACCGCCCAAGGCGCGGGAACTGCCGCGCAAGCCGCCACCAGCTCGGGTGGCGACGCGAACGTGAGTCTGTCGGGCTTGTCGTCCGATCTGCGCAACCTGGCGGCATCGGGTTCGGCAGACATCGACACCGCTCATGTCGAATCGATCAAGGCGGCCATCCAGAATGGCACGCTGACCATCGACCCGGGCAAGATTGCCGACGGCGTGCTGGAAACAACGCGCAGTCTGCTGCAAACGAGAGCCCCGGCGACCGGCAATTAAGGCTGGCCGCCGTCAGGCGACACCTTGAAACCCGACCCGCGCGCCATGCGCGGGCGCTGTGAGAGCGAGTTGTGATGAAAGACGCGCTGCTGGCAACCGTTATCGACGAATACGCGACGATCGAGGAATTCGCCTCGGTGCTCGTCGTCGAACAGAAGGCACTGACCCAGGTCGATCCGGCCGAGATGTTGCGGCCAATCGTCGAGAAGAAAACCGAACTGGTCGGCAAGCTGGCCGCGCTGGAGAAAATCCGCGACACCCAGCTCGCCGAAATGGGTTTGCCGGCTGGCCGCGGCGGCATCGAGCTGGCCGCCGGACGCGATCCGAAGCTGGCCGCGCAATGGTCGCTGCTGCGGCAATCCGTGGAACGTGCGCAGCAGTCGAACAAGATCAACGGTGTGCTGATCCAGACCCGCATGGAATACAACCAGCGTGCGCTCGACGTGTTGCAGGTCCGTCCGCCGAAGCCCGCACTGTATGGACCGGATGGCCGGGTGCCAGGGTTCGGCGGGCTGTAAAGCCCGAAGCGGCCCGAAGCGGGGTGTCAGTGAACGCTGCGCCCCGTTGTGCTGTACCTCTCTCCCTCTGCGTTCTTCCCCGCCTCGTTAGCTCCGCTGCAAAGAAAACGCCGTCACAAGGACGGCGTAAATTGCTTTCGTTCGCGTTGATTCGACCAGCGGCTGCGACGTTAAACCGTCAGCCGCCCACAGCAGTCACTCATTCCGCTTCGGCCTTCGCCCACGCCATCTCGCGCAGGCGCGTACGCAGCCGCGCGACCGCCTGGCTGTGCAACTGGCAGACCCGCGATTCGCTGACTTCCATCACCGCGCCGATCTCGCGCAGGTTCATGCCGCGCTCGTAGTACAGCGACATCAGCAGCTTTTCGCGATCCGGCAGACGCTCGATCGCATCGACCAGCGCCGCGCGCAGGCTTTCGTCGAGCAGCGCCGAGAGCGGGTCCGAGTGGTCGACGCAATAGCGGTCGAGGAACGGCTCGTCGTCGGCGGAGCGATCGAAGTCTTCGTAGTAGATCAGCTGGCTGCCGTGCAGGTCCTGCAGCATCGACTGATACTCGTCGAGCGGCATGTTCAGGTGACCGGCAATCTCCGTTTCGCTGGCCGAGCGGCCCAGCGTCTGTTCGACCTGATGCACGGCCGTCTCCACTTCACGCGAGGTGCGTCGCAGGCTGCGCGGCAGCCAGTCGTTGCTGCGCAGCTCGTCGAGCATCGCGCCGCGGATCCGCTGGCTCGCGTAGGTCTCGAACTGCGCACCCTGATCTTCCTTGTAGCGGCTCGCCGCATCCAGCAGCCCGATCATGCCGGCCTGAATCAGATCGTCGAGATCGACGCTCGCCGGCATCTTGGCCACAAGCTGCAAGCCGAGCCGCCGCACGAGCGGCGCGTACTTCGTCAGAACCTCGGCTTGGGAAATCTTTCCCTGAGCGTTGTACATCGTGCTCCCCTTGTCCGCACCGCGCCTTCAGGCGTGCTGCGCAGACGGTTGGTCGGCGTGTTGCGCCGCTGTTACTGTCGACGTCGGCGCCACCCAGTGGTGCCGTGACGACATCGCTGGCCGCATCGGCCAATACTGCAATTCGGCGGCAAGATGCCGGTAATCGCGCGCGGCGGGCGTCGACGGAAATGCGTCGACCACGCAGCGCGCCAGTTCCAGCGCCCTCGCCATGCGCGGATCCGCGGCGATACAGCCGGCGTCCTCCAGCGACACGGCCAGATAGCGTCCTGCCACCCCCGCCAGGTTTTCGAACGCGGTATGCGCGTCCGTCACGCTCTGCACGTGATTCACCAGCACACGGAACTGCGCGAGACCGTGTGCGTAGTGCAGGCGCTTCATGCAGGCATACGCATCGGTGATCGCCTGCGCGGCGACGCGCGTGACGATCATCAGGTCATGCGCCTGCATGGCCAGCGCCGAAAGCTGGCCAAACTCGTTCAACTGCGCGTCGATCAGCACCACATCGGCGGGGCCGTCGAGCACCGCGCTCATGCGTGCCGCGCTGTAGCCTTCGCGATTGCTGCGCGAGGCGGCCAGCACTGAAAAGCCCAGTGCATGACGTGCGACGGCGGCTTCAAGCGGCATCTCGCCGCGCATCACGGCCGCGAAATTGCCCGCGCCGCGCATGCCGCCGAGCATCGCGCTCACGGAGTAATCGCCAAGGCACTCGTCGATCACGAGCACGTCCTTGCCCTGCTCAGCGAGTGCGGCCGCCAGATTGACGACGGTCGTGGTGCAACCGACGCTGGTCGAGCCGCCGGTTACCGCCAACACTCGTGACCCGCTGCGCGCCAGCAGGCGGCGCAGTCCTTCTGCCTGATCCGAGACGACTTTATCCAAAGCGGACCTCGTGCAGTTCGGCCGTCGAGCGCGCGGAGAGCGCCGAAAGCAAAGCCGGAATGTCGTCGTCATGCGGCACGAACGGCGAACTGTCGCGCGGAATGCAGAAGGCGCTCTTGATCAGGAATTTCTTGCTCGCGACGTACAGGTTCTCGGGCACCTTCTGGCCGGTCGATACGTAGTGCACCGGCAGCTTGTAGCGGATCACCGTGTCGAGCACGCCGCCCAGGTTGGTGGCCTCGTCGAGCTTGGTGAGGATGCAGCCGGCGAGCGGCTGCTGATCCGGCGCGCGCTGGTAGGCCTGCACGACTTCGTTGAGCGTGTCGCCGTGGCTGGTGGCGTTGAGCAGCAGCAGACGCTGCACCGGCTGGCCGGCGCGGCACAGCATGGCGATCTGGTCGGACACGAGGCGGTCGCGCTGGCTCATGCCGATCGTGTCGATCAACACAATGTGCTTGTTGCGCAGCTCGGCGAGCGCGAGTTGCAGATCCGCGCCGTCCTTCACCGCATGCACCGAGACGCCGAGGATCTTGCCGAAGATGCGCAGTTGTTCGTGGCCGCCGATCCGGTAGCTGTCGGTGGTGAGCAGCGCCACCTTGCTCGCACCGAAGCGCATTACGCAGCGCGCGGCGAGCTTGGCCGTAGTGGTCGTCTTGCCGACGCCCGTCGGGCCCATCAGGGCAAACACGCCGCCGCGCTCCATCAGCGCGTCTTCGTTTTCCATCACCGGCAGGTTCGACTCGAGCACGTTGCGCACCCAGTCCATGCCGCCGTCCATGTTGTCGATCTCGGCCGGCAGGTTGTCGACCATCATCTGCACCAGTTGCGCCGAGAAGCCGGCCGCGAACAGGTGCTTGGTGAGCGAGGCGCGCGCCGGGTTGCGGCGCTGGCGGTCGGCCCACAGCAGGCCGGCGAAGTGCTCTTCCATCATGCCGCGCATCGAGGAGAGCTCGCTCATCACCGTCTCGTTGACGACCTGCTCCATGCGCGCCTTGATGGCTTCCGTGACGCTGGCCGCGGTGCTGCCCGTGGCGCGGGTTTCGTCCGGCGCGCTCAGCTTCTGGGCGGCGCGGCGCGCGGCCAGTTGCGCGGCTTCGCGGGCCCACTCGGGGGTGTCGGGGTGGATCGCCGGCTGGCGGCCGCCGACCTGAATCTCAACCGGCGCGCCAAGGCCCTTGGCCATCGCAGCGGCCGGCGTCATCGACGACGGGCGGGCGCTGTAGGCGCCCTGCTGCTTGCCGGCGATGCTGCGCGCATGGTCGATCAGCCAGGGGTTCGACTCCGCCATCGTGCGCGGCGCGGGCGGGGCCGGCGGCGCGGGCGGTACGCCAGCGGCCTTGAGCACGTCGGCGCGGATGTCGTCGTTCGAGCGCGGCACCTGCGGCATCTGCGCAGCGGGTTGTGTTGTGGCTTGCGAGCCGGGTTGCGCGCCGGTTTGTGCTGACACGGCTTGTGCGGCTGGTTTGAATTGCGGTGCGTGGCCGCCTTCCGGTGCCAGCGGTGCGGGCTGCGCGGCTGCCTTCGGTGCGGCGCCGGCCGACTGTTCGGCGGCGCCTGGCGTAGCGGGCGACAAAGCCGGTGCAGCCGCGGGATGAGCCGGCGAATTGCTCGACGACATGCTTTCGGTGCCGGCTTCCGGGCTCGCGCCGAACACCGACGAAAACACGTCCGGCATGCCGCTCGCGTATGGATTCGACTGCATCGCCGGCGTGCTGCGCGCAGCCGCTGCGGTGTGGCCCAGCGCGGGCGCCGTGCTGCTCGCGCCGTTGCGCGCCTTCGGGGTAATCGCCGCCAGATCGCTATCCGCAAGTGCCACGATTTCGACCGTGCCGTCCTCTATCGTGCGGTTCGACAGCACGACCGCGTCCGGGCCCAGTGCCTCGCGAACGAGACGCAGCGCATCGCGACTGGTAGCACCGACAAATTTACGAATGTTCAAGCTGGACCCCCGATGAGGTTGACGGATCGGCAACATACCGCTTCCCATTGAGATCGATTATTGCGAAAGATGTCCAGGGACGATCGGTTGATAAAGGCCGGGAAAGGTAGGCAATTCGCTTGATGGAGGCGGGGGGAG
>NZ_SCNV01000082.1 GCF_005503145.1 Burkholderia sp. 4M9327F10 | reverse complement strand
GTCGCTGTTTGCCGCTACATTAATCTTCGACTGCATACTGGCATTAGATGCTTCTGCGGATCGGCTAAAGGCGGACACTCGGCCCGAACGCACGACGGTCCGCTGTTGGCCGAACGTTGCCTCATAAGCCAGCGGGTCGTCCGATTGAAGCGTACTGCGACCGGATGTCAGGGCGTCACGCAAAAATCGTCAGCCTGGAGTCGTTTGCCCGGATAGTTGACACCGTCGCGCCGATGTCTCTGGCCTGACTCTGACGGTGTCGACGTTGGCGTACGTGCACGTCCCTTTCCTGACGGCACCCCGGAACGGGTGCCTTGCTGGCGGCGCCAGGATCGCCCGCCAGTCTGTTCGGCGAGGAGAAAGGCGTGAGGGCTTAACCGGTTATGGGCCGTTTCCCGGAATGATGCAGCCTTTGCTGTAGCTTTCCGGGATCGACCTTACGGCTGCCTGACTATCGGACCGCGAGGTGTCGGGTTTCGCGCGTCTGCGCCCTGAACCTGTTTCGGCTCGATTCGAAAGCACCGAACACCATCACCAACCCGCAGCCCATAAAAACCGCGAAGAGATAAAACTCCCACAGTTTCTCTTCGGTGTCTTTCGCGAGTGAATCGATCGAGCGTTGCGCGACTCCCCACGTCTTGCACAAGACCCGCGATTGCGGCTTCGCGCCTTCACCGGTCTTCGGATCCTCGCACTGCTCTACGTTGAGGAAGCCAGCGGGGGCTGCGGGACGGTGCTGCGCATTTGCCACGGCCCCGTAAATGTCACGTGGAATGGTCGCAAACGAGAAATGGCTGTAGAGCGCAAGCACCCCGCACAACATGACGCCCGGGATCACAAAGAGCACGCAGAACGCCCACTTCGTCCAGAACGCGACGTGTCGAGCCGCAATCCAGACCGGACGCATGCGCTGCAGGATTTCCTGAAGCTTCATATTGATTTCCTCATTGAATGGTGAATGGTCAGGTTTCATTGATACGACGACGCTGCCTTCCAGAGCAGCAACGCCAGACAGACGGCGACGCCGATCCAGTACTCGGCCAGCACCGGGACCGGTACGATGAGTACCGATAGCGTGACGCCGAACACCAGGAGGATGCCGTGTGCTGCAAGATGAAATGACAGCGGACTCACAAAGCCGGCCGCAGCCGCCTTGATCTTGCGCCGCACGGTGCCGTCGACAAACGCCGCGACACCGAACGCGACGGTTCCGAGCAGCCACAGCTTCATGACCGTCAGCCGGTAAACCGCGCGATAGACCAGCATCCAGAAGTGCCGCACCCATGTCCGCGCAAAGTCGCTCGCGCCGGCGTCGTTGACCTCGGACGCCGACGTCGCCTGAAGCGTCGTCCGGACGATGCCCGGGTCGACGAACACGCGCCTGAAGAGCGTATTCGCATTCTTCGTTGCCTCGTCGGCGCGCGCCGCACCGATCGTCGCGCTCACCGAACTGGCCTCCTCGTCGGACACAACGAACAGATCCGGCGACGGAATGGCCGGCATCACGCACATTGCAATAACGGGGACGGTAAAGAACCACCACTTGATGTGCCCAAAGAACCGGCTACCTGAGGCCATGAAGGTACCCCGCGAGATGGATCAGCAGATAGGCCGGGAACGACACCACCCCGCACAGACCCAGGTAGAAATGCGCCGGCCGCCGGCAGGCAAACATGGCGAGTCCGTAGACCATCGCCCCCGAACTGGACGCGAACTCGGGCGGCGGTCGCGCGTCGGGATCGTCCTGGGACTTCGCCGTGGACATCGCGCGGCGCGCGACGTCCGCCTCAACCCTCGTCAGCTTCGCTATCAGGAATACAGTGAGCGACATCGTAGTCCTCGAAATACATGCGGAAGTTTTCTCCGGACAGCGCCCGTGCGGCAAGCTGGAACGCGGCCGATCGCTGCGTGATGCGCTCCGGGCACTTCTCGTCGACCATCTCCGTCTCATGATCCGCATAACGTGCCTCGAACACCGGCACGGGTTCGAGCATCGGCGACCATACGTGATAGCGCTCGCCCTGGCGCGCGACATAGCGCCTTGCATACAGCAGATGGGCGTGTCCGAAGAGTCCCTGCATGAACGCAATGTGGGGCTCACCGGCCTTGCGCTCGCGCCTGAACGCGGCGATCGCCGACACCAGCATCTCCTTGACGAGCGGCTCCTTTTCGCCCATGAACCTCTCCCCCACGAAATCGGCCACACGGGCGCACGCAAGCTCAAGCTCGGGCGCCAGCGTGAACACCGGCAGCAGGCGGGTCGAGAGCTTGTAGTCGCGGATGATTTTCTTGAATACGGCGGACATGCGTTGGTTTTCAGCCTTGTAGGATTGGAATGCGGCCCTGATGCACCGTGCCGCCGGAGATGCGCAGGAAAAACTGCAGGTTCGGCAACCGGTGAATCAGGTCTGTCGGGACAAGCGGAACCTTCTCCAGTTGAAGCGAGCGCGACACACTGCCATTAAATTCACCGACATGTGCCTCGCTACCGGTACTCGTTGAACTGTTGATCACGAGGTTGCGGATCGCCGTCGTTCCGACCTTGTCGGAGAACCACAGAGCCGTGTCGCTGTCTTCCAAGCGTAAGATGATCTGGTTATTGAGGTTGCCTAAAACCTGCAGCATTTTTGCGGCATTCCCCAGGCGCGCCTCGAGGTCAGCCCGTGCCTGGAAGGCGACAAATGCCTTGAAGCCGGCACCGCGCCCCTTGTTCAGCACCTGGATCACCTGCTCGTTGATCGCCTCGGCAATCTCGTCGATGATGAGCACCACCTCGGGCGGCGAATCGTAGAAGTTGTAGATCGAACCGCACACCGCCGCCACATCGGCGAGGATCATCGAGGCGATCGCCTTCTGCACGATGTTGTTGGACAGCGAGTCGAGGCCCATGTACAGCACGGCCTTCTGCCTGATGATCTTGTCGATGTCCCATATCTCGCGCTCATCCTCAAAGTCGTCGACCTTCGGGGCGAGCATGAGGCCGGTTTCACCGGTCGCGAGCATCTGCAGCAACGGAAGCGCGGACGCAATGATGCGCATGTAGTGCTCGCGGTCATGTACGTGCGTCGCGATCAGCCCGTCGATCGCTTCATGACCGTGGTCAAATTTTGCAAACCGCGCGTTGTAGAGCGCCACCATCCCGTCGACTGGAGACGCGCCGGGTTTTTGCCCAAGGCTGGTGAGGTTCGTCGCAACAAGCGTCGCCCAGTCCTCAAGCCCGTTCTCCCGGAAAAACCGCGTGAGACCCTTCTCCAGCAGCGCAGTAATGCCGGACTGCGCGTATTTCAGGATCGAGCGCAGCGTCGGCTTGTCGCCGATATAAAGCTCGCCCTTCACCGCGCGGTCGATGAAGAGAAACGCGAAGTCCTGGAACGGCCCCTCCTCCATCAACTGTGCAATGCGGCTGGGGATTTCCGATGGCTGTGACCAGTTCTCGATCGGGTTCAGCCGGATCGATTCGGACGGCTTGGCCTGGTTGAAGTAGAGGAACTTGCGCCCGGCGCGCCGGCACTCTTTCTCAACCCGCCTCTTCCACTCCGCGTCGTTCTTGGGGTCAACGATGAGCAGCACATCGCCGAGATGGATCACCTGCGTGGAAATGACCTCGTAAGTGCGCGTCTTGCCCGAGCCGGTCGTGCCGCCAACGAGGGTGTGGCCGCCCATCGCCTTGTAGTGGAAGGGCACCAGTCCCTTCTTCGGCTCCATGCCGTGAATCCACGACACACCCTGCGGCGCGGTATCGGGAATGCTGTCTGCGGGCGCAAAGACCGATTCGATCGCCTCCTCGATCTTTCGGCCCGTGCGGGTCTTCGAGAGCCACTTCGGCATACCGGGGATGTCGGTGGACGGCATGCGCAGGATGTCATGCGCGATCTGGCAGTGCTTCTGCGTCCACTCGTAGCCAATGCCCAGATACATCGAGTTCGCTTCGGCGCGCATGCGCTTCTGGATCGACAGCAGCTTGTGGACATCAAGCGTGGTCAGCCATTTCGTGGAAATGGCCATCCGGAACCCGGCCGAGGCGCTGATCGCGACCAACGACATCTACAGCCGGCTGTTCGGCGGCGCGCCCCTGATCGGGCCGGATCGTGGCTACAACCTGACGCGATCGATGGTGGCTGACACGCGGCTCGCACTCGCGCCGTGCCGCTCATGCGGCACACACTACGTCGTCTCGAACAGCGACGCCAAGATCGAGATGCGAAACAGCTTCGTGTGTCCCGCCTGCAACCACCAGCTCGGGCCGCGCCGGCGGGCAGCCCGCAAAGGAGGTGAAAAGTGATGCAGGTGCAGCCTGATGAATGCACGGACCCGGAACTGCCGGCCGGGCTGATCGTGTTCGCGGCCAACGGCAGCGCGCAGTTCGGCTGGCGAAATCCGGAAACCGGCGAGTTCTATTCCGAATCCGACGGCTCATGCATCCGGCACGTCGTCGGTGCTGTGGAGTGGCACGCAGACCGGATGCACTGAGAGGATGGCAGTGGAAGACTTCGACTACCTTTTGCCCGACAGCAACGCAGCCTGGCTTGACGGCCGCGGCGACGGCCGCTTCGAGCAGTACGAGCGGTTCTACCAGACCGAGCGCGCAGGCAGGGCCGATGCGTTCGAACTGGAAACGGTCAACGAAGCGTATGCGCTGTGGGCTGGCCAGCAGCCGTCCGTGCTGCTGCGCATGTTCAGCGCACAGTGGTTCGGGCGCGTGCTCGTCGCTTTCTTCTGCGTCTATATGGGTTCGCGTGCGGTGCCGGCCCTCGCGGGCGCGGCGCCGCTTGCGACCGGTGTCCTGCTCGGCAGCGTCTTTGTAGGACTGCGGATTTTTCACTGGAAGCGGCGCAAGCTCCGGTAGCTGCCGCGGTTCACACGCTCAGTGGTAATCCTCTTCGCGCTGGTGACGAACAGCGAGGATCGTGACGTACCGGCTGGCTTCGTCAGCCAGATCGACCCCGGCCCCCTGTTGGCCCTCGATCTCGAACAGGGCCACGTAGCCGGAGCCACCAAAGGAGACGACCAGCTCACGCAGGAACGGATTGGCGTCATCCAGCTTGCGGCATGTGAACGGGAAATCCCGCAGGAGGTCGGTAGCCTTGCGGATCGCCTCCAGTGCGCGTACTGCCGCACCAACGTCGTGCTCGAGCAGGAAGCTGTATAGCCTTTTAAGGTCATCGCGCGCGCCGCGCGTGTAGCGGACACGAAAGCTCACCGGACCTTCCGCGCAGCGTTCAGCATACCTTCGAGTTCGGCATGCACGTCGTCGGCGCCAAAGTACTCGTTATCGCGGCACGCCTGTTCTCGCGAGTCGAGCCCCCGCGCAACGAACTCGCGCTGCAAGCGCCGACGCGCGACGCCTTCGCGCAGCGCTGCCTCCATGAACGCGGACAGGGTTTCGTTCTGGTGGAGCACGTCTTCGGCGGCCTGTCGCAGTTCAGGATCAACGCGCAACGGCGGCATGGTTGCATTTTTCATTGGATTCTCCGTGCATCGCAAATGTAATGCAACTATACCACGTCGATCGACAGCAGGCACCGATTCAAGTTTTTACGCGAAACTCCCGAAAACCCTAAGATCACCAATCCCAACGAAACGACGGCCAAATCTACAACCCACCGAATCGACCTCGCGGAAGATCCAGGTAAAAGACAGTTCCGACCTAAAACCCGACCGCGGCGATCGGATATCGATAAAAAGAGAGGACTTAATGCGCGGCACAGTGAAATGGTTTTCGCAAGAAAAGGGCTTCGGCTTTGTCGTTGGCCAGGACAACATCGACTATTTCGTCGGTGTACGGGACGTATCGGGAACGACGTTACCGGAGAATGGCGACACGGTAGAGTTCGAGATCACGCACGGCAACCGGGGGCCACGTGCAACGAAGGTGACTATCATTCAGCGCACAGCAACACCAGCGCAAACACGACACTCAAACGATGATCGTGCGATATGCGCGACGTGCCAAAAAAAAATGGTTCCGCGGATGATTACCTACCGGGGTGAGCCGAAGAAGTCTGTCTGCCCCTTCTGCGGCGCAACCTACAAAGACTTCGGATGGTGTTTCATCGCTACTGCTGTTTTCGGCGACTACGAGGCCCCTGAAGTCCTAGCCCTTCGGGCCTTCCGGGACCGCGTGCTCAGTCGGTCGAAAGTTGGGCGAGCAAGCATCTCACTCTACTATCAGGTTTCCCCTCCCATTGCCGATTTTTTGCGCACCAGGCCCAGGTCGGCAACCGCCATGCGTTTTGTACTGCTCGCCCTGATTCGTGTTGCGAAGCACTGCAAAGGCCCTGAGTGAACACCATGTGCTTCATAGGGCTGATTCATCTGGCATCACGATCACCACGCAGTATCCGTTACAAAAGAAGGGCGATCTCAAGTTATTAGCGGATCTTTCCGTTATCTCTAAGGTTCTGTCACACCATACTTGCAAATCGCACAATATCCACGATCGCAAATGCATCCAGTCACCCGCGCGACGACTTGACTTTGTCTGGCGCCCAATAAGATCAAATCAAGGCTGCGCAGAGGGCGCGGCCAACAATCGAGGACCAACCTATGAAAAAGAATATGCAGGTAACACTCACCGCACTGGCTATCGCCGCATCGCTTTCGCTCTCCGCTTGTGGCGGCGGTGGTGGTGGCAACAGCGGGAGCAGTTCGGGCAGCACTTCCAGCGGCACGTCGTCGAGCAGCGCCAGTACCGCCACAAGCGCGAACGTTTCGACGCCGCAGTACAGCGCAGGCAGTGCCCAACTCGCCGCTTTCAGCCTGTTGAACCAGGAGCGCCAGCAGTGTGGCTTCCCTGCACTCGTCGAAAACACCCAGCTCGACAGCGCCGCAGCAGCACACGCCCAGTACATGAGCGCGAACGGCGGAACCATCACCGATACGGAAGTTTCGCCCAGTGCGGGATTCACAGGCGACACCTACGCCGACCGCGCCACTCACTTCGGTTATCCGCAGAACGTCTACGTTGGCGGTGTTAGCGGCGGCTACTACACGAATGCCACGCTTACCAATACGCAGTATGGTCAAAATCTTGTCTACGAATGGCTAGGCGGGGTCTATCACGTTGCTATCGCCTCCTGGCCGATAACGTCTGTGGGTGTGGGCGTAAGCCAGATTTCGTTTGACGGTTTTCCGGAGATCCAGGGCTCGCTGAGCATCGCAAATCTGCAGCCGATGACCACCAGTGGACCGTTGACTTTCCCCTGTCAGGGTACAACCGGCATCGCCTACCAAGAAGCAGCTGAATCTCCCGCACCACCCAACACGTCGGGCGCGTTCGGCACCCCGGTCTCTGTTACAGGCAACCCGACCGATACTGTCGTACTGCAAACCGGAACGATGACTGACACGTCGGGTAACGTAATCAGCCTTCAGGTGCTCAACTCGTCCAGTGACCCGAACAAGCTGATCCCGGCATTCGAAGCGGTCGCGTACCCTGCTTCGCCGCTCTCGCCGAACACCACCTATACCGTCGCCCTCTCCGGAACGTACGACGGCACGGCGTTCTCCCGGAGCTTCACTTTCACGACCGGTAACGTGATCGGATAACCCAGCGCTTAACCGACCAGTTCAGGGGCACATCGCTCCGGCATCACCGCTTCAACGATGATGCACGCGCTTTTCAAATGCCCCGTTATCAATGACAGATGGCGGGGCATTTTCTTAGTGGTTGCACTGCCCGTTACTAACCCCATAGGCGGCAGCGAAAACCGAGTCCAGATTGCCGCCTGGCGAAACCAGACAGACCGCTTCGTATGTGTTCTGAAGGTTGCATGCCTCCCCGATCTGAACATACGGGCCTCTTGCAGATGCGATATAGGTCGTATCGCTTGCGCTACTCACGGGATAGCCAACACCTTCCGCATACTGGATCCAGAAGGACAGATTTGCCCCAGGAACCATATTCCAGTTCGTCCAGCTCGCACCGATGATGTACTGTCCTTGCAACGTTATAGAGCCACTGAGCTGGTACCCTGACGGGACACTCGCGGTACAAAGTGTGGTGGGATCAGGTGCTGTCGGAATCGGCGCACAAATCAGCCCCACCCACGACGAGCCGTTCCACGTCGGCGAAGCTGTTTCCACATACCCATTCGGGCACGTCGGTGCCGGCGGCGGCGGCGGATCCTGACACGAATAGTGTCCATTGGTCAGCGTCCATACCGTAGGCGCGACACAGTTAGGGCTGTACGGCTGGGGAAATGCCCCATTCGCTCCAATATTCAACTGGGCGTTGGCTGTCTGGATCATCGCCAGGACGACCGCCAACAGAAAACTCACAACGGTACAAGCTCGCTTCATTTTTTCGCTCTCATTCGTTGGCGTAGTAACAACCTGCGTCCACTTCCGCAGTCAGGCCCAGCTGATCCTCGTAGGCATTCTGGCTTGCATCAAACTCCTGGATATGGAGCATGTATTGCCCACCCGACACGTAATAGGAAAACCGCACGGTCTCCAGCGGCGGATTGGACGCGACGTTCGCGCCCGCCGAGTTCGGAATGATGGTGACCCACGGATTGCCATTTGGGCATGTAGGGATATTTGTTCCCCAGCCGTTCTGCCACCCAACATTTTTCGTCAGCGTCTGGAAATTGCTGAGAAGCTGGCTGAGCGGAATCCACTGGCCTGACTGGTTGCAGACCCAGAACTGGTTAGCGCCCCTCATCGTTACCGTGTTCCAGGTGCAGCTACCCGCGGTGGTGTTGAAATTCACCGTACCGGCGGTCATCGTGCCGGTCACTGTCTCATTGCCGTTGACGGTGGCCGACCCGGTATCGATCGGCGCCGGCGCCGTGCCCGCGGCGTTCTCTACCTGCAGCGTGCCAGGCGTCTGCACGGCGTTGCTCACCGCGACGTTCGAGGCCGCGAGCGTCGGCGCGGCAATGGTTCCCTGGGCATCAATGCTGCCTACGTTGTGCAGATCCACGCCATTCACGTTCTGGCTGCCCGTCCACGTCAGGCCGCCGTCGCGCCGGATGTACAGTGAATTGCCGTCCGTGCCCGGCCCGTTGGTCGAGAGAATGACGCCCGGGACACTGCCCAGCGGATTGGCTGCGGTCCACTGACCGTTCAGCCCGGTGATGGTCGACGCATTCTGGTTGCGCGAATAGCCGAACTGGGCCCCGCCTGCCTGCGCGATCTGCGATGCCCCGTCGACGTCGTACGTACCGCCCTTAATGAGCGGCTGCGACGGATACACCGCGTACGAGATTGCGCAGTTCCCTGCAGCCTCGGTACACCCTGCAGGCACCATCGACATCTGGATCACATACGTACCACCCCAGAACGGACCGGCGCTGTGTGCCTGCTTGAGGTCACCGGCCGCGTAGAGCTGAGCAACGGTCGGTGGTGTGATCGTCGCTGACCCGCTCGCGGTGTACTGCGCGAGGAGTGTCGCGTAGTTGGTGTTTGCCCAGTCGCCGATAGCGTCAACGAGTGTGAGCTCGTTCTGGCCTTCGGCGGCAAACAGCTGGGCACGCCGGTTCGCAAAGTCCTTCTGGATGCCGATCACGGTCATCGCAGCGGCAGCGACCAGCACGATCACCATTTCGATGATGCTAACCATGGGCATCTAGTTCCTGGTGGCGTACATCCCGACCGACGCAGTCGGACCGGCAGACGCACAGGCGGTGGCGGCCGTGGCGCTGCTAAACGCTGTATTCGGACCAGACACGGTCGTACCGTTCACCGTCACCATCGAGTAGGTGTCCGACAACGCGGCAACGCTCAGCGAGCACACCACCGCCGGAAGTGGATACGTCAACGCTATCGAATCGTCCGCGGTCGAGACCATGCCCGGAGCTGCAGTCACGCTGCCACCAAACATGCCTGTCAGCGTGCCGTTCGTCGTGGATACCCGTGATCCGGCTTCATCAAACGCGTGATTCTGGGCAAGCGTGCCGAGCGTCTCGTTCGCAAAGTCCGTATCAGTGGCCGTCGCATCAAGCACGCCCGAGTGGAACATGCTCGCCTCATTCCTGAACTGCAAGGCGTGAATGCGATCCATCGCAAAATGCCCTGCGGCCACCGCGAGCAGCGCGAGCAGGGCCGCGCCGGCGAGCACGCCGCCGCCCTCAATCCAGGAGAGTTCGCCGGTCTGGCGACGGCGTCGCGCCATCCGGCGCAGGTTGGTACGGCGGGTGTTCTGGTTCATATCTGGCTCACTGAGAGTTGGGGGTTGATGCCGACGAAAGTCCAATGCTCACGACACCTGTCATCGCGTAGGACCCAACGCCGAGCGTGAGAAACAGACCCGCTGCAATGCCAAGCAGCACGTAGTGGGCAACTTTGGCGTTTCGTTGCACGGTCTCGACGACACGGGACAGCGATTCGCGGCCGAGATGCCTGATGGCGGACACAAATTCATCGCGCCCCGCCGCGTCGGTAATCCGGTCAACGACCATTTCCGAAAAAATTCCCGTATCCAATGCGCGCATAGGCTTGTCCGGTGTCACCGTCAACCGCCGCCCCATGCGGTTCAGATGCCAGCGCAGCCAGGGGTCGGCGGTCTTCGTCAGACGATCGAGCGCGGCGCGCAGCGTCAGGCCCGAATCGAAGAGACCGGAAAGCGAAACGATCAGCAGTGCGGCGCGCAGGTCGCGACGGTTGCGCCACATGAGCGGCATGTTGTCGAACCGGTTGCGTAGCTGGCCCACCCAGCGCCGCAGGCTCATGAAATAGAGGCATACAAGGCTCACCACGACGGAGCCGGACAGCCACCAGTACTGGTAGCAGAAGGTGTCGATCGCGTACAGGACGCGTCCGGCTGCTGGCCAGTGGTCGAGTGGTTGCACCTCAACCACGCCGGGGAACACCGCGCCACCGAAAAGCATGCAGAAGCCGTACAGATAGACAAGGAGGAACGCCGGATACGCCATCTGGATCGAGGTCGTGTCCGACAGGATCCGCTTGGCGTGCGCCGCAAGCTCCGCGAGTTCGAGCCCCCGCGCGGCCGCATCCTCGCGGGTCGCGGCACCCGCCAGTTCGAGCAGACCGTATTCGTCGACCGGAACGAAGCTGCGCAAGGCCTGCGCGAAGCTGTCACCGGCCACAAGGCGGCGCCCAATTGCCTGATAGGCTGGCCACACAAGCGTCTTGCGGGTACGACTACGCTGCTCAAGGTTCGTCAGCCGCTCGAGCATTGTTTCCCGGTTGCGCACGCCTTTCTTCGCGACGATATCAAGGCGCGTCTCACGGTAGAACGATTCGCGCACCTTGCGAAAGCGCCATGTCGCAATGCGCAGGCGCTCATGTGCCGGGAGCAGAAGGAAGGCCCAGTGGATCAGTGAGCGGATCATGCCGGCATCCTCCCGTCCCGATCGGCGAACACACGGTATCCGGCAAACGGTTTCATGCTCTCGTCGATGAAGCGCGGATCGATGATGCCCAGCGAGGCCTTGTAAAGCGCGTGCTCGTACACTGTCTTGCCTGTCATGTCTGCATTGCCGAAGCCCGTCACGCGACTTTCGCGCCATACCTTCGTGGCACCGCGCCAGTCGCGCACGGCCACGCGTTCAAGGAACTCCCCGGTCGGCCGGAACAGTTCCATGGCGAGCGTCTGGCCCTTCGTGCCGGCGGCCACCTTGCCAGCCCGCGTGAAGAGACCCGGCAGGCGGCAATGCTCGCAGCCATTGTCGTCGCGGCATGCCATCCTCGACGTGTCCAGACCGAACTTCGAGCGCAGCAGTTCGAGCTGCGCCGCAGGCATCACATCGGCCGCCGGCTTCCTGCACTTCGGACACAGCAGCGGGATCAGCTTCTGGTTGCCTACCGCGTTGACAAATTTTTCCGACGACACCTCGTCGATCGGCAGCCGCAGGCGCCCGCCGGCGAGACGCATGAATGCACTGATGATGTCGTCGGCATGCAGCGTCGTGCGCACCGGGTGTCCGGTCAGCGCCAGTTCAGCGACCAGCCCGGCCATCACTGCATCGCGGATCTCCCCTACGGTGACATCGTCCGGGTCCATGCGCATGATGGTGCGGATCACTTCCGCGCACTTGCGGTTCGCTTCGTCGTCCGTCTCATCCGGGCGTCGCGGAATCGAGATGTCGGAGAGCCACGGCTGTGGATACTCCGACGGTTCGTTGACGGCGTACTGTTTGCTGACATCGCGCGACACCATCATGTACGAGAGCGCGCGCAGCAGCGTCGTCTTCGCCGACCCTGTCTCGCCGGTCAGCACGGTCACCCCGCCGCTCACATTGCCCAGCGAGCGGATGATGTCGAGCTGGCTCTTCTCCAGCCCCATGGTCTCCGGCATGCGGACCCTGTACTTCCGGAAGTTGCCGTCGAGCAGCCGCAATGCCACATCGAAGCCGCCAACGAGCGGCGAACTCTGCCAGCGCAGGTTCAGCATGTCTGTATGAGCAACGAGCGGAATCATCGCGGACTGTGGCGCACTGGGCTGGAACGTCTCACCCGAGTTGGTGTTTCGCTGCACGAGATCCTGATAGGCCGCCGAAAGTGCGCGCCGCACGAGGGCCTTTGGCATGTGGCGGTAGGTGTAAAGGTCGCCGTTCACCCGGAAGCGCAGTTCGGCCTGGTCGTTGAAATCGCGATCCTCCCAGTGCACGTCGCTTGCGCCATACGCGTGCGCCGCCTCGACCACGTCGCGGAACGTGCCGATCGCGCGCGAGGTCTCGGGGATGACCGCGGCCGAACGTGATTTTTCTGCGCCGTAGATCGCGGCGATCACCTCTTCGGTGGCGATCATTTCCTCGCGCACCGCAATGTCCGCACGCTCCAGATCCTTCACGTACGTCGAATACAGCGCGGTCTCATGAAAGCGCTGCGTGGCCACGACGATGGCGACGCCGGCCTGCAGGTCTACCGCGACGAACTGGCTGCGCACGGCCGCCGTGATGCGGAGCACCGCGTCGGGCGTCGCCTCGCACAGGATGCGTTTGAAGGCGGGCAACGAATCCAGTGACATGAGCCGCGGCAGACCGATCGATTCGATCGTGACGTCGGATTCGGTCAGGGACGTTGTCTCCTGAGCATCCGGTCCGGCGGTCGCGGTGGCATCGGTCCTGGCCACTCCCGCGCCCGCCTCATTCACAGAAAGCTCAATGGAGCGTGCCTCATCGACCGGCCGCGGCGTACGTTCGTCCGATGCGTCTGCGGCCTCATCTTCCATCCCGGCTGCCGGCGTCGATATCGTGTGGTCCACAACACTTGCGGCGGAAAGGTCCAGGTGTTGCAGATCGCCATCCGCGCGCGCCGCCGTATCTACGGGTCTCTCTTCCGCCGTGTCACGGCTGTCGACTTCACCAGGGTATTCGTGCGCATCGACGTCGGTGATATCGCCACCACGCAGGCGCATGCCGAGCGTCATGTGCTGCGGATTGACCGGCTGGTTCGGCGTCGTGAAGCGCTGCTGCGGCTTTTGCTCCGCGCGCATCGTCTCGCGCGCTTGCTGTGCGCGCACGCGTGCTGGCTCCCCCACCGCTGCATCGGTCTCAAACCGCGGCTCGGCGCCGCTCGCGATCGGCAGGTTGCCCGAGGCAGGCTCGACGAAGCTCGCGCGCCATCCTCGCAGCCGCGCGAGGATGCCCGACGAACCCGGTTCTTCGGCTTCCGGAGCACCGCTAAAGAGGCTCATTGCGCACCCCCCTGCAGCATGCCCGGTCCCGGCATGCCCACACCCGCGGGTGGAAGCGGACTGCCAAGATCCCTGATCGCCTGCAGCGAGCTGCCCGCGAAAACCGCCGGTGCGACCGGTGTCAGTACGGGTGTCATCGACCTGATCGGCTCGGTCCAGGTGTGACTTCCTTTTCCTGCTCCAGACGCGACCGTCACGAGAAACCCGTCGACCTTGCGCGTGGACCAGCCATTGAGCAGTTTCTCGCCTACGCGGGCCGGATAGACCGCGCCGTTAAACTCGTACAGCACGAACGATCCGCCGTGTTCGTCGCGATATGCGCCAACAAAGTTCACGGGAGTCACCGGTGCGACTGGCTCGATATGCCTGACCGGCTTTGCCTCTGCCACGGGCGCCGCGGCGGCGGACGCCGGTAGCGGCTGGGGCGCGGAACCAGGCTTCGCTTCACCGCCCGTCAGGTCGTGAACGAGCTTCGCCTGCGAAAGCTGGTCGACGTCGTCGAGCGTGAGCTTCGGCGTTTCCGCCCGCGCGCCGACCGTACACAGCGCACCCAGTACGCAGACGGCCACAGCAAGTTTCTTATCCCAGTACATAGTATTTGCCCTTTGCAACGAACCTGATTCCGGCTGTGCCGTTCTTCCCCGCCTTTGTCTGCAACGTGGCCGTGAGGGACTCCAGCGCCATGTTGGGTGGCAGTCTGGCCAGCAACGGGCTCTGCCACCTGTAACCGTCGATCTCCCAGGTGCCCACCCGGATGACCGGACCGAGGTGCGCCTCCCCCGGCGACACCGCCAGAAGCGGTCGCGGTGTGCCCTCGATCGCGACCCGGTAGCCGTAGCTGTCAAGCTCGAACGCCTTGACCGACAGACGCTGCGCGGGCGTCTGCAGCAGCAGCTTCATCTCCTCGAGCGATGGCCAGTTCCTTGCATCGGCGGGCCGCACACCCTCAACCTTCGGAATGGCCACGCCTTTCGTCGTGAGATGAAGGCCGTCGGCCATGAAGGACACCGGACGCATGCCGGCCGTCGCGCCCGCGTCGAACCCTGCAAAGGTGCCACCCGCGCGCAGGTAGGTCACCGTGCAGTTGCCCCGGCTGCCGCAGTCCTCATGGTCGAACTGCCAGCCCGTGCGGATCGCATCGGTCGCCCCGCCCAGCGCGAGCAGTTGCGGCGCGAGTTGTGACGCAAGGGGCGGAGCAACGCGAAAGGCGTTTGCAACGGCGGCGGCGTATTGCTCCTGCCAGGTCGCAACGTGCTCCTGCGGCGGCGGCGAGATCAGGCCCGGTCCGTAGGTCACGCCAACGACGAGCGCAACCGCGATCAACGCGAGGGGCACCAGCGCCGGTATCGACACCGGCAGCCTTGAGACACGGCCCACCTTCTTCTGCGCGAGCAGCTCCGTCGCATGAAACGGTTCGTCGATATCGCCGATGGATGCGCCCGACCCAAAGACGGTCAGTTGCAGGCCCATGCGCCGGCTCTCGGCCTCGATCGTGGCCTGGCGGTTGCGCGCATCCTCAAGACCGAGCGCCTCGTCGCTTCGCACAGCGCCGCGCACCACATGGACGAGGTGGACAAGCTGCTCATCCTGCAGCAGCACGAGCGCAGCCGGCCGCGAACGGATGCGCTCGTGAAGCGCGATGCGCGCCGCGCCCGAATACAGCCGCGCGCCCCGCATTCCGGTCGTATCGGGCGTGGCAAAGCCACCAAGCACCTCGCCGTTGACCTTGATCTCAACGTAGTGCGTTGCGCCAAAATCGTCGGCATAGCGACGCCGCTCGGCGCCGGCACCCTTGACCGGGTACGCGCGCCAGTCCAGGCCAAAGACCAGTCGCGCCCGTTTATCGCCGGGTAACGGTTCGGTAACGTGCATGGCGCCGCTCACATCGACGGCACGACGGTGGCGGTCAGCATGATCACCTGGAACGTATGCGACCTGTTCCATGTGCCTGTGATACCGCCGATGCCGCCGTTCGTCGTGCTGTTGTTCTGGTCCGTCATCGCGCCATAGATCACGACCGTCTGGCCGTCTGCCAGCGAGATCGTCTGGTCATCCTTGCTGCCGATCGTATGTGCGAGCTGGATCTGCTGCTCGGTCTGGCCAGACCCCACGCTCGCATTGGTGAACGGGCCGTTCAGCTTCGAGGTGTCGCTCCAGTACGCGAGGATGATCTGGTTGTGATCGTTCACCGACGGCAGGATGTTCAGGAAGTTGCCGGTCGTGACGGTGCCTGGCGTGAGACCGGGCACGCCGCTGGACGTGCCGGTCAGGCTGCCGGATGACGCCGAGGTCGAGCGCAGGTAGTCGTCACTCTGGAACGACGCCACCGAGATCGGCAGGCCATTCAGCGTGAGCTTGGTCTGCGTGTCGTCCTCGATGGTCTTGCCATACGAGTTGAGCGCATTGATCGCCGCATTCGTCCCGTTAAACGGCGCGTTCGGGTTGAGCACCGACAGGCCGACCGAGCCACCACCGGACGAAAGCGATGTCGGCGACGTAAAGCTGATGGCGTATTTCGCGAGACCACCCTGCAGGTGGCTGAACACCACATCTGCGTTCAGGCCTGCCTGGCTTCCATCGTTAAGCGCAATCTGGATCGTGCGCACGCGGATCATCACCTGCCGTGTAGAAATCGCGTTCTCGCGCTTCAGCACGTCGCCCATCCGGTCAGCCGCCTCGCGCGTGTCGTAAATCATGACGAGACGGCTTTGCGGGTTGACCGTCACCTTGCCCATCGGGGACTTCAGCGCGTTCAGTTCACCCGTAATGAGGCCGATCTGGTCGAAGTCGCCCTCGCGCCCCGTGGACGTGACGGCCGAGAACGAACCGGTGTCGCTGCCCGAACCTGTGCTGCCGCTGCCGCTCGACTGGTTGCCGGTGGACGTGTTCATGCCCTTGGACATGGTCGACTTGATCGAGACCTTGCCGGGGATCGCTGCGATCTGGTACATGCGCGTCACAAAGCGCGTGATCCTGATGGTCGAGCCGTCAAACGACCAGTCGAGGCCGAGGTCCTCGGTTACGCCCTTCAGGTACTCGCCGATCCTGCAGTCCGGGCAGGGCTGGGCATACAGGGGATCCTCGCGCGATGCGCCGGGCCCGGACACCCCGGCAGCCCGCTTGCCGTCGCCACTGTCGGCCTGGACCTTCGGGATCAGCGAATCGCGCGGGATGAACACGTCGTCGCCCAGATGCACGGGGTAGCCCGTCGCGCTCTGCACGAGGGTGGCAATCTGGCTGATCTTCAGGTTCGCGGGGAACGTGACGGATTTTTCGCGGAACACCGCGGGCAACTGCGCGTCGTACGCGACGGGCACCATGCGGTCACCCAGATACGCATCCGCGACATCCTCAACGAGCGGCGCCTGCCCGGGTCCACCGTTCATGGCATTCGTCGCCGACGCGTTCGCCGCGTCGTAGGCGCGGTTCACATCGCCCTGGCTGACGGCGCACCCGGCGAGCCACAGGACGGCAAGTGCGGCGACGCAGGCCTTGAGTTTCGGGTAACGCATGATGGTCAGTCCTTGCAGGTAGCCGCGCGCGCGATGACGCGGATCACGTGATTGGTGTGCCGGCAGATCCGGGTGGGCGTGCGCATGTGATTGGTCGCCTGCATGACCTGCGTGAGCACCGAGGTGAAGTCGCCGCTAAACGTGGCGTTGAATTCCAGCGGCAGGTCGTCGTCGATCTTCCATGCGAGCTGCCAGCCCTGCCCCTGCAGCCAGCGGTCCAGCGCGTTGCGCAGGTTCGTGTCCTGCGGCGTGATCGAGAGCGAGAGTGTCGACGGCGCGCCGTCGCCCGCTACCACCACGGGCGTGACAGCCAGCGACACACCCGGCGGCGGCGCGGAGGCCGTAGCAGGCGTTGCCGACGCTGGTCCGCCCAGGACAGAAACACCCGCTGCGGCTGACGGCGAAGCCGCCGAAGCTGACAGGACCTGCCAGCCGTCGCCGGCGGGTGCGGCAAGCCTGGACTGGTCCGGATCAGCCGCACTGGAGACGGATGCGCACGCCCCGAACGCAAGACCCGCGAGGACAAGTGCGGCGAGAATCCGGGTAACGGTGAGCGTGCGACGCCCGTAGGGAATGGTCAGGTTCTTGGTCATGGTCAGTGGGCTTTCCGCTGAAGGCGTCGGTAGATGGCGTTGGCGTAGGCAAGCTGCTTCGCGGTGGAATGCGCGTTGTATGCGCCGACCGCCTTCCACGTCGGGCCGAAACGGTTGATGTTCATGGCGAGGATCCACGTCCCCACGTAGACGTTCACGCAGGCGTCGAAAAGCTGCGCGCGACTGATACCCAGGCGCGCGAGCGTGGGCAACCAGAAAGAGTTGATCTGCATGAGACCGATGTCCTCGGACCCGTCTGCGTTCACGCTCAACGCGTTCGCATGCATGGCTGATTCCTGCTCCGCGATCGTGCGAACAAGCGACACATTGATCTGGCGGTAGCTGGCCGCATCATCAATGCAGTCAGCACGGGCCGGAGAGGTTCCGAGCAGCGCGGCTATCAGGGCAAGAAGGACGAAGCGCATCACGACGCGGCCCCCGTACGCTCGAAGTACTTCACATCGCGTCGGCGGGTGACGTTGACCGTCGCACCATCGGCGGTGACGATGAACTGGTCCGCGATGCCGTCGAAGCGGTAATAGCGTCCCTTCTGCTGCCCGGTGCCAAGATGCCGCACATCGGCGACCGTGACGCGCACAACGGACGGCGCAAACTTGAAATACGTCTGCCCGTCCTTCTCGAACACAGCTTCGAGATGGGCAGGATTGGCCACATCAAACTCGTAGACCATTCCAGCCACGCGGGCGACCTCGACGTGCGTCGTGCCATCCGATACCACGAAGTGGTCAACGCGATCGATCGTGACAATGCTGCCGTCCCACTTCGGATGCAGGGACTTGCCTTCCAGCGTGGTGACCGTCAGCTGGGCCTGCGGCCTTGACGTGAAGCGGATCTGCGTGTGCGTATCGTCGCCGTCGCGGATCGCTTCAGCGCCGAACTTCCGGGCGAGCATCGACGGTTGCTGGGACACTGGAGCCGATGCGACAGGCGCACTCGCGCCGTTCTCCGGGTCTGCCATGCCCTGCACCGGTTGCTGCTGGCCCGCCGAGTAATTGAGCGCTGCGGACTTCGGCGCATCGCGATGCAGACGCACGTGCCGCTCGCTGAAATCCACATCGGCATACAGGCCCGTCTGTGTCATCAACCGGTCCAGCTCCCCGAGCCAGTTCTCGCCGTCGCGGGTCTGGAACGCTACGGCGTTGGTCAGATCGACGTCTTTCTGGGCCGAGCCGCTCCAGCCCTGCGGCACCAGCGCCCTGACGAGGTTCCCGACCGGCATCGTCGCACTGAGCGCACGAACAGGTTCGAGTGCGCCGTGCCCGCCGATCAGCACCAGCCGGTTCGTGAAGCCATCGAACGAGGCCGGCTGGTCGTCCTTCTGGACGGCTGCACCCACCTTACCGATAAAGGAGTTGGCCCTGGACCAGCGGGCGCTCGCCGTATGACCGCCTACCGTGTACAGGATCAGCTCCGGCGTGCCGTCGATCACGACGTAGGGCCCTTCCGGGTGTCCGCCATCGGCCGTGATGATCTGGCCCGCGCGCGGCTGGATGTACGTCTTTGAACCGTCGTTGAAAATGAGTGCCGGCCGCTCGACGATGCCGCCATCGATCTCGTAGTCGAAGTCGAACGGATCGGTACTGGCCGCGTGAGCGGACAACACGCGGGCCGCAACTGCGCATGCGAACGCAAGGGTTGTGACGGTGCGCTTCATAGGCCTGCTTCGATCCGGGTGAGATGGCGCGCGAAGCGCACGAGGTAAGCCTGACCCGGCGCGGGGTTGGCGCTGTGGTAATACGCAATCGCCTTTGCAACGGAGTGCGTCCTGCGGTAGTTCTCGTTGAGGATGTCTTCCGCAACATGAATGTTCGTCGCCGGCGCGAGCGCGTCCCACGGCGAGGCGAAGCGCTTCGCGTGGTAGCACCAGTTGACCTGCAGCAGACCCACATCGAAATCGCAACGATGGGATGCAAGCAGCGATTCGATCGCCTCATAGGCGTCCTCGCGTGACCGGAAGAAGAATCCCTGCCCGGCCACGTTCAGGGTCCAGGGCCACGCCCGCCCGTGCAACCCGGACTCGTTCAGCGCGATGCCATCGAGCACCTTCGGATCGACACTGGTGTGCATCGCATCGAAGGGGGCGGTCGTTGCCGCGCACGCCCACCCTCCCCGCGCCTCGGCGATCGCCGCCTGCGCCTCGTCATCGAGATCCACCGGTTTCAGCCACCCATCGCGCACGAGCAGCTCGCGCAGCGCGACGTCGTGCGAATCGACCCTGACCGTAATGCCAACGTCCCGGTTGCTCTGGATCGGCTGGCCAACAAGCGGCGCCGCCCACAACTGGAATGCGTCCAGGCCGCAATACAGCACCGGCGCGCCATCCAGCGTGACCATGCGCCGTGTGCTGCCGTCCGCGATCACATAGCTGACCGGGCTGATCACCTCGCTGATTGTCACGGCAGGAGCGGCATGCGCGCCCACGCCGCCGAGCGCGAAGAGCAGCGGAATCAGGATGCGTCTAGCCACGATAGGGCTCCAGCGTGATATCGCGGTTCACCTTGATCATGAAGCGCTGGCCCGGCGGTACAG
The DNA here is from genome assembly GCF_005503145.1 of Burkholderia sp. 4M9327F10. Taxonomy (GTDB): domain Bacteria; phylum Pseudomonadota; class Gammaproteobacteria; order Burkholderiales; family Burkholderiaceae; genus Paraburkholderia. The sequence continues at coordinate 10,547 of NZ_SCNV01000082.1, read as the reverse complement.
TGATCGTCGGCGGGATGTTCTGGTAGCGGCTGAGCACCGACTGCGCCGTGTTCGCCGCGACCTGTCCTGCCGTCGAACCGACCTGCGTCACGCCAAACGAGTTGGACGTGGTCGCGGTGGTACTGCTCCTGTCGAACGCTCCGAGCAGGATGGCGGTCAGGAACGACGTGCCATAGATCCTGAGAAAATGGTTGTTCACGTCGCCGGAGAAGCCTGCCGTGCCGTCCGGGTCCGCACCCTGCGCCCCAAAGAGCGGCACGTGTTTGCCATTGGGCAGGCGCAGTTCAGTACCTGCGACCAGGATGCTTTCCTGTCCGGGCTGGATATCGCTGCTGTACGGCGCCACGATGGTCGAGCCCTTCGGGATCATCAGGCAGCCATTGCCCAGGCTGTCGTAGACATCGTTTTCGACGACGAGGGCGGCCGTACCGGGGTGATCGGAGTTCAGGCCTTCGATGGTCTCCACCTCGATGTGCCCGGGTGGCGAGAGCGTGCAGCCACGCGACTGGCCAACGAAGCCGGCGGCCAGGAAGCCTTCGCCGCCTGCCGACTGCGCCTTCGCGTCATTCATGAACTGCGTGTCGTGCTGCTGCGTCGTCTGGGTCGAAGCCTGGCCTGCCTTACCCGCAAGAGCCTGCGCCTGGGCGCCGGCCGCGTTCATGACCTCCCGCTGCGCCTCGGCCTGCGCCTGTGCGACCTGCGCGGGTGTGGGCACGCCACCGGGCTGCGCCGGCTGCGTCGCCTGATCCTGGACCTTCACACCGGGGCGAAAGATCGGCGAATCGAAAATGTTGTCCTGCGCCGTCTTCTGCGAGAGGTTTGCCGCAGCCGGGTCGTTCATGAATCCCTGCGCGGTCAGCGACGGTCGCATGCCTTCCCGGCCCGCACCCTCGCCTGCGTTGACCGCGGGCGCCGATGCCGCACGCGCCTCGGATGCCGCTTCGCGCTTACCGGCCGCAATCTGGTCGTCCATCATCCTGTCGATGTCGTCGTTGGGATTGACTTCCTTGTGGACGGCAGCCGCCTCCCGCTGCTTTCTCTGCAGCTTCGCCTCCTGCTCGACCTCGTTGCTCTCCCTGAGCTGGTAGTAAAACCCGATCGCGCCAATGATGAGCGCGGCCACCACGCCGACCGCGAAGATCGCGTTGCGCGGCGACTTGCCCTTGACGATTGCAGCGTGCTCGCCACCTGGTTGCTGGTTGGACCTGGCCATGCCGGATTCCTGGTCAGAAGCTGAACAGGCCGCGATGGCCGCGCGTGATCGTGATCTCGTCGTGAGGCCCGCGCAGCACGATCCTGTCGGCCACCTGCTGCACCACGAGATACGGATAGCAGCGATTGAAATCGGGGCTCACGACGTCGCCGTGGTCCATGACGACCGGCACCGGGAACGGGGCGTTTTTAGGCAGCATGATCCAGACGAAGCGGCCGTCATCGAAAACCGTTTCCGGTTTGAACGGCGCCGAGCCGGACACGGTGTAGTCGAAGTTCAGGTTGCCGGGCGTGACCGCCACACCGCGGCATTCACCCGGGGCGGAACCGGCATCACCCGGCTGCCTGCCGTCGGCAGCGCCTGCACTCCCTGAGTCACCCGCGTCTTCGCGCGCGCGAACCTTGCTCATCAGGGACTGCGGATAGCGAAAGCGCACGCTCTGGTAGAACAGGCCACCCAGGGGCGAAGACACCAGCGTGAAGTCGTACTCGCGCAGGTTCGTGGTCAGGTGCAGTGTGTTGACGAGACCCGGTTTCGTCGGCTTGACGAAGACGTGGTTAGCGCCATCCGTGTCGATGATCCATTGCACCGAGTCACCCATCCCTGGCTCGGCTATGAGCTTCTCTCCGGGGGCAAGCTCGATCGTGGTGAGCTTGATCGGCGCGGTGAGCACCTTGTAGATCTGGTCTCGGCTGTACGTAAAAACGGCCATGCGCGCGTCGTTGGGCATGGTGACCGGGTCGACACCGCTGTTATACGGATTGACCGGGCTCATCGGGTCGGCAAGCATCGTGGCAATGTCTGCCGAAGGCGCGGGCGCCACCGCTTCCTTGCGCGCGGCAAAGGCAGACGCAGAAGCGAGCGCCAGGACGAGCGCAGCCACCCACGGGTTGACGTGACGTACGGTATTCATCAGTGGGTCTCTTCCAGCGTGAACAACGGGTAGAAAATCCCGAAGGGATTGGCTGCCAGCGCGTCGTCAGAAGACGGCGGGACGATCTGGTAGCGCCAGGTCAGGGCCCAATGCCGCACCACTGGTTTGTCGGTCGGATTCTGTGTCTCGCTGGTAGTGAATTCGACGACTGCGGTCGATTCGTCGAGCAGCGACACGCTGGACACGTGCACTTCGCGCACGAGCTTCGGATTGAGGGTGATCGCCTGATAGGGTGCGTCTTTGCGGAGCCAGTCCGCAAACTGGTTCCTGGCGTTGCCGGTCATCTGGGCCTTGACGGCGTCGATGTTTCGCTTCATGCGCGAGTTGTCGACGCTGTCGGTGAGGATCGGCTCGATCGTGAACCAGGCCACCACCGTGTCCTTCATGGAGGTGCGCATCGCCTGATCTTCCGGCTTGTAGGCGGTAAGCTGATGCGTGAGCGGATGGCCACCCGAGTCCGCGGCCACGCCATACACCTTCACCTCCGATGGCGGCGGCTGGCGTGTCCACACGGCGCCCGCTGCAATCGCAGCGAGCATGAACGAGAAGATCTTCCAGTGATTGGCCTCAACCCGCAGGCGCGTGCCGGTATCGAAGATGACCTTCTCGGGGTCATCCTCGTTGTAGCCGCCCGGCAGGGGCGACAGGGCGATCTGCTTCCTGCTCTTGAAAAAACGCATGACGGACTATCCAGTTGGGCCGACTCAATTGAATCAGCCCGCACAGGTAGTCATTCATGCAAAAGCGGTGCGATTTGACGCGGCTTTCCGGGGAGTAGCGGTGTCGCCAGGAAAGCTGCCGATCTGGAGGACCGCAGCCCATAACCGGTTATGGGCACTTTCCCGGAAAGCTTGAAAAAATATGGAGCTTTCGAGGCAACACGCTTGCGACCGACAGCGTATGGTCGTCATGGCCAATCGCTTAGGAGTTGCACGCTTTTGCACACGCCAGGTTGGCAATAGCGCGCGGAAAAATTCTGTTAATTCAATCTGTTACATTTTTCCTGCGACCGATAAACCGCAATTCAGGGCATAACCGGTTAAGCCCCTTGTTGCGTTTTTTGCATCCTACATTATCGCGACCCGACAAATTCCAATCGATTGTTACCATGACCGTAACTCTATGCGGCCTCTCTGCTAACTTTCAAGATTTAAACAACCTGCCACAATATTTTATTGCAACATGAATTTTCCATTGTGCAAGGATTTTTTTATAAACCAACATAAAATCCTTGCACAATTGCGATTCCCTCAGCAAAATGGGAACCCTACGATTCCCGTTGCGGAGAATGCATTTGTCGGTCAAGCCATTGAAAGTTCAGGCGGCAGCTCAACTCTTAGCCACCTCCGTCGACACCTTGCGCCGCATGGTTGACGAGTCAGGTATCAAAGTGGCTCGAGATGAGTCCGGGCCGAGAACCCGCCTCTTCTCAATTGAAAATATATTCGAGCTTGCGCGCTATCGTGCTACGCGACGTTCCAAGGATAGGAATGCCGAAAAGACGCCGGTCGTAGCAACCGTGTACGCCCCCTGTGAGGGCGTGGGCGCGACAACTCTTGCCTCAAATTTTGCTTCGATTTTCGCACTTAAGGGGCTGCGGGTCTTGGTCGTGGACCTCGACTTTCAAGCTAACCTCACCCACACGTTCGGCTACCACTCTGAACTCACATCGGAAGAAGCCCTGGAGAGAGGGATTCCGCTGGCAAAGGTCATCGAATACAACTTCGCTAACCTTACGCGAAACTATTCCAACGAACGCGTCGCGCTTCAACAAGTGGTGAAAAAGCCTTTCGGAGACTGCGGGCCTCACCTCGTGCCGGCGGATCTGACATTGGATCGACTGAATACGCTGCCGACCAGCGAAACCATCGCAGGACGCAATGATGAATCGGCTGTCATAGAATTATTGAAAGAAGGGTTAGCCAGGAAAGATCCGTACTTCGACGTTTCGGACTACGACGTCATCCTGTTTGACGTTGCGGCCGCCAGGACTTCGATCACGCAGGGCGCGTTGTTCGCGTCTGATTACATCGTTTCTCCGGTGTCGATGGAAAAATTCTCAACCAGGGCGCTGTCCTACCTGTGCGGTGTTATAGCGGAGATGCAAGAGCATTTCGACCGCAGTCCTGAGTTGATTCTGGTAGGAAATTTTTTCGACCCAAACCGTGTCCGCCGGATCAGTCAGTTGATGACGATTACGCAAAGTTACCAAGACGCATGGCTCGACCGGTCCGTTCGACATAGCGACGACTTAACTAACGCAATGCCGGGGGAGGCCGACCTCCCGCTGGTACTGGCAAAACCAGGCAGCCAAGCCGCGATTGATTTGCGCGAATGCGTCGATGCTTTGCTCGACCGTGTCGGACTGGTCGGGCGGTAGCGTTCAAAACAGAATACCGCCGTTGCCGCACGAGGCTTATGGCAGCGGGCCTTTCACTCAATAGGAAAACTAACAGCATGTTCGAAAAGTTCGCGGCCGGGGGTATTCCAAATCAACGAACGGCCATATCCGTGCAAGCAAAGATGCTGGCGGCCTCGTGCTCGCCGACAGAGTTAGGCCGGTTTTATCGCTATCTTCTCGATCGGCAATTGTGGGCCTCTCAGACAGATCTCGCGAAGGCTTTCGGGCTTTCCAATCCCATGATCTCGCGTGCGTTGGGCATGGCCCGTCTACCCGCTGAGGTTATCGAAGCAGCAGGAGGCGAAGGTAAAATAACCTTTCGTCTTGCACGAGGAATCAACGCGTTGATCGGTGTTATCGGAATCGATACCGTCGTGCACAACGCCATGAAAATCGGATTCGATCAACGCCGGTCCACGGCGGATTTACTCAGGGCATTGTCGACAGGGCAAGAGCAACCTCGATCAGCCTTGGCAGCGACGGTGATGCTCGACGAAAGTGGCAAATTTCTCAGGATTGAATCACCGTACATCGCCCAGCTTACCGCCGAACTTCCAAAGTTGGAGGCGTTGCTACAGGCGTCGCTCGCCGCTGCATTACCTTCCCTCGATGCGCGCGGAAAAAAACGGCGCGGGATCGGGTGACACAAACCCGATCAAGCCTGTTCGATGCGGCTGGATACCGTCGCACGCAACCATGCCGTGTATGCTGTGCGCTCGATTGCGTCCTTGAACGTCGCCGACTCTCGCTGATAGGTCACTCCCTTGCCACCATCGGCCAAATAAGTCTCAGCCAATTCACGCCGCTCATCAAGGGAGAGCGCTTTGATAGCCGCTGAGGTCCTTTTCACTCGAGCATCTGCGGCTTCTTCGCCGGCTATCTCTTTCGCTCGACTCGCCTCCTTCTCGGGCTTCTTCCTGCCATCCTCTCGTGGCGTGGAGGTATTGTTGATGCTGCTACCCTTCTCGAAAACAGTGCGGGCGTAACCACCGGGGTTACCCGTGATCTGTTTCTTCCGCGCGCGCTCCTCCACATATATTGCGGTTTGCAACGCGCGCTCGGGTTCCTGCTGAATCCAACTGATCGCCAGCCTGTCGCCGATTCCCAGAGCCGTTAGACGCTTAAACGCATCGGACTCGCGAATTGCCCGCTGATCCTCGTCCTCGGACCCGTCATAGACCGAGCGCTGCGGATTGTCCTCAACGAGGAAACGGATCTGCACCACCCTGCGAGCTTCACGCTTGTACTCAGGTGTAACGATGATGTTGGAAACTTGGTTGATCTCCTGAACAGCCTTCTTAATCACTTCGCCGGAAAAGTGCTTGAATTCGTCGTACATGCTCGCGTCTGCCCCAAGAAGGCGCCGCCAGGTCTCGACCGAAATCCAGCCAGTCGATCCGGTACGCTTGAACCGCAAACAGTTCTCATATAACGCGAGAGCGTAACCTCCGCTGAACTGCCGCTGAACATTGATGTTGATCAACGTATAGATGTCTGGATTCGCCAGCTTTTGCGCCAACCATTCGCTGTACTCGTACGAGCAAACGCCGTTCTTGATGCCCGCGTAGCCAATCAAAGGAGATGCATCCCAATCCGACTTCCCGCCCTCATGGAGAAGGTCGAAAGAGATCGGTGTCGACATGATTTTCAACAAGGCCCGCTTCAGCGCGTCGGTGTTCTTGCTGTCAAACCCTAGCATCGTGCAAAGGATCCCAACTGGTAACCGATGCGTTTTCTTCGATAGAAGTTCGTCGAAAGCGTTGAGCAACAGAACATTGACGATCTTGCGCTCCAGTAGGGACAGCTCGCCGCTAACGTGCACTGTTGCAACGTGCTTTCGCAATTCACTCGCGGGGGGAACGGGTTTGATGTTCGGCATTCTTTCTCCGAGATTGCCGATGATTGTAGGAGCTAAAGGTCAGATTTTCAACCTCGATAGCCTGACTTTACGGATTCACCCCATAAACCATGACTTCTTGTGCAGCCGTGTGTCCAAACGCGCAAAACAGAACGCACTCCCCCTCGACTCGCGTAACGTTACAGGCTTCGTCCGAACCGCCTCCCCATGCACGATGGCATTTCGGACAGGACCAATCGGCAGCACTCCCCATAAACCATGACCTTTCCGATCAGCGATATCGAATAGCACCCCACAGACCATGACCTTTCGAATCAGGGGGGATCAAAAGCACCCCACAGACCATGACCTTTCGAATCAGGCGGGATCAAAAGCTCCCCACAAACCATGACCTTTCGGGGCAGGCCTAGGCCGATGGCCTCTTAAAGCATGTGCTTTTGCGGCTTCGACAGCGTGACCTCACCGAATCCATTCAGCTGTCGTGACACCAGCCCACAAGCCCTGACTTTGGGGTCTCGCACACCGATTCTCGCTTCTTTCTAGCAAACGAGTGCTTTCGATAGAGCCTGACGGCGCGTACAGATGCGGTTTTCATTGAAAGTGTTCGCTCACATCTGAAGATGGGGCAGGTCCAAAGGTCAGGGTTTGTGGGGGCCTGCAAGCTTCCCCACAAACCCTGACCTTTGTCATCCCCATGGATGCTGACCTTTCCCCCCACAAAGGCTGACCTTTCCCGAACTCGACGGGGCTCTGAAGATGTTGAATATCGTCTAAAAACATAAGCTTGTAATAGATTTATAAGGTCAAATAGCATGTTCGCCCCATAAACCATGACCCGACCCCATAGACCATGACCATTGGACGACTGTTTGCCCCACAGACCATGACCAGTCACCCCATAAACCATGACCTTTCCAGGCGCAACGGTATATCAGCCAAGGGATTCCGGAAGCTAAAGGTTTTATAGTTGTTGTTTCTTAAAGACAACAACAGTGTTGTTTTTCGAGATATCCCTGCCCCCCAAACCCACCGCCCCGCCTCGCGCAACTACATCGTCCAGTCCAGTGGAACAGATGGTGAGGGATCGCATGGCCAAACGATTGAAAGACCGTATTCCCGGTTTTGAGCAGATGCGCGGCAACCCTCTGCCTGCAGGCGGACGAAGGAAGGCTCGGACGCCGGCGTCGTCGTTCTAGGGCCCTAGTGCGGCGTCTGCTGCTGTTTAATTCAGCGACGTATCAAGTCGATATCCTGTTCGGCAAGGCGGTTTGGAGAGTCCACCGGCTAAAGAATTTGGGCGGAACGCATTGTGAGATTGACAGGTCACGGCTGATTGCGCTCGAAGATATATCTAGTAGCTACTTGGTAGCTACTAGATAAGAGTGGTGGCTAACGTGACCGAGACTGTCGCAGAGCCTCAAGCGCCCTAGCCAGCACTTCACCAAGAGGCAAGCCCATCTCATCAGCGGTTGCATACAGCTTTTCTATAGTCTCGTTCGTCGCTTTGATGTTGATCTGCTGATTTCGGCCGGTGGTAAAACGCCTGCGCTTCTTACGATCCGAGTCAGTTCCGGTAGCAGTCGCCGCTGTCGGTTGCCGGCTGGGAAACCCGTTGTCTACGGCAAGTTTCTCGATGACCCCCGGCTCGACAGGTTTCCGATGAGACTCACTCGCCTGCTTCGGCTGGAAATCGCTCAGATCGTCCAACGGATTGACTCGACTCATAGCGCATCTCCTTCCGACACAACTTCCTGCTTGGCCGCCCGCAAAGTTTCAATTACTTCCGCCGCGAAGGCAGCAGCGTTTGCCGTTGCCTTGTCCAAGTTCGATACCTCACGAGGGTCCAGACTGCTCAAGGGTTCACCGAATGAGAACATCGCCCGGAAGGCTTCCCGCTCGTTCAGCTCCGTCGCGAAGACGTTAATTCCTGCCTCGGCGAAGGAGGAATTGATATGTGACATGGTTCTCGTACGGATGATTGGACTGGTTCTCGTTAGCAAGACACCATACGGAACCGGCCGTCGTGACATTTTTTCCTGCTGCTTGATCACGCGGAGAGCGCGGGACGCCTGTTTTGCGTCGAGTTGGGACCCTTGAGTCGGGACGATAACCAGATCGGCCTGGCTTACTGCCAGCAATACGATCTTCGCCGCAGTACCTTCCAGATCAACGATGACGAAGGGAGTTTTAGAGGCCGCATCCTCAATTACCTCGATCATGTTTTCTTCATCAGCATCAGCCACTACGCGCAGCCGCGGAGGCGTGTGCTCTCCCGCTGCCCAAGCTTGAATGGGTTTATTCGGGTCGGCGTCAATCACGGTGACGTCTGCGTTCATCGCAAGCTGCTCAGCTAGGACCAATGCGGAGGTTGTTTTGCCGGCACCGCCTTTAGGGCTAACGAAAACGATCGTGGGCATCTCTTATCCTTTTAAAGATAGCTAGCTAGTAGCTACTAGCTAGCGTTGAAGACTTTCGTCCGCGCGATGATAGCCTAGGTTTGCGAGAATTGGTAGCTATCGGATATCTATTGGTATCTAGTGGATTTCAGGAAGCTATCCGATATCGTTAAATACTAATTTGGTACTTAATAGACATCGGATAGCTACTGGATAGCTATCCATATGAAACGATCTTAGCCTTTTCGGCAATGCATCGTAATGTACAGTGTCGCACAAATTTAACATTGAGATATCGGACAGCTATTTAATTGGTATCTAGTAGCTATCGGATATCCTAAAAGATGCCGTTTTATTTCGATCAAAAGTGTAATCGACCACAGGAATTGAGTTCTCAACTTTCCGCATGGTAGCTATCCAGTAGCCTGTCGATATCCGACAATGGCCGTTCGCACGAAGACGGTACGACCACACGCGGGGCCCTAGTTGACGACGGCTTTATTGGTAGCTATCACGTAGCTATCTGATAGCTATCTAGTGTCTTCAAGGGGAGGGGGTAGAGATGCTTTACTGAAGGCATCCAATGGTGTCGATAAGAGAGTATTTGTAGGTGAGGGGGCACAGCGCCGCAGTCCCGGGCGTCCGTATGGAGAACTGTCAAGAGACGCCGGGATCGCGAGGGTGCCCAACGTCAGAAGCAGTCGCGAGATAGCTACTAGATAGCTATCTAACGCGCCTATTCGCTAGTTGTGGATAGAACGCTGAGCCTCTGCCCGCCGAGGCTCGGGGTATGAAGACTCCAAGGTTGCGCACACGAACCCGGCAATTCCTGCGACTCGAACGTTCCGGACAGCTGAACCGCGACTTTATATACTGAATTTCCATATGTCCTACGCCGACCGCGCTCTGCGCGGCAACCCAGTCTCTAGAGAGAAGGGGAGGGTGACTACGAAACGTTGGGAAATTGACCTACGGGATCTCACGCTAAAGGGACTGATTTAGCGGCCGATAAGATTGCGAGGACCCGTCAGATCGGGCAGACGCGAGCAAAGGAAAGTCGAAAAAATGGAACATACGAAGATCTGGTGGGAAAAGACGGTCGAATACGCGTACGTCATGACGATGGGAATCGATCACTTCGTCGCACCGCTGGATGGGAAGGAAGATGCGCTGGCCGACCTCATCGTCAAACTCGACGCCACTTGGACCCTCATTGAATTCAAACGGTCCTGCGCGGAATTCCGCAGCGAGCGACTAAAGTATCCATCAGGGGACGCGGATCACCATCTGACCAGCCTTTGGAGCTATGCGGACTTATGTCGGGCGGGAGCCGTCGAGGGGGTATTTTGTAAGCCACATGCCTTCGTCTACGGAAGCGGCGTTGACCCCGAAACAAACAGGCTTCGCATCGAGGCTGTACCGTACTGGGGAACGTGCGTGCAGAAACAATGGCAACACCCGCTGTTCCTTGAGGACCTGGATCCGAGAGCGCCTGAGTGTCTACCCGGCGTTTCGTTGAGCCGGTTTAAGGAATACGCGGAGATGCTTCTACGGGCCAAAGCTTGCGGAAAGCCTGCTGTTTCAACCGGCGGGCTTGCGATGGTGGTTGGTCTTTCACCTTCCGGCACACCACTGGTGAATTTCGCCCGGAAAGATTTCGCGCAGGCGGTCTTGCCGACAGTGCCACTACCGCCGCTGCCGTCGCCGCAGGCCACCCCCGACCCTGTCTGTTATACACCTCTGAC
>NZ_SCNV01000081.1 GCF_005503145.1 Burkholderia sp. 4M9327F10 | reverse complement strand
CCAGAATAATTGCTTAACTTGTACTGGTACAGGACGGGCTCTATTGTAGCGGCTGGAACGGCGCATGCGCGCTGCGTTGTGGTCCCCGAGTGATCCGAATGCCCGTTCCATCCTCACTACCACGAGTAAGGGAGCCTCTTATGAAGCATCACGATCAGGTCGCCGACGCCTTCGGCTCGACTGCTGCGTCGTATTTGACGAGTCACGTGCACGCCACCGGCGCCGATCTGCAAACGCTGGCGTCGTCGATCGCAGCCACTCCCGGTGCGACGGTGCTCGACATGGGATGCGGCGCGGGTCACGCGAGCTTCGCCGCCGCCCAGCATGCGCACGCCGTGGTGGCCTACGACATCGCCCCGCAGATGCTCGCTACGGTCGCCGCGGCCGCCAAAGAGCGGGGTCTCGACAACATCCGCACCCAGCAGGGGGCGGCGGAAACCCTGCCGTTCGACGACGCGTCGTTCGATTGGGTCATCAGCCGGATGAGCGCGCACCACTGGCACGATGTGCCGAAGGCGCTCGCCGAAGTGCGTCGTGTGCTGAAGCCGGGCGGCCGGGTGTTGTTCATCGATATCGCCGGTATCGATCATCCGCTGCTCGACACGCATATCCAGGCGGTCGAAGTGCTGCGCGATGCCTCGCATATCCGCGACTACCGCGCCGACGAGTGGCTGGCCTATTTCACCGCAGCAGGCTTCAGGGCGACGATCCGCGAACGCTGGCGCCTGCCGATCGAGTTCGCCTCGTGGGTGGCGCGCATGCGCACGCCGGAGCCGCGCGTGGTGGCGATCCGCTCGCTGTGGACGAGCGCGCCCGATGAAGTGCGTCAGTATTTCGACGTGCAGGAGGACGGCTCGTTCAAGCTCGATGCGTTGATGATCGAGGCGAACTGAGGCGCGTCCTCGCTGTCACACCTGCCTCAACCGGTATTGCGCAGACCCGCCGCAATCCCGTTGATCGTCAGGTGAATCCCGCGCCGCAACCGGGCGTTGGTATCGCCGGCGCGGTGGCGCTTGAGCAGTTCCACCTGCAAGTGATTGAGCGGATCGAGATACGGGAAGCGGTTCTTGATCGAGCGCGCCAGCAGCGGATTGTCCGCGAGCCGCTCGCTCTTGCCGGTGATCTCGGACAGCACTTTCGACGTGCGTTCCCACTCCGCCACGATGCGCTCGAACACGTGCTTGCGCAGCTTCTTGTCGCTCACGAGCGCCGCGTAGCGCGAGGCCACCGCCAGGTCGGTCTTTGCCAGCACCATGTCCATGTTCGACAGCAGGTTCGAGAAGAACGGCCAGGTCTTGTGCATCTTCTTGAGCAGCGCGAGGCGGCGCGTGCGCTCGGCGTCCGAAGGCGCGCTGTCCAGATGGGCGGCCACGGCGCTGCCGAAGCCATACCAGCCGGTCAGCAGCAGGCGGCACTGGCCCCACGAGAAGCCCCAGGGAATCGCCCGCAGATCTTCGATCTTGCGCTGCTTCGGATCCTGCAGCTTGCGCGAGGCCGGACGGCTGCCGATGTTCAGTTCGGCGATCTCCGAAATCGGCGTCGACTCGAAGAAATACTCCTTGAAGCCCGGCGTTTCGTAGACCAGCGCGCGGTACGACACCATCGCGGCGTCGGACAATTGCTGCATGGTCTCTTCGAAGGCCGGCAACTGCGCGGGCGAGTGGCTGTGCGGCAGCAGCGAGGCTTCGAGCGTGGCGGCAACCACGGTCTCGAGATTGCGCCGGCCGATTTCGGGATTGCCGAACTTGCTGGCAATCACTTCGCCCTGTTCGGTCAGGCGAATCTGGCCGTCCACGGTGCCCGGCGGTTGCGACAGGATGGCCTGATAGGTCGGGCCGCCGCCGCGCCCCACTGTGCCTCCGCGGCCATGGAACAGCCGCAGCGTCACACCGCGTTCGTTGAAGAGCGACACCAGCGCCAGTTCGGCGCGGTACAGCTCCCAGTTCGAGGTCAGGAAGCCGCCGTCCTTGTTGCTGTCCGAATAGCCGAGCATGACTTCCTGCTCGCCGCCTTGATGCTCGATCAGCGAATCGACGCCCGGCAGCGCGATCAGGTCGCGCATGATGTGCGGCGCGTTTTGCAGGTCGGGGATCGTCTCGAACAGCGGGATCACCATCAGGCCGGCCTTGGCCGGGTTATGCGGGTCGCCGAGGAGACCTTGCAGCAGCCCGGTTTCCTTTTGCAGCAGCATCACTTCCACCAGGTCGCTGACGGTTTCGGTGTGCGAGATGATGTAATTGCGCACGGCGCGCGGGCCGAACTTTTCGCGCGTCACCCGGGCGGCTTCGAGCACGCCCAGCTCGCTCTTCACCAGATCCGAGTACTCGAGATATGCAGAGCGCAACAGGCGCGGCTGCGCGAGTTCGGTTAGCAGCACGCGCAGTTTGTCGGCTTCGGGCAGCGCCGCGTAGTCGGCTTCCACGCCGGCGCGCTTGAGCAATTCGGCGATTACCGCTTCGTGGATGTCCGAGCTTTGCCGCAAGTCGATGCTGGCAAGGTGGAAGCCAAACACTTCGGCAGCGCGTGCGAGCGGCGACAGACGCGGGCTCGCCAGCGAGGCGCCGTGGTGCTCGGCGAGCGAATCGATCAGCACGTGCAGGTCGCGCACGAACGCGTCGGCGTCCTCGTAGGGCTGCGCCCGTACCGGAGCCGCGCCGCGGCCGGCGCTGCGCAACGGCACCGCGCCTTCGCCCAGACGCACCCGCGAGCTTGCCGCAAGGCGCGTGTAGATGCCGATCAGCGCGCGGCGGTACGGTTCGTCGACGCGGTGCGGCGACTGGTCCGGCGAGGCCGCCGCCAGTTCCTTCAGCGCATCGCTCGCGCCTGTCAGCAGGTTCGACACCGATAGCTCGGCGCCGAGCTTGTGCACCTGCTCCAGGTAATGCTCGAAGATCACCGCGGCCTGGCGCGTGATGGCTTCTTCGAGCGTGGCGGCCGTGACGTTCGGATTGCCGTCGCGGTCGCCGCCAATCCAGCTCCCCATCTGGAAGAACGCCGGCAGGCGGGCATCGAGACCATGCTCGGCGAGCGCGGCTTCGATGTCGGCATACATGGCCGGGATTTCTTCGAGGAAGGTGGCGCGGTAGTACGACAGCGCATTCTCGATCTCGTCGGCCACGGTCAGGCGCGAGTCGCGCAGCATCCGCGTTTGCCACAGCGAGGTGACGCGGGCCCGCAGCATGGCCTCGTTGTGGGCGCGCTCGCGCTCGGTCAGCGGCTGGTCGCGCTCGGCAAGCAGCCGCGCGATGTCGTGCTGCGCATCCAGAATGCTCTTGCGCTGCACTTCCGTGGGGTGGGCCGTCAGCACCGGGACGATCAGCGCGTCGTTGAAGAACTGCTGCAGGACCGGCGTGGCGGCCGCGTTGGCCTCCATCAGCCGTTCCAGCGCATGGGCGATCGTGCCGGCCTGCGAAGCCGAACCGGCCAGCGCGTGAATCCGGTGGCGGCGGTTGCGGTGGCGGTCTTCAGCGATGTTCGCCAGATGCGAAAAATAGCTGAACGCCCGCACCACGCTCACGGTCTGCTCGGGGCTCAACGAACGCAGCTTCTTGTCGAGCGTCTGCGCGGCGCTGCTGTCGTCTTCGCGGCGAAAGCGCACGGCCGTCTGACGAATTGTCTCGACCACGTCGAACACGGCGTCGCCTTCCTGCTCGCGCACCACGTCGCCGAGCAGGCGGCCCAGATAGCGGATGTCCTGGAAGAGCGGCTGGTCCTTGTCTTCGCGCGTGCGGCTGCCGGCCTTCGGCGCGGGCGCCGGCGCGTCTTTCGACACCTCATGCAGGAGCGTGGCGGCTGTGCCGTTGCTGGCCGGCTTGCTCGCGTCGGGCTGGGTCTTCGGTGTCTTGCCGGCTTTCACGGCTTGCGTCTGGCTGGCGGCTTTATCGGCCTTCCCGGCCTTGGTGGACTTGCCCGCTTTCACGGCTTGTGCAGCCTTGGCGGGGCGGTCGGCGTCGCGTTTGGACAGGGCGCTGGACGTGGCCGGTGCGGTAGGAGCGACTACGGGCGCACCCGCAGAACCGTTGAGCGATGCAGTGTTGCGGCGGGCAGGGCGCGCCGATCCGGAAGACGTCACGATGGGTTTCCTCAGGGAAGCCAGGGTCTATTGAGAGATGAACTGCTACTACACGAACTACGCATGAACTGCGATGAACTTCGGAACTGCGGAAACTTCGGTCACTGCGAGAGCGGCAATAAACGCTGCAGGGCGCACGCGGGAGAGGAACGGCCCTTGGTGCTGTTACACGGCGCACCGCGTTGCATCATCCCGCATGACGCCTTCCAGCGCGCGAACGATCGTGCGCGAACGGCGGCATAGCGATGGCCTGAGGCCGGCGCTGAACCCGGAAGCGGGCCCGTCTCCTCCAGCAGCGGCGCGCCAGTGCGGCCATCGGACCGCTATAGGACCGCTATCGGGCCACTAAGGCGAGGCAAGGGCGCGTGCTAACATTGTTTGTTATTACCCCCGTCATCCAGTGACCTTGCAATGAACTCCGAGACGCTTTCGGCGCCACCGCCCTCTACCCTGGTCATCGCTTCGCGGGAAAGCCGCCTCGCGATGTGGCAGGCAGAGCACGTGCGATGTGCGCTGCACAAATTATATCCATCTTGCGACGTAAAAATCCTCGGGATGACGACACGTGGCGATCAAATTCTCGATCGCACCTTATCGAAGGTCGGCGGCAAGGGTCTGTTTGTGAAGGAGCTGGAGAGCGCGCTGGCCGATGGCCGTGCCGATCTCGCCGTGCATTCGCTCAAAGATGTGCCGATGGAGCTGCCGCCCGGTTTCGAGCTGTCCACCATCATGGAGCGCGAAGACCCGCGCGATGCATTCGTTTCGAACGCGTACGACTCGCTCGCGGCACTCCCCGCGGGCAGCGTGGTCGGCACCTCCAGCCTGCGCCGCGAGGCGATGCTGCGCATGCGCTATCCGCAGCTTGTCGTGCAACCGTTGCGCGGCAACCTCGATACGCGTCTCGCCAAGCTCGACCGCGGCGATTATGCGGCCATCATTCTGGCCGCTGCGGGCCTGAAACGCCTCGGTCTGGGCGAGCGCATCCGCAGCCTGCTCGACCCCGAAGACAGCTTGCCGGCTGCAGGGCAGGGCGCGCTTGGCATCGAGATTCGCGCCGGGCGGCCTGAACTCGCGGCATGGCTCGCGCCGCTGCATCATGAACATACCGCTGCGGCGGTCGAGGCTGAACGGATGGTCTCTCGCGCGCTCGGCGGCAGTTGCGAAGTGCCGCTCGCGGCGTATGCCACGTGGCACGACGGCGCGCTGCATCTGCGCGGTATGGTCGCGACGCCCGACGGCCAGCAGGTCTTGAGCGCCCAGGCTTCGGCCCCGGCGCCGACTGTCGAACGCGCGCTGCAACTGGGCCGCGAGGTGGCGCATGCACTCGAAAGCCAGGGTGCCCTTGAAATCGTCCGTGCCCTCAGCACGGCGAGCGGCCCGGCGACTGACGCGTGATGGCAGAGCAGGCCGGCGTCAACTCATCCCTCAACCCGCCGGGCAAGGCGCGGTATACGGTTGTCATCACGCGTCCAGCGGGACAGGCGGCCCCGCTCGCGACGCAGCTCGCCGCTGCCGGCATTGCCACGCTTGAGTTTCCGCTGATCGATATCGCACCGGCCGAGGATCCGGGCCCGTTGCGCTCGGCCCTCGGCGCGCTTGAGCGTTACGCGCTGGTGGTGTTCGTCTCGCCCAACGCGATCGACCACGCCTTCGGCCAGTTCGGCTCGATCTGGCCGCATGCGCTGCCGGTCGGCGTGGTGGGGCCGGGCAGCGTGGCGGCGTTGGCGCGTCACGGCGTCGACGTGCCGGCGTATCGCGTGATCAGCCCGTCAACCGGGGTGGACGACGAGTCGGCGCGCTTCGACTCCGAGGGCCTGTTCGCCGCGATCGACGCCTCGCTCGACGTGGCCTCGCTCGCAGGCAAGCGCGTGCTGATCGTGCGCGGTGACGGCGGCCGTGAGTGGCTGGCCGATCGCCTGCGCGAAGCGGGCGTCGAAGTGGAGGCCGTGGCGGCCTACCGGCGGCTTGTGCCGGAGCCGTCTATCGGCGCCTGGACGCGCGTGCACGAACTGCTGGCAGGCGAGCCGCATGCATGGCTCGTCACCAGTTCTGAAGCCGTGCGCAACCTGGATGAACTTGCGCGCGAGCATCTGAACGCGGACGAAATTGCGCAACTGAAGCACGCCACGCTCGTCGCGCCGCACCCACGTATCGCGCAGACCGCGCGGGGACTGGGTTTTGATAGCATTACGGTGTCCGGTGCGGGCGATGAGCGCATTGCCCATACCTTGCTTCTAGCCGTACCTCCCGTTGTTCAACCGGTACCGACCAACCCGGCTCACTCACGCATGACTGAAACGAACGCATCCACGAACGCTTCACCCCAGCCGGCTGCAACCGCTGCGTTGCCGCCCAATCCCCCCTTCACGCCCTACGAAGCGCAACAGCGCCGCAGTGCGGGCGGACCGCTGCTGTGGTTGGTCGTCGTGATCGTTGCCTGTGCTGCCACGGCGGGCGGCATCGCGCTCAATCGCAAGGTGATCCGTCTCGATCAGCAGTTGACGCAACGTCAGCAGGCCAACGATGCGCAAACCGCCGAACTGCGCGTGCGGACCGATCAGGCCGTGGCGACGGTGCACGATATCGATTCGCAGATGTCGCAGCTCGAAGGCAAGCTGGCCGACGCGCAGCAAACCGAGCAGGCGCTGCAGCAGCAGTACGCGGACCTCGCGCGCAATCGCGACGACTGGACGCTCGCCGAAGTGGGGCAGATGCTTTCGAGCGCGAGCCAGCAGTTGCAACTGACGGGCAACACGCAGCTCGCGCTGTTCGCGCTGCAAAGCGCCGACACGCGCCTCGCGGCGTCCGATAGCGCGCAGGCGGTGGCGGTGCGCAAGGCGATTGCGCAGGATATCGACAAGCTGAAGTCCGCGCCGTCGACCGATCTCACCGGGCTCGCCATCAAGCTCGACAATGCAATCGATCAGGTCGATTCGCTGCCGCTCGACGGCGAAGCGCTGATCGCCCACACCGTACCGCATGCCACGCCGCCTGCCGATACCGCCAAGGTTGCCGCAGCCACCGGCGAGCCGCGCTGGAAGGTGTGGTGGCAGGAGTTTTCCACCGGCATCGGCCAGCAGTTGACGAGCCTCGTGCAGGTGCGCCGCATCGACAATGCCGATGCGATGCTGGTCACCCCGGATCAGGGCTACTTCCTGCGGGAGAATCTGAAGCTGCGTTTGCTGTCGGCGCGTCTCGCGCTGCTCGCGCGTAACCAGACCACGCTGAAGTCCGACCTGCACGCGGCCGACGCGGCGCTCGCCCGCTACTTCGACAACGCATCCAAACGCACGCAAACCGTGCGCGAACTCGTCAAGGACGTGGATACCGGTTCGGCGGCGGTGGAAGTGCCGAACCTGAATACGAGCCTGCAGGCCGTCAATCAATACCGAAGCCGGGGTTAATCATGGCGATCCGGGGACTCCTGTGGTTGGCGTTGCTGTTTGTCATCGCGGTGGCATTGGCGACGGTGGGGCGCTTCGATACGGGGCAGGTGCTGCTGGTCTATCCGCCGTACCGGGTGGATGTGTCGCTGAACCTGTTCGTGGTGGCGCTGGTGGTGCTGTTCATCGTGGTGTACGCGTTGTTGCGCATCGTGCGCAACATTTGGCGCATGCCGCAGCGGGTGGCCGCTTACCGGGCCCGCTCGCGGGTGGCGAAGGCGCACTCGGCGCTGCGCGATGCAATCGGCAATCTGTATGCCGGACGTTTCTCGCGCGCTGAAAAAGCGGCCCGCGACGCGCTCGCCAACGGCGACAACAAGGGCGCGGCGGGGCTGGTCGCGGCCACCGCGGCGCACCGCATGCACGAGTACGCACGGCGCGACGAATGGCTTGCGCAGATCGATGAGCCCGACTGGCAGGACGCGCGTCTGATGGCGACCGCCGACATGCGCGCCGACGGCCGCGACGCCGACGGCGCACTGGCCGCCTTGACGGAGATGCAGTCGCAAGGCGGGCGGCGGATTCATGCGCAGCAGATCATGTTGCGCGCGCAGCAGCAGTTGAAAAACTGGAGCGAAGTGCTCAAGCTCGTCAAGACGCTGGAAAAGCGCGAGGCGCTTCACCCGGCCGTGGCGGTGCGTCTGCGCCAGCTTGCGGCTGAGAACCTGCTGCGCGACCGGCGCCACAATGCAGATGCGCTGCTGGAATTGTGGCATTCGCTCTCGCCTACGGAGCGGCACTCGCCGCGCCTTGCCGATCTCGCGGCTGAATTGCTGGTGGCGCTCGGCCGTCCGCAGGACGCGCGCAAGATCGTCGAGGAGGCGCTGGCGCAGAACTGGGACGCACGCCTGCTGCGCCGCTACCCGGACACCGCCGGCGGCGATGCCTTGCCGCTGATCCAGAAGGCCGAAGCCTGGCAGAAGGACCGTCCGGACGACGCCGATCTGATGTTCACGCTGGGCCGCCTGTGCCTGCATCAGCAACTGTGGGGCAAGGCGCAGTCGTTCCTCGAGAATGCACTCAAGCTGGCCGACAACGAGACGCTGAAGATCCGTTCGCATCGTGCGCTCGCGCGTCTGCACGAGCAGCTAGGCGATGCCGAAAAGGCGAGCCAGCACTACCGGGAAAGTGCGCTGGCCATGAATATCGTCTGAGCGGCCGGCGTCTCTATTTGTTCACGAGTTTGGCCGGTACGGAAAGCGCAAGCAGCCCACCCAGCAGCATGAACGCCGCCAGCATATACATGCCGGAATCGTTCGCCGCGGTGGCCTGCTTGAGCCAGCCCACCGCATAGGGGCTCAGAAAGCCGGCCAGATTGCCGATCGAATTGATCATGGCAATTCCCGCCGCCGCGCCGGTGCCGGCCAGAAACGCTGTGGGCAGGCTCCAGAACAGCGGTAGCGTAGTGAGAATACCCATGGTGGCGAGCGTGAGCGACGCCATCGCCAGCAGCGTGTCATGCGCCCACACCACGGACAGCACCAGGCCGATCGCCCCCGCCAGCGCCGGCAGCGCGATATGCCAGCGCCGTTCGCGCTTGCGGTCCGCGCTGCGTGCCACCAGCACCATTCCCACCACCGCCGCGGCAAACGGGATCGCCGAAAGCAGGCCGATCATGAACGCATCGGTCACGCCGGTGGCCTTGATGATGGTCGGCAGCCAGAAGCTCACGCCGTACAGCCCCATCACGAACGAGAAATAGATCAGGCTCATCAGCCAGACGCGCGGGCTCGCGAGCACCTGGCGGATCGGCAGGTCATGCTTGGCGGCGTCTTCGGTGGAGATATTGCTTTCCAGCAGTTGCCGCTCTTGCGGCGTGAGCCACCTGGCCTTGGCGATGCGGTCGTCGAGCACGATGAACACCAGAATGCCCACCACGACGGACGGAATGCCTTCGAGCAAAAACAGCCACTGCCAGCCATGCCAGCCGTTGGCGCCGTTGAAGGTCTTCAGGATGTAGCCTGACACCGGTCCGCCGATGACGCCGGACAGCGCTATGGCAGTCATGAACCAGGTGGTCATGCGGCCACGCCGGTGCGCCGGGTACCAGTAGGTCAGATACAGGATGATGCCGGGAAAGAAGCCCGCTTCGGCGAGGCCGAGCAGAAAGCGCATCGCGTAGAACATGGCGGGCGTGGTGACGAACATCGTCAGCATGGAGATCACGCCCCACGACACCATGATCCGCGCAATCCATACCCGCGCGCCGACCTTGTGCAGGATCACGTTACTGGGGATTTCAAAGATGAAGTAACCCAGGAAGAAGATGCCGGCGCCAAAGCCGTAGACCGCATCGCTCAGGTTGAGGTCCGTGGTCATCTGCAGCTTGGCGAAGCCGACATTGACGCGATCGAGGTAGGCCACCACGTAGCACAGCATCAGGAGCGGCGTGAGCCGCCACGCGACCTTGCGGTAAGTCGCTTCCTCGAAGGTGGAAGGCGGCGCACCCGCGCCGGGATGGTGAAGCGGATTTGCAGGACTGCCCATCGTGGTGTCTCCTCGTTTTATTGTGGAATCGGGTGCTGCTGGGGGTTGCCAGGGGTTGCCAGTTGCTGCTTGGGGGGGCCAGGCGCTGCCAGATTGCGCCAAGGTTTTGCCTGGTTTGGTCACTTCGAATGCCCGCCGCCTACACGCAGCGTCCGCCGTCTACCTCCAGGCACACGCCCGTGATGAACTCCGCCTCGTCCGAGGCCAGATAGAGACAGGCGTTGGCGACGTCCTGCGGGGTCGAGAGACGGCCGAGCGGAATTCCGGCGAGAAAGCGCTTGCGGTTTTCCGGCGTGTCTTCGACGCCCATGAACTCGGACAGCAAGCCGGTCTCGCCCATCACCGGGTTGACGCAGTTCACGCGGATGCGCTCGGGTCCCAGCTCGGCAGCGAGCGCCTTGCTGGCGACGATCACCGCGCCCTTGCTGCCGTTGTACCAGACGAGGCCGGGCCGCGGCCGCACACCTGCCGTCGAGGCGATGTTGATGAACACCCCGCCGCCTTGCTCGCGGAAGTACGGCACGAAAGCCTGCACGCTCCAGTAGAGGCTTTTCACGTTGACCGCGTAGACCCGGTCGAATTCGGCCTCCGTTACCTCGAGCACGGGCTTGTTGCGATGCGTGGTGCCGGCGTTGTTGACCACCACCTGGACGCTGCCGAAGTCCTCCAGCGCGGCTTCGCGCAGGCGGGTCCAGTCGTCGCTGCGGGTAACGTCGCCGGTCACCGCGATCGCCTTGCCGCCGGCCAGCGCGATTTCACTCGCAACGCGCTCGGCCGCCGGGCCGTTCAGATCGTTCACCACGACGTTGGCGCCTTCGCGCGCGTAGGTTTTGGCAATGCCTTCGCCGAAACCCGAGCCTCCACCCGTGACGATGGCTGTTTTACCTGTCAAGCGCATGCTGTCTCCTTTGTTTAGGTTATGTTGATCTGCGCGTTAGTGCGCCTGCCGATCCGCGCTAGCCGTGGCGGATCGCGACTGTCTTCAGCACCGTAAATCCGTACAGCGCCTCAAAACCCTTTTCGCGTCCATGGCCCGAATGCTTGACGCCGCCGAACGGCAATTCCACGCCGCCGCCCGCACCGTAATTGTTGATGAACACCTGACCCGAGCGTACCCGCCGCGCGAGACGCAACTGGCGCCCGCCGTCGCGCGTCCAGATGCCGGCCACCAGTCCATAGGGCGTGCCGTTCGCTAGCGCCACGGCTTCATCCTCGTCGGCGAAGGCCATGGCGGCGAGTACGGGGCCGAACACTTCTTCATGCGCGAGGCGGTGGCCCGGCGGGACGTCGCGCAGCAGCGTCGGGGCCTGGTAGAAGCCGGTTTCCGGCGCTTCGTGAATCACTTCGCCGTGTGCCGCCATGGCGATGCCGTCGTGATGCGCATCGGAGAGGAAGTCCCACACGCGTTGCTGTTGCCTGGCGCTGATGAGCGGTCCGCAGTCGAGGTCGGCGTGCGAGGGCCCGACCCGCAGCGCATTGAAGGCGGTGGCGAGACGCTCGAGCAACGGCTCGTAGACCGCACGCTCGATCAGCACGCGGCTGCCTGCCGAGCAGGTCTGCCCGGCGTTCTGCACGATTGCCGAGACGAGTACCGGTAGCGCCGCATCCAGATCCGCATCGGCGAAGACGATCTGCGGTGACTTGCCGCCCAGTTCGAGCGTGACGGGTACGTGATTTTCCGCCGCCATCTGCGCGACCAGCTTGCCGGTCTCGGGCGAGCCGGTGAACGAAATGTGGTCGATGCCGGCATGACGCGCGAGCGCGGCGCCTGCTTCGTGGCCATAACCGGTGACGATGTTTAGCGCGCCGGCCGGCAAGCCGGCCTCGGCGGCGAGTTCGGCCACCCGCAGCACGGACAGGCAGGCGTCCTCGGCCGGTTTGACGACGCACGCGTTGCCCGCCGCGAGCGCCGCACCGACGCTGCGGCCGAAGATCTGCATCGGGTAGTTCCACGGCACGATATGGCCGGTCACCCCGTGCGGCTCGCGCACGGTGAAGACGGTATAGCCGGCCTGATAGGGAAGGGTCTCGCCGTGCAGCTTGTCGGCGGCCCCCGCGTAGAACTCGAAATAGCGGGCCAGCGCCGCGGCGTCTGCGCGCGCCTGGCGCAGTGGTTTGCCGGTGTCGCGCGCTTCGAGTTGGGCGAGTTCTTCATGACGCGCCGCTACCAGCAGGGACAGCCGGTACAGGACGCGCCCGCGCTCGGCTGCGCTGGCGGCGCCCCAGGCGCCTTCGAAGGCATGCCGTGCGGCACGCACCGCGGCCTCGATATCCGCGGCGGTGCCGCGGGCCAATTGCGTAAACGGCTGCCCGTCGGACGGATCGAGCACTGGAATCGTCTCGCCCCCGAAAGGGGCGGTCCATTCGCTGCCGATGAAGTGTTTCGCTTCTTCCATGCATGCTCCTGGCTGAAAAGGCATCTGGCGCACCCGCAAGCGCATCTGCAATCCCGCTTCCGGCTCATTCTCGAAGCCCGGCTGCAACGGCGCGGTTTCAATCGCGGTTTCGACGATTATCGCGCCGATCGTCACGGCGGTGCCATCGGCCGATTGGCTATAATGGCGTATTCCGCACTTCCGGCCGCGGTGCCTTGTCTGATCTGGGTCAGACGCAGTAACGCGCGCCATGTTCCGACTTCCATCCTGATCAGAGAGCGCTCATGAGCTTCAATCACGTCCCCGCAGGTAAAGACCTTCCGCACGATTTCAACGTCATCATCGAAATCCCGGCGCAAAGCGATCCGGTGAAGTACGAGGCAGACAAGGATCTGGGCCTGCTCGTCGTTGACCGTTTCATCAGCACCGGCATGCGCTATCCGGCCAACTACGGCTTTATTCCGCAAACGCTGTCGGGCGACGGCGACCCGGTCGACGTGCTGGTGCTCACGCCGTTCCCGCTGCTGGCCGGCTCGGTCGTGCGCGCGCGCGCGCTCGGCATGCTGCAAATGACGGACGAATCGGGCGTGGACGCGAAGCTGATCGCGGTGCCGCACGACAAGGTCTGCCCGATGACGGCGACATTGAAGTCGATCGACGACGTGCCGGCGTACCTGAAAGACCAGATCAAGCACTTCTTCGAGCAATATAAGGCGCTCGAAAAGGGCAAGTGGGTGAAGGTCGAGGGCTGGGCAGATATCGATGCCGCGCACAAGGAAATCAGCGAAGGCGTCGCGAATTACAAGAAGTAAAACCGCGTACTCGCAAGTGAAAGCGTCGTTTCACTGAAGCGAATGCTGTGCAGAGGTCGGGAGGCAAGCTGTTCCGGTTTGCCTCTTCATTGCGCCGGGTGGGGGCAATCCCAACCGGTTCCAGCCAGTTTCAACCAGTCCAACAAGCAGTGGCCTCACAAGCGGTCCCAAGCGCCCTCAAGCGGGTCCCAGCCAGTTCCAGGCGGGTTCCTCAAGGGTTTTCGCGCCGCGCAAGCGGGCTGCCCGCAAACGGATCGTCACGCCAGTTGACGGTATCTCGCTTCGCCTGAGTGGCCGCAGGCTGCTTGGGCGACGTTTCAAAATGCTCGATCGATTGCCCGGCGCTCGTTGCGGCTTTCAGCCATTGCGGCATTTCTCCTTCGCCGCTCCAGATGTCGCCGGTAGCACTGCGGTAGCGCGCCTGCGTTTGTTTTGCCTGATCGCTTGCGAGAGATGAAGCCAGGTCGTCTGTGGTAATACCAAACTCTGCCATGCGGTGGCGGAGGTAGGCGATGATACTGTCGCGCTTCCTTTCGTCCATGGGGTATGCGTCCTTCAATTGGTTTTTCCGGCTCCAACGGAGCGCGGTGTGCGGTAAATGCCGCGAATAGGGTGAATCACTACACGTTTGACGTTGCCGCCGTTTGTCATACCTCGGCCCCGCTTTATGCGCCGGGTAAATCCTGCTTTTCTACTTCTGCGTTTAATTCGGTCTCAGTCCCAATCCCCACTTGTCCGACCACTGTCTGCGGCATAACCGATTCGAGTGTGCGTACACCCGCCGCCAGCGCGCGTTTCTCCGGCGCCGGCAAGCGTTTGACCCGATACTCGGCGCGCAACGCGCTTGAGCGGTCCGCCAGTTCGAATGATGCAAGCACCCGTAATGGTTTGCGCGAGCGCGTATAACGCGCGCCAGTGCCGTTCAAATGTTTCTCGAAGCGCGCCTCTACGTCGACGGCAATGCCGGTATAGACGCTACCGTCAGCGCATTCGATCAGATAGAGAAACCACGGCATGGGTGCAGCCAATTCGATGGGGCATCAGGAAAAAGGGCGGGTTGATTGCCCATAGCGCCGGGAAACAGGCGCTTCAGATGCGAAGTGTCCCACAGAAACCGTTTGTCGTGGTTACAGCGTTGTGGCGAGGGGGCACTGCGTTGCCGTACCCCTTAAACCTTGCCATTTAACTCCTGAACGGATTATGGTCGCGCAATTCGTCGACATACGCGTGAATGCTGTTGGTCTCGCTGTCGAGAAAGCGTGCTACCGCATCCGCGAACGCCGGGTGGGCAAGCCAGTGCGTCGAACGCGTGACCGTGGGCAGGAAGCCGCGCGCCATTTTGTGTTCGCCTTGCGCGCCGCCCTCGAACACCGCGAGTTTCTCTTCAATGCAGAATTCGAGCGGCTGATAGTAGGCGGTCTCGAAATGCAGGCACGGCACGTGCTCAAGCGCGCCCCAGTAGCGGCCGTACAGCGTGCCGCCGGTCTTTGCGTCGCGCTGGTACACCACGAGGGAACTGGCAATCGGCTTGCCGTCGTATTCCGCGATCACGAGCAGCAGGTTCTCCGGCATGGTCGCGCCAATAGTGCGGAAAAACTCGAGATTCAGGTATGGACTCGAAAAATGCTCGCGGTAAGTCTGCTTGTAGCACTTGGCAAAGAAGCGCCATTCAGCATCGCTGATATCTTCGCCACGCACGCGGCGCATCGTGACGCCCGCTTCACGCACCTTGCGGCGCTCGGCGCGGATGTTCTTGCGCTTCTTCTGCTCGAGTGTCGAGAGGAAGTCGTCGAAGTCGCGATAGCCGTCGTTGAGCCAGTGAAACTGCACGCCCTCGCGCTGCATCATGCCGATTTCGCTGAGCGCCTGAGCCTCGCTGGCAGTCGGAAACAGCACGTGTAGCGACGAGACGTCCGCCTGTTCGGCAAACGCCATCAGCGTGGCCGCCAGGTGGCGCAGCGCGTGCGGGTCAGTCGCCAGCAGGCGGCTACCCTGGACCGGCGTGAACGGCACGGCGCACAGCAGCTTCGGATAGTAGGCGAGGCCATTGCGCTTGTAGGCGTCGGCCCATGCCCAGTCGAACACGTACTCGCCGTACGAGTGCCCCTTCAGATACACCGGCGCGGCCGCCGCCAGCCGTCCCGTGCGCGGGTCGGTCAGCGTGACGAACTGCGGCGCCCAGCCGGTATCGGCCACCGCGGACTGGCTCGCGTGCAGCGCGCTCAGGAACTCATGCCGTAGAAACGGCGTGGGCTGTGCCTGCCCGGCGAGCAGGGCGTTCCACTCGGAGGCGTCCACCTCGAAGGGCGAGGCCAGAATGCCCGTGCGATAATCAAAGCGTTGCTGGTTCAATCTGTTTGACTGTTCCTGATCTGAGCGGCGCTCCGCGTCTAGCGGGGCATCGCTCGTTTGTCCGCGTATATGTCCGTGCCGGTACGCGTGGTTGCGACTTTGCCTGGACGTTTCCTGGTAGATCGAGCCACCTGGCCAGCATAACCGGCAAGCCGCGCGGCCTGCCCCCGATCCTGCCATGAAGACCCGAATCGCTCTTGCTCAACTCAATGTCACTGTCGGCGACTTCGCCGGCAACGTCGCGAAGATCGTCGCCGCCGCGCGCGCGGCGCACAACGACGGTGCGAAGCTGCTCGTCGCGCCGGAACTCGCGCTCTCCGGCTATCCGCCCGAAGACCTGCTGCTGCGCCCGGCCTTTTATGCCGCCAGCGCCGCCGCGCTTGCCGATCTCGCCGAACAGCTGAAGCCGCTCGCCGGCCTGCACGTGGTGGTCGGTCATCCGCACCGCGACGCCGCGCACGGCCATGGTAAAGCAAACGCGCCAATCGAGCGCGGCGTGCCGCCAGTCGACACCTTCAACGCTGCGTCGCTGATCGTCGACGGCAAGGTGGTCGGCACCTACCTGAAGCAGGATCTGCCCAACAGCGAGGTGTTCGACGAGAAGCGCTACTTTGCTTCGGATCCGAAGCCGTTCGTCTTCGAACTCGACGGGGTGAAATACGGCGTGGTGATCTGCGAAGACGTCTGGCATGCGCCGGCCGCCCAGCAGGCCAAAGCGGCCGGTGCTCAGGTGCTGCTGATTCCGAACGGCTCGCCGTATCACCTGAACAAGGAAGCCGTGAGGGTGGATATCCTGCGGGCGCGGATTCGCGAGACCGGTCTGCCGATGGTGTATGTGAACATGGTTGGCGCGCAGGACGAACTGGTGTTCGACGGCGGCTCGTTCGTGCTCGACGGCCACGGCGAGATGGTCGCAAAGATGGCGCAGTTCGAGGAAGGGCATGCCATCGTCGAATTCGACGGTGCCCGTCCAGTGCCCACTACGGTGGCGCCGGAGCAGTCGCTGGAGGCGCAGGTCTATGCGGCGCTGGTGATGGGCGTGCGCGACTACATCAACAAGAACGGCTTCCCGGGCGCGCTCATCGGCTTGTCGGGCGGCGTGGATTCGGCACTGGTGCTGGCCGTCGCGTGCGACGCGCTTGGCGCCGAACGCGTGCGCGCCGTGATGATGCCGTCGCGCTACACAGCGGACATTTCGACCACCGACGCCGCCGAGATGGCGCGCCGGGTCGGCGTGCGCTATGACGAGATCGCGATTGCGCCGATGTTCGACGCGTTCCGCGCCTCGCTCGCCGATGAATTTGCCGGCCGCGCGGAAGACGCCACGGAAGAAAACATTCAGGCGCGGATTCGCGGCACGCTGCTGATGGCGTTGTCCAACAAGTTCGGCTCGATCGTACTGACCACCGGCAACAAGAGCGAGATGGCGGTCGGCTATTGCACGTTGTATGGCGACATGGCGGGTGGCTTCGCCGTGATCAAGGACATCGCCAAGACGCTGGTCTACCGTCTGTGCCATTACCGCAACGCGGCCACTGCGTTCGCGAAGCAGGACATCATCCCGGAGCGGATTCTGACCCGGGCGCCGTCGGCCGAGTTGCGCGAGAACCAGACCGACCAGGACAGCCTGCCGCCGTATGAGGTGCTCGACGCGATCATGCGCATGTACATGGAAGAGGATCGCTCGCTTGCGGAAATCATTGCTGCGGGCTACGCCGTGGACGACGTCAAGCGCGTGACGCGGCTCATCAAGATCAACGAGTACAAGCGCCGCCAGGCACCGATCGGGATTCGCGTGACACACCGCGCATTTGGCCGCGACTGGCGCTATCCGATTACTTCGCGCTATACCGAACCGGTTGAGTGAGTGGCGCCGGTAGCGCGGCAAGAGGCGCAGTAGCAAGCGTAGTATCAAGCGCACTAACTGGCGCACCATGCAGCACAGTCTGAATCAGGCACGCGCCGGAATATCCGCAAGGCATCCGGCGCGGCGTAGAATCAAAGCTATCTATTTCCTTTCGGCTTTTCCGAACTATCCGATCAAGAGACGAGGCACGCCATGAAGCGCATCACTGCAGTCATCAAACCGTTCAAGCTCGACGAAGTCCGCGAAGCGCTTGCCGAGGTCGGCCTCACAGGCCTGACAGTGACCGAAGTCAAAGGCTTTGGGCGCCAGAAGGGGCACACGGAGCTGTATCGCGGTGCCGAGTACGTGGTCGACTTCCTGCCGAAGGTGAAGATCGAAGTGGTGGTGGCCAACGATCAGTGCGACCAGGTGATCGACGCGATCATCGGTGCGGCGCGCACCGGCAAGATCGGCGACGGCAAGATCTTCGTGGCGGATGTCGAGCGGGTGATCCGCATTCGCACCGGTGAGGAAAACGAAGCGGCGGTTTGAGGGAAGACGGCCTTTCGAGATTGACCTGCAGCGGACGCAGATCCGCTCGCGCCAATAAAAAACGGTGCGATACCCTTGCGGACATCGCACCGATACGCGCCTCTCGCAGCAGCGTGAAATTGATTCTGGAGTTCTCTTGCCTACACCGTTCGCTTAGAACGAGTGTTGGATACCTGCATAAACACCGCTCTGGCTGTGGCCGGGGGTCGGGTTCTCGTTGTACGTAATCGAGCTGCCCGAACCGCTGTTGCCGCCATTGCCTGCCGAGTTGGCGTCGAGACCGAAGTTAGCCGTCTTGCTGTTACGCACGGTAGCGATCTGGATGTCGAGCAACGTACGCTTGGACAGGTTGTACGAACCGCCAATCGTGTAGATGTTCGCGTTGCCTGCACCGTTGTTCGCGTTCACGTGATACACGGCTGCGATCAGTGCTGCGGCCGGCGTAGCTTGCCATGTCACACCACCCCATTCCTGGTCGGTCGTCGTCGGCGTGCCGATAGGTACACCGGTTTCACCCGAAGTACGCGCGGCCTGGTACACAGCCTGAATCTTGAACTGGCCGAGGAACACGTTCACACCGGCGAAGTACTCGCGGCCGTAGTTGAACGGACCATTCGGGGAATCCGCGGTCGGATCGCCGAGGCTACCGTTGATGTTGTTACGGATTTCGTCGTACAGGCCGCGAAGCTGGAACAGCGAGCTCGTGTAGGTCAACTGCAGACCGTCTTCACGGCCCTGTGCCGAACCGTTGCCGCCGTTAAAGGAGGTCGAGTTCGAGAAGGCGTATTGGCCGTACAGGTCAAAGCCGTAGAACTTCGGCGACTGGTACGAAATGTTGTTGCTCGACTGCGGCCAGTTGCGGCCGCGGACCAGCGATGCCGACGACCAGTTCGATTGACCGAACGGGTCGAAGTCCCACACGCCGTTCGAGATGAACAGTTCACGACCGAGGAGCAGGGTACCGTACTGGTCGTTCGATGCACCGACAGTTGCCCAGCGATTGAAGAGACCGCCATTGCCAGGGCCCGCGCCCGTTACCGTGCTGAACGAGCCTTCCAACTGGAACAGGATCTTGTTGCCGCCACCGATGTCTTCAACGCCCTTCATACCCCACAGGCTCGTGCCCCAGTCGCCGCTTTCAACGCGGAAACGCGAGGTGGAACCCGTATAGTTGGAATTCGGAAGACCGCTGATATATTCGACACCCGCGTCCAGGCGGCCGTACAGCGTCACGCTGCTCTGTGCGTGCGCAACTACACCGGCCGACATCAGCGCTGCGGCGAGTAATGCTTTCTTCATCTTCTCCTCCATACCCTGTCAAAAGAAAAACCCAGTACTGCGAATGGTGTCCGGACGCCAGCGGCGCCGAACAGAAATCCGTACCAGGGAGACGGTTTGGGTCGATCGGGTGTGTTGTCACGACGATGCAGCCTGGGGCTGTCTTTGCGTCATGCCGATCCCTCGTCGACCGGATCTCCTCTGCGTTTTGAAGTGAAACTACTTTTAATCAACTTTGTTTTGGTACTTTGGTTACTAATTTATCAAAAATACCCTGAGCTGGGAGAAGAAATTGGTGTTGGGTCGCGCAGGTGTCTCCAAATTGCAATAGTGATGTGCTCAACATCTCGGCTTCACGTTTCAAAAACACCACGAAACCCTTGTATGACAAGGGAATCACGGATCGGCGAAGGCAAAGTCAAGGATTGCCACTATTGACGCTGAAAAACGGTGGGAGTAGGGCAAAAGGCGGGATGCAAGCGCGATATTTGGGATGTTTTGCGCTGCAGAATGAGACGATGAAATGAAAAAGGCGCTTTCTGTAAGCGCCTTGTAATACTACATAAACTACAGCCGTTCTCCTAACGTTATTGCAACGTCATTTGAGGCTGCCGGAGAGGAACTGCCTGAGCCGCTCGCTCTTCGTGTTCCTGAATACTTCATCCGGATGGCCTTCTTCCTCGACGCGGCCCTGGTGCAGGAACATCACATGATTCGATACGTTGCGCGCGAAGGCCATTTCGTGAGTGACGACGATCATCGTGCGCCCTTCCTCGGCGAGCGTCTGCATGACCTTCAGCACTTCGCCCACCAGTTCCGGGTCGAGCGCGGAGGTCGGTTCGTCGAACAGCATCACGTCGGGATGCATGGCCAGCGCCCGGGCAATCGCCACGCGCTGCTGCTGGCCGCCCGAGAGGTGCGAGGGATACTGCTTTTCCAGCCGCGGCGCGAGACCCACCTTCTCCAGATACTCGCGGGCACGCTCCTCGGCTTCGCGGCGCGGCAGGCCGAGCACGTGCACCGGCGCCTCGATGATGTTCTCGATCACGTTCATGTGCGCCCACAGGTTGAAGTGCTGGAACACCATCGACAGCTTGGTGCGCACGCGCTGCAACTGCTTCGGATCGGAGACTTTCAGCGCGCCGGTCTTGTCCTTCTGCGTGCGCACCTCTTCGCCGTCGACGAAGATGCGCCCGGAGTTGGGCTGTTCGAGAAAGTTAATGCAGCGCAGCATCGTGCTCTTGCCCGAGCCGGACGAGCCGATCACGCTGATGACATCGCCGGCGTTCGCGCGCAGCGAGACGCCCTTGAGAACTTCGTTGTCGCCGTATTGTTTATGCAGCTCGTCGACAAAGAGCTTTTGCTTCCCGGTGTTCATGAATTGAGATCCTTGACGGCTTATTTGCCTTGCGGCCGCAAATAGGCGAGCCAGCGGCGCTCGGCGCGGCGGAACAGCCACACGAGCGTGAAAGAGATGGCCAGGTAGAGCAGGGCGGCGAGGCCGAACGCGTTGAACGACTGGTAGGTCGCCGAGTTGACGTCACGGGCAATCTTGAGGATGTCCGGCACGGTGGCGGTGAAGGCGACCGTGGTGGCGTGCAGCATCAGGATGACTTCGTTGCTGTAGTACGGCAGCGCGCGGCGCAGCGCCGACGGCAGGATGACCCGCCGGTACAGCGTGAACGGCGACATGCCGTAGGCGCGTGCGGCTTCGATCTCGCCGTAGGGCGTGGCCTTGATGGCGCCGGCGAAAATCTCCGTGGTGTACGCGCAGGTGTTCAGCGTGAAGGCGAGCAGCGTGCAATGCATGCCGTCGCGGAAGAAGGCGTTGGTCAGCTCGTGATTGCGGACCACTTCGAGGCTGTAGAGGCCGGTATAGCAGAGGAGCAACTGCACATACAGCGGCGTGCCGCGGAAGATATATGTATACAGCCACACGAGACCCGAGAGCCACTTCTTCTTCGAGACCCGCGCGACCGCCAGCGGAATCGACAGGCAGAAGCCGAGGCCGATCGACACCACCAGCAGCCACAGCGTAATCACGACGCCGGTCAGGCGATAGCCGTCGCTGTAGAGGTAGTTGCGCCAGTATTCCTGAATGATCTCGATCATAGGTCCGCCTTTCGTACGCCGGTCGAGTAGCGTTTTTCGAGGTACATCAGCACGAAGTTCGAGACCGTGGTGATGACGAGGTAGATGGCCCCGGCAAGCAGGGTGAAGAAGAAGAACCGCAGCGTGCCTTTGCCAGCGTCCTGCGAGGCCTTCACGACGTCGGCGAGGCCGATGATCGACACCAGTGCGGTGGCTTTCACCATCACCTGCCAGTTATTGCCGATGCCCGGCAGCGCGAAGCGCATCATCTGCGGGAACATGATGCGTGAAAACACCTGCCAGCCGGTCATGCCGTAGGCGGCGCCCGCTTCGAGCTGGCCGCGCGGCACGGCGAGGAAAGCGCCGCGGAAGGTCTCGGTGAAATACGCCCCGTAGATGAAGCCGAGCACGGCGACGCCGGCCACGAACGGGTCGATGTCGATCTGATCCCAGCCGAGCAGATCGGTCAGGTTGTTCAGCCAGATCTGCAGGCTGTAGAACAGCAGCAGCATCAGCACGAGGTCGGGCACGCCGCGCACGAGCGTCGTATAGAGCGTGCCGACACTGTATGAAACGCGGTTCTTCGACAGTTTGGCCGCC
Source organism: Burkholderia sp. 4M9327F10 (assembly GCF_005503145.1). Lineage (GTDB taxonomy): Bacteria > Pseudomonadota > Gammaproteobacteria > Burkholderiales > Burkholderiaceae > Paraburkholderia. The sequence continues at coordinate 9,077 of NZ_SCNV01000081.1, read as the reverse complement.
GCGCCGAGCAGGCCCAGCACGAAAGCAAACGCAAGCGACAGCACCGCCAGTTTGACGGTCTGCCAGGTGCCGTTAAGAAGCAACGGGCCGTAGCCTTGAAGAAACATATGAGGTCCTTGACGGTGCGTGAGTTGCGCACAGCAAAAGACGCGGCTTGTCTGCACCGCGTGGTGTCTGGATTCCGGACTCTTGTACCAGGGAGGCGACCCTCCGTCGTGCGGCGGGGGCCCATGCGGATACTCGCGGTCGCTATTCTAGGCGGTCAAAATTCTCGTGCCGGGTCCGCGCCGGGTCCTTTTCGACGGGTCGCGCGGCCGTTTTCACTAGAAAAGCGCGGTATTTTACCCGAACGGGCGAGACGCGCGAATCTCAGGGCCACGAGCCCGGCGGCATGTGGAGATTGGCTGCATTTATGGAACGATCCGGTGCACCCGTGCGGGTTGTGCCGGAAGGCGTGCGCCCATACATTCGCTGCATCGCAACGCATTGACCGGGAGAACCCTATGATCGAGATCCGCCGCTCCACCGAACGAGGCCACGCCAACCACGGCTGGCTCGACTCCTGGCACAGCTTCTCGTTTGCCGACTACTACGACCCGGAGCACGTGCACTTCGGGCCGCTGCGCGTGATCAACGAAGACCGCATCGCGGGCGGCCAGGGGTTCGGCACCCATGGGCATCGCGATATGGAGATCGTCACCTATGTGCTGGACGGCGCGCTTGCTCACCGCGACAGCATGGGCAATGGCTCGACCATCCGGCCCGGCGACGTGCAGCGCATGAGCGCCGGTACGGGTGTGATGCACAGCGAGTTCAACGCGTCGCCGGACGAGCCGGTGCATCTGCTGCAGATCTGGGTCTTGCCGCAACGCGCCGGCGATCCGCCCGGCTACGAGGAAAAGCGTTTCGAAGCGGCCGACAAGCGCGGTCGTCTGCGCATCGTCGCGTCGCCGGACGGGCGCGACGGTTCGGTGACGATTCACGCGGACGCCTCGATCTACGCCACGCTGCTCGACGGCGCCGAACAGGCCACGCTGCCGTTGGCGCAGGGGCGGCGCGCCTATGTTCATGTGGCGCGCGGTGCGCTGACCGTCAACGGCGAGGCGCTGCAGGCGGGTGATGCGGCGTTGATCGCCGATGCAGCCACGGTGACGCTGGAGAAGGGGCACGACGCCGAGGTGCTGCTGTTCGATCTGGGTACCTTGAAGGGCTGACAGGGAGAGCTGTGGCCGGCACACGGCACACGGCACATGGGCAAAGCCGGCAGGGCAAGCCACCAGCCCTTGGCCCACCCTGAACCCAAACGAAAAACGCCACGGAATTCGCTTCCGTGGCGTTTTTCATTGGCGTCTGGCGAAGGTCCGGCGGACGGCGCCCGCCGGACCTTCAGGCATCGCTGCTACTTACTGGTTCGCCGCCGGGGCCGATGCCGCGCCCTTGTCATGCTCCCAGTGCTGGCGCATCTTCTCATGACGCGCTTCCATCTTCGCCCAATGCTGCTTGAGCGCTGTGCTGACGATGGTCTTCTGCTGGTCGTTCAAGCCGTTGTAGAAGGCCAGCCAGGCAGCGGCGGTCTGCTCGCGCGCCTGGTGGCGCTGCTCTTCTGCCTTCTCGTGCAGATCGTGCAGCGCGTTCAGGTCGAGGATAGGTTGCTGTTGCAGTGCCTTGATCTGGTCGTGCAACTGCTTGTGGGCGGCACGACCCGCTTCACGATTCTGCTTCATCGTGTCGAGCGCGGTTTGCCACTGCTTTTCCTGGTCCGGATTCAGCTTCAACTGGCTGTGCAGCTGATTCAGTTCTTGCAGGAAGTGGCCATGATGGTGCCAGCCCCCGGGGCCTCCCTGGCCATCGGGTTGAGCGGCGTAGGCTGCGCCCAGGCCGATTGCGAGCGATGCAGCGGCGACGGCGACGAAGCGTGACATTTTTGTGGACATGATTGGCTCCTTGTAATGGAATAGCCGACGATGCAAACACGGCAACACAGGACGGGATGCATTCGGTAAGTCACAGCGTAAAGACCCGCGAGCGGTGCTGTGTTACCTGAGCGCTTGTCGCTATTACGCGACATTACGTGCGCCTTTCGTCGTAACACCCGGTAACCCTTTGCGGGGTGGCCGGCCCGGAAACCCCATCTCCTGCGCGTTAAACTTCATCCCATGGCTACTCAAATACTTGTCGTCGACGACGACGTCGAACTCCGCGATCTGCTGCGTGACTATCTGGCTCGTCAGGGCATCGAGGTTTCGGTGCTGCACGACGCCGGCTCGCTCGAGCGGCGGCTCGAGCGCGAGCGTCCGGACCTGATCGTGCTCGACCTGATGATGCCGGGCGTGGACGGCCTGACGGCGCTGCGCAAGCTGCGCGCCGCGGGCGACGATATCCCGGTCATCATGCTGACGGCGCGCGCCGATGATGTGGATCGCATCGTTGGCCTGGAGCTGGGTGCAGACGATTACCTCGGCAAGCCGTTCAATCCGCGCGAACTGCTGGCGCGCGTGCAGGCGGTGCTGCGCCGCCGTCGCACGCTGCCCTCGGCGGCTGCGCCGGAACAGCGCGAACCGTTCACGTTTGGCCGCTTCACGCTGGATTTCCAGTCGCGCACGCTGAATCTGGAAGACAAGCCGCTGACCTTGTCGGGCAGCGAGTTCGCGCTACTGAAGATTTTCGTCAATCACCCCATGCGTACGCTGACCCGCGAGCGCCTGCTCGAACTGCTGCACGGTCCGGAATACGACGGCACCGACCGCGGTATCGACGTGCAGGTCTGGCGTCTGCGCCGCATTCTCGAAACCGATCCGTCCACGCCGCGCTTCATTCAGACCGTGCGCGGCCGCGGCTACGTGTTCGTGCCGGATGGCGAACAGCATGCGCCGTCCCATTGATTCGCTGTTCGGACGGCTGGCGTTGCTGGTCGTCGGGGTCCTGATGCTGTCGCATTTCGCGGGGTATGCGCTGTTTCGCCTCGAGCGCAACCAGTTTCAGAACCGCTACGCGGTAGAAGAGGCCACCTTCCTCGTTGACGCGGTGCGCCAGCACGTCGCCCATACGCCGGACCAGCCCTTGCCGTCGCGCGTGCGGCTGGTCGATCCGGCCTCCAAAGACGTGCCGCCGGAGCAGACCGATACGAATACGCCCATCAGCCGCTTCCTCGACGACGTGCGCGATCGCATGCCGCCGGGCACCCAGGTGCGCATCGGCGAACCGGGCAGGCCTCCGGTGTTGTGGGTGCGCCAGCCGGCCGATCGCGACTGGATCGTCGTGCCGGTGCAGCCGCTGCGGCCGCCGCGCTCGGTCGACCGGATGGTGTTGTGGCTCACCATCATCTTCACGTTTGCGGTGATGGCGGCGCTTTTTGCCGCCTGGCAGTTGCAGCAGCCGTTGCGCTCGCTGGCCGGCGCCGTGGCGCGCTTTGGCCGCGGCTTGCCGGTGCCGCCGGTGCCCGAGCGCGGGCCACGCGAATTGCGCCAGTTGACCCACGGCTTCAACCAGATGGTGCAGGAAGTGGCGCGCACGGAGAACGACCGTGCGGTCATGCTTGCGGGTGTCGCGCACGACCTGAAGACGCCGCTTGCGCGGCTGCGCTTGCGGGCGGAAATGATGGACGAGGCCAAGGTGCGCGACGGGGTGGTGCGCGACGTGGACTCGATGACGCATATCGTCGAACAGTTTCTGGTGTTCGCGCATGACGGCGCCGACCGTAGCGAAGCCGTCGAGGTGGATACCCAATGTGAGCGGATCGTGCGCAGCTACCGGGCGGTCGCGGCCGGCTCACCGAACGTGCTGACCGACCTGAAGGCGGGGCTGGGCTTCCTGCTGCCGGCCGCCACGCTCGACCGGATTCTCTCGAACCTGCTCGATAACGCCCATGCCTATGGCGCCCCGCCGATCATCGTGGCGACGGCGCGCACCTCGTCGGGTTATACGTTGTCCGTACAGGATAACGGCAGCGGCATCGCGGCCCAGGATCTGATCAATGCGAGCCGGCCGTTCGTGCGGCTCGACCCGGCGCGCGGCGGCAACGGCCATAGCGGGCTGGGGCTCGCTATCGTGGAGAGGCTGGTGCGGCGTGCCGGCGGCGAGTGGGAAATCGGCAATTACGGCGGGCGTGGCCTGCGGGTGTTGATGACGTTCCCGTTCGAGGCGGTGCCGCGGATGACCTCGATCTCGGAAAGCGCCTGGTGAGTCGGCGCTGCTGAGTTGAGCCTGAATTACGCCTGCTTAGTGTCTGGTTAGTGTCTGGTTAGTGCCTGGGCGGTGCCATGTCTGGCGCCGTTATGGTCTGGCGGGCGCCGCCTGCAAGGCGCCCCCGTCTGCCCGGCCCTTACTCCGTAAACAGCGTATTCAACGCGCTGGCCGCTTCGCTATCCACCGTATTCCACGTCACGGTTTCAGCCTCGAAGATATAGTGCGTCGTGTATTTCCCAAGGCGCGCCAGAATCTCCTCCTGAATCAGCTCCGGCGCCACTTCCAGCTTCAGATACCACGCCGTCGACGATAAGCGCGTCTGAAAGGCGCCGTATTCGGCAAGCAGATGGTCGAACGCGTCAGCATCTTGATCGCGGCAAACGATGACCAGGTTTCCCTTCATGCAAATCTCCCGATAGAGCAGTGGCGACAAGCTTCGTATGAAGGTTGATGATACCTGCTTGGACGCGAGTCCTCACCCGGTCCTTACCAGGTCGTCGCGGCTGTGCGTGCCGGCGGTGCGGTGTCGTCGGGCGGCAGCGCCTCGGTGCGGTCGCGGCCGCCCGACTTGGCGGCGTACAGCGCGAGGTCGGCGCGGCTCATGAGCCGCTCGGGCAGATCCTCCGCCGAGAGTTCGGTGATCCCGATCGACACGCTCAGGCCGGCCGACGCCGGCAGTTTGGTCGACGGCCTGGCCTTGAGCCGGGTGCGCAGCCGTTCGACCACTTCGCGTCCTGCCTCGAGCGCCGTGGCCGGCAAGAGGATGCCGAACTCCTCGCCGCCCAGCCTGCCGATCGCGTCGCTCGCACGCAGTTCGGCGCGGCAGGTGTCGACAAAATGCTCGAGCGCGCGGTCGCCGGCGGCGTGGCCGAAGCAGTCGTTGATCTGCTTGAAGTGGTCGAGGTCGGCAATCGCCATGCAGAGCGGCTCGCCGCTCGCGCGGGCGCGGCCGATTTCGTCACGCAGCAGGTCGAGGAAGTAGCGGCGCGACAACGCGCCCGTCAGTGAATCATGACGGGCCTCGGCGGACAGCAGCGTATTGGCCGATTGCAACTGCTCGGCGAGGTCGCGCGTGGCGCGGTGATGGCGCCGCTCGCGCACATAAGAGACGGTGATCACCCATGCCAGTGCGGCGGTGCCGGCAAGCGTCAGAAACACCAGCAGGCGGTCGCGTTTATGGTTGCGCAGCAGTTCCGGCCAGGCGGCGAGCGGATCCACCAGATGCGCGGACAGCCCTGAGTTCAGGCCACTGCGCTCTTCGTACAAGACGGGTTCGGGCCGGTCCGCGACGCCGAACAGTTGTGCCGCGATCTCTGCCGGCACCCACGGCTCCTGTTCGCGCAACCGCTGCATGTCCGCTTTGATCTGCACGTTCGGGAAATCGAGCCGGCGGTAGGTGTTGGAGCGCTCGTCGGCGCTCATTTCGCGGACTCGCCCTTTGGCCAGCGCGTGCCCTTCGAGCGCGCTGTTGTGGGCCATGATGATGACGCCGTTCTCGTCGGCGACGAAGGTGCCCGCGTGGGCGACCCAGTGGCGCAAGCGCCCGATGCCCAGCTTGGCGACCACCGCGCCGACCAGCACGCCGCTGTCGTACACCGGCGCGGCAATGAAGATGCCCGGCTCGCCGCTCGCCCGGCCCACGCCGTAGGCCTCGCCCACGGCGCCCAGCAGGGCGTTGGACAGATAGTTGCGCGAGCGCATATCGACGCCGACGAAGTTGCGCGACTGCGCATTGCTCGATGCGACACACAGGCCGTTGGCGTTGACGAGCCAGATCGAGTCGAGCCCGGAGAAGCCCTGGGCTTCATGCAGGAAGCTGCTTACAGCGGACAGTTGCGGCGCATCGAGCAGGATGGCGCGCAACATGGGAAGCGGGGTGGCGCCGTTCGACACATAGTTTTGCGATTGGGCGAGCGCGCGCTGAACGACGTCCATTTCCGCCATGGTGGCCGGAATGGCGCGGGCCATGGAAAGGTCGCTGGCGATGACTTCCGCCATGTTGTCGACGATCGAGGCGGACATCTGCCGTTGCGTGCGCAGCGCGGCATCGAGCTCCTGCTGGACCATCCGGTCCGCGATGATGCCGGAGGCGAACCAGCACAGGAGCACGACCAGCAATAAGCTGAGCGGTCCGGACGCCTGGCGCAAGGATTTCCTGTTCATCGACTCTCAGATCCGTCTGACTTTTATATGCAACAAGGTCAATCGTTGCAGCGCGCCGGCGCTGGGTCGTTGCTTTAAGGCGGCGGTCCTGGCCGTCCGCCCGGTTTCAATTTTAACCGCCAGGTGGCGCAACGCCATCCGTTATTAAGGAATGCGGACGCTCCATCAGGCTATTAACGGCTATTGCGGAGTCTTTCTGAATGGAATTGCGGGTTTTCCAGCCCCATGACCGATTCATTTGGTCCGAAAGGTTGTGCCTGAAACACAGGTTGTAGTAGTGTCGTGCCGTCAAAAACAAGGAAAGCTCGCCAACCGCCCATGACGGCGTCCGGGGGCTGCGGACCCGGGATGGATGGCCCGGGGCTCGGCCACCACCGGTCAAACTCTCTCCGACGCTCACGACTAACGCGCATATGCTTGTTGCCATGCCTGATTTCCGCTTTCCGGACCGATTCTCCGGCCCTCGCGCCGAGCTTGCCTTGCAACAGGCAAGCGGGATTTATCCTGTCTCTCCGGCGCCGCTTCACGCGGCCTGTCTTAACATAGCCCACGCAACCAGGAAGGGTGCCTGATGGACTTCAGCTTCGATCTGAAACGCACCGCCAATGCTTCCGCCTGGCGGTTGCTCCCCAACGGCTGGGACTTCGTCGCCTTCCCGCTGATCATCTGCGTGATCGCTTTCACGGCGATCGGCTTTCACCAGACGCTCGCGCCGATCTCGACGCTGAAGACCCAGGTTATCTCCCTCGACCCGGCGAGCCTGCCCGAATACGCATTGCGTACCACGTTGCGCATGCTCGCGGCGATGGTCGCCTCGCTGGTGTTCACGCTGATCTACGGCACGCTGGCGGCCAAGAGCCGCCGCGCGGGCCTCGTGCTGATCCCGATTCTCGACATCCTGCAGTCGGTGCCGGTGCTGGGCTACATTTCGTTTACGGTGACGTTCTTCATTGCGCTGTTTCCCCACCAGGTGTTGGGTGCGGAGCTGGCGGCGATCTTCGCGATCTTCACGAGCCAGGCCTGGAACATGACGTTCAGCTTCTACCAGTCGCTGCGCACGGTGCCGCGCGATCTGGACGAAGTCTCGCGCGGCTTCCACCTGACCGGCTGGCAGCGTTTCTGGAAGCTCGAAGTGCCGTTCTCGATGCCCGGCCTCATCTGGAACATGATGATGTCGATGTCGGGCGGCTGGTTCTTCGTGGTGGCCTCCGAAGCGATCACGGTGGGCAACAACACGATCACGCTGCCGGGCATCGGTGCGTATCTGGCCCAGGCGATCTCGGACAAGAACCTGCACGCCGTGGGCTGGGTGATCCTGGCGATGACGGTGGTGATTCTCGCCTATGACCAGTTGCTGTTCCGTCCGCTGGTGGCGTGGGCCGACAAGTTCCGCATGGAAACCACCAGCTCGGGCAACGCGCCGGAGTCCTGGCTGCTCGACCTGGTGCGCCGCACCCGCCTGATTCACCGTCTGCTGGTGCCGATGGGCTGGATCTTCGCTAACGCCGCACGGGTGCCGATGCGCCTGCCGTCGTTTGCCCGCGTCAGCTTCCCGGTGCCGCAGCGGCAGAAGTCGTCGCGCATCGGCGACATCGTCTGGGGGATTCTTGTGATCCTGCTGACGGTGTACGTGGTCTATCGCGTGATCGCCTATGTGCGTACCGGCGTGACGCTCGACGAAGTGGGCCACGTGTTCGTGCTCGGCTTTATTACGCTGATCCGCGTGGCGCTGCTGATCGCCATTTCGTCGGTGATCTGGGTGCCGCTTGGCGTGCTGATCGGGCTGCGCCCGGCGCTCGCCGAAAAGATCCAGCCGCTCGCGCAGTTCCTCGCCGCGTTCCCGGCCAACCTGCTGTTCCCTGTGTTCGTGATCGTCATCGTGCGCTTTCAACTGAACCCGGATATCTGGCTGTCGCCGCTGATCGTGCTCGGTACGCAGTGGTATATCCTCTTCAATGTGATCGCGGGCGCCAGTTCCTATCCGAACGACTACCGCGAAGCGGCCACCAACTTCGGCATCCGCGGCTGGCAGTGGTGGCGCAAGGCGATGCTGCCGGGCATTTTCCCGTACTACGTGACGGGCGCGATTACCGCTTCGGGCGGCGCGTGGAACGCCAGCATTGTGGCCGAGTTCGTGCAGTGGGGTGATACCAAGGTGGAGGCTCACGGTCTGGGTGCCTATATCGCCAAGACCACTGCCGCGGGCGACTTCCCGAAGATCATTCTCGGCATTGCCGTGATGTCCCTGTTTGTGACTTTGTTTAACCGCTTGCTGTGGCGTCCGATGTACGCCTACGCCGAATCCAAGCTTCGGCTCGATTGACAGGAATTTAAAGGCAAACCGCGATGCAAAATCCTAAAGCTGCCGTAACCGCCGCGCCGGTCCAGACTCCGCCTGCTCCCCCGCGCCTGGGTGAAGAGATTCTGGCCGTCAAGGACGTGTCCCGAGGTTTCAACAAGACGCAAGGCGAGCTGCTGGTGCTCGACGATGTGAACCTGTCGCTGCGTGAAGGCGAGATTGTCGGCATGCTGGGCCGTTCGGGCTCGGGCAAGTCGACGCTGCTGCGTATCATCGCCGGCCTGATCGAGCCGACCGGCGGCGAGGTCTCGTACCTCGGCAAGCCGCTCGACGGTCCCGCCAAGGGCGTGGCGATGGTGTTCCAGACCTTCGCACTGTTCCCGTGGCTGACCGTGCTGCAGAACGTGGAAGCCGGTCTCGAAGCCCAGGG
>NZ_SCNV01000080.1 GCF_005503145.1 Burkholderia sp. 4M9327F10 | reverse complement strand
ACCCCAGACAATCGCGAATTCCTCTATGGGCTCGTCGAACTGTGCGGCCGGAAGAACGGCGTCGACCATCAGGGTAAGCCAATCAGGATTGACCTGACGGCCGGCGAGAAGATTGACTGCCGCAACGCCGTCGATGCGGTAATGGGGGTCGATGACGTGCGGCTGCGCCGCTTCAGCCTGCTACTGGACAGCATTCCGGACGAAGGCGACGACGGCCTGCGCGCACGTCTGTCGATCTGGTGCAAGTCGGAGGGCGGCCGGTTCTGGTGGGTATTCGATAACCCGCCCAATCTCTCATTGAACATGAGCGAGCAACGCTGGATCGGTTTCGATGTTGAGGCATTTCTGGTCGAGAACTACGAGCCGTCGGAGCCCGCATTTGCATACCTGTTCCATCTCAAAAAGCTGATGCGTCGGGAGGGCACCCTGATGCAGACCGTGATCGAGGAGTACTGGCTGCCGCTGCGTTTTCGCACGATCCGCGAGCAGATCGAGGAAACGCTCGCCAGCGGGCGTAAGGAAGGGGAGTTCATGGGACTCATCACACAGCAGCCGGAACAGGCGCAACGCGCGGCGGACCTGTTTCCCGCGCTGCGCAGTCTGGTCGCGACGAAGCTCTGGCTGGCCGACCCGGCCGCTGAAGAAGAAGCGTATCTGCGCGATGGCATGACCCGCAAGGAATTCCGGGAGTTCAAAAAGCTCACGCCACAGTCGCGCCGCTTCCTGATCAAGCAGGGCAACCAGTCGGCGTTTGCCAGTTTCGACCTGTCCGGGCTTGAGGACGCGATTGCGGTGTTCTCGGGAGACCGGGAGAACGTGCTGATCTGCGACGCGGTGCGCGCCGAGCTGGGCGACGATCCGGACGTCTGGTTGCCGGTTTATCTGTACCGCGTGTTCGAACGCAAGCTGCGCACGCGGCTCGCGGCGAAGCACGGCGCCGATGAGAGGTTGTGGTCCGCCGAGCTGCAGCGTGGCCTTGAGCGCAAGCGTGCCGAGCTTGCGCAGATTTATCCACCGGTTAATCAGCCGGTTGACGACGAAGTTTTTGCCTGATGTGCTGCAACCCAGGGAGGGAACGATGAACAGCACCGATGTCTATCCGGCCGTGCGCCGGCCGGTTGACCCAGCGATCTGGAACCTTCGCGAGGCGCTGCGGGCACGATCAACGCGCGCCGGCATGAGCGCCTTTGCCTATCTGCCGGGAATAACGCTTTGGCCGCGTCGCACGCTGGTCACGCTGCTGTGCGCCTGTGCGTTTTCGCAGGCCGACGCGCAGGGCGTGCCCACCATTTCGCCGGCGGAGCTCGCGCAACAGATGATGCAGGTCGAGCAGCTGGGGCAGCAGATCAAGAATCAGGAGGACCAGTATCAGGCGCTGACTGGCAACAGCAGTTTCGGCAACATCATGAACGATGCATCGCTGCGCAATTACCTTCCGGAACAGTGGCAAAACATTTACGACCAGGCGAAGAACGGCGGTCTCTCGGGTATCAGTTCGTCGATGCGTTCGATCGAGCAGCAGGAAAGCATGACCGGTGCCGGCACGCCCGGTCAGCAGCGCTATTACGACACGCTCGCGGCCAACAAGGCGATGAACGAGCAGGCGTACAGCGCGACGATGGCGCGCCTGAACAACATCCAGGCGCTAATGCAGCAGTCCAACATGACGCAGGATCCTGCGCAAAAGGCTGATCTGCAGAACCGGATGGCCGCGGAAGAGGCGATGGTCACAAATGACCAGACGCGCCTGCAGCTCACCGCGCAGTTGCAGAAAACAGAGCTGCAGCTTGCCGAACAGCAGCAGGATCGCGAATTCAAAAACCAATTTCTTGGAGGTTCAAGTGGTCAATAAAGCCCTGCTCGGCGCAATTATCAGTTTGCTGGTCGTGATTGCTGGATATCTTGGCTATCTGGCGTGGGACCGCCATCAGCACAACGTTAAGGAGGAGATCGAGCATAGGCAGGAGCTGGAATTCAAGGCGCACCTGCTCGGCACGACGCCAGAACAACTGGAGAAGGAGGAAACGCCTGAGCAGCGTCAGCAGGACAAGGATGCTGACGAGGTAGTGAAGAAAGCAATGCGATAACTGGCCTAGCTTCGGAGCGTCTTATGTCATACACACCGATCACCACGACGATCTTTTCTAGCATGACGTCCGACTTCGACGCGAACGTGGTTTCGACCATCAGTTCGGGTTCGGAGCGCATCATCGGATTGATCTCGCCACTGATGGCAGCATGTTTCAGCATTTATGTGCTGTTGATCTTGTGGACGTACTGGCAGGGGCGCAACGACGAGCCGATCAACGACTTTCTCATGCGTATGGCGACCTGGGCGTTCATCCTGACGTGTGGGATGAACATCCAGTTTTACAGCACGTACATCGTACCTGCCTTGAACGGTCTGGGTGAACAGTTGGCCGGCGCGATCACGGGGCAGGCGAATCCTATCTCCGGCCTGGATAACCTGCTGAGCTCGTACATCAACGCGTGCGCGCAGATCTACGACAACGCACACAATTTCCAGATCATCGGTGCCGTGTGGGTGATCACGGTGCTGCTTATATTCGCGACGCCGTTTATGGGGTTGGCCGTTGCATACATCATCCTCGCCAAATTTGCGCTCGGTTTGCTGCTTGCGCTAGGGCCGCTCTTTATCTCAATGGCGCTGTTTCCGCCGGTGCGTCAGTTCTTCTGGAACTGGGCAGGGCAGTGTCTTAACTACGCCCTTCTCGTGGCTCTATTTGCAGGTGCCGGCGCTATTGAGGTGGGTTTTGCGCAGAAGATCGCGCCTTCCGGATCGGCTTTCCCATCCATGAAACAGGTGGTTGAAATCGATGTGATGGGCGTGGTGTTTTTCATTGTCGCGCTCAATCTGCCGGGTCTTGCTTCGGCGTTGGCGAGCGGTGTGGGGATTTCCACGATGACCGGCAATCTCGGTGCGGCTGGTAGGGCTCTCGCTGCCGCGTCGAAGATGAAGATAGGTGGCGCGGGTAAGCAAAACACGGGCGGATCCGTGTCGAAAGCGTAAGGAGGGTACATGCCTGATTTTTTTGCGAAGCTGATCCGCTGGTGGTTGCTCGCTGTCTGCTGGGTCACGTTTACTGGTTTCGCGCTGGCATTGCTGAATAGCATCGGTACATTCATTTACCACCGTCTGCATTAAGCGCACACAGCAGGAGATCACGATTGAAAGCGCAGCTTTGCATTGGTTAACTGTAGCCACGGTTTTTTGATTAAATGAGACACGGAGAAAGACATGCAACCAGTAGAAAGCAATGCAGCAAACCGACGGGTGCCGGTGCGGGCTGTGATAACGCGGGTACTCCCTGGACTGGCCGTCAACGTGGTGTTGCTCACGCTTTTCTGCGCGGTCGCCTGGCAGTTGCATAGTCCTTACCAAGGGGAGATTCGCCATATTCTTGCGCCGTTGCGCCCGGCATACGTCATGCTGTTCAGTCTGTGCGCGGTATTGGGCTATATGGCGTGTCACATTCCCAGCGTGGGGGCCGCGATCTCAACCGGACTGTGCGATTTTCTTGAGTCGCGCTTTCGCCGTACGCCGCAGCGTTGAGGAACCGGAGACCATGAAATCTTCCATCCCAATCCTGCTGGTAGCTCTTGCCCTTCAGGCCTGCAGTTCCCCGCCGAAACCACCCGAGCCGACTGGCCAGTGGGTGCCCGTCAATCAACCGTTGGCCCAGCAATCGGGCCATACGGAACCGAAGTGAGGAACAGGATGGCATCGACTATCAGGCAATGGTTTGCGTCGGGAACGAACGCGCGCAAACGCAAGGGAAGCCCGGCCGAGTCGACCACGCAAGCGGACGCGCCTCTGAGCGGCGTTGAGTCGGGTGAGCGCGATGCGGTCAGCTGGTACCTGAAACAGGCACAGGCCTTCGAAAAGTCGAAGGTCGAAGCAGCGGAAGAGAAGGCCCGTATTGCGGACCGGCGCTCGGTGTTATCGGGCGTTGTCGCTCTCGCTGCTGTTTCTGGCATGGGAGCTTTAGGACTCCTAAAGCGGCCGAACCCGCCCGCCGTGCTGCGAGTGAACGACACGACAGGGAAGGTGGATGTGTTGCCGACAACCGCGAACGGACACGTTACGTTTTCCGAGAAAACCGATCGCGCGGATCTGCACCGTTACGTCGAACTGCGCGAGAGCTACGACTGGGAGACGATTTCGGACACGCACGCCGCGGTGATGTTCATGAGCGACGACCACGAGAAGGAAGCCTATGACGGGCTGGTGCGCGGCCCGGTGGGCCCGCTCAAGCTTCTGAAGGATCAGGCGCGGGTCATCGCACACGTAGGCTCGATCACGTTCGCGCCCGCCGCACAGGTGTTCTTCTCGCGTCAGCTGGTCCCGCTGAATCCCGCAGCGAAACGGCCGGATCCGACGTACTGGATTGCGACGGTCGCATTCGAGCGTGTGAACGTTCCGGAAAAGCAGGATCAGCAGGATCTCAACGCGGACGGTTTTCGCTGCACGAGCTACGAGGTCACGCGAGACTGGACCCGGGCGCCCGCCGATGCCGGGGCTACGTCGGGATCGGCGTCGGGCCCTGCGGCAGCCGGAGGTGGAGCATGAAAGGACGAACGATCCGGATGTCAGCGAGCGCAGCGGCGGTCGCACTGGGCTTCGCGTTGGTGCCGATCCACGCGCGAGCGCTCGAAACGCCGCGCAGCTGCGGTTCAGACCCGCACATCCAGTGCGCGACCTACGATCCGGACCAGGCCTATCGTGTGGCGACCATGCCGGGGCGTGCGGTGATGATCCAGTTCGAGCCAGGCGAACACATCATCAACAGTGGCGAGGGCATCGGAGACGGCAAGGCCTGGCACGTGGCCATCAACGACAGTGGCGCGATGCTCAAACCGGGTGCGCCGCAGCCGGAAACCAATCTTCTGCTCGTCACCAACCGGCGCACCTATCCGCTCTCGCTTGTTGACGTGTCGGCCGCACAGCCGGCGACATGGATACTGCGTTTCGACTATCCGGACACGCGTGCCAGAGCGGCGAGCGCGCAGCTGCGCCGTCAGCAAGCGGTTAGCGCAGCGCTGGGCGGTCAGCAGGGCAATGGGCCAGCGGTGCCAGCATCGATCGCGAACAGCGTTGGCGTTGCGAAATCCACGCCAGTGGAGTCGGTTCCTGTGGCCAATATCCAGTACATGATGCGCGGCGACCACGCACTCGCACCGACCGCACTTTGGGACGACGGCCGATTCACGTACTTCAAGTACTCAACCGCGCGTGACCTGCCGACGATCTTCACGAAGCTTCCCGACGGTGGCGAGGCGACGGCGAATTTTCATATGGAGGGCGATACGGTCGTCGTGCACGAAGTGTCGAAGTCGTTTGTCATCCGCTACGGTGAGTCGGTGCTGGGTATCCGCAACGACGGCTATTCGCCTGATGGTCATTACAACCGTGCGGGCTCGTCGGTACCGGGCAGCGCGCGCATCGCACGTGACCATACCAATGCATCGACGAACTGATCAGGGAGCGAACAGGGTATGACTGAACGAAACGAAATGGAACATGCGGCGTCGACCGACGTCGGCCCGCAGCCTTCGCTCGACCTGCCGGGCCGCCGGAAAACGCGCGTGGGCAAGCTGCGTCTGGTGCTGGTCGCGCTCGCCGTTATTGCGCTGGGTGCATCGGGCGTCACGATCTATCTGCAGCGCCTGTTCCAGCAGCATCAGGACGCGAAACAGGCGGCGCTGACAAAACCGAAAGACAGCGGCGCGAGTGACGCCGGTGCGGATCTGGAGACGCAGAAGGAACGTATCAAACGCACGGAAGACCAGGCCCGTGCAGCGTCGGAGGCTGCGGCCGCCGCCGCGAATTCCCACCTCGCGACGCCAGCCGGCGCGGCATCGCAGACGAACGGACAGGCGGTGGCCGTGAGCAACCAGCCGCGGCCGCTCACGCCGGCCGAGCGCCGCCTGCAGGGCAGCGTGCTCGTCGCGGGTGGGGGCAATGAGGGCAACAACGATTCCGGCCAGAGCAAAGATGGTCCTGTGGCATCAAATGAAGCCGCTGGCGACAGCGACAGTGGCAGCACTGGAGCCGTCGGCCACAATGCCGGTGGTCTGGCAGGTCTGGCGAAGTCGATGGGCATGTCAGCGCTGCGCGGCGGCGGTGCAGGCGGTGCGCCGAGCTCAACCAGCAAGGCGGACGCGGGCGACGGCAAGGGCTCCGCGATCGACCAGTCGTTGCAGCCATCGAAGCTGCAGCCGATGCAGGCCTCGTTCCGGCCGAACCGGCATTACCTGCTCAGTCGCAACACGATGATCCGCTGTGGTCAGTCGACGGCGATCCGTACCGACCGGCCGGGCCTGATCGGGTGCCCGATCGCGCAGGACGTGTGGTCCGACGATGGCACGACGCTGCTCGTTCGCAAGGGTGCGATGGCGAAGGGCGAGCAGCGCGATGCGGTGATCCAGGGGCAGGGCGTGATCGGCGCGATCTGGGACGAGATTGACGACGGCGACGTGCACATTCCACTGAACTCGCCGGCTACCGATCCGTTGGGTGCCGCCGGCATTCCGGCCTATGTTGACGAGCACTTCTGGCTGCGGTTCAAGGGCGCGCTGATGGTCAGCCTGATTGGCGACTTCGGCCAGGCGCTGGCGAATAAGGCAACCGGGTCTGGCCAGCAGATCACGTTCTCCAACAGTTCGAACGCCACGCAGGATGTGGCCGCGGAGACGCTGCGTAACACCATCAACATCCCGCCGACAGCTTATTCAAACCAGGGCTCTGTCATCAATATCTTTGTGGCGCGCGACATTGACCTGACCGGCGTGTACGAGAACGTCGACGCGCAGGGCAACTCTGTTGGCCGGAACGGGCAGCAATGAGGAGTGGACCCATGAACCTGAAGATTACCTACCCGAACGACTTCCCGTTGCATGGTCTCGATCGCGACATGTTCGAGACCAAACTACGCAACGCACTGCGTTTCTGTTTCTACGGCAACACGGTCCGGCAGCTGGCCGAACGGGTCGATGCACGGCGTGCGCGTGTGGTTCCCGATGCCTTGCCACTTCGGCAGATCGCCGACGAGCACGCGTTCGAGGATTGCATGACCCTCGACGGGTGCCGGATCGACGACATGTCAGCGCCGCTGCGACGCAACCTGCTGCGTAATGTCGGGGCGCGTATCGGGCTGACGATCTCGGAGTGGGGCGACAGCGCGATGCCGTCACTCGATGAGCCAGCCAATCATGCCGTCGGTAACACGACGGAATCACGCGCAACTAACCGTCAGTCGGCCGAACCCGCACCGAGTCACGAACGCCTTCCGCCACGCACATCACGCGGCCTGCTTGCAGCGGGACTCTGTGCGGTGGCAATCGGCGGTGCGGGCTGGAAAATGACCCGGCCGGCCGAGCCACTGAATGCAACCGTGGTTTCGACGTCGCCGGCGCAAACCCTTCGCGAGCTCGCCAGCAGCGTGCCGGACGATCGACGCCCGTATCGCGTGTCAGTGCAGATCGAGCCGCAGGATACGGGCACCACATCTCGTTGATTCTGCGCGGCGCCATGTTAAACGGATGCGACCCTACACCAGAAAGGAGTACGAATGAGTGCAGTCGTAATCGATGTGATCGAGAAGGGCACGATCGCCCGCAGCTTCCTCAAGCAGATGGGCATCTCGAACTTCTTCGACGGTAGCCTCACCGAGGTCGCGATCAACCGACCAGGTGAGATCTGGACGCAGGGGAGTGCCGGATGGCGACGGCACGATGCACCGGCCTGCTCGCTGGACGCGTGCTTCAAGCTCGCGAACGCCTTGACGGTGATGAAGGGCGGCAAGTTCTCGACAAAGGAGCCGATTCATCCGGTGGTCCTGCCCGAGGGCCAGCGCGGGCACGTGCTGATGCAGCCGGCCTGCGAGCAGGACACCATCTCCATCACGATCCGGATCCCGTCAGACGTGCGCTTCTCGGTCGCTGAGTACGAGCGCAACGGCTGGTTCGAGGGTTATCGGGACGTGTCGCCGCGCCGCGACATGTCGGTATCGCTTGACCTGCAGCCGTTCGAGCTCGAGATGCTCGAGGCGAAAGGTCAGCGCAACGTCACGCGCATGCTCGAGCTTGCGGTTGCCAACCGGTTGAACATTGTGCTCGCCGGCGGCACCGGCTCCGGAAAGACCACGCTGAACAAGGCGCTCTCCGACCTCGTGCCGTCCGATGAACGGATCGGCACGATTGAGGACACGCCGGAGCTGTCGCTGCCGAACCATCCGAACCGTGTACACATGTTTTTCAGCGACACGCTGCCGGCGAAGGAACTGGTGCGCTCCACGCTGCGCATGAAGTTCGATCGCGTGTTTCTCGCCGAGTGTCGCGGCGACGAGACATGGGACTACCTGACGCTCCTGAACACCGGCGCGCCCGGCGGCATCACGACCGTGCATTGCAACGATGCGCGCTCGGCCCATTCGCGCATCGCGACGCTGGTCAAACAAAGCGCGGTCGGCCAGACGCTCGACTGGCAATTCATCATGGAACAGGTGCGCGTAACGGTTGATTTCGTCATTTTCATGCGCAACAAGCGGCTCGTCGAGATCTGGTACGACCCGATCGGCAAGGCGCAACTGCTGGGCTGTGTCTCATGAGCGCCGATGCCGCGGCGCAGATGATCGAACAGATCGCGATCAGCCTGTGCGGTGCGCTCGCCGTTTTCCTGTCGCAGGACCGGCGTGTGCACTGGCGGCGCTGGGCCTGCATCTTCGGGTTGGCCGCGCAGCCGTTCTGGTTCGACATGGCGTGGCGAGCACATCAGTACGGTGTGCTCGCGCTGTGCTTTGTCTATGCGGCGTCGTGGGCGCGCGGTTTCACGGCGCACTGGCTCGTTCGCAGGGAGGACCGTGTATGAACTTCGCGATCAGCGATATCGAGGCGGCGATCGAGGGATGGCGCATGCGTTCGCCGTCGGACGAAGCATTTGCTGCCAGCACTGAGGCCCGCGCGCTGGCGCGGCTCTACGGCGCCGTGATCGTGCACGGCTGCGAGGGTGTCCCCGACGCCGGGCTGGACGACGCGCAGCGCGACGCCCTGCGGATCCTGTCCGCCGATCCACCCGGAGAGTTCCCGCAATGAAGGCAGATCTTCTGGTTCCCGCGATTGCCGATGCCGCGGACGCGCACGATGACAGCCCGTGCAAATGGCGGCCGTCCGGCGACTTTGCGCTGGTCCACCCGTCGGGCTGGACGATCGCGCGGTACTCAGTCTATGACGAGTGGCACTACCTGCTGTGGGAGCCGATCAATCGCTGTACGGCGGACAACAGCAACCAGTTCCACGGACCCTTCGGTAACGTGCGCGACGCGATGCGCCTGCATCGCGACCTGAGCGCGCATCTGCAACAACAGGAGATGGCCGCATGACAACGCATCTGAAATTCCAGACCGCTATCGACGCGGCCGCGCACTGAGGACCGACCATGCCGAAACCGCTTCGAATCCTGATCCCCGTCGTGGTCCTCCTGCTGATCCTGTGCGGCTTCGCGTTCCTCGGGCAGTTCGCCGGCGGCCAGCTTTTCGCGAAGATGCAGAAGCTGCCGGAGGGCAGCGCCGACGTGTTCACGCTGTACGACTACTGGCATGCCTACGGCGACGTGCCTGCGGTTGTGCGCGCGCTCAAGGTGTGCACGCTGCTGTCGGTGGTCATCACCGGCCTGCCAGTGGCCGTGATCACGATGGCGCTCGTGTCGGGCCGCAAGCGCCTCGCGCAGTTTGGCGAGGCCCGGTTCGCAACCCGTAACGACATTGTGAAAGCGGGCCTGCTGGAGAAGAAATAACCATGACGACCTCACAACATCTGTATCCGCCGTTTATTGTCGGCAAGTACAAGGGCGAATACCTGAAGTATTACGGCCAGGATTTCCTGATGACGGCTGCCGGCACCCGCTCCGGCAAGGGCACATCGCTCGTGATCCCGAATCTTCTCACCTATCCCGATTCCGTCGTGGTCGAGGACATCAAGGAAGAGAACTACCACTATACGTCCGGCTATCGGCGGGCATGCGGTCACGAAACCTATCTGTGGGCGCCGTTCTCGGAAGACGGACGCTCGCACGCGTACAACCCGCTCGAATACATCGCAGGCCGTCCCGCATATGCGCGCGTGGGCGACGTGATGACGATCGGCGAACACCTGTATCCGTCCAACGTCGATGCACGTCTGAAGTACTGGAACGACAATGCCCGCAACCTGTTCATCGGGATCGTGCTGTATCTGCTGGAAACGCCCTCGCTGCCGTGCACGTTTGGTGAGGTGCTGCGACAGGCCTCCGGCAAGGGCAGGGCGATCCGTGAACACATCTCGTCGATCGTCAGCACGCGCGCCGATGCAGCTCACGCGACTGACGGGCTGCCGGCGCTCACGTTCGAATGTCTCGACGCGCTGAACCGCTTCCTGTCGCAGTCGAAGGAAGCCTTCGCGAACATCGTATCGACGATGACCGCGCCGCTGAACGTCTTCAGCAATCCGGTTGTCGACGCGGCAACCAGCCGCTCGGACTTCGATCTGGCCGATGTGCGCAAAAAGCGTATGTCGATCTATGTGGGCATCAAGCCGGGCGACCTGAAGGCCGGTGCGCTGCTGGTCAATCTCTTTTTCTCGCAGCTGATCGACCTGAACACGCGCGAGCTGCCTGCCGAGAATCCTGCGCTCAAATACCAGTGCGCGCTGATCCTGGACGAGTTTGCAGCGCCCGGCAAGATCGACATCATCGATACGGCCAACCCGTTCATTGCTGGCTACAACCTCCGGCTGATGCTGATCTTTCAGGGCATGTCCCAGATCGAGGATCCGAAGCTGTACGGCAAGCACGGCGCCGAAACGCTCGCCATCAACTGCAAGATGCGCAGCCTGTATGCGCCGCGTACGGTCAAGGAATCGGAAGAGTACTCGAAGATGCTGGGGACCTTCACGCTGATGGCGCGCTCGCGCAGCCGCAGTCGCGGCCGCAGTTCGTCGACGAGCACCAGCGAGTCGGAGCACGGCCGGGCGTTGATGATGCCGCAGGAGCTGCGGGCGCTGAAGCACAACAAACAGATCATCACGATGGAGGGGTGCGAGCCGATCCTGTGTGAGAAGGCGTTTTTCTATGAAGACGCCGAGCTCGTCGACCGCCTCGTGCGGCAGAGCCCCTACCTGCAGGCGGTGATGGCGAAGCTGGAGAAGACCAACCGCCGGCGCGCATGGTTCGGTTTCGGTCCTAAGTTTCCGGACGAAACACAGACGAAACACGCCGCGTTCGTCCAGCGCGAGCTGTGCGCGCCTGTACCAAAGATCGACGTCGAGCAGTGGTGGCAGACGCAGAACGCGGCCCGCCGCGCGCAGCAGGCGGCGGCCGCGGACGCCGCCAGACAGTCGGCCGGTCAGGCGCGTGACGTCCGGGAGCACGAGATTGGAGTACTCGCGCCTGTTCATCTCGCCAACCGTAACAGCATCCGCGCATCGCTGTTCCAGTTGATGCCTTATCTGCGAGAAGTCCTGCCGGACGCGGCGGCCGCCGTGTCGGCGCAAAACGCAGCACCTCAATCACAGCCTGAACCGCAAGGAGTGACCGTATGAACGAGATCGAATTTCCCGCCGACCGGATCGACTACCGCGAACGCGACGCGGCAAACGCCGACGATGCGTCGACCATCCGCGCGCGCGTCACGCCGCCGGCGAACGAGCCGGACGCGGGCGCCGTGCCCGGCAGTCCGGAAACACCGGTCGATGACGCAACCGAAGAGCGCCTGAAGAAGATCCGCGCGGCAGAACGGGAGAAGGTCGAGAAGCTGCTCAGGCGCGACTCATTGACCAACGCAGCGACCAGCACAGCGACCGACGAGGCGGTGAAACCGGCCGCCGGCACCGGCAAGCCGCTCGGGAAGAAGGGGAACGATGCGGAGAACACGATCAGACCGAAACCGGTTTTCGAGAAGACCGGCTACGACGTGCCGAAGTCGGTCAGCAATCTGTACGTCGCACATGAGGGCAAGTTTCTCGATCGAAAAAGCGAGACGGTGCACTTCGAGGACAAGGGCCGCTCGCTCTCGACGGCCAGCGAGGACCGCGACGTGATCGTGCACATGGTCGAAGTTGCGAAGGCGAAGAACTGGGGGGAGCTGCAGCTTAAGGGCAGCGAAGAATTTCGTCGGCAGGCGTGGATCGCGGCGGAACTCGCGGGCGTGCCGACGCGTGGCTTCAAGCCTGGTGCGCAGGATCGGGCGGCACTGACCGCTGCGCGCGAGGCGATGCGCATCGGCGCCGGCGACAAATCCGGTGAGGCGGACAAGGCGCGCACGAATGAGATGGAGGCAACAGACGCAGCGGGGCAAAAGCAGCCCGCCGCGCCGGAGTCGGCGAAAGCGAAACCGGCCACTCCGGGACGTGAAAACGCCCTGCCCGCAGGCAACCCGACGACCGCCACGCAACCGTCTGCAGCTGCGCCGGCGAGCCCCGTTCAGGGCACGCCAACGCCGGCCGGTGTCACGGCGGGCGTACTGGTGGCACACGGGCCCGCTCCGTTCAACCACGACGATAAGCAGAACGACAGCTACTACGCGACCGTGCGGACAGAAGATGGCGAGCGCACCGTCTGGGGACTGGACATCGAGCGCGCGATCGGCGAAAGCGGTGTGCAGCCCGGTCAGCGGATCGAGCTGGAAAAGGGCGGCAGCAAGACGGTAACAGCGCAGCAGCGCCAGTTCGACGAGAAAGGTACCGAACTCGCTCCAAAGTCAGTCGAGAGCCGGCGTAACGAATGGCTGGTGTTCTCGCCCGATGTGCCGGGCCTGCCCTCGCGCGAGCAGCGCGAAGCGCTGGCCAGCGCGCGCCGCGACGCCGATGAGCGCCGACAGATCCATGAGGCGCGTGAGCGGTTCCTGAGCGGCGACTGGAAATACTCGAAGGAACAGCAGAAGACACTCGATGAAGCACGCGAGCGCATCAAAGCGCAGGCCGCGCGCGAGGTGCTGCGTGACGAGATCAAGGGTTTGCCGGAGCAGCAGCAGGAGAAGCTGATGGGGGAGTTCGAAAGCGCCGTGGCCGAGGCGCGCGCGGCTAACCGGCCACTGGACGTGCCCATGCCTCAGGTCAGCGAAGCGACGATCGAGGCCGTGCGCGAGCAGATCGAGCGCGAGCGCGCTGGGCAGGGCAGAGATGGGCAGCAACCGTCACGTGAACAGGCACAGCCCGCAGCGCAAACCCAGGAGGCTGGCCATGACGCGCCAACGCTCGAAATCGAACCGTAACGAGCACGTGACCGACGCTGCGCGCGCGGTCGCGACTCAACTCACACAACAACCGGAGAGACGCACCATGAAAATCGCCGTCATTAATTTCTCGGGCAACGTCGGCAAAACTACCATCGCTCATCACCTTCTGGCGCCTCGACTGGAAGGCGCTGAGGTTATATCGATCGAGTCGATCAACTCGGATGGTACCGAGAGGGCCGCCTTGCGCGGCAAACAGTTCGATGAATTGCAGGACCGGATGATGACCATGCGACACGTTGTCGTCGATGTGGGGGCATCCAACGTCGAAGACTTTGTTGCGTTGATGCAAAGCTACGACGGGTCACACGAGGACTTCGACATGTTCATTGTTCCGACCGTGCCGCCTCTGAAGCAACAGCTCGATACGATAGCCACGCTTGATCAGTTGAGCGCCTTGGGCATAGCGTCCGACCGGATCAGATTGCTGTTCAATTGCGTTGATCCGAAGAGCAATCTGGATAAGGTTTTCGGCCGCCTGTTTACGCGTCATGCGGCAGTGGGTGGCTTTGTTCTCGATCCGTCCGCAGTCATTTATGAAAATCCGATTTACGAAAAGATAAAGACGATCGGCAAGACTATTACTGACGTCAACAGCGACACAACTGATTATGTTGCGTGGAACGCACGGTCAATGGAGGACGATACGCCGGAGCCCCAGCGAGCCCATATTCGTCAGATGGTCGCCATCAAACGACTGGCCACGCGAGTAACACGCGAGCATGACGACGCGTTCCGGCTTCTGGTGCACTGATGGGCGCGCCGGAAGATTCGATCCGTGAGGAACTGATCGGCGCGGTGCTGGGCGAACTCTCGCTTTTGCGCCGCGACGTGAAGGACTTGTCGCAATTCCTCGAGGCGAGCGGCAAGCAGTTCAAGGACGACGGCGAGCTAACGCTGCTGCGATTCACGTCGCGTTATGAACGGTTCCTCAACCAGTTCGCAGCATCGAGCACCGATGTGCTGGCCGAAGCGGGACGGTTTTCGGAGGCCCGCGATCAACTGCTTGGCGAGATCTCGCTCAGGCAGTACGACGAAGCCAACGGACGAAGCCGCGATCTGCTACGCGACGTTTTGCGCGAGGAGCGCGGCCGCCGTCCTGGTATCGGCCGGATCGAACTGGCCGCATGGACCGTGTGCGCCATGCTTGGCTCGGCGGCGCTCACGGTCGGAGCCCTTGCGGCGCTGCGCCTTCTGACCACCTGACAGGAGATCTCATGAAACGACTGATCGCGATATTAATCTGCGGCGCGGTCGCCACCCAGGCGGTGGCGCTGGCCGACGTCGACAACCCGTCCGCCTGCGGTGCCGTCCTGTGTCTCGCCGGCCTGATCGCCGGTGGCAGTGCCGGCGGGGACTGCAAAAACTATATGACGGGTTACTTTTCCATCGTGAAATTTCACCACGGCCATTTCGATGAGACAGGCACGTCAAATGCCCGTGGCGATTTCACGAACCAGTGCAAGAGCGTCGGACCGGATACGAAGAAAGGTGTGAACGACAGGTACGGAAACGTTCAATCTGCTCCGTGACGCGCAGCCGCTCTCTCAGGTCCTGACGAAGATTTGCCCTCGGAAGTCAGGACTTTTTACGGTGCGGGCTTCGGCCCGCACCCTTTTTCAAGTTGTTCATAGATGGACCCTACAAGGATTTCACGGAGAACCGCCGATGCCCCCGACCGATGAAACATTGCGCAAGGATCGCGCTGCACTTCGCCTCGCGATTGAACTGCTTGGCTTTGACTGCAATCGCGTGATCGCGCATCTGCAGGTCGCCGGCGAGCCGATGTGGAGAGAACTACCGTTCCAGCTCGCGTCCGTCACCTTCGATTCGAGGACGGCCGCCGCGTCCGGACTGAGCGAGCACGGTCAGCGGGACGTTCATCGTGTCTTCAACGCTCTGCGTAACTGCGCTTGACAACCACGTCGAATGTCATTCCGACGCGGTTACTGAAATCAGTGGGATATGAAATATGAACGAAATGACGAACAGGGTCGATCTGTTTTCTACGGCTTTGTATTGCGGCGGCCTTTACGCACTTTGGCGCGTGGTCCTGACTGTCTTTTTCCCGTTTATAAGTGGTTCAGTTTGGCAAAATGTGATCGGCCCGATGGTGATCCAACGGTGTCCTGCGTTGGGACAAAGCGAAGACTATTCGCGCCCGTCATATTTGCCTACAGCGGCTGGACAACCGCTTGTTATGTCGTGGGGGTTCCTGGCGGTATCTATTGATGACCTGACCAACGGAATTCGCGATGGGATGTTGCTCGGCGTGTGGTACGCACTCCTGCCGGAAATAGTGCAACCGGGCTTTCTCACCTTCATCCTTGCCATCGTGATCGGCAAGGGTGTTTGGCGCATTTCAACTGCGATGGGAGCGGCCAAGACTGATTGCGCAATTTGGGCCGTTCGCGAAGTGTTGATGTATGTCGGCGCAATTCTCGCGTTGCAGTCTGTTCACTTTCTTCAATAGGCTAGATTTGGAATCGATCCGCCGGTGCGTTGCCCCGTGATAACGCATCACTGAAATGACGGCACGACCGGTCAGCTGTGGATAGTCAATCGAGAACGGCGGCAGTACACTTCCCGATGCCGTGAAGAAGGTGGACCACGATGAAACTGACGTCAGGAAAACTGCTGCGGGCGATGGACCCCGGCCGCGAATATCGCGCGAGCGAGCTGGCCGAATGGTTCGACACGTCGACCGGGCAGATGACCGACATGCTATGCACACTGGTTGAGGACGGGCTCGTGCGCATGAGCAGCCATGCAACACGCATTATCCGGTTCGAGCGTCTGGCATTTCAGCCTGCGCAACCCGTGCCTCGCTCGCGCAACGCGACGCAACTGCAGACGTCCATCGCCACGCCACCGGTTACCCGCACGATGCAAGGTTCCCTGCATGGCTACGAGGCGTCTCTCGGAACCCTGCGCGGGCTCGCCATGCTCGCGCGACACTCGCACCGCGAGTAAGCCCAATGCGTCTTTTCGACAGAAGCAGACCAGACTGGGCAAGCGGCAAGCTGTCGCCGATAGCGTGCACAACTATATCGCGGCCGTGCTCATGAGCGCGGTCGTTGTTTCCATCGCCGTGCGCAGACAAGGTGCGCCCGCGGCTGAACTGAGGATTCGACCATGCAGACGTTTTACAGGCGAGCGGCCATTCACCATTCGATCCATGCCGTTTTCCGCGTTCCGACGCGCGATGCCGGCGAGGTTTTCATGTGCATCGATCGGGCGAACGCGGAGAACGATCAGCGTGCCGTGGTGGAGGTGCGCGCGGATAAGTTTCTTGATCTTTGGCGGAAAGACCCGTTCCGCGCGCATGCCGAGATCGCGAACGGCAATCCGTCGACGTGGGTGAGCGACTACAAGTACGCTCACGCCGTTGACGGCTTTTCGCGCGGGGGGACGAACCCGGTTCCGCTCGCGGAGGTCGGGTGCGGACTACGCCGGGAAGCGCCTGCTGGTGACAACTCGCGTCGGTTCTTCGGGCTTCGGCGCAACGCACTGCATACGCAGACGAACGAGACGTTCTACGTCACGTTTACGAACGGCATCACGCGCACGCTCTATCTGCTTGCCAACGGCGCAGCCGTTTTCCCGGTCACTTGCTCACTCAAGGATGCTGAGTTATTGCAGCGACTCGCGGGCGTGCCGGGTGGAAAATTCCAGACTGTCGAGCAGATCATTCCGCCGCCCGCAGCGCCGCTCGACACGTTCGCGGGCGTTGTCCTGCGCGCAATGAACGAGGAACTTTTCGCGGAGATCCTTCGCACATTTCATGCGGCAGCATACGCGCACGGATTCATGTTTCTGGCCGCAGTGCAGAACGTACATAGTGTCCAGATGCCGTCGGCAGTACTTCGCGCGCTGGCTGATGTTGTCCTCGTTGCGCGGCGTGTTCACGTTGCGCCTCGCTCCACCGACGACGACGTGGATGCTGCGCTGACGAACGGGCGAGGTGATGGATATGGTGACGAGTGGGTGCGTGGAATTTTGAAGGCGCTGGCGGCACAGGGACTCGTGCCTGTGCCACGAACGAAGCTCGACTATCCGCCGCCGCCTGCATCGCTCGATGCGCTTGATCGTATCGAAAAGCATTTGCGGCGACACTTTGCCCGATCGTGCGACGACGTTAAGCACATTCGCGCCGCACCGTCGTCCTTCAAATTGGAGCGCGAGTACGATGAGCGTGAGGCTCTGGCGAAAAGCGACACGAAAGCGTGGCTTGCATCCTTCGATCCACTCGGCCGCTACTACGACCTCAAGAGCGGGTTTTGGGAATCGTTGAACCTGGAGACCCGGAGCGCCAAAACCGGCGAATGGAGATCCATATTAGACGATGAGGGTGATCAATAAAATTTTCACAAGGAGAATACAGATGGACATCCGTTATGGCATTGCTACAGGTTTTTGACTTCTGGCCGTTGCGGCCCGCATCGCGAGCCTGACAGTTCAGTCCATCCTGGCAACCGTTGCCAGTCTCGCCGCGTTGGTGTGGGCCTTTATATCCAGGTGACAATTTTTAGCTGCTAAACGATATGAACAAGAAAATCATCGTAGTCCTGGTTTTTTCCTTGGTGTCATTCGCTGCTCGCGCTGGTGACCTGCCTGACCCAACGCTCACACCAGGCGCACTCAACCCTGACGTGACGCAGGAGAACATCAACAGTACCGTTTGCGTGAAAGGATGGACCAGCACCGTCCGGCCGCCGGCATTCTACACAAACAGACTGAAGCGAACCCAGCTTCGACAGTACGGATATGCCGATACTAATCCTCGCGACTACGAAGAAGATCACCTGATCCCGTTGAGCGTCGGCGGCAACCCGACCGATCCGCGCAACCTGTGGCCCGAACCTCGCAATTCCAAGTGGAATGCCGACCGTAAGGACGAGCTGGAGTTTGCCCTGTACATGGCTTTATGCCACGGCCAAGTCAGTCTTACCGAGGCGCGCAACGCGTTCGCAACGAATTGGATCGATGCATACAAGCGCTATGGGTCGCTGTTGCGTCAATATGGTGACCATTGAATTAACGAACGTCAGCCGAGGGTTTGCCACCACCACGTGGACCGATAGATATTCGTGCCTTTCAGATCGCCGCAGGCCTCCCACATGTTTGTTCCGTTGCTGTACTTCACGGAATCGTTCATGTTGCTGTAGATGGCTTCGGTGATGTATTTCGAGTGGCTGGACGGCATAGCCGACAGTTTGGCGGCATAGTTCGCGGCCCGGCCGACCCAGACCAGATCGTTCGCGCCCCGCACGCCGGTTTTCGCAACAAACAGCGTGCTCGTATCGACGCCGCAGACGTGTTTCAGCTCGAATGGCGTGCTTGTGTAGAAGCCGTTAAAGGCACTCTGAACAATGTTGCGGACGGCCCAAGCGATTTTCATCGATGTCCGGACCGCGCTTGTGTTCTTTGAATCGCCTATGTAGACCGCCATGATGCGGTCGCCGTCATAGGCGGTGATTTCCCCGCCTTCCGAACGGATAATTTTCGCGCAGCAATGCAGGAAGGCCTTATAAACCTCCGCTGAAAACTGCGGCTTGTAGTAATTCACCATATCGGTGGAATCGGCCAGATCCGCATACAGCACGGTCGCGTCGATTTCCACGCCGTCATTGCCGAGGGTCACGGAATCGTCGCCCGGAACCACGGTCCCGTTCCGGGTGGTCCAGGCCGAACGAACGATTTTGCCGGTTTCCGCTTCGAGGTCTGCTTGTAGCGTCATGTTTTTATGCGATCGCGCCGAAGCTAAGAATGTGGTTGCGCAGGGCATTGCAAGCGGGGCCGAACTTCGCTTCGGTATCGGCTTTGGGATCATAGACATAGGGAATGGTGGTGATCCCCGCCATGTCGCTCGGCAGCTTGACGCCCTCCCCGCGCGGCTCCATCAGAATCGCCCGTTTCCGGCCCAGCCGGCCCATGAACAGGCCAAGCTCGAAGATGACGTTATCGCGGGGGGCCGGCCATTCCGTGCCCCGGCTGGTCGTGCTGTCGTCGCCGTGTGCAATCGCCACGGCGAAATCGCACTGATCCAGCTCTTTTTCAATGTCATCGAGCGTGTACGAGGCAACCTTGAAAACGCCCTGGT
This sequence comes from Burkholderia sp. 4M9327F10, assembly GCF_005503145.1. Lineage (GTDB taxonomy): Bacteria > Pseudomonadota > Gammaproteobacteria > Burkholderiales > Burkholderiaceae > Paraburkholderia. The sequence continues at coordinate 12,106 of NZ_SCNV01000080.1, read as the reverse complement.
TCCACGGCACGGTCAGAAACGGATCGCGGGCGAACTGATCCTGCAGCAGCCGCGCGACAGGGATGGCTTCGGCGCTCGAAATCACGAAGACCCTGATTTTTTCGCGCTTGGCGTTCACAAAGAGGTTCCGTTCCATCAACCGCTTTGACAGCGCCTTTGCCATACGCCGCCAGATGTCGGGGTAACGCGACCCCAGATCCGAAAGCTGCGCTTCCGTGATCTTGGCGACCAGGCCATCCTCGACCGCGCTCACTGTCGCGGAACGCCGCTGGATCGGCTCGACCGCCGCCATTTCCCCGACAGAATCCCCGGGGCCGCGCCGCTGGACGCGGGTTGCGTTCACCGTGATATCGAACGTGCCGGCGATGATGAAATAAAGATCGTTATCGGTGGAGTCCTGCTCGATGATGGACTGCCCAGCCTTGACCGCGATCAGCTCGGCCATATCGGCCAGCTCCGTCGCCAGGGCGTTGTCACCGCCGGCGAGCTTCTGATTAAGGAAAGCCTCAATGCGCAGCCGCTTTCCGGGCTCCCCCGAAAATCTCTCGATCATTTCTTTCTCCTAGGTCCCCTTCGTCGCGTCATGCGTAGCGGCGGCAACCTGCCTCAAACTTTTCTGAGCAGTCCGTTGAATGTCTTGAACAAGTGTTCGACCCGGTCCAGCACGGTCGCTGTGTCGTCGTCCTTCGCGTCGAGGAACGCGGGGTTACGGATAAGCCAACCGGACGGGGCAAAATGATCGAACTCGTCCACGTCGCCCTGCATGACGCGAAATGCGGCTTCGGCCTGCTTCACCACGCGTTGGGTCTTTGTGTCGGCGGCCTGCAACGTCTCGGCCGTCAGTTTGTTTTTGCCCTTCAGCGCGAACGTCTCGTTCAAGAGTTGGGCGTATTTGCCGTGCGGGAACAGGTCCTCTACGTCGCTTTCCTCCTGGCCCGTGAAATCCGCGATGGTAAATACCTGATCGGCTTCGAGCAGTTGGTGCCTTCGCAACTTCTCGATCTTGCCTTTCTCGTTCACCGCCACGTCGCAAAGCACAGCCATGTTCAAGCGGTTCGCTCCAAAGAGCGATGCAAACGAGGCGATCTTGTCGATGCCACCGCTGGGGCAAAGTGTCCATCGCGGGTCGAGCCCCGTCCGTTTTCGCTGGGTCAACGCCGACGACAGCGCTTGCAGATAAAGCACGTCTGACGGACCTTCGACGAGCAAGGTGTTCTTCCCAATGAACAGGCTTTGGGTCAGGTCATAACCCAGTGCGCCCTGCAGCGGGAACAAGGTCTCTTTGCTGACCATCAGCACGTCGTCGCGAACCTTGGTTCCTTCCACAATCGCACGGCGGCGGTTGTCGTATTTCACGACGTCTTCCACGATCAGCACGTCCGACAGTCGGTCGCTCGGCACCATGAACGGCGAGTGCGTGGTGAAAATCACTTGGTGGTTGGGCAGCAGGCGTTCTTCGATGTAGCGCAGCAGGTCCGCTTGCGCCCGTCCGTGCAAGGTCAAACCGGGCTCGTCCAGCAGGATAATGGCATCGCCTGTGGTTTTTTGGAGTTGCTTGAACTGAGCGAGGAACGAGAAGAACCATACGAAGCCGGCGCTTCGTTCCGACAAGGGCACGCTGGCGCGATGGTGCTGGTTGGTGATCCAGGCTTTGGCGACGTTGCCGGCGTTGAACGGTGCCTTGTCCCCGGGAAGACCTGCAGCGATGTCGATCTTGACGGCGAGCGCGTCGTTTTGCGTCCAGTATTCGAACATCTCGTCGGAAATCTTGTTCGACGCGCCTTCGCATTTTGCCTTCAGTTCCTCCAGTTTGGTCGAGCCGACCAACTCCTCCACGGTCGTCCCCGCGTAGGCCAGAAAATCCAGGAAAATACCGTCGGACGGTGTGAGCGTGTTGGCCGCCTTGGCCGCGGTGAGCGCGTTGATGGACACTTCACCGGACATGCGGTTGAAGTGCGACGTGAAGAAAAACTTCGGGATTCGCTTTGCGAGGACATCGACAACGGCCAACTCGAAATCTTGTTCGCGGAACGCCGCGAGAACAGCTTGGAGAGCCTGGAGGCGTGGCGATTGCTGTGCCTGGGCCGCGACGGCGGCCACCGCGTCTTTCGCTTTCGCGACCCCTTTCAGTACTTCACGCTCAACGGCGTCGAGTTCATGCGTGGCCATCAAAAACGCCAAGGCTGCGGCATGATCAACGGGAACGCTCCACTCTTTATCCGTATATCCGATCCCGCGCGCGATGCCGATCTCGCGCTTTGAAAGCGCTGCATCGCCCAGGACGGCGGCCACGGCAGCAACGTCGTCCTCGTCCAACGTCCAAACGGTACTGACGACTAGGGACCTTCCATCGGGGTTACGCTCGTCGAAATCGCTCACGAAGCGCCGGGGATAGTCATTGGTCTTGTCGTAAGCGAACTCGCCGTATGGGTTCAACCCGTAGAGGGCGGTGATCAACGCCGTTTTACCCGCCTCGTTCTTTCCGACGAGGCACGTCATATCGCCAACGTTGAACTCGCCGCTGTCTTCGACCGAGCGAAAGTTGGTCACTCGCACCGTTTTTAGCTTCATTGCGCGGCCCTATTTTTTGATCTAGTCGTTGCGGGCAATGTGCTCTTCGGGCGCCCGACGCGAAAACATAGCACAAGATCAGTGCGGATTTCCGGCTCCATGCATGTGTTGGCCCTGTTCTTTGCGGTCGTCCTCAGGAGCCGGTAGACGCGGCCAACCGCGTCCTCCCGCCCCACGGATCATCAAATACCAGCACCCGCAGCCAGAGGGCAGTTATCCACCATTTGTGTTGAAAGGCCTGTGGATAACCTGCGTTCAGTTGACACAAGCGCCTGACGCGCCACGCTTTTGCGCCGCTGACTCGCCACGGTCAGCGCGCGGCATCCCTCCCTCCACTTTACATAACGGCTGAAGACCATCTGGCAATCACCACTGAGCGCTATCCAGACATGGGAGAGAAGTGGCAGCAACAGCACATGCCGTTAGACGCGACCCATGTTCACTTCGCGAACGCCCTTGACATCGCGCAAGGCGATCGCGGCGCGGTTCAGCTCGTCGCGTAGCTGCTCGGCGTGCTTCATGCCTGGCAGACGCCACACCGCGTTATTCGAATCGCTCGTCATCACGACCACCGCGCCGATCCCGAACAGGCGTTGCCACCACGGATGAACTGACGTGACATCCTGAATCCGGAACAGCTCGATGCTCGACACACGGCGGTTCAGGATGCCTTGCCGGCACGTGATGCGTTCGGTGTCGATGATGATCTCGGTAAAGGCCGTTTTCAGGTATACCAGCAGCACGCCAAGACCGACGAGCAGCAGCGCGAACGCCGGTGCGAACCACGGAACCGGCCAGCGGATCAGCGCGAACACGTAGCCCGCAACGATCAGCACGGCCACGACGAGCCACTTGATGAACGTCGGCAGGTTCACGACCTGTGACGGTGTCCCGCTGAAGATGACTTCCCGCGCGATCTCTGCCCGGGCAACGATGTCATACCGCGCCATGATTTTCCTCCTTATCGGTCGATGTCAGGCCCGCGCTCTGGAGCATCCGGACCATCTGAAGCATCAGGGTCTTCGCGATCGGCAACCTCGGGCTCGCTGTCCGGCGCGTCCGGTTCTGGATCCGGCGCGCGCTGTATATCGCGCAGCCGTTCACGCTCATGATCGTCGCGCTCGCGATCGGCATCACGCTGCGCCGCGCGACGGCCATCCGCCACGGCGTCGAGTTCCGCGCGCCGGATCTGCCGGATACGTTCGAGCTCGGGATCGGCAAACTCGACGTACATCCGGGTTTCGGCGGCCACGCGCGCGGCGGCCGCCTGGAACGCCTCCGGACCGGTGAGCGCCAGCGACGAGCCAAACTTTTGCTGTGCGAACCGCAGCGCGATTTCCAGCGCGTCACGCTCCTGATCCCACAGGCGCAGCGTTCGCCCCTCGTCGACGAACAGCGCGGCGCCGTCCTTACGGTAATCCACGTTGCCATTCACGAGCACCTCATAAGTGATCGACGGTCCACGATAGATGATCTCGTTCGGCTCGCCGGCATCCGCCGGGCGGAACGCAACCGCACGTGGCTCGTCTGCCGATCTCGCGAGTTCCGACCTCAGCCGCTGCATCCGACGGAGCTCGCGTAACGCCCGCGCGTCCCCCGCCTGTGCACGTTCCTGCAGGAAGTCGCGATACTGGTCGGTCAACGGCCGCCGCGCGGCGCCCTTCAACGCATCGCGCTCGCGTATGACCTGGTCCCGCAATGCCGCTTCGGCCTCGAGGCGCTCGACGCGGGCCGCTGAGAGCGCGTCCTTGCGCTGCGCCGGCGACAGATCTGTCCGATCGGCAATCGCGCTGCGTTTCCCGTAGAACGCTGACTTGATGACCTTCCGCCGCTCCGTCTCGTGCCGGCCCTGCGTGGTCCACTCACCGCGCAGCGCGTCGCGGTACGCCGCACGCCACGCCTGAAACTCCGCCCACAGATCACGCTCCGGCGTGCGCCGCGGAGCATGCGCCGGATCCCGTCCGGTTTGCGCGCGATAGGTATCGCGCAGCAGCTGCGCCGCGTCGGTCCACGCCAGGTTCAGTTCCTTCGTCAGGAAATCCGACACATTGAGATTGCGCGAGCCTGCCTTGATCCGGTCGGCACCATCGCGGCCCTTGCCGACCTGGTATTTCTCGACGATCAGACCGTGCGAGTGCGCAAGGGCTGCGAGCAGCCGGCTCGCATCGAGCGTCGCGCGGATTTCCGCAAACTCGGCCCGCTCGCGTTCCGCCCGAACGGATCTGGTTTCGACCAGATCACGCGCGAACTGATCGAGCACCGTATCGGCTTCGCGTCCGGTCGATGCGCTCACGCGGGCATTGAACGACTGCCCCGCAGGCCTGCCAGCATCTGGCCAGTTGCGCGGCGCCTCCATCGTTCCGGGCGGTTGTCCATAGGTATCGGACAACCCGTCGCCGGCGTCAAATGGATACGGCGGCCGCTCAAACGCGTCGATGCCGGGCAATGTGATCCGGTCACGACCCGCCGCCAACGGCACGGACCCGAACGGCATCGACGCGATCGCGTCAAACGACTGGATATCCGAAATACTGCGAGGCGACCGGTCCTGGTTGAACTCTCGCGGCATCCTGCCACCGCCGAGCGCCCGGTTCATTCCGAAGGTCTTGCGCTCGAACTTCTCCGCGCTGGTCGCCGCAAGTCTCGCCCGCTCAGCCGGATCGGCCAGTTGGTAAGCCGTGTACATCCGCGCCGCGATGGATCGCCAGCTGGGCGCATCGCACTCCCCTGTCAGTCCTCCTTCTCGCTCGCGATCGCCAGACCATCGCAATGCGTCAGCTCGTTCGGCTTGCTGGTTTCCCAGCTCCAGTAATGCATCAGGCGGCAGAAGCATTTGACGTCGCGCGGCGTCGCCATCCAGACCGCTGCCGGGCACACCTCGCACACGGTCGAAGGATTCGGCCGCCGGGCCGGATCGATCGAAGCGAGCGTCAATGTCACGATCCGCTCCGGCTCGCCACCGCCTGGTGATTTCTTCGTGTTCGCGTTCGAGCGCTTCCCAGCTGGTTTGCCCGCGCTCCGGCCCTCCTCGGCCTGACTCTCGTGTTCGCTCGTGGCCGCGAGTTCTTCCCAGCCCCCACCAATCTCGCCAGTTTCCGGGTCCACGGCTGCTGCGTCGTTTGATTTCGCGTTCATCCAGTCCTCCAGTGCGTTGATAGAAACGCGTCTCACGGTGGGCAAGCAGGCGCCGCTGCTCGTCCGGCGAAGCGTTCCGGTAGGTTTCGTAAAAACTGCTGCCGCTGTTCAGATACTTGATTTCCCGCGCGCGCACTGCGTGCCACTCATCCAGCAGTTCGACATACGCGGCCGGCGTCTCGCGCGGCACGCCGGGTTCGATGTACTGCGAGTGGATGCCCGATGCGAGCGCGGCATGCTTGGCGTCCGCATCAAGCTCGATAAACTCGCGCGAAAACACGTACTCTTTCAGATTGACGCCCTTTGCCGCGTCGTTCAGCTTCACGTTTTCATACTCGACGTCACGCCCGGCGTTGCGCGTGCGCGTGTCGCCGTACTCGGCCAGCAGCGCCCTGAAGTCGTCATGGCGCGTGATGTTGCGTGTGAGTACCGCCTCGAGGATCGATGCCTTAAGCTCCCGGTTCGCGCCGGCGAACGCATCGCCCTTGTACCGGCTGATCATTTCCGACGCATCGGTGAACGCGACGCGCCGGTTGTCCTTCGGACTCGCGAGCCCGTATTTTGCGTTCGCGTGTTCCTGGAAGGCTTCGAGAAAGCGTGTCTGCTGGTCGACCTTGCCGAACGGTTCGAGCCGTCGCCCGGTCAGCAGATTGACCGCCGGCACCACGAAATGGATATGCACCTTGCGCTCGATCGGCTCGCCGCTCTTGCGGTCGGCGTAGCTTTTGAGCCGCGGCACGTGCGCCTCGGCATAGAACGCATACTCGTCCTTGCGGTACGCGGAAAACGTGAACGCCTCGAAGTCGCGTGTGATCGCTTCCAGCGTCTCGCGCGAGACCTCGTCTTCCTTGAATGACAGCGTGATGGTCAGATACCGCTCGGCTGCGGTGTCCATCGACTGGATGATTTCGTTCGTCAGGTCCAGGTCGCCCGCGAGAATGACCCGCTCGTCCATCTCGTCACGCTCGAACTCACGATCCTGCTTCTGGCCTTTCTCCAGATATTCCTTGATGCCGTCATGGTGGCCACGCACGCGGATCAGCATCAGTTGGCCCCCGGATGGGGGTGCAGATGCCTGCGCGCCTCGAGCCACAACTCGACCTGCGCAATGCGCCGCTCGAGCTCGAAATACACATTCGCATACAGGAGATGGCGCGCGGCTACGACCTGTGCGCGTGCGGCGTCGCAGTGCGTGCGGCTCAACGTGTCCCGCCCGGCACCAGTCAGTTTGTCGTGCAGCCGCGTTTCAAGCTCGACCACGGATGCGATCGCCTTCTGCACCTCGATCATGCCGTCTCCATCCCAGGTCTCCGCATCAATCGACCTTGCCTAGCGTCGCTTTCAGGTACCGCGAGATCATCTGCAGCTGGTCAAGCAGCTGCGCATACGTCGCCTCTGACAGCTTGCCGCGCACGTGCTCGGAGTTCGCACGGTGCGCGATCTGGTTCAGGTTGTTGCTCGTCTTGTTGAACACGTACAGCAGGCGCTTGCGATCGGTGCTCGCCTTCGGTCGCGCGACGATCTGCGTGCGGTTAGTCAGCACGGCCTGGCGGAAAAACTCCGATTGCGTCATCCCGCTTTGCGCCACCTTGGCAAGGTACGCTGCGCGATCCGCATCCGACAGACGGAACGCGATCGGCTTGCCTAGCCCTGCCCCGCCATTGCTTTTCTGCTTTGGCATCACCAGAGCCCCGTCGAGCGACTACGGTCGATCTCGGCGCCGACCATCGCGAACGGCCTGCCGTCGTCATCGATCGGATGCGCGCGAAACTCGTATTCCGGCCACCGCAACTCGCACTCGCGCAGCGCGCGCATCGCCTGGTCCCCCGTCATTGGCCAGGTATAGCCTGCCCACGGCAGATAACGCGGCTCGCTGCCGCACTCGTCGGCGCGCGGCCCCACTACAAGCTGGATCACCCATTCGCTGCGCGGAATCATCGCCGGACCTCCGTATTCGTTGCATATTCATTACGCATACCTGGCAGTGCTTAGTGTCGGCAACGGAGTTGTCGGCACGCTGACGCGGCAGTACCCGCGTCGGGGTTTCAAAGGGGCTCGCCCCTTTGGCACAAGATATTTTACGGGATGCGTAGCATCGCGTAAACATATCCGACGTGCCTCGCCGCGCGCTCAAATATAACCACGCCACCTCACAATACCCGCCTACACCCCGAACAATACCCCAAGTGCACCTTTAAGGTGGACATGGAGAGGCACCAAGTGGACACAATGCGCCCGTGATATGCCATCATCACCCCGTCCAGTACCCGCGCCGCAGACACCCATGCCCAAGATTGACATCGACGCCGTTACCCAATCGCTCGCGCCAGACCATGACGCCCCTTCCGATCGCCGCGAATCGGCTTTGCTGGTCGATCTGATTGAGCACATCGACGCGGCCATAGCGAGAGGCGTCCCACGCGCAGTCGTCCTGTCACGCCTCCACGATGGCGGATTCACCATGACACTCCCGGCTTTCATCAAGGCCTTGCAGCGGATTCGCAAACGCCTGGGTAGGCCAGCCCCCCGCCGAAGTTCGCGCACCCTCGACCAGGCCATTGCGCAACCAGCCACACCGATACCTCAACCCCGGTCCGCGTCGCCGGTCACTCAGGCGGCTACGCCCAATTCAGCGTCCGCCGTCACGAATAGCGCCAGTCATGGCAAAACCGTCAAGACACGCGAAGAACTGCAACGCGAAAACCCGACTTTGTCGAGCGTTCAGATCAGCAAACTGGTTGCCCAGCAGTACGCCGATCCCGTCATCACCTCAGAGGATCTCGAAGAAATGAAACGCAAATACAATCCCCCTCTGCTCAAGCGCTGAGCCGCATCGCCCCGCCGCGCTGCGCCGGGTCGGGCCGCTCCCCATGCATCCTGCATGGGTCCCCACGACCCTCGATACGGGCGCGCGGCGCGCGCGATACCGCCCTGGTTCGCACCACGTAGTTACATTCTGTTTCCCAAAACGCGGGCTCGTCAGGCGCGCGGCCTGGCATAATCGTCGTGCCGCTGCCTGGTCCCCAAAAGCACGCGGTAAGAGCCTCGGAAAGCCGGTCTGCGGATCGGCGTCTTTTTTTCCTATGCAGGACTCGTAATGCAAAAAACCGCCCGGGCTTTCACCCGGACGGCGGCATGTGACATGCCTGCACTTAGGCAAAGTGCATCACGGCTCAGGCGGCTTCGGCTTCCTCCGCATCCCCATCGTTGCACTCATCCTGCGTGCTGTCGGCGTCGCTTTCCTCGTCATCCTCCCAATGGCCGTACGTGACGTGTTTCGGCACCTCACGGTTGCGCAGCACTTCCGGCAACCAGCCCGAGTCCGTCATGCGAAGCTCGGCGGCAGCAGCGGCATCTCCCTTTTTCATCCCGCGCAGTTCGCCTGCGGCCTGCGGCGAAACCGTCTCGCCGACAACTGTCACGATACGATCTTTCGGGATGTGCTCGAAATACCCTGCACGCGTTGGCTTCCAGTAGCGCGTGAGGTCCAGTTCCAGCATGTTCGCCACTTCGTTGACCGGGTGCGCCCGGTCAACGGGACTGACGCTGTCTACCGTCGCGGCCACGCAGAATGCAAACAGGCTCGACATCACGTCCACGTCCTGTTGCAGCAGCCACGCGAGCAGTTCATCGGTGCGCTTCGGCAGCATCCGGCTCCACTTCGCCCGCTCAACTTCAAGCGCCTTCCATGCAGCGCTGTCGGCCATGTCGTCGGCGTTCGACACCAGCGCATCGCGCGACGTATGCACGTCGATCCGCACCGCATGGTCAATGTATGACTGTCCGTACACGTCATCGAATACAGCCGGAATCATCCGGTACATCAGCACGGCCAGCGCAACGGTCGGCTGCTGCGCAAGCTCGATCTGTACCGCAGCCGTGCGGTGCGCGGTAAGCCGTTTGCACAGCTTTTCGCCGTGCATGGGCCTGGCCTTCGCGGGCAGGTCGCGATTTCGCTGCGCATGCGAGAAGTGAGCGATACTGCCCGCGTCGGCGTCGTTGATTTCCCGGCAGCGCAGGCCACGCGTGATCTGCACCTTTCCGTCCTCGTCAATGGCGACGAACGCACCGGCCTGCTTCATGTCGTCGGCGGCGAACGTTTCAAAGCGCTCGGCATAGGCGTCAACAGCAGCCGAAGCATCGTTGAGCGCGTTGTCCAGCTTTTCCCAAAGCGCCTCGTCTTCCTCGCTGTCCTGATCGGCGTAATACGCATCGAGCGCGGCCTTCGCCTCGTCGCGCGTGGCAGCAAGCTTCGCCAGCTCGGCCTTTTCCGCTTTGGTCGGCCTGCGTGTGGTCGATGCGATCCGGTCGTACTGGAACAGTTCGGCCTGGTCACAGCGGGTCCGCGTCTCCACGAAACACCAGCCCTCAGCGGCTACGGCCTGGGATAGCTCGATCAGGCGGTCAGTCGCAAGGCGATGCAGCAGGTCCGCATCCGCGATGTATCCGGCGTTCTGGTCGTCGGAAAACAGATCGCGACGCACGTAGCCGCCTGCCGCCTCGTAAGCGTCTAGCCCGACAAACTTCGCGAGCGGATTCTCGCTGGCGTCGAGCTCCGCTTTCGTCAGCGCTGCGCGCAGTTCGGCAGGACGGCGCAGCCAGGGCGTCTGCGCGTCAGTCCACACACGCTCTTGCGCTGCGTGATCGTCGGCCAGTGCAAGCACCTTCGCCTGCTCATAGTCCAGCTTGTCGTCGCGCAGCAGATCGAGCAGCACCGGCGACAGGTTTGCTATCCTGAGCGCGCGGCGCACAACCATTTCCGACACTTTGAACAGCGCCCCCACGTGGGCCACGCTTTTGCCCTCCTCCGTGAGCAGGCGGAACGCGACGCTTTCATCTGCGATCGACATGGCTTCCCGTTCCCGGTTCTCGATCAGCGACGCAGCCATCGCCTCGCCATCACTGACGATCAGCACCGGCACCTGGTAATCCTTAGTAATGTGCCCCTGCGAGAACAGCAGTTCGAGCGCGGCCAGCCGCCGCTGTCCGGCGCACACGCCGAGCTTCGGCACCTTCGTGCGGCCTTTCATCTCGTGCACGACGAGATTCTGAATCAGTCCTTTCCCGGCAATTGTTCCGGCCAGCGCCTCGATGCCGGTGGGTGCCTTTTTGCGGACATTCAGCGGCGAGCGGCACAGCCGTCCGTACGGGACGTATTCGATCTGCGCTTCGCTGCCGAATCTGGTTTCCAGCGCGTCCGGGACGCTGCTAGCTGCCACGACTGCCTTTTGTTCAGATGCTTCCATCGGTTTTTCTCCGGTTAGTGACCAGAAGTAGCTCCGGCCTCACAACCATAATAGGGCAACATGCCCTCTTAATAAAGATGATTTCCCATATTAATTATTAATCGACACGCAAACCCAATTAAAACAAATTCCCAATGAACTAACAAAGCAACTTGTATATAGGGCAATTTGCCCTATAATAAATACAAGGCCGAACTGTTTTCGGTCGCTAACCGGAGAGAAACCGATGACCCAAGAAACCTCTGTTGACGCGATTACCTCGTCTGTCGTTCCCGACGAACTGCGCCTCAACTTCCTGCCGCACTACCTCGGCCCGGACTACCTCCGTGGCGAGACGCTGGTGTACGAGTGGGCGCGTCGACTCGCAAGCGCCTACGACGGTGGTTCGTGGATCTTCTTCCAGCTGTCGAACGGCGGCTTCTACATGGCTCCCGAGCGGTGCGGACGGCTTCATGTCCGGTGGCACATGAACGGCTACAGCGACATGATGGGCGCCGACGCTTTCGGCATCGTTGTGACGCTCTTTGCCCTGTGCCATCTGGCGGAAAAGTGCGGCGATGACAGGATCGTTGACCACTACCACGCGCTGCGGGCCTACGCGACGCAGCACGTAGAGGCCGCCAACATCCTGCGCGCCATCGACTGACGCATTGACCACTCACGGCCCCGGCCTGTGGGCTGGGGCTGATCCTGATATTGGGGAACAGCATGGACACCACTTACCTGACAAGCCGCTTCGGACGCAACGCAGTTGGCACACGTTCGGATCGCCCGCTGACGAATGACGAGATCGCAGAGGTTGCCCCGTCGATCTTCGCGCTGTCCGCGCACGAAAGCCGCTCGGAACGGTACACCTACATTCCAACCAGCGACGTACTGGACGGCCTGCGCAAGGAAGGTTTTCAGCCCTTCATGGCCTGTCAGACCCGCGTACGCGCCGACGACAAGCGCGCACACACGAAACATATGGTCCGCCTACGCCACGCCGACCAGATCACGGGCCGCGAAGCCAGCGAAATCATCCTCCTGAACAGCCACGATGTATGCGCAAGCCAAGAACGATTTGCCGATACTCTCAGGCTGTTTTAAAACGGCCACGAACACGGTATGAGGATCTGGGCGATGACGGCAAGACGAACCACCATCCGGCAACT
>NZ_SCNV01000007.1 GCF_005503145.1 Burkholderia sp. 4M9327F10 | reverse complement strand
TCTCTTCCGAGACCGGTCGCTCACTCAACGTACTGACGATTGATTAACCTGTCCATAAGAACAGGAAAACCTTCCTTTCATTACTGTGTGAGACTTGATACTTTCGCTTGTACACCAGACCCCGAAGGACCCGGCTCGCGTCGCCATCAAGCGCCCACACTTATCGGCTGTTAATTTTTAAAGATCGCATCCGCACTCACAAAACCGCGCACACTTCAACCACCCGGCACCGCTTCGTTCTGCGTCGCTGCATCAGCAGCAGAGAAACGAGATTATGAAGAACTTTCGCTGGATCGTCAACAGGTTTTTATCACCACCTCAACCTGCCCGCCCCGCCGAAAGCCTTGCCACTGCTGGCTCTCCCGTTCCCGCGCCCGTCTCTGACGAAGCGCGAAAGAACGAGATTCTAGCGAGCCGCTCATCGCCTTGCAAGCCCTACCGGGAATTTATTTCAAGGTGCCTTTTGAACCGGCCGTGTGTCGTCGACGGACGCTGCTTCGATCTCTGGCTTCAAGGTTTGAGCTGCCGACGAACCGATCGTCCAATCATGCAAAACCGTGTAGGCAACGGCCAGCAGCGTAGGCCCAATAAATACGCCAAGGAAGCCGAACGCGAAGGCTCCACCGAGTATGCCCAGCATCACCAGAATCAACGGCATGTCGCTGCTCTTGCCGATCAGGATCGGCTTGATCACGTTATCCGACATACCCACCGCAACCACGCCCCAGACGACCAGGAAGATCGCCCAGCCGGTTGCGCCACCGTGGTAAAGCCAGATTGCGGCGGGCAACCAGACAATCACCGGACCGCCCGGCACGACGGAAAGGAAAAAGGTGGCTAATCCAAGCAGCGCAGGCGCCGGCACGCCGGCAATCCAGCAACCGAAGCCGGCCAGCACCCCCTGCACCAACGCCGTACCAAGAATGCCGTACACCACGCCGCGCACCGTATTGCCCGCCAGCGCCAACAGATAATCGGCGCGTTCGCCGGCGATGCGGCGCATCCCCGCATTCAACCACGCCGCCGCGCCCTCGCCCCCGGTATAGAAGAAGAACGCCAGCACGATACTGAGTGCGAGCAACCCCAAGCCATGCGTCACCGCAATAGCAGCAGCGAGGATCCACTTGCCGGCCGGCGCCGCCAGGGTTCGCAACTGGGCGATCAGCTCCGAGTTGCCGCTTGTCAGGTGTGCCCAGAAGGCTTCGATATTCGGACCCGCCAGCGGAATCCGCCCAACCCAGTCCGGCAGATCCGGCAACCCATCTTCAAACAGTCTTTGCACCAGCGCGACGATCTCATGCACATGCGCCCCGAATGCGAATCCCGCATAGACGAACGGTCCAAGAACAACAATCAGGATAATGAAGACAATCAGCAGTGCCGCCAGCTTGCGCCTGCCGCCGACCATCGCGGTCAGCTTGCGGTACAGCCCCCACGAGCTATAGCTGAGAATGGCGCCCCACAGCAATGCCGTCGTAAATGGCGCCAACACCAGTAACGAGCCGCCCACCAGCACGATCAATGCAAACACAGCGGCAAGCCGCTCGATCAGTTGGTCCGATTTCACTATTAATCCTCTCGATTGTTTCAGACCACGACAGCGTCAGCACTCACGCTCATTGGCGCAGCGCCGGAAGCCGCCCGCATGGAAGTCAGTTGCGCAGCACCCCCTACCTTGGGTCAACCAGGTGGTCCGCGTCAACCCGCCAATCGGCATATAGCGCGCCGCCAAGCCCCCCTCGGCCATGCCGGCGTTACGCCGCGGACAGCCCGAGCCATCCAGCATCACGCGCAATTCATGGGGTGGCGCAGAAAAGACTAGAATATACGGTTCTGTGCACCCCACTTCTGGATTTATGCGCTCGCGAATCGCCAAACGTCTCCCTCCCGATGCCGACAAGCTTGTCGGTCTCTCGCTCGCGCTATTCGCGTCGGGCAGCCGCACTGAAGACCGCTTCTGGGAAGCGAAACTCGATGCGCTGCTGGCCAAGATCGTCCGCAATGCCAATCAGACAACGCTAGATGCGGCACTGGACCATCTTCAGCAGAATCATCCGGATGCCTACGGTGCGCTCGCCGACATGGCGGAAACGCATAGCGAATCGTTCATTGTCGAGCACGACGGCGTGCCGCATGAGGCATTGCTGATCGCCGCCCCCGTACTCGCCTGGACACGCTACGCGATCCCCTCCGGGCCGCTGAAAGGCGACGCCGCGGACGCCTTGCGCGCTCACCTGCAGGCACACGTTCTCGCCGCCGGCACCCGCGTGGGGATGGCGCCGTTCCTGTACAGCATTGACCAGTTGCCGCGCCATCACGTCGAAACCTGGCGCATCGCACAGCAGTTGGCACAGGCAGCGCTCGGCAGCGGCACAGCAAAAATCAACTTCGGCGAACTGCCCGAGACCTCGCCGATTCTGGCCGACCCGCGTTTCCTGCTGGCGGTAGTCGCGGCTCCCGTCGGTGCACCGGTGTTCCGCTGGCAGGAAGAGGAGCACGGTAACCGCATCGAGCGCAGCCAATGCCTCGAGCAGTGGGCCAACCAGGGCGGCGCCAACCTGTCCCTGGCCTTGCCGGGCTGCGAATTCGAGTGCCTGCTGCCGGACGCCTACTATTCGGCTTGCCGGGACGCCGACGAACGCGTGCGCCCGCATACCGTGCGCACCGCCGTGCGCTACCTGTTCGACACCATCAGCGTGGCGCCGGGCGACCTGCGTGCGGTCGTCGCGGGCTTTGGCGAGCGCCGGATTGACGAATATCGCGTCGGCTTCACGCGCCGCGGCAGCAACGATGTGATCTATGGCGTCGTCTGGCCCCTGTATGGCCGGGAAAGCGGCGAATCGGGCATTGACGAAGAGCCGCAAGAAACCGACGCGATCAACGGCCCGCTCGAAGAAATCGTCGCACTGCTGAAGGAAACCGGCGTGACCGATATCCGACGTCATGCCGGCCGCTTCGAGCCTGAATATTGCGATGACTGCGGCGTACCTCTGTACGCCGACCCGCTTGGCGAAATCGTCCATGCGGAAATGCCCGAAGACGCCGAACCCGCGCAGCCGCATTTCCACTGAGGCCCCCTGCGGCGTGTGCCGGCCCCAGCCCTGCTACCCCGCAGGGCCACGCGGCGAGACCGCCCACCAGACCTGAACGGCCCAATCGGCTTATGCTGATTGGGCCGTTTGCATTTCCGAAGAGAAAAACCAGACATGTCACTTGTCTTATGCCATCTGGCCAGGCCGCCAAGACGCAAGGAATTTGTCATGATGACGCTGGTGGCGCATCGTAATCAAACCGGCTTCATCTGCCGCTCGCTGGCATCGCGCCATCACCACTGATTCATCTGGAGACATGGCATGCGATTCTCGGTTCTTAACTCGGACGCGGAACGACGCGACGGACTCAAGGCACTGTTGCGGCAAATCGACCGCCACGCACGTTTCAATGAAGCACAAGACTGGCGCCAGGTTGATCGCGCCCTGCGCAGGCAAACGCCGGATCTGCTGGTGATCGACTGGCAGGACTGGATGTGCTCCACTGTCATCCGCCGGTTGCTCGCCGAGTACTCCGGCCTGCGGGTTGCCGTGCTCACGGGCGACACCTCGCCAGAATGCGTGTGCGATCTGCTCGACAAAGGGGTGCTCGGCGTAGTCCCGCGGGACACGGACCCGCGCCTGATTGTGCGCGCACTCGAAATCGTACTGCTTGGCGGGCACTACGTCCCGGCGGGCGCACTGGCGCTCCCACCGCCTCCGCAACTCGAGGCTGTGCCGCGCCAACCGGAGGCCGCGGCCAAACCGCCACCCAGGCGAGCCAAGCTCGCGAACGGCCTGTCGCCCCGTCAGGAGCAAATCATGCGTTGCGTGCATATGGGCAGCACGAACAAGATGATTGCCCGAACCCTCGGCATCAGCGAAGGCACCGTCAAGATCCACCTCGCCAGTATCTTCCAGCAACTCGGTGCTCCCAATCGCGCCGCGGCCGTAGCGCTTTATAACGGCTGGCTGTCGGCCCAGCTCGAAGTGCTGCGCACCGATCACAACAGCCCGCCGCGGCCGGTCATGGGTCAGCAGGGCGCTGTCCCGCTGCGCCGCCGCAACCAGCCGCCGTTCACGTACCCGTTGCCGGCGAACGACGCGAGGCAAGACCAGTTGATGGCAGCCGAATCCACGGCTCCATTTGGCGAACCGGGTCCGGACGAACCAACCAAGCCAACCGAACCGACCGAACCATTCGAGCAGACCGAGCAGACCGAACCAACCCAACCGGAATGAGCGGGCCGCAGGTCGCCGGCTTGCCGCCGGCCGATCGGCGGCCCAATGCGGGTATTTGACCGCCGACAGGAAATCCACACCTCGGTCACCGCTGGCACGGAATCCGCTCACACCTTTTTCCGTCCAACGAGTAATATGAGATGTATGGGTTTCCTCTACACACCGCTTCCGCTATGGGTCGCTGTCGGTGGCTGGGTCGCCACCGCGCTGCTGCTCGCGCTATGGAAAAACCCTTTCAAACGACTGCAAGACGCGACGCTTCAACACGTGTGGCTCGCGATCATCGTCGCCGTCTCGGTGCTCTGGGCCAGCAACGCATGGCTCGACGACGGCACGGTGATGCACCTGCTCGGCGCAACGCTCGTCGTCACGCTGTTCGACTGGGCGCTCGCACTTGTCGCCATGGCTGCGGTCACCGGGCTTGCGGCGGTCGTGTTCGACGCCCCATGGCAGGGTATCGCGCTCACCTTCATCATCTACGGTGCATTGCCGGTTGGGATTTCCGCGCTGCTGCAGCGGGCCTGCATAGCGTGGCTGCCGCGCAACCTGTTCATGTTCATCTTCGGCCAGGGCTTCGTGTCTCCGGCCATCGCAGTCGCGCTCACAGCCGGGGTTGCGGTAGGCACCCATGTCGCTATCTCCGGCGGCTCGATGACCGTCGTGCCCGTCGGCTATGCGTTCAGTGTGTTTCTGCTGGCGACGGGCGAAGCATGGTTCACGGGCATGTCCACGGCGCTGATCGCCGTCTATCGGCCGGCATGGGTCACCACCTATGACGTGCGTCGTTACCGGTTAGGCGGCCCGCGCATCTGAAGTAGTCCGACGCGCCAGTAGCCCTGCGCACTCGCCAGGTTCGCCGCCTCGCAGCGCGAGGGTAGCCATTTCACCCAGCTTGATGTGCGGCAAAACGACCAGGCTCAACAGAAGGCAAACCGCGCCATCCAGCAACACCTTGCGGCAATCGGTCCGCACTGCGCCCGCGCAATCCCACGCAATTCGAGACTGCGTACCACGACAACGCAAAATATTTGTGTCAGGATTGAACTCCTTCCAGCCGTCAGGCATCTTACGTGCCTGATGTCTCAATAGCGCCTACCGAACTAGATGGATCGCACCAACGTACCGCGCCGATTGCTGCGGGTGGCCGGCCGGTTAGCGGCATGTGCAGCGAGTGTTTCGCTCATGTGCATCGCTCCCGCATTCGCCGATCAGCTCGAACAGCACAACGAACTCGTCGATAAATTCGTCAATGACATGCACGCCGACCCGCTCGTGGCGGACTGCGCAGCGCATGGCAATTTTGTCGCCAGCACCTCAACCGTTTTCGACCACGTCGAATTCCCGCCCAGCTCTTTCGATAGCGCGCACTCTTCGGTCACGCCGTGGAACGACTCGTTCGACGAAGGCAAGCAGCGCGTCAAGGTCGACAGCATTGTCACCGTGGAAGGGCTCGGCGTGCGCCAGGACGGCAACGGCGACCCCGCCGACCTGAAATTCCGCTGCGGCTATGTGGGTAGCCAGATGCTCGCGTTTAGCTGGAACGATCCGGTACCGCCGGCCAAACCGCGCGCCGAGCCGTCTTCCGGCAAACACAAAGGCGTAAAGGGCAAGCACTCCACCGGCAACAAATCGTCTATCAAGAAATCGTCCGGCAAGAGTTCGAAGAAAGCTACGTCGAGCAAGTCGTCGTCCAGCAAATCGAGCAGCAAGAAAACGACAACGAAGAAGACGCAGTGACGCCATAGCGCACGTGCGCGGGCACACCGTTCCAGTGCCCGGCACCAACGCTCATACAAAAGCAAAGCGAGGCATGGGCTCACCGCCCATGCCTCGCTTTTTGTCGCGCTGCGAAGCCGCCACTGCATATTATCCGTGAGAGCAAGCGGCCCAACGCCGCCGCCTCGCTCACCGCGTCAGACGAACGTTTCCACGTGCCGCAGGATCGCCTGCAGCATCGCGGCGCCCAGCGATGCACTGCGCTCGCCATTCCAGCCTACCCGCTCATCCGGCAGATTTGCGTTGTCCTTGAACGGCATTTCCAGCGTCAGGGACAGGCAGCCGAATTCATTGCCGATGTACTTCGACGCAAGCTTCAGCGCATCTTCGCGATACTTGCTTGCCGCGTAGCCGTACTTGTCCTGGAAATCCGGACTCGCGTGCTTGAATGCCTCGATAAACGCCTTCTGCTCCTCGCCTTGGCGAGCGGTAAAGCCAGGCAGCATTTCCGAGCCCGCCACGAAGACATAGGGCAACGCCTCGTCGCCGTGAATGTCGAAGAACAGATCGCAGCCGGTTGCATGGATGGCGTCGCGCACCAGCAGCACTTCGGGGCTGCGCGCCGCATCGGGCTCCATCCATTCGCGATTCAGATTCGCGCCGGCCGCGTTGGTCCGCAGATTGCCATGCACGCTGCCATCGGGATTCATGTTCGGCACGATGTAGAACACCGCGTGGTCGTAGAGCTTGCGCGCGACCGGGTCGCCCGCCCAGTCGCCCCAACCGGCCAGGCGCTTCACCATGCCTTCGACAAACCATTCGGCCATCGTCTCGCCAGGATGCTGGCGCGCGATGATCCAGATCTTCTTTTTCGGTGTGGCGCCGCTTTGCGGCGTGCCGAGCGTGAGCAAGGACATCGGCCGGCCTTCGACGGTGAGGCCGAGCTCGGTGAGCGACGCCTGCGGCATTTGCTGCACGGCGCCCAGAAACTCCGAGTGACGCTCTTCGCTGTATGGCTCGAAGTACGCGTAGTAGATACGGTCGAACTCGGGCGTGTGGTCGATCGTCAACACGCGGCCGTCGTACGAGGTGGGCACGCGGAACCAGTTCACGCGGTCGTAGCTCGCGGCCGCCTGATAGTCGCGCCAGCCTTCTGCGAACGCGCAGTCGGCAGCGTTCTCGAAGGTCATCACGCAGCGCTCGCCCTGCGCGCCGGACAGGCGGAAGTAGAACCACTGCGCAAAGTCGGCGTGGCTGTCGCGCCGCACGCGCAAGCGGATATTGTCGGCCTGCTCGCAGGACAGGACTTCGATCGCGCCTGCATCGAAGTTGCTCGTAATAGATAGTGTCATGGTGTTGTTCCCGGCTTGGGTGGCCATTGCGGCCGGTACGGTACGCTTCGCTTGCCTGCCTGGTCAGCGCTCATCCGGCGCTTCGCCTGGCGCTGATCCTGTGTTCACTCGGCAATCCGGCGGCGGAATACGTAAGTCGAATCGTTCGACGCCTCGGCGTCGAACGCATATCCCTCGCTATCGAAGCCCCTCAACTGCTCCGGCGCCTCAAGGCGGTTCTCGACTGCATAGCGCGCCATCAGCCCACGAGCGCGCTTCGCATGGAAGCTGATGATCTTGTAGCGCCCGCCCTTCCAGTCTTCGAACACCGGCGTGATCACCGGCGCGTCGAGCAATTTCGGCTTGACCGACTTGAAGTACTCGCCCGATGCGCAGTTAACCAGCACACGCTGCGCGCTCGCGTTCTTCTTTAGTTGCGCATTCAACGCCTGCGTGATGCGCTCGCCCCAGAACGCATACAGATCCTTGCCCCGCGCATTGGCAAAACGCGTCCCCATCTCGAGCCGGTACGGCTGCAGCAGATCGAGCGGGCGCAGCAGCCCGTACAGGCCCGACAGCACGCGCACGTGTTTTTGCGCAAAGTCGAGATCGGCTGAAGACAGGGTCTTCGCGTCGAATCCCTCGTACACATCGCCGTTGAATGCGAGCACTGCCTGCTTCGCGTTACTGGTGTCGAAGCTGGGCGACCACTCGGCATAACGCTGGAAGTTGAGCTGAGCGAGCGGATCGGAAATGCCCATCAACGTGCCGATCTGTTGCGGCGACAGGCGGCGCAACCCGCCGATCAATTCGGCGGCGTCATCGACAAAATCGGGGATCGTATGCTTTTTGACGTGCGGAGGGGTTTCGTAGTCGAGCGATTTCGCCGGCGACAGAACGATTATCATTTGGCTTTAAAAATCAAATACTTACGTTGAAACATTGCTACCGGTGGAGCAGGCGAGTGTATCAGTTTTCAGGCCGCTTCGGCACGCGCGCACGTCTCTTCGGCGGCTCCTTAGGACGCTTCCCCACCGCATTGTCAACAGCCGCCTTGAGTCTCCGCCAATTTTCCTCCTGCCACTCTTTAAGCTCCTCCTCCCGCTGCCTCTCCAACTCCTCCGGGCTGGGTGCGTCCGGGTCACCTCCAAGTTGAACGACCGCCGCTAGCGGATGATCCGGCCAGTTCTTGGCGGACATGATGCATTCTTGAATCACGTTCTTGGAGCGCGCCGGAGAGATAACCTTACCTTCTGCGTCTTTCTTCTCCTCGTACTCACCCGGAATGTGGATGCTGTACCAGTCTTCTTTGTCAGCACTCGCCCACACAAACATCCTCAAATCCGTAATCGGCTGTGCCACTTCTACATGGATATCCCGTCCGGTGCGTGCGTCGTGGATATCAGGTCCCGTAACCATGTATCCGGCAGGCCCTTTGAGCGTCGCATATATCTTGGTGCCGTCCACGCTGGGACGGTGGAACACCTCAACGATAAACGGGTCGCCCAGAAGCTCCGCCATATGCGTAGCTTTGCCTGCGTAGTTCAACGCGCCGAACAGCCTGAAGAAATTAGAGCGTTCGTCGAGGCTTAACGTCTCTTGGACCGCGATACGGATCGGAACGAGCGTACCGTTCTCAAGTTGCCTCGGTGCGTGATTCGGTCCGCTCAGTTCAAAGACCAGATCAACCTTTTCACGGTCGCGCTTCCTGTTCTCGAATTCCTCCTCATGCGTACCAAGCTCGAAATATCCAACGAGGCGTGCACGCGCGAGGCCAGCAGCAGGAGGCTCGTATCCTCCTGGATACTGGGGCTTACGCATGTCCGGCCCGCCGCTAACGGCGCGCTGAATTTTCAATCTGAGGTCTTTAGGCATCGCATCACATTACTAGATCACCGCAAACCGCAAAGTTGATTCCGTTCCTTCACCGCCACAGCCCGTTTTGCGTCTATGTAATCGGCCAAGTCCTGCGCGTAGACACCTTTCGAGGCCTGCTTGCTATCTTCGATTCGGACCACAGGCAGTGGTATATCCCCACTCGCTATCTTCCGCGTGAACGCCTTAAGCTCCAGATGAGGGAAATAAGCCGTACATACTTCTTCAATGGGGATGATCGCTCTCGGACCGAATTGGGCCATGAGCAGGAAAATTGTGTTCATAGCTTCACCCGTCTAAGCAGCAAGTCTACAAAGCGCTGCCGTGCGCCCTCAGTTTCTCGTAATCGCGCCGCCCGGCCTCCATCTGCGCATCAAGGTAAATTGCTAGGTCCATCATGCTGATGTACTTTGCACTTTTAACACTCCTTTCGGCCCGTGTGACGGGCAGAGGAATGTCACCTATAGACAGTTTCCTCATGAACTGGAGAAGTTCTAAATGAGGGAAATATTCACGCCGAACATCCTCTACAGGTATGGCAACTCGCGGGCCGAACTGCGCCATCAGAAGAAATATCGTATTCATATCCTCACCGTAAGCCGCAGAGTTGATTGCGCTCTTTCACCGCTTCCGCCCTCTGAATATCGATGTACTCAGCCAAGTCTTGGAGGTGTACCCCCTTCGCGGTTTTCTGGCTTCTGTCTGCCTTCACTACGGGAAGCGGTATTTCTCCGCTAGTTAGCTTGCGCGTAAGGTTATCCGGCTCCAGGTGTGAAAAGAACGCCTTGCGGACCTCCTCCAGCGGTATCACAGCCCTTGCTCCGAATTGGGCCATGAAAAGAAACGCCGTGTTCATCGCCTCACCCTTCATCGTTAGACACGACGGAATGTAGAACAGATTCTTCGATCAGCGCAATAAATTTGTGTGGAGTACATAGGATCGTAAACAGTTTTACAGCAGCATTGACGCAAATCTAGCACCCCACGGCAGTCACTTCAGAGGGCCGCCCTGACAACTTAGAGCGTGGGCACCGTGACGTTTCGTTGTGACTATCCGTACCTTTCAATCCTGCTAACCCCGGCGATTACGTGGAGGTAACGCTCGCTGGGGAACCGGTAGCACTGCTTTACGAGGATGCCGCTTTGAATGGAACCGGCGAACCTCTATCGAAGAGCTACAAACGGCAGGTTAAGGACGCTCGAAATTTTAAAACAAGCCTGCTTGTCGCGCGGGCCGTGGAGGCTGAACGTCTGTCTAATGCGGTTTCAATAGCTCCATCAATACCAGCCCCCACACCGGCCCCGTCCGGGTCGTCACCGCCCCCCGAAATGACACAGAAAGGGGATGCGGACGGCACGCGTTCTCTTGCGGAACTTGCCGCTTCATGGGTCACTGAGCGTGCGCCAGTCCCTAGATCGGTCGCCATGATGAATCGCACAATCGACTCGTTTTACGATCATGTGGGTAGATTCCCGATTGCCTCGGTTACAAAGGCGCATATTGTCAAGTACAAAGACGAATTGCTTGCTGGCGGCACGTCACCCGCTACGACGAACCTCCGGTTAAACATGCTTCGGACGCTGCTTAACTTTGCAGAGGCGAATCTGCACATTGACCACAATCCGGCGCGAGGCGTAAAAGTAGGCACGCGCAAGAATGTCAAGGGCGCGCGGTTCCCGTTCGATCTAACGGCGCCGCGAGCTATCTTTTCAAGTCCTGTATATGTAAGCGGTTCCCGTCCTGTGTCGGGCCGTAAAGATGCTGCCTACTGGATACCACTGCTCGCACTTTTCACAGGTGCTCGGCTTGAGGAGATAGGCCAGTTATCGCCTGAAGATGTGTACGAGGAGGCATATTACGACGAGGCGGCGAATGCTCACACGGCCTGGGTTATCCGTATCTCCAATCAGGGGGACGGCCAAGCCATCAAGAACGCGGGCAGCGCTCGGCGCATATCGTATCCGCTCGGTCCTCTCGTGACTGCTATGTCTCGCTATAAGGTGATTGGGCTGGAGTTGCCGATGACTATGCATGCTGATCGTCGGATTGGTGTCCCGCTGTAGGAGTCATTGGGAGTAATGGTGCCGGGCCGGACTCGAATGCCGTTGATACGTGGCGGTTCGAGTCCGGCGTGCGTAGATTGTGGACGGCGTGCTTTGATGTGCGACCGGCAATGGCAAGCGCCATCGATTCTTGTATTTGTCCTTCTCCGGGGTTGGGCTATACAGAGCGCTTATTGTCGAGGGGCCGATGAAGGCGTTTCTGCGTGGCTTTGAGTGGCCGATGGAGTTGCAGCAATTGCTTGTGGTCCTGGCTTTAGATAGTAACCAATCGCTCCGCCAACTGCTGCGGAGAACAAAGCAATCAATGCCTTCTCCATTAAGTCATCTTTTTTCCGGTCCCAGAAGGTTTTTTTCTCGTGACGGCGTATGCCGAAGAATCGCGTGCGGACGCTGGGACGGGTGGCATAGCGAAAAGCGAAAGCAATTAAGCCTGCCACAGTCAAAGCGAATCCCGGGAGGTGAAACTGCGAGGATTTTGCAAATAACATTGGCACCCCTGCTAAGAGTGGCCAAAGCGAGGCGGCGAAAAATACTGGATGTTCAGACAACCACGTCCCCGATGCGTTATGTCTGATGATGTTGGATACGCGCTCAAATAGCGCAAGAGTTTCTGTCGAAGCTCCTAACGTCGAGACCTCAACCTTACCATTGAAATCACTCGTGCTAAGTGACACCGCATAGATATCGCGGCTTTTGATCTCTAGTGTTGCTCGTCCTCGCTCTCCAAGGTACTCGAACAGATCATCATCTTCTTCTATTTCGTAGCCGTCACTCTCTATTTTTGGGCGCACGCCGTCGATAGTTAATAACTCGACAATATCTTCGACTTCGTCCCTGTACAGCTTACAGTGTGCAAACACTTGTTTCGAGCCGATAGTCGCTCGCTTCATTGCTTCCCCTTGAGTAGCTGCCCAAACGTTCTTTTTGGCGAATCGGTTCTCGATTATCCCTGACCCTAGCTCGCTGTTCCGGTCTAAGCGGCAGCGCCGTGCGCCTCATCATCTTTAGCATTAAGCGCTTCTACTATATTTTGCATCCGGTCTTTTTCCGGGTCGCTAAGGGACGGTTCCTGAAGCATATAAGCATGCCAGAAACGCTCGCGTTCGCGCGTGTCGGGGTTATGCTTCTTGACGGCAAAATACATGTCTAACAGGTCACGAATGATCGCAGCCGTGGGCCGCCCTTCAGCATAGGCGGCGGCTTTCAGCATTTCGGCTTGTGTCTTCAGCATACGCACAGGTATCGTTTGCCCAGTCGGCAGGCCGTCCAACGTGTCCGGGTCTAGCACGTACTCCCGCAGCATTTTCGGCTCGACCACCACCACGTCAAACACCTTTGCAGCAGGGTTCAATAACGCAGCAAACTCGCTGTCCGTGCGCACGGTCTCGACCGCCGCAAGACGCATGGCCTCTGCCCGGTCTGGAGTCCTGAGGGAGTATCGAAGTTCATCACGCCCGTAATGCTCTCGTAGTGCAGTGGGTACCTTGCGGCGAAAGTAATAGCGGCCGCCCCGCTTTTCTAAATGGCTCATTGCTGTATCGTCCGGTGGCAGTGGTGGGTGTTCCACCGGTCGCAGTCCAAACTAAGTACTTGATCCGCTTGATTTTTCTTATAAATCAAGGCCTTGTGACGCCGCTCAGAATCAGAACGATTATCATAGAGGCTTGCAGGCACGCCGTGCCTGGCGTTAATGACGAAAGCCAGATTGTAACGAATGCCCGCCTCCCCTGCCGCACCCGCCCTGCGCGTGGTCCTCGATTCGAACGTATGGATCGACATCCTCGTCTTCGACGATCCACACACGCGTCCCATCCGCGCCGCCCTTGAAAGCGGCGCGCTCGAAGCGTTGATCGACGCCCGCTGTCTCGCGGAGCTCACCTACGTGCTCGACTACCCGCAGTTTGCCAAACGCGAGGTGGACAAGGCGGAGGCGCTTGCAACCGTGACGCGCCTCGCACAACTGGTCGAGCAAGCCGAGCCGGCGCTAGCCGCCGCGCCGGCTGAAAACGTCCGCCCGCTGCCGAAGTGCAAGGACCGCGACGACCAGAAGTTCCTCGAGCTGGCGCACGCCGCGCAAGCCGACTGGCTGGTGTCGAAAGACCGTGCGGTGCTGAAACTGGCGCGCCGCATCGCCCGCGACTTCGGTTTCCAGATTGCAGAGCCGAGGCCGTTCGTCGCCTCCTGCGTCCTGCAGGCCGACGAGCCCGCGCCGGCCTGACGCGCACACTACGCGCAGATTCCCTACAATCGAGCTTCACCCTGTCCTCAAGACCATCGTTTAAGCACCGATAGCGCCATGAATGCACCGCACGACACGCCGATGATCCCGTCGTTTCCGTCCCGTCTGCCGGACGTGGGCACCACCATTTTCACCGTGATGAGCGCGCTCGCCGCGGAAAAAGGGGCCGTGAACCTCGGCCAGGGCTTTCCGGACTTCGGTTGCGATCCGCGTATCGTCGACGCGGTGGCAAAGGCCATGCGCGACGGCCACAACCAGTACCCGCCAATGGCAGGCGCGGCGCCCCTGCGCCAGGCAATCTCGGACAAGATCGCCAGCCTGTACGGCCGCCGCTATGACGCGAACAGCGAGATCACCGTCACGGCGGGCGCCACCCAGGCGCTCCTGACTGCGATTCTCTGCACCGTGCACCCGGGCGACGAAGTGGTCGTGGTCGAACCCACCTATGACAGCTACGTGCCGTCGATCGAACTGGCCGGCGGCAAGCCGGTGTTCGTCACGCTGGAAGCGCCCGAGTACAGCATCCCGTTCGACAGGCTCGCCGCCGCGATCACGCCGAAAACCCGCCTGTTGCTGATCAACACGCCGCACAACCCGACCGGCACGGTCTGGCGCGCCGAGGACATGCGCAAGCTCGAAGAAATCGTCCGCGGCACCAACGTGCTGATCCTGTCCGATGAGGTCTACGAGCACATGGTGTATGACGGCGCGCCGCATGAGAGCGTCGCGCGCTACCCGGAGCTCGCGCAGCGCAGCTTTGTGGTGTCGAGCTTCGGCAAGACCTATCACGTGACGGGCTGGAAGGTGGGCTACGTGGCCGCGCCCGCCGCGCTCACAGCCGAATTCCGCAAGGTCCATCAGTTCAACGTGTTCACGGTGAACACGCCCATGCAGGTGGGCCTCGCGGACTACATGCGCGACCCGGCGCCGTATCTGGACCTGCCGGCCTTCTATCAGAAGAAACGCGATTTCTTCCGCGCCGGCCTCGCCAACACCCGTTTCAAGCTGCTGCCGTGCACCGGCACCTACTTCCAGTGCGTCGACTATTCGGCCATCAGCGACCTGCCGGAAGCCGAATTCGCGCAATGGTTGACCGCCGAGATCGGCGTCGCCGCAATTCCGGTGTCGGCGTTCTATCACGAGACGCATGAATCGGGGGTGGTGCGCTTCTGCTTCGCGAAGCAGGAAAGCACACTCGCCACGGCGCTCGAACGGCTGGCGCGTCTCTAGAATGACGCCCGCGATGCCGCGAACGAACCTGCGTTCTGCGCCATCGCCAGCGGCAGCGGCGCGCGTCTGCGCCTGTGCGCCGCTGGGCAAGACAAGCAGAGCGAGCCGCCCGAGCTTCTCACACCAGCGAGACAGTTCGAACGGCTGCCGCCCCTCGCTACTTCGCGGTCGCCGCGATGTAAGCCTTGCGGTCCGCCGTCACACGCTGCGCCGCGGGCCGCTCGCCCACCGCCTTCACGTAGCGTTTCCAGTCCACGCCCGCATCGAGCAGAAAGTCGCGGCCGTAGATGATCTGCGTCGTCATGCCGACCAGCGGCAGGCTCACGAACCCGGCTATATCGGCCACGCTGAATCTGTCCCCGCGCAGAAACGGCTCGAACTTCGCGAGCCGTTTGAAGCCGGCAATATGCCGCGTCAGCAGCTTTTCCACTCGCCCCTTGGTTGCGTCGGTCACCGTGCCGCCGAAGAAGGCTTCCTTGTAGAGATCGCGCGCCACCAGTTCCAGGTGCAGATCGACGAACGTGATCAACTCGCGCTCTTTGGCAGCTTCCCATGGGTCTGCGGAAAAAATCCCCTTCTCGGGAAAGCGCGCGTGCAGGTACTCGATAATCGCCTGCGATTCGCACAGGTCGCCCTGCCCGGTCTGAATGAACGGCACCTTGCCGAGCGGCGAATGCGCGAGCAGCGACTCTTCCTGGCCCGTCATCACGAAAGACTCCTCGAACGGGATGTCATGTTCGAGCAGCACGAATTTGACTTTGTTGTAGTAGTTGGACAGCGCAAAGCCGCACAGTTTGATCACCGGGTGTCTCCTTGTGTCAGGTGGTCGGGGCCGCTCATTAGAACCGAACTGGTGGCCTTTGAATCAATCATCCAGTAAATTGCACGATCGTGCTATTCTAAAATAACCATGGAGTCGAGCAACCCAATGACCTCTCGCAATTACAGCATCGAGACTATCGGCATTGTCGGAACGGGCGCAATGGGGCGCGGCATCGCGCAGATCGCCGCGCTGGCGGGCCTGACGGTCCGTTTGTACGACACCAACCCGGCTGCCGTCGGAGCGGCGCGCGACTACCTCGCAGAGACCTTCGCCAAACTCACCGCCAAAGGCAAGCTCGACCAGGCCCGCTCGCTCGCGGCGCTTGCCAACGTGACCGGCGCACAGGCGGTCGGCGACCTGGCGGACTGCGACCTGGTAGTCGAGGCCATCGTCGAAAAGCTCGATGTCAAGCAGACCCTCTTTCGCGAACTGGAAACCGTCGTCAGCGGCCGCTGCCTGCTGGCGTCGAACACGTCGTCGCTGTCGATCACGGCAATTGCCGCCGGCTGCACCGACCCGTCGCGCGTGGTCGGCTATCACTTCTTCAACCCCGTGCCGCTGATGAAGGTCGTCGAAGTAATCGACGGACTGCGCAGCGACCCTGCCGCCGGCGATGCGTTGATGGACCTCGCGCGCCGCATGGGGCATACGCCGGTGCGGGCGAAAGATATGCCGGGCTTCATCGTCAATCACGCCGGGCGCGGCATGAATACCGAGGGCCTGCGCGTGGCCGGCGAAGGCGTCGCGAGCTTTGTCGAGATCGATCGCATCATGCGCGAGCAGGCCGGCTTTCGACTCGGCCCGTTCGAGCTGCTCGATCTGACTGCGCTCGACGTGTCGCATCCGGTGATGGAATCGATCTATCATCAGTTCTACGAAGAACCGCGTTTCACGCCGTCACCGATCACCGGCACGCGGCTCGCGGGTGGCCTGATCGGCCGCAAGACAGGCGAAGGTTTTTATCGCTACGACGACGGCAAGCAACAGGTGCCTGACGAAGCGGCCGCGCCGACGGTGTTGCCTGAGCGCGTGTGGGTCAGCAGGCGCTATCCCGAAGCACGTGAGGCTTTGTTGCAACTGATCGCCAAGGCCGGAGTTGCGCTCGATGAGGGCAATACGCCCGCGGCAGACTCGCTTATCATCGTCACACCGTTTGGCCACGATGCAACCACCGCAGCCGTCGACGAAGGCCTCGATGCGCGCCGCGTCGTCGCCGTGGACGCACTGTTCCCGTTCGCCGCCGCGCAACGCCGCACGTTGATGACCACGCCGGCCACGACCCGGATCGCACGCGACACCGCGCATGCGCTGCTCGCCGCAGACGGCATCCCCGTAACGGTGATCCGGGATTCGACCGGCTTCGTGGCGCAGCGCGTGGTGGCGACGATCGTCAACATCGGCTGCGAGATCGCGCAGAAGCAGATTGCCACGCCCGCAGACATCGACCTCGCGGTCACGCTCGGCCTCGGCTATCCGCGCGGCCCGCTCGCGCTCGGAGACGCACTCGGCGCACGCACCATTCTCACGATTCTGCGCAACATGTTCAGCGTGCTGGGCGACCCGCGCTACCGTCCGTCGCCGTGGCTCGCGCGGCGCGCGCAACTGGGTCTGTCATTGACGCAAGGCGACGCCGCCGATGCACAACCGGAGGACCAGTCATGAGCGCCGAACTGCTCACCTCACGCCCGGATGAAAGCGAATCGACGCTCGTCCTCACGCTCTCGAACCCCGGTCTGCGCAACGCCTTGCATCCCGACATGTACGCAGCGGGCATCGAGGCGCTCAATAGCGCCGAACGCGATCCATCGGTGCGCGCGGTGGTCATCACGGGTGCGGACCAGTTCTTTTGCGCCGGCGGCAACCTGAACCGGCTGCTGGAGAATCGCGCGAAAGATCCTTCCGTGCAGGCACAAAGCATCGACCTGCTGGGCGAGTGGATCGAGTCTGTACGCGGATTGTCGAAGCCGGTCATCGCCGCAGTGGAAGGCGCCGCGGCCGGCGCGGGCTTCTCGCTGGCGCTGGCGTGCGATCTGCTGGTCGCCGCCGACGATGCCAAGTTCGTGATGTCGTACTCACGCGTCGGCCTGACGCCCGACGGCGGCGGCTCGTGGTTTCTCGCCCAAGCCTTGCCTTACCAGCTTGCCACTGAAGTTCTGCTCGAAGGCAAACCAATCGGCGCCGCGCGCCTGGCCGAACTTGGCGTGGTCAACCGTCTCGCCAAACCCGGTGCGGTACGCGAGACCGCGATCAGCTGGGCCGACGATCTCGGCAAGATTTCGCCCAACGCCACGGCCCGCATCAAGGGCTTGATCGCCACGGCCCGCACGCAGCCGCTCGCCAATCATCTGGTGGCCGAACGCGACAACTTCGTCGCCTCGCTGCATCACCGCGACGCACTCGAAGGCATCAGCGCGTTCCTCGAAAAACGCGCCCCCCGGTACAAGTGAGCACCCATTTGCGAGTAAGCCAGCGAGGCCGACATGCCTGAGTACCAACTGCCCAAACGGCGTCGCATCTACCTGATGCGCCATGGCGACGTAACGTACTTCGATGCCACGGGGCGCGCCATCGATCCGGAAACGGTGCCGCTGAACGCCCACGGCCGCGACCAGGCGAGCGCCGCCGGGCACGCATTCGCCGCGCATCAGATCCGCTTCGACCGGGTCATTGTCAGCGGCTTGCCGCGCACCGTCGAAACTGCCCAGCGTGTGCTGGCTGAAACCCATCAGCACATCGACCTCGATGTCGAACCCGCGTGGCAGGAAATTCGCGGCGGCAGGCTAAACGATATTCCGGCGGCCGATATTGAAGCCGCCTTCCTCAGCGTATTCGACGGCGTGGTCCCTGAGAGCACGCGCTTTCTTGGCGGTGAAACGATCGGCGAGCTATTCGACCGCGTGCTGCCGGCGCTCGCGACGCTGCGCGAGGACACGTCGTGGGACACCGTGCTGCTGGTTCTGCATGGCGGCGTGAATCGCGCGCTCCTTTCGCATGCCATCACGGCAGGCGGGCGCACGTTCTTCGGCCATCTTTCGCAGGCCACCGGTTGCATCAACGCACTGGACGTAGGCGAGGCCCCGCACGACTGGGTGCTGCGCACGCTCAACTACGCCCCGCCGTCGCCGCTGCATCGCGATGTACGGAACACGACGATGGAAATGCTCTACGCCCAGTTCATCCAATACAAGCGCGAGGCGTAGCGAACACTCACCTGGAGGAGACAAATGGGCGAAGCCACGAAGACGGGCGAACCTGAACACAAACCGGATTACTCGGCGTTCGTCGGCACGCGGCCGGTTACAGAGCGGCAGCGCTTCGACAGTGACGCGCTCGGCGCCTGGCTGGCACAACATGTGGATGGCTTCGCGGGACCGCTCACTATCGAGCAGTTTGCGGGTGGCCAGTCGAATCCCACCTTCAAGCTGATCACGCCGTCGCGCACCTATGTGATGCGCGCGAAACCCGGGCCTACGGCGAAACTGCTGCCGTCCGCACATGCAATCGAGCGCGAGTACCGCGTCATGCATGCGCTCGCCGGCACCGACGTGCCGGTCGCGCAGATGCTCGCGCTGTGCGAGGACGAAAGCGTGATCGGCCGCGCATTCTACGTGATGGAGTTCGTCGAGGGCCGCGTACTGTGGGACCAGTCGCTGCCCGGCATGACACCCACTGAGCGCAGCGAGATCTACGACGAGATGAACCGCGTGATCGCCGCACTGCATAGCGTCGATGTGGCCGCGCTCGGTCTCGCCGACTACGGCAAACCGGGCAACTACTTCGCACGGCAGATCGGCCGCTGGAGCAAACAGTATCTCGCTTCGGAGACCGAGCCGATCGAAGCCATGACACGCCTCATTGAATGGCTGCCGCAGCATATGCCGGATGAAACCGGCGCGCGTGTCTCGATCGTCCACGGCGACTACCGGCTCGACAACCTGATCTTCCATCCGCATGAACCACGCGTACTCGCCGTGC
Source organism: Burkholderia sp. 4M9327F10 (assembly GCF_005503145.1). Lineage (GTDB taxonomy): Bacteria > Pseudomonadota > Gammaproteobacteria > Burkholderiales > Burkholderiaceae > Paraburkholderia. Next base: position 220,256 of record NZ_SCNV01000007.1, on the reverse strand, counting down.
TCGACTGGGAGCTGTCGACGCTCGGCGACCCGCTTGCCGACTTCGCTTATCACTGCATGGCGTGGCACGTCGATCCGGCGCAGTTCCGCGGCATTGCAGGGCTCGACTGGGCCGCGCTCGGCATCCCCGATGAAGCACAGTACGTGGAACGCTATTGCGCACGCACCGGCTTTGAGATTCACGGCGACTGGAACTTCTATCTGGCCTACAACATGTTCCGGATCGCGGCGATCCTGCAAGGCATCATGAAACGCGTCGTCGACGGCACCGCGGCAAGCGCGCAAGCGCTCGATGCAGGCCGGCGCGCAAAGCCCATGGCGGAGCTCGCCTGGCGCTACGCGCAGAAAGTGCGCTAACCGACACCCCCGTCATCCGCGAGGTCTTACATGAATTTCGATTACACCCCGAAGGTTCAGGCACTGCGCGAGAAACTGCTCGCCTTCTTCGACGAACACATCTACCCGAACGAAAAGGCCTTCGCCGGCGAAATCGCCCGTAACCGCGCAAACGGTAATGCGTGGTTGCCGACTGAGCTGATCGAGCAACTGAAGCAGAAAGCGCGCGACGCCGGCCTATGGAATCTGTTCCTGCCCGACTCCGCACGCGGCGCCGGCCTGACGAACCTCGAATACGCGCCGCTGTGCGAGATCATGGGACGCGTGCCCTGGGCGCCGGAAGTGTTCAATTGCAACGCACCCGACACCGGCAATATGGAGACCATCGAGCGTTACGGCAGCGAGGCGAACAAACACGAGTGGCTCGAGCCGTTGCTGCAAGGTCAGATTCGTTCTGCATTCCTGATGACCGAGCCCGAAGTGGCTTCGTCCGATGCAACCAACATCCAGACGAGCATCGTGCGCGACGGCGACCACTATGTGATCAATGGCCACAAGTGGTGGTCGTCCGGTGCGGGCGATCCGCGCTGCAAGGTGTACATCGTGATGGGCAAGACGGACCCTGAGGCGCCGCGCCACCAGCAGCAATCGATGATCCTGGTGCCCGCCGACGCAACCGGCATTACCGTGCACCGTCCGTTGACCGTGTTCGGCTATGACGACGCGCCGCACGGCCACATGGAGATCACGCTCGAAAACGTGCGCGTACCGGCCTCCAACATGCTGCTCGGCGAAGGGCGCGGCTTCGAGATCGCGCAAGGCCGGCTCGGGCCGGGCCGGATTCACCACTGCATGCGCCTGATCGGGCTTGCCGAACGCGCGCTCGAACTGATGGCGAAGCGCTCGCTGCAACGTGTGGCGTTCGGCAAGCCGGTGGCTGCCCAGGGCGTCACGCTGGAGCGTATCGCCGAAGCACGCTGCATGATCGAGCAGGCGCGGCTGCTGACGCTCAAGACTGCGTACATGATGGACACGGTCGGCAACAAGGGCGCACGCGGCGAGATTGCCATGATCAAGGTGGTGGCGCCGAACATGGCGTGCCAGGTAATCGACTGGGCCATGCAGGCGCACGGCGCGGCCGGTCTCAGCGAAGACTTTCCGCTCGCCTATGCCTACACGTCGGCACGCACGCTGCGCTTCGCCGATGGCCCGGATGAGGTGCACCGCAACGCTATCGCCAAGCTCGAACTCGCGCGCTATATGGATGCCGGGGCAGCGGCACGCGTGGAGACGCCGATTACCCGTTCGTGATACGGGACCGACCGCAACGCGGCGGTCGCGCCGGGTTCCCACCGTGGTCCCGCCGCGGTCTCACGGCCATTCGGCAGCTGCCCTGCAGCGTCGCCCGATCTATGCTCTAATTTTTGCCTGCTTCGGCGCCGCGTAGTGCGGCGCCGCTTTCATGCATGGGACCAGGGCCGCGCGCCTAAGCGCCTACTCCGGTCGACACAGGAGCCACAATGATCGACGTCTATAGCTGGGCGACCCCCAACGGCCACAAGGTTCACATCATGCTCGAAGAGACTGGGCTCGCCTACACCGCACACCCGGTCGACATCGGCGCCGGCGACCAGTTCAAGCCGGAATTTCTCGCCATCAGCCCGAACAACAAGATTCCCGCCATCGTCGATCCGGACGGCCCGAAAGGCGTCGACGGCAAGCCGTTCTCGCTATTCGAGTCAGGCGCAATCCTGGTCTATCTGGCCGAAAAAACCGGCAAGCTCCTGCCTGCCGATCCGGCCGGGCGCTACGCCACCCTGCAGTGGCTGATGTTCCAGATGGGCGGCATCGGTCCTATGCTCGGGCAGACGCATCATTTCCGCATCTATGCGCCGCAGCCGATCGAATACGCGATCAACCGCTATACGAACGAGACGCGACGTCTATATGGCGTGATGGACACGCAACTGGGCAAGACCCGTTATCTCGCAGGCAACGACTATACGATTGCAGATATTGCGTCGTTCCCCTGGACACGCTCGTGGCAAAACCAGGGTATCGAACTGGACACGTTCCCGCATGTGAAACGCTGGCACGAAGAAATCGCCGCGAGGCCGGCCGTGCTGCGCGGTGTGGAAGTACTGGCTTCGGCGCGCAAGCCGTTGATGGACGAGAAGGCGAAGGAAGTGCTGTTCGGCGCGACGCAGTACGCCAAGCACTGAGATTCAGTAGAACGGATGCGTGGACGGCGGGAAACCGTCCGCGCAATCCGCGAGTCGCATACCGTGTATGCGTCCGTCGTACTGACCTGGCTAGTACGACGGACGCTGCGACATGAATATCACCGCTTTTGCAGCCAACTGCTAGAAATAATGCCGCGTGATGAACTCCGCCACGCACACCGGCCGCTCACTACCTTGCCGTTCCAGCGTCACGTTCCACACCACCTGGACGCCCGACTCTTCCACATCATCCACGCTTGCCACGGCAAAACGCGCGCGAATTTCCGAGCCGACCGGCACGGGTGCGGTGAACCGCACCCGGTTCAGGCCATAATTGACGCCCATCCGTTGCTTGAGCGCCACCGTCTTTTCCAGCAGTCCCGGAATTAGCGACAAGGTCAGAAAGCCATGCGCGATCGGCCCGCCAAACGGCGATTCGCGCCGCGCCCGCTCGGGGTCGACATGAATCCATTGATGATCGCTGGTTGCGTCGGCAAAGCCGTTCACGCTCGCTTGATCAACGCGTAGCCATTCACTGACGAGCGGCTCGGCGCCCACCAGCGAACGGAGCGCCTGTGCGTCGAGCACGACCACCTCGCGCTTCATGCGCTTGACCCAGGATGGCGCAAGCCGAACAGCGCTTTGGAGCGCACGGTAATCACCGTCTCGCCGTGCTGGTTGATCCCCGCCCATTCGGTTGCAACGATGCCGCGGTCCGGCTTGCTCGACGACACGCGCTTGTCGAGCACCGCATTGGTCATGCGAATCGTATCGCCAACCCGCACCGGCTTGAACCAGCGGATTTCATCGACGCCCGGTGAACCCATCGAGGTTGAACCCGCGAGCACGTTGCGCACCAGCAGACCCATCATCACCGAACAGGTATGCCAACCGCTCGCGACCAGACCGCCGAAGGACGAAGCCGCCGCAGCGGCGTCGTCAACGTGAAACGGCTGCGGATCAAACTGCTCGGCAAACCGGACGATCTCGTCGTGAGTGAACGTGTGCTCACCGCATTCGACCACCGTACCGACTTCCATATCTTCGAAACTCAATCCCATCCCGATACCTCACTCGTTAGAGCCAGCGGCCAGCCAAGGGGTCATGCTTCAGCGCTGGCAAAATGTGACAGCGCGGCGAAACGCGCCAGATGATGGTCGACGTCGCCCAGCGTGGTTTCGATAATCGCCAGGCGCTTGAACAGGTGGGCTGCCGCCACTTCGTTCGTCACGCCCATGCCGCCGTGCAACTGCACCGCCTGCTGACCGACGAAACGCGCCGCCTGACCCACCCGCACCTTAGCCGCCGAGACCGCGCGGCGCCGTTCATCGGCATCGCTGCTCGCATAGCGCACGGTGGCCAGGTACGTCGCCGAACGCGCCTGCTCGGCATGAATCAGCATCTCCACCATCCGGTGTTGCAGAGCCTGAAAACGCGCAATCGGCTGACCGAATTGCTGCCGTGTCCTGGTGTATTCGACGGTGGCGTGATTCAGCGCGTCGAGTGCACCCACGGCTTCCGCGCACAGCAACACCGTACCATAGTCCGCGATCTGCTCGAGTGCAGCGGCCCCTGCATGCTGGCCGCCCAGACGCCGTGCCGGCGTGCCGGCAAATGCCAATGACGCCGCCCGCTGGCCGTCGATCGTGCGGTAGTCGGTGACCTGCGTGCCGGCCGCGTCGCGCGCGACCACGAACAGCGCGATCTCGCCGTTCAGACGCGCGGGCACAATCCAGTGGTCCGCCTGTGCACCGTGCAACACCACCGACTTCTTGCCGCTCAGCGCGTAATGCTCGCCTTGCTGCGTGGCGGTTGTGTCGACGGAAAACAGATCGTAGCGGGCATGCGGCTCATGAAACGCCACGGCGAGCTTGATCTCGCCTTGTGCCGCACGTTCGAGCAACGCAGTATCTTCGCTCTGCCCGGCGCTTGCCGAGCCCGTAACCCGCAGTGCCTCGATACCCACTGCCGTCGCCCAATACGGCTCGACCACCAGCGCCCGGCCCAGCTCCTGCATCACCACCAGCATATCGACAAGGCTGCCATTGAAGCCGCCCTGCTCTTCCGGCACCGGCAATGCGGTCAAACCGAGTTCGGTGAAGGCCGCCCAATGCGTATCGGAGACGCCCGCGTCCGAATAGACAATCGCCTGGCGCGCTTCGAAGCCGTAGTGCTTGTCCAGATAGCGGCGCAGTGCGTCGGCGAATTGCTGTTGTTCGTCGGTAAATGTGAAGTCCATGCGCCGCTCCTCAGAGTCCGAGAATCATCTGCGCGATGATGTTCTTTTGAATTTCGTTCGAGCCACCGTAAATCGACGTCTTGCGGAAGTTGAAGTAATACGCGGCCAGCGGCGCGGCATCGTCATCACCGGCCGTGCTGTGGGCGTGTTCGCCTTCGAGGAACGCGACATCGAACGGTGCCGCCATCGGTCCAACGGCTTCGAACATCAGTTCGGTCAAGCCTTGCTGAACCTCGGTGCCCTTGATTTTCAGCATCGACGCTTCCGGTCCCGGCCCGCGCCCGCCCACCTCATTGGCGACCACGCGCTGAACCGTCACTTCCAGCGCCATCAACTCGATTTCCAGGCTCGCGACCTTCGCAGCGAACACCGGGTCGTGCAGCAGCGGCTTGCCGTTTTTCTTCTGCTCGAGCGCGAGACGCTTCAGGAACATCAGTTCGCGCTTCGATTGCCCCACACGTGCAATGCCGGTGCGCTCGTGTCCGAGCAGGTACTTCGCGTAGGTCCAGCCGCGATTTTCTTCGCCGACCAGATTCTCGAGCGGCACCTTCACGTCCTCGAAGAACACTTCGTTGACTTCGTGATCTTCGTCGAGCGTGATGATTGGGCGCACGGTAATGCCCGGCGTCTTCATGTCGATCAGCAGGAACGAGATGCCCTCCTGCTTTTTCGCTCCGCTGTCGGTGCGCACGAGGCAGAACATCATGTCGGCGTGCTGGCCGAGCGTGGTCCAAGTCTTCTGGCCGTTGACGACGTAGTGGTCGCCAACGCGCTCGGCGCGCGTGCGCAGCGACGCCAGATCCGAGCCCGAGCCCGGTTCGGAATAGCCCTGACACCACCAGTCCGAGCCGTCCAGAATGCGCGGCAAGTAGCGGCGCTTTTGCGCCTCGTTGCCGTATTTCATCAGCACGGGCGCGACCATCGCGACGCCGAACGGCAGCACGGGAGGCGCGCCAATGCGGGCGCATTCTTCGTCCCAGATGTGCCGTTGTGTAGCGTCCCAGCCCGGACCGCCGTACTCCTTGGGCCAGGCAGTGGCCGACCAGCCGCGTGGGCCGAGCAGCTTGTGCCAGCTCGCGATGTCTTCGCGATTCAGACGCTTGTGATTGAGTACTTTGTCGCTCAGTTCGCGAGGCAGATTCGCTTCGAGCCAGGCGCGGATGTCGGCGCGGAACGCGTCGTCAGCGGGAGAGTAATTCAGATTCATGCGCAGTGTCTCCTGGCCGCGGCTGCCCGCCGCCAGTGAGCCGCTGCGCTATTGCAACGGTTCCTTCAGAGCGGCCGGGATCGGCAACGGCATCACTTCAATGCCTTCCTCGACCAAGGCTTTCGCATCTTCCGCTGTGGTGACACCGCGAATGTTGCGAGCGGGCGCTTCGTTGTAGTGAATGCGCCGCGCTTCCTCGGCGAAGCGGTCACCCACGTTCTCGGTCTTTTCCAGTACCTCGCGCAGCGCGCGCATGACGCGCGCCTGCATTTCCCCGGCGCCCGCAGGGGCTGGCGCCTCGGTCGCGCCCGACAGGTTCAGCCGGGGCGCCGACGGCAAACGGCTCACTTCGGTCGCGCCGCAAATCGGACATTCAACCAGCTTGCGGGACAACTGCGACTCAAAGTCTTCGGCGGAAGCAAACCAGCCTTCAAACCGATGGCCGTGCGGGCACTGTAAATCGAGGACCTTCATGTGGAATCAGGGCTTGCGTATGAGTTTAGCGCAAAATGGAAATTTGTGAACGATCGTTCGGAAATTTTGCGTGGCGCGCCTTTGGTACGTCAGTCCAGCGTATTTCCGCGTCCAGCAGCAATCGAGCACGCGTGCGCGATTTTAACGCTTCGGACCGATGCTCGCCGACCGGCCATAAATGACCACGGCAGCCGCGAGGGCTGCCGTGGTTTGCTGCGTGCCGGGCTGGTCCGGCGGCTTAGCCCGGATCCCGGGCCGCGCCGCCTGCAATCAGTTCGGCTCAGGCTCAGCGGCCGGCCATGTACCCGACAACACTTTCTCCAGCCAGAACGTGCCGATGATCGTCTTCACGTCGGTGATCTTGCCGGTCCGAACCCATTCGGAAACTTCAGGAACGGTTGCGGTGAACAGTTCGAGAAACTCGCCGTCGTCGAGCTTGCGCTCGCCGGCGGTCAAGCCGCGTGCGAGGTAGATGTCGATAAATTCAGTTGAGTACGAGATGATCGGATGAATCCGCGTCAAAAACACGTACTCGCGCGCCGTATAGCCGGTTTCTTCGCGCAGTTCACGCTTGGCACAGGCAAGCGCGCCCTCGTTCGGATCAAGCTTGCCAGCCGGATATTCATACATCACCTTGCCGATCGGATAGCGATACTGGCATTCCAGCAGCACGCGGCCATCGTCGAACAGCGGGATCACCATCACGGCGCCCGGGTGCTTCACGTACTCGCGTGTTGCGCTCTTGCCGTCCGGCAAGCGGACCGTGTCGCACTTGAGTGTCAGGAACGGACCCTGGTGGATCGTCTTGCTCTCGAGACAGGTCTCGGTAAGCGCTGCGTCGTGATCGGGAAGTTCAGCCATGTGCAACCTCAGGACAGCGTGGTGCGCGACAGCGCGAGCCGTCAGCGCCGTTTGACGAGATACTGGAAAGTGAAACCGGGAAACCCGAACACCAGAAACAGGCTGAAGGTGATCGCGTAGAACTGCCAGCCTTGCTCGAAACGGTTACCCGCGCGAGCTTCGAGCATGAAGCCGAATGCGCCCACTACAAAGTACAGTGCAATCAGCTCGGCAATTCGCAGCCACGCACTCTTCTTCTCCGCCTTGAGCGGCACGACGGCGAAGAGGCGTTGATTCAGGAACGGCAGGTTGGCGCCCGCGAGCGCCAACAACACAATAAACCAGCCAGCAGCAGACATCAGAGCGTCAGCGTATGGGTGATCGCTTGCAGACAGACCTTCAGCAGCGGATCCGGCACGATGCCGAGCACCAGCACGGCGAGACCGTTCAGCGCGAGCAGCGCACGGTTGCACGCATCACCCTTGATCGGCGTGGTGTCGAGCGGGTCGTCGAAGTACATGAGCTTGACGATACGCAGGTAGTAGAACGCGCCGAACAGCGAGGTGATCACGGCCAGCACGGCCAGCCACGTCAGACCGGCGTTCATCGTCGCTTGCAGCACGGCGAGCTTGGCGTAGAAGCCAACCGCCGGCGGAATGCCCGCGAGCGAGAACATCATGATCATCATCACGAACGCGAACACCGGGCTACGCTGATTCAGGCCCTTGAAGTCGTCGAGCGTCTCGGCTTCGAAGTCGCGGCGTGCCAGCAGCATGACGATGCCGAAAGTGCCGAGCGTCGTCACCAGGTAGACGATGCTGTAGAACATGGCCGAACCGTACGCGCTTGCGGCGCTGGCCGTCTTGCCGTCCACCACCCCGGCCAGCAGGCCGAGCAGGACGAAGCCCATGTTCGAGATCGCCGAGTAAGCGAGCATCCGCTTGACGTTGCGCTGCACGATACCGGTGATATTGCCGACGATCAGCGACAGCGCCGCAAGGATCACCAGCATTTCCTGCCAGTCCACTGCCAGCGGCAGCAGACCCATCACGAGGAAGCGCAGAGCCCATGCGAAGGCCGCGACCTTCGGGCCACCGCCGGTCAGCAGCGTCATGGCGGTCGGTGCGCCCTGATACACGTCAGGCACCCACATATGGAACGGCACTGCGCCCATCTTGAACGCCACGCCGGCCACGATGAAGATCACGCCGAACAGCAGGACCACGTCGTTGATACGGCCTGATGCCACGGCCTTGAACACTTCGTTGATGTCGAGCGATCCCGTTGCGCCGTAGAGCATCGAGATGCCGTACAGCAGGAAACCGGAGGCCAGCGCGCCGAGCACGTAGTACTTCATGGCCGCTTCGTTCGACTGGGCAGCGTCGCGGCGCAGCGCGATAACCGCATACAGCGACAGCGACATCAGTTCCAGACCGAGGTACAGCGTCAGGAAGTTGTTGCCCGAGATCATCACCAACTGGCCAAGCAGCGAGAACATGCCCAGCAGGAAGAAGTCGCCGCGGTACAGATCGCGGTCTTCCAGATACTTGCGCGAGTAGACGATCGACACCGTATAACCGAGCGATACCACCGCCTTCATCGTGTTGGCGAAGGCGTCCACCACGTACATGTGCCCGAAGAAGTAATGCACTTGCGGGTCGAAGGCATTCACGCCGAACCAGACGCCGGCAACCAGCGTCGAGATGAGGGCGATGAAATACGTGGTGCGTCGGGCCGCCTGGCCGAAGAACGTGTCGTTGAGCCACGCGATAACTACGGCGAGCATCAACAGGCCGTCGGGCAACAGGGCAGTCATAGGTGCGTTTTGCATGGTGTTTAGATTCCTCCGCTCTGCGTTACTGTGGCAACGGCAGTTTCGATTGCGCAACGTGGGAGAGGAGGTTTTCCACGGATACGTGCATCACATCGGTAAAGGGCTTCGGATACAGGCCCATGAACAACGTCAATGCGGCCAGCACGATCAGCATGAAGAACTCGCGATGGTTGATATCGAGCAGTTTCTTCACGTGGTCGTTTGCCACCGCGCCAAAATACACGCGCTTGTACATCCACAGCGTGTAGGCCGCGCCAAGAACCAGCGTGACCGCGGCGCCGCCTGCAATCCAGAAGTTGTACTGGACCGCAGCCAGAATCACCATAAATTCGCCGACAAACCCTGAGGTTCCCGGCAGGCCGCAGTTGGCCATTGCAAACAGCATCACCAGCGCCGCGAACTTCGGCATCGTGTTGACGACGCCGCCGTAATCGGCGATCTGGCGCGAGTGCATCCGGTCGTACAGCACGCCGATGCACAGGAACATCGCGCCGGAGACAAAACCGTGCGAGATCATCTGCACGATTGCGCCTTCCGCGCCGAGCTGGTTGAAGATGAAGAAGCCAAGCGTGACGAAGCCCATGTGCGCAATCGACGAATACGCAACCAGCTTCTTCATGTCGGCCTGCACCATCGCTACCAGACCAATGTAAATAACCGCAATCAGCGACAGCGTGATGACGACCGGTGCCAGGAAGTGGCTTGCGTCCGGCGTGATCGGCAGCGAGAAGCGCAGGAAACCGTAGGCGCCCAGCTTCAGCATGATCGCCGCCAGCACCACCGAGCCGCCGGTCGGCGCTTCCACGTGGGCGTCAGGCAACCAGGTGTGGACCGGCCACATCGGCACCTTCACCGCGAACGCAAGGAAGAACGCAATGAAGAGCAGCACTTGCGGCGTCATGCCGATCTTCAGGTTCTGCCATGTCGCCAGATCGAAGGTGCTGGTCTGCGTGTACAGATACAGCAGCGCGACCAGCATCAGCAGCGAGCCCATCAGCGTGTACAGGAAGAACTTGAACGCCGCATACACGCGGTTCGGGCCGCCCCACACGCCGATGATGATGTACATCGGGATCAGCGTCGCTTCGAAGAACACGTAAAACAGCATCCCGTCCGCTGCGCTGAACACGCCGACCATGATGCCGGAGAGGATCAGGAAAGAGGCGAAATACTGGGCCACGTTCTTCGTAATGACCTGCCACCCGGCAATCACCACGATCACCGTGATCAACGCCGTCAACACCACGAACCACATCGAGATCCCGTCGACCCCGAGGTGATACGCAATGTTGAAGCGCTCGATCCAATGCACATTTTCAACGAACTGCAGATCCGCCGTGCTCGAATCGAAGCTGGTGAACAGCGGAATCGTGACGATGAAGCTGAGAACCGAACCCACCAGAGCCAGCCAACGCGCCGGGCCAGGATTCTTGTCAGAACCGATAGCAAGAACCAGCAGGCCGAACACAATCGGCAACCAGATGGCAATACTTAAAATCGGATACGTGTGCATTGTGTGGTGTCCCCTCGCCTTCTCTTATTTGCCGCCAAGCGTTACAAACAGGGTCAGGAGCCCCAGCATGCCAATGATCATGGCAAACGCGTAGTGGTAGATGTAGCCCGACTGGAGGAAGCGGATCACCCCGGCAAACCAGCCGATAAAGCGTGCGCTGCCATTGACGATGCCGTCGATAACCACCACGTCGCCCTCTTTCCAGAGGCCCCGGCCGATTGCCACCGCGCCGCGTGCGAACACGACCTCGTTGATCTTGTCCATGTAGTACTTGTTATCGAGCAGCGTATAGATCGGGCCAAAGGCGCGGCGCACGACTGCCGGCAGATCCGGACGCTTCAGATACAGGAACCACGCGGTCACGACGCCGGCAAGCGCCAGCCAGACCGGCAGACCCGACACGGAGTACAAGCCCATCCGCGCCCAACCCGGGAATTCATCGGCCATCTCCGCCAACGCCGGATGGTTCGCGCCGATGTAGATCACCTTGTCGAACACCACGCCGTGCGCGAAGAAATCGCCGAACAGCAGCGGGAAAACCGCGATCGCACCGATGATGACCGACGGAATCGCCAGCAGCACCAGCGGCACCCACACCACCCACGGGCTTTCGTGCGGCTCGTGCGCATGGCCGTGATCGTCGTGGCCGTGATCGTCGTGGCCGTGACCATGATCGTCGTGACCGTGCGCAGCGTGGGCGGCGGCCTCGATCGCCATCGGCGATTCCGGATGCTTCGGCTTGCGGAAGCGCTCTTCGCCGTGGAACACCAGGAAGTACATGCGGAACGAGTACAGCGCCGTGACGAACACGCTCGCCACCACCGCGAAGTACGCGAAGCCCGAACCCGGCAGATGCGACAGCTTCACTGCATCGATGATCGAGTCTTTCGAGTAGAAGCCCGAGAAGAACGGCGTGCCAATCAGCGCCAGCGAGCCGATCAGCGACGTGATCCACGTGATCGGCATGTACTTGCGCAAGCCGCCCATGTTGCGCATGTCCTGATCGTGGTGCATGCCGATGATCACCGAACCCGCGCCGAGGAACAGCAGCGCCTTGAAGAACGCGTGTGTCATCAGGTGGAACATGGCGACCGGGTAAGCCGAGACGCCGAGTGCCACGGTCATGTAACCGAGCTGCGATAGCGTGGAGTAGGCCACCACGCGCTTGATGTCATTCTGGACAATCCCGAGGAAGCCCATGAACAGTGCGGTAATCGCGCCGATGATCGTGACGAACGACAGCGCCGTATCCGACAGTTCGAACAGCGGCGACATGCGCGTGACCATGAAGATACCGGCCGTCACCATGGTTGCCGCGTGAATCAGTGCGGAGATCGGCGTCGGGCCTTCCATCGAATCGGGCAGCCACACATGCAGCGGGAACTGCGCCGACTTACCCATCGCGCCGATGAACAGGCAAATACACGCGACCGTCAGCAGACCCCAGTGGGTGCCGGGGAAGGTCAGCGCGGCAAGCTCATGGCTCTTGGCGAACACGTCACCGTAGTTCAGCGAGCCGGCGAACGCCAGCAGGAGGCCAATGCCGAGCAGGAAGCCGAAGTCGCCCACGCGGTTGACGATGAACGCTTTCATGTTCGCGTAGATCGCGCTTTCGCGGGTGAAGTAGAAGCCGATCAGCAGATACGACACGAGGCCCACCGCTTCCCAGCCGAAGAACAGCTGCAGCAGGTTGTTGCTCATCACGAGCATCAGCATCGAGAACGTGAACAGCGCGATGTACGAGAAGAAGCGCTGGTAGCCGTCGTCGTCGGCCATGTAGCCGATCGTGTAGATGTGCACCATTAGCGACACGAAGGTCACCACGCACATCATCATCGCCGTGAGCGAGTCGACCAGGAAGCCGATTTCGAACTTCAGCTTGCCGACCGACATCCACTCGTAGATCGTCGCGTTGAAGCTCGCGCCGTTCATCACGTCGAAGAAGACGATGGCAGACAGAATAAAGGAGATCGCGACGCCGAGAATCGTGACCGTGTGGGCCCCTGCGCGCCCTACCGCCTTACCGAACAACCCTGCGATCAGGGAGCCGGCCAGCGGTGCAAGCGGTACCGCCAGCAACAGGTTTTCGTTGAGTGTCGTTGACATAACAGTCTTGCCTCGAGATTAACCTTTGAGCTGATCGAGATCCTCGACATTGATCGTGTCGAGGCTACGGAACAAGGTCACCAGAATCGCCAGGCCGATTGCCGCTTCCGCTGCCGCAACCGTCAGCACGAAGAAGACGAAGATCTGGCCGTGCACGTCGCCGAGGTAATGCGAGAACGCGACGAAGTTGGTATTCACCGCCAGCAGCATCAGCTCGATCGCCATCAGGATAATGATGACGTTGCGGCGGTTCAGGAAGATGCCCACAACGCTGATCGAAAACAGGATCGCGCCGAGCACAAGGTAGTGAGCAAGGGTCAACATAATTTCTCTCCTGTCTCCTCTCAGCTATTTTTAGCCGTTGCAGCAGCCGCGGCCGTCGCAGCAGCAGCGGCGGCTGCGGCCTCGGCTGCTGCGGCAGCTTCTTCCGCCGCGATCGTAGCCGCGGTCTTTTCGGAAGGCATCTTCACCACGCGCACGCGGTCTTGCGCGCGCACCTTGACCTGATCGCTCACGCGCTGGCGCTTGCTGTCCTTCGCGTGGCGCGTGGTCAGCGCGATGGCGGCGATGATCGCCACCAGCAGCACCAGACCTGCGACTTCGAACGCGAAGATGTAGTCGGTGTAGATCACTTTACCGATCAGGCGCGTATTCGACCAGTCTGCCATCGCGCTGCCGGCCGCAACCGTCGTGTCGCGCAGCGGCGTAACCGTCGCGCCGAAGCCGTGCCAGAGAATCAGCGCGGTTTCGATCACGATGATGCCGCCCACTACCGTGGCCATCGGCACGAAGCGCTTGAAGTCGCGCCGCAGGATGTCGATGTTGATGTCCAGCATCATCACCACGAACAGGAACAGCACCATCACCGCGCCCACATACACGAGCACCAGCAGGATCGCGAGAAACTCCGCCTGCAGCAGCATCCAGATGGCCGCCGCATTGAAGAACGCGAGCACCAGGAACAGCGCGGACGCCACCGGGTTGCGCGAGGTGATCACCTTCAGCCCGGACACCACCAGGAGCAGGGAGAAGATGTAGAACAGTACGGTCGTGAATTCCATGATTACCGGTTCATCGTTAGGCCATCGTCAGGCATTGTTCTTTGGCGCATACGCGCCACGCTACAGCGGTCAAGCAGCAGCCTACGGCCTGACTGCAGGCCGGTACAACCTGAAACGTCAAACTAAAGCGTATTCAACTTCAACGATACGGCGCATCCGCTGCCTTGTTCGCTGCGATCTCCGCTTCGTAGCGGTCGCCCACGGCCAGCAGCATGTCCTTCGTGAAATACAGGTCGCCGCGCTTCTCGCCGTGATACTCGAGAATGTGCGTCTCGACGATCGAGTCGACCGGGCAGCTCTCTTCGCAGAAACCGCAGAAGATGCACTTGGTCAGGTCGATGTCGTAACGCGTCGTGCGACGGGTATTGTCCGCGCGCGTTTCCGATTCGATCGTAATGGCGAGCGCCGGGCACACCGCTTCGCACAGCTTGCAGGCGATGCAGCGCTCTTCGCCGTTTTCATAGCGGCGCAGCGCGTGCAGCCCGCGAAAACGCGGCGAGATCGGCGTCTTCTCCTCGGGGAACTGCACCGTGATCTTGCGCTGGAACGTATAACGTCCGGTCAGCGCGAGACCCTTGAGCAGTTCCGTCAGGAAGAAGGTCTTGAAGAAGTTTTGGATTGCGGTCATAGGTTCGTCCGCCCTTTATTTCCAGATATTCAACGGCGACATGATCCAGAAGCCGACCACCACCAGCCACACCACGCAGACCGGAATAAACACCTTCCAGCCCAGACGCATGATCTGGTCATAGCGGTAGCGCGGGAACGTGGCGCGCGCCCAGATGAATACCGACAGCAGCAAGAAGACCTTGGCGACGAGCCAAACGATGCCCGGGATGAACGACAGGAAGCCGAACGGTGCGCTCCAGCCGCCAAGGAACAGGGTTGATGCGAGTGCCGAGATCACGATCATGTTGATGTACTCGGCGAGGAAGAACAGCGCGAACGCCATCCCCGAGTAATCGATCATGTGACCCGCGACGATTTCCGACTCCCCTTCCACCACGTCGAACGGGTGGCGGTTCGTTTCGGCGATGCCCGAAATGAAGTAGACGACGAACATCGGCAACAGCGGCAGCCAGTTCCATGACAGGAAGTTCAGGCCGTGGGCGGCGAAGAAGCCGCGCTCCTGCGAACCGACGATATCCGAGAGGTTCAGCGTGCCCGCGGTCATCAGCACGACCACCAGCGCGAAGCCCATCGAGATTTCGTACGACACCATCTGCGCCGCAGCGCGCATCGCGCCGAGGAACGCGTACTTCGAGTTCGAGGCCCAGCCGGCGAGAATCACGCCGTACACGCCGATCGACGAGATCGCCATCGCGTACAGCAGACCGGCGTTGATGTTGCCGAGCACCGCGCCCGCCTGGAACGGAATCACCGCCCAGACCGCAAAGGCCGGCACCACCACCATGATCGGCGCGATCAGGTAAATCCAGCGGCTCGCCTGGGCCGGCTGAATCACTTCCTTGAGCAACAGTTTCAGCACGTCGGCGATCGGCTGCAGCATCCCGCCGGGGCCGACGCGGTTCGGACCGAGACGCACGTGCATCCAGCCGATCAGCTTACGTTCCCAGAGAATCAGGTAAGCCACGCACAGCAGGATCACGACGGCTACCACCAGGATGCGCACCAGTGCCCACACCGTGGGCCATGCCGCACCGAGAAGTTGAGTGCCGCCCGAGTTGATCGATTCGAACATTTACGCCTTCTCCACCAGCAGTTCACCGAACAGGCTGCCCAGCGCTGCACCGGCAGGCGTGGCCGCCGATACGCGGACGACTGTCTCCGCAAGATTTGCATCGCGCACGGCCGGCAACTGGACCGAGTGCTCACCCTGGCGCACGCGCACCGCGTCGCCGTCTTTCAAGCCCAGCTTGTCGAACAGCGCAGCCGGCAGGCCGACCGTGTTCGCGGCGCGCGCGGCCGCCGTCAGATGCAGCGATTCCGCGCGGCGCACCAGCGGGTCGGCGTGGTAGATCGGCACATCGGCGATGCGCTCGAACGCGCCTTCGGCCGCCTTCGGCGCCGCACCGCGCGCCACTGCCACACCGGTCTTGTTCGACAGGCGCGCGCTCAGATCGCCGTCGCCCAGCGCCGCCGTGCGCACTTCTTCCGAGGTATCGAATTCGAAGCCCGGCACGCCGAGCAGGCTGCCGAGCACGCGCAACACCTTCCATGCCGGACGCGTGTCGCCGAGCGGGCGCACCACGCCGTTGAAGGTCTGCACCGTGCCTTCCGCGCTCACGAACGTGCCGGCCGTTTCCGTGAACGGTGCGATCGGCAGCAGCACGTCGGCGTAGTCAGCACCAGTCTGGAACGGCGACAGCACCACGACCATTTCAGCCTGGTTCAGCGCGGCCAGTGCCTGCGCCGGGTTGGCCGTGTCGAACTCCGGTTCGACGTTGAGCAGCACATAACCCTTGCGCGGCTGTTCGAACGCTTCGCGAGCGTTCAGGCCGCCCTCGCCCGGCAACGCGCCGACGAGGTGCGCACCCACCGTGTTCGCCGCTTCCGTGAGGAAGCCGAGCGTCGCGCCGGTGGTGTCGGCGATCCATTGAGCCGCCGCATGAATGCGGGCGAAGTCCGGATGGCGGACCGCGCCGTTGCCGAGCAGCACGAAACGCAGCTCACCGGCCGCGAGCGACGCTGCGGCCTGCTTGTGTGCGTCGCTTGCCTGCGTACCGGCGAAAGCTTCCGGCAAAGCCGCGCCGCGCGCTTCCGCAACCGCAGCCGCGATACCGGCAATCTGCTCCAGCCATGCGGACGGCGCAGCGACCACGCGCTTTGCTTGCGGGATCAGTGCGTCGTCATGGGTGGCTTGCACGAGGGTCAGCTCGGCGCCGTTCTTGGCAGCCTGGCGCAGACGAGCGGCAAACAGCGGATGATCGCGGCGCAGGTCCGAGCCGATAATGAGCGCCGCGTCGACGTTCGACAGATCGGCGATCTTCGTGCCGAGCCACGGTGCGCCATTCACCGGCGCCGAGAAATCCGTCTGGCGCAGGCGGAAGTCGACGTTAGGCGTGCCGACCGCTTGCGCGAGTTGCTTGATGAGGAACAGTTCTTCGACCGTGCTGTGCGGGCTGGCCAGTGCGGCCAGCGCTTCCGCGCCGTGATCGCCCTTGATGCCCTTGAGGCCCTTGACGACGTAGTCGAGCGCGCTTTGCCAGTCGGTTTCAACCCACTTGCCGCCTTGCTTCAACATCGGCTTGGTGAGGCGTTCCGGGCTGTTCAGGCCTTCATACGAGAAGCGGTCCTTGTCCGAAATCCAGCATTCGTTGATCGCTTCGTTTTCGAACGGCAGCACGCGCATCACGCGGTTGTTCTTGACCTGCACCACGAGGTTCGCGCCGACCGAATCGTGCGGGCTCACCGACTTGCGGCGCGACAGCTCCCAGGTGCGGGCGCTGTAGCGGAACGGCTTGCTGGTCAGTGCGCCGACCGGGCACAGATCGATCATGTTGCCCGACAGTTCGGAGTCGACCGTCTTGCCGACGAACGAGGTAATTTCCGAATGCTCGCCGCGGCCCAGCATGCCCAGTTCCATCACGCCGGCCACTTCCTGGCCGAAGCGGACGCAACGCGTGCAGTGAATGCAGCGCGTCATTTCTTCCATCGAGATCAGCGGGCCGACGTTCTTATGGAACACCACGCGCTTTTCTTCGCTGTAGCGCGAGGACGACTTGCCGTAGCCCACCGCCAGATCCTGCAACTGGCATTCGCCGCCCTGGTCGCAGATCGGGCAATCGAGCGGGTGGTTGATCAGCAGGAATTCCATCACGGCTTGCTGACCCTGCACGGCCTTTTCGGACTTGGTGCGCACGATCATGCCCGCCGACACCGGCGTGGCGCATGCAGGCACGGCCTTCGGCATCTTTTCGACGTCGACCAGGCACATCCGGCAGTTGGCCGCAATCGACAGCTTCTTGTGATAGCAGAAGTGAGGAATGTACGTGTCGACCTTATGCGCAGCCTGGATCACCATGCTGCCTTCAGGCACCTCTACTTTCTTGCCGTCTATTTCAAGTTCAACCATGATGGTCAATCTTCCTTAACCTGTTACCGCTCAATCGTTCGCCCGTTCATTCGCCACACGGCGATGAACCCCGCGGTTGACGCTTCCGGTGTATGGCCGCTGATTGCTCTTTAAGCCGCCACCGTTTCCGAAGCCGTTGCTGCGCCGGCATGACCGCCTACGAGGCAGCGCTTGTTGGCGACGTGATATTCGAATTCATCCCAGTAGTGCTTGAGCATGCCGCGCACCGGCATGGCCGCTGCATCGCCGAGCGCACAGATCGTACGGCCCATGATGTTGCCGGCCACTGAGTTCAGCAGATCCAGATCTTCCTGGCGGCCGAGGCCGTGCTCGATACGATGCACGACGCGATACAGCCAGCCGGTGCCTTCGCGGCAGGGCGTGCACTGGCCGCAGGACTCTTCGTAATAGAAGTACGACAGACGCAGCAGCGAACGGACCATGCAGCGCGTCTCGTCCATCACGATCACCGCGCCCGAACCGAGCATCGATCCCGCCTTGGCGATCGAGTCGTAGTCCATGTCGGTGTGCATCATCATCTCGCCCGGAATCACCGGAGCGGACGAGCCGCCAGGAATCACGGCCTTGATCTTCTTGCCGCCGCGCACACCGCCGGCGAGTTCCATCAGCGTCGCGAACGGCGTGCCGAGCGGAACTTCGTAGTTGCCCGGACGTTCGACGTCGCCCGAGACCGAGAAAATCTTGGTGCCGCCGTTATTCGGCTTGCCCATTTCCAGGTAAGTCTGCGGGCCGACCGTCAGCAGGAACGGCACTGCCGCGAACGTCTCGGTGTTGTTGATGGTGGTCGGCTTGCCGTACACACCGAAGCTCGCCGGGAACGGCGGCTTGAAGCGCGGCTGGCCCTTCTTGCCTTCCAGCGACTCGAGCAGCGCGGTTTCTTCGCCGCAGATGTAGGCGCCGTAACCGTGGTGCGCATGGAGCTGGAACGAGAAGCCCGAGCCCATGATGTTGTCGCCGAGGAAACCGGCGCGGCGCGCCTCTTCCAGGGCCTGTTCGAAGCGCTGATACACCTCGAAGATTTCACCGTGGATGTAGTTGTAGCCGACCGTAATGCCCATCGCATACGCGCCGATGGCCATGCCTTCGATCAGGGCATGCGGATTCCAGCGCAGGATGTCGCGGTCCTTGAACGTACCCGGTTCGCCTTCGTCCGAGTTGCAGACGAGGTACTTCTGCCCCGGGAACTGGCGCGGCATGAAGCTCCACTTCAGGCCGGTCGGGAAGCCCGCACCGCCCCGGCCGCGCAGACCCGACGCCTTGACGTCGGCAATCACCTGCTCGGGCGGAATCTTCTCTTCCAGAATACGGCGCAGCTGGACGTAACCGCCGCGCGCCACGTAGTCTTCGAGATGCCAGTTGTCGCCGTTCAGGCCGGCGAGAATCAGCGGTTTGATGTGACGATCGTGGAGAGACGTCATTTCGAAAGTTCCTCGAGCAGCTGGTCGATCTTGGCGCGGCTCATGAAGCTGCACATACGGTGATTGTTCACCAGCAGCACCGGTGCGTCGCCGCACGCGCCCATGCATTCGCCTTCTTTCAAGGTGAACTTGCCGTCCGCCGTGGTTTCGCCGAAGTCGATGCCGAGCTTCTGCTTCAGGTACTCGGCAGCGCTTTCCGAGCCGCCATCCGGACCGAGCTGGCACGGCAGGTTCGTGCAAAGCGTGATCTTGTGCTTACCGACCGGCGCCGTCTCGTACATCGTGTAGAAGGTCGCGACCTCCTGCACGGCGACTGCGGGCATGCCGAGATAGTCGCCGACGAACTGCATCAGTTCGGGCGACAGCCAGCCATGCTCTTCCTGAGCGACGGCCAACGCCGCCATCACGGCGGACTGTTGCTGACCGGCGGGATACTTCGCGATCGCACGATCGATTTCTTTCAGGCCTTCAGCTGAGATCATTTTCAGACACGACTCTTTCAATTCCTACCGAACGAAAACCTGTCGCGTGCTGCATGTTGCGACAGACCCGGCGTTCCTTTTTGACCACGCGCACACTACGGCTGCGACGCGCACGCCACGATGAAAACCGCTCTTAACGATCGATTTCGCCGAACACGATGTCCTGCGTGCCGATAATCGTCACGGCATCGGCAATCATGTGACCGCGCGCCATTTCGTCGAGCGCGGACAGATGGGCATAACCCGGTGCGCGAATCTTCAGGCGATACGGCTTGTTGGCGCCGTCCGAGACCAGATAGATGCCGAACTCGCCCTTCGGATGTTCGACAGCCGCATACGCCTCGCCTTCCGGCACGTGGAAGCCTTCCGTGAAGAGCTTGAAGTGGTGAATCAGCTCTTCCATGTTCGACTTCATGCCGACGCGCGACGGCGGCGCAACTTTATGATTGTCGATCATTACGGGGCCCGGATTGTTGCGCAACCACTCAATGCATTGTTTCGCGATACGAGTCGATTGACGCATTTCCTCGACGCGAACCAGGTAGCGGTCGTAACAATCGCCGTTCACGCCCACCGGAATGTCGAAGTCCAGCTTGTCATACACTTCATACGGCTGCTTCTTGCGCAGATCCCACTCGATACCCGAGCCACGCAACATTGCACCGGTCATGCCGAGCTGCAACGCCCGCTCCGGACTCACCACGCCGATGCCGACCAGACGCTGCTTCCAGATCCGGTTGTCGGTGAGGAGCGTTTCGTATTCGTCGACACAATGCGGGAAGCGGGTGAAGAAGTCGTCGATGAAGTCGAGCAACGAACCCTGGCGGGTCTCGTTCATCTTCGAGAGCGCCTTCGCGTTGCGGATCTTCGATGCCTTGTACTGCGGCATCGCTTCCGGCAGATCACGATACACGCCGCCCGGACGGTAGTAAGCCGCGTGCATCCGGGCGCCGGACACCGCTTCGTACACGTCCATCAGGTCTTCGCGTTCGCGGAAGGCGTACAGAAACACCGCCATCGCGCCCACATCGAGCGCATGCGAGCCGATCCACATCAGGTGGTTCAGCACGCGGGTGATTTCGTCGAACAGGACGCGAATGTACTTCGCACGCACCGGCACGTCGATGCCGAGCAGCTTTTCGATGGCCAGCACATAACCGTGCTCGTTGACCATCATCGACACGTAGTCGAGACGGTCCATATACGGCACGGACTGGATGAAGGTCTTGTTTTCCGCGAGCTTTTCAGTAGCGCGGTGCAGGAGGCCGATATGCGGGTCGGCGCGCTGGATCACTTCGCCGTCGAGTTCGAGCACGAGGCGCAGCACACCGTGCGCGGCCGGGTGCTGCGGGCCGAAGTTAAGCGTGTAGTTCTTGATCTCTGCCATGGCGTTCCCTTAGTGTTTCAGACCGCCATAGCGATCCTCGCGGATCACGCGCGGCGTGATTTCCCGCGGCTCGATCGTCACAGGCTGATAGACGACGCGCTTCTCTTCCGGGTCGTAACGCATTTCGACGTAGCCGGAAATCGGGAAATCCTTGCGGAACGGGTGACCGATGAAACCGTAGTCGGTCAGGATACGGCGCAGGTCCGGGTGACCTTCGAAGACAATGCCGTACAGGTCGAACGCTTCGCGCTCGTACCAGTTGGCCGAGCTCCAGATATCGACCACGGACGGGATCAGCGGCACATCGTCGTCCTGTGCGAACACGCGCACACGCAGGCGCCAGTTGTTCGTTACCGACAGCAGATGCAGCACCGCCGCGAAGCGCGGACCGTCGTAAGCACCGTCGCCGTAGGTCTGGTAGTCGATACCGCACAGGTCGACCAGTTGCTCGAAGCGCAGCGACAAATCGTCGCGGAGGCGCGTCGCAATATCTTGATATTCTGTGGCACTCACGACGATCGTGAGCTCGCCGATTGCTTCGGTGACGCTCAGCAGGCGGCCGCCAAAGGCCGCCTCGAGGTTCGCTTTCAGGGTCTCGAGTTTGCTTGCCATTTTGTGGGGAGGCTCTGGCTTTATTGACGGGCGATGGTGTTGGTGCGGCGGATCTTCGCCTGTAGCTGGATCACGCCGTAGACCAGCGCTTCAGCGGTGGGCGGACAACCCGGTACATAGACGTCGACCGGCACGATCCGGTCGCAGCCGCGTACCACCGAATACGAGTAGTGGTAGTAGCCGCCGCCGTTCGCGCACGAGCCCATCGAGATCACCCAGCGCGGTTCGGCCATCTGGTCGTAGACCTTGCGCAGAGCGGGCGCCATCTTGTTGCACAGCGTGCCGGCGACGATCATCACGTCCGACTGACGCGGACTTGGACGAAACACCACGCCGAAACGGTCGAGGTCATAACGGGCTGCGCCCGCATGCATCATCTCGACCGCGCAACACGCGAGACCGAACGTCATCGGCCACAGGGAGCCAGTGCGCGTCCAGTTGATCAGCTTGTCAGCCGTGGTGGTGACAAACCCTTCCTTCAAGACCCCTTCGATACTCATTTGCTTTCCACTCCAGACGGGGCGGCTAGCGTTCGCCGCCCACGCAAACCGGCGATTAATCCATCATTCCCAGTCCAGACCGCCCTTCTTCCAGATGTAGGCGAAGCCTAGCAGGAACTCGAGCAGGAAGATCATCATTGCCATGAAGCCGGGCCAGCCGATATCGCGCAGGGCCACACCCCACGGAAACAGGAACGCGGTTTCAAGATCGAAAATGATGAAGAGAATGGCGACGAGATAGTAGCGCACATCGAATTTCATGCGCGCATCTTCGAACGCTTCGAAGCCGCACTCGTATGGTGCGTTCTTCTCGGTATCAGGCTTGCTCGGACCGAGGATCTTGCCAATACTGACCAGTGCTACGCCTAAACCAGTGCCCACCAGGAGGAACAACAAGACGGGGTAATAGGCTGCGAGGTTCAAGACTATCCTCAATCGGTTGGTTCTGAGTGCCGCCAGGGACAGGATCACCCGGCACGAAATTACTTCGGCGCGCTTGACGCTGCAACTTTAACGCAAACACCGGCCAGAAGCGAAAATGCCAGCCGAAGCGAAGCAAGCGGCTGGCATTTAGATAACATTGGTGCCGACGGCGAGACTCGAACTCGCACAGCTTTCGCCACTACCCCCTCAAGATAGCGTGTCTACCAATTTCACCACGTCGGCACTACTGCAATCCGGGAAATCAACTTGTAAAACCCGCGAATCGCTTCAAGACTTAGATTGTAACTGGTTTAAACAGTTTGTTCAACGCACCACGACCACTTTTCCCGAAAATTTATTTCGGCACGTCCTGGCCCGGCGTCGACGCAGCGACAGCCGGAGCGGCAACCGATGCGCCAGCCGGAGCAGCAGCGGACGACGCCACCACCGGAGCGGTGGCTACCGTGCCGAGCAAGCCTGCAGAAGGCTTGGCGTGATATGAACCGAGGTACGTGAGCGCCAGCGTGGTGACAAAAAAGATCGCTGCAAGCACTGCGGTGGTACGCGACAGAAAGTTTGCCGAACCCGTCGCGCCGAACAGACTGCCCGACGCGCCGCTGCCGAAAGCGGCGCCCATGTCGGCACCCTTACCGTGCTGCAGCAGCACGAGGCCGATGACCCCAAGCGCCGACATTAACTGAACGACGATAATCAAAGTTTTCAAAACCAGCATCACACTCACCTGAGTCTTTATTTAATCGCGCGGCACAAGGGGCGCCACGCGCAATGGGTCTTCCTGCCCGGACAGCCTGCTTACTGCGTGACGCTCACCGCGCCAGCCGCCTTGCAGATTGCCAGGAAATCCTGATCCTTCAACGACGCGCCGCCAATCAGGCCACCGTCGATGTCCGGCTGACGGAACAACTCTTCCGCATTCTCCGGCTTCACACTGCCGCCATACAACAGTGGTACCCGGGCGAGCGCAGCATCCTTCGCCGCGAGACGCGCACGCAGGAACGCATGAACGTCCTGCGCCTGTTGCGACGTGGCGCTCTTGCCGGTGCCGATCGCCCAGACCGGCTCATAAGCGACGACGATACGCGCCGCCTCTTCGACCGACAATTTCACCAGCACTTCGTCCAGTTGCGCGCCGACCACCTGCTCGGTCGTACCCGCTTCACGCTCTTCAAGCGTTTCGCCCACGCAGACGATCGGGGTCAAACCCGCTTCGAGCACGCGCTGCGTCTTGACGGCCACCAGCTCCGAGCTTTCGCGATGATAGGCGCGGCGCTCCGAGTGCCCGACGATTGCCAGCGACGCGCCGAAATCCACCGCCATCGGCGCGGCCACCTCACCGGTGTAGGCGCCGCTCGTGAAGGCCGATACGTCCTGCACACCCCACACAACGCGGCTGCCTTCCAGCAGTGCCTGCGCCTGCGCGAGATACGGACTCGGCACACACACGCCGACATGCACGGTGTCTGCCAATTCACCGGCGCCCTGCGCCACGGCTTCAAGCAGAACCGCGTTCCCGGCAAGCCGCCCGTGCATCTTCCAGTTACCGATTACCAGCTTCGCTCGTTGTTTCGACATCGTCTCGTCTTGTCGTGGCGGCGGACCCGCGTTGCATCGCGCTGCATGATGGACACCTCATTGGTACCGCACCTGCAACACCTGCAACCTTACTGCCCGCCTTTCGAATTCATGCGGCGCACGCAAAACGCGCAATTTTACTGCGAGCAGGTGGATCGGGTCAAACTGCCAGCCACCAACCAATCCCGTCAACCTGGCCCTGTCAAGCGTGCGCGAACGCCCCCGCCTCACACCCGGGCGGCTTTGCAGCCGCCGCGGAACCGTCAGCCCGCTACTTGGGCCACGCCCCAATCCAGCACGATCTTGCCCACGTGCGTGC
Organism: Burkholderia sp. 4M9327F10; assembly: GCF_005503145.1. Lineage (GTDB taxonomy): Bacteria > Pseudomonadota > Gammaproteobacteria > Burkholderiales > Burkholderiaceae > Paraburkholderia. The sequence goes on along the minus strand of NZ_SCNV01000007.1, from coordinate 195,634 downwards.
TGCTTTCCATCAACGCGTGCGCCTCGGCCGCCTGCGCAGCCGGAAACACCTGGTAGATCACCGGCTTGATGCGGCCGTCCTCGAGGTGCGGCCACACGCGCGCCTTGAGTTGCGCGGCAAGCCTCGCCTTGAACTCCACCGGGCGCGGACGCAATGTCGAACCGGTCACCGTCAGACGGCGGCGCATGATCTCCGGCAGATTCAGCTCGGCCTTCGCGCCGCCCAGCGTCGCAATCAGCACGATCCGGCCGCCGTCGGCCAGCGCGCTCAGTTCGCGCGGCACATAGCTGCCCGCCACCATGTCGAGGATCACGTCGACACCGCGATCGTTCGTCAGCGACTTGAGGACTTCGACGAAGTCTTCGGTCTTGTAGTTGATCGCACGCTCGGCGCCAAGCTGTTCGCAGGCGCGGCACTTGTCGTCCGACCCCGCGGTGGCGAACACGCGAAAGCCCAACGCATGGGCAATCTGGATGGCCGTCACACCGATGCCGCTCGACCCGCCCTGCACCAGCAGGGTTTCGTTCGGCCCACCCTCGCCCGCGCCCAGTTGCCCGCGTTCGAAGACGTTGCTCCACACCGTAAAGAAGGTTTCCGGCAACGAAGCCGCCTCAATATCGGAGAGGCCCTTCGGCACCGGCAGACATTGCGCGAGCGGCGCCGCCGCATATTCGGCGTAACCGCCGCCGGCCAGCAACGCGCAGACGCGATCGCCAAGCTTCAGGCCAAACGGGTTGCGCTTCTCGTCGATCGTCCCGCCGACAATTTCCCCCGCCACTTCCAGCCCCGGCAGGTCCGACGCGCCCGGTGGCGGCGCATAGCCGCCCTTGCGCTGGAACACGTCCGGACGATTCACGCCCGAGGCGGCTACCTTGATCAGCACCTCACCCGCTTTAGGCTGCGGCGTGGGCCGCTCAGCGAGCTTCAAGACTTCCGGCGCACCGAATTCAGTAATTTCGATCGCTTTCATCTGCCTCACCTCCAAGGTTTGGATTGCGTTGCACACCCGCGCTTCGCGTCGCCTGCAAGGCAATCCACCCTCATGAAAAACGGCCGGCGCGCATTCACGCTGCCGGCCGTTCTCTACCTTACCGCATTACTGCGGAGTCGGTTCGCTTTGCGGTGCGCCCGACGCTGCGTCGTTCAGCAACGCCTTCGCCGACAAACGCACGCGGCCCTTCTCGTCCGTCTGGATGACCTTGACCTTCACCTGCTGGCCGTCCTTCAGATAGTCGTTGATGTCCTTGATGCGCTCGTTGGCGATCTCGGAGATGTGCAGCAGACCGTCCTTGCCCGGCAGGATGTTCACGATCGCGCCGAAATCGAGCAGCTTGAGCACGGTGCCTTCGTAGACCTGGCCCACTTCGACTTCCAGCGTGATGTTCTCGATGCGCTTCTTCGCTTCGGCCATGCCTTCGCTGCTGGTGCTGGCGATGGTGACGACGCCGTCGTCCGAAATATCGATGGTCGTGCCGGTTTCTTCGGTCAGCGCGCGGATCACCGAACCACCCTTGCCGATCACGTCGCGGATCTTTTCCGGATTGATCTTGATGGTGATCATGCGCGGTGCGAATTCCGACAGCTGGGTGTTCGCGCCCGAGACAGCCGAGGTCATCTTGCCGAGGATATGCAGACGGCCTTCCTTCGCTTGCGCGAGAGCGACCTGCATGATTTCCTTGGTGATGCCCTGGATCTTGATGTCCATCTGCAGCGCGGTCACGCCGTGCTCGGTACCCGCCACCTTGAAGTCCATGTCGCCGAGGTGATCTTCGTCGCCGAGGATGTCGGTCAGCACGGCAAACTTGTTGCCTTCGAGGATCAGGCCCATGGCGATGCCGGCGACGTGCGCCTTCATCGGCACGCCGGCGTCCATCAGTGCGAGGCAGCCGCCGCACACCGAAGCCATCGACGACGAACCGTTCGATTCGGTGATTTCCGACACAACGCGAATCGAGTAGCCGAATTCGTCGGCGCTCGGCAGGCAGGCTGCCAGCGCGCGCTTGGCGAGACGGCCGTGACCGATTTCACGGCGCTTCGGCGAGCCGACGCGGCCCGTTTCGCCCGTCGCGAACGGGGGCATGTTGTAGTGGAGCATGAAGCGTTCGCGGTACTCGCCTTCGAGCGCGTCGATGCTCTGCTCGTCGCCCTTGGTGCCGAGCGTGGCGACCACCAGAGCCTGGGTTTCGCCGCGCGTGAACAGCGCCGAGCCGTGGGTACGCGGCAGCACGCCGGTGCGGATTTCGATCGGGCGCACGGTGCGCGTGTCGCGGCCGTCGATACGCGGTTCGCCGTCGAGGATCTGGGTACGGACGATCTTCGCTTCGATGTCGAACAGCACGTTGCCGACCGCCGCCTTGTCGGCTGCGACCGTGCCGGCTGCAGCGGCTTCTTCTTCCAGCTTCGCCGAGGTGGCGGCGTAGACTTCCTTCAGCTTGGCCGAACGCGCCTGCTTGTCGCGAATCTGGTATGCAGCGAGCAGGTCGGCCTGCGCCAGTTCCGTCACGCGAGCGATCAGCGGCTCGTTCTTGGCGGCCGGTTGCCAATCCCACTCCGGCTTGCCGCCTTCGCGCACGAGCTCATGGATCGCGTCGATCGCGGTCTGCATTTGCTCGTGACCGTAGACCACTGCGCCGAGCATCACTTCTTCGCTCAGTTGCTGCGCTTCCGATTCGACCATCAGCACGGCGCGCTCGGTACCGGCGACGACCAGGTCGAGCGCCGAATCCTTCATCTGGGCGCGCGTCGGGTTCAGGACGTATTCGTTGTTGAGGTAGGCCACGCGTGCTGCGCCGACCGGGCCGTTGAACGGCAGACCGGACACGGCGAGCGCCGCCGACGCGCCGATCAGCGCGGGAATGTCAGCGGGGATTTCGGGGTTCAGCGACAGGACGTGGATCACGACCTGCACTTCGTTGTAGAAGCCTTCCGGGAACAGCGGGCGCAGCGGGCGGTCGATCAGGCGCGAGATCAGCGTTTCGCCTTCCGACGGACGGCCTTCGCGGCGGAAGAAGCCACCGGGGATCTTGCCGGCTGCGTAGGTCTTTTCGAGGTAGTCGACCGTCAGCGGGAAGAAGTCCTGGCCCGGCTTGGCGGTCTTGGCGCCGACCACGGTGGCCAGCACAACGGTATCTTCGACGTCGACAATCACAGCACCGCTTGCCTGACGAGCGATTTCGCCCGTTTCGAGACGAACGTTATGTTGTCCCCACTTAAATTCTTTGACGATTTTATTGAACATAGTCATTTTGTCACTCCATCGTTATGCCGCGCGGACCAGAAGCGGCGCGGCAACGCCAGGACCGGTGCTACATGGGAAGAGGAGTGTTATGCCATTCCAGAGAACCACGCCCTACATCGAGTACGTGCGCGAACCGCTGGAATGACACAAAGCTCTGCCCTGAAGCCCGGCTGTGTTGAGCGTTGCCCGCCGCATGAACCGTCACGCTACCGCGGGCAACTATCGGCACGCCTCACATGAAGCGCACCGTGCAAAAACAAAATGCCTGTATCAGTGAAACTGACACAGGCATCTTGCTGAGAGCGCCTTACTGCGCGCCCAATTACTTACGCAGACCCAGCTTCTCGATCAGTGCGCGGTAACGGTCCGCGTCCTTACCCTTCAGGTAGTCGAGCAGCTTGCGACGACGGCTCACCATGCGCAGCAGACCGCGGCGGCTGTGGTGGTCCTTCGTGTGGGCCTTGAAGTGAACGGTCAGTTCATTGATGCGGGTGGTCAGCAGAGCGACCTGAACTTCGGGGGAGCCGGTATCGTTAGCAGCGCGTGCAAATTGCGCAACAACTTCGGACTTCTTGCTTGCTTCAACTGCGGACATATCAATTTCCTTGAGAACTAGACAGGCGGTCACGGAAGAAAGGCCGTGCCGTGGATTACAACGAGGGGCGTATTGTAGCACAGCCTGAATCGGCCGCGAACCCTGCTGTGGCGGACCGGATTCGCGGGCGCGGGCCGGCTCGACGGCTGGCCCAAAGCAGCGCCTCAAGGCCGTGTCATGCGGCAGGTCGTAGCCGGCACGGTCCGCTCGGGCGGCAACGCCAGCACGGTACGAAAGCCATAGCCAGAACCCTCGTTGTCGAAGCGCACGCCCGGCGTGCCGGCCTTGTCCATCTCCATCACATAAAGGGGCTGGATCATCTGGTGATCGTCGGCGCGCATCCACGAGGGGTGGAAGCCGTTATCGAACTTCATCCCCTCCAGCGCCTTCGCGACCGCCTCCGGCTGGGCGCTGCCGGCCTTGTTCATGGCCGCGGCGAGCATCTCGACCAGCAGTTCCATGCGCAGCACCGGATAGTCGTCCTGGGCAGCCGGGTAGTGGGCGCGGAACGCCTTGTACCACGCGTCCGAGGCAGCGCCACCCGCGTTGGGATGCCAGTCGGCCACCGCGATCACGCGTTTCACGCCAGCCTCGCCGAGCGCCGCCGGCGCCCCGAGGCTGTTGCCGTAGAAGGTGTAGAACTTGGTGTCGAGCCCCTGCTCGCGCGCGGCCTTGACCAGCAGCGTCAGATCGTTGCCCCAGTTGCCCGTGATCACCGCATCGGCTCCGCTCGCGCGGATCTTGGCGATGTAGGGGGCGAAATCCTTGACGCGGCCAATCGGATGAAATTCATCGCCGACAATCGCGATATCCGGGCGCTTGGCCGCCAGCGCCGAGCGCGCCAGCGCGCTGACGTCATGGCCGAAGCTGTAGTCCTGGTTGAGCAGATAGACCTTCCGGACCGACGGGTCGTGCTGGATCACGTCGGCAAGCGCGTCCATACGCATGCCCGCGTGCGCGTCGAAACGGAAGTGCCAGAAACTGCAGCCGGCGTTGGTCAGCGCGGGATCGTCGGCGGAGTAGTTGAGGAACACTTCCTGGTTGTCCGGCTCGCGGCTGTTCTGCTTCCCGATCGCACCGAGCAGCGCCGCCGCCACGGCCGAGCTGTTGCCCTGCAGGATGTAGCCGATATGGCGGTCCGCCGCCGCGCGCAACTGCACCAGCGCCTCGTCGGTGCTGCCCTTGCTGTCCAGCACCACCAGCTCGAGCGGATGCGCGCCGTCGGCCAGCCTGACGCCGCCGCGGGCGTTCACCTGTTCGACGCCGAAGCGCAGATTGCGCTCCACCGCCGCTCCCGCGTTCGCAAACGGGCCGGACATGCCTTCGATCAGCGCTAACTGGACCGGTTTGCCGGCCAGCGCCGGGCTCGACTGCGCGCCGGCGTCAGCGGCGGCCTCCGCCGTCGTCACCAGCACCGCCGTCCCCACCACCGCCGTCACTGCTACCGCCAGCGCCGCCACCGCGGCACGCCCCCACTTCGCCGCCATGCGCAGCTCCTTTGCATCTCGTATGAAGCGCGGATCATAGGATGCGTGGCCTGGAATAAGCAAGCACGGCCGCTCGTTAACACTTTACCGGCGTCGTGCGATGAGGCGCTGCGGCCAGCCCGATCGCGCGATCCACACAATCTTTTGCCGCCGCGCGTGTCAAAATATTGCGTCTCGATGATAAAAACCATCATCTAATGCCATCGGAGGAATTCATGCTTACCCGCCTCACATCCGCGTTCGCGACGACCAGCGCGTCGGCAAGGCGGCGCGGGCATCTGCAGCGCGCTGCGCTGGCGAGCCTCACAGCTTTGCTGCTAGCGGGCTGCGCCCAGCCATGGCAGCAGTTCCAGCAGGGTGACGACGAATCGGCCATCGTCGCGAGGCTCGGCGCCCCGCGCGAAGTCTACGATCTGCCCAACGGCGGCAAGCGCCTGATGTGGCCGACCCAGCCGATGGGCGAAACCACCACCGCCGCGGACATCGACGGCTCCGGCAAGATTGTCAGCGTGCGCCAGGTGCTGCAGCCCAACGAGTTCTACAAGGCGGAAATCGGCAAGTGGACCAAGAGCGACGTGCTGGTCAATTTCGGCCGCCCGGAGGAGACCTCCTACTTCCCGCTCATGAAACGCGAGGTCTGGACCTACCGCTACCTGGAAGACAACGTCTGGTACATGATGTACAGCTTCTACTTCGACGATCAGGGGCTGCTACGGACCACGCAGAAATCACCCGATCCGCTGCACGATCCGGATCGCCGCAGCTTCTTCTAAGCTCGCCGCCCCCGCGCAACCCGGCATTTGAAGAGCAGATGCAACAAGGCCCTCGCCATTGTGTGGCGAGGGCCTTTTGCTGTTGTGCCGTGGCGCGGATAGCGCCGCCTGCCTTACACGCCTTCTGAACGCTGCGGATTGAGCTTGTCGACGTTCGAATAGAGCTTGTTGAGCGCCGAAATATAGGCCTTCGCGGATGCCGCGACGATATCCGGATCGGTGCCGACGCCGTTGACGATGCGTCCGCTCTTGGACAGCCGCACCGTCACTTCGCCCTGCGCCTGGGTGCCGGTGGTAATCGCGTTCACCGAGTACAGCAGCAGTTCGGAGCCGCTGCCGACTTCCGTTTCAATCGCGTTGAGCGTTGCGTCCACCGGGCCGTTGCCGCGCGCCTCACCGGTCACTTCCTTGCCTTCCACCGTGAACACGATGCGCGCATGCGGCTGCTCGCCGGTTTCCGAGTGCTGCGACAGCGACAGGAACTTGTAGTGCTCTTTCTCCTGGGCTTCCGCGGATTCTTCGGTGACGATCGCAATGATGTCTTCGTCGAAAATCTCCGCCTTGCGATCGGCCAGTTCCTTGAAGCGGGCGAACGCGGCGTTCAATTCGCCTTCGCTCTCCAGCGCGACGCCCAGTTCCTGCAGGCGCTGCTTGAACGCGTTGCGGCCCGACAGCTTGCCGAGCACGATCTTGTTTGCGCTCCAGCCCACATCTTCGGCACGCATGATTTCGTAGGTGTCGCGCGCCTTCAGCACGCCGTCCTGGTGGATGCCCGAGGCGTGCGCGAACGCATTCGCGCCGACCACCGCCTTGTTCGGCTGCACCACGAAACCGGTGATCTGCGAGACGAGCTTCGAGGCCGGCACGATCTGCGTCGTATCGATGCCGAGATCGAGACCGAAGTAATCCTTGCGGGTCTTCACCGCCATGACGATTTCTTCGAGCGAGGTATTGCCCGCGCGCTCGCCGAGGCCGTTGATGGTGCACTCCACCTGACGCGCGCCGCCAATCTGCACACCGGCGAGCGAGTTCGCCACCGCCATGCCGAGGTCGTTGTGGCAATGCACCGAGAACACCGCCTTGTCCGAATTGGGAATCCGCTCGCGCAGCGTCTTGACGAGCTGGCCGTACAGTTCCGGCACGCCGTAGCCGACCGTGTCGGCGATATTGATGGTCGTGGCGCCTTCCGCGATCACGGCTTCCAGCACGCGGCACAGGAAATCCATGTCCGAGCGGCTGCCGTCTTCCGGCGAGAATTCCACGTCATTAGTGAACTTGCGGGCAAAACGCACCGCCAGCTTGGCCTGCTCGAACACCTGGTCCGGTGTCATGCGCAGCTTCTTTTCCATATGCAGCGGCGACGTTGCGATGAACGTGTGGATGCGGAAATGATCGGCTGGTTTCAGCGCGTCGGCGGCGCGCTGGATGTCCTTGTCGTTGGCGCGGGCGAGCGAACAGACCGTGCTGTCCTTGATCATCGAGGCGATCGTGTGGATTGCGTCGAAGTCGCCGTTCGAGCTGGCCGCGAAGCCGGCTTCGATGACGTCCACCTTCATCCGCTCCAACTGCTTGGCAATGCGGATTTTTTCTTCCTTCGTCATCGACGCACCGGGCGATTGCTCGCCATCGCGCAACGTCGTGTCGAAAATGATCAGTTTGTCTGCCATCTCGGGTCTCCTGGGGGGATTCGGTCAAATAGGGGGATCGAAAAACGCAATTCGGCTGTTTGCGCCACCGCAGGCGACGCCAGACAACGAACGAGGCAGACGGGGGGCGAAAACGATCAGCGCGGTAGGCGCGCTAGCGCTAGCACGCATAGCAGCGCACCGGCTTGAAGAGACTGGAAGGGGAACTGAAAAGTAACCATCCGGTGACTATAGCGGCATTCGGAAAATCGCGCAATTGGCTTGATTCCCGCCCCAAAGGCGGGCAGAAAGATGTGTGCCGCAACGAAAAACGGCAGCCCGGAGGCCGCCGTTTCGATCTTTCCCGCTCCGCCAGCAAATCGCCTTCAGCGGGCCAGCAAGCGGACCGGGGGGTTGTCAGCGCTCGCGCTGCACCGAGCGGGCCGGATTGGCCCTGCCCCGCAAGGCCTGATAGCCCCAGAACACATAGCCCGACAGGCCATACAGGACAAACAGGCCGAACAGCATCAGCGGCGGATCGGACGACACCAGCACGAACGCCATCACCACCAGCAGGATCACGCCGAACGGCACCCGGTGCCGCACATCGAGCGCCTTGCCGCTGTAGAACGGCGCGTTCGACACCATCGTCACACCGGCGTAGATGGTCAGCACGAAGGCGACCCACGGCAGCCAGACCAGCTTGACCGGCACGCGGTTGTCAGTAGCGAGCCACACAAAACCGGCAATCAGCGCCGCAGCGGCCGGGCTCGGCATACCCTGGAAAAAGCGTTTGTCGACCACGCCGATATTCGTATTGAAGCGCGCCAGACGCAGCGCGGCGCCCGAGCAATAGACGAACGCCGCGAGCCAGCCCCAGCGGCCCAGGTCCTTCAGCACCCACTCGTACATGACGAGCGCCGGCGCAACGCCGAACGACACCATGTCCGAGAGGCTGTCGAACTGCTCGCCGAACGCGCTTTGCGTATGCGTCATCCGCGCGACGCGGCCGTCCATGCCGTCGAGCACCATGGCGACGAAAATCGCAATCGCGGCGACCTCGAAGCGCACGTTCATGGCCTGTACCACCGCGAAGAAGCCGCAGAACAGCGCCGCAGTGGTAAACGAGTTGGGCAGCAGGTAAATGCCGCGCTTCCTCAGAAATTGCTGACGCGCAGCGCGGCGGCTGTCGATCGGCACCGCTTCCTGCACCATCGGCTTGTTGCGGCGAAACGGCCGCGGCTGCGGGGCAGCGTTGTTACGGGGACGACGCTTGAATGCGGCCATCGGAAAACCTCCTTGGTGCCGCTTTACAGTTCGAGTTCAGCCAGAATCGTCGACGACGCCGAAACCTTTTCGCCGATCGACACGCGCGGGCGGCTGCCCACCGGCAGATACACGTCGACGCGCGAGCCGAAACGGATGAAGCCGTAGCGCTGGCCGCGCGTGAGCGGCTCGCCGGCGCGCACGTAACAAAGAATGCGGCGGGCGATCAACCCGGCAATCTGCACCGAAGTCACGGTATGGCCGCTGGCGGTTTCGATCACCAGCGCGTTCCGCTCGTTTTCGGTCGATGCCTTGTCCACGGCGGCGTTCAGATACGCGCCCGGGAAATATTCGACCTTCGAAATCGCACCGTCCACCGGCGAGCGTTGCGAGTGGACATTGAACACGTTCATGAACACGCTGATTTTCAGCGCTTCACGATTGGCATACGGATCGTGCGCCGTTTCGACGGCGACGATGCGGCCGTCCGCCGGGCACAGCACGGCGTTGGCTTGCGAGGGAATCGGACGCGCCGGATCGCGGAAGAACTGTACGACGAAGATCAGCAGCAGCCAGAACGGCCAGGCAAAGCCGAATCCCGCGAAGGCATGGATCAACAACGCAACGACGGCCGCGATGGCGATAAATGGCCAGCCTTCGCGCGCGATGATCGGATGAGGGTAATTCATGGATGGATGGACTTCTGTATTTTTGTAAAACCGTAGGATAGCAAAAGCCGCCCAGGGTTCAGCACCCTTGAGCGGCTTTTTGACATGCCAGGCGCGCGCGGCGGGCCGCCGCGCGAGGCAAGAGTGACAACTGGCTTAGTTCTTCGACTGATCGACCAGCTTGTTCTTGGCGATCCAAGGCATCATCGCGCGCAGCTTCGAACCGACCTGTTCGATCTGGTGCTCGGCCGTCAGGCGGCGGCGCGATTGCAGCGTCGGCGCGCCTGCCTTGTTTTCGATGATGAAGCTCTTGGCGTACTCGCCCGTCTGGATGTCGGTCAGCACCTGCTTCATCGCCTTCTTCGTTTCAGCCGTCACGATCTTCGGACCCGTCACGTACTCGCCGTATTCGGCGTTGTTCGAGATCGAGTAGTTCATGTTGGCGATGCCGCCTTCGTAGATCAGGTCGACGATCAGCTTCAGTTCGTGCAGGCATTCGAAGTACGCCATTTCCGGCGCGTAGCCCGCTTCCACCAGCGTTTCGAAGCCGGCCTTGATGAGGTCGACCGTACCGCCGCACAGCACGGCCTGCTCGCCGAACAGGTCGGTTTCGGTTTCTTCGCGGAAGTTGGTTTCGATGATGCCGGCACGGCCGCCGCCGTTCGCCGCTGCATACGACAGCGCGATGTCACGTGCTGCGCCCGACTTGTCTTGCGCAACCGCGATCAGGTGCGGTACGCCGCCGCCTTGCGAGTAGGTGCCGCGCACCGTGTGGCCCGGCGCCTTCGGCGCGATCATGATGACGTCCAGATCCGCACGCGGGATCACCTGGCCGTAGTGCACGTTGAAGCCGTGCGCGAATGCCAGTGCTGCGCCTTCCTTGATGTTGGCGTGCACTTCCTTGCTGTACACGTCGGCGATCTGCTCGTCCGGCAGCAGCATCATGACGACGTCTGCGCCCTTCACGGCTTCCGCCACTTCCTTGACCTGCAGGCCGGCGTTCGCCGCCTTGCTCCACGATGCGCCGCCCTTGCGCAGGCCGACCGTCACCTTCACGCCGCTTTCGCTCAGGTTCAGTGCGTGCGCATGGCCTTGCGAGCCATAGCCGATGATGGTGACCTGCTTGCCCTTGATGAGGGAAAGGTCGGCGTCCTTGTCGTAGAAAACTTTCATGTCTGTTCCTTGGCTAAATTCAGTGAAATCGGTGAAATTCGGTTAGTGCTTCGGTGTTGCATGGCCGGGCGAGTGCAGGCGCTGCCCGGCCTCGATCGATAAATCAGATCCGGCGTCAGACCTTCAGAATGCGTTCGCCGCGGCCGATCCCCGAGCTGCCCGTGCGGACCGTTTCGAGAATCGCGGTGGCGTCGAGCCCTTCGATGAAGGCATCGAGCTTGTCGCTCGCGCCCGTCAGTTCGATCGTATAGGTCTTTTCGGTGACGTCGATGATACGGCCGCGGAAAATATCCGACATCCGCTTCATCTCTTCACGTTCCTTGCCGACCGCCCTTACCTTGATCAACATCAGCTCGCGTTCGATGTGGGCGCCCTCGGTCAGGTCGACCACTTTCACCACCTCGATCAGGCGGTTCAAATGCTTCGTGATCTGTTCGATCACGTCATCCGAGCCAATGGAAACGATGGTCAGGCGCGACAGCGAATGGTCTTCGGTCGGGGCCACCGTCAAGGTTTCAATGTTGTACCCGCGTGCGGAAAAGAGGCCGACCACGCGCGAGAGCGCGCCCGGTTCGTTTTCCAGCAGGACGGAAATAATGTGTCTCATGATTTCGCTTCTTCCAGATGTTTTGTCGACGTATGCGAGCCGGTTCGCGCCGCCTCGTCCGCCCTCGCCTTTTGTGAAGGCGCGCAGGACGAAGCCGACGCTCGAGAACCGTCGTTATAGATCTTCCGAACCGAGCAGCATCTCCGTGATGCCCTTGCCGGCCTGAACCATTGGCCAGACGTTTTCGGTCGGATCGGTCTGGAAGTCGAGAAACACCGTGCGATCCTTCAGGCGCAGCGCTTCCTTCAGCGCCGGCTCGACGTCCGCGGTCCTCTCGATGCGCATCCCCACATGGCCATAGGCCTCGGCGAGCTTCACGAAATCCGGCAGCGCATCCATGTACGAATGCGAATAGCGCTTGCTGTATTCGATCTGCTGCCACTGGCGCACCATGCCCAGATAGCGGTTGTTCAGCGAAATGATCTTGATGGGCGTCTCGTACTGCTTGCAGGTCGAGAGTTCCTGAATGCACATCTGGATCGAGCCTTCGCCCGTGATGCAGAGCACGTCGTCGTCCGGGTGCGCCATCTTCACGCCCATCGCCGCCGGCAGGCCGAAGCCCATCGTGCCGAGGCCACCGGAATTGATCCAGCGGCGCGGCTTGTTGAAGCGATAGAACTGTGCCGCCCACATCTGGTGCTGGCCGACGTCCGAACACACGAAGGCATTGCCGTCGGTGAGTTCGTAGGCCTTTTCCACCACGTACTGCGGCTTGATGATGTCGCTCTTGCGGTCGAACTTCAGGCAGTCTTTGGCGCGCCAGCCTTCGATGTCCTTCCACCAGTCGGCAAGCGCCGCGGTGTCGGGGCCATGCTCGGCCGTCTGCAACTGCTCGATCAGCTCCTTGAGCACTTCCTTGACGTCGCCGACGATAGGAATGTCGACCTTGACGCGCTTGGAGATGGAGGACGGATCGATGTCGATATGGATGATCTTGCGCGGCCGCGACGAGAAGTGCGCCGGATCGCCGATCACACGGTCGTCGAAGCGCGCGCCGATGGCGATCAGCACGTCGCAGTGCTGCATGGCCATGTTGGCTTCGAACGTGCCGTGCATGCCGAGCATGCCGAGGAATTTCTTGTCGCTCGCGCGGTAGCCGCCGAGACCCATCAACGTATTGGTGACGGGGTAGCCGAGCAGATCGGCGAACTGGTTCAGCTCACGCGCCGCATCCGCGAGGATGATGCCGCCGCCGGTGTAGATATACGGACGCTTCGCGCCGAGCAGCAGGGACACCGCCTTGCGGATCTGGCCGGAGTGGCCCTTCGTCACTGGGTTGTAGGAGCGCAGCGACACGCTCTTGAGCGGTTCGTACTGGCAAGGCGTCTTCGACACGTCTTTCGGAATGTCGATCAGCACCGGGCCGGGCCGGCCGGTACGGGCGATATAGAACGCTTTTTTGACAGTCGCGGCGAGGTCGCGCACGTCCTTCACAAGGAAGTTGTGCTTCACGCAGGGACGCGTGATGCCGACCGTGTCGCACTCCTGGAACGCATCCTGGCCGATGGCGGCAGTCGGCACCTGGCCGCTGATCACCACTAGCGGGATCGAATCCATGTAGGCGGTGGCGATGCCGGTCACCGCATTGGTGACGCCGGGGCCGGAGGTCACGAGACAGACGCCGACCTTGCCCGTGGAACGCGCATAGGCGTCGGCGGCATGGACTGCGGCTTGTTCGTGGCGCACGAGAACGTGCTGGAATTTGTCCTGCTTGTACAGCTCGTCGTAGATGTAGAGTACCGAGCCGCCAGGATAGCCCCAGACAAACTCGACGTCTTCGTCGGCCAGTGCGCGCATGAGCACGGTGGCGCCGATAGAGTCAGTTTCGCGATGGGAAGTCGTATCCGACGTGGAGAATTCCGCGCTGGGCATATTCATTCATTCACCTTTCGAAATTTCGGCAAAAATTTGATCGGGTGCTCTCTGCCGGGCTTGTGGCTCGGGTTCAAGCGGCGCGTCCACTTTGACAGGTGAGCTTCTTGGGCCACACCTCAAATGAGACAAGTCACTTATGTTGCGAACCGTCGAAGATATCTTCTGACGGCAGGATGGTCAAGAAAATATTTCCGCGACGCCTGTGCCCACGCCACGGAAACCGTCGAAAAATTGCCATAAGGGCCGATACGGCTGCGCGTTTTCCCCCAGCAGGGCGAAAGTTTGTTAGCATCCGCCAGTTTTACGACAATTTCGATCGATTACGCGCACGCTCGCTGCGCCGACCCCCAACGGATGGCATCAGACAAGGAACTCGCCGATTTTCTGGCGGGCGTCGAAAGGCGCGCGTTCAAGCAGACGGTCTACGCCGTGCGGGACGACGACGCCTCGCTCGACATCGTGCAAGACGCGATGATCAAGCTCGCCGAAAAATATGGCGACCGCCCAGCAGCCGAACTTCCGCTGCTGTTTCAGCGTATTCTGCAGAATGCGATGCACGACTTTTTTCGTCGGCAGAAAGTGCGCAATACTTGGGTTAGCCTGTTCTCGTCGCTCGGCAACTCCGAGGATGACGAATTCGACCCTCTGGAGACATTCGAAGCACAAGAAGGCTCGGCAGGCGCCGAGAGTAGCGAGCAGAGGCTGGAGCGCGAACAAGTCTTACAGTTGATTGACGACGAGATCCAAAAATTACCGGCACGTCAACGGGAGGCGTTTCTCATGCGTTATTGGGAAGATATGGATGTCGCCGAGACTGCTGCTGCGATGGGCTGTTCCGAAGGCAGTGTAAAGACACACTGCTCGCGGGCTACCCATACGCTGGCACAAGCGCTCAAGGCCAAAGGAATTACGCTATGAGCTCCTCTCTCGATACTAAAGAACTCGAGTTTGCAACGCAGATCCGCCGCGCGCTCGATGAAAACGCCGCCAGCATTTCCCCCGCCGCCGTCGACCGGCTCGCTGTGGCGCGCCGCGCCGCGCTCGCCCGCAAGAAGCCCGAGCCGGTTGCCGCGCCGGTGTTCGTGCACGCCTTTGCCGGTGCGGCCGGTATGCTGTCCGGCACGCCGCAAGCCGAAGTCCCGCTGCGCCGCCGTTCGCCGCTGCGCCGCTTTGCGCTCGCCTGGCCGCTGGCCGCACTGGTTGTGAGCCTGGTGGCAATCGCCTACTGGGAAGACCAGCAACGCACCGCTGAACTCGCCGACATTGATGCGGCCATGCTGAGCGACAACCTGCCGCTCAACGCCTATCTCGATCACGGCTTCAACGCGTATCTGTCGCGCGCGCACTGATCGGGAGACTCTTCGGGTGAGCTACAAGCGCGGCCTCGCCGTTGTTTTCGGGTGCGCAATCGCGGCCCTGGTGTCCTTTGCCGCAACCTATCCGCGCTTCTACCCGAGCGCCTCGAGCGTCGCGCCACCGAGCAATGCCGGCGGCGTGCCTGCCAAGGCCGTCGCGCCGGCCTTGGGCGTCGACCTGCCGGGCCTGCCCAGCACGAGTCCGCTGTCCTGGGCGCGGCTCACCGACGCCGAGCGCGTCGCGCTCGCTCCATTCGCCACCGAGTGGGACACGTTCAGCGACGAACGTAAGCGCAAATGGATCAAGATCGCCTCGCGTTACTCGAAGCTGACGCCTGAACAGCAAAAGGGCCTGCACGAGCGGATGACTGAATGGGTCCGCCTGACGCCGGATCAACGCCGCGTCGCGCGCGAAAACTATCAGGTCTCGAAGGAACTGCCGCGCGAAGCCCGCGAGAAGGCCTGGAAGGCCTATCAGCAACTGACACCCGAACAGAAAGAGCGGCTCGCCGCAACCGAGCGCAAGCGCCGGCCCACCGTGGTCAGCGCGCCGCCGTCGGGAAAAAGCGAGCTGAAGGACATCGAGCGCCTTGTCAACGAGCGCGAGCATACGGCAAGCGGTGTCGTCGCCACAGCGAGTGCGGCGGGCACCGGCGCGGCCTTGCCGGTTGGACCGGCGATTCCCGCCGCCGGCAGCTTTGCCCCCGCCACGCCCGTGCCGGTCTCGCCGCGCGAGGCCCCATCGCTCTACAACGGTTCGTAAGCACGGCGCGCCCGGCCCGCCGTCCTCCCATCGTGCCCTTAGCGCCCAACACCGTGCCTGCTCCGTCCACCCTGCCTGCCACGCCCACACCGTCAGTTCCCGCGCCGCTTGCGACGCCTTCGCTGCGCCGCCGGCTCGCGACGATGCTTTACGAAGCCGTGATCCTGTTCGGCGTGGTATTCCTCGCCGGCTATCTGTTCAGCACGCTCACGCAGCAACGCAACGGCCTCACGCATCACAACCTGCTGGCCGCGTGGATCGGTTTCGTGGTCGGTTTGTACTTTGTGTGGTTTTGGACCCACAGCGGCCAGACCCTGCCGATGAAAACCTGGCGGCTGCGGGTGGTCGCCGCAGACGGCTCGCCGCTCTCCGCGCCGCGGGCCATCGCGCGCTATCTGCTGGCGTGGCTGTGGTTCCTGCCGCCGCTGGCGCTGCACCCCCTGCTCGGCCTGTCGCTGCCGCACACGCTCGCGCTGGCCGGCATCTGGTTCATGCTGTGGGCCGCCACGGGGCGCCTGGGCGCGAGCCGCCAGTTCCTGCACGACCGGCTCGCCGGCACCCGCATCGTCGCTGTCAGCTCCCCTTCCGCGTAATAAGAACTTCTCGTGACTGTCACGGCATAGTCATGTGCGGATGGCGCAATACGGGCACTGCAACTCGACGCGTGAGCCATGGACCCCAACACGTCCGCGACTTCCTTGTTCCGCCAGACTGGCCCGAGCGTCGACCCCGTCGCTTTCCGGCCAGACTCCGGTTCCTTCGGCACCGGAATGCCGCTCCCCCTGCCGCCCGTCTCCTCAGACCCGAAACCCAGCCGTCACGACGACGATCATGCGGACCCGCACCGCTACCGCACGATCTGGCTGTCCGACATCCATCTGGGTTCGAGCGGCTGTCAGGCGCCGTATCTGCTCGATTTCCTGCGTCACAACGATTCTGAATATCTGTACCTGGTCGGCGACATCATCGACGGCTGGCAGTTGAAAAAAGGCTGGTACTGGCCGCAGGCGCACAACGACGTGGTGCAGAAAATCCTGCGTAAAGCGCGCAAAGGCACCCAGGTCGTCTATATCCCGGGCAACCACGACGAAGCAGCGCGCCAGTTCTGCGATCTCGCCTTCGGCGACATCCACGTGCGCGGCGAGGCGTTCCACACCACGCTGGCCGGCAAGCGCCTGTGGATCGTGCACGGCGACCTGTTCGACGGCGTGATCCAGCACGCCAAGTGGCTCGCCTATCTCGGCGACACGCTCTATACGCTGATCCTCGTGCTGAACCGCTGGTTCAACCGCATCCGCAGCCGCTTCGGCTTCCAGTACTGGTCGCTGTCGCAGTACCTGAAGCATCAGGTAAAGAACGCGGTGAACTTCATCTCCTCCTTCGAACGCGTGATGACCGACGAAGCGCGCCGCCGCGGCTGCGACGGCGTGGTCTGCGGTCATATCCACAAGGCCGAGATTCGCGACATCGACGGCGTGCTGTATTGCAACGACGGCGACTGGGTCGAAAGCCTGTCGGCGCTCGTCGAAACCTTCGAAGGCGAACTCAAGGTGATCTACTGGACCGTGATGCGCGCGCCCGAAGTGAGCGCGCAAAAGGCCAAGGCGACCGCGTAGTGAGCATGCCTGGATGCAATGGCTGGCCGCCGCGCATTCCCGTGTAATCCCTTTTAACTTCTATTGGGCCAAAACCGATGAAGATCATGATCGTCACCGATGCATGGGAGCCGCAGGTCAACGGCGTGGTACGCACGCTGAAGAACACGACCCGCGAGCTCACCGCGCTTGGCCACCGCGTCGACCTGTTGACGCCGCTCGAATTCAAGACGATCCCCTGCCCGACCTACCCTGAAATCCGCCTCTCGCTGTTCCCGAAGCGCAAGCTGCACGAGCGCATCGACGCGTTCGCACCGGATGCGCTGCACATCGCCACCGAAGGCCCGCTCGGCATGGCCGCGCGCGCCTATGCGATCAAGCACAAGCTGCCGTTCACGACGGCGTATCACACGCGCTTTCCTGAGTATGTGCAGGCGCGTTTCGGCATTCCGCTGGCCGCCACCTACAAGTTTCTGCACTGGTTCCACAAGGCATCGCTGGCTGTGATGGCGCCGACGCCGGTCGTCAAGGCCGACCTCGAGAAGTTCGGCTTCACGAACGTAGTGCTGTGGACGCGCGGTGTCGACCTGGACATCTTCCACCAGATGGACTCCAAGGTACTCAACACGGCACGGCCGATCTTCCTGTACGTCGGCCGCGTGGCGGTGGAAAAGAACGTCGAGGCGTTCCTCAAGCTCGATTTGCCCGGTTCCAAATGGGTGGCCGGCGAAGGCCCGGCGCTTGCCGAGCTGAAGTCGCGCTATCCGCAGGCGAACTATCTTGGCGTGCTGACCCAGGCCGAACTCGCCAAGGTGTATGCTGCCGCTGACGTGTTCGTGTTCCCGAGCCGCACCGATACTTTTGGCCTCGTGCTGCTCGAAGCGCTTGCCTGCGGCACGCCGGTCGCGGCCTACCCGGTCACCGGTCCGATCGACGTGCTGGGCGACGGTGGCGCTGGCGCGATGCATGAAGACCTGCGCGAAGCCTGCCTCGAAGCGCTGAAGATCGACCGCAATCATGCACGTGCATGGGCCGAGCGCTTCTCGTGGAAGGCCGCCTCCGAGCAGTTTGCCAACCATCTGAAGCCGTTGCCGCGGCCCTCGTTCAGCGAGGAGAGCGCGGCCGCGTAACCCGCCCCGCCAAGCCGCCCATGCGAGCAAGAGCCTCCAGCGTCCGGCGCACGCCGCATCGCGCGCTGCGTTCCGTTGACACAGAAGCGACCGGCATCGAGCCGTTCGACGACGTGCACGAGCACAGCGCGCCGCCCGCGGCGGACGGCACGGCCGACAACCTGCTGCGGGCCCGGCCGCTGCCGCACGACACGCAAGCGGGCTCGGCCGCGGCTGACAGCCACGCGGACTCGGCCCATCACGCCGACGCCCACGAGCCGCTAGGCCCCGACGATCCCCTCGCACCGCTGCCGTTCAATCCCTATAAGGGCAATCGCGGTGTCACGCGCGCATGGCACGCGATGAAAAACTCGCTGGCGGGTTTTCAGGTCGCGATCCGCGAAGAAAGCGCGTTCCGTCAGGAGCTGACGCTCGCGGCCATCCTTGTGCCGTGCGGCCTGATCGTGCCGGTCGATCCGGCCGGGCGTGTGCTGCTGCTGGGCTCGGTGCTGCTGGTGCTGATCGTCGAATTGTTAAATTCAAGCGTCGAAGCGGCCATTGACCGCATCTCGCTCGAGCGGCACGAACTGTCGAGGCGTGCCAAGGATCTCGGCAGCGCAGCCGTGATGGTGGCGCTGGGCATGTGCGTGATGACGTGGGCGCTGATTGTCGGCCCTCTTGTGGTGCATTGGATCAAGGCGTGGCTGTAGCGCCGGCGGCGTGAAAACCCTGACTTGGGCTTTGGTATGAGAACGGTCGGTTTATAATCGGTCGATACACTCACATACCAACCGCGTCAGGGTGGACCGTGCAGCCGCACGGCCAACCCCGGCGCTATCAGGGCCGGACGACATGGAAGCCAAACCTCCCCGCCGCACCCGCGAACGGATTCTCGAACTGTCGTTGAAGCTTTTCAACGAAATCGGCGAGCCGAACGTCACCACCACGACGATCGCCGAGGAAATGGAAATCAGTCCGGGCAATCTGTACTACCACTTCCGCAACAAAGACGACATCATCAACAGCATCTTCAGCCAGTTCGAGCAGGAGATCGAAAAGCGTCTGCGCTTTCCCGACGATCACCGCGCGACGATCGATGAGATGTGGTCCTACTTGCAGTACATGGTCGATTTCACGTGGCGCTACCGCTTCCTGTACCGCGACCTGAACGATCTGCTGGCGCGTAACCGCACGCTGGAGACGCACTTCAAGCAGATCATCAGCCACAAGGTGCGCTTTGCCAGCCAGTTCTGCGACCAGCTGGTCGCGGACGGCGAAATGGTGGCGACGCCCGACGAGCTGCATGTGATTGCAACCAACGTCGGCGTGATCGGCACGTACTGGCTGTCGTACCAGTTTGTGATGAATCCGCGCAAGTACAACGAACAGGAAGCCATCCGCGCCGAACTGCACCAGGTCAGCGTGCAGATCGTTTCGCTAATGGCGCCGTACCTGCGCGGCCGCTCGCGGCAGATCTTCGACGACCTCATTTCAGGCAAGCTGCCCAAGCGCGAGTTCTACGACTACCTGCCGCCCAAGGAAGGCGCCGCGCCTCGCAACGAACCGAAGGACGTCTGAAGATGAAGTCGGTGTGTGTGTACTGCGGCTCCTCCGACGGAGCCAAACCGCTCTACGCCGAAGCCGCGCGCGGCTTCGGCCGTGCTCTGGTCGACGCTGGCCTCGCGCTGGTTTATGGCGGCGGCAAGGTCGGCCTGATGGGTGTGATCGCCGATCAGGTGATGGCCGCCGGCGGCCGTGCGATCGGCGTGATTCCCGAGCTGCTCGTCAACAAGGAAGTCGGCCACAACGGCCTGACCGAACTGCATGTGGTGCCCGACATGCACCAGCGCAAGAAAATGATGGCGGACCTCTCGGATGCGTTCGTGGCCATGCCCGGCGGCGCCGGCACGCTCGAAGAACTGTTCGAGGTCTACACATGGGCGCAGCTCGGCTATCACCAGAAGCCGGTCGCGCTTCTGAACATTGACGGCTACTACGATCCGCTGATCGCGATGCTCGAACATACGGTGCAGGAAGGCTTCATGCGCCGGACCTACTTCGACATCCTGCAGGTCGATGCCGACCCGGCGGCCCTGATCGCGAAGCTGCGGGCCTATCAGCCACCGCCGAAAGACAAATGGGCCGAAAACCGCGACGCGGTTTAAGCAACGCTTTGCATCGCCCGGCGCTGCTCAGCGGGCCACGCGACGGAAGACAACCATGACAAAAGTCGTTCTGATTACCGGCGCAAGCCGCGGCATCGGCCGCGCGACGGCGCGTTTGCTGGGCGCGCGCGGCTGGTCGGTCGGCGTGAACTACGCGCACAACGAAGCCGCTGCGCAGGAAACCGCCGCCGAGGTGGGCCGCGCCGGCGGCCATGCCCGCGTGATCCAGGGCGACGTGGCGCAGGAAGCGGACGTGATCGCCATGTTCGACGCCGTCGAGCAAGCCTACGGGCGGCTCGACGCGCTGGTGAACAACGCCGGCATTGTTGCCCCGTCCATGCCGCTCGCCGACATGGACGCCGCGCGCCTGAAGCGCCTGTTCGACGTGAACGTGCTGGGCGCCTATCTCTGCGCGCGCGAAGCCGCGCGGCGCATGGCGAAAGACCGCGGCGGCGAAGGCGGTGCGATCGTCAACGTGTCGTCGGCGGCCTCGCGCCTCGGCTCGCCGAACGAGTATGTCGACTACGCCGGCTCGAAAGGCGCCATCGACACCCTGACCATCGGCCTTGCCAAGGAACTCGGTCCGCAAGGCGTGCGGGTCAACGCGGTGCGGCCGGGTCTGATCGACACCGAGATTCACGCGAGCGGTGGCCGTCCCGACCGCGCCGCGGTGCTCGGCTCGCAGACGCCGCTGGGGCGCCCCGGCAGCGCCGAGGAAGTGGCCGAGACCATCGTGTGGCTGCTGACCGATGCTGCCTCGTATGTGAACGGAGCGCTGCTCGATGTGAGCGGTGGCCGCTAGGCGGCGGTACAACCAACCCGCCGCTCGGAACGCCCTCAAAACGACGAGCCGGGTTTGCGCAGGAACGCCAACTCTTCTTCCGTTGACGGCCGGCCGAGCAACACGTTGCGATGCGGGAACCGCCCAAAGCGTTCGATTACCGCTGCATGCCTCACTGCCGAGCGGTAATAGCTCGCGCCCGCCGCCTCGGCCTCGAACGGCTTGAATAAACGAAGCGCCTCGTGCTGGCTGGCCAGCGTTTCGTCGTGCTCAAACGGGAGATACGCGAAGGCACGGTGAAACAGGCCTGGCAGTAACAGATCGGCGCCGCTCGCGACGATTTGCCTGGCAATCCTCAAAGCCTGCTCATCTGCCGAAAACGCGTGCGCTGTGCCGCGATAGAGGTTGCGCGAGAACTGATCGAGCAGAATCACCAGCGCCAACGCGCCGAGCGGCGTGCCGGTCCATCCGTCCAGCGCGCCTTGCACGGCTGCCGCGTGCAGCGCGCCGAAGCGCTCGCTCAAGAGGGTGTCGAACGCGGCGTCCCGTGCGAACCAGGTTTTTCTGTCCTGCCCGTAGGTTGCGGACCCCGGCGCGCCGAACCAGCAGTCGAGTACCGCACGGGCACGCGCGTCGAGCGCGGCGTAATCCGCCGCTCCGTCATAGGTTGCAGATTCCGTTGGGCCGCTCATGCCAACTCGAGCACCAGCCGGCGCGTGCGAGCACTTTTTTTCTCGAGCTTGGCGACCCGCACAGCGCCGATTTCCCGCGTATTGCGCACATGGGTGCCGCCGCATGGCTGCAGATCGACGCTTTCGATGCGTAGCAGACGCACACGGCCGAGACCCACCGGTGGCTTCACGCTCATCGTGCGCACGAGTTCGGGACGCTCGGCCATTTGCTCGTCGGTAATCCATTCGGTGAGGACGCCATGCGCCCCGCCAACCAGCTCGGCGAGCCGTGCATCGACCTGCTCGCGCTCGATCGGCTCGACCGTGGCGAAGTCGAGCCGTGCGTACTCGCTCGTAATGCTGCAGCCGTCTACCGCATACGGCAGCACGGCACACATCAGATGACTCGCCGTGTGCAGGCGCATATGGCGATAGCGGCGCGCCCAGTCGATTTCCGCTATGACCCGCTCACCCGGCGAAAGACGCGCAAGCAGCGCTTCTTGCCCCGGCGCGGGCACGTGCACCGCATCGTCCGGCGTTGCACCTTCGAATTTCGCCTTGCGAGTATCCGCGATCGCCACGCGTGTGCCGTCCGCCAGGGTCAGCACCCCGCTATCGCCAGCCTGACCGCCGCCAAGCGGATAAAACACGGTCTGATCGAGATGGATACCCTGCTCGTCGATCGCGGTGAGCGTCGCTTCGCACTGCGTCAGATATGCGTCGTCGCGAAAAAGTGCGCGCGTCGTCATCGTTCGGCTCCCTTTCCAGTAGTCCTGCAAAAGGTCATTATGCCGACCCGGAAAGCCGCGCGGAAGCTGGCCAGGCGGCCAATCGGGCAACCCGTGAGCGTCACTGTATTGGCCGATATGCCGGGCCAATTAGCCACAGCCGCAGCCGCGGATCGCGTGCGACGGAGCGCAATCGGCGCGTGCGCCGTTCAACCGGGACGGTTGCGCATCCAGTCCGCAGTCTCGAAAAACGAATGCAGCAGCCGTTCGCGCAGCGGCTCCGCGAGTCCCACGTCTTCCATCGCCCACGCCATGCAGCGCAACCACTGGTCGCGCTCGTTCGACGCAATCGCAAACGGCAGATGCCGCGCGCGCAGACGCGGGTGGCCGAAGCGGCTGATGTAATGGTCCGGCCCGCCTAGCCAGCCGCACAGGAACCAGAAGAATTTGTCGCGCGAACCGTCGAGGCTCGCCGGATGCAACGCGCGGATACCCGCGAATTCCGGCTCGAGGTCCATCAGGTCGTAAAAGCGGTCGATGAGTTCGCGCACGCGCGCCTCGCCGCCTACCAGTTCGAAGGCCGTCGCCTGGGCCGGCGCTTCGTCGATTGGATCGGTCATACGGTCAACTGCAATCTGCAAGAGGAATCGAAATAGAAAGGCTGTGGTACCGCCGAGATGCCGTCACGGCGCCACGCATGTATCACTCACGCATCGCGCAGCGACTGCAGCGCAGGCCGCGCCAGCACATGACGCAAGCTCAGCCAGCCGCCCACACCCGCACAGGCAACGCCCGCCGCAATACCGGCCGGCAGCAGCCAGGGGTCGAAGTTCAGGTAGAAGAAAAACACCCGCGTGGCAAGTTGCCAGCCAATCACCTGCGCACCCACCGCAGCCATCAGCCCAGCGAGCGCCCCCACGGCCACGAACTCCGCCACCTGCACGGCACGCACCTGCTGATGCGAAGCGCCGAGCGCACGCAGCAGCGCGGATTCTCGCATACGCTCGTCGCGCGTGCCGGCGAGCGCCGCGTACAGCACCAGCACGCCGGCCGCGAGCGTAAAGGCAAACAGGAACTGCACCGCGCCGATCACCTGCTCCAGCATGCGCTGCATCTGCGCGAGAATCGGGCCGACGTCGATCACCGTGAGGTTCGGATAAGCGGCGATCAGGCCGTCGATGGTCGCGCTCTTCTCCGCCGGCAGGTGAAAACTCGTGATGTAGCTGGCCGGGAAATCCTGCAGCGCGGCAGGCGGCATCAGCACGAAAAAGTTGACCTTGAACGAACCCCAGTCGAGCTTGCGCACGCTCGTCACGGGCGCGTCGATCTGCAGGCCGGTCACGTCGAAGCGCAGCGTGTCGCCGGGCTTCACGTGCACCAGCTTGGCGAGGCCCTCCTCGATCGAGATCTGCGGCGTCTTCGTATCGCCGTACCAGTTGCCCGCGACGATGCGATTGTCATCGGGCAGGCTCGTCGTATAGGACAGGTTGAATTCGCGGTCGACGAGACGCTTGGCGTCGTCGCTCTTGTATTGGTCCGGGTTGACCGGCTTGCCGTTGATCGAGATCAGACGGGCGCGCACCATCGGCGAGAGTGCGACGTCGGGCAGGCCGTGGCTCGTGAGGTACTGCATCACGCCTGCGCGTTGATCGGACTGAATGTCGATGATGAACTGGTTCGGCGCATCGGGCGGTGTCGACTTTCGCCAGCCGTCCACGAGGTCGTTGCGGGTCATGGCGATCAGCAACAGGCACATCAGGCCGATCCCGAGCGCGGTGATCTGCAGCGCGCTCGCGCTGCTGCGCCGCTCGAGCGAAGCCAGCGCGTAACGCCAGCCAATGCCCAGGTTAAAGCGCTCGCTGCGGACGATGCGCGAACCCGCCCACAGCGCCACCCGGGCAATCGCGGCGAACACCAGCATGCCGCCGGCAAACCCGCCGGCCACGATCCCGCCCAGTTTCAGCTCGCCGGCCGCCACGATCAGAAGCCCCGCAAACAGCACGATGCCCAGTGCGTATGCAGCCCAGGCCGTGCGCGCTTCGTCGCCCCATTCGCGGCGCAGCACGCGCACCGGCGGCACCCTTGTCAACGGCAGCAACGGCGGCAAGGCGAAACCCAGCAACAGCACGAGCCCCGCCGCGATGCCCTCGAGCGCGGGCCACGCGGTGGGATACGGCAGCACCACGTCGATCAGGCTGCCGAGCCAGCTCAGCAGGGCCAGGTGTCCGGCATAGCCGAGCAGCACGCCGACCGCTCCGCCAATCAGCCCCAGACCGGTGAACTCCAGCAGGAACAGCGAGCGCAGCGTGCGCTGGCTGACGCCCAGACAGCGCATCGCCGCGCAGCCGTCGAGATGGCGGCGCATATAGCGGTGTGCCGCCATCGCAATCGCGACCGCCGCGAGCAGCGCCGTCAGCAACGAGACAAGCGTCAGGAAATGCCCTGCCCGATCGAGCGTCTCGCGCACCTGCGGCTGGCCATCCTTCAGCGATTCGAGTGCGACCCCGCGCATCTTGCCGTCGTCGACGCGCGCATGCGCAAAGGCGGCAAACTTTTCGACCGGCTCGCGCGCGCCGGCCACCAGCAGCCGGTAGGTGACACGGCTGCCGAACACGATCAGCCCGGTCGAGGCGACTTCATCCTCGCGCAGCATCAGACGCGGCGAGAAGTTGACGAAGCCAAAGCCGCGGTCCAGTTCGCGCGTGATGATCGCGCCGATCCTGAACGTGCGATTGCCGACCTTCACGCTATCGCCGACATGCACTTTCAGCGCGTCGAGCAGCGCCTGGTCCACCCAGACTGTGCCGGGTGCGGGAATGCCCTGTGCGGGATGATCGGGCGCGCCGGGCGCCGTCGTAATGCGCAACGCGCCGCGCAGCGGATACGCCGGCGACACGGCCTTGAGCGCCGCCAGCCGCGAGACGGGCTGCGCGTCCATCGTACTGATCATGCTGGGGAAGATGGCGGTGGTCGCCATCTGCAGACCGAGCGTTTTGGCTTCGGCGACGAATTGCGGATCGACGGGGTGATCGGCGCGCACGATGAAATCGGCACCGATCATGCGCCGGGCATCCCGTTCGAGTCCCTGGTGCAAGCGATCAGCAAGGAAACCGACGCTTGAGAGCGCGGCCACCGCCAGCACCAGCGCGAGCAGCAGCATGGTCAGTTCGCCGGCACGCCAGTCGCGCTCGGTCATGCGCGCCGCCTGGCGCAACAGATCAGCCCAGTTAAAACGCCGTTTCGGCGCGCCCCGTGCAACCGGCACTGCCGGCGCAGTCGAAACCCGTGCCTGATCGCTCAATCGTGCCGGCTCCTGACGAGGCGCGACACCATGTGCGTCGCCATGCCGCGAAAGCCACCCTGCACGCCGCGCCACAGGCGCGGCAGCGCCCAGCTCGCCAGCATCAGAAAGCCGACCATCAGCAGCAGGAACAGCACGGGCACGAAGAGCGCCAGCAGCAGGCCGCCGAACACAAGCCCGTCCTCGGCCGTCGAGGTCACGACATTCGACACCGGTTCAGGTGACAGATTGATCAGTGCGCGCGTGCCGGCCTTGGCCAGATGCGCGGTGCCGGCAAGCGTGCCGCCTGCCAGCGCGGCCACGGTAAGGAGTGCCGGATCGGCATGCCCGAGCGCGCCGGCAGCCAGCACGGCGCCGGCGGGAATCCGGATAAAGGTGTGGATGGCGTCCCACAGGGAATCGAACGCGGGGATCTTGTCAGCCAGAAACTCGGCGACCGTCAGAACCCCGGCGACCCCGATCACCCACGGCGAAGCGAGCGCGGACAAGGTGTCGGGCAAGTGGATCAGGCCGAGGCGCGCAAACACGCCGGCGACGAGGACCGTGAGATAGAGGCGCAGGCCACTGCCCCAGGACAGGCCCGCTGCGAGCGAAAGTGGTTCAAGCATGGCCGCCTCCAGGCGCGCTGCGCGTGCCGCGCGCTTCGAGCAACGGAACGCCCCGCGCCGAAGCCGCCAGACCCGCGCCAAGCCGGACGCGGGACAAGTTCAAATTGAGATCGACTTCATTATAGCCACGTTAATTCGCAGACCGCAGAGCGGACTGCAATTTGAGGCTCTAATGCGACGGATGTGGCAGGGAGTGGACGGCTGACGCGCACCGTACCGGGAACTGCGCTCGAAGTGCCGCAAACCGCCGCGCGAGGGGCAATAAAACGGCCGTCCACCCGCTACGTCAATGCCCGGAGGAGAGTTTCAGTCCGATCAGGCCGACCACGATCAGGGCCGCGCTCGCCACCCGTGCCACCGTCAACGCTTCGCCCATTATGACGATGCCAAAAATAAACGCGCCCACCGCGCCGATCCCGGTCCAAACCGCATAGGCGGTGCCGAGCGGCAACTGGCGCATGGCCATGGCAAGCAGCACGAAGCTGCC
The DNA here is from genome assembly GCF_005503145.1 of Burkholderia sp. 4M9327F10. GTDB lineage: Bacteria > Pseudomonadota > Gammaproteobacteria > Burkholderiales > Burkholderiaceae > Paraburkholderia. The sequence goes on along the minus strand of NZ_SCNV01000007.1, from coordinate 168,764 downwards.
GAGCGCCGTCACGACCGTAAACACGGACGGCCACAGACGGGTAAAGCCTTCGGAGGTTTTGAGACCGGCCGCCCACGCGACTTCGAGCAAACCGGCAATCAGCAGAAGAATCCACGACATGAGACGACTCCATGGGTTAGATGGGGCCGTCCCCGTTCGATGCGAATGCGTAAGGCCGTCCTTACGATCTGTAATTATATCAGGATTGGAAAACCCTCAGGCTGCGCCGACCAACCGGTATCCGACCCCGGTTTCGGTCACGATATGCTCGGGCTGCGCCGGATCGCGTTCCAGTTTCTGCCGCAGATGCGCCATGTAGATGCGCAGATAGTGGTGGCTTTCCACATGCGACGGCCCCCACACGTCACGCAGCAACTGGCGGTGCGTCAAGACGCGCCCCGCATGCCGCACGAGGGTGGCCAGCAGCCGGTACTCGATCGGCGTCAGATGGACCGCCGCGCCGTCGCGGCTCACCTGGCGCAGCGCCAGGTCGACGGTCACCGCACCGAAGTGCACCTGCGGCGACTCGTTGGCGCCGCCCTGGTTGCGGCGGCGCATGTGGGCGCGGATCCGCGCCATCAGTTCCGACACGCCGAATGGCTTGGTCAGGTAGTCGTCGGCGCCGGCGTCGAGAGCGGCCACCTTTTCGGCCTCCTGGGTGCGCGCCGACAGCACGATCACCGGCAGGTCGCTCCAGCCGCGCAGTTCGCGGATCACGTCGAGTCCGTCGGTGTCCGGCAGGCCCAGATCGACGATCACGAGATCGGGTTTGCGCGTAGCGGCTTCGACGAGCCCCTGTTTGCCAGTCTCGGCATCGTGCACGACGATGCCCTCGCCTTCGAGCGAGGCACGCACGAAACGGCGAATCTGTTTTTCGTCTTCGATCAGGACGACGGTGATGCTTGGGTCACTCATGGGTGGGCTTCGTAGTCTGCTTAGGTGGCAACTCAGTTAACTGCGCAGGTGACAACTCGGGTAACGCCCCGTGCGACAACGTGTCGCCGGCGTCGCTCATCTGCGCTTCGTCTTCGAGCACTTCCGGCGCGGGCGGCGGCGTTTCCACCGGCAGGTTGAACCAGAACCGCGCGCCCTCGACATGGCCGTCGCGCGTCATCCGGTTCAGTGCGCCAATGGTACCGCCGTGCGCTTCGACAATGGCGCGGCAAATCGCGAGACCCAAACCGATACCCGGCTTGGCCGACTCCTTCTCGCCGCGCGTGAACTTCTCGAACACGCGCGCTTCCATGCCGACCGGCAGGCCCGGACCGGTATCGTCGACGGTGACGCGGACGAACGGCTTGCCGTCCTCCTCGATCTCCTCCGCGCCGATCGTGAGCGGTGTATCGGCCGGCGTGTACTTGGCCGCGTTCTCGAACAGGTTCGAAAAGAGCCGTTCCATCAGCACCGCGTCGAGTTGCAGCAGCGGCAAATCACCCGGCAGTTTCACCTGCACCGGATGCCGGGCAAGCACCCGCCGGCAGGCGCGCAGCGCGGCGCCCACCGTCTCCTCCAGCAGCGACCACTGGCGGTTCAGTTGCAGACCGCCGGCCTGCAACCGCGCCATATCGAGCAGGTTGGTGACGATGCCCGTCATGCGCAGCGCTTCTTCGTGGATCGCCTCGACGAGATCGTCGCCGGGCTGCTTGACCGGCTGGCCTTCGCGGGTTTGCGCGAGCATCGACGAGAAGCCGACGATCGTCGTAAGCGGTGTGCGCAGGTCGTGCGAAATCGCCGACAGCAGCGAGTTGCGCAAGCGCTCCGACTCCATGTTGACCAGTGCGTCGCGAGCAATATCCACGTAGTGGACCCGCTCCACGGCAAGCGCAATCTGCGCGGCAAACGCGTCGAGCATGCGCTGCTGCTCCGGCACGTCGAGTTCGTGCTTGTCGCGCATCACCACCGCCAGCACGCCGCGCGTGCGCATCGGCGCCTTGAGCGGCAGATACAGTGCGGCCGCCGCGGGCAGCGTATCGGTGCCGCGGCCGGCCGGCTTCTGCTGGTCGTACACCCACTGGCCCACGTCGATATCGAGCGCCTCGCCTTCAAGGGTCACGGCGGCGTCCGGGTCCTCGATCTTCTGTTTCACCTGATCCGCGCTATCGGGCAACAGGATCGCCACGCGCGCGCCGAACACTTCGCTCACGTGACGGCTGCCGATGCCGACGATCTGCTCCATCGTCAACGCCGCGGCCAGTTCGCGCGCCATCGCATACATCGCGCCGGTGCGCTGCTCGCGGCGCCGCGCGACGCTCGCCTCGCGGCGCAGGCTCGAGGTCAGATGGCTGATCACCAGCGAGGTGAGCAGCATGCTGAAAAAGGTCAACAGATACTGCGTGTCCGACACCGAGAACGACATGCGCGGCGGCACGAAAAAGTAGTCGAAGGCCGCCACGCTCACGAACGACTGCACCACCCCCGGCCCGCGCCCCAGTCTCACTGCGGTAAAGATCACGCCGAGCAGATACAGCATGACGAGGTTGGTCAGGTCGATATGGGCAAACAACTGGCTGGCAATGACGGTGATGCCGAGGCAGATGCTCAGCGCCCAGCCATACGCGCGCGGCGGCGAACGGCGCTCGCGCGCGGCCGAGAGCGCCTCGCGCCATGCGTTCACCCCTTCGTCGACCGCGCTGTGGCGCTCCGGCCCTTCACGTTCCGAGGCGGCGCGAATCAAGGTCAGATCGAGGTCGCCGGCACGCTCTGCGATACGGTCTCCGAGCGGCCGGCGCAGCCAGCGCGCGAGGCCGGTGCGTGGCGAGGCGCCCGCCACCAGCTTGGAGACGTTGCGCACTCGCGCATAACCGATCAGCGCCGCGACCGCGTCCGTGCCCGCGAGTGTGGCTGTTTCCGCGCCGAGCTCGGCGGCGAGTTTCAACGCGTTCAGCGTGCGCTCGCGGCGCGCGTCCGGCAGGCGTTGCAGCTTCGGTGTCTCGACATACACCGCGAGCCAGTCGGCTTTCAGACTGGCGGCCAGACGGGCCGCCGCGCGCACCAGGATGGGCGCTTCCGGGCCCGGCCCGACGCACACCAGCAGCCGCTCGCGGGCCTGCCAGATGCGCTGGATCGAGCGGTCGGCGCGGTACTCGCGCATCTGTGCGTCGACCCGGTCGGCGGTGCGGCGCAGCGCCAGCTCGCGCAGCGCGATCAGGTTGCCCTTGCGGAAGAAATTGCGTACCGCACGTTCGGCCTGCTGCGCCATGTAGACCTTGCCGTCGCGCATGCGGTCGAGCAGTTCCTCGGCCGGCAAGTCGACCAGCGTCACTTCGTCGGCGCGGTCGAACACGCGGTCGGGCACCGTCTCCCAGACGCGGATGCCGGTAATCTGCCCGACCACGTCGTTGAGGCTCTCGAGGTGCTGGACGTTGACCGTCGTGTAGACGTCGATGCCCGCGTCGAGCAATTCGTAGACGTCCTGCCAGCGCTTCAGATGGCGAGCGCCCTGCACGTTCGAATGCGCGAGTTCGTCGACGAGGATCAGCTGCGGCTTGCGGGCCAGTGCGGCGTCGAGATCGAACTCGGCGAGCTTGCGGCCGCGGTACTCGATATGCGCGAGCGGCAGGACATCCAGACCGTCGAGCAGCGCCGCGGTTTCGCTGCGGCCGTGGGTCTCGGCAATCCCGACCACCACATCCACACCCTCGTCGCTGCGGCGCTTCGCGGCCTGCAGCATCGCGTACGTCTTGCCCACCCCGGCCGACGCACCGAAGAATATCTTCAGCTTGCCGCGCTGGCGTTTCTCTTCGTCGCGTTGCAGCTTGTCGAGCAACTCGTCTGGATCGGGTCGGTTCATGCTTTCTGCTTATGGTTCTATGCGATGCCAGCCGGCGTGGGTTCACATCGACCGCATCAGGTACATGGTGGCACGGTCGCGGCTGCATCGCAAATCGCGGCCGCCGCCGGTGCGCATCGCTTGTGGGCATTGCTTGTGGCCACCACGTGCGGCCACCGCGTGCGGCCACCATTGTGACCGTCACAAAACGCCGCGCCACAAAAGGCAAAGACGGCGCCACAGTGGGCGCCGTCCTCGTCTTCCCCCACCCGCTTAGCCTTGATGCGCGGCGTCGAGCGCGAGGTTCAACTCCAGCACGTTGACGCGCGGTTCGCCGAGCACGCCGAACTGACGGCCGGTGGTGTAGCGCTCGACCAGCGCCTGCACGTCGTTCGGGGACATCTTGCGCGCCTTGGCAACGCGATCGACCTGGTAAGCTGCCGCAGCCGGGCTGATTTCCGGATCGAGGCCGCTGCCCGACGAGGTCACGAGGTCGATCGGCACCGGCTTCGACATGTCGGTGCCGGCGGCCTTCAACGCGTCCAGACGGCCCTTGATTTCATCGGACAACGCCGGGTTGGTCGGGCCGAGGTTCGAGCCACCCGAGCTGGTCGGGTCGTACGGCTTCGGGCTGATGGCCGACAGACGGCCCCAGAAGTACTGCGGCGCGTCGAACTGCTGGCCGATCAGCTTCGAGCCGACCACCTTGCCGTTCTGTTCGATCATGCTGCCGTTGGCCTGGTCGTGGAACGCGGCCTGGCCGATGGCGGTCATCACGGCCGGATAAGCGAGTCCCGTGATGGCCGTCAGTACGACGAAGATCACAATAAGCGGGCGAAAAAGTTTCATGATTGGCAATCCTTTTGGACGCGTCCGGCGGCGCACGCCACCGGACACAGCCTGTTAAACCCAGCCGAGCGCGGCCAGCACCATGTCGATCAGCTTGATGCCGATAAACGGCACGATGATCCCGCCAAGGCCATACACCAGCAGATTGCGGCGCAGCAGGATCGAGGCGCCGAGCGGCCGGTACTTCACACCCTTCAGCGCCAGCGGAATCAGCAGCACGATGATCAGTGCGTTGAAGATCACCGCCGACATGATCGCCGAAGCCGGTGTGGCCAGATGCATGACGTTCAGCTTGTTCAGCGCCGGATACGTGCTCGCGAACGCAGCCGGAATGATGGCGAAGTACTTGGAGACGTCGTTGGCAATCGAGAACGTCGTCAGCGAGCCACGCGTCATCAGCATCTGCTTGCCGATCTCGACAATCTCGATCAGCTTGGTCGGGTTCGAATCGAGGTCGACCATGTTGCCGGCTTCCTTCGCCGCCTGCGTGCCGGTATTCATCGCCACGGCCACGTCGGCTTGCGCCAACGCGGGAGCGTCGTTGGTACCGTCGCCGGTCATCGCCACCAGCTTGCCTTCGGCCTGGTGCGCGCGGATCGTCGTCAGCTTGGCTTCCGGGGTCGCTTCCGCGAGGAAGTCGTCCACGCCGGCTTCCGCTGCAATCGCGGCTGCCGTCAGACGGTTATCGCCCGTCACCATGACGGTCTTGATACCCATCTTGCGCAGTTCGGCGAAACGCTCCTTGATGCCGCCCTTGACGATGTCCTTCAACTCGATCACGCCGAGCACGCGTGCACCCTGCTCGCCCTTCTCGGCCACCACCAGCGGCGTGCTGCCGCGGCGCGCCACTTCGGCGACAGCGTTGTTCACTTCAGCCGGGTAACGGCCGCCGTTGGTTTCGACGTAGCTCTTGACCGCATCGGCAGCGCCTTTGCGGATCTCACGGCCCGGCAGGTCCACACCGCTCATGCGCGTCTGCGCAGTAAAGGCGAGGAACACGGCGTGCAGCGAAGCCATGTCGCGAGCGCGAATGTTAAAGCGCTGCTTGGCGAGCACGACGATACTGCGGCCTTCCGGCGTTTCGTCCGACAGCGAAGACAGTTGCGCAGCATCGGCGAGCGCTTCTTCGGTCACGCCCGGCGCCGGTACGAAGGTCGAAGCCTGACGGTTGCCGAGCGTGATCGTGCCGGTCTTGTCGAGCAGCAGCACGTCGACGTCACCGGCCGCTTCCACAGCACGGCCCGACGTGGCAATCACGTTGGCCTGCATCATGCGGCTCATACCGGCCACGCCGATGGCCGACAGCAGGCCGCCGATGGTGGTCGGAATCAGGCACACCAGCAGTGCGACGAGCGCGGTGATGCTCACCACATGGCCAGCCTTGACGGCTTCGACCGAGAACATCGAGAACGGCAGCAGCGTCGCGGTTGCGAGCAGCATCACGATCGTCAGCGCGACCAGCAGAATCGTCAGGGCGATTTCGTTCGGCGTCTTTTGACGCTTCGCGCCTTCGACCATCGCAATCATGCGGTCGAGGAAGGCTTCGCCCGGATTGGCCGTGACGCGCACGACGATCCAATCCGACAGCACGCGCGTGCCGCCCGTCACCGACGAAAAGTCGCCGCCCGATTCGCGGATCACCGGTGCGGATTCGCCGGTAATCGCCGATTCGTCCACCGACGCCACACCTTCGATCACTTCGCCGTCGGCCGGGATCACGTCGCCGGTTTCGACCAGCACGACGTCGCCCTTGCGCAGGTCGGACGCCGTCATGATGCGGATCGGCGCCTTCGGATGCGGCTCGTTGAGCTTCTTGGCCATCACGTCTTTCTTCGCACTGCGCAGCGACGCAGCCTGGGCCTTGGAACGGCCTTCAGCGAGCGCTTCCGCGAAGTTGGCGAAGAGCACCGTGAACCACAGCCACAGCGCAACCGCGAGGATGAACCCCGCAGGCGCTTCGGCCTGGCCGCCCAGCGCGGCGATCCAGAGGATCGTCGTCAGGATGCTGCCGACGTACACGCAGAACATCACCGGGTTACGGAACTGCGTGCGTGGCGTGAGTTTCTTGAATGAGTCCACGATCGCCGGGCGCACTAGCGCCGGATCGAACATGGACCGCGTTGCATTATGTTCAGTCATTGAATCCTCGTTTTTCTCGAATTGCCCGTCTCATTGACCAGTTATCAATGGCCGGCGATCATCATCAGATGTTCGACGCCGGGGCCGAGAGCGAGCGCAGGCACATAAGTCAGTGCGCCGACGAGCAGCACGGTGCCAAGCAGCAGCACCACAAACAGCGGACCATGCGTGGGCAGCGTGCCACCGGTGACAGCCAGGCGCTTCTTGGCTGCCAGCGAACCGGCAATCGCCAGCACCGGAATCAGCGAGCCGAAGCGGCCAAACCACATGGCAATCGCGGTCAACCAGTTGTAGAACGGCGTGCTTACCGTCAGGCCGGCAAACGCGCTACCGTTGTTGTTCGCAGCCGAGCTGAACGCGTAGAGAATTTCCGAGAAGCCGTGCGGACCGGGGTTGGCGATACCCGCCTTACCCGCATCGGTCAGCACCGCGATCGAGGTACCCACCAGCACCAGCAGCGGCGTGAGCAGCACGACGATCGACACCATCTTCATCTCATACGCTTCAATCTTCTTGCCGACGTACTCAGGCGTGCGGCCGATCATCAGGCCTGCCACGAAGACGGCGAGCATCGCGAACACGAGCATCCCGTACATACCGGAGCCCACCCCGCCGAAGATCACTTCGCCCAACTGGATCAGCAGCATCGGATACAGGCCGCCGAGCGGCGTCAGCGAGTCGTGCGTGTTGTCCACCGCACCGCACGATGCCGCCGTCGTGGCGATCGTGAAGATGCCCGACTGCGCGATACCGAAGCGCGTTTCCTTGCCTTCCATGTTGCCGCCCGACTGCAACGCACTGGCGGACTGGTCGACGTTCAGCGAGGCCAAGGTCGGATTGCCGGCCTGCTCCGCGCTGACTTCACCCACCACGCAGGCGGCGAATGCAATCGTCATCACAGCGAGCACGGCAATACCCTGCTTGCGGTCCATGACCATGCGGCCGAACACCAGGGCGAGCGCCGCCGGGATGATCAGCATTGCGAAGATCTGCAGGAAGTTGCTGAACGGCGTCGGGTTTTCGTACGGGTGTGCCGAGTTCGCGTTGAAGAAGCCGCCACCGTTGGTGCCGAGCATCTTGATCGCTTCCTGCGACGCCACCGGGCCCATGGCGATGGTCTGCGTCGTCGCCTTGGTGTCGACCGTCACCGCGTTACCCTTCGCGTCCTTCACCGGGTTGCCTTGCGCATCGAGCTTCGGTGCCGCATAGGTCGTGGTTTGCAGCGTCGGCACGTCCTGATACGACTTGAAGTTCTGGATCACGCCCTGGCTCATCAGCAACGCAGCGACGATGGCGGCCATCGGCAGCAACACGTACAGCGTGACACGGGTCAGATCGACCCAGAAGTTGCCGATGGTCTGCGCCGTATGGCGCGCGAAGCCGCGGATCAGCGCGATCACGACCACGATCCCGGTGGCAGCGGACAGGAAGTTCTGCACCGTCAGGCCGAGCATCTGTGTCAGATAGCCAGCGGTCTGCTCAGGCGTGTAATCCTGCCAGTTCGTGTTGGTGACGAAGCTGACAGCCGTATTGAAAGCGCTGTCGACCGACATCGCGCCGAACTGCTGCGGGTTGCCCGGCAGCCAGCCCTGGATACGCAACAGGAGGTACAGGAACAGCACGCCGAGCACGTTGAACGCAACCGTGGCGATGGCGTAGTGCTTCCAGTTCATTTCCTTCGTTTCGTCCACCCCGGCGATACGGTACAGCAGGCGCTCGAGCGGGCCGCCGAAGCGAACCACGCGCGAAGTGCCATCCATCACGCCAGTGAGGTAACGGGCAACCGGCACGGCGCCCGCGAGCAGCACGACCAGGAAAATAACTATTTGCAGGACATTGTTCGAGTTCATTCAATGTCCTCCGCGCGCAGCAGCGCATAGACGAGGTAGACGAACAGCAGCGCGGTAGCCGCGCCCGATAACCACAGAATCCAGGTCATGAGCGTGCTCCCTGGCCACGCCGGAACTGCATCAACTTCTCGCAGCCGGCAATCAAAGCAAAGGTCAGCGCTGCAAATAGCACCATCCCCCCGACGTACAGCACATCCATTTTGTGTTCTCCAGTAGCGGACTTTGGATGGGTAGAACGTTATGCCGAACTGCGTAAAGGCCTGGTCAAAGATAGGAGAGGCGATATAAAAAACGCGTAAACGAAAAAGGCCGTTCCGGCTGGTGCGGAACGGCCTCAGGCTTGTCGGGCGGGGCGCTGCGGGGAATGGCGGGGTCCGCGCGGGCCCTGTTGCAGCGCGGAATTTTTATGGGCCCGGGTAAAGGTGTCGGGGGTATCGGGGGTATCGGGCCGCTTGCCGGGACGCCTGCATACCCGCTATTGCGCGCTTAAGGCAACAGGATCGTCGAACCGGTGGTGCGGCGCGCGGCCAGCTCGATATGCGCCGTGGCGGCATCCTCGAGCGCGTAGCGCTGGTTGATGCTGGTCTTGACCTTGCCCGACACCAGCATGTCGAACAGTTCCGCCGCCATCGCTTCGTAGTCGCTGCGTTTGGCGATGTAGGTGAACAGCGTCGGCCGGGTGAAGAACAGCGAGCCGCGTCCCGCGAACTCCGACGAGTCGACGGGCGGCAGCGGGCCCGATGCATTGCCGAAGCTCACGAACATGCCGAGCGGCGCGAGGCAGTCGAGCGAAGCCGTAAATGTGTCCTTGCCGATCGAGTCGTATACCACTGGCACGCCCGCGCCATGGGTGATCTCGCGCACCCGTCTGGTGAAGTTCTCGCGGGTGTAGACGATTGCATGATCGCAGCCGTGAGCGCTTGCAATTTCGGCCTTTTCGTCCGAGCCGACTGTGCCGATCACCGTCGCGCCCAGCGCCTTCGCCCACTGACAGACCAGCAGGCCGACGCCGCCGGCCGCGGCCTGGATCAGGATCGTATCGCCCGCTTTCACCGGGTAGGTCCGGCGCAGCAGATATTGCGCGGTCAGCCCTTGCAGCATCACCGAAGCACCCTCTTCATAGCTCAACGCATCGGGCAGCTTGACGGCGTGAGCGGCCGGCAGCAGCCGCTCCTGGATATAGGCGCCGGGCGGGCGCGCCACATAGGCGACACGGTCGCCCACCTGCAAGCCCGTGACGCCCGCACCCACTGCCGTCACCTCGCCGGCCGCCTCCATGCCGAGCCCGCCAGGCAGAGGCTGCGGGTAGAGGCCGGTGCGGAAATAGATATCAATGTAGTTCAGGCCCACCGCATGCTGCCTGATACGGATCTCGCCGTTGCCCGGCTCGCCCACCTCGACGTCGACCCACTTCATGACCTCGGGGCCGCCGGTCTTGTCGTAACGGATTGCCTTGACCATCATGTCTCCCTCGTTATTGATTGAACAGTTTCTTCCGGGCGCCGCACTGCCGGGGCGGCTCAGACCTTCTCGGCGAGCCGCAGGGTCAGCACGTCGAGAATCATGCGCGCAGTCGAGATGTTGGTCGCGCACGGCACGTTATGGACATCGCATGCGCGCACCAGCGCGTTGATGTCCGGTTCGTGCGGCTGCGGCGTCATCGGGTCGCGCAGGAAGATCACCATGTCGACATGGCCCTCGGCCAGTTGCGCGCCGATCTGCAGGTCGCCGCCATGCGGGCCGGAAAGCATTCTTTCGACATTCAGCCCATGCGCCTCGGCAATCCGCGTACCGGTCGTGCCGGTGGCGACGAGTTCGCAGCGCCGGAGCGTGTCGGCGTAATCGCCGGCGAGCTGGACGATGGCGTCTTTTTTATGGTCGTGCGCGATCAGCGCGATGCGGGTGGTCATTGACGTAAGACTCCAGATGCCTGGGTGTTGTTGTGGTTATGGGGGGACGCCGCGGCGTCCCCGGAGCGGGTCCGTTCAGAACGTCCCCGGATAGGTGCCGCCGTCGATCAGCCAGTTCTGCCCCGTGATGTAACCAGCATGCACGCTGCACAAAAACGCACAGGCGCGGCCGAATTCATCGCTGGTGCCGAAGCGCCCTGCCGGGATCGTCGCCATGCGCTGCTTGCGGGCGTCCTCGACGGAGATCTGCTGCGCCTTGGCCTGGGCATCGAAGGTGACGGCGATGCGATCCGTATCGAACAGTCCAGGCAGCAGGTTGTTGACCGTCACGCCGTCGCGCGCCACCTTGCGGGCGAGGCCGGCGACAAAACCCGTCAGCCCCGAGCGCGCGCCGTTCGAGAGGCCCAGCACGTCGATCGGCGCCTTCACCGCCGAGCTGGTGATATTGACGATCCGGCCGAAGCCCTGCGCGCTCATGTGATCGATGGTCGAGCGGATCAGCTCGATCGGCGTCAGCATGTTGGCTTCGAGCGCGCGAATCCAGTCGTCATGGGTGAACTTGCGGAAATCGCCGGGCGGCGGCCCGCCCGCGTTGTTGACGAGGATGTCCGGTTGCGGACAGGCGGCGAGCGCCGCGGCGCGGCCTTCCGGCGTGGTGATGTCGCAGGCGACGGTCTTGACCTCGACGCCGCTTTGCGCGCGGATGGCGGCGGCGGTTGCTTCAAGCGTTTCAGCCGTACGCGCGACGATCACCAGATTCACGCCCTCGGCCGCCAGCGCCTCCGCACAGCCGCGCCCCAATCCCTTGCTCGCCGCGCAAACCAGCGCGGTGCGTCCTGCGATTCCCATGTCCATGTGTCTGTCCTTTTTCCGATTCTGTTCCCGTTTGCGAGCATGCTCGCGCCGGCCTGCGACGGCCCACGCGGGCGCTTTCCCCCGATTCTAGAAGAATCGGTGCCTGGCTGGCGGCCGGTTCGCCGCAATCTCCGGTATCCTGGGGCGGGACTTTCGGTAAACTTGCAGCCGTGGCGCACCCGCCAGCCGGTTATCCGGCCGGGCGGGCCGCCGACCGATTCTGACCGATCCCGACCGATTCCCTTTGCCGCTGCTAGCGCCCCCGCCATGACACAGGACAGCCGTTTCCCCAATCTCTTCATCCTCGATCACCCGCTGATCCAGCACAAGCTGTCGCACATGCGCGACCGGGACACCTCGACACGCACGTTCCGCGAACTGCTGCGCGAGATCACGCTGCTGATGGGCTATGAAATCACCCGCAACCTGCCGATGACCACGCGCCGCGTCACCACCCCGCTCGTCGAGATCGACGCACCGGTGATTGCCGGCAAGAAACTGGCGATCGTGCCGGTGCTGCGGGCCGGCGTCGGCATGTCGGACGGGCTGCTGGAACTGATTCCGTCGGCGCGCGTCGGCCACATCGGCGTGTACCGGGCCGACGACCATCGCCCGGTCGAATATCTGGTGCGGCTGCCGGATCTGGAAGACCGAATTTTCATTCTGTGCGACCCGATGGTGGCAACCGGCTACTCGGCGGTGCACGCGGTGGATGTGCTCAAGCGCCGCGGCGTGCCGGGCGAAAGCATCATGTTCCTTGCGCTGGTGGCCGCCCCGGAAGGCGTCACGGTGTTCCAGGACGCGCATCCGGACGTGAAACTGTACGTGGCGTCGCTCGATTCGCATCTGAACGATCACGCGTATATCGTGCCGGGTCTGGGCGACGCAGGCGACCGGCTGTTCGGGACGAAGAACTGAGGTGAGAGGGCCGGCGGCGCATAAAAACGGCGCCGCAACGTCGTCGGGCACCCTCTTTCCCGGTCCAACCCCACTGCCGCAGCCCCGCGGCATGATAAAATTCGCATCCGCTCATCGAGCGGCTCAACTTGCACAATCGCCCGGCGCATCGCGCCTTTGCGGGGTCCGCGCAAGCCGGCACGGCGCTTTTCGCGCTCAGGCGCCGGTGATCAGCCTCCCCGCGCCGACTGCGCTATAGGCGCGGTGCTGGCGGTCCGCGGAACCCAGTCCAGACCGGTCCGGTCCCGATTGCCGGGCGCTTCAAGTTCAAGCTGAAAACGGTCTGACATCGCGGTCTGACATCGAGGCGCGCCTTCTGAAGCGCCCGACATCGCAACGACAATTGCACTATGCGTGCGCCCCACCGGCGCGCGCGATGGAGAAAGGTATGGCGGGTCATTCGAAATGGGCCAACATCAAGCATAAAAAAGCGGCGGCCGATGCCAAGCGCGGCAAGGTCTGGACGCGTCTCATCAAGGAAATTCAGGTGGCCGCCCGCATGGGCGGAGGCGATATCGACTCGAACCCGCGTCTGCGGCTCGCCGTCGAAAAGGCGTATGACGCCAACATGCCGAAAGACAACGTCAACCGCGCCATCCAGCGTGGCGTCGGCGGCGTCGACGGCGCAAGCTACGAAGAAATCCGCTACGAAGGCTACGGCATCGGCGGCGCGGCGGTGATCGTCGACACCATGACGGACAACCGCACCCGCACCGTGGCGGAAGTGCGTCACGCGTTCTCGAAGAACGGCGGCAACATGGGTACGGACGGCTCGGTGTCGTTCATGTTCGACCACGTCGGCCAGTTCCTGTTTGCGCCGGGCACGGCGGAAGACAAGCTGATGGAAGCGGCGCTCGAAGCCGGCGCCGACGACGTGGTGACGAACGAAGACGGCAGTATCGAAGTGCTGTGCCCGCCGAACGATTTCCCGAAGGTGAAGTCCGCGCTCGAGGCCGCCGGTTTCAAGGCGGAACTGGCTGAGGTGACGATGAAACCTCAAACGGAAGTGGAGTTCACCGGCGAGGACGCGGTGAAGATGCAAAAGCTGCTCGACGCGCTCGAAAATCTGGACGACGTGCAGGAAGTCTATACAAACGCTGCGATCGACGGCGAATAAGCCGCGCGGGCGCGCCAGGCAAGGCAGCGCCCGCAGGCCTTCGCGGCCGGTTGCACGTGTCTTGCATGCTGTTCAAGTGGGGTTGCAAGCGCTGTCGCCACTGCTTTTTGCAAACCTGGGGCACGCCAGCCGTTTTCTTGTGCCGGTGTCACAGGTTAGCCGTTCGCCTTGTGCGAACCTTGCGGATATTCACGGCCGACGTTCACGCGTCGGCCGTTCATGGTTTTTAAGTCTTCGGGGAATCACATGAAGTTACTCGTCGTCGGTTCCGGCGGTCGCGAACACGCGCTCGCATGGAAGCTCGCGCAATCGCCGCGGGTCCAGCTCGTCTACGTGGCTCCAGGCAACGGCGGCACCGCCCAGGACGAGCGTCTGCGCAACGTCGACATTACCGAGCCGGCTGCGCTGGCCGATTTCGTCGAGAAAGAACAGATCGCCTTTACGCTGGTCGGGCCGGAAGCGCCGCTCGCCGCCGGCATCGTCAACCTGTTCCGCGCGCGTGGCCTGAAAATTTTCGGGCCCACGAAGGAAGCGGCGCAGCTCGAAAGCTCGAAAGACTTCGCCAAGGCGTTCATGAAGCGCCATGCAATTCCGACCGCCGAATACGAAACCTTCGCTGACGTCGCCGCCGCGCACGCCTATCTGGACGCCAAGGGTGCGCCGATCGTCATCAAGGCCGACGGCCTCGCCGCCGGCAAGGGCGTGGTGGTCGCGCAAACGCTCGAAGAAGCGCATGCCGCCGTCGACATGATGCTGTCGGACAACAAGCTGGGCGACGCCGGCGCGCGTGTCGTGATCGAGGAATTCCTCGCCGGCGAAGAAGCGAGCTTCATCGTGATGGTGGACGGCAAGCACGTGCTGCCGCTTGCCTCGAGCCAGGATCACAAGCGGCTGCTGGACGCCGATCAGGGCCCGAACACGGGCGGCATGGGCGCCTATTCGCCCGCGCCGATCGTCACGCCGCAACTGCATGCCCGCGTGATGCGCGAAATCATCCTGCCGACCGTGCAGGGCATGGAGAAGGAAGGCATCCGCTACACCGGTTTCCTGTATGCGGGCCTGATGATCGACGCGCACGGCAATCCGAAGACGCTCGAGTTCAACTGCCGCATGGGCGACCCCGAAACGCAGCCGATCATGGCGCGTCTGAAGGGCGATTACTCGAAGGTCGTGGAACAGGCCATCGCCGGGACACTCGATACGGTCGAGCTGGAATGGGACCGCCGCACCGCGCTCGGCGTCGTGCTGGCCGCGCACAACTATCCGGAAAGCCCCCGCAAGGGCGACCGCATCAGCGACATTCCGGCCGAAACGGACGACTCCGTGACGTTCCACGCCGGCACCACGCTGAGCGACGGCAAGCTGACCACCTCGGGCGGCCGTGTGCTGTGCGTGGTCGGGCTGGCGGATTCGGTGCGCAGCGCGCAATCGGTGGCCTACGAAACGATTAACCAGATCTCGTTCGACGGTATGCAGTATCGTCACGACATCGGCTATCGGGCGCTGAACCGCAAACATAGCTGAACACGAACCCGCGGCGCGCCTCGCGCGCCGCACTTGGCATACAGCATTCATGACCGATTCGAACTACGACGTACAGGCTGTACGTAGCTGGCTGCAAGGCCTGCAGACGCACATTGCCGACACGCTCGGCAGGTTCGACGGCACCCCGTTCGCCACCGACGCCTGGCAGCGCGCCCCCGGCGAGAAGCTGCGCGGCGGCGGCATCACACGGATTCTGGAAGGCGGCCAGTTCTTCGAGCGCGCCGGCATCGGCTTTTCCGACGTCGCCGGCGACGCGCTGCCGGGCTCGGCGAGCGCCGCGCGGCCGCAGCTCGCCGGACGCGGCTTCGAGGCGATGGGCGTGTCGCTCGTGCTGCACCCGCACAATCCGTACTGCCCGACGGTGCATATGAACGTGCGCCTGCTGATGGCCACCAAGGCCGGCGAAGCGCCGGTGTTCTGGTTCGGCGGCGGCATGGATCTGACACCGTACTACGGTTTCGAGGAAGACGCGCAGCATTTTCACCGCGTTTGCCGCGACGCGCTGCAACCGTACGGCGCCGAGCTGTACCCGCGCTTCAAGCGCTGGTGCGATGAGTATTTCTTCCTCAAGCACCGCAACGAAGCGCGCGGCATCGGCGGGATTTTCTTCGACGATTTCTCGGAGCCGGGCTTCGAGCAATCGTTCGCGATGCTCAAAAGCGTCGGCGACGCGTTCCTGAAAGCATACCTGCCAATCATCGAAAAGCGCCGCAGCATGCCGTACGGCGAAGCTGAACGCGATTTCCAGGCGTACCGCCGTGGCCGCTACGTCGAGTTCAACCTGGTCTTCGACCGTGGCACACTGTTTGGGCTGCAGAGCGGCGGACGCACCGAGTCGATCCTGATGTCGATGCCGCCTGTGGTGAACTGGCGCTACAACTGGCAGCCGCAGCCGGGCACGCCCGAAGCACGCCTTTACAGCGATTTTCTCGTGCCGCGCGAGTGGGCCTGAAGGCATCTCAGGCACGGCAAGCACTGCAGGCTCCGCCCGCCGGTTTGCCGCGCCGCCCGCTGGCGCCGTCACGACAAAGGACTCTCACCTGAACGCGAACGCTCACCCCGTTGCCCTGCCCCGCCGGATCGGCCTGCTGGGCGGCACTTTCGACCCGATCCACGACGGCCATCTGGCGCTTGCGCGCCGCTTCGCCGAAGTGCTTCACCTGACCGAACTGGTGCTGCTGCCGGCCGGGCAGCCCTGGCAGAAGCCGGACGTGTCGCCGGCGGCGGACCGCCTGGCGATGACCCGCGCCGCGGCCGGCTCGCTCGAACTGCCGGGCGTGACGGTGAGCGTCGCCACTGATGAAATCGAGCACGACGGCCCGACCTACACGGTCGAGACGCTGCAACGCTGGCGCGAGCGCGAGGGTCCGCAGGTCTCGCTGTCGATGCTGATCGGCGCCGACCAGCTCGTACGCCTCGACACATGGCGTGAATGGCGCCGTTTGTTCGAATTCGCGCATATCTGCGTGGCGACCCGTCCGGGCTTCGAGCTCGCCTCGATTCCACCGGTCGTCGCCACCGAGATCGCCGCACGTGGGGCCACGGCCGACGTGCTGCAGGCAACACCCTGTGGTCATCTGCTGATCGATACCACGCTGGCCTTCGACGTTTCGGCCACCGATATCCGCGCGCATCTGCGCGAACGCCTCGTCCAGCATGCCGGCGGCCAGCAACAGAACGAGGCCGCGAGCCATGTCCCCGCTGCGGTGTGGGACTATATTCTTCAACATCATCTGTACCACCGGTAACCCTATGGATATTCGCAAACTGCAACGCGTGATCGTCGACGCCCTCGAAGACGTGAAAGCGCAAGACATCAAGGTGTTCAACACCAGCCACCTGACCGGACTGTTCGATCGCGTGATCGTCGCCTCCGGCACCTCGAACCGTCAGACCAAGGCGCTGGCTTCCAGCGTGCGCGAAAAGGTCAAGGAATCGGGCGGCGAGATCATCAGCACGGAAGGTGAAGACGTGGGCGAATGGGTGCTGGTCGATTGCGGCGACGCGGTCGTGCACATCCTGCAACCGGCGCTGCGCCAGTACTACAACCTCGAGGAAATCTGGGGCGACAAGCCGGTGCGCATCAAGCTGGCCAACCCGAGCCCGTTCGGCGGCGCCCGCGCCAGCGAGCCGCTGGACGAAGACGAGGAAGACGAAGAACCGGCTGCCAAGCCTGCCCGCAAGACGCCGGCACGCCGTCGTTAAGCAGCGCGCAGGTTTGCCGTACGTACCGTACACATCGTCGCCTCAGCGTTATCAATGAAACTGCATATCCTCGCCGTCGGCCACAAGATGCCGGACTGGATCGCCACCGGCTTCGACGAGTACGCGAAGCGCATGCCACCCGAGCTGCGTATCGAACTGCGCGAGATCAAGCCCGAGCAGCGTTCGTCGGGGCGGCCGGCAGAAAGCGTGATGGCCGCTGAGCGCTTGAAGATAGAAGCCGCCTTGCCGAAGAACGCGCGCATCGTCGCGCTCGACGAGCGCGGCCGCGACTGGACCACCATGCAGCTCGCCACCGCCCTGCCCGGCTGGCAGCAGGACGGGCGTGACGTGGCGTTCCTGATCGGCGGGGCCGATGGCCTCGACCCCGACCTCAAGGCGCGCGCCGACCTGCTGCTGCGCGTCTCCAGCCTGACGCTGCCGCATGCCATGGTGCGCGTGCTGCTTGCCGAACAGCTTTACCGCGCGTGGACCATCACGCAAAATCACCCCTATCACCGCGTGTGAGTGCGCGACGGCGCTGATGTGCCGAACGCCTGCGGCCGCCTGCACACCGCAGCGCGCCTTGGACATGGCGTCTCGCGCCTTGCAGTTCGCCGTGCCGTATTCGCGCACGGTGCCTCAACGCGCTGTTCCAGATGTGCCAGCGAGGCGCGCATGTCGAGCCTCTCGCGTGCGCGCATCCTCCACGCAACACGCCTTACCGAGACCCTTTATGGCAACGCCCGCTGCTGCACTGCATCCGTTTGTCTACCTCGCATCCCAAAGTCCGCGCCGTCAGGAGTTGTTGCAACAGCTCGGCGTGCGCTATGAACTGCTGCTGCCGCGCCCCGACGAAGACGCCGAAGCGCTCGAAGCCGAATTGCCCGGCGAGCTCGCCCACGATTACGTGGTGCGGGTGTGCGCAGCCAAGGCGCGGGCAGCGCGGGCGCGGCTTGTCGCCGGCGCTCACGTGCAGGCGCCCATCCTGGTTGCGGACACAACCGTCACCATCGATGACGCGATTCTCGGCAAGCCCGCCGACGCCGCCGACGCCCTGGCGATGCTCACGCGCCTCGCCGGACGCGAACACGAAGTGCTGACCGCACTCGCCGTGGTCAACGCCGATGGAGAGGTGCTGGCCCCCGCCCTGTCGGTGTCGCGAGTACGTTTTGCTGCAGTGCACGCGAGCGCCCTGCAACGCTATGTCGCAAGCGGCGAGCCGCTCGGCAAGGCAGGCGCTTATGGCGTGCAGGGGCGCGCGGCGGAGTTTATCGAGCGTATCGAGGGGTCCTATTCAGGTATCATGGGTTTGCCTCTTTTTGAAACCGCTGCCCTCCTGCGGGCAGCGCGCATCGACTTCTAGAACAACACCATGAATGAAGAAATCCTGATCAATGTCACGCCGCAGGAAACGCGCGTCGCGCTGGTCCAGCAAGGCGCCGTCCAGGAACTTCACGTCGAGCGCACCCTGTCGCGCGGGCGCGTCGGCAACGTCTATCTCGGCAAGGTGGTTCGCGTGTTGCCGGGCATGCAATCGGCCTTTATCGATATCGGCCTCGAGCGCGCCGCGTTCCTGCACGTCGCCGATATCTGGCATCCACGTCTTGCCGGAGAGCCGCAGCATCAGACCACCCATCAGCCGATCGAAAAAATCGTCTTCGAAGGCCAGACCTTGATGGTTCAGGTTGTCAAAGACCCGATCGGCACCAAGGGCGCGCGGCTGTCCACCCAGGTGAGCATCGCCGGACGTACGCTGGTCTATCTGCCGCAGGAACCGCATATCGGCATTTCGCAGAAGATCGAAAGCGAAGCCGAGCGCGAAGCGATCCGCGCGCGGCTGACTGCCGTGCTGCCTGCCGACGAGAAAGGCGGCTACATCGTGCGCACGATCGCCGAGGACGCCACCAGCGAGGAACTGGCCGGCGACGTCGCCTATCTGCGCAAGACGTGGGCGACCATCGTCTCGCAGGGCCAGCGCATGCCGCCGACGAGCCTGCTGTACCAGGACCTGAATCTGGCGCAACGCGTGCTACGCGACTTCGTCAATGACGAGACCACGCGCATCCAGGTCGATTCGCGCGAGACCTTCCAGATGCTGTCCGATTTCGCGACGGAGTTCACGCCGGCGGTGTCGTCGAAGCTGCATCACTACACCGGCGAGCGGCCGCTGTTCGATCTGTACAACATTGAGACGGAGATTCAGCGGGCCTTGTCGCGGCGCGTCGATCTGAAGTCGGGCGGCTACCTCGTGATCGACCAGACCGAGGCGATGACCACCATCGACGTCAATACCGGCGGTTATGTTGGCGCACGCAATTTCGACGATACGATCTTCAAGACCAACCTCGAAGCGGCGCATACGATCGCGCGGCAATTGCGGCTGCGCAATCTGGGCGGCGTGATCATCATCGACTTCATCGATATGGAAAACACCGAGCATCGCGACCAGGTGCTCGGCGAGTTGAAGAAGGCGTTGTCACGCGATCGCACCCGGGTGACGGTGAATGGTTTCTCGCAGCTCGGGCTGGTGGAGATGACACGCAAGCGCACCCGGGAATCGCTTGCCCATGTGCTATGCGAGCCTTGCCCGGTGTGCCAGGGCAAGGGTCAGGTGAAGACGGCGCGCACCGTGTGCTACGACGTGCTGCGCGAGATTCTGCGTGAATCGCGCCAGTTCAATCCGCGCGAGTTCCGCGTGGTGGCGTCGCAGCAGGTGATCGACCTGTTCCTCGAAGAGGAATCGCAACACCTGGCAATGCTGATCGATTTCATCGGCAAGCCGGTGTCGTTGCAGGTGGAGTCGAATTTGAGCCAGGAGCAGTACGATATTGTGCTGATGTAAGCCTCGCCACCCAGCGCGTCCCGCATGCGCGGATGGTCTACCGGTAACGGCGGACCTACGCGCTTACCACCCTCCTCTGATCACCCTCTTTACCCCGCCCGTCGCACCGGTGGAAAGCGCTTCCCATTCCGGTTAAACGTGACGCGCCGGAACCGCTCCCTCTTGTGCTCTTCTTCAAAGTACGCGAGTGAGGGCTTGACCAGATCGCTTCGCGAGACGATCCCCACGAGGCGCAAAGTTTCCCTGTCGGCGACCACGGGCAAGCGTTCAAGACCATGGACCGCGAGCCTCGAGGCGACCAGCCTGCAGGTCTCATCGGACAAGGCGACAACCGGTGCGCTGCCGCTCAGCACGTCAGCCAGGCGCGCGTCGGCGGCCGGCGCAACTCCTTCGCCACCAAAACGCTCGAGCGCCGCGCGATCAATCACGCCAATCACCACGCCGTCTCTGACCACCGGATAGGCCCGGTGCGTTTGCGTCGAGCCAAAGAAGGTCGTCAGCGCCTCGCTCACCGACAGGTTGGCGTCGATGGTCTCGACGGAACGCGACATCACCTCGTCCACGTAGTGTCGCTCGAGCGGATCGACGCCGTATTCACGGTAGATGTGATACCCGCGACGGGCAATCTTCTCCGTCATGATGGAACGGCGCATGACCACGGTCGCAAAGCCGTGCGCCACCAGCGTAGCGGCAAGAAGCGGCAGCAGCGCGTTGCTGTCGTGCGTCAGGCCAAATGCAAAGACGATTGCCGTAAGCGGCGCGCCGAGGGTCGCACCCAGCGTTGCTGCCATACAAACGAGCGGCCACAGCGCCGGTTCACCGCCTGGCAGGACGTGACTGAGCACGGTGCCAAGACCCGCCCCCAACATCAGCAGTGGAGCAAGCACCCCGCCCGACGTGCCGGAGCCTAGCGCGACCACCCAGATAATCGCTTTCACTATCAGGATCGCAGCCGCGGCCTGTAGCAGGATATGCTGGTGCAGCAGGTCGCCGATCACGTCGTACCCAACGCCCAGCGCACGCGGTTCCATAAACCCGCCAATCCCCACGACAAGACCGCCAAGCGCTGGCCACCACATCCAGTGGACGGGAAGCTTGCCGAACAGATCTTCGGTCTTATACAAGGCGGCAGACAAGCCGGAAGCCAGTGCGCCGCTCAGCAGACCGGCAATCACGCAAGAGACAAGCGAGAGCGCATCAGGCGGCGCCGTTTCGAGCGGAAACAGCGGACCGGCGCCGAAGAAGGCCGCACGCGCAAAGCCCGCAACCGCACAGGCCAACGCTACGGGCAGGAAGCTGCGCGGCCGCCATTCGAACAACAGCAGTTCCACCGCGAGCAGCACGGCGGCCACAGGGGTGCCGAAGACTGCCGTCATGCCCGCAGCCGCACCGGCGACCAGCAGCGTCTTGCGTTCCGCCGAGGTGAGCTTCACGCACTGCGCGATCAGTGAACCGAGCGCGCCACCTGTCATGATGATAGGGCCTTCCGCACCGAACGGCCCGCCACTGCCAATCACAATACCCGACGAGAGCGGCTTGAGAATCGCCACTTTAGGCGACATGCGGCTCTTGCCGAACAGGATGGCTTCGATCGCCTCCGGGATACCATGACCGCGGATTTTCTCCGAACCGTAGCGAGCCATCAGACCCACGATCAATCCACCTGCTACCGGTATCAGGATCACCCAGCCGCCGAGTGTGTTCAGTGCCGGCGAGCGATCCGCGAAAGAAAACGAGCCAAAGAAAAACAGGTTCGTGAACAGATGAATCAGGCTGAGCAGCACGAACGCTGCGAGCGTGCTGAGCGCGCCAATCCCCGCAGCGAGCAAGGCAATGCCAGGAAGCCGCGCGTTGGCTGAGAAGTCGCGCTTATGCGTATCGTGGTTCATGGTTACTCGAGATCGATCCGGGGAACGTTAAACGCGCCTTCGAGAGACTTCAATTCGGCACGATGCATTTCGGCGAGGCGCAAGAGCACCTGCTCGCCCGCTTTGAGCAGATGCACCTCGACCTGGCGGCGATCGACGTCACTGATCCTGCGCTGGACGAGATCCAGTGCCTCACACCGGGACACCAGTGCGACCACCCCGTGGTGCTGCGCCTGGAGCCGTTCGGCGAGCTCGCCAATGGTTGCCCACTCGCGCTCCGGATATCCCTTGATATGCAGCAGCAGCAAATACTGCAAAGGCGTGATGCCCTCACCCTGCGCGGCCTGCTCGGAGAAGCGCTCGAAGCGTCGCATCTGGTAGCGAAACTCGGACAGTTGCTCGAAATCCGTCTTCGTCAAACCACGTTTGAGTGTTTTCATCGGAGCCCTGCTGGAACAGTCCAAAATCAAACTATATCACGTTATGATATTTGTGATCGTACTCAGACGTCGCAGCAGCAGATCTCCAGGAAACAAAGGCCGCCCGGCAGAACAAAGTCTGTTCTGCCGGGCGGCCCGCGTCCTGCTGGAAATACAGATCAGCGCAACTTAGCCCGCGTGACCATGACTTCCCTTCTCGCTATCCAGATGCGCCATCTGCGCAGCCGCATAACGCTCGCCTGCCGCAGCGCCTTTCGGCACGGCGTCGGCAATTGCGGCGAGGTCATCGCTACTCAACTGAACCTCCGCCGCACCAAGCGCCTCCGTCAGGCGCTCACGCTTGCGCGCGCCGATCAGCGGCACGATATCGCTGCCCTGCGCGGCGACCCACGCAATCGCGATCTGCGCGACCGTCACGCCTTTGGACTCGGCCACCTTGCGCAGCGCCTCGACAAGCGCGAGATTGTGATCGACATTCTCGCCCTGGAAACGCGGGCTCATGGCGCGGAAATCGCCTTTGCCTGCGGACTCTTTGGTCCAGTGCCCGCTGATCAGTCCACGCGAAAGAACCCCATATGCCGTCACGCCCACCCCAAGCTCGCGGCAGACCGGCAGAATCTCCTCTTCGATACCACGCGAGATCAGCGAGTACTCGATCTGCAGATCGCTCACCGGATGCACCGCCGCCGCACGACGGATAGTCGCCGCGCCCATTTCGGACAGTCCCACGTGCCGCACATAGCCGGCCTTGATCATGTCGGCGATGGCGCCCACCGTCTCTTCGATCGGCACATTGGGATCGAGCCGCGCCGGACGGTAGATGTCAATATGGTCGACACCCAGCCGCTGCAGCGAATACGCGAGAAAGTTTTTCACTGCCGCAGGCCGTGCATCGTAGAGCGACCAGCCGCCCGCGGGATCGCGCATCGCGCCGAATTTCACGCTAATAATCGCTGCATCGCGGCGCGAGGGCGGCGCGCTTTTCAGGGCCTCGCCGATCAGCAGCTCGTTATGGCCCGAACCGTAGAAATCACCGGTGTCGAGCAACGTGACGCCCGCTTCGAGCGCGGCGTGGATCGTGGCGATGCTCTCGGCCCGGTCGGCGGGACCATACATGCCCGACATACCCATACAGCCCAAGCCCAGTGCTGAGCTTTGCGGACCGGTCTTACCCAGTTGAAGTTGCTTCATGATCGTCCTCGGTAGGTGCGCCGCATGTGAGGCGCTTGACCCGAAGTATCGGCTCAAATGCTGCGTGCGATAATCCATCTCAATTCGAATAGCCTGTGCGGAAAAGCGAACAATGCAGGAACCTGACCTTTCCGATCTGAAAGCCTTCGTCGCCGTCACTCAGGCACGCGGCTTCCGGCATGCCGCGACAACCCGCGGCGTCTCGGCATCGTCGCTCAGCGAGGCGATTCGCCGGCTGGAGCAGCAACTGGGCGTGCGTCTGCTCAACCGCACAACCCGCAGCGTCACCCCCACTGAAGCGGGGCAACGCCTGTTCGAGCGGCTGGCGCCGGCCTTCGGCGAAATCGCCACGGCGCTCGATGCCGTCAACCTGTTTCGCGAAAGTCCTACAGGCACGCTGCGCCTGAACGTGCCGTCGATCGCGGCACGGGAGATCCTGCCCACCCTGCTCTCGCGTTTTCTCGCCGCGCATCCTGGCATCACCGTTGATGTCGGCACCAACGACACCTTTATCGATATCCTCGCGGCCGGTTTCGACGCCGGCATTCGCTACGACGAGCGTCTCGAGCGCGACATGATCGCTGTGCCGATTGGCCCGCGCGTGCAGCACTTCATCGCCGCCGCGGCGCCGTCTTACCTCGCGACACGCGGCACGCCGCAGCATCCCCGCGAACTGGTCGACCATGCGTGTATCGGCCATCGCTTCGACAGCGGCGTGCTGGCAACCTGGGAATTCAGACGCGGCGACGAAGTGGTGCGGATCGAGCCGAATGGCCCCATGATCGCCTCGGTGATCGAACTGGAGCGCGGCGCCGCCATCGACGGACTCGGCATCGTCTACACCTTCGACGAGTTTTTGAGGCCGGCAATCGAAAGCGGCAAGCTGGTGCCGATCCTCGACGGCTGGTGGCAGTCTTTCAGCGGACCATTCCTCTACTATCCGAGCCGCTCCCACATGCCGCGCCCGCTGCGCGCCCTGGTGGATTTCATTCTGGGCAAGGATGGTTTGGAGTCCCAAGGTGTGGGTTGAATATCTGCGCCTTTGACGAAAGCATTTTGTTAGAAAGACGGATCATTTGCCCCCGCTGCGGCCGCTACCCGGCACGCACAAAAAAATTCCGTCCATAGCAACGGATTTTGCCGCGCTACCCCGTTAAAGCACTCAAAGGCGGATGCAACGGATCCTGCCGGCGTCTCCCCCAACATCGGAGCGCCGCACAGGATCGATGTTTTGCAACTGCCTGATAACCATAAGCCAACACGGATGAAGTCCACCGCAGAGCAGCACGCTGCGCCGCCGCGGCGCGGCCGTCGATCTGCATGAGCCATCCGTTCCTCGCCTGAATCGGGACGCCATGACCACTCGAATCCTTCTCGTCGACGACGACCTGGAACTGCGCAGCCTCCTGTGTGAATACATGGGACGCCAAGGTATCAAGGTCACCGCCTTGCATGACGCAGGCATGCTGCCGGAGCAGCTCGAACGCGAGCGGCCGGACGCGATCGTGCTGGACGTGCTGATGCCGGGTATCGACGGACTCACAGCCCTTGGGCGGCTGCGCGCCTGCGGCGACGATATTCCGGTGGTCATGCTGACTGGCCGCAACGACGACGTGGACCGCATCATCGGGCTGGAAATGGGCGCTGACGACTACATCAGCAAGCCGTTCAACCCGCGCGAGCTGATTGCACGGGTTGAAGCGATCTTGCGACGCCGCCGCGCGTTGCCCGCGCCGGCCGCGCCCGAGCAACGCCTGCCGTTCCGCTTCGGCCGCTTCGCGCTGGACTTCCAGTCGCGCACCCTGAGCGCGGACAACCGCTCGATCATCCTGTCCGCCACCGAATTCGCCCTGCTCAAGGTGTTCGTCAATCACGCGATGCGCACCCTGACCCGCGAGCGGTTGATCGGCCTGCTGTACGGCCCGGAAGGCGAGCATACCGATCGCGGTGTCGACGTGCAGGTCTGGCGTCTGCGGCAGATCCTCGAAGCCAATCCGTCCGCGCCGCGCCTGATCCAGACGGTGCGTGGCCGTGGCTATGTTTTCGTGCCCGACGGCGAGCACCATGCGCAGGCGCAACCGTCCGCAATGGTCTAGGTTGTCTGCACCACGGCGCTGTCACGCAAGTGCAAGACTGGATCGGCAGAATCCAGGGCACAATGAAAATACATGCAACGGGGCAAGCGCGTGACCACCAAAATCAAAGTGCTGTTTCTCTGCCTTGAGAATTCAGCACGCAGCATCATTGCCGAAGCCTTGCTGCGCGAGCTGGCAGGCCACCGGTTTGAAGTATTCAGTGCGGGTGCCGAGCCAGCCGGACGGGTCCACGCGCAGGCGATCGCGCAACTGCGCCCCGGCATCTCCGAGCTGGGCCTGCTCAACCCCAAGAGCTGGCTTGAGTTTACCGGCGAATGGGCGCCGCGCATGGACCTGATCGTCGCCTTGGACGAGCGGGTATCCGAGTATCACGCGCCCGCGTTCCCGGGCGCCCCGCTGTTCGTCAACTGGGAGTTTGCCGATCCGCTCGCGGAAGGCATGACCCCGGAGGAGCGCGCCCGCTCGTTCGAAAAGGTCTTCTGGCAGATCGTGCGCCGGGTGACGCTGTTCATGGAGCTGCCGCGTTATGCCTTGCCGGCGGCCCCTGCGGTCCCGGCTGCACCCGGCGTGGAGTGCGCGGCTCAGGACAGCGGCGCCGTCTGTCCAGGTTGAGCGCAAACGTTAGCGGGGTGACGCCCCCTACGCGTTGCGAGCCAGTGGTTACTTAATCCGTAGCTGCGGGTCCCGGGTCTGCAGGCGTGTAAATGCACGTTCCCGTCGCGCACCGCACAAATTCAATCGTTTCAGCCACTTGCATGGTTTGCCCGGGAATTGTCCACAGCCTTGGTAACAGTTTATGTGGACAACTCGGCGTGCCGGTCCGTGCGGTGGCACTGCCCATGCAGTTGCACCTCGCCCAACCAGCGCTGGAGTGGCACATGAGTGGCACATAAGCGGCACGTAAGCACCGCTCGCGGCATTGGCCGGCGCAGCTAAAAATCAGCAAGCTCTGCACCGCCGTGCTTCGGCTAACGGACTATGCTACGGCATCATGAAGCCCAGCACAGAACGTGACTACCATCGCCGGATCGCCCGGGTCATCGAGGCGATCCTCGCCGACCCGAGCGCGCCCCACACCGTGGAAAGCCTCGCCGCGGTCGCGCACCTGTCGCCGTTTCACTTCCACCGTATCTACCGCGCGCTGACCGGCGAGAGCATCGTCGAAACCGTGCAGCGCGTGCGGCTCGCCCAGGCGGCTCATCGTCTGACAGTCGCGGGCGATTCGGTCACCACGGTGGCAGGCAAAGTGGGCTACGAGAGTCCGCAGGCGTTCGCGAGGGCGTTTCGTGGCTTTGCCGGCGTCAGCCCAAGCACCTTCCAGATGCGGCAACGGCGCCTGAGCGCGCCCCACGCAAGCGGACCACGAATCGCAGAAGCCGCGCCCGCGGCAACCGGCGCCAATTTGCCGTGCGTCGAGATGGTCGAACTCGCTCCTATCGAGGTGCTTTGTCTTCGTCACGACGGGCCCACCGCCACCATCAGCCAGACCTTCAGGACGTTGTGGCAGTTGCTGGGTTGCACCTCGAGTGAAGCGCTGGCGCAGGGCGCGATCGGCATATGTTCGGGGGACCCGGAAGAGCACGGCAGCTTTCGTTACCTGGCGGCCATCGTCCGAAGCGCCGACATGCCGGTAGCCAGTGCACTTGAGACCGTGCGGATCGAGGGCGGCCTGTATGCGTCGCACCGGCTGGTCGGCCCCTACGCGCTGATTGCGCCGACGTTTCAGGCGCTCTTCGGTGGCTGGCTGCCGCAAAGCGGCTACGAGCCGGCTGACCGGCCGGCTCTTGAGTTCTACCGCAGCCGCCCTGCGCCCCGGCGTCAACCCGAATACGTCACCGATCTGCTGATTCCCGTTCGCAAGGACTAAACATGCTTCGTCGCTACTTGAACGCCGCCGTACTCATCGCCGCGTGCTGGACCGCCACGGCCATAGCCGCGGACAACGACGGTCCGGCACCGTACCATGTGGGCGCGGCCATGCGGGTTTTTCATCCCGCCGTCGCGCGCAACTGGCGCGGAGCGCAAACCGAGGCACTGGTCACGAACATCTGGTACCCCGTGGATGCCGACGTACCCGAAGCAGCGCATACCATCGACGAGCGCGGTGAACCGCTCTTCCTCGGACATGCACTCGCGAACGACGCCCCGCTGTCGGCCGCGCACGCGACCTATCCGCTGGTGCTGTTGTCGCACGGCACCGGCGGTACTGCGGCCAGCCTCGACTGGTTGGCCTCCGCGCTCGCCGCGCATGGCTATATCGTGGCCGGCGTCAATCACCCGGGCAACAATTCGCTAGAACCGCTGACGCGTGATGGATTCATGCTCTGGTGGGAGCGTGCCACCGACCAAAGCGAAGTGCTCGACGGCCTGCTCGCCGATCCGCTGCTGGGCAAGCGGATCGACACCGCGCGCATCGGCGCGGCGGGCTTTTCGCTCGGCGGCTACACCGTGCTCGAACTGGCGGGTGCGCGCACCAATCTTCAAGGATTCCTTAACTTCTGCGCTTCACCCTCTGCGGACGCGATCTGCCACCCGCCCGAGATGCAGCGTCTTCAGGGCGGTGCGACCGCGCCAAGCCAGCCTTCGCCGCCAATGTTAGCGTCCATGTCGCACTCAGGCGCTTCCTACCGCGACACGCGTATCAAGGCCGTCTTCGCGATTGCGCCCGCGTTGGGCGAGGCCTTTAACCAGGCATCCTTTGCGGGAGTCGACATTCCGGTGTCGCTACTGGCCGGCACCAATGATGTGACCGTGCCGGTTGCGACCAACCTCCAGCGCGTAGCGGGCTTCCTGCCCAACGCCAAGGTCGCCTTGCTGCCGGGCGCGACGCATTACACCTTTATCGACACCTGTGTGCCGGCCGTGGTCGAACAGCTGGCGAGAATTTGCCAGGACCCGCCGGGAGTCGACCGCGACGCCATCCATATGCAAGCCAGCGACGCGGCGCTCGACTTCTTCAGCCATACCCTGGCGGCAAGCACACAGTAGCCCGAACCGCTCTCAGGGCACGAGGCGTTCCGGGTCGCGTGGCACGAATGCCGCCTCCTTGACGTTGGCGAGACCCAGCAGCCGCGCGATCACCCGCTCGACACCCAGACCGAAGCCGCCGTGCGGCGGGCAGCCGTAGCGAAAGTTGTCGAGGTAATGAGTGATGGAGTCCAGCTCGATACCCTTCTCGCTCGCCTGTTCGCAAAGCACGTCGTAACGATGCTCGCGCAGCGCGCCGGTGGTGATTTCAATACCCCTGAAGATCAGATCGAAGCTCTGCGTGACGCCCTGCTTGCGGTCCCACGCGTGATAGAACGGACGTTTGGCGATCGGATAGTCGCTCACGAAGATCAGGTCGGAGCCGAGTACTTTATACAGCATGCTCTCGCCCTCGTCGGGCAGGTCCTGCGCCGGGCCCAGAAGCATGCCGTGGGCCGCCAGAATCGCCTTCGCCTCGGACAGGCTCAGATACCTGACGCTCGGCTCAAGCAGCAGATCGACGCCGAATAGCGTTTTGACCTCCGCCGCGAAGCGCTCGAGTCTGGTGAAGGCATAGCGCAGCATCTGCTCCTCGAAAGCCATGACCTGTCCGGTTTCGAAGGCCCATGCAAATTCGACGTCAAGACCCGTAAACTCGGTCATATGCCGGCTGCTGCGGCTCTCCTCCGCGCGAAACACCGGGCCGATCTCGAACACGCCCTCAAGTCCCGACGCGATACCCATCTGCTTATAGAACTGCGGCGACTGTGCGAGAAACGCCTGGGTTTCGAAGTAGCTGACGCGAAATACCTGAGCACCGCTTTCGCTCGCGTTGCCCATCAGCTTGGGGGTGTGCAGTTCGGTGAAGCCGCGCCCTAGCGCGAACTCGCGGCAGGCGAATTCAAACGCGCTGCGCAGACGCAGCATGAGTTGCCACTTGGGCGCCTTCAGGTCCACGACGCGATGGTTAAAGCGCAGGTCGACACTGCTCGCTTCGGTGACCGGATAAGGCTGCGCCCTGGAAAACACCTCCACCGAGTGGACCTGAAGCTCCACGCCGGCCGTCTTGCTCTGCGTGGTGCTCACAACCGTGCCGGTAACCGCGAAGGTCGATCCGGTGAGTAACTGCCCTATCTGGACATGCTGTGCGACGGACGCCTTGTCGACGACCAGTTGCAACGTGCCGGTGGCGTCGTGGGCGAGCAGGAACTGCAGGTTCTTCTGGTCCCTCAGTACATCGAGCGTCAGATAAAGCGTCACCACTTCACCGATACGGTGCTTCACGTCTTCGACTAACGTCCTCATGGTTCTCTGCCTTGATGAAAAGCGTGCGGAAATAAAAAAAGGCACTCAGTTCGTGAGTGCCTTTGGCTTGACGGTGCTTATTTTTCAACAGACAAATAATCTCCTGTCACCCAAAGGCGACAAATTATTATTCCGGTCGAGACGGCTAAAACGGCACATGGTCTGGAGAAAAATAGTCAACGGAGCGGATGTCGGCTTGCCGGGATGCGTACCTGAACGGATCGGATCAGGCTCGGCAAGCTGACCTGAACTAAGGTAACAAACTTTTGGCGAAAGCGCAAAACGGGTTGCGTGCGCAACCAATCAGCGCTTCTGCAAGGCAGCCTTCTGCCTCACCAGTTCACGAAAGCGCGTCAACGCCGGCGAGGGCATGGCACGCCGCATCGCCAGATGCAATGGCGCGCACAAGCCGGGACAATCCTTCAGCGCCCGATACGCGACACCCTCGGTGTTCATGCGGCGCATCGAGGCCGGCACAATCGAAACGCCCAGGCCAGCCGCTACCAGGCTCAAGGTGCCAGGCAAGCGCGGCGCCTCCTGCTTCACGTGCGGACTAAACCCGGCTGCCATGCACGCTGCAAGAATCGCATCATAGAGACCCGGCCCCGCCGGACGCCGGTACAACACAAACGGCTCGCCCGCGAGCCTGCGCAGCGACAGCGGCGCCTCACTACCGGTGGCAAACGCGTGGCCGCGCGGCAACGCGACGACCATCGGCTCTTCGAGTACGGTATCGGCAAGCAGCCCCGCTGTGCCTTGCACCGCCGAGCGGACAAACGCCGCATCGAGCCGCTCGTGCAGAAGCGCATCCACCAGTTCGCCGGTGCCCGCTTCGTCGAGCACGATATCGACGTCCGGCAACGTCTCACGAAACTCGCGCAGCACGGTGGAGACGAACGGATGATGCGCCGCCGAACTCGTGAAGCCGACCGCGAGGCGTCCCTGTTCGCCGCGCGCGACCCGCTGCACCACATCCGCAATGCCCTCTGCGCGAGCCAGCACGATGCGGGCTTCGTCGAGCAAGGCACGCCCTGCATCCGTGGGGCGCACGCCGCGCGGCAGCCGCTGCATCAGCAGGACGCCCAGTTCCGCTTCCAGTCCGCGCAGCAGACGCGTCAAAGGAGGCTGCTGCATGCCGAGACGCTCGGCGGCACGCGTCACGTGCCCTTCCTCTGCAATCGCGACGAACGCGCGCAGCCGACGCAAGTCGATCATGGTCATACCTTCAGGGTATTGAAAACGTCAGAAGCATGCATAGTAAAACATATCGCACTTGTTTATCCTGTGAATGGTTTCCAGGGCGGCAAGCGCAGTCACCGTCGGAGCCGCTGCACAGTCCGAGTCAACGCGTCATCAGCAGGAGCATCACCATGAAGCAAGCCACCCATGCCATTCACCATGCCGCCGCTGAAGGCTATACCGCGACCGCCGACAACTACGTCCGTGGCCGACCCGACTATCCGCCCGAGGTTGCCGACTGGCTGCGCGATACGCTCGGTTTGCAGGCAGGGCGCACGGCGCTCGATCTCGGCGCCGGCACCGGCAAGTTCACACCGCGCCTCGTCGCCACCGGCGCGCGCGTGATCGCCGTGGAACCGGTAGCGCAGATGCGCGACAAACTGTCGGCGGCCTTGCCGCAGGTCGAAGCGCTTCCCGGAACCGCACAGGCTATTCCGTTGCCCGACGCGTCGGTGGACGCAATCGTCTGCGCTCAGGCGTTCCACTGGTTTGCCACGCCAGGCGCACTTGCAGAAATACATCGCGTGCTGAAGCCGGGCGGCAAGCTCGGACTGGTCTGGAACATGCGTGATGCGCGCGTGAGCTGGGTTGCGCAGCTCGACCAGATCGTCAACCGGGTCGAAGGCGACACACCGCGCTATTACACGGGTGCCTGGAGAAAGGTCTTTCCGTTCGACGGTTTTGGACCGTTGCAAGAGCAGCACTTCTCGCACGGCCATACCGGTTCACCGGAAGATGTGATCGTCATGCGGGTGCGCTCGACGAGTTTTATCGCGGCGTTGCCCGATGCGCAACGCGAGATCATCGACGCGCAAGTGCGCGCGCTGATTGCGGCAACGCCCGAACTGAGCAGCAAGGAAGTGGTGACCGTGCCGTATGAAACCGCTGCGTTCCATACGGTTAAAGAGTATTGATCGAGCTCAGGTATCAAGCTCAGGTATCAAACCCAAGTATCAAACTTAGGTAGCCGCATTATCCCTCCACGACGGCGAGACGACGGCCACGCAACCGCCTGAGTCAACTCGCCGTGCGCATGGCGCGATACTCGCGCCGCACGATATCCATCAGCTCCGCGACCGAGGTGCTGGCCGCTTCCTTCTCGTAAGTCACGCGGCCGCGCTGCATCAGCATGACGCGATCCGCAATATCGAGCGTTTGCGCGTAGTTGTGCATGATCATCACAATCGAGAGGCCGCCCTTCTCCTTCAGACGCAGCACCAGATCGATAATCAGGCCGGCTTCGCGAGCGCCCATCGCGGCGAGCGGCTCGTCGAGCAGCAGGATCTTCGCATTCGAATTCACCGCCCGCGCCACCGCAATGGCCTGGCGCTGCCCACCGGAGAGCTGTTCGACCGGCAGGTCCACCGACGGCACGCGCACGCCGATCTCTTCGAGACATTCCGCCGCACGTTGACGCATGGCCCGGTTGTTCAACAAGCGAAACGGCCCCGGCCGGATGATCTCGCGGTTGAGAAACATGTTGTGATAGATGCTCAGCGAGTTGGCCAGCGCGAGGTCCTGATAGACGCATTCGATGCCGAGCGTGCGCGCATGATCCACCGAGCGCAGCAATATCTCCTCGCCGCCGACGAACAGCTTGCCGCTCGTCTGCTGCTGAAAGCCGGTAAGAATCTTGATGAGGGTCGACTTGCCTGCGCCATTGTCGCCGAGTACGCCGAGAATCTCACCGTGCTTGAGCGTGAGCGTCACGCCGTCGAGTGCGGTAACCGCGCCAAATCGTTTGACGATATTTTCGCCACGCAGCGCTTCGGGCGGCTCGGCCATCACAACTCTCCCTTGCGCGCGAGACGGACCACGTGGATGTTGAAGATCATCGCCGCCAGAATCGCTGCGCCGAGAATCATGTTGAAGGTAAACGCATTGATGCCGATCAGCGTAAAGCCGTCGTTCAGGATGCCAAGCACGGCGGCGCCGATCAGGCCGCCGATGATCGTGCCCGAACCACCGGCCAACGGCGTGCCGCCGATCACCGCCGCCGCCACCGCGAGGAACATGATCTGGTTGCCGCCCGCCTGCGGATCGATCGAGGTAATGCGAAAACCTTCGAGAATGCCGGTAAAACCCGCCAGCACCGCGGCCAGAATAAAGTTGCCGAGCTTCAGCCGCTTCACATGGATACCCGCCTCGCTTGCGCCAAGCGGGTTCGCTCCGGAAGCGATCGTGTGCAGGCCCCAGCGGGTATGGCGCAACAGCACGTGCATCACGGTTGCGATCGCAAACGTCCAGATGATCTCGCTATAGCCCCAGCCGCCCATGAACGACGCAAAATTGGCGTCACCCGGTGGCGACACCGGCGTGCCGCGCGAGATGGTCAACGTGAAGCCGTTGACGAAGAACAGCGTGCCGAGCGTTGTCACAAACGAAGGGATGCGCAGATATACGGTCACCACACCGTTGACGATCCCCACCACGGCGGCGGCCGCCACACCGGCCAGCAAAGCGATCCAGGTGGGCGCGCCGGCTTCGTGCGCAAAGTGCATGACGAACGGGGCAAACGCAAACACCATCCCCGCCGAGAGATCGATCTCGCCACCGATCATCAGCATGATTTCGCCGCAGGCGATGATCGCCACCGGCGCGATGAACTGCGAGAGGTTTTCTAGGCTCGCGCTTGTCAGCAGGAAATCGTGATTGGCGGTTTCGAAGTAGGCGCACAGAATCAGCGCCACCGCGAGAATCCGGATCTCGCTGGAGCGGCCGAGCGCGCGAGGCCAGTGCCTCGTGCGCCCGGTAGACTTGGTGGTCTCGCCCACGGACGACATTACGACTTGATCCCGCCGCTGCGCGGCACGATCTGCGGCTTGGTGCTCTTGCCTTCGTAGCGCGTTTCGGTATTCAGATACGGATCCACCGTGCCCTTGGTGACGAACTTCAACCCCGTGTTGACATTAGCCGGACCGACGAGGCCGCCGGAGGCGAGGAACGTGAACGCTTCGACCACCGTATAGAAACCTTGCACATAAGGCTGCTGGTCGATCGTGAAGTCGAGAAAGCCGTCGTGGATCAACTGCACCGTGCGCGGCAACAGATCGAAGCCACCACCATGCACACCCTTGGCCGGCAAATTGGACTCCTTCATCACCTCGGCCACGCCCTGGGTGCTGCCCGCGTCCACGGCAAACATGCCTTTCAGGTCTTGATGGCCCAGGTAGAACGACTTGATCTTCGAGAGCTCTTCGTTGACCGTCGCACCGGTGGCAATCATCTGCGCGTCGATTTTCTTGCCGGATTTCTTGATCGCGTCCATCGCACCATCAAGCCGTGGCTGAATGTTGAGCTGGCCCGGCGTGGCAATAAACAGCGCGACCAGACCGCTGTCGACAAGGCTCGCAATCCGCTCGCCCATCTGATAGCCGGACAGGTACAGGTCCTGACCGATATATGCGAGACGTGGATTGGTGCTGCCGCGCGGCGCGTCGGCGTTATACGCGAAGACTGGAATGCCGGCGTCGAGCGCTTTCTGGATTGGGGCGTCGAACGCTTTCGGATCGACGATCGGCACGGCAATCGCGTCGGCTTTGGCGGCGATCGCCGCATTCACCGCATTGACCATTTCGGCGACGTCGGCGTTTGCCGAGCCGGTCCATTGATAGTCGAATCCCAGCAATGCTGAGGCATCCTCAATACCGTATTGCGTCGGCACGAAGAACGGGTTGGTTGTCACGTGGTTGACGAACACAATCTTCCAACGCTTGTGCGAGGGAAAGGGCGCAGCATCGGCGGCCAGCGCCGGAGTACTTACACCGCCTAGCAAGGCCATCGCCGCAGCGAGGCCCGCGCCTTGCAGCAAACCGCGACGCATGCCCTGCACTTCACCTCGTTGTTCCTGCTGGTCTTCCTTCCGCTCCTCGGCCATGTCAATCTCCCGTCTCTCAGTTGTTCAAACCTCACTGTTCATGACGGCGCAGGCCGGGAAAGCGCCGTTGCCGGGCATCACCACGTCCAACGGGACCCGCCTGCATCAAGGCACGCGCTCCCGCATGACAATCCACCGAAAATGCTATATCACGGGTCTACACCTCATAATCGATGTATACCCTTAACTAGTCGGACTATTTATTCACGCGTCCAGTGGCCTTTCGTGGCACGCGCAGCAGCGGTATCGCGGCACGATCATGACTATCCCAAGCTTGCAGAATGACAGTGTTGCAGTGCGAAAATCCCTATAAACGAAACGCCTTCGGCGCGCATGGAAGCCAGACCCATGGTGTATCAGCGGCGTTGCAAATCCCACACTCCAGGCGGTCGTTAAATTAACCAGGCAAGATAAATAGTATGACTATTTATAAGGTGAAACGAGCACGCAATGAAGAGCGGCCAGCGCCTATCCGGCCTGCCGCCCTGCTCAGTCATACCGCGGCATTCGCCACGCGCGGCACGCGCCACCTGAGGCGCAACGACGCGCGCATTGGCTTCGGATAAAAAGGCAGGTTTAAGCGGGATGGCCGCGGCCGACTTCGAGAATGCTCTCGGCGTCGGCACTGGCGTTTTCGAGCTGAACGAGACTCGCCTGGCGCGCGCCGAGCGGATCGCGGCTCTGGATGGCGGTAAGAATCGCCTTGTGCCGCGGCAACGACAACGCATGCGTGTCCGGATGGCGGCTCGTCAGCTTGATCGATTCCGATAGCGCGAGCGACAGCATATTGCCGATGTACGCCAGCATGTCGTTGTGAGTGGCCGCCATGATGGCGCGGTGAAACTCCAGATCGGGTTCGAGCAGCGCGCTGGCGCTTGTCGCGCGCTCCATGCGCTCGTAAGCGGAGGCGATGCGGGCCAGATCGTCGCTGGTCGCCGCCGTTGCAGCGAGCGCGGCGGCGGCAGGCTCGATGACGCGGCGCACCGTGAGCAGCGAACGAAAAAATTCGCCCTCCGGCACGCTGCTTAGCGTCCAGTACAACACGTCGGGATCGAGTATGTGCCAGTCTTCACGCGGCCGCGCCACGCTGCCCACACGCGGCTTCGATACCACCAGCCCCTTGGCCACCAGCACGCGCGTCGCCTCGCGCAGCACGGGGCGGCTCACGCCATAGCGCTCGCACAGGTCGGCTTCGGCAGGCAGGCGTTGGCCTGGCCGAACCTTGCCGCTGACGATATCCATGCCGAGTTCCTGCACGATCCGTCCGTGCAGGCTCTTGCGCTGTTGCAGATGACGATAATCCATATGAAGAGAATGCGGGCTGGACGCGCGGATGGCACATAGGTGCGCGATCAAGCATAACACGCACGTTTGGCCCACACGGCAGGCCCTCAACCGCTCAGATGCGTGGATGCCTGGATGCCTGGATGCCTGGATACTCAGATGCGCCGCCTCACTTGATCAGCGCGCCACGCTCGCCAAGGAGCTGGCGCAGAATGCTGCGATGGCAACGGCTCTCGTCGTCGCAATAGCAGCCGACCGAAAAGTTCGTGGTCTTCGACATTGCCGCGAGCAGGTCCAGCACTTTGCTGGTGTCGCTATCGTTCATCTCGGCACGAAAGCCGCGTGCGAACTTGTCCCAGTCGGCCTGGCTAGCCGCCGCTTTGGCCTGCGCCATCAAAGGCAGGCTCGGCGACAGGTTGGGCAGCCAGACATCGTAGTAGTTGCGCGTGCCGAATTCCGCTTTCGGCACGCCGCGCGGCGGCCGCCGCACCGTGCCGATGCGCAGCCCCTCGTCGTCCGCCCGCTGCGTGCCAAGTTGCACGATGCGAATCGCCATATTGCCAGTCTCCCATGTTGTGCCGTTTCAGGATGCCTTCGCACTGCAGGCAAAGTTTTTCGAGTACCCGCCGCGAGCCGGTATTCTCCGGATCGCACACCGTCCAGACACCGGTAAGCATCGTGCCTCAGTGCCCAGTCAGCGGCGCGATCATTAAAATGACCCCCTACCTCAGTCAGCGAGACGGCACCATGCTAAACGGCAAGCGTATTTCAATAGTGGCGGCGATGGCAAGAAACCGGGCGATCGGCGCGGCCAACGACATCCCATGGAAAGCGCCCGGCGAGCAGCGGCGCTTCCGTGAGTTGACGCTGGGGCAACTGGTGGTGATGGGCCGGCGCACCTATGAGTCGATCGGCCGGCCCCTGCCTGAGCGCGATGTGCTGGTGATCGGCTCACGCACGATCGACGCCGCGCGGGTGGTGACATGCCGCACGCTGGAGGAAGCCATCCAGACCCTTGGCAACGATGCACGTGAAGAGATTTTTATCGCGGGCGGCGAGCAGATCTACCGCCTGTTCCTGCCGTATGCCGACACGCTCTATCTGACCGAGATCGATCTGGAACCCGCAGGCGACGCCGTGTTTCCGATCTTGCCGCCCGGCTTCGAGTGCATCGAGCGGGTTCCCGTCAGTGGCGAGCCCGCATACACGTTCCTGACTTTTCGGCGCACCGCCAGCGAGAAAGAGAACGCGAATTGAAGCGAGCGGCCGCAGCGACCTGAGCCGCCCCGTTGGCAAGCCCCTCGCTAAACGTGGTGCGGCGCCTCTCCGGCCGTCCCCGCCGGCCCCTCCCTGGCGGACCCAGGAGCATCTTCCAGCGCCGTGTCATGATGCAGCAGCAACACCGCCGCAACGCCCACCAACCCGGCTCCCGCAAGACACAGCAGTCCCGCGCCGAAGCCGCCGGTACTATCCTTGATCCAGCCCATCGCATAAGGACCGAAAAAGCCCGCCAGGTTGCCGAGCGAATTCACCGCGGCAATGCCGCACGCCGCCGCCGCACCGGACAGGAAAGCCGCCGGCAAGGTCCAGATCACCGGCAGGCAACCGAAAATGCCGAAGCCCGCCAGCGAAAGCGCGGCCATCTTCAACACCGGGTTATCCAGTCCCGCTGCCGCACCAATGCCGCCCGCGGCCACCAGCAGCGCGATCGCCACGTGCCACTTGCGTTCGAGCTTGCGGTCCGAGTGCCGGCCCCACAGCACCATGCTGATCACACCGACCACGTAAGGCAAGGAGGTGACAAAGCCGGTCTGC
The DNA here is from genome assembly GCF_005503145.1 of Burkholderia sp. 4M9327F10. GTDB lineage: Bacteria > Pseudomonadota > Gammaproteobacteria > Burkholderiales > Burkholderiaceae > Paraburkholderia. Next base: position 130,644 of record NZ_SCNV01000007.1, on the reverse strand, counting down.
AGATTGCTCAGCCCGAACGCCTTGACGATCTGCGGCAAAAAGAAACTCAGGCCGTAATTGGTTGCATTTGCACCGAAATAGATCAGCGCAATCGCCAGCACGCGCGGATTGAACAGCGCCTCGCGCACACTGAACACGCGCACCGCCTCGCGTTTGGCGCGCTCCTGAGCGAGCCGGCTGACCAGCCACTCGCGCTCGTCGGTCTTCAGCCAGCTCGCGTCGGCAGGTTTGTCGGTCAGGTAGAACAACACCACGAACGACAACAGCACCGCAGGCGCCGCCTCGAGCAGATACACCCATTGCCACCCCCTCATGCCGCCAAGACCATTCAGGCCGAGCAAGGCGCCGGAGACCGGCGCGCCGATCACGGTAGAAAGCGGAATCGCCGCCATGAAATAGCCGACCACGCGAGCGCGATACATGGCGGGGAACCAGAGCGTCAGCAGAAAGATGATGCCTGGGAAAAACCCGGCCTCGGCAACGCCCAGCAGCACTCGCAGCGTATAGAACACGTGGGCGGCCGACATGCCCGTGTAGCGCGCAATATCGGGAATGAACGCCATCGCACCGGCGAGCAGGCCCCACGTGAACATGATGCGAGCAATCCAGCGCCGCGCGCCGAACTTCTCCAGCAGCAGGTTGGAGGGGACCTCGAAAAAAAAGTAAGCGATGAAGAATATCCCTGCGCCGAAGCCGAACGCGCTCGCCGACAAACCCAGGTCCTTGTTCATTTGCAGCGCGGCGAACCCGACGTTGACGCGGTCCAGATAAGCCACGAAATAGCAGACGACCAGAAACGGCACAAGCCGCGCCGTCACGCGCGCCAGAGTACGGGTTTCAATCTCCATGAACGCTCCCCTTAACGAGAAACCCTATGTGGGTCAGCAACGTCTGGGCGTCGATTCGCCCAGGTAGCAAAAAGATTAGTCGCCAGCCGCCCGGCAGCAAAGTGATTTCTGCGGGCCGTACAGCCGCTGGCGGAGTTCGCCGGGATTGACGACGCAGGCGATTGGGCTTTCAATCGTTGCATGATCCCACTCTCCGCCCTTTCTCCTTCGATCGACCGGTTGCTCAGAACCGGCAGCATGGCGTGACTCGCGCAGCGCCGAGCGAGCGTCGCGAACGGCGCCGTACACGCGCACGCACGAGCGCGCGGCGTGCGGTTCATGCGCTGCTGGGCGCGACGCTGCTGCTCGCGCCGCTCGCTGCGGCCGCACTCTCGAAACACGCCGCGTTCGCCGCGCAATGCGGTGCGCTCGCCGGTACCACGATTCCCGCACAACTGATCGCGCTGCCAACCCGCGGCGCGCAGATCGACAGCGCGGCGATGGTGCCCGCCACGGCCACCGGCAACCAGAGCGGCGAATACTGCCGGGTCACCGGCAGCATCCACGCGCTCCAGCCGGGCACGCCCGATATCCACTTCGACCTGAACCTGCCGCTGCACTGGAACGGCCGCGCGCTGCAGATCGGCGGCGGCGGATACGACGGCGTGGTGGTGAGCGGCACCGGCGTGACGCCGTTTTCGCCGGATCATGCGCCGCTCGCCGTCGGCTACGCGACGTTCGGCGACGACTCCGGTCACACCGGCAATTCCGCACTGGCCGACTTCGGACTGGTCAACGAAGCGGTCATCAATTTCGGCTTCGCGCATCTGAAGAAAACCCACGATGTGGTGCTCGCGCTGATAGGACGCGTGTACGGCCGGACTCCCGAGCGGATGTATTTCGGCGGCGGATCGACCGGTGGCCGCGAAGGCTACACGGTGATGCAGCGCTATCCGGATGACTACGACGGTGTGATCGCCAATTCGCCGGCGCTCAATTTTTCCGGTGTGCGCCTGCTTGGCGTCGCGCTTGGACGGGCCGAATACGGCGTGGCGGGTGGCTATCTGCCACCGGCACTGCTCGAGCGGGTTTACCAGCGCACCCTTGAAGTCTGCGACAAACTGGACGGCGCCGCCGACGGCATTGTCAGCAACGTGGAAGAATGCCGCAAACATGAGCAGGAAATCATCGATTCGCTGCGCTGCGCGAGCGCCGGCGCTACAGGCAGCGCAGATGCCGCCGCCTCCGGCAGCAGCGCCGCCTGCCTCACCGAGCCGCAGATTGCGACACTACGTGTGCTGCGCGACGGTCTCGCGCTGCCGTATCCGCTTGCCTGGAACTCGCAGCGCTATGCCGGCTACAACGTGTTCCAGGGCACGCGCCTGACCGGCATGCTCGGCCTCGGACACGAGCCGGCGCGGCAGGCGCTGCCGGGCTTCCTTGCCAACGGCTACCTGTTTACCCAAGGCGACAGTTACATCCGCTATTTCGTCACTCAAAATGCGAATTTCAACTCGCTGAACTTCGACCCGGCACATCCGGGCCGCTACCGCCAGCAACTGTTTGCCCTGTCGGAGACGATCGGCTCCATGGACACAGATCTGTCACGTTACATCGCGCGGGGCGGCAAACTGATTACGCTGCAGGGACTCGCGGACGAGGTCATCAGCCCGAATCAGACCATCGCGTACTACAACGCGCTGATCGCGCGTTTCGGCAGCGAGAAAGTCGATTCGTTCATGCGCCTCTATATGGTGCCCGGCTACCAGCACGGCAATGGTGTGTTCATTCCGTCGCTGGATCTGCTTGGTGCGCTCGACAACTGGGTCACGCACGGCGTCTCGCCGCAGACGCTGACCGCCACGGATATCGCCGCTCCGACCAACGGACGCACGCGTCCCTTGTGCAGGTATCCCATGTTTCCGCGCTACCTCGGCAAGGGTAATGTCAATCGGGCAAGCAGCTTTGTCTGCGCCGGGCCGTAAGTGAACCGGGGTGCGGAAATCGCCGGCGAATCTGCTGGCGAATCGCTGGCGAATCAGTAGGTATCCTCACTCGCTTACCCTTAGCTGGAGCGCCTTGACTTCATTGAATTTGGGCGTACCGTAAACAGCATCACCGCACGTCTGCCGGGACGGCAACTCGCAAGGAAAGACCATGGGTAACCGATATGAACGCTCGCGCCTGTCGCGCTCGTTCACCTACAAAGGCATTCAGTACCATCCCGGCATGCTCCTCGTTCTGGCCGCCCAGGTCGTCTGTCTCGCCGCCTTTTCGTTCGCCGCCAATCTCCTTAGCCATGACAAATGGATGTCATTGACGCTCGGCTTCAGCCTGCTGTTCGGACTGATTCTGTCGCTGGGCTTTTTTGGCACATGGAGTCAATTCCGTGACGACATCGACCTGTGGACGTTCCTCAACACCAATCCGGTGGAGTCCGCGGTGGCAATCGCAACGGCTGGCGAAGTGATTGCCATTCTGATGATGGGCCCGTCCACCTGAGTCTGCCGCAGCGCACGAGCAAAAACAGGGAAAGCGGCGCCGGAAAAGACTGAGGGCAGCACCAGGCTGCCCTCATGACGACGGTACGTACAACGCGCTCGCCGAGACTTAGAACGCCGTCCCGATCTGGAACTGGAACTTCTGATACTGGTCACCCGAGTGCTTGACGAGCGGGAAGCCCAAGCTCAGCTTGAGCGGCCCGATCGGCGAGATCCACGCGAGACCTGCACCGTACGCATAACGCAGACCGTTCGCGCCAATACTGTTGCCTTCATCACCCCAGACGTTACCGCCGTCGAAGAACGTGAAGACACGCAGCGTGCGGTCGTAGCCCGTGCCCGGCAGCGGGAACGTCAGTTCGATGTTGCCCACCAGCATCTTCGAGCCGCCGATCGGGTCGCCCGTAGTTGCGTCACGCGGACCCAGCGAGCTCGGCTCATAGCCGCGCACCGAACCGATACCGCCGGCGTAGTAGTTCTTGAAAATCGGGTACGGCTTGCCGTCGAGGCCGTTACCGTAACCGCCCTGGAAGTTCAGGCCCAGCACGAAGCCGCGCGCGAACGAGTAGTAATACTGCGCCTGCAGGTCCGCCTTATAGTAAGGCGTACTGCCGATCGGCGAACCCCATTCGGCGTTCGCTTGCGTGAAGTAACCGCGGCTCGGTACCAACGCGCTGTCGCGGTTATCGCGCGACCAGCCTACCGTCAGCGGAACGTTGTTCGACACGCGGCCGAAGTCGTTCACGTAGTCGATATAGCTTTGCGGCGTGGTCGAGTCCACGTCGAGCCGGTTCTGCTCGAAGCCGAGACCGAAGTAGACCATGTCCGATTCGGAGAACGGAATACCGAACTTCATGTCCGCGCCCGCCGTGATGATCCGGAAGCTCGTGTCGGTATTGTTCGAGTAGTACAGCGGCTCGCTGGTGCGGTAGTAGACGTCGGTAATGCGCTTGATGCCGTCCACCGTGAAATACGGGTCCACCTGGGTGACCGTCAGCGTCCGGAACGTGGTGGCCGTATTCACGTTCACCGCGAGGCTCGTGCCCGAACCAAACACGTTGTCCTGCGACACGCCCGCCGAAATGATCGGGCCTTCGCCGGAGCCGTAACCGAGACCGAGCGTGACTGAGCCAGTCGGCTTTTCCGTGACCTTGACATCCACGTCCACCTGGTCGGCGGTGCCTTCGACCGGCACCGTTGTCACGTCGACGTCGGTGAAGTAGCCGAGACGGTTGATACGGTCCTTCGACAGCGCCAGACGGCTGGAGTCGAACCACGAGCTTTCGAGCTGGCGCATTTCCCGGCGTACCACTTCGTCACGCGTGCGGGTGTTGCCGACGATGTTGATGCGGCGCACGTAAACGCGGCGGCTCGGGTCCACCTGCAATGTCAGGTCGACCGTATGGTGCTGCTGGTCGATCTGCGGCTGGGCGTTCACCGTGGCGAACGCGTAGCCGTATTCGCCGAGCTTGTCGACCACCGCCTTAGTGGCGGCCTTCAGCTTGGCAGCCGAGAAACGGTCGCCCGCCTTGATCTTGATGAGCTTCGAGAGCTCGGCCTCGCGGTCCAGCAGATTGCCGGACAAATGGACGCCGGAAATCGTGTACGGCTCGCCCTCGTGCAGGGTGAGCGTCAGATACATGTCCTTCTTGTCCGGCGACAGCGAGACCTGGGTCGAATCGATGTTGAACTCGAGGTAGCCGCGGTCGAGATAGTACGCGCGGATGTTCTCGAGGTCGGTGGTCAGCTTGTCTTTCGAGTACAGGTCGTTCTTCGTGTACCACGAGAACCAGTTCGGCGTGGACTGCTGCATTTCGTCACGCAGCGTGCTGTCGCTGAACACCTTGTTACCGATGAAGTTGACCTGGCGGATCTTCGCGCTCGGACCTTCGATCACCGAGAACAGCAGGCCGACGCGATCGCGGTCGATCGGCGTAACCGTGGTGGTGACTTCGGCGGCATAGTAGCCGTGCGTCAGGTACTGGCGCTTGAGTTCCTGCTGGGCGCGGTCGACCAGCGACTTGTCGTAGTAGCGGCCCAGCGACAGCCCGACCGAATTCAGCGCCTTGGTCAGGTTGTCCTTGTCGAATTCGTGGAGCCCCGCGAAATCGATCGTGCCGATTGCCGGGCGCTCCTGCACCTGCACCACGACGACATCGCCTTCGGTCGAAATCTTGACGTCGTTGAAGAAGCCCGTGGCGTAGAGCGCACGGATGGCATCAGAAGCCTTGTCGTCGGTGAAGGTGTCGCCCTGCTTGATGGGCAGATACGCGAAAACGGTATTGGGTTCGACGCGTTGCAGGCCTTCGAGGCGGATGTCGCGCACCACGAACGGGGTGGTGGCAAAGGCCGAGACTGCTGTAGCGCTCAGGCCGATAAATGTCAGCGCCCTGGAGCAGCGGGCCGTTAGTGTTTGAACCTTCATGCAGGATAAGCGACAAGAATTCAATGCAACATGGGAACCGCCGCCGCTTGATTTCCAATCTCTGGCCCACGGCGCGGATGGGGATGTCTCTTGGGTCTACTGCAGTCTGATGCCGGTGGTGTCACCAACGGGCGCAAGCCCGGCAGCCACCGCCAGCAGTTCCGTCATATGGCGTGCTTGCGAACGAGGCACCTGGAACGATAATCCGGCCCTCCCGACAAGCGGAAGGTCTTACCAGATGCGGCGTTTCGCCTGCATCCTTGCCGATTTCCCATGCTTCACAGGGCATCGCAAACTTCACGCTCTGTTTCTTTTGACGGGCCAGTTCGGGAGTATAAAACGGATTAGCTCCTGATCGACCTACCGGGACACCATACGGTTTACTTAAGCTTTCTTACAAAATTAGTACGTTTCCTACGGTCATAGTTGCGATGCCCGGGCACGCTCGAAAAACTTTCATACCATAGCACGAAAAATATCCGAAGCGGCATCCGCGATGTCTGAAGCATCGACAACCTACTCACTAACGCGAGTATTTGCCCAAATCCACCCTTAAACCGGCAACATCCAACCAGTTCGACCGGTAATCTTCGCTAACACACGCCGCCGGGGCGTGCTCAGACGTATACGAATCGTAATTTTACGACAAAGCGCATCGTAATATAGATTACGCGCCACTCTGGCGCAAGCGCGGGGGTCAATCGGAGAAAATTCCAGGACCTACGGGTGAAAGGTTGCAAGAAACAGACAGGCGCGCAGCGCGTCAGGCCTGCTCGTGCCCCAGCGGCGCCAGCAGGTTACGCAACGCCGCCAGATTCAACGGACGCGCGAACCAGAACCCCTGGACTTCGTCGCAACCCAGTTCGCGCAAGCGCTCGGCCTGCTCCTCGGTCTCCACGCCCTCCGCCGTGACGCGCAGCTTCAAGGCGTGCGCCATGGCGATGATCGCGCCGACCAGCGCGGCACATTGTGGATCGCTTGTCATTCGGATCACGAACGACCGGTCGATCTTCAGCCGGTTCAGCGGAAAGCGCGTCAGATACGCGAGGCTCGAATAGCCCGTGCCGAAATCGTCCACCGCCACCTCGACGCCCAGCCTGCGCAGCGCATGCAATGTCTGCAGCGCCTGCTCGGTGTCGCCGAGCAGCACGCCCTCGGTGATCTCCACTTCGAGGTAGGACGGATCGAGCCCGGCGTCCTGCAACGCGCTTTCGATCGTCGACAGCAGGCTCTGCCGCTGGAACTGCTGCGGCGACACATTCACCGCCACACGCGGCAAGCTGCCGTTGAGCCGCAGCAGTTTGCCGGCATCGCGGCAGGCGGTGCGAATCACCCACTCGCCGATCCGCTCGATCAGGCCCACCTCCTCCGCCACCGGCACAAACTCCACCGGACTGATCAGGCCGCGCTCCGGGTGCCGCCAGCGCAGCAAGGTTTCGACCTGCGCGATGCGCCCGGTCGCGAGCGTGATTTGCGGCTGATAAACCAGATGCAGTTGCTGACGGTCGAGCGCCTCGCGCAGCATCGTCTCGAGTTCGAAGCGGCGCGCGGCCTGACCCTCCAGCGCCGCCGAGAAACGCCGCACGACATTGCCGCCCGCGCCGCTCGCCGCCGACAGCGCGACGTGAGCCCGCCGCATCAGCGTCGGCACGTCGGCGCCGTCCTCGGGATACGCGGCACTGCCAAGGCTGGCGGTGATGGCAATGGCGGTGCCCGAGCAGTCGATCGGCTCGGCGACGCGGGCAAGCGCTGCAGCCGCGAGGGCATCCGCCGCAGCGCCTGTCTCGTTCACCAGCAACGCGAATTGCGTGCCGCTGACCGAGGCGATCGTGCCTTCGTAGGCGATCAGGCCGCGCAGGCGCTCACCGACAATCTGCAATGCCAGTTCGGCGGCGTAAGAGCCCAGCGCATCGCGCAGCTTGCGCAAGGTGTTCAGTTCGACCAGCAGTACGGTGAACCCCGCGCCGTCACGCCGGCAACGCGCCAGCGTGAGGTCGAGCCGCTCTGCAAAAAGCGTCTGGTTCGGCAGGCGCGTGACGCCATCGTGGTGCGAGACATACCAGAGCCGCGCTTCGGACTGGGCATAGCGCGTCATCTCGACCGCGATACCCACATAGCCGGCTGGATTGCGCTCAACGCCGTCACTGAAAGCGACGGGCTCGCCTGCACGATGAGGGATTTGCGCGGCCGCCGCATTGCCGGCCGTGAGCGGCGAAAGTGCCAGCATGACCTGAATGCGGTTGTTATTGCGCCGCACGTAGGTCCATTCGCTTTCGTAGCGGGTGGGGGCCATGACCGAGCCGAGCGAGACCGAACCCGGCGTGCCCACACCCCAGCTTCCGATGCCGGGCAGTTCCGCGCGGCGCCTCGCGAGTTCGGCCGGATCGTGCAGCGATTCGAAACCGCGGCGGCCGATCAGTTCCTCGGCCCGGTATCCGGTCAGCTGCTCATAGGCGGCGTTGACGTAGCGGAACCGGCCGTCCGTCTCACAGATAAAGGCGCCATATGGCGCAGCGGCAAGCGCGCTATCGTGCAGCAGCGTTTCGGCGTTGCGATCTGGCATGACGCTATCCCGCTCTCTCAGTAATGTTCGAATGACGACACCTGCAACCGGAATGCTTCCCTCGCGCAACCCCGGCTGAACCGCGCAGCAATGAGCGGCGGCCAGCGCAAATTTCATCATAACGGCTTCTTTGCAGCCATCCGCATTTACGCCGTCATGTCGCGGGCTGCGCGCGGGTGGCGCGCTCGGCAAGGTGGTCGACCATGCGCTGCGCGGCCGGCTGCAACGCGTCGAAGTCCCGGTAGCACACAATGAAGCGGCGCCGCGCCCACGCATCGTCAAGCGGAATCAACCGGATGCCGAGCGTCGGGCGATATGCGTCGCCCACCTCAACGGGCACCACGCTGATGCCGAGGTTGGCCGCGACCACCCGGAACGCCGCATCGAAATTCGACACGATCACCCGGTACGAAACCGTGCGCCCCACCCGGGCCGCCGCGCGTTGCAGCATCGTATGCACGGCGGTGGATGGCGGCAGGCCGACGTGATCGTAGTCGAGCGTCTGCTCGAACGACACGCTCGCACGTCCCGCCAGCGGATGCCCCGGATGAACCGCCAGCGCCAGCCGGTCCTGACGATACGGGCGCGCCTGCAGGCCCTCGAGATCGACGTTGTCCCAGCACACCCCCACCGACGCCGCGCCTTCGCGCAACTGCCGCACCAGATCGGCCGAAATCCGTTCCTCGATATCCACCTTGATGTTCTGGTTGGCGGGCTCACGCATGAAGGCGGCCACATCGTCCAGCAGCGCCTCCGCGATGGCCGAGGCCGACGCGTACAGGCTCACGCGCCCCGCCAGCCCGGCGCTGAACGCGGCCACGTCGGTGGCGATCCGCTCCATGGTGAACAGCACGCTGCGCGCATGCTCGAGCAGCACGAGGCCCGCCGGCGTGGGCTGCACGCCGCGCCGCGAACGGGTCAGGAGCGGCACGCCGAGCTCGCTCTCCAGTTGGGCAATGCGCTTGCTGACCGCCGACGGCTCGATGTGTTCTTCCTGTGCGGCGCGCGCCATGTTGCGGTGCTCGCACACCGCCACCAGCAGGCGCAGCGTTTTCAGGTCGATGTCGCGCATGGGGTCTCCCACATGTTTTGTGAGTTTCCCAATGGGAAACCTGGCGGTTCCAAAATACCTCTTTATAGAAATTCTGGAATGCCTCAACTTAGCACAAAGCCAGCTGAAACAGACTGGCGAGGCACCAGCAAACACTTGCACGGGACTGGAGCAGCGCGCCAAAGCACGCGCTCCGGCCGACAGGAGACACCCTCATGCCCGCATTTCCCTCGAACGTCGTCGTCCGCGAAGTCGGCTTGCGCGACGGCCTGCAGAGCATCCAGACCATTGTCGCGACCGAGCGCAAGATCGAATGGATCGGCGCGGCCTATGCGGCCGGTCAGCGCGAGATCGAGGTCGGCTCGTTCGTGCCGGCCCGGCTGCTGCCGCAACTGGCCGACACAGCCGAGCTGGTTGCGTTTGCCAGAACCCTGCCGGGGTTGTTCGTCTCGGTGCTGGTGCCCAATCTCAAGGGTGCCGAGCGAGCCCTCGAAAGCCGCGCGGATCTGCTGCTCGTGCCGCTCTCGGCAAGTCGCGCGCACAGTCTCGCCAACCTGCGCAAGACGCCCGACGAAGTGATCGCCGAAGTCGCACGCATCCGTGCCGCGCGCGACGCCGCCGGCTCGAAGACGCTGATCGAAGGCGGCATCGGCACCGCCTTCGGCTGCACGCTGCAGGGCGCCGTCGCACCCGCCGAGGTCCTGCGCTGCATGCAGGCGCTGCTCGACGCCGGCGCGGATCGCGTCAGCCTCGCCGATACGGTCGGCTATGGCGGCCCGGCCGCCGTGCGCAGCCTGTTCGAAGCGGCCCGCAAGCTGGCGGGTGAACGGCTCTGGTGCGGCCATTTCCACGACACCCGCGGCCTCGCGCTCGCCAATGTCTATGCCGCGCTGGAGACCGGCGTGGCCCGCTTCGACGCGACCCTCGGCGGCCTGGGCGGCTGCCCGCACGCACCGGGGGCGAGCGGCAATGCCGCCAGCGAAGACCTCGCCTTCATGCTGGCCGACATGGGCATTGCCACCGGCATCGACCTGCCCCGCCTGCTGGCGCTGCGCGTGAGGCTCGCGCAGTGGCTGCCTGACGAGACGCTGCACGGCACCTTGTGGCGAGCGGGGCTGCCGAAGACCTTCGCGGCTCACGCCGATGCGTGTGCATCTGCCTGACGCCAACGCCTGCATCCATTTGCAAACGGATCCGTCCACGATTTCCGCCTGAGGCTTCCATGAGCACTCCCAACAACCTTCCGCTCGATGGCGTGCGTGTCGTCGAATTCACCCATATGGTGATGGGCCCTACCTGCGGCATGATCCTTGCCGATCTGGGCGCCGAAGTCATCAAGATCGAGCCGCCCGGCGGCGACAAGACGCGCAAGCTGCCCGGTCTCGGCATTGGCTTCTTCCGCTCGTTCAACCGCAACAAGAAAAGCGTGGTGCTCGACATCACGACCGCCGATGGCCACGCTGCCGCGCTCGAGCTGATCGGCCAGTACGACGTGATGCTGGAAAACTTCCGCCCCGGCCTGATGAGCCAGTTGGGGCTCGACTACGAGACACTGGCGAAGCGTTATCCGCGCCTGATCTATGTGTCGCACAAAGGCTTTCTGCCCGGCCCATACGAGAAACGCCTCGCGCTCGACGAAGTCGTGCAGATGATGGGCGGCCTTTCGTATATGACCGGCCCGGCGGGCCGCCCGTTGCGGGCCGGCACTTCGGTCAACGACATCATGGGCGGGATGTTCGGCGCCATCGGCGTGCTGGCTGCGCTGCGCGAGCGCGACACCACGGGCCGCGGCCAGGAGGTGCAAAGCGCGCTGTTCGAAAACTGCGTGTTCCTCAGCGCCCAGCATATGCAGCAGTATTCGATGACCCACGAGGCGCCGCCGCCCATGCCCTCGCGCGTCTCGGCATGGAGCGTCTACGACGTGTTCACGCTGGCTGGCGGCGAACAGCTCTTTATCGGCGCGGTCAGCGACAAGCAGTTCGTCACGCTGTGCGACGTGCTGCAGTGCCCCGAGCTCGCTGCCGAGCCGCAGTTCGCCAACAATGCGCTGCGTGTCGCCGCGCGGCCGGAACTGCTGGCACGGCTCGGCGCAATCCTGAAGGACCACCGTGCGGACGAACTCTCGCCGAAGCTGGAGGAAAACGGCATACCGTACGCACCCATCATGCGGCCCGATCAGTTGCTCGACGATCCGCATCTGAGAGCGAGCGGCGGTCTCGTGCCGATGGAGACCGAAGACGGCGGCAGCACCGATGTCGTCCTGCTGCCGCTGCTGATGGGCGGCCGCCGCCCTGGCGTGCGCCAGGCGCTCGCCAGGATCGGCGAGCATACCGAGGAGATTCTCGGCCGGCTAAAGGGACGCGCGGCTTCCTGACCGGGCAGCGGCTTGTCGCCGCCCGTAGATTCAGCCATACCGTCAGGTATCCTAACAAATACCCATGCCGGCGGCTTCAACCAGCAACCCTCCAGCATGAGATCGCACGTATCTTGCGCAGGACAGGAGACAACATGCAGCCAATCGTCGCGGCGCGTCCGCACCCGGCCACCGCGAGGCCGCTCGCCCCAGATACTTCCGCGGCCGCGCTGTCCGCCCGCGTGGACCGGTTGCCGGTCACGCGTTATCTGTGGACGCTGGTATTGCTGATTTCACTCGGCGGCTTCTTCGAGATTTACGACCTTATCTTCACCGGCTATATCGCCCCCGGCATGGTCAAAAGCGGCCTGTTGAAAGCGACCACGGCGAGCTTCTTCGGCTTCGACGGTGTAGCCGGATTTATCGCCGCCACCTTCGCGGGACTCTTCGTCGGCACCTTCGGACTGGGCTGGTTGCCCGACCGCTACGGGCGGCGCGCGGTGTTCACGTTTTCGCTGCTGTGGTACTCGCTCGGCTCGGCCATCATGGCTTGCCAGCACTCGGCCGAGGGACTGGTGCTGTGGCGCTTTATCACCGGCATAGGTGTAGGCATCGAGATCGTCACGATAGACAGCTATATCACCGAACTCGTCCCGCAGCAGATGCGCGGGCGCGCCATGGCCTTCAACCAGGCAGTGATGTTCAGTGCGGCGCCGGTGGCGGCGATTCTGTCCTGGTGGCTGGTGCCCACTACGCTATTCGGAATCGACGGCTGGCGCTGGGTGGTGCTGGCCGGCTCGGCGGGGGCGGTGATCGTCTGGCTGATTCGCCGGGCCGTGCCGGAAAGTCCACGCTGGCTCGCACTGCAAGGCCGCGTGCGCGAAGGCGACGAGGTTGTGCAGACGATCGAGGCGGCAGTCGCGCGGCAATCCGGAACCACCCTACCCACGCCGCTGCCGGTCATCGAGCAACCGCGGCCGGCCACCGCGACTTTTGCTCAACTGTGGCAACCGCCCTACCGCTCGCGCCTGATCTTGCTGATCGTCTTCAACTTCTGCCAGGCCATCGGCTATTACGGCTTCGCCAACTGGGTGCCGACCTTGCTGATCGGCCAGGGCATCACAGTCACGAAGAGTCTGCTTTATTCGTTTGTGATTGCCATCGCATTGCCGGTCGGGCCGCTCGCCGCCATTCTGTACGCCGACAAGGTGCAGCGTAAATGGCTGATCGTCGGCGCGGCGCTTGCGGTGATCGTGTTTGGGCTCTTGTTTGCGCAGATGAGGAGCGCGCTCGCCCTGATCGTGCTCGGCGTGCTCATCAGTCTCGCGGGCCAGACCATCTCGGTTTGCTATCACGCCTATCAGGCCGAGCTGTTCCCAACCGGCGTACGCTGCCGCGCCAATGGTTTTGTTTATTCGGCGAGCCGCGTGGGCGCGATGATGTCGGGTTTTACCATTGCGTTCCTGCTGCGCGACTTCGGCGTGACGGGCGTGTTCTTCGGCGTGACCGCGTGCATGCTGGTCGTGGCGCTGGCGGTTGGCGTGTTCGGGCCGCGAACCAATGGCTTGCGGCTGGAAGAAATTTCGCATTGACGGTGGGCCGGGGCAACCGGCACGGCTTTTGCGCTGGCTCTTGCGCTGACTCTTGCGTTTAATCCTCGCCCTCACCTGCCCTTTTGGCGTCAGCGAAGAAATTTTTTCGGATTGTGTCGATTTCGAGCCCGTTCGCTCGTCATGGTGATGAAGCCCTGCCGAAAACGGCCGGGCCTCCCGGTTCATCCCCCGCCCACTCGAGGAGCGACACCATGTCTGCAACTGCTGTAAAACCGATTCCGGAAGGAATGCACTCGCTGACCCCGCATCTGGTTTGCGCCGGCGCCGCCGAAGCGATCCGGTTCTACGCCGAGGCCTTCGGCGCCGTCGAACAGTTCCGCCTGCCCGGGCCGCAAGGCAAATTGATGCACGCTTGCGTGAAAATCGGCGATTCGATGCTTATGCTGGTCGACGAAATGGCCGACTGCGGGATGCTCGGACCGCGTTCGCTGAAAGGCTCGCCGGTCTCGATTCACCTGTACGTGACCAATGTCGATACTGTGGTCGAACAGGCGGTCAAGGCAGGCGCCCGCGTCACCATGCCCGCCGCCGACATGTTCTGGGGCGACCGCTTCGCCCAGCTCGAAGATCCGTTCGGACACCGCTGGTCCGTGGCGACGCATCAACGCGATGCGTCGATGGAGGAGATGCAGGAAGCCGTTCGCGCGATGCAGAAGTGATGGCCGTGGTTATGCGGCAATCTGCGGACACTAAGGATGTGCCCGCAGATTGCCCCGCGTCGAAGTGACCTCTTCGTGCAAACGACTGAGCCAAAGGTCTGATGGATTACTGCGGGGTCACTTCGGGGCTACCGCGGGGTCACTACAGGGCTACCGCGGAGTTACCGCATCGAACGAAAACGTCCCGAGCGCCGCGCGCACTTCGTCAAGCGTGGCCTGAGTGACGGCTTTGGCGCGCTGCGTACCTTCGCGCAGCACGTCGAACACATAGCCCGGCTCGCGCGCGAGCTGTTCGCGCCGCTCGCGGATCGGTGCGATCAGCGCCTGCAACTGCTCTTCGAGGCGGCGCTTGACCACCATGTCGCCGAGGCCGCCCGCGCGGTACTCCGCCTTCAGACGCTCGACGGTGGCGCGGTCTTCGTCGAAGGCATCCAGGTAGGTGAAGACCATGTTGCCCTCCACCGTGCCGGGGTCGGACGCACGCAGATGGTTTGGATCGGTGTACATGCTCTTGACTGAATCGCGGATCGCGTCGGCGGAGGACGAGAGCGGAATCGAGTTGCCTTGCGACTTGCTCATCTTGGCCTTGCCGTCGACACCGGGCAGGCGGCCCATGGTCGGAATCAGCGCTTCTGCTTCGGGCAGCACGTCCTTGCCGACTTGCCGGTTGATACGGCGCACGATTTCGTTGGTCTGCTCGATCAGCGGCGCCTGGTCCTCTCCGACCGGTACGACGTGAGCCTTGAAGCCGGTGATGTCGGCGGCCTGGGCGACCGGATAGCAGAGAAAGCCAGCCGGGATATCGCGGCCGAACCCACGAGCCTGAATCTCGTCCTTGATCGTCGGATTGCGCTCGAGGCGCGCGACGGTCACGAAGTTCATATACAGCAAGGTCAGCTCGGCCAGCGCCGGCAGCGCCGATTGCACCGCGATAATGGTCTTTTGCGGGTCGATGCCGACTGCCAGATAGTCGAGCGCGACCTCCAGCACATTGCGTCGCACCTTGTCGGGGTCGTGCGCGTTGTCGGTCATCGCCTGGGTGTCCGCGACCAGCACGAATTGCTGGTGCGTCTCCTGCAGCGCGAGGCGCGTCTTCAGCGAACCGACGTAGTGGCCGAGGTGGAGCGCGCCGGTTGGACGGTCGCCGGTGAGTACGGTACGGCGCGGGGAGGTGCTGTTGTCTTGCATAAACGGGCTCTCTTGAAACGCCGCCGCAGGACAGGCTAACCGGGGATATAACACCATGTCAGCCGGACTGCGGCGGTCATGGTCGTAGTAAAGACGTGACGATGCCGCTCCTTCAGGAGCGCCACCAGGCGTGAAGCAGGGAGAGGTTCATCGGGTACATGGCGTAAGGATGCCATATCCGGGCGGGGGTTGCCAACGAGGGGGCGATTACAACGTCGTTAATGCGAATAACGTAGCGACAGAGAAGAATCTGAATCAGTCAATGGACGTGCGGCTACGCCGCCCTCACCTCGGCCAACAGTTCCGGATGACGATCCAGCACCTTCAGCAGTTTCACCAATGCCAAGGGAGGTTTCGTCTTGCCATTTTCGTAACGCGAGAACGCATTGATGCCACCGCCGAAAATCTCGGCGGCTTCTCGCTGATCCAATGCGAGTTTCTTACGAACACTGGCAATAAAGGCAGAATCGACGATAGACGCGTTAACCTGCTTGTTGAACTCGAGCATCGCGGCACTCGTGCGAACCGACTCGGACACGCCCAGCACAGCCTCACCACAAGCCGGGCAAAAGTCGCCTGTTACGGCAGGGATGATAGTCGGCTCACCTTTGTACACATAGGGCACGTCCCGCGTGTCACGTACCAGTTGAGCAACCGCGCAAGACGGACACATCATGCTCATAACTCCTTCGCTGAGTATCCCGTCGAAGTCAAATCCTGGCGCGGCGGCACCTGCCAACGCCTACATGGTTGAACGGACCTTCCGTGCCACGATTAACGAGGGAAACCATAGCAAACTTTTGATTGAAAAGTGCATCCCGAAATTACCCCTGACGAGCGATATCAACGTCCTCCTGGACGGAGATATCTTCAACGCAGCAAGCGGGACTCAATGAAGGCCCAATGGCGACGCACAGGGCCTCGGAAACGGAGAAGAACTACGAGAAAAACGCAAACGGCAGCGTAACCGCCAGATAAACGGCCAGCCCCGTCGCCGGCAGGCCGGCAGAAATCGCGGCGACCGCCAGCACACTGGCCGCGACTGTCAGCAGGAGCAAACGCATGCGGCGAGCGCGCCGCGCCGCCAACACCTCGCAGCATGCCGGGGCCGGCAAATCCTCGGATGCCGGCGCGATACGCTGACCGGGATTCATCCTTGCCATGATCGTGCCTCATTGATTGAGACATTCATTCTGGCAGCGCCGGCATATCGGACGTCTAAATAGCGCGGCGTGAAATGCAAAGGAAATGTATAGGGCGACGAGGCGCGGCACCCAGAACAAGCGGCGCCCTGTGCCTCTAAGCCGGTTCGAGCAAACGCTGAATCGCTTCTGCAAAGCGGCGCGGCTTCTCCATCATCATCAGATGCCCGCAACCGGGCAACTCCGTATAAGACGCTGCGCGTTGCCGGACCCACGGTGGGACATGCCAGCCGGCAGCCGAACGCTCGCCGCTTAGCAGATGCAGCGGGATCGTATCGATCCAGCCATCGATCATCTCCAGATAGCTGGCGCGGCCGGTGATCTCCACCACCGATGCGGCCACGCGCTGCAAGGTGCTGGCCGGCTGGAAGTCCAGATGCGCCCGGGCCTGCGCCAGCAGCGCTTCGCTTGGGGCGATACCCGCGCCCTCTAGCCACTTGCCCGGATCGGCGCGATCGGCTGCGAGGATCGCGCGCGCTTCGTCGAGCGACATGCGCGCCAGCTTCTGCGACCAGAAGGCGTCGTCGAGCGTGAAATTGCCTTCGATGCTCACCACCGACTCGACCCGTTCCGGATAGCGGGCCGCAAACAGCGCGGCAATCGCGCCGCCCACCGAATGACCGATCACATGCCAGCGTTCGCCCGCTTCGGCGTGCGACTGGATCAGGTCATGAAGAAACTCGACCTGGCCGGGCAGGCTGATCGACTCAGGCGCGACGTCGGCATAGGCGCCGTAGCCGGGCATGTCGGGAGCAATGACCGTCGCCTCGCCCAACGTTTCGGTAAGGATGGCCGGATCGAGCGAACCGATCAGGCCGTGAATCAGCAATACTCGCAATGCTTTTCGCATGGAATGCGCTCTGCCTCCTAGTGGGGTACGCGCAATGATAGCGATGAAGCATGCAAAGTGCGATCCGAGCCATCGCAACGCCGCGGCAGGCCGGACTAGCGATAGATTTGGACCGCGGCCAGAGCGTCCACAAAGCGCCCCGAGCCACGTCAACCGGGCCGCTGCCTCAGCCGTCGCGCCGCCCCACCTGCACAGCGACCGCCGCGCCGTGCATCGGCGCAGGACGCGCACGCAGCGCCTTCCACTTGCCGGCCGCCACCGCGAGCAGCAACAGGGCGCCAATGGCCACCAGATCGCCGGCCAGCCCGTTCAACCAGGCCGGCCCTCGCGCGAGCCGCACTGCCGTGTCGACGCCGATCGACACCACCGTGCCGCCGACGAAGCACACCAGCCCCTGCTTGCCCACCGTAACCACCGCCGGCAAGCGCTCGGCAATCCGGCGCAGCACTTGCATGCGGACAGCCTGGGCCACCAGCCATGCAATTGCGAGGAAGCTGACGACGCGCACCGCCGCGAGGTTCTGCTTCATGTACCCGGGCGTCGCCTGGGTTTCGAGGCACAGCTTGATGAACGCGAAGGTCAGCGCCACCGCGAGCGCCGCGCAAGTCAGCCAGCGGCCGGTCTTCGATATCTGGAACGCATGCGACACCGGATGCAGGCGGCACAGGATGCCGAGCATGAACATCAGTTGCCACGCGAAGGGATTGAATGCCCAACCTCCGGGATCGGCACTCGGCAGCGCGCGCACCAGCCATGCGGAGACCAGCCACACCACGAGGCTCACGCCTAGCGCGACAGCCGGCCGCCGGTTGGCAAGCGGCACCGAGAGCGGCACACACAGCGCGAACAAGGTGTACATCGGCAGTACGGCGGACAGGAACGGTTGATGCCGCAAGGTGACAATGCCCAGCAAGGCGCTCACCGGGCGATGCAGAAAATCGGCCCACCCGGTCTCGCCCAGCACCAGCGAGTTGACGTGCCACAGCATCAGCGACGCGCCCGCCAGCAGCATCAGCGCAGCGGTGAACAGATAGGCGCGGTAGATTTCCCATGCTCGCAGCAGGAAGCGCCGCCTGGCGGCATGTTCGCTGCGATACGTCGCGACGTTCGTGTAGGCCGCTGCCGAGGCGTAGCCGCCGAGAAACACAAAGACTTCAGCCGCGTCGCAATAGGCATAGTTGTGCAGCATGAAACGGGACAGCACGCTGCCCTGAATGTGATCGAGAGCAATGACGATCAACACGACTCCGCGCAGGAAGTCGATTTCGAGCGATCGCCGGACGGGCGAATTCATTAACGGTAACTCCGTATGCTGCACGGCCGGAATCAGCAAAGATTGCCGGGCCGCACGGGTGGATAACCGGACTGCGCAAACCTCGTGCCCCTAGACCGTATGTCACGTGGGACTGCAATTCAATTACGCGCCCTCGCCGCGATTTTTCAACGCGTTACGTCGCAACAGGCGCGCTTTATCCGTGTCCGACCCAGGCCTCTCCCGGCGGTTCCCCGCAAGATTGCATCGATTTATTTCATCGCACCGGTATGCGGGTTGATCAATGCGGCTTGATTCGGCGTGCGCCCGGACAAGACGTGACTTCACGTAGCAGGACAAAGCAGCAAGAGTCAGGAAATGATGCGCGCGAGGTGATGACGGGAGGCTGGCAGCAGCCTGTCATTTCTGCAATCGCGCAGGCCCGGTGAAGGTGGGCCGGCGGGGAAGGGAAAGCCCGCGAAGTGGCATGCAACAGCGGAGATTTTCCGCTGCTGCAGCGAGGTGTCCCGTGGCGCCGGTGTTGGCGCCTGGGCATAAAACAAATCGGCAAAAATCCAGCGACTTTCTACCGGCTTGCGCAGCGCTTTCAGCTTACAACGCGCGCTGGATTTTAAACCGATGCAACTCGTGTTTCAGGCGGCCGCGGCATGCAGCAGCGCATCGCCCTGCTCGCCTCCAAGTACATCGACGATGTCCGCAAACATGCGCGCCAGCTCGCCCGTCATCAGCGTCATGTCCGAGTCGAATTGCTCGTCGTCGTTTTGCGCGGTGGGATCGCTCGCTTCCTTGATAACGTCGAGCGCCGTCACACGCTTGATGGTCAGCGACGGGGTCAGGACAAACGACACCCGGTCGTTCCATGTCATCGCCAGACGCATGCACTGCTTGCCGGCTTCGATGTGACGGCGCATGTCCTCGACGTCGAGGTCATGTCCCACATATCGCACCGTTGCGTTGCCCTGCGCGGGGGAGCGCAGTTCGGTGTCCTGGTCGAGCGTGAAGCCGGCAGGCGCATCGCCGGACAGCAGCCACCCGGTCATCGCCGCAACCGGCGATTGCGCGACGCGCACACTGGCAAGCGGCAACTGATCGACCGATTTGACCAGCAGCCCGAGCACCTCATCGGCGACGGCTTGCGACGACGCGTCGATCACGAGCCAGCCATGCGCGGTGTCGATCCACACGCGGGTGTCGCGGCGAATGCTGAACGCGCGTGGCAGCAGTTCGTCGGTGACCTGCTCCTTCAGTTCGCGCATCTGCTTGCGGCCTACCTTGAAGCCTTGCTGCTCTTCGAGTTCGAGCGCACGCGCCTTGGTCACCTGATTGACGACCGAAGCGGGCAGCAGCTTCTTTTCGGCGCGAAATACCAGCAGCATCTGGCGGTTGATCGAGTACACGAGCGAGTCGTTATCGCGCGGCGATGCCCACCCCTGGGTCTGCATCTCGACGCTGCTGCCCGGCTGGAACGCGTGCGGCGCGAGCCACTTTTCCATCTGCTCGGGAGTAACGGACCACGGAACGGGGAGACGATGAAGCTGAAGGTTTTTGAACCACATGGGCGTACGGGCAAAGCGCACCATTCTATACGACACTCGGCGCCGCGAGGGATCGCATTGCATGCGAGAACAAATTGCACTGTATCGGTGGAGCGGTGTGGCATGCCGTCACCTTAATGCGGGTCACCATCGCCCAATTCATTAGCATGCCTATGTTTTAGAGGGCGAACCGGACCACCTACGCCGCTGATTCCCCTTGACTATGCCGATACGCACACTCGCCATTCTCAAATCCGCCGAGACACACCATCGAGCGCCGGGGTCCACACCGGGAATGCCTCCAGATTCAAGCACGGCCGCTATCTTCAAGGGGTTTCCATGTTGCCCCAGATTTTGCTCCGCTATCCGCCTCACGCTCAGCGGCGCCGATTGCCCCTCCGCTTTCTGCCTAAATCACCTAGACTTTTGGCATGGAGTGGAAATCGATGGAGGCTGCGATGGCGGAATCGATGGTCAGCATCGTGGTGGGATTGGTCGTGCTCGTCACCGGGATCATGATCCTCAGTGCGCACTACCGGCGCGAGCATCACCGGACGCGCTCGCTGGAACGGCTCGACGGCCACCGGCTGTGGGACCGGATGCGGCATCGGCACTGAGGCGCACGCCGGCCCGAACACCCCGGTGACAGCGACGCCCCTGCGGCGGCTTGCCCGCTGCGTCACGCAGGTTGCGCGCACGGCTCGAACGGAGGCAACCATGTCCGATGAAACCCATGCCTGGCAAACAGTCGAATACGAAGGTTTCGAAATCCACGTGTCGCCGCGCCCTCAGGAGCCCGACGCGCCGCCCGGCAAGAGCCGCTTCACCTACCTCGGCTACGTTTGCCACCCGGGTGCCGATCCGGCGATTCCGGGGCACGCGGTGCCGTTCCATGCGGACGGCGAGGAATGGTTTGCCAGTTTCGAGGACGCGCGTTACGAAGCAGTGCATGCCGGACGCAGTATCGTCGACGGCACGCATCCGGACCTCTCGGTGCTTTCGCTGGTGACGGGCGGCGTATAGGCGTATAGGCGTATAGGCCCATACACCTATACGCCGCCGCAAAGGCCATGACCTAAGGCAGGCGCCCGGTCATGGCCGAATCTCGCCCGCTCCACGCCACACCCGCAGGACCATCGCGCCCGGAAATCTGCTGCGCAAGCAGAAGCATGCGCTGATTCGCGCTGTCCGGCGCAAACGTCGCCACCTTTTCCTGCGCGCTCTGAACCAGGCTTCGGCGCAGCAAGGTGTCCGTACACAGACGCTCGATCGCGCGCGCCATTTCGTCCACATCGCCGATCGGCACCAGCATGCCGGCCTTGCCGCCTTCGAGCAGATCGCGCGGACCGGTCGGGCAATCCGTGGAAATCACCGGCGTGCCGAGCGCCATCGCCTCACCCAGCACCATTCCGAAGCCCTCGTAACGGCTGCTCAGCACCAGCATTTCGGCCTGACGAATGTACGGGAACGGGTTCGAGCAGAAGCCGAGAAAGTGAACCGACTTGCGAATCCCGAGTTCGACGGCCAGTTGCTCGAGCGCGGCCTGGTCGGGCCCCTCGCCGATCAGCACGAGGTCGGGCGAACTCAACCCTCGCGCGCGAAACTGGGCGAACGCGCGCAGCAAGGTCTTATGGTCCTTTTGCCCTTCATCGAGGCGCGCCACCGAGACGATAAAAGTTTCCGCCGGACGCTCAATCTCCTTGCGAGCCTGCAGGCGCAGCGACTCCACGTCGATGACGTTGGGCAGCTCCACCAGATTCACGCGGCCGGGCGGAAATAGCTGCTGCCCCTCGCGCAACATGTCGGGCGTCAGCACCGCAATGGCGGCATAGCGGGAGTATTGCCTGGTGCGGCGTGCCAGATAGCGCGCGCTCTTGTCGCGAAGGCGCGTGGCAAGACTGAAGTGACTCACGCCGAACCACGGCACCTTACCGGCGCCGGCCAGGTGGCGCAGCGAAAAATCGAAGTCGCAGACAATATCCTGATCGCGCATGATCTGCCGAAAACGCATCCCGGCGAGGGGCCGGATCAGGCCGAAGGTGAGCACCTTGTGCAGCAGCTTGAGCGAGCCGCCCAGCTTGCCCTGGCGGCGCGTCTCGTGCAGCGAGTTCATCCACTTCGACGACGCCAGCACGTGCACGGGTACGTCGTCGGGAATCGAATGGGCGCGCCAGAACAGTAATTCGTCAGTCGGATAGGTGACGCACACGCTAGGCGCAAAAAGACGCCGGTCGAGTGTCTTCAACCACGCGAGCAGCGCCGTTTCCGTGCCGCCCTTGCCGAAATCGTTGATGTGAAACAGGATGCGCCGCGGCGGATCGTGCAGTTCGGTGCGGTCATGCCGGCCATCGTATTTCATACTATCAATGCGTCCAGACTTGGCTTCAACAGGTGACGGTGAGAACGGAGATTGCGGGCGCGCACTTCAGCGAGGCCCGTGGGACGAGCGCCGCATTGTTCCGGCCGGGTCGGTCTTTTGCTGGGCGGCGCCCAGCAAAAGACCCGCAAACGACCAGAAAGCGAGCATGGTGGTCTGCCACATGAAATCGTCGGTGGTATTTTTTGCGATCATACCCGCAACCAGCGCGATGCCTGCCGCGCACAGCCATGGGTCATTGCGCCGCACGCGCCAGAAACCGCGCACCAGAGCCAGCAGCAAGGCGGTTTCCAGCGCGACGCCGATGACACCGGTCTGCAGCCAGGTATTGAGGAACAGATTGTGGGCGTGGGTCAGCGCCTGGGGCTCGATGGCCAGCAGGCTTTGCGGCATCTCCTGCTGGTAGACCATGCCAGGCAGCGGCTTGCCGAAGCCGACACCGATCCACGTGTGCCGCTTCGCCTCCATAGTGTAAAACGCCCACAGTTTCGGCCGCGTGTCAGACGACACCGTGTCGCCGATACTGGAAAATGCCTGCGGAACAACCACCTGATGGCCCTCGATCGCGACATCGCGCGACGGCGCCGCGGACACGGCGGCGCCCAGCCGCAGCCGCGCGCTGTACTCCAGCGTGCCGACACCCGCCGCGCCCACAACGGCAAATGCCAGCAACGCGAGCAGCACGTGGCGGCGGTACCAGGGAAATAGCGCGACCAGCAGCGTCGCCGCGGCGGCCGGCCAGAAAAACCGGTTGAGCGTCGCAAGGCCGATGAACAGGCACAGCACGAGGCCGCTCAGGCCGAATACGCGCCAGCCGGGACGCAACAGCACGCCGGCGAACAACGCCATGGTGAACACCACCATCGTGCTGGTATGGCCGACCCGGTTATAGAAATGGAGTGGAAACGTGTTGGCGGTAGGCGGCTGCAGATGCCCCCAATAGAGCGCGCTGATCAGGGCCAGCAGTACGCAGGCCAGCCAGCTTACCAGCACGAACGGGGCGAGCCGCTGCGTGCGCGTACCGAGCAGCCAGAAGCCCCAGAACGACACCAGCGGATAGAGCACCTCGTCGCACCAGGCGTGAATGCTGACCGCGGGATAGGCCGACCATGCCACTGCGGCGAGACTCCAGAGCGCCCAGCAGGCGATCGGCACAAGCAGCGGCCAGCGGAGGAACGCCGGACGCTGCGGCGAACAGGCCGCGGCCAGTGTGCCGAGCGCCAGCAGCGCGAGCGCGTTGAACACGACAGCCGTCATGTGCCCGAACATCACCGCAAACAGGATAACCGGACAGGCAATCCACAGGACACGCTCGACGCGGGTGAACGTGTTGGTCATTGCACTTCCACCAGAACGTTTTGCAATGCGTTGAACACCGACTCGACCGAGATGCGTCCCATGCAATCGGCGTGGTCGCCCTTCCAGGCAACGCAACTGGTGGAGTTGCGGTCACAGCGCCGAACCCATGCCACCTCGCGCCTGAAAATAAACGGTTGATCGCGGCACGGCATGTCAGCGATCGTCACCGGCGCGAACGGTACTTCACTCCAATAGCGGCCCGCGCCATGAATCTGTGCATTGCCGGGGCCGAACAGCGCCACCGTCGGCACCCCGATCAGTCGCCCAAGATGCGCGACACCCGTGTCCGGGCAGACCACCGCCCTGGCGCCGGCGAACAGGTGCCACAACTCGCCGAGTCCGACCCGCCCGGCCAGATTGGGGTGATGCGGGTCCGGGTCGATGGTGCGGATCAGGTCCGCCTCGCCCGGGCCGCCGCTCCACACCGGAATATAGCCGAGCGCCTCGACACGCTGCGCAAGCTCGCGCCAGCGCGCATCGGGCCAGCGCTTGACTTCGGTGCTCGCGCCAGGATGCAGCACGACGTAAGGTTGGGTAAGCAGATGGGCATCCGGCAGCGCCGCGTGTGCAGGCGCCGGCCAATCGGCCGGTCGGTAAGCGCACGGCGGCGCGCCTTCGATCAGCTCGGTGGCCAGGTCCGCCCATGCCGCCGGTGCAGCGGGATACGGCACCCTGCGGTTGACCGGCCAGTTCTTCCACGCCGGCACGTCACCCGCATGCGCGACGATCCAGCGGCAGCCCGCGCCGAGCGCGAGCCAGCTATGCCGGTTGTCGCCGAGCACCAGACCGAGATCGTACGGACCAGAATCCAGCACGCCCCTGACGGAACCGAGGTCGCGCGGGTCGAACGGCAAAGCGGTGACGCCGAAGGGCCGGCCGGCATACAGCGGCATGATCGCCTTCGGACACGCAAGAACGATCTGCGCCAGCGGATATTGCGCCCGCAGCTTGGCCAGCAACGGCGTAAGCAGCAACGTGTCGCCCAGCAACAGATGATGCGCGAGGAGAATGCGTTGTACAGACGCCGGTGGGCGGCGCAACGGCTTGAGCATGAGGCGCGGAATGGCCCGCGCGAAGATGCGGATACGCCCGGACAGTCGGCTCATTGGGTCATCGGCACGTTGGTTCCGTCCGTGATCCGGCTACTTGCCGGCAGCCGGCTCGAGGTCGCGTTGCCCATGCAGAGTCTCCAGCGGCATTCTTGTCGATAACTTGCGCTCCAGCGCACGATTATGCCGCACACGGCACGGCCGGCGCGGTGACTGCGGGCACCCTGCCCACTCCATCTGGCTGCGGCGGCACCGCAGGCGAAGTGAAAAGATAAACAGGTCGGCCTTTGGTCAGACCAGCGGCGATATGACGAAAAATTATAACATGCAAGGCAGGCCGGAAAGCCGCACGGACGGGCCTGCGCGGGCAGGCGCGGGGGGCGTCCGGGCGGTCGGCGCGGGCCCGGCATCGGTCAATTTCCGCCGTGCATGCGCCTCGCCAACGCGAGCAACGCGTCGACATGGCCGGCTACGCTCGCGTCGTACAACACTGCGCCGCGCGCCACTTCCGCCTGGGTCGGCGCTGCGCCGGCAAGCCGCTGCTGGACGGCACGAGCGAGCGCTGCACGCAGGCTGGCCTCGTCATCCGGCGCAAACACGAACTTGGCGTGCGCCGCAATCGCGTCGCAACAGCCGATGCTCGACGGAAAGATCACCGGCGTGCCGCACATCACCGACTCGACGCCGACCAACCCGAACGGCTCGTACTTCGATGCGAGGATCGTGAAATCGGCCGCGCGGTAGCCGTCCTCGATCTCCTTCACATAACCGATGTAGCGCACCCGCTCCGAGCTGCGCGCGGGCGGCCGCCCCGCCACCGCGAGCACCACAGGCAGCGTGGTATCGCGCAGCGCGGCTTCAATCAGCGGCAAGCCTTTGCGCTCGTGGCTACTCGATGGAAATAGCAGCACGATCTCGTCATCCGCGAAACCGAACTTGCGGCGCAGTTCGGCGCGCCGCGTGGCGTCGACCGGCGCAAAGCGCGTGCCGTCGACTGGCGGATACAACACCTCTATCTTCGCGTCATCGATTCCGTAGAGTTCGCGCAGTTCGTCATGCATCAACTGCGAGTGCGCGACGATCACCTTCGACGTCTCGTACTGGCGGCGCTCCAGCGCGATCTGCCAGCCGTCCGAGCGCTTGCGCGGCCGCCCGGTAGCACGCAGGAAGCCACGGTGGGTGCCGCCGCAGATGGCAATCTCGGACGAGTCGACCCGGTTGCAGCCGATCAGTACATCGACCTTCGCCGCGCGACGCGCATGGCGCAGCCGCCAGGAAAACCAGAGATCGCGCAGCTTGCCAGGCAGGAATGAAACGTTGATGCAATGCGGCTCGACCATACGGCTTTCCGGCACCGACATGTCGAAACGGCGCGCGAAGAAAACCAGATCAATGCTCGCGGCAGCGAAGCCGCGCACCAGATCCATCGCGTAGCGCTCCAGGCCGCCGCTATGTTTCAGCGCATTACTTGAGAGTCCGATTCTCATTGTTCAGTCGAGTACGGGCGATGATGCTTCACTTCATCACTTCATAGGCAAAGGGCGGACAGCCGTGCGGCTACTACGAACCGGCACGGCTAAGGCTAAAGCTACGGTCTGGATTAGAGCACACGCAGGATGCGATTGACTTTCAGTTTGGCCTCAGCCAACAGGTCAAGCCGCGTTTTGCTGGAACTGGATGCGATGCAGATGCGCGTACAGGCCGTCCTGCTCGAGCAGTTCGCGATGACTGCCGCGTTCGACGATCCGCCCCGCTTCCAGCACCAGAATCCGGTCCGCGCGCTCGATGGTCGAGAGCCGGTGCGCGATAACGAGCGTGGTGCGCCCCTTCATGAGGGTTTCCAGCGCGGCCTGCACGTGGCGCTCCGATTCGGAATCGAGCGCCGAAGTGGCCTCGTCGAGAATCAGGATCGGCGCGTCCTTGTAGATGGCGCGTGCGATCGCCAGACGCTGGCGTTGACCACCGGAAAGCATCAGGCCGTTGTCGCCGACCAGCGTCTCGGTGCCCTTCGGCATGGATTGCACCGTGTCCCACAGGTTCGCCGCCTGCAGTGCAGCCTTGACCTTGCCGGGATCCGCGGTTTGGCCGTAGGCGACATTGTGCGCAATCGTATCGTTGAACAGCACGACGTCCTGGCTCACCATCGCGATCTGGCTGCGCAGCGCATGAATGCCGTATTCGGGCAAGGCCACGCCGTCGACCAGGATCTCGCCGCCGGTCGGATCGAAGAAACGCGGCAGCAGATTGACGAGCGTGGTCTTGCCGCTGCCCGACGGGCCGGCGAGCGCCACCATTTCGCCGGGCGCAACCTTGAACGATACGCGGTCAAGGGTTTGCCGGTCGTGCGTGCTTGTCGAACCGTAGTTGAACGAGACATCGCGGAACTCGACTTCGCCGGAAGCGTGCTCGAGCGGCTTGCCGCCGCCCTGCGGCTCGGCCGGTTCGTCGATCAGGCCGAAGATCAGCTCGGCAGCGGTCATGCCGCGTTGCAGCGGCTGGTTGACGTCCATCAGGTGCTTGAGCGGCGAGACGATCAGCAGCATCGACGTAATGAACGAAACGAAACCGCCAACCGTGGTGCTGCCATGCGCCGATTGCACGACCGCAATCGTCACCACGACCGCAACCGCGACCGACGCCAGAAACTGGGTCAACGGCTGGGCAAGTCCGCCGGACGTCGTCATGCGCAACGAGTAGCCGCGCAGGCGCCGGCTCATTTCGGCAAAGCGGTCAATTTCGTACTGCTCGCCGTTGTGTACCTTGACCACCTTGTAGCCGCCCACCGTCTCCTCGACGATGTAGGACAGCTCATTGGTAAGCATCTGGTTTTCGCGATTGAGCCGGCGCAGCTTGCGGTTGATCTTGCCGATCACCCAACCGATCAGCGGCAGCATCACCGCGACAATCAGCGTCAACTTCCAGTCGAGATAGAACAGATAGCCAAGCAGGAACAGGACCGTCAGCGAATCGCGCACCAGCGTGACCATCACGCCCAGCAGCACGTTGAGAATCTGGTTGACCTCAAAGACAATTGCGTTGATGACGGTGCTGGCCGTCTCACGCTGGAAAAAGCCGACGCTGGTATGGACCAGCCGGTCGAACATCTCCAGGCGCAAACGCAGCAGGATCGTATTCGAGACGTACGCGATCAGGTAGCCCGACGCGTATTGGGAGACACCCCGCACCACCGCGAGCCCGATCACACCGAGCGGCACAATCCACGCGAGGCCGCTGGCGGCATGCGCACCGAAGCCCTTGTCGAGCAGGGGCTTGAGCAGCACGGGAATCAGTGCGTCGGTGCCGGCGCTCACGCCCATCGAGGCAATCGCACCAAGCAGGGTCCACAGGACCGGTTTGATATACGGCCAGAGTCGGCGTAGCAAGGCGAAGGGCGACGAGGCATCGCCTTGTCCACCACCGATAACTTTGCTTAACGTGGGCTTCGCGCTCAAGGAATCCTCTAGAAAGGCGAACTCGGCGTCCGCCCAGTGAGCAGACGCACAAAATACTGCATTGTAAACGCTTGGCGATCGCGGCGACCGAGCGGTTGTGGCGGCCAACACCTCGCTGACAACCGGCTTTCATCAAGGGCGCGGCAACCCGCCTGGGTATCCGTGCTGGCCGCAGGCATTTCGCCGGGTCAGGCTGCCACAGGTTGCCAAGCCAACGCCCGCGCCCGCGCCCGCGCCCGCGCCCGCCAGCAGAGATAACCCGGCCTCGCGCTGTGCGCTGTGTATACTTGCGCGACGCGTTTTTCCGACCCCGCACCTTCCCCGCTATTCCGGCATGAAAGAAACCACCCTCGGCGTCGCCCTCATCACCAGGAACGCGGCGGCGCGCCTCGCCGAATGCCTCAGCGCCGTGGCGTTCGCGGATGCGATTGTCGTAATCGACGGCGGCAGCACCGACGGCACCGTCGAAATAGCCCGCGCGCACGGCGCCCGGGTGCTGCAGCAGGCCGACTGGCCCGGTTTCGGACCGCAAAAGAACCGCGCGCTCGACGCGCTCGACACCGACTGGATCCTTTCCATTGATGCCGACGAAGTCGTCACGCCGGAGCTTGCCGCGGCAATCCGCGCCGCAATCGCCGCGCCGGCCGCCGAGGTCTACGCCGTCGACCGCCTGTCGAGCTTCTGCGGCCACTGGATCCACCATAGCGGCTGGTATCCGGACTGGATTCCGCGTCTTTTCAGGCGCGGCGCCGCACGCTTCTCGGACGATCTCGTGCACGAACGGCTGGTGTTCGATACCCCGGCGCAGCGGCTCTCCGGCAAGCTGATGCACTACTCTTACGAGGACTTCGAAACCGTACTGCGCAAGCTCGACGCGTATTCGACAGCCGGCGCGCAGCAACGTCATGCTGCGGGCAAAAGCGGCAGTTTCGGCAAGGCGCTGGGACGTGGGCTGTGGGCGTTCGTCCGCACGTACGTGCTGCGGCGCGGCTTTCTCGACGGACGCGCCGGCTTCATGATCGCGGTGTTCAATGCGGAAACGGTCTACTACCGGTTCCTGAAGCTCGCGCGCCTGAGCGCACGCGAGCGGTAAGAGCGGCGCCGGGCCGGCGCCGTATCCCCTAATACACGATTTCGATCGAACTACCGGCGAACTCGCCACGCAACGCCGCAAGCAGTTCGTCAGTGGGCTTCACGCGCCAGGCGTCGCCGAGGCGCACTTCACCTTCTGCATTCTCGCTGCGATAGACGATCTGCACCGCGAGCCCGTTCGGAATCTGCACCGCCTGGCGCTGACGCCCGCCGTCGCCGCCGCCGAAACCGCCGCTGCGGCCTCCACCACCGCCACCGCGGGCCGGCGCGGCAGGCGCCTGCGCAGCTTGCGGCTCGTCGGCACCGGCGCTGTGCGCCTCCAGCACACGACGCAGCGCGAGCGCATCGGCGTTGCCGTTCATCTGCACCTTGACGGCTTCGGCGTAGCGGCAACGGGCGCGGCCGAGGTCCATCACGGTGTCGACCGTAAAGCGGATGCCGCCGGTAAACGCATCGTTACGTGCCTGGCCCTGCACGACCAGCAGTTCATCTTCCTTGAAGAGCTGCTTGTGGGCCTCGAACGTCTCGTTGAAAACCGTCACTTCGCATTGACCGGTGCCGTCGTCGAGCAGCGCAATCAGCATCTTGCCGCGCTGGGTCATCTGCGTGCGCAGCGAGGCGATCACGCCGGCGATCAGCTTGTCGCGCCCTTCCTTCAACTCGCCGATCTTCTGGCGCGCAAAGCGGCGCACTTCGTCCTTGTAAGCGTCGAACAGATGGCCCGAGAGGTAGAAGCCAAGCGCGCCCTTCTCTTCCTGAAGCTTCTTCTTTTCCGGCCACTCGGGTTCGTCGACCAGTTCATGGCCTTGCGACGGCGCGTCGCCCATATCGAAGAGGCCCGCCTGCATCGCGTTGGCGCTCGCCTGGTCGGCGGCTTCCATGGCGAGCGAAACCGACGCGATCAACTGCGCGCGATTCGCATGCAGTGCATCGAACGCACCGGCGCGGATCAGCGCTTCGATGGTCCGGCGATTGACCACGCGGCGGTCGATGCGGTTGCAGAAATCGAACAGGTCAACAAACGGACCTTCTTCGCGGGCGCGCAGGATTTCTTCGATCGCGTTCTGGCCGCTGCCCTTGATGGCGCCAAGACCGTAGCGAATCGTCTTCGAACGCTTGCCGTCGGCTTCCGCCACCGGTTCGAAGCGATACGCGGACAGGTTGATGTCCGGCGGCAACACGGCCATCTTGTTCGTGATGCAGTCTTCGAACAGGATCTTGACCTTGTCGGTATCGTCCATGGCGAGCGACATATTCGCTGCCATGAATTCGGCCGGATGGTGCGCCTTCAGCCATGCGGTGTGATACGCGAGCAGTGCATAGGCGGCCGCGTGCGACTTGTTGAAGCCGTAGCCGGCGAACTTCTCCATCAAGTCGAAGATTTCGTCGGCCTTCTCGGCGGTGAGCCCGTTCGTCGCGGCGCCCTGGCGGAACAGCTCGCGATGCTGGGCCATTTCCTCGGCCTTCTTCTTACCCATCGCGCGGCGCAGCAAGTCAGCGCCGCCCAGCGAGTAGCCGCCGATGATCTGCGCCATCTGCATCACCTGCTCCTGGTAGACCATGATGCCGTAGGTCTCTTTCAGGATGGGCTCGACGCGCGGATCGGGATACTCGACCACCTCGCGGCCGTGCTTACGCGCACAGAAGCTCGGGATCAGGTCCATCGGGCCTGGACGGTACAACGCCACCAGCGCGATGATGTCCTCGAAGCGGTCAGGCTGGGCGTCTTTCAGCATGCCTTGCATGCCGCGGCTTTCCAGCTGGAACACGGCGACCGTATTGGCCTTCTTGAGGATCGTGAACGACGACGGGTCGTCGAGCGGCACTTGCGCGAGCGACCAGTCCTGCTTCGACGGATCGAGCCTGCGGATATAGCGCTCGGCCCAGTCGAGAATGGTGAGCGTGGTCAGGCCCAGAAAGTCGAACTTGACGAGGCCGACCGCTTCCACGTCGTCCTTGTCGTACTGGCTGACCACACCGCTCTCGTCGCCCTGCGTATACAGCGGACAGAAATCGGTCAGCTTGCCAGGAGCGATCAGCACGCCGCCCGCGTGCATGCCGACGTTACGCGTCAGGCCCTCGACGCGCTGCGCGAGTTCGAGCAACTGATGCACTTCGTCTTCGTTGTCGAAACGCTCCTGCAGGAGCGGCTCTTCCTTCATCGCGTCGGCAATGGTGACGTGCTTGCCGGGCTTGAACGGAATCAGCTTGGCGACGCCGTCCGTGAACATGTAGCCGAGATCGAGCACACGGCCGATGTCGCGCACAGCCGCCTTCGCCGCCATGGTGCCGAACGTGGCGATCTGCGACACCGCGTCCGCGCCGTACTTGTCCTTCACGTACTGAATGACGCGATCGCGCCCGTGCTGGCAAAAGTCGATGTCGAAGTCAGGCATCGACACCCGTTCCGGATTCAGGAAACGTTCGAACAGCAGGTTGTAGCGCAGCGGGTCGAGATCGGTCACGCCAAGCGCATACGCGACGAGCGACCCCGCGCCCGAACCCCGGCCCGGCCCCACCGGCACGCCGTTGTTCTTGGCCCAGTTGATGAAGTCCGCCACGATCAGGAAGTAGCCCGGGAAGCCCATCTTGATGATCGTGCCGCACTCGAATTCGAGGCGCTTGTAGTACGTCTCGCGCTGTGCGTCGCGCTCCGCCTCGTTCGGGTACAACTGTTCGAGGCGCTTTTCCAGCCCCTCTTTTGACAGATGCACCAGATAGTCGTCTAGCGACATGCCATCCGGCGTTGGGAACAGCGGCAGCTTGGGCTTGCCGAGTTCGAGCGTCAGATTGCAGCGCCGGGCGATTTCAACTGTATTGGCGAGCGCGGAGGGAATGTCCGCGAACAGCGCGGCCATTTCGTCTTGCGAGCGGAAATACTGCTCGGTTGTGAAGCGCTTCTGACGGCGCGGATTGGCGAGCATGTCGCCTTCCGAGATACACACGCGCGCTTCGTGCGCGGTGAAGTCGTCCGGCGTCATGAACTGCAACGGGTGGGTGGCGACCACCGGCAGTTTCAGCGAGGCCGCGAGCGCGACTGCCTGCTGCACATAGGCTTCGCCGCCCGGCTGGCCGCAGCGCTGCAACTCGATGTAAAAGGCGTTGGGGAAGACCTTGGCCCAATGCTGCGCATTGCGTTTGGCCGCTTCCTCGTTACCGGCCGCGAGCGCCATGCCGATGTCGCCGGTCTGCGCGCCGGACAGCGCGAGCAGCCCTTCGCCAAGGCCGGTTTCAAGCCAGCCCGCTTCGACTTCGGCACGACCGCGATATTGATTGGTGAGCCACGCCTTGGTCAGCAGCTCGCACAGATTCAGATAGCCGCGCTTGTCTTTAACCAGCAGCAGCAAGCGCGAAGGCTTGTCGCGATCATCCGGATTGGTGATCCAGATGTCGCATCCGGCAATGGGTTTGACCCCTTTGCCACGGGCTTCCTTGTAGAAACGGACGAGGCCGAAGGCGTTGCCGAGGTCGGTGAGCGCGAGCGCGCCCTGACCGTCTTTGGCCGCGGCCGCGACAATGTCGTCAAGGCGCACGATGCCGTCGGCAATCGAGAATTCGGAGTGAACGCGGAGATGAACGAAGCGGGGATCTGACATGGGCGTTATTGTAACCCCACCCTCCCGAAGAATTGAGACGAAACGGACGGGTTAGCCATCCGGCCAGGGGGTGGCCAGCGGACGTAGCCGGGGCCGCTTGCGTGAGCCCTGCGGGGCGGGCCGGGCAAGCCAAATCACGCTTGCCTTGCGCTGCCGCAACGCAATAGCCATGCGGCCGACTCGGGCAATCCGGCCGGTTGAGGGATAATACGGGTTTCGCCCCATTTGCCGTGGCCGCGCCACGCACGCGGCCCTTGCTGCCGCCCGTGCCATTTGCAGCGCCGCCGGGCCACTTTACCGCTGGACCATCATGAGTATCGTCAATCTCGCCGCCTATCAATTCGCGACCATCGAAACCACTGCCGAGTGGCGTCCGCTCGTTACCGAGCGCTGCAACGCACTGGGCCTGCGCGGCACGATCCTGCTCGCGCCGGAGGGCATCAACCTGTTCGTCGCGGGCGCGCCGGAAGCGGCAAACGCGTTTATCGACTACATCCGTCACGATCCGCTGTTCGAAGGCAAGTTCGCGAACCTGCAGTTCAAGGAAAGCCTGTCGGAGAAGCAGCCGTTCCGCCGCATGCTGGTGAAGCTCAAGCGCGAGATCATCACCATGAAGAAGCCGGCGATCCGCCCGGAACTGGGCCGCGCGCCGTCCGTGGACGCACCCACGCTGAAGGCCTGGCTCGACCGCGGCCACGACGACGCGGGCCGCCCGGTGGTAATGCTGGACACGCGCAACGCGTTTGAAGTGGACGTAGGCACGTTCGACGACGCGCTCGACTACCGGATCAACAAATTCAGCGAGTTTCCGGCGGTGATCGAACAGAACCGTGCGGACCTGGAAGGCAAGACGGTCGTATCGTTCTGCACGGGCGGGATTCGTTGCGAAAAGGCGGCGATCCACATGAAGGAAGTGGGCATCGAGAACGTGTACCAGCTCGAAGGCGGCATCCTGAAGTATTTCGAGGAAGTGGGCGGCGCCCATTACCACGGCGAGTGCTTCGTGTTCGACTACCGCACGGCGCTGGACCCGGAACTGAAACCGACCGCAACGGCACAATGCTTCGGCTGCCGCGCCGTGGTGAGCCCGGAGGCCCAGCAGTCGCCGCTGTACGTGCCCGGCAAAACGTGCCCGGAATGCCATCCGGAGCGCAACGCCGCGCGTGCGGCGTGAGATGACATACCGAGGCCGCTTCGCCCCCTCGCCTACTGGACCGTTGCATTTCGGCTCGCTGGTGAGCGCGCTCGCGAGCTGGCTGGACGCACGCGCCCACGGAGGCGTGTGGCTGGTGAGAATCGAGGACATTGACGGCCCACGCACGGTCCCGGGCGCAGCCGAGGACATTCTGGCGACGCTCGACCAGTTCGGCCTGCACGCGGACGAACCACCCCTATGGCAAAGCGAGCGCACAGCGCGCTACCAGGAGGCGCTGGAACAGCTACGAGGCGCGGGCCTCGTGTATCCATGCGGCTGCACGCGCAAAGAGATCAGCGACTCCCTGCTCAACGCGCACGCCCGCAACACAACGCTTGCATACCCGGGCACATGCCGCGACGGCCTGCATGGCAAACCTGCACGCGCGTGGCGGCTGCGCGTACCGGACGGGGATACAGCGGGGGATACCGCGCAAGGCGCGACAGAAGCGACCGCGAAAAGCGCAACGATCACATTCGACGACCGCTGGCAGGGCACGCAAACGCAGAATTTAGCGACGGAGGTAGGCGACTTCGTGCTGAGGCGAGCGGACGACCAGTGGGCGTATCAACTGGCGGTGGTGGTAGATGACGCAGACGCGGGGATCACGCACATTGTGCGAGGCGCGGACCTATTGGACTCGACGGAGCGGCAGATCTACCTGCAACGCTGCCTGGGCGTAGCCACACCCACATACATGCATGTGCCGGTGGTAACGAACAAGGTGGGCGAGAAGTTAAGCAAGCAGACGGGCGCAACGGCGCTGGACGCGACCCGACCGCTGGAAGCACTGTACGCAGCGGCGGAGCACCTGAAACTGGAGATGAGCCCCACTCCCCACGAGACACTGAAAGGGTTCTACGACGCGGCGACCACGGCGTGGACGAAACGAATCGAGAAGTTGCGCACAACAACAGCGCAATAGCCCAAAAGCAGGAACCGGAGGGAAGAACGACCCAACGGCGGCGCGAAGCGCGCGCTGGAGCGGATGACTGCTGTGTCACTGACGGGGGACTAGGCGAGAGAGGATCTCGTCTCGGACCACTCCGGGTTACATCAAGGGGCGGACACCTACGAGCTGGCGGTGTGAGCCCGCTTTCTTTTGCCTACTTTTCTTTGCGGCGGCAAAGAAAAGTAGGTGCCGCCCCGCACAGGGGCAACGCTAATAAACCGATAACAAAACAAGGAAAGGCCAACACCATAAGAACAACCAAACAACAAAGCGCCGCAGGCAAAGAGAACCGCACGGCAAGTACAAACGAATCCTAGGAAACAAGCAAAATGCTAGAAGTAGACCACCTAAACCAGTACTACGGCGGCAGCCACATCCTCCGCGACGTGAAGTTAACGGTACCGGACGGCAAGCTAACGGTATTACTAGGCCGCAATGGCGTAGGCAAAACAACCCTGCTCCGTTGCCTGATGGGCGTAGTCCCAACAAAAAGCGGCAACATAGCCTGGCGTGGCACGCCACTAACAAAACTCCCGACCTATGCCCGGGTAGCCAACGGCCTCGCCTACGTCCCGCAGGGCCGCGACATCTTCCCGCGCCTAACGGTCGAAGAGAATCTGCTCGTCGGCGCCGCCAGCAAAAAAGCTCCCGCCAAAATCCCCGACCGTATCTACGAGCTATTCCCTGTCCTCAAAGACATGCGCAGCCGCCGCGGCGGCGATCTGTCGGGCGGGCAGCAGCAGCAACTCGCCATCGGCCGCGCCCTCATGAGCGATCCGCAACTCCTCATCCTCGATGAACCCACCGAAGGCATTCAACCTTCCATCATCCAGGACATCGGCCGGACACTGCGTCAACTCGTCGAGGAAATGGGCCTCACCGTGCTCCTCGTCGAGCAGTACTACGATTTCGCAAAGGCCATCGCTGACCGATACTGGGTCATGAGCCGCGGCGAAGTCGTCGCCGGAGGCGAAGGCGCCAACATGGATGCTGACGGCGTTCGCGCCCTCATCGCCGTATAAACACGGCAACACACGTATTTGCGCACCCAGGCGCAGGCGAGCCATATGCGGCAGGTGGTGTGCAAAGCGGCTAGCCGCCGCGATTGCTGCGCGCTTCAATCACCAATCCGCTGCGCCACCAACCTCGCCTGTCCACGCACCGCGAGCGGCACCCTTCGCGTCATGCGCGTGCTGCATGCTATTCTCGCCACATCCCTACCCCATGCAGAGCGTCGCTGCAGGCGGGTTCGCTGTATCGCGAGCGCCAGGGCCACGCGCGATGCAACCATTAAGCAGCCGTCATATGCAGCCTCATTCAGTACACCCGCATGTCGCTTCATGAAAATCACATCACGCTCGCCACTGCGCAATCTGCTGCGCACGCACAATGGCGCGCCAGGCTCGAACTCGGCTTCGCGAAGCAGGGGGCACGCACTACCCTTGCGCATCGTCTGCATGACGGCCCGCTGCGCGTGCAGCGTCCGCTCTACCCCGAGGGTCAGGCGATCTGTCATGCGGTGATCGTGCATCCGCCAGGCGGCGTCGCTGGCGGCGACCAGCTTCATATCGATGTAGCACTCGAGGCCGGCACGCACGCCGTGCTCACCACACCTGGCGCGACCAAGTGGTACAAATCGAACGGGCGCGCCGCGCTGCAGCAAGTCAGCATACGCGTTGGCGCTCATGCGAAGCTCGACTGGCTACCGCAGAACAACATCATCTTCGATCACGCCAACGCTACGCTTGAGTTCACGCTCTCGATGGCCGAAGGCGCCACCGCGCTCGGCTGGGACACCACCCAGCTCGGCCGCCAGGCAGCCGGCGAGCGCTGGTCTGCCGGCTCACTGCGCACGATCTCGCGCATCGTGGGGCCTACTGGGCAATTGCTATGGCTCGAACGCGCCAACCTTGGCGCCGCCGATCCGCTGCGCGAAGCGCCGCAAGGTCTCGCAAACTTTCCCGCCTTCGGCACCTTATGGGCAGTGGGCCCCGCTTGCGACGACGTGCTCGCGGAAACGCTCGGCGCCGAACTCCCGTTCAACGATGCCCTGCGAGCAGCCGCCACCTGCGTCACGCCGGGCGTCGTTCTGATTCGTGCCGTCGCACGTTCGATGGAGTTGCTGCAACGCGCGCTGACCGACTGCTGGCTAAAACTGCGTCCAGCCGTGCACGGCGCCGACGCAGTACCGCTACGAATATGGACAACCTGAAAAGCAGCGAGACGCACAACGCGCCGACTACGCCGGAACCGCATTTCTGAAGCACCCACCATACGCGCCCCACACGCTGCACTCGCCGCAGCGCCGTACCCGACGCGCCCGCCGTACCCGCCGTACCCGCCGTACCCGCCGTACCCGCCGTACCCGACGTACCCGACGCACCCGACGCACCCGACGCACCCGACGCACCCGACGCACCCCAGACAGCATAAGTTCGCGATGCTGCCGACTCGATACAAATGAGCAAGGGGCTAAGAGAGTGAACCGTACCGTGGCGCACGAAGTGCGCTCACGGGATGAATGAGTCCTTTGTCACTGACGGGGGAGGTACGAGAGACGATCTTGTCTCGGACCACTCCGGGTTGATTCAAGAGGTGGACACCTAAGAGCTGGCGGTGTGAGCCCGCTTTCTTTTGCCTACTTTTCTTTGCGGCGGCAAAGAAAAGTAGGTGCCGCCCCGCACAGGGGCAACGCTAATAAACCGATAACAAAACAAGGAAAGGCCAACACAACAGGCACAACAACAAAAACCGCCCCGCAGGCAAAAACCCCAAAAACTACGACGAAGAAGAAGTGCTCTTCCTGGGCATCCCAAACCCACCAAGCAGTGCAGCCAAAGGCTGCTTGGAAGCCGGCTTCTGCGCAGCAGCGACCTCATCCGCTTCATCGACCTTGCGAGCAGAGGAAGGCGAAGGCTCATAGGGCTTAAAGAAGAAATCATCGACGGGCGCTTGCCGATGATGATGCGACCGCTCAAACGACGACGCAGAACCCGAAGAACCAGAAGAAGAACCCGCGCGCCGCCGCGCACCACGCTCTTCACGCTCCCGCCGCGGGCCACGCTCTTCATGATGATGCCGCACAGGCAAATCAACAGTCAGCCGTTGCACATCAAGCGGCCGCTTGATCAGCTTCTCGATATCGGCAAGCTGCTTCTTCTCATTCGGGCTATACAGGGAAAGCGCATCCCCCGAAGCCCCGGCACGCCCGGTGCGCCCAATCCGGTGCACATAATCTTCGGCATTGAACGGCAGGTCGAAGTTAATCACAGCCGGGAGCTCAGCAATATCCAGCCCACGCGCAGCAACATCGGTCGCCACCAGCGCCTCGATCTCGCCGCGCTTAAAAGCATCCAGCGCCTGCATACGCTCGTTCTGGGTACGATCGCCGTGAATCGCAGTCGCCACCACGCCATCACGTTCCAGACTACGCGCGAGGCGGCTCGCGCCGATCTTGCTGTTGCAGAACACGATCACCTGCTTCAGACCGCGCTCGCGAATCAGTTGCACCACCGCACCGGTCTTGTCACCCTCAGCCACTTCATAAACCGTCTGCGTGACATTGGTGGCCGTCGAATTGCTGCGCGCCACCTCGATGGTCTGCGGATTGCGCAGATACGTGGCCGCCAGTTTCTTGATTTCCCCCGAGAACGTCGCGGAGAACAGCAAGGTCTGACGTTCCTTCGGCAGCAGGTTCAGGATGCGCTGCAGATCCGGCAGGAAGCCCATATCGAGCATCCGGTCGGCTTCATCGAGCACCAGCATCTGCACCTGGCCCAGATTGGCCGTCTTCTGCTGCACGTGGTCAAGCAGACGGCCCGGCGTGGCGATCAGAATCTCGACGCCGCGGCGCAGTTGCTCGGACTGCGGATTCATATCCACGCCGCCGAACACCACCGCGCTGCGCAGCGCCGTATGCTTGGCGTAAGCGTGCACGTTGGCGGCAACCTGATCGGCCAGTTCGCGGGTCGGGGTGAGGATCAGGGCGCGCACCGGGTGACGCGCCGGCGAGGCGCTGGTGTTCGCATTCGGCAGCAGGCGCTGGATGATCGGCAGCGAAAAGCTCGCGGTCTTGCCAGTGCCGGTCTGCGCGGCGCCCATGACGTCGCGACCCGCCAGCACGACAGGAATCGCCTGCACCTGGATCGGCGTAGGCGTCGTGTAGCCCTGCTCCGCAATGGCTTTCAGGATGTCGGGCGCAAGGCCAAACTGGTCAAAGGTCGCGGTAGTAGGCGTGACGGCTGTGTCGGACATGGTGGCTTTCGCTAAAAATGCGCCTGCGCGGGGGGCGCGGCTGCGGCCGGGGCCGCGGAGGGCATCAGGATGAAGCGGAGCCACGGCGTGCCGCACGGTACCCGATTTAGTCAGGGAAGGACGCAGCCGGCTCCGGCCGACGGAAACACCCGCCGGAAAGGGCGGTATTGTAGCACTTCAGCAAAAACACTCATGGCGCCCCCGTCCGCTTTCTGCTTACACCGCGCAAAGACAGGCGCCAGGGCGGCCGGACCCGCCACAGGCCCGCACAGACTAGGGTACGCAGACGACAGTCCTGTGACAGCCCGCCAGGACGGCGGCCGCCACCGGCGGCGGGCCGTCCCCCATTAAAATCCGCGAGGCGGCGCTCACCAGGTTTCGCGCATCACCATCAGCCGGCTTTCGGTCATATCCTCGATCGCGTAGCGGATGCCTTCGCGTCCCAGCCCGGAGTCCTTGACGCCGCCATACGGCATGTTGTCCACCCGGAACGACGGCACGTCGTTGATCACCACCCCGCCCACGTCGAGCCGGTCCCATGCCTGATGGGCATGAGCGAGCGAATCGGTAAACACGCCGGCCTGCAGGCCAAAGTCGCTATTGTTGACGGCTTCAAGCGCCGCGCCGAAGTCGTCGAAGCGCTCCAGAATCGCCACGGGACCGAACGCTTCCTTGCGGTACAGGTCCGAATCGCGCTTCACGTTTTCGAGCAGCGTCGCCTCGAACATCGCACCTTCCACCTTGCCGCCCGCCACGATCTGCGCGCCGTCGAGCACCGCGCTTTCCATCCAGCCGGCCAGACGCTTCGACTCCGACTCGGAGATCATCGGCCCAACAAAGGTCTTCTCTTGCTTCGGATCGCCCATGATCAGCGAGCGGGTCTTCGCAATCAGCTTGTCGCGCAGCGCGTCGTAGATGCCCGCATGCACCAGGATCCGCTGCACGCCGATACAGCTTTGCCCCGACTGATAGAACGCGCCGAACGCGAGCCGGTCGACTACGTAATCGAGCTTGCCGCCCTGGTCGCCGTCGACGATCGCCGCCGCGTTGCCGCCCAGCTCCAGAATCACCTTCTTCTTGCCGGCCTTTTTCTTCAGATCCCAGCCTACCGCCGGCGAACCGGTAAACGACAGCAGCTTGAAGCGCTCGTCGGTGGTGAACAGGTCGGCGCCGTCGCGGTGGGCCGGCAGGATCGAAAACGCGCCCTTGGGCAGGTCCGTTTCCGCGAGAATCTCGCCCATGATCAGCGCCCCGACTGGCGTGCGGCTGGCCGGCTTCAGCACGAACGGCACGCCCACGGCCAGCGCCGGCGCCACCTTGTGGGCGGTCAGGTTGAGCGGAAAATTGAACGGCGAGATGAATGAGCAGGGCCCGATCGGCACGCGCTTCACGTAGCCGTGATAGCCCTTGGCGCGCGGCGAAATCTCCAGATTGATGATCTCGCCGTCGATGCGCACCGCCTCTTCCGCCGCCACCTTGAAGGTATCGATCAGCCGCGTGACTTCGCCGCGCGAATCGTTGATCGGCTTGCCGGCTTCGATGCATAGCGCCATCGCCAGTTCGTCGTAGCGCTCGCGGAACCGGCTCACGCAGTGTTCGAGCACCGCCTGGCGCTTGAACGGCGGATACTCGCGCATGGCGGGCATCGCCTCGACGGCGTAGCCGATCGCCTTGTCGATCGCGGCGGCGTCGGCCATCGCAACGCGCGTGGCCACCTCGCCGGTGAACTTGTCGGTGACTTCGAGATCGGTGTTGGCCGCCACGGCAACATTCGCGAGGTAGTACGGGTAAGTCTTTTGCAACATGACACGTTCTCCTTGATGCGGTCTGGTCCAAGCCACTTCCCTCTTCCAACCGGTAGCACCCGGTAGCACCCGGCAGCACCGGCAGCAACCCGTCGAAACCGGCCACATGCGGCAAGCCGCATGCCCCGGCGGGCGTCACAGGGCGGGGCTCACAGTTGCGCGCTCAGGCGCTTGATCTCACGGTTAAGCACACGCTCGTTGTCGGAATAGTCGATCGGCAGATCGATCACGTGCACACCCGGCGTGGCGAAGCATTCACGCAGGAGCGGTGCAAATTCGTCCGCCGATGAAATGCGATGGCCCTGCGCCCCATAGCTCTGTGCGTAGGCAACGAAATCGGGATTTTTCAGCGTCATCCCGTAGTCGGGGAAATTCATGTTCTCCTGCTTCCAGCGGATCATGCCGAAGGCGTCGTCACGCAGGATCAGCACCACCAGGTCGAGCTTCAGACGCACCGCCGTTTCGAGCTCCTGCGAATTCATCATGAAACCGCCGTCGCCGCACACGGCCATGACCTTGCGGTCCGGGTGCACGATCTTGGTCGCGATCGCCGAGGGTAGGCCGGCCCCCATCGACGCCAGGGCGTTGTCGAGCAGCAGCGAATTCGGCTCATGCGCACGGTAGTAGCGCGCGAACCAGATCTTGTACATGCCGTTGTCCAGACACACGATGCCGTCCACCGGCGTCGTTTCGTAGACATCGTTGACGATCCGCACCGGGTACATCGGAAAGCGCGCGTCGAGCTGACCTTTGACGAGATGCTCTTCGAAGTGCTGCTTGATCTCCTTGAAGCGCGAAAAGTCCCAGTGCTCCTGCCGCTGTTTCAGGCTCTCTTTCAGTTGCCACACCGCATTGGCGATGTCGCCAACCACTTCGATCTGCGGGAAATACACCGGATCGACTTCGGCGCCGAGAAAATTCACGTGAATCACGGTCTTCTCGCCCGAGTCGGCGCCGCGCATGAAGAACGGCGGCTTCTCGATCACGTCGTGACCCACATTGATGATGCAGTCCGCGTGGTCGATGGCGCGATGCACGAAATCGCCGTCGGACAGCGTGGCGTTGCCGAGCCACATGGGATGCGATTCGTCGATCACGCCCTTGCCCATCTGCGTCGTGAAGAACGGAATGCCGATCTGGTCCACGAACTCGCGCAGCATCTTGGTGGTGGTCTTGCGATTGCCGCCCGCACCGATCATCAGGAGCGGATGCCTCGCGTG
The DNA here is from genome assembly GCF_005503145.1 of Burkholderia sp. 4M9327F10. Taxonomy (GTDB): domain Bacteria; phylum Pseudomonadota; class Gammaproteobacteria; order Burkholderiales; family Burkholderiaceae; genus Paraburkholderia. The sequence continues at coordinate 88,253 of NZ_SCNV01000007.1, read as the reverse complement.
GGTGATCGCCTCCACGGCCCGCGCAATCGCCTTCTCCTCGGCCACCGGCCGGCGGCTATAGCTCTTGGGAATCGGCTTGCCGTCGCCCTCTTCGTCGGCGACGTCCTCAGGCAGTTCCAGATGAGTCGCACCGGGCCGCTCTTCCTCGGCCTGACGGAACGCCTCGCGCACCAGGGCCGGGATATTGCCTATCGAGACGATCTGCCGCGTGTACTTGGTGAGCGGCTCCATCATCCGCACCACGTCGACAATCTGGAAGTGCCCCTGCTTGCTGGTCTTGATCGGCTTCTGACCGGTGACCATCAACATCGGCATGCCGCCCAGTTGCGCGTAGGCGGCAGCGGTGACTAAGTTCGTCGCACCCGGCCCGAGCGTCGACAGGCACACCCCGGTGCGGCCGGTGAGACGCCCATAGGTTGCCGCCATGAAACCGGCGGCCTGCTCGTGGCGCGTGAGAACCAGCTTGACTTTGGAGCGGCGCAGCGACTCGAGGAGATCGAGATTTTCTTCCCCTGGAATGCCGAACACATACTCGACACCTTCAGCTTCCAGCGACTTGACGAACAGATCCGATGCTTTCATTGAGAGTCTCGCTTGACGAACGAGCGCGGACGGCACGCCCACGCAGTGGGATCCGGGAACGGAAGATCGAAGACGATGACACGCGCGGCCACGCGCAAAGCGGTAGCCGCGTCGAACAGCTTACTACCTGGGAGAAAAAACTGCTCGCAAATGGGCAAGGCCGGCCGTTGTGCGGCGATGCGGCATGAAGAGGGCGGGGATCGGCGCGGCGGCCGGGAGGCGGTCTGGATGCCTGACTGCGCGGGCGGTGTGGCTGACGGTGCGGCTGACGGTGGCCCGGCGGCCACGCCGACCGCCTACCACCGACGGCCTACCGTACTATCGTCACGCAGTCGGACAGAACCGGCGGCGCATTCTCACCCGCCGTCGCATCGTACAGGTCTGCGCGCGGCCCCTTGGTCCACCATGTGTAGCTGCCGGCCTGGTACTTCGCGCCGGAAGCGGAGAGCGTGTTGACGAACAGCATAGGCTGTCCCTTGACGGGCACAAGCGCAAAGCTCTGCCCGTTGGCGGCATTCCAGTAAGTGACCTGCAGGATCTTGCCGGTAGCACAGGTGTATTTGTGGGTCTGGCGGTCTTTCGTCTGAATTTCAGCAAGGCGCAAAGGCGCGGCCCACGCGCCGGAGATTGCCGCGGCCATGCCCAGCAAACCTGTTAGCGCCACGAGCCATGTTTTCATCCGGTTCCTCGCCTATGGATCGATCGCATCGGCGCACGCGTCCGTCGGCGCGGCCGCCACGTGGCCGACCACCGGCACAATCTTCAATCCGGCTGAAGCGACGCGGCACGGTGCGGCGGCAAGGCCGCAGCCGGCCAACCCGGCGCACAGGACCACCAGCACGCCCAGCGCTCCAAGGCGAGCTGGCTTGCGAAGCCACACAATCTTGCGGGTGTCCGACTTCATGGGTACGACTCCTGCTATTAATGCGGCAACGCCTCGCGCAAAGCTTACTGCGTCGAGACCGGACGCACCGCCGCGGCCGCCTGCTTGGCCCGCGCACGCGCCTCGCCGGTGTCCGCGCCGGTGGCAAGCGCCACGCCCATGCGGCGCTTGACGAAGCTCTCGGGCTTGCCGAACAGCCGCAGATCGGCCTCCGGCACGGCCAGCGCAGTGGCCACGCCTTCAAATGCGATGGCGGCCTCGTCCAGCCCGCCGTAGATCACCGCCGACGCCCCAGGCGAGCGCAGCGACGTATCCACCGGCAAACCGAGAATCGCGCGCGCGTGCAGTTCGAACTCTGAAAAACGTTGCGAGCACAGCGTGACGAGACCCGTGTCGTGCGGACGCGGACTCACCTCCGAAAACCATACGTCATCGCCGCGCACGAAAAGTTCCACGCCGAACAGCCCTCGCCCGCCGAGCGCCGCAGTCACCTTGTGGGCGATTTCGCGCGAACGCTCGAGCGCGAGCGGGCTCATCGGCTGCGGCTGCCACGATTCGACGTAGTCGCCGGCGACCTGCACATGGCCGATCGGATCGCAGAAGTAAGTGCTCGTGTCAGCCGAGGCCGGGTCGATTGCGCGCACCGTCAATTGGGTAATTTCGTACTCGAAGTCGATAAAGCCTTCGACGATCACCCGGCCATGATTGACGCGGCCACCGGCCATCGCGTACTGCCAGGCCGGTTCGACGTCGGCCTCGCTCTTCAATACCGACTGGCCCTTGCCCGAGGACGACATCACCGGTTTTACGACGCACGGATAACCGACCTTGGCGATGCCGGCCTTCAGTTCCTCGAGCGAATCGGCGAACGCGTACGGCGAAGTCGGCAAGCCGAGTTCTTCCGCAGCGAGGCGCCGGATGCCTTCGCGGTTCATGGTCAATTGCGTGGCGCGTGCGGTGGGGATGACCTCCGCAAGACGGTCGGACTCGATGGCGGCGAGCGCATCGGTCGCAATGGCTTCGATCTCCGGCACGATCAGATCCGGCCGCTCCAGTTCGACGAGCGCGCGCAAAGCCGCACGGTCGGTCATGTCGATCACGTGGGCTCGGTGCGCGACCTGATGACCCGGCGCGTTCGGATAACGGTCGACCGCGATCACTTCCACGCCGAGGCGCTGCAACGCGATGATCACTTCCTTGCCCAGCTCGCCCGCTCCCAGCAGCATGACGCGCGTGGCCGAGTTCGAAAGCGGGGTGCCGATCCGTTGGCCGATCTGCATGGGGTCTCCAGAAAAATGTCGGATGAGATGGAATGGGTAGATCAGCAATGTTAACATGCGCAACCTCTGCACCGGGCGTCGCGCAGTGAGCGCTCGCGTGCGGCAACCTGAGTGCGTTACCCTTACGCCTTCGTCAGTTTGAAGAGGATCGACGCCATGTTCCCAACGTCTCCAGCGCGACGTGTTGCGCGTCTCGTTGCAGCGCGTGTTGCAGCCGGCGCCACCGTCCGTGCCACCGCGATTGCCGCGGTTCTTGCGCCCCGTGCGCCCCGTGCGCCCCGCTCGCCCCGTGCTGCGCGCCTTGCGGACCGCTTTGCGCCGCGCGCTGCGCAGTTGCGCACGCACGCCCGCACCATGCTCGCCGCGCTGGGCGTCGCCACGCTGCTGGCCGCCTGCTCGATGCCGACCCATCCGGATGACAAGGCGCCGCCGCCCGACCCGTTCAACCCGGCGGCAACCCAATTGCTGGACGACACGGCGTGGGATCTCACAAGCTGGAAGCAGGCGGACGGCACGTTGCGCGATGTCCCCAGCGGCATCACGCTGGCCCTCTCGACGGCCTCCGGCCAGCGCCGCGCCAGCGGCTTCTCCGGATGCAACCGCTACATGGGCACATACGGACTGAAAGACGGCAAGCTGAGCTTCGGCCCGCTGGCCGGCACGCGCATGGCCTGCCCGACGCCGGGCGGCGAGATCGAAGGCGCCTATCTCGACGCGCTGGCGCACATCGACCGCACCGGCGTGCAAATGCGCGCGCCGCAGGAGATGCAGTTGATTCTCGAGGACGGCGACACGCTGACCTTCGCGCGGCACGCACCATGAGCAAGCGGACGGCCGGCTGCCCGAGCATCGCCGCAGCCCGCGCCGGCCGTTCCGTCCGGGCCGCTCACCGGGCGGTTTTTCAATCAGGCGCAAATTCTCGCGCGCCTGTCTTCAAAGCGTTACGCTTTGCCGGTTTAAACTCGACGGATTGCGTTTTCGCGGATCCGTCATTCGTTGATGTCTAGCATGCACACGGTAGTTTTCGGCTGGTTCGGCGGGTCGGCCGTCTGGTTCATTCCTCTTTTGTGGCGTCTCGTGAAGTCTGTGCTGCCAGGCGGCGTCGGCCTGCGCGGGCCCGGCACGATCCGCCTGTGGCTCGGCTTTATCTGCGTCCTTGCGGCAAGTTGCACGCTGGAGGCTTCGCTGGTCGGCATCGCGGGCGTCGACGGCCTCGGGCATGCGCTCGCGGCCGGTCTGGGCCGGCTGCTCGGCCATATCGGCACGCCGCTCGTGATGCTCGCGCTGCTGCTCCTGAGCCTGCCGTGGCTGCTCGAGTTTCGCTGGAGCGGCGTCGCCATGTGGGCCGATGGCGCCTTCGGCTTGGGCCTCGCCCGCGGGCCCGCAAAGCGTGATGAGGAGGCGCGCCGGCGCAGCAGCGTCGACGACACGCTGCCGGCCTACGCGTCGACTCCGGCCAACACGATGGCCCCGAAGAGCAAGGGCCGCTACGCGCGTCCGACCGTTTGGCGGCCGCCGGCTGCGACGCGTGGCGCGGCGGGTGCGGGTGCTGCTGGCGCTGCCGGCCTGGCGGGTGCGACAGGCGCGAAGGATGCCTTTGCAGGCGATTCGCGCACGGGCGCGGCGACGGGCAACGCAAGCTGGCAGACGCGGACGCAGCCGTCGCGATCCCCGGCGGCTGTACCTGAGAATGATGGACGGATGCGGGCCGGCACGCCGGTTCGGCGCGCCGGCGGCACTGCGGCACCGGCGCAAAAGTCCGGCACGCCTCTGGATAAACCTGCGCCGTGGGCGCCTGCTGAACCGGTCGCACCAGCGGAATGGTTGCGCGTGCCGTCGCCGTCACCGGCGCGCGGGGCCGCAGCCATCTCCGCCGCCGCTGCGGGTGCGAGTGAAGCCGCTGCGGCGTCGAAAGGACTGATTCCGAGCCGGGGCATGCCCGGCGCAGCGCCGACGGGCGCCATGACGAACGCTCAACGCACGCCGTCGATTCAACCGATGCCGCCGCGTCAGGGTCCGGCTGTGGCGAGTTCTCCTCCGGGCGTAGCGCGCCATGCCGCACCGCCCTCACCGAAGGCGACGCCGGCGACGATGCAAACGCCACGGCCCGCCAACGCCACAGCACAGGCACGTCCGCCAGCGAGCGCCGCAGCGGTTACGCCCCGGCGCCCTGGTGCGCCTCAACGTGTACAGCCGCCGAGTTTTTCCCGTCCGGCGGCAACGACTCAGCACGTCAACCCGCCCGCCAGCGTGCAGGAAACCTTGCGCAACATCGAAGAGAATGCGGCGCGCTGGACTACGATCGCGGGCGCGAGCCTCGCTCGACGCAGCGGCGCCGAGACGGTCAAACTGGCAAACGATACGTCGGCATCGCCGGACGCAGCGCAGCCGGTTGGCCCGACTGCCGCAACCGGGGCGCCCGCGCTGCCTGAAGCGCCTGTTACTCCCGCCGACGCAGAGCCTGCTGGCGAGGCCGCCGCGCTTGTACCGGCCGCGCCTGCCGCACCGGCGGCACCGGCCGCACACACCGCACACACCGCACACACCGCACACACCGAGACTGCCGAGACTGCCGAGACGGTAAACTGGCCGATCATGCCGCCCACGGCAACGCATTTCGCTGCGGGAGACCCGCTCGAACAGGTCGCGGCAAATACGCCGGCAGTGAGCGCAACGCAGCCCGCCGCTGAGGCAGCGCCAGATTGGCCGCGCGACATCGAACCGCCCCACGCCACTGCGGTTTCAGCAGCACATGACGCCCCCCTGCCCCACCACGATCCGGTCGGGCAGGCGGCCACGCTCGATGTTGCAAGCCCGGCAATTGAAACCGAAGCCGGGGCCGCTCCGATCATCGCGACACATGCCGAACCAGCCGCGGCGGTCTCTGCAAGCCTCGTGCAGAACGCGACACAAGCAGCAACCGGCGTGACGCACGCGCCTGCGGCTGAAGTGATTATCGACAAGGCACTGGTGCCGTGGGAAACGGCGATTGATGCTGCCGCTGCGCTTCGCGCCGCATCGCCGCCGGCGACACCTATAGCGCCCATTCAGGCAGAACCCATCGCGTCAGTGCCCGCGCCTGCGCCTGTGTCTACAGCACCCACACTGGCAAGCGCGCCGACGCCGGCGCAGGCCCCCGACATTGCGACGGCCCCTGCCCCATCGAACGTTGTCCGCTTCCCCGGCTTCGCCGCGGCGAACGTGGCAAATCAAGCGCCACACGATACGGCGGCCCCGTTCAAGCCAGCCGTCGAGCGCCACGAGCCTGCTCCCTGGGACTCCGGCGACGCCCTCGACGACCCGCGTACCGAAAGCACAGCCGTTCACCCGGCACACGACGAGTCCGACGAACCCGACAACGACGAATTCATCGACGAACGCACTCCCGTCGATACCCTCGCCGCCCCCGCTGCACTCGCCCTGCCGCGCAGCGAACCGGCGAACGAACCGGTCGCTCCGCGCGCGCCGGTGCGCGGCCACGCGCCGACCGTGTTCGAATTCCACGCGCCGGCGGCATCGATGGTCGAACTGCCGACCCTCGACCTGCTCGCACGCGCCGACACGAACATCGAACCCGTCTCCGAAGAACGGCTCGCCGAAACCGGCCTGCTGATCGAACAGCGCCTGCAGGAGTTCAAGGTGCCGGTGACCGTGGTAGGCGCCTCCGCCGGCCCGGTGATCACGCGCTTTGAAGTCGAACCCGCACTCGGCGTGCGCGGCAGCCAGATCGTCGGCCTGATGAAGGACCTCTCGCGCGGCCTCGGCCTCACCTCGATCCGCGTAGTCGAAACGATTCCCGGCAAGACCTGCATGGGCCTCGAATTGCCGAACGCCAAGCGGCAGACGATCCGCCTGTCGGAAATCCTCGAAGCCAACGTCTACCAGCACTCGCACTCGATGCTCACGCTCGCAATGGGCAAGGACATCACCGGCCATCCCGTCGTCGCCGACCTGGCCAAGGCGCCGCACATGCTGGTGGCCGGCACGACCGGCTCGGGCAAGTCGGTGGCGATCAACGCGATGATCGTCTCGCTGCTCTACAAGGCGACGCCCGAGGACGTGCGTCTCATCATGATCGACCCGAAGATGCTCGAACTGTCGGTCTACGAAGGGATTCCGCATCTGCTCGCGCCGGTCGTCACCGACATGAAGCTCGCCGCCAACGCGCTCAACTGGTGCGTCGGCGAAATGGAGAAGCGCTACCGGCTGATGTCGGCAGTGGGTGTGCGCAATCTCGCGGGCTTCAACCAGAAAATCCGCGATGCCGAAGCGGCCGGCAAGAAGCTCGGCAATCCGTTCTCGCTGACGCCGGAAGCACCGGAGCCGCTTGCCACGCTGCCGCTGATCGTGGTCGTGATCGACGAGCTGGCCGACCTGATGATGGTGGCCGGCAAGAAGATCGAAGAGCTGATCGCGCGTCTCGCACAGAAGGCCCGTGCGGCCGGCATCCACCTGATCCTTGCGACGCAGCGTCCATCGGTCGACGTCATCACCGGTCTGATCAAGGCTAACATCCCGACCCGGGTCGCCTTCCAGGTGTCCTCGAAGATCGACTCGCGCACGATTCTCGACCAGATGGGCGCCGAATCGCTGCTCGGCCAGGGCGACATGCTGTTCCTGCCGCCGGGCACCGGGTACCCGCAGCGCGTGCACGGCGCGTTCGTCGCCGACGAGGAAGTGCACCGGATCGTCGAGTACCTGAAGCAGTTCGGCGAGCCGCAATACGAGGAAGGGATTCTCGACGGCCCCGCCAGCGAAGGCGCGACCCAGGACCTGTTCGGCGACGCGCCCGATGCCGAGGCCGACCCGCTCTACGACGAGGCCGTTGCCTTCGTGGTGCGCACGCGGCGCGCGTCGATCTCGTCGGTGCAGCGGCAATTGCGCATCGGCTACAACCGCGCGGCGCGCCTCGTGGAGCAGATGGAGACCGCGGGCCTGGTGTCCTCAATGGGCATCAACGGCAGCCGTGAAGTGCTTGCGCCTGGACCCGCAGAGTAAGCGGCGGCCACCGCTTCAATGAAACGGGCCTCGGAAGCATGCATGCTTCCGAGGCCCGTTTTGCTTGTGGCGCTTCGGGCGCGTCCGGCCGCGCCTTGCTCTATGCACGTCTTACGCCACGGCATCGCGCAGCCGGATGCCGCTGCGTGATGCCCCCGCTGTTACGACGGCGACACCAGCTTGAAGTCCACCGGCGAGCCGATATCGATCCGCTTCGGATTCGCTTCGAGCAAGCCGGTCTGCTGATCGCGCCTGAACACATAGACGGTGTCGCTGTTCTGATTGCCGACGATCAGCCAGTTCCCCGTCGGATCGATGGCGAATTCGCGCGGCGACTTGCCAAGGCTCGATTGCCGGCCCACCAGCTTAAGATGGCCATTGGCCGGATCAACCGCGAAGATCACAATCTGGTTCGCGTCGCCGCGGTTGCTTGCGTAGAGGAATCGCCCATCCGGCGACAGATGGATCGCCGCTGCCCCCACCTGCCCCTTGAAGCCCGGCTCGGTAAGCGGTGACACCTGCAACAGCGTGAGCCGGCCGTCGTTATAGCGGAACGTGCTGACCGTAGCCGCCAGTTCGCTCGTCAGATACGCGTATTTGCCGTCGGGGCCGAACACCAGATGACGCGGGCCGCTGCCGGCTTTCACATCGGTATAGCGCCACTCGGTAGGACCGAACAGGCCGCGGCTGCCATCGGGCGTATAGCGGTATGAATACAACTTGTCCGCGCCGAGGTCCTGGGCGAACAGGTATTGGCCGTCCGGCGAAAACACCGTCGAGTGCACATGCGCGTTGTCCTGGCGCCCCTTCACCGGGCCACTGCCGTCATGATGCACGGTCAGCACCGCCTGCCCCACCTGGCCGTCTGCCTGCAGCGGGAATACCGCGAAGCTGCCGCCCGGATCGGCCGCCACCGAGTAGTTCGCCGTCAGCAGATACTTGCCGTCCGGCGAGATCTTCAGATAGCACGGGTCGTTGCCTTCCGACGATACGTGGTTGAGAAACGTCAACTGGCCGCTCGCCGGATCGAAGCCGAACGCGCTGATGCCGCCGCGTTGCGAAGCAGGACCATTGTCGCCAGGCAGTTCGTTGACGGCATACACATGACGGCGGTCGCTGCTCACCACCAGATACGACGGGTTGACCGTCTTCGCCACCGACACGGGCGTGGCCTCGCCGGTCTTCGTATCGAAGCGGTAGACGTAGATGCCTTCGCTCTTGCCGCCCGTATAGGTGCCGACAAGCATGTCGTAGACACCGTCGGCCGGCGCCGGACCGGCGTCCTGGGCAAACGCATGTGAAGCGGCAATCGAGACCATAAGCACGAAACCTTTTATTATCGAACGGGCGGACCACGCAGGCCGCGCGGACCCTATCCTCGCGGTTTTGCTGGCGGGCTGAAGTGAAGACTGGCGCGCGGCACGAACGGCGGCTCGGTCACTACGATGCATGTCAACCTCCTGAACATCGGGTTATTCGGTTTTGTTGATGTCGCTGGTCTGCCAGGCGCTCGAGGACATCCGCCTGGGAACCCCAGGGGCTGAAACCCTCTTGGTTACCGCCGCAAGTATAGAAGATAGAAGCAAAGCGTTGAGGCGGACCGCGCAGCATACGGCCCGCCTGAATCCCTTCCTGCACCCGTCTCACCACTCGGAGTTTTCATGAACGTCACATTCAGTCTGGGCCCAGTCGTTTCCCTGATCGCCGGTATTCTCATCCTCGTGACGCCGCGTCTCTTGAACTACATCGTCGCGCTCTATCTGATCATCATCGGAATCATTGGGATTTTCGGCGTGGGGGCGTCCCATTTCTGAATCTTGACCACCGCCGTTCGGGAAACCCGACATGGAATGCGAACTGTGCGCAGGGACTACGCCCAGCCAGATGGGCATGCCTCGACCGCACGCTGCTCCCAGGAGACATGAGGCATGAGGCATGAGGTGCGCAGCATGCGGCATGTGGCTTGCAGCGCAGAAAGCCGGGCCGAACTCAGCCCCAGGTCCAACACATGGCTTAACCGTGTGAATGACCTGCGTGGCTTCCGCTGCGCGGCTTGCTCAGAGGTTGCCCGGCACTGGGCCGGGGGCTTACCCGTTGGCGAGCTGTTCAAGCCTCAGCCGCCCCTGCAGGGACAGGCTGCCGACGGCATAATGGCCGTCACCCTCGCGGACGCGCTTGAAGCAGGCCCGTTCGATCAGGAAGAAGGCGGCGGTCCGCATCCCGTTGCGGGAGAGGCCCAGACTGCTGGCATCGAGCGCCAGCATCGAATCGTCGGCCAGTTCGCTGGCCGCTGAGAGAATGGTGATGCAATCGGATTTCGACGGGTTCAGCATGGCTTTCATCCTCGAAAACAGTATTGACGTGCGCGATGGACCGGCGTCCCCACACCTGCCGCCCGACCCTCGCCCATCTACTCGAAATCCGATTGTAGACAGCGTTATCTCAAAATACCAAGGCCACTTTGTCCATGCGGGATGCTGAACCAAAATGCATCGCACCGGTCCGGTAATAACAACATCCCAGTGAGTTCCTGGCGTACGCTTTACACGCCTTGCTTATTCGATCACTTGTTTGCCCGCTTATTTGCCCACTCCCCGTCCACACAGCTCAATCAGTCATCTATGCCCGCACTCATCGAAGACTATGCCCTCGTCGGCGACGGCCACACCGCCGCTCTGATCTCCCGTGACGGCTCCGTCGACTGGCTCTGCTGGCCGCGTTTCGACTCGGGCGCCTGTTTCGCCGCGCTGCTCGGCACCGAACAGAACGGGCGCTGGCTGATCGCCCCGGCTTCCGGCGACTCTGCCGACTCCACCGGTGCCGCTGCGCCGGCGAAGATTACCCGCCGCTATCGCGGCGAAACGCTGATACTCGAAACCGATATCGAAACTGCCGAAGGCGCCGTGACGGTGATCGACTTCATGCCGCCCGGCAACGGCTGGTCGGAACTGGTGCGGATCGTGGTGGGCCGGCGCGGCACAGTGCGCATGAAGATGGAACTGGTGCTGCGCTTCGACTACGGTTTTTCGATTCCGTGGGTCAGCCGTCTGAAGGACGACAGCGGCATCAAGGCGATTGTCGGTCCGGATACCGCCGTGCTGCGCACCCCGGTCGAACTGCGCGGCGAGAACATGCACACCGTCGCTGAATTCACCGTGTCGCCGGGCGAGCGGGTGCCGTTCTCACTCGCGTACTCGCCGTCGCATCTGCGCATCCCCCCGGCTCGCGATCCACACACCGCGCTCGCCCGCACCGAGAATCACTGGCTCGAGTGGTCGGCACGCGGCACGGTCGAAGGCAAATACGCCGAGCCGATCCGCCGCTCGCTCATCACATTGAAGGCGCTCGCCTACGAGCCGACCGGCGGCATCGTCGCCGCCCCCACCACATCGCTGCCCGAACAGCTAGGCGGCACACGCAACTGGGATTACCGCTACTGCTGGCTGCGCGACGCCACCATCACGCTGCTGGCGATGATGCGCGGCGGCTACTTCGACGAAGCGCGCGCGTGGCGAAGCTGGCTCGCGCGCGTCATGGCGGGAGCACCGGAGCAGTTGCAGATCATGTATGGAATTGCCGGCGAGCGGCGCCTGCCGGAGTTCGAAGTCGAATGGCTGCCGGGCTACCAGGGCGCAAAACCGGTGCGCATCGGCAACAACGCGGCCGGCCAGTTGCAGCTCGATGTCTACGGTGAAGTCATGAACGCACTGCATCTCGCGCGGGTGGGCGGTCTGCAGGCAGACGACACGGCGTGGAACGTGCAGTGCGAGATGCTCGAGCATCTGGAAACCATCTGGCAGCAGCCCGACGAAGGTATTTGGGAAACGCGCGGCGGCCGCCAGCATTTCACCTTCTCGAAGGTGATGGCATGGGTCGCCTTCGACCGCGCGATCAGGTCCGCTGAAAAGTTCAACCTGCCCGGCCCGCTCGAGCACTGGCGCGAGATTCGTGAGGAGATTCACGCGCAGGTGTGCGAGAAGAGCTGGAACCCCGCGCTCAATGCCTTTACCCAGGTCTACGGCGGCGACGAGCTCGACGCGAGTGTTTTGCTGCTGGCGCAGGTCGGCTTCCTGCCGCCGTCGGACCCGCGGGTGATCGGCACGGTCGCCGCCACCGAAAAGTATCTGATGCGCGACGGCTTCGTGATGCGCTATCGCACCACGGAATTCAACGACGGCCTGCCGCCCGGCGAAGGTACCTTCCTTGCATGCAGCTTCTGGATGGTCGACAACCTGGCGATGCAGGGCCGCGTGGCCGAAGCGGAGGCAATGTACGAGCGGCTCCTCGCGCTCGCCAACGACGTCGGCCTGCTGGCCGAAGAGTACGACCCCGCGCAGAAACGCCTGGTCGGCAATTTCCCGCAGGCGTTTTCTCATGTGGCCCTTGTGCACACCGGTCTGAACCTGATGAAGCATGAGCAGGAAATGGCCAGGGCGACCGGGCAGCCGTCGCACAACGGTGCAGCCCAGAACGCGTCGGCGCAGACCGCGCCGGCTCATAACGGCAGGTAGGCGGCCAAACTTGACCCTGCGGCAACCCCGGATAGCGGCATAGCAACATCGCCAGTACCATGATTCCATGACATTTTGCGTGCAAACAAGTTAACAGTTGCTGCGTTGCACAATTTCAAGTTGTCCGATATCATCAAACGACACTGTTGGCCGATACGATAATCACCCGCCATCACAACCAATACGGCCCGCCGCAACGCGATACGCGTGTTTGCGAAGCCCCATGCGAATCGCCCCAACACCGGAGCACCCATGCTCTATCAACTGCACGAATTCCAGCGGGCGCTGTTGAGCCCGCTGACCGCCTGGGCTCAGGCCGCGTCGAAATCCTTCGCGAATCCGGCCAGCCCTTTTGCCTATGTTCCGGGCGCCACGCGTCTTTCCGCCGGTTACGAATTGCTCTACCGGCTCGGCAAGGACTACGAGAAGCCCGAATTCAACCTGCACCAGATTGTTAAGGATGGTCACAACATCCCGATCATCGAACAGACGATCATCGAGAAACCGTTCTGCCGTCTGTTGCGCTTCAAGCGTTTCGCTGACGACAGCGGCGCTGTCAGCCAACTGAAAGACGAGCCGGTCGTGCTGGTGTGCGCGCCGCTCTCGGGCCATCACGCCACGCTGCTGCGCGACACGGTGCGCACGTTGCTGCAAGACCACAAGGTGTACATCACCGACTGGATCGACGCGCGCATGGTGCCGCTCGAGGAAGGCCGCTTCCACCTCGATGATTACGTTGCTTACATCCAGGAATTCATCCGTCACATTGGCGCGAAAGATCTGCACGTGATCTCCGTGTGCCAGCCGACGGTGCCGGTGCTGGCGGCCATCTCGCTGATGGCGAGCCGCGGCGAGGAAACCCCGCGCACGATGACGATGATGGGTGGCCCGATCGACGCTCGCAAGAGCCCGACTTCGGTGAATTCGCTCGCCACGCAGCACTCGTTCGAATGGTTCGACAACAACGTGATCTACACGGTACCGCCGAACTATCCGGGCGTGGGCCGCAAGGTCTATCCGGGCTTCCTGCAGCACACCGGTTTCGTGGCCATGAATCCGGAGCGCCACGCGGCCTCGCACTGGGACTATTACCAGAGCCTGCTGCGCGGCGACGAGGACGACGCCGAAGCGCACCGCCGCTTCTACGACGAGTACAACGCCGTGCTCGACATGGACGCCGACTATTACCTCGACACGATCCGCGTCGTGTTCCAGGAATTCCGCCTGGCCGAAGGCACCTGGGATGTGGCGGGCGAACGCGTGCGGCCGCAGGACATCAAGAAGACCGCCCTCTTCACGATCGAAGGCGAGCTCGACGACATTTCCGGCGACGGTCAGACGCGCGCCGCGCAGGATCTGTGCAGCGGCATTCCGCCGGAGCACAAGCAGCATTTCACAGCGGAAAAGTGCGGCCACTACGGCATCTTCTCGGGCCGCCGCTGGCGCACCATCATCTATCCGCAACTGCGTGACTTCATCCTTGCGCACAACAAGGCGCCCAAGGTCGCGAAGGAAAAAGTCGAAGCCTGAGCGGCTTTGTCTTGCGGCCCGCGCGAAGCGGGCCGCTTTCGTGAAAGTTGCGCGCGCATCAAATGCAGAAGCGGCAAAAGCGGCAGAAACGGCAAAAGCGAAGGCCCCCTTGCGGGGCCTTCGCTTTTTGCTACGCCGTCTGCGAACCGGACGCGCGCCGGCTCATTGGAGAGCCGCACGCCGATAGCACGCCTAAAGGATTGGTATTTACCCTGCCTGCCGTGCTGACGCCTAGCGCCTCAACAGATACGCGAGCAACAACTCCGTGTTCATCTGAATGACTTCACTGCGCTCGGCAGGGGTGCTGAAATCGCGGCCGAGCGTGGCCTCCAGCGTGAAACGGTTCGAGACGATGTAATACCCCATACCCGAGAGCGTGACGTAAAAACGCAGCGGATCGACGTTGGTGCGAAACAGGCCCGCGCGCTGGCCACGTTCGAGAATGCTTCCGAGCGTCGCAACAATGGGCGAGATCATTTCGCGAATGCGCGTGGACTTCTGCATATACCGCGCCTCGTGCAGATTCTCGTTATTCACCAGACGCAGCAACTCGGGGTGATCGCGGTAATAGTCCCACACGAAATGCGCGAGGCGCGTAATGGCCTCGACCGGCGCAATACCGTTCAGCTCAAGCGTACGTTCTGCCTCGTTCAAAGCGCCAAAAGCGTGTTCGAGGACGGCGGTGAAAAGCTGCTCCTTGCTCCCAAAGTAGTAATAGAGCATGCGTTCATTGGTTTCTGCGCGGCGGGCAATCTGGTCGACGCGTGCGCCGAACAACCCCCCATTTGCAAACTCCTCAGCGGCCGCGAGCAGAATACGGCGCCGGGTGCCTTCAGGATCTCTTTTGATTTTCGGCTGATTCATGGTGGCATCATCGTGAGCCGCGTTATCCGGATCGTGCCGCCGGCCTCTCCTCGGGCCTTGCACCGACAGCATGGAACGGGCTGGTTGGGGGACACCCTTCTGCGGTCTTTCGGAAAAGCGCTTTGATTATGGCACATGGTTTGACAATCGCAATCGGGGAAATCGGCGATAATGTGCCACTTCCCCTACGCCTGATGGAGCGAGCAAATCCGCCTCGTTCCCGCTTGCCGCGAAGGGCCCGCAGTGGCCCGCCGGCAAGCCTCACCGTTGTGACCGTGACCGATTCCAGAACCCTCGCAGAGCGCATCGAAGATCTGCTTCCCCAGACCCAATGTACGAAGTGCGGCTACGCAGCATGCCGGCCGTACGCGGAAGCTGTGGCCGTTGGCACAGCGAACTACAACCAGTGTCCGCCAGGCGGCGCCGAAGGCGTGGCGCGGCTCGCCGCCCTGCTCGGCAAGCCGGTGATCGCGCTCAATCCCGCCAATGGCGTCGAACGGCCCCGGCCGCTGGCGGTGATCGACGAGAACCTGTGCATCGGCTGCACGCTATGCATGCAGGCCTGTCCGGTAGATGCGATCCTTGGCGGACCGAAGCAGATGCACACGGTCATCGAGGCGCTGTGCACCGGCTGCGACCTGTGCGTCGCCCCCTGCCCGGTCGACTGCATCACCATGTTGCCGGTCACCGGCGTGGCGACCGGCTGGGACGCCTGGAGCGCGGACGAGGCGCAGGCCGCCCGCGAGCATCACGACCGCCGCGAAGCGCGGCTCACGCGCGAACGCGATGCCGCCGAGGCGCGCGCTGCCGCGCGCCGCACGGCGGGCCACGCCGGCACTCAGGCGCCCGCGGCACCAACCGCTGCGGTCCCGCACAATGCGGCGGCGGCTACGGCACCCGTCGACGACCCCGAAGCGAAGAAGCGCGCCATTATCCAGGCTGCGCTGGAGCGCGCGCGCAAGAAGAAGGAAGAACTGGCTGCCAAAGGTGCGGGACCGCAAAACACCGAGCGCGTGAGCGCCGACGTGCAGGCCCAGATCGACGCCGCCGAAGCGCGCCGCCGGCGCCTGGGCATCGAAGGCGGGGCTGAAGGCGACTCCCCGGCGACCACGCCCCATACACCCAAACCCTGACCGCCCTGCCCTGGTATGAACGCGAACAAACGCCGCGCCATCTACGAGACGCTCCAGAGCCTCAACCCGCATCCGACCACCGAACTCGAATACACCACGCCGTTTGAACTGCTGATTGCGGTGATGTTGTCGGCGCAGGCCACCGACGTGTCGGTCAACAAGGCCATGCGCAAGATGTTCCCGGTCGCGAACACGCCGCAGCAGATCGCCGAACTCGGCGAGGCCGGCGTGACGGAGTACATCAAGACTATCGGCCTGTATCGCACCAAGGCGAAGAACGTCATCGCGACCTGCCAGATCCTGCTCGAGCAGTACGGCGGAGAAGTGCCGGCCGATCGCGAAGCGCTCGAAAGCCTGCCTGGGGTCGGCCGCAAGACCGCCAACGTGATCCTGAACACGGCCTTCGGTCAGCCGACCATTGCTGTCGACACGCACATCTTTCGGGTTGCCAATCGTACCGGGCTCGCGCCCGGCAAAGATGTGCGCACGGTCGAAGCCGCGCTGGAGAAATTCACGCCAGCCGAGTTCAGGCAGGACGCGCACCACTGGCTGATCCTGCACGGCCGTTACGTCTGCAAGGCCCGCCGCCCGGAATGCTGGCATTGCGTGATCGAACCGCTCTGCGAGTTCAGGCCGAAGACGCCGCCGCCTGAGCTGTGAAAGGCACGGCACGGCGGCGCGCCGCGCGGGCGTGCTCACCTGCCAGCGCCGCACCGGCCCGCGGCGTAAAATGAATGCTTGCCCCAAAAAGCGCAGCGGCTTTGCCCGCCATGCGCGCACCCCTCACTACCGCTTTCAGCCCACGATGTTCAATCCTAGCCGCGACGAAGTCCGAAGCTTTTTCACCGAGACCTGGCGCAAGCAGCGCGAAGGCGCGATCCTGACGCCGCTCGAGGCAATCGCCGCCGACTGGATCGTCGAACACCCCGAATACCATGCCGAGCTGCAGGACGGCGAGGCCGCTTCCGCCCAGGATTACTCGCCCGAGCGCGGCCAGACCAACCCGTTCCTGCATCTGTCGATGCATCTGGCCATCAGCGAACAACTGTCGATCGACCAGCCGCCGGGCATCCGCGCAGCCCATGAACGGCTCGCCGCGCGCCTGGGCTCCACTCACGACGCCCAGCACGCCATCATGGATTGCCTCGGCGAAACCCTGTGGGAAGCTCAGCGCACCGGCACCCCGCCCGACACGGACGCTTACCTGCAGCGCATCGAGCAGCGCGCCTCGCGCGATTGACTGGGCAACCAGGCAGCCAGGCGTCTCGCTTCAATGCAAAACACCCCGCTCCAGGCGGGGTGTTTTGCATTTTCACCGCGCAATACCGCGCGCTTACTTCTTTTCGACCAGATCGCCGTTCAGCGATTCGATATAGGCCGCGAGGTCCTTCATATCGCTTTGCGACAGGCTTTGCACCTGCGCCTGCATGATCGCGTTGTTGCGGCCGAAGTGCGGGTTGCCATTGCCCATCTGATACTGGCGCAGCGCCCAGTAGATGTAGTCGGCATGCTGCCCGGCGAGCCGCGGGTATTCCGGGCTCACGGGCTTGTTCAGATTCACGCCGTGGCAAGCCGCGCAGTTGTGCGCGTCGGCCAGCACCTTGCCGTTATCGGCGTCGGCGGCGTGCGCCAGGTTGGCTGCGGCCAGACCGAAAACTGCCGCCGCTGCACATGCAGTTTTGAAAACCGTGTGGAGTGCCTGTTGGGGCGTCTTCATGAATTCTCCTATCCCGCGAAATTTAAATAGCCTGGTGACTGGATGGATGAGCGCAACCGGTCACTTGTAGGGATTGTTTTTCGAAGCGGGGGTCTGCGCCGCATAGTACGCGGCAATGTCGGCAATATCCTGGTCCGACAGCGAGGTGGCAATGGCGTGCATCGTGTCGAAGTGACGGTCGCCCTTCTTGTAGGCGTGCAGCGCATTTTCGAGGTATGCCTGATTCTGGCCGCCGAGGATAGGCACCCGGTAGACCTCCGGGTACGCCGTGCGGTAGTCAGGAATGCCGTGGCAGCCAATACACATCGCGACCTTACCCTGGCCCGCCTTGGCGTTGCCGACGACATCCGCTGCCTGCGCACTGGCCGCGTAGCCCGCCAGAACCGACAGCGCTGCGATCACGACGTGTTTGCCGACGAATTTATTCATAGCATGTAACCTGGCTTGAGGGGAAACGAGCGCCCGAAAAGGCAACAGCCTGCACCATTCTTGTTCTAGGGTTGCCACGCGGCCAAAAAAATCGGGCTAATTGTACCGCGCTGCCGCCGCGGGCGTCCACCTGGCGGGCGGGGCCGTCCGGCGGGCTTTCGCACCGCGCGGGCGGGTCCGCCGGACGGCCGCAAACCCCATAACGGCGGGCGTTCCAGCGCTTTTGCACAGACCCTGCGCGGGGCGCCCGAACTTGCCCGGGCCACCCCGCCGGCCGGCGGGAAAACCCGCACCTTGCCCGGCGCCACGCGCGGCCCGCCCACCGGGCCGCGCACCGGCAGCCGGTGCGGATGACACCATACGCCAGCGCGTTTCGGCCCAACAGGGCTTCTGACTTATACTGGAATTTTTCCCCGAACGAGCGTCTCGCCATGCGTTTCGAAGGCTCCTCGCAGTACGTCGCCACCGACGACCTCAAACTTGCGGTCAACGCCGCGATGACGCTGCAGCGGCCGCTGCTCATCAAAGGCGAGCCCGGCACCGGCAAAACCATGCTGGCCGAGGAAGTCGCGGCAGCCCTCGGCATGCCGCTCCTGCAATGGCACATCAAGTCCACCACCAAGGCGCAGCAAGGCCTGTACGAGTACGATGCGGTGTCGCGCCTGCGCGATTCGCAGCTCGGCGACGAGCGCGTCAAGGACATCCGCAACTACATCGTCAAAGGCGTGCTGTGGCAGGCGTTCGAAGCGGACCAGCAGACCGTGCTGCTGATCGACGAAATCGACAAGGCCGACATCGAATTCCCCAACGACCTGCTGCGCGAACTCGACCGCATGGAGTTCTACGTCTACGAGACGCACGAGCTGGTGCGCGCGAAGCACCGCCCGCTCGTCATCATCACGTCGAACAACGAGAAGGAGCTCCCGGATGCGTTCCTGCGCCGCTGCTTCTTCCACTACATCAAGTTCCCGGACCCGGTGACGATGCAGCAGATCGTCGAGGTGCACTACCCCGGCATCAAGAAAGACCTGCTCTCCGCGGCCATGGCGAGCTTTTTCGAACTGCGCAACGTGTCGGGCCTGAAGAAGAAGCCGTCCACCTCGGAACTGCTCGACTGGCTAAAGCTGCTGCTCGCCGAAGACATCCCGGCCGAAGCGCTGCGCTCGTCGGATCACAAGCAGATCATCCCGCCGCTGCATGGCGCACTGCTCAAGAACGAGCAGGACGTGAGCCTGTTCGAAAGACTCATTTTCATGAACCGCAACAACCGTTGAACCCGACGCGCGCCTGAAGCAGGCGCGTGTCTTGCGCCGGAGCGTGAGCCGCCCGGCGCTCGCGCGGAGGAAACCGCATGCTGATCGACTTCTTTTATTCGTTGCGCGCCGCCAAGCTGCCGGTCTCCGTGAAGGAATACCTGACGCTGCTCGAAGCGCTCAAGGCCAGCGTGATCGCGCCCTCGCTCGACGAGTTCTACTATCTCGCCCGTCTTACGCTGGTGAAAGACGAGCAGTATTTCGACAAGTTCGACCAGGCCTTCGGCGCGTATTTCAACGGCGTGGCAACGAAGTCGGAACTGGCGCTCGACGTGCCGCTCGACTGGCTGAAAAAGAAGCTGCAGCGTGACCTGTCGCCGGAAGAAAAGGCGCAGATCGAAGCCATGGGCGGTCTCGACAAGCTGATGGAGCGCCTCAAGGAACTGTTCGACGAGCAGAAGGAACGCCACGAGGGCGGCAACAAGTGGATCGGCACGGGCGGCACCTCGCCGTTCGGCAACGGCGGCTATAACCCGGAAGGTATCCGCATTGGCGGAGACTCGGCGGGCAACCGCACCGGCGTCAAGGTGTGGGAGGCGCGCGCCTATCGGGACTACGACGACCAGGTCGAGATCGGCACGCGCAACATCAAGGTCGCGCTGCGGCGGCTGCGGCGCTTTGCGCGCGAAGGCGCCGCCGAAGAGCTCGATCTGCCCGACACGATCCGCAGCACGGCGGCGAACGCCGGCTGGCTCGATCTGAAGATGGTGCCGGAGCGGCACAACAACGTGAAGGTGCTGATGCTGCTCGACGTGGGCGGCTCGATGGACGACCACATCAAGCGCACCGAAGAACTGTTTTCGGCCGCCAAGGCGGAGTTCAAGCATCTCGAGTTCTATTACTTCCACAACTGCGTGTACGACTTCCTGTGGAAGAACAACCGGCGCCGTCATGCCGAACGCATGCCCACCTGGGACGTGCTGCACAAGTTCACGCCCGACTACAAGCTGATCTTCGTCGGCGACGCCACCATGAGCCCCTACGAAGTGCTGCAGCCGGGCGGATCGGTGGAATACAACAACCCCGAGGCCGGCGCGGTGTGGCTGCGGCGCCTCGCCGACCACTTCCCGCATTACGCGTGGCTCAATCCCGAACCCGAAGGGCTGTGGGATTACCGGCAATCAGTGTCGGTGATCCGCGAAGTGCTCGGGCATCGGATGTATCCTCTCACGCTCGCCGGTCTGGAGACCGCGATGCGGGTGCTCAGCAAATGAGCGCCCCAATGTGCCGATGAGCCGCACCACCTTATCCATAACAAAACCGAGACCTGTTGCATGAGTTTGCCTTCATCCCCCGAGCTGTCCCCTTCCGCCGCGCCGCCCGCGCGGCTGCGACCGTTCTCGGACACCTCGCTATCGGCGCTGGTGGCCGGCTTCGTCGCCATGATGACCGGCTATACCAGCTCGCTCGTGCTGATGTTCCAGGCGGGTCAGGCAGCGCATCTGTCCGACGCGCAGATTTCTTCGTGGATCTGGGCGCTCTCGATCGGCATGGCGCTGTGCACCATTGGCCTGTCGCTGCGCTTTCGCGCGCCCATCGTGATTGCCTGGTCGACGCCGGGGGCCGCGCTGCTGGTGTCGTCGTTGCCGCACGTGGCCTATGCGCAGGCGATTGGCGCGTTTATCGTCTGCGCGCTGCTGCTCACCGTGGTCGGCATGACCGGCTGGTTCGATACGCTGATGAAGAAGATTCCCGCGGGAATCGCTTCCGCCTTGCTGGCGGGCATCCTGTTCGAGATCGGCATTGAGATTTTCCGCGCCGCGCAATTCCAGACCACGCTGGTGCTGGCGATGTTCTTCACCTATCTCGTCATCAAACGCCTCGCTCCGCGCTATGCGATCGTGACCACGTTGATTGTGGGCACGGCGGTCGCCGGCGGCCTCGGGCTGCTCGACTTCAGCCGCTTCCATGTGGCGCTCGCCCAACCCGTGCTGACCATGCCGGCCTTCTCGGCCGCGGCGATCATCAGCATTGGGATTCCGCTCTTCGTGGTGGCAATGGCCTCGCAGAACGTGCCGGGCATCGCCGTGCTGCGCGCCGACGGCTATACGACCCCGTCCGCCCCGCTGATCGCCACCACCGGCATCGCTTCGCTGCTGCTCGCGCCGTTCGGCTCGCACGGCATCAATCTTGCGGCGATTACGGCAGCCATCTGTACCGGCCCCGAAGCCCATGAGGATCGCAACAAACGCTACACCGCCGCCGTCTGGGCTGGCGTGTTCTACCTGATCGCCGGGATTTTCGGCGCGACGATTGCCGCCCTGTTCGCCTCGCTGCCGAAGGCGCTGGTGGTTTCCGTGGCGGCGCTGGCGCTGTTCGGCTCGATCATGAGCGGCCTCGCCAACGCCATGCAGGACCTGAAACAGCGTGAAGCGGCGCTGGTCACCTTCATGGTGACCGCCTCCGGCCTCACGCTGCTGTCGATCGGCTCGGCGTTCTGGGGACTCGTGGCCGGCGTGCTGACGCAATTCGTGCTGAACGCGCGGAGAGCCTGAACGCGGGCTGACCGAACCAGTGAATGCGGGTGTAAAAAACGGGGCTTAAAACCCGGGTGTCAAAACCCCATCATCCGATCCGCCATAGAATAGAAGTATCGGGCGGCATTTCCCGGCAACATCATGGGAGATACCGCAGCGTGAAATGCTGCAGTCGAGGTCGCCGGAGCAACCGCTCCTGTGACCTTTGCGGCAACCTCCACTTTTGGACCATTGCGCCTGTGCGCCCTGAAGGCTCGACATGACTACCGCACTCGATCAACTCAAGCAATTCACGACCGTCGTCGCCGATACCGGTGACTTCCAGCAACTCGCGCAGTACAAGCCTCAGGATGCGACGACCAACCCGTCGTTGATCCTCAAGGCCGTGCAGAAAGACGACTACCGTCCGCTGCTCGAAAAAACCGTGCGCGACCACGCGTCCAAGCCGGTCGGCGCCATCATCGATCACCTGCTGATCGCCTTCGGCACCGAAATCCTCAAGATCATCCCGGGCCGCGTCTCGACCGAAGTCGACGCACGCCTGTCGTTCGACGTCAAAGGCTCGATCGACAAAGGCCATGAGCTGATCAAGCTGTACGAAGCCGCCGGCATCGGCCGCGAACGCATCCTGATCAAGCTCGCCTCCACATGGGAAGGCATCCGCGCGGCAGAGCAACTGCAGAAAGACGGCATCCACTGCAACATGACGCTGCTGTTCTCGCTCGCCCAGGCCGCTGCCTGCGCCGAAGCGGGCGCGCAACTGATCTCGCCGTTCGTCGGCCGCATCTACGACTGGTACAAGAAGAACGCCGGCAGCGCCTGGGACGAGGCGAAAGACGGCGGCGCGAACGATCCGGGCGTGCAGTCGGTGCGCCGCATCTATGCGTACTACAAGAAGTTCGGCTACAAGACCGAGGTGATGGGCGCGAGCTTCCGCACCCCGGGCCAGGTGCTCGAACTGGCCGGCTGCGACCTGCTGACGATCAGCCCCGACCTGCTGCAAAAGCTGCAGGACAGCACTGAGAAGGTCGAGCGCAAGCTGTCGCCGGAGCTGGGCCAGAATGCGGCCATTGAACGCGTGCCGGTCGACGAATCGTCGTTCCGCTTCCTCGTCAACGACGAAGCCATGGCCACCGAAAAGCTCGCCGAAGGGATTCGCGCCTTCGCGGCCGACGCCGTCAAGCTCGAAAAGCTGATCGAAGAACTGCGTTAAAGAGGCGCAACACGGGACCTTCGGCGAGGTCCCCGGAAGATTTCACCACGTTTCACAATCGACGCCACAGCAGACGACTACAATCGTTCGCTGTGGCGTTGTTCTGTCCGCTCGGACGGTGACTGTGCCGCGCGAGTCAATACTTTCGCACTCAATCGCATGGGAGACGACGATGGAAATCCAGCCTTATGTATTTTTCGGCGGCCGCTGCGAAGAAGCACTGGCCTTCTATACCGAGAAGATCGGCGCCGAAGTGCTGTTCAAGATGCATTACAAGGATGCACCGCCCGACGCGGGCCATCCGGCCAATCCGAAATTCGACAATCAGGTCATGCACGCCTCGGTCAAGGTCGGCTCGACCATCCTGATGGTGGCCGACGACTGCATGAGCGAAAGCGTGACTCACAAGGGCTTCAGCCTTTCGCTGACTGCCGA
This sequence comes from Burkholderia sp. 4M9327F10, assembly GCF_005503145.1. GTDB lineage: Bacteria > Pseudomonadota > Gammaproteobacteria > Burkholderiales > Burkholderiaceae > Paraburkholderia. The sequence continues at coordinate 64,888 of NZ_SCNV01000007.1, read as the reverse complement.
TGACCTCGCCCACGGCGAAAAGCTCTTTAACGCGCTGGCCGAAGGCGGCACGGTCAATATGCCGTGGCAGGCCACGTTCTGGACCGAGGGCTTTGGCATGCTGACCGACAAGTTTGGGATCGGCTGGATGGTGACTATTCCGCATACGAGCTAAGCGTCGGCGTGGGAAGGCGAATCGCCGGCTTTTAGCTGGCCTTCGCCTGCCCTTCACCCGCACTTTAGCTGCCCTTCACTCGCCCTTTAGCTGCCCTTTAGCTGCCCTTGACCCGCCCGTTACCCTGCCCTTGCTTTTAACGCGGCGTAGTCGCAAAACGGGCGTGCACCCCGTGCCGCTCGATATTCCAGTTCGGTTCCGTCTCCAGCAGCAGCGCCCGCAGGTGGTCGACCTGCTCGATCATGCGCTCGCCGAGCCAGTAGGGGCCCTGCAGTTCGGGGGCCAGGTGCGACCCGAGCGCGGCGCCCGGCACACGCGCCAGCACAACCTGTGGCGCCAGGAAGCGCGCCGCGCCGCCGAAGCGCAAACCTCGGGCCATCGACAGCAGCATGGCTCGCACGGCCCGCGCCTCCGCGCCGCATTGCCGCGCGAACGCCGCCCGCGCTGCCTGATCCGCATGCGCCAACGCGCCAGTCGCCATGATTTCCAGCGCACTCAACACCGAGCGATGCACGCGCTGTATCTCTTCCAGTTTCCCCGGTGGCGCCTCGATCTCCTTCGCCACCGAGGGCATCAGTGCACGCAATTGGACGAGCCGCGCGTTCAACTCCAGAAAGGCCTTGATCTGGTCGTTCGCATCGAGAGCCTTATTGCTCACGAGGCAGGTATAAATCCGCGCACAGCCGCGCAGATTGTCGGCGAGAAGATAGCGCCATGAATAGGTCGCATGCAGCGGCAAGGCAAACGAGAACGCCAGCGCGATCACAATGCCGATCAGCACGTTCAGCGTGCGCCAGAGGCCCGTGTCGATCAGGTTGTCGCCGTGGCCCGCGACGATGCACATGGTGATCGCCGTCAGCAGCCCGACATAGCCGCCCTTGCCGATCGCGTACCAGGCGCAGATGGCCGCCACCACGGACATCAGGACATAGGTCACCCACAGCGAGCCGATCAGGTTCTGCTGCAGGATCAGCGCGAGCCCGATGGCCGCGCCGAGCAGCGTCCCCGCCGCCCGGTCCGTGGCCTTCTTGCGGATGTTGCCGTGATGCTGCAGGCCGCCGATCACCACCAGCAGCGTCACCGACGACCAGATGCCGTGCGGAATATTGATGCCGGTCGTGGCGATAATCGACACCATCATCGCGAGGCCGACCCGCACGCTATGGAGCAGTTTGGCGTGCCGGTAACGGTAATACGGCGAGGTGATCGCCCTGAGAATGCGGTTGGCGCTCGTGCGGCGCGGCATCACAGGATCGGAATCGGCAGAAGACATGGGCGCCCGGGGACTGGAGATGCGATATAGCTATCGTGCACCAAAAATGCAAAACGCCCGCAAATTTTCGTTGCGGGCGTTTTGTTTTGTGCGGGACTCAGGGAGAAAGGAAAGGGCCTAGCTTTCCACCACGTCCAGATAGTCTTCAGGCCGGGTGCGATCTTCGGCGTGCTTCATGCCGGCCGCGCGCACCAGCAGGCTCACCACCACCGCCACCACCAGATTCACCACCAGCGACCACACCGCCGCATAGCCGGGGATCGCGAGCCCGAACAGGTGGATCGTGAAGATCGAACCCGCGAGCTTCAGCGAGATGGCCATCCACGTGCCGGTCACAATGCCGACTGCCCAGCCGAGCAGCAGGCCGCGATAGTCGAGCATGCGCGTGTAGAGACCGAGCACGATCGCCGGCAGCGTCTGGATGATCCAGATGCCGCCCAGCAATTGCAACTGGATCGCGTACGTGAGCGGCAAGCCCAGAATGAAGGCCACCGCACCCACCTTGACGATCAGCGAGACCAGTTTGGCGATGTTGGTCTCCTGCTCCGTCGTCATGCCGCGGTTGATGAACTCCTTGTGGATATTGCGCGTGTACAGATTGGCCGCGGCAATCGACATGATCGCAGCCGGCACCAGTGCGCCGATACCGATGGCGGCAAATGCGACCCCGACGAACCACGACGGGAAGAAATGCAGGAACAACGCCGGCACCGCGAAGTTCGGGCCGAATGCCTTGAAGTACGGGGCAAATTCCGGCATGTCTTTCACGCCGGCCGCCAGCGCCATGAAGCCGAGCAGCGCAAGCAGGCCGAGCACCAGCGAGTACGCCGGCAGCATCGCCATATTGCGGCGGATCGTATTACCCGACTTCGACGAAAGCACCGCGGTAATCGAGTGCGGATAGAGGAATAGCGCCAGCGCCGAACCGACTGCCAGCGTGGCGTACGCGCTGTAGCCATTCAGGCTCGACACGTCCGGCGCCTTGAGCAGCAGCTTGGCCGGCGGCACCGCGCCGAAGATATGGCCGAAGCCGCCCAGTTGCGGCGGAATCACGATCACGGCAGCGGCGATCGTAACGTAGATCAGCAGATCCTTGACCACCGCGATCATGGCCGGCGCGCGCAAGCCCGACGTGTAGGTGTAGGCAGCGAGAATCGCAAAGGCGATGATGAGCGGCAGATCGCCCACAAAGCCCGTGGTGTCGAAACCGAGCGCGCCGATCACCACTTCGATCCCGACCAGTTGCAGCGCGATATACGGCATGGTGGCGACGATGCCGGTCACGGCCACTGCCAGCGCGAGCATCCGGCTGCCGTAGCGGGCATTGACGAAGTCCGCGGACGTCACGTAGCCCTGACGTTTCGCAATGCTCCAGAGCTTGGGGAACACCACGAAGGCGAACGGATAGATCAGGATCGTATAGGGCAGCGCGAAGAAGCCCGTTGCGCCTGCGCCGAACACGAGCGCCGGCACGGCGATGAAGGTGTAGGCGGTGTACAGGTCGCCGCCCAGCAGGAACCACGTGACGATGGTGCCGAAGCGGCGTCCGCCGAGGCCCCACTCTTCGAGGTGAGCGAGGTCCCCGCGGCGCCAGTGGGCCGCGATAAAGCCGAGAATCGTCACGCCGATAAAGAACAGGACGAATACAAAGGTGGCGACGGGATTCATTGAGCGCCCCCTTGCGAGCTATCCGGCGAACGTTTTTTGGTCTTGAAGTAGACAAGTGCCGTGATGACCGCGCTGATCAGCACCCACAACAGTTGATACCAGTAGAAGAACGGGAAATCGAACAGTTGGGGTTCGACCTTGTTGTATGACGGCACCCAGATCATGGCGATCCAGGGAAGCAACAGCAACCAGAGCCAGTGTCTGCTGGCCTTGTTCGCGTCGGCGTCTTGAGCCATGACGTCTCCTTTTTCCTTTTATTGACTTGTATCCCGTGATTGACGGGCGGTGATCCCGGTGCGAGAGGCCGCGCCGCCGGTAAGCCACGGGCACCCCGAAAGCATTGAAAGAGTATAGGAGTCGCGAAGGTACGGTCAAGCAGGGACGACCCGAGGCCAAAGCCGCGTCCCTGAGGGCGGAGAGGGGGTGTGGCGGGCGGCAAAGGCCCGCCGCCTGGGCGCCGCTACGCACGTGCGTAGCGCGCCCGGGAATGGTCTGTAAGCGGTGACGCGGATCGGGGCCGGAAGAGTGAGGCGTACGACGCGCGACCGGCCCTGTGCGATGTGCCTAGATAGTGAACGAGCCGCTCGCCTGGCCGGTCGATTCCTGCAGGCCCTTGATCCATTTGCGCGCCGGCAGGCCCAGTTCGGCTTCGATCAGCTTGGCGCGCGCCTGCAGCGTGGCGAACGGCACGTCGAGCGCGGGGCCCGAAAACGCGATCGCCACGCGGTTGCCGTCGTGCACTTCGGGCAGCGCCACCACGCGGCCATCGAAGGCTTCGTTCAGACGCTTCATGTTGCGCACGAAGCTCGGATGATCGCCGAACAGGTTCACGGTCACCACACCCGCGTCCGTCAGGCACGCGCGCACCGCGCGATAGAACGCCACGCTGTCGAGCACCGGACCGCGGGCGGTCGCATCGTAGACATCGATCTGCAGCGCCCCGATCGTGCCGTGGTTGGCGCGCTCGTTGACGAAGTCCCATGCATCGGTTTCGTGCACGGTGAGGCGGGCATCGTCCGAAGGCAACTGGAACATCGTGCGCGCGGCCACCACCACCGCCGGATTCAGTTCGACCGCTTCCACCTTCGAGCGCTTCAGGAAGCGATGCGCGAACTTGGTCAGCGCCGCCGCGCCCAGGCCAAGCTGGACGATGCGCTTCGGCGCTTCGAGAAACAGCAGCCAGGCCATCATCTGCTGCGCGTATTCGAGTTCGATGTGATCAGGCTTGCGCAGACGCATCGCACCCTGCACCCACTCCGTACCGAAGTGCAGATAGCGCACGCCGCCCTCTTCCGAGAACGTCACCGGTGCGAAGCGCGGCTTGCGCGGCGTTTCGATCTGCGGCGCGTCGTCGAGGTCTTCGTCACGCGAGGCGCGCCTCGCGGTGCGCGTGATTTTCTGTTTCGCGCCGGCGGATTGGGCCTCTTTGTTGCGGAATGCGCGTGCTTCAGCCGATGCGCGCTTGATCAATGTCGTCATGTGAGGATGTCGCGTCAGGGACGCAATTTTTGGTCGAACGAGAGCATAGCATTCGCCGCCGCTGAATTCTTTTCCATGTACTCTTGCCTGTTGGCGGTTTTCTGGCGTGCTTCTGTCAAGCTTCTGCCGGTTCATCCGCGTTTTGCGGCCTTTTTCAAGCCGGTTTTTACCTTGCTTCAACTTTGTTTCGCCGTGCCGTCATCGAAGCCTGCTAGGTTCGTCCAGTCGGCCCACCACCACAAAGGATCCTCAAGCATGAGCACCATCCACTTCATCGGCGGCGAAAAAGGCGGCGTGGGCAAGTCTCTCGTCGCACGCGTGCTGGCGCAGCACTTTATCGACACGGCGGCGCCGTTTCTCGGCTTCGATACTGACCGCTCGCACGGTGCGCTGCTGCGCTTCTACGCCGACTATGCGGCGCCCGCCGTGCTGGACCGGCACGACAGCCTCGACCCGGTGATCGAAGCAGCCCTCGAAGATCCGCAGCGGCGCATTCTGGTGGACCTCGCCGCACAGACGCAGCAGCCGATTGCCAGGTGGTTCGACGATTCGGATGTGCTGGGCGTAGCCGAGGAAAATAGCCTGACGCTGACGTGGTGGCACGTCATGGATAGCGGCCGCGATTCGGTGGATCTGCTGCGGCAGTGGCTCGACCAGTTCGGCGGAAAGCTCAAGCTGGTGGTGGTGCTCAACGAAGTCCGCGGCGATCGCTTCGAGATTCTGGAGGCGTCCGGCGAACGCGCGCGGGCCGAGGCACTGGGCGCCAAAGTGATGACGATACGCCATCTGCCCGATACGACGATGCAGAAGATCGATCAGCAAAGTGCGAGCTTCTGGGCCGCCGTCAACCATCCTGACCGAGCTGCCACCGGGCTTGGCTTGCTGGAACGGCAACGTGTGAAGGTGTGGCTGCAGCGCGTGTACGGGGAACTGGCGAGAATCGGCGTTTAGGCTAGTTGCCGCTGTTGCGTGCGGCGTTCGCCGCAGCCGGCTCGGGCAGCCAGTTCCTCAATACTTCCCATGCCTTGAGCTTTTCCGCGTAGGCCATGGTATAGGCGGGGCTGCTGGAAGGAAGGCTGATGAATGCGACCTTGCCTTCAGCGCCCTGCAACGCTCGCGTGCCGAGCCGCGCCGCCGTGCCGCCATTGAATGCAACGGCCGCGAGGTGCGGCAGCGATTCGACCAATGCCATCAGATCGTTGCTGGCATGGTTGCGGATCCGGCTATCCAGACTGCCTTCGCGCTGCGCCTCTGCGACGACATCCCATAACCCGACGCGATGACGCAGCAGCGTCTGCAGGCGCGTGAGGTAGTCGAGGCTACGAAGATCCTCGCCGGTGACGTCGCCGATCAGCGACCAGAAACGATTCTGCTTATGCGCGTAGTACTGCGACTGCGCGAGCGAAACTTCACCCGGCAGGCTGCCCAGTACCAGGACTCTCGTGTTGGCGTCCACCACCGGAGGGAAGCAGCGCTTGTTCGTCATGCAGCGCCCTCGTTGCGAGTCTCGCGCGGCGCGGGATGTGGGGAATGCAGTGGATGCGCACGCGACGCCGTATGTTCGAGAGGCCGGCCATGCTCTCGTACATGAGAGCGCTGCATCTCATGCCCAGCGGACATCCCAGCCGCACACGATGCAAGATGCGCCCACAGCGCGGGCAACATGCACTCAGTCACCATCAGCGGCGCACCATGACGCTCGAACACCGAGCGGCGTGCCACCAGCGCTTGCGGATGCGCCGCGCCAATTTCACGCGCGGCCAGCCGGTACAGCGGATGACGCGCCGTGAGCCGCCGGCTCACCAGCGCCGAGCGCGCCACGCTGCTGTCGCTGTAGAGCAGTTCGGCAAGCGGCCGTGTGCGTAGCCGCCGCATCGCCTGCCAGACGCCCATGCTCGCCGCCAGCGGCGCAATGCTATGCGCCGCGACGAACGGCGTGCCGTCCACCGAAAGAACCACTTCCCGAACCCATACGGGTGCGCGCGACGCGATATCTAGCGCGGCATGCTCGTCAGCCCACGGCATCGCCACGGTTTCTCGCGTGACGCGTACCGCGACCGCGCCGAGCGTGCGCAAATGCGCGGTGAGCGAGCCACCGCGAGTCAGCCAGTCTTTCTGGTCCCGGCTGAAGCCGGGTAAGGGCGCGACGCGCCAATGGGCGTCAGCGGCGTCGAAACAGATAGCCATGGTGTCGGATTATAACGGCGCGGTGTAGGGACACGCCTCGCGGCGCACAGCTTACAAGGTTCCCCAACGCCTTGCTTCGAGGTTGACACAAGTCAATTCACCCGCAGCTTTCAGATACGTCTGATTCTCCGTCCACCGTCGCGCGCGATAAAAGACGGATGCTTTGCCAAGTCGGCGGCCCGCTGATCCCCGTATCACGGGCAAGCCGTGTGATCAGATACAAAGGGGAACCATAGAGATGAAAGCATTCCTGAGTGCGACCGCATGCGCGGTGGCTGTGCTGGCTTTGACGGGCTGCGCGTCGCCGTTGGATCGCGCCAACGAGACGTCCTTGAACCAGGCTGTCGGCATCGAAGTGAAACCGGTCGCCGGCGGCGTCTCGGTCAAGCTGCCTGAAGCTGCGCTGTTCGACTTCGGCAAGTCGGCGATCCGCCCCGATGCAGCCGCGGTGATCGACCGTTCAGCGGTCTTGCTCAATCGCAGCAAGAAGCCGATCCTGATCGAGGGCTATACCGACAATGTCGGCACGCTCGAATACAACCAGCAACTCTCGGAAACGCGCGCCAGCACGGTCGGCTATGCGCTGGTGGCGCGGGGCGTGGTGACCGAGCGGATCCGCACGAAGGGCAATGCCTACAACGACCCCGTGGCGAGCAACGACACGCCCGAGGGGCGGGCGCTGAATCGGCGCACCGAGATCCTCGTGCGCGGCGAGACCATGGATACGTTGATGGGACGCTAGCGGTGCTTGCCCGCCGCACGCGATTGCGATCGCGAGGCGAGCGGGCATGCGCGGACGGCCGGGGACAGCCGCGGACAACTCATGCGTGTTCCAACGGCCGATAGCCGTCACGCTGCGGCGCGCGATCCTGCATCATCGCCTGCAGGCGCGCCGCTACCCGCTGGACCACCGGCGCCCATGCGCCGGGTTTGGGCTGCCGATAAAGCTCGACGGAGTCATACCAGCTCTGTGCTTCTTCGTTACCCCAGGACCAGTGCGAGACGTGATCGAGCATCGCCAGCACCGGAGCGCCCAGCGCGCCTGCGAGGTGGAGCGGCGCGCTGTCGATCGTGACCACGGCATCCAGAGCCATCACGTGCGCGGCAGCGTCGTCGAAGCCAGCCTCATAGAATCCAGTCAGGTCATGCACGCGATAACCCTGCGCTGCCATCGCCGCGACATCGGCGTTCCGGCCAGGCGTCAACGGATAAAACACCACACCAGGCAGTGCGAGGAGCGGCTGCAGTTCTGCAAGCGGGATGGACCGCCTGGCGTCGCGCCGGTGGGTCGGACTGCCACACCACACAAGGCCGACGCGCAACAAGGCCGGTTGCATGTCGGCCGCCCTCACTCTGGTTTGCCATTGCACGATACGCTGCGGATCTGCCTGCAGATAAGCCGCGCCACGCACCTGCCCGGGCTGCAACCCGAGCGTGAGCGGCAAGCTCATGATCGGCAAGCCGGCGTCGGGCTGGCCCAGCCGCCCATCTTCAATCGAGACGCAATCGGCGTAAAAACGCTCGAACAGTCCCTGTAGCGGCCGACGCACGGCCAGCATCAGACGGCCGCCTTCGTCATGGACACGCGCGGCCAGTTCCGGCACGAACCGCACCATCTGGATATCGTCACCGTTGCCCAGTTCGCTGTGCACGACCAGCGTCTTGCCTGCCAGCGGCTCGCCGCGCCAGCGAGGGCACAGCTTCGTCAGCAAGGAAATCACATTGTTCGCTGCGCGGTCGTCGCGCCTGAGCCGCGCTTCGAAACGCGGCCACCCCGGCGACCAGTCGCCACGGCGCAATTCCAGATCGGCAAGATCAACCGACGGTTGCACGGCATTCGGGTCGAGCGCAAGTGAAGCATGCAGCGTCGCTTCGCTTTCGCTGTAGCGTGCCTGCTCCCCAAGATACAGGCCAATAGCCGCGATCACCGCGGCGTTGCCGGGCGCGGCGGCATCGACCGCACGCATCGTCGCCTCGGCGCCTGGCGCGTCGTTGCGTTGCCACTGCGCGTAACTGAGTTGCCAGGCCATTTCGGCATCGGCCGGGTGACTGGCGAGTACTTCTCGACAGACACGCTCGACCGTGTCCCAATCGCAGATATCCCGATAGGCCAACGCGAGTTGCAGCGGCAAGATGGGATGAAGCGCCGGATCGAGCGCATACGCTCGCGCGAGCGCCTCACGCCGCTCGGCATGCGTCGCAGGATCTGCGAGTGACGAAAGCGCGATCACCAGCCACCAGAACGCACGCGCATCCTGGGGTGCGCGCTGGCCGTAAGCGCGCAGCATATGCGCCGCGGCGGAATGCGCCCGGCAGTGGTCGATCAGCCAGACAATCCATTCGACCGACGCCTCGATAGATTGAGCCGCCACGGCCAGTTCGCTGTAGTGCTTCGCCACCTCCTGCCGTCCCAGCGCGTCGGCAAACAGCGCGACGCGCGCATAGCGCCCGCCGCTGACGCTCTCGCCCGCGCCGAGCGAAGCACTGTGATACGCCTGCTCGAACTGGCCGGCGGCCGCGCACAGATCAGCGTGAATCTGCGGCGTAACGCCTTCTTGCGCCAGCGCGACAGCGTGCTCCTGGGCAGCGTCGAAGCCGTGTTCGCGCAGGGCGGACCAAACGAGATGGACAGGGTCGGCCGATGTGGCTGCGTTTGTTTCGGACATGGAGAGGAATCGGGAATTGACGATTTGACTTTTGCTTGCCGCCTGCGGGAGTCGAAGTCATCGCAACATCGATCCGGGCGTCCGGAGCTGGATGCCGCTCAGGATATGACGTAATTGCACCGCCTCATCTCATATTCAAATCTCAAATTAATTGCGTTGAAAATTTCTAGTTAGCAATCCATACTGATTTTTCGTTCGGCCGAACGCGATACACCCCATCACCTCTGATTCAGTCCCATTCAGAACAATCGCAAAGGAAACGAAATTGAATAAGAACGGAAAAGAAACCTCTGATCGCATTGCGCATCTGGCCGCGCTGGTGCTGAAACGGCCTGGCGCCTCTCATCTGGAAAAGGAACTGGCAGGTTCCGCGCTGGCGCAACACCATACGCCAAAGCAGACCAGCGCTGCGATCGGCAGCCTGGCGGCAAAGGTATTGGGCGACCGCAGTACGTGTGAAGAAGCGAAGGAACTGGCGGGGTCCGTGCTCACACAGGTTCGTCATCACGAACAGGCGCCTGCACGTTAGCCCGCATTTGAGCGGTTATTGTGTGCCGTGCGCGCTGCAAGCCACGAGCCAGCCGCAGCGCTTCAGGCCACGTAGTACGGCCTGAAGCGCCACCTACAGCAGGCAAAAAAATGCGCTGCCGAAGCAGCGCATTCTTAATGCTGTTCAAACCCGCAACGCCCGATAAAGCGGCGTCCCAAGTTCAACCCGCGCGAGCCAGCAACAATGCATTGGTCCGCTTGACGAAGCTTGCCGGATCTTCCAGCGCCCCCCCTTCCGCGAGCAGCGCCTGGTCGAACAGCAGGTGGCACCAGTCGTCGAAATTCGCGGTGTCCGCATGCAGTCCCTTCACCAGCGCATGTTCCGGATTCACTTCGAGAATCGGATGGAACGACGGCGCCTGCTGGCCCGCTGCCTTCAGCATGCGCTGCAGGTAGCCGCTCATCTCGCCGTCGTCGGCCACGAGACAGGACGGCGAATCGGTCAGACGGAACGTCAGGCGCACGTCCTTCGCCTTGTCCTTCAGCGCTTCCTTCATCTTCTCGACGAGCGGCTTCAATTCTTCGCTGACCTTCTCCTGAGCCTGCTTTTCCTCGTCGTTCAAGGCGCCCAGATCGAGATCGCCACGCGCGACGCTTTGCAGCGGCTTGCCATCGAATTCGTTCAGGAACGACAGCATCCATTCATCGACGCGGTCGGTCAGCAGCAGCACTTCCACGCCCTTCTTGCGGAACACTTCGAGGTGCGGGCTGTGGGTCGCGGCCTGGAAGGTGTCGGCGGTGACGTAGTAAATCTTGGTCTGCTCGGGCTTCATGCGCGCGACGTAATCCGCCAGCGCAACATTCTGCTCCGGCGACTCGTTATGCGTCGACGCGAAACGGATCAGCTTGGCAATCCGGTCCTTGTTGGCAAAGTCTTCGCCCACGCCTTCCTTCAGCGCCTGGCCGAATTCCTTCCAGAAGGTCGTGTACTTTTCCTTGTCGGCGTCGTTCTCGGCGTTCGCCAGATCTTCGAGCATCGACAGCGAACGCTTGGTCACGCCTTCACGAATTGCCTTCACGTCGCGGCTTTCCTGGAGGATTTCGCGCGACACGTTCAGCGGCAGATCGCTCGAATCGACCACGCCCTTCACGAAGCGCAGGTACGCGGGCAGCAGTTGCTCGGCGTCGTCCATGATGAAGACGCGCTTCACATACAGCTTCAGCCCGCCGCGATGATCGCGGTTCCACATGTCGAACGGCGCGGCGCTCGGCACGTACAGCAGTTGCGTGTACTCGCTGCGGCCTTCGACGCGGTTATGCGTCCAGGTGAGCGGGTCCTGATGGTCGTGCGACAGGTGCTGGTAGAACTGCTTGTATTGCTCGTCGGTGATGTCGTTCTTCGAGCGGGTCCACAGCGCGCTGGCCTGGTTGACGGTCTCGTCCTCGTCCTTCGTGACCATTTCGCTCTTTTCCGCGTCCCACTCTTCCTTCTTCATCAGGATAGGCAGCGCGACATGATCCGAGTACTTCTGGATAATCGACTTCAGGCGGTGCGACGAGAGCAGTTCATCTTCGTCCGCGCGCAGATGCAGCGTGATGGTCGTGCCGCGTTGCGCGCGCTCGATCGTCTCCACTGCGAAGTCGCCCTCGCCGGCGCTTTCCCAGCGCACGCCTTCAGTCGCCGGCAGGCCGGCGCGGCGCGACTCGACCGTGATCTTGTCGGCCACGATAAAGCCCGAATAAAAGCCCACGCCGAACTGGCCGATCAGGGCCGCATCCTTCTGCTGGTCGCCGGAGAGCTTGCCGAAGAATTCCTTGGTGCCCGAACGCGCGATGGTGCCGAGGTGCGAAATCGCCTCGTCGCGGCTCATGCCGATGCCGTTGTCGTCGATCGTGACGGTGCGGGCGGCCTTGTCGTACGACACGCGAATCCGCAGGTTCGGGTCGCTTTCATAGAGCGCATTGTTTTCGATGGCTTCGAAACGCAGCTTGTCGGCAGCGTCCGAGGCGTTCGAAATCAGCTCGCGCAGGAAAATTTCCTTGTTGCTGTACAGCGAATGGATCATCAGTTGCAGAAGCTGTTTCACTTCTGCCTGAAAGCTCATGGTTTCTTGTGCCATGGTCAGACTTCCTCTCTGTATGTTGCGGTTAATTCGGGAGCGGGCGTGAGCGGCAACTGGCTCACGCGGCGGATCGGGGGCCTAATTGGGTACTATCGGCGCCATTTCAAGAGGCGCGCCGCGCGACGCCGTCCAGATAGCGGGCAAGGAACACCGGCAGCGCCGGGTCGCCGCAGTTGGCGACGTTAAAACGGGTCCAGCTCGAAGGCGACTGCTGCGGCGAGAACAGGCTGCCCGGTGTCAGCAGGAAACCCACTTCATGCGCGGCCGCGGCGAGCACGTCCGAGTCCACACCGGTGTCGGCCCACAGGAACATTCCCGCGCCGGGGGTCTGGAACAGCTTCAGGCCGGTCCTCTCCAGCATCCGGGCGGACTTGTCGCGCACCGCGTCCAGCCGCGCGCGCAACCGCTCGACGTGCCGCCGATAGTGACCTTCGGTAAGAATCTTGTACAGCACGCGCTCGTTCAACTCAGGGCTCGTCATGCCGACCAGCATCTTCTGGTCCGTGACGGCCCTTGCCACTTCCGCCGCACAGGCGATGAAGCCGACCCGCAGGTTGGGCGCCAGCGTCTTCGAAAAGCTGCTGAGGTAGATCACGCGCTTTAACTGGTCGAGGCTCGCAAGGCGGGTGGCCGGGTAGCCGGGCGGGCATAGATCACCGTAGATATCGTCTTCGACGACGATGAAATCATGTTCTTCCGCGAGACGCAGGATGCGGAACGCCTGGGCGGCGCTCAGCGAAGTGCCGGTGGGGTTCTGCAACACCGAGTTGATCACGAGCATTTTCGGCCGCCACGTCTGCACCAGCGCCTCCAGCGCGTCCAGATCCGGGCCGTCCGGCGTGTACGGCAGGCCGACGAGCCGTGCGCCCTGCGAGGCGAAACGGCCGAACATCTGGAACCACGCCGGATCGCCGACGATCACCGCGTCGCCCGGCTGCACGAAGATACGCGCGATCAGGTCGATCGCTTGGGTGATGCCCGAGGTGAGCACGATCTGGTCCGGCGATGCGCCGATTTCCAGTTCCTCGAGCCGGGTCTGCAACTGCTGGCGCAGCGGCAGGAAGCCTTGAGCGGTGCCGAAGCCGAGCATCTGCGCCCCGCTCTGCCGGCCCAGGGTGCGCAGCGCGCCGGTAATCAGCTCACCGTCGAGCCAGCGGCTCGGCAAGTATCCCAGGCCGGGGCCGCGTTCGGGGCGCGCCGAAGTCTGCAGCATGTTGCGCAGCAGCCAGACGACGTCGATCGTGCTGGAGGCGGGCGCGGCCTCGGCGGTCTGACGGCGCTCGCCAGGCATCGGCGCGGCCAGACGCTCGCGCACGTAGAAGCCGGAGCCGCGCCGCGAATCCAGATAACCCTGCGCGACAAGACGCTCGTAGGCCTCCACCACCGTGAAGCGCGACACGCCTTTGTCGAGCGCCAGCTTGCGGATGGACGGCATGCGCATGCCGGCGCGAAACACGCGCTCCTCGATACGGCGGCGCGCCCATTGGACGAGCTGATCGACCAGCGTCAGCGACGAGGCGTCATGCGGGGCGGGAATCTGGTCGAGCGCGGTGGACATAGGGGGGCTCCAACTGTACCGAACACTATCTCGCCGATTGTACCGTTACTGTGCAGGTCTAGGACGCTACATTCAAGCTGAAGCGGTGATAGGAAAAATCAGTCTGGGGGCGTCGCTGCTTACGCGCAGCGCGACGCCAAACGCCGGGGCTTGCCGGCAAAACGGTTATGCTTACGGCCCCGGCACAGCCGTCGGTCCTGTCACAGGTCCGACGCAGGCTGATCCCCGGGTTCGCCTGCCTCACCGCAGAATCCGTCTTTGTTCACCGCCATGACTGCTCACACGCTCCAGCTCGACCACCTTGTGATCTCCGCCCGCACGCTCGACGAGGGCACCCAGTACGTCGCCGATACGCTCGGCGTGGCGCCGGCCGGCGGCGGCGCGCATCCGCTGATGCGCACCCACAACCGGCTGCTGAATCTGTGGGGCGGGGTCTATCTGGAGGTGATCGCCGTCGATCCGCAGGCCGAGACGCCTGGCAGCGATACGGCGGCACGCCCGCGCCTGTTCGCGCTCGATGCACAGGCAACCCACGCACGGCTGGAGCGCGGCCCCTACCTGTCGCATTGGGTGGCACGGGTTGAGCGGCCGAGGAATCTGACCCGCTGGCAGGCCCAGTATCCGCAGCGCATCCCGCCGGTCGTGCCGATGACCCGTGGCGCGTTCACCTGGGGGCTGGCGGTGCCGGAGAACGGCGCCTTCCCGAGCTGGCAAGGCGCCGGCGACGGCATTGTGCCGACGCTGATCCAATGGGACACGGCGCAGCATCCGTCGGCGCTGCTGCCGGAAACCGGCCTGGCGCTGAAGTCGCTGAAGGCGGTGCATCCGCAGGCCGGGATCATCGGCGAACATCTGCGCTGGCTGGGCGCGGCGCATCTGATCGCCGTGAGCGCACCAGCGGCTGAGGCTGAGGCCGAGGGAACGGAGGGAGAAACGGCGCTGGTAGCCGAAATCGAAACCCCAGCGGGGGTTCGCACCCTGAAATAGTTGCACGGGCGCTGAACCGGACGCTCACCCGGACGCTTAACGCCGGCGCTGCAAGCCAGAGCGTATCGCACCTTAAGCAGCGCGCGCAGTCAGCCCGACTCGCGCCATAATGTTAGTTTTTTGACGAATCCGATCCAGCAACACCTGACGAGGAATCCATGAACCAAAGCGACCTTCAAGCCCCCACGTGGCAACTTTCCGAACGCGCACGCAAGCTCACCAGCTCGGCGATTCGCGAAATCCTGAAGGTCACCGAGCGGCCGGAAGTCATTTCGTTCGCGGGTGGCCTGCCGTCGCCGGCCACCTTCCCCGCCGAGCGCATGCGCGAAGCCTCCGACCGCATCCTGCGCGATTCGCCGGCCGCCGCGCTGCAATACAGCGCCACCGAAGGCTACCTGCCGCTGCGCGAATGGATCGCGGCGCGTTACTCGGTCAACGGCGCGCAGATCCGCGCCTCGCAGGTGCTCGTCACTACCGGCTCGCAGCAGGCGCTCGATCTGCTCGGCAAGGTGCTGATCTGCCCGGGCAGCCCGGTGCTGGTCGAAACCCCGACTTACCTCGGTGCGTTGCAATCGTTTTCAATGTACGAGCCGCACTACGTCCAGGTGGCCACCGACGACAACGGCCTGATCCCCGAGGCGCTCACGCCTGAGCTGACCGCCGGTGCGCGCCTTCTGTACGCGCAGCCGAATTTCCAGAACCCGACTGGCCGCCGCCTGCCGCTCGAGCGCCGCCGCGCGCTCGCCGAGCTGGCAAAGAGCGCCCCGTTCCCGATCATCGAAGACGACCCGTACGGCGCGCTCGACTACGCGGGCGAGCCGCTGCCGACCATGCTGTCGATGGCGCCCGACCACATCGTGCACCTCGGCTCGTTCTCGAAGGTGCTCGCCCCGGGCCTGCGCATCGGCTACATCATTGCCCCCGAAGAACTGCACTTCAAGCTGGTCCAGGCGAAGCAGGCCACCGACCTGCACACGCCGAGCTTCACGCAGCGCATCGTCCACGAAGTCGTGAAAGACGGCTTTCTCGACACGCACGTGCCGACCATCCGCGCGCTCTACCGCGACCAGTGCGCCGCCATGCTGGCCGCGCTCGAACGCTACATGCCGGAAGGCGTAAGCTGGAACCGCCCGGAAGGCGGCATGTTCGTGTGGGTGAATCTGCCCGGGCAGATCGACAGCATGAAGCTGCTGGAAGAAGCCGTCGCGCAAAACGTCGCTTTCGTACCGGGTGGCCCGTTCTATGCGGACAAAGCACAGCACAATACGCTGCGCCTGTCGTTCGTCACGGTGCCGCCCGCCAAAATCGACGAAGGTGTGGCGCGCCTTGCGGCGCTGATCCGCGCACGCGTCTGAGTACGCTGCTCCCTCTCCCTTTCTTACTCACCAGGACACGTCATGTCTCAAGCAAATGTGTACGACAAGCTGAAGGAACTGGGTATCGAACTGCCCACCGCCGGCGCACCGGCGGCGGCCTATGTGATGAGCGCCCAGAGCGGCAACACGGTTTACCTGTCCGGCCACATTGCCAAGAAGGACGGCAAGGTGTGGGCCGGCAAGCTCGGCGCCACGCTCTCCACCGAGGAAGGCAAGGTCGCAGCGCGCTCGATCGCCATTGACCTGCTCGCCACGCTGCACGCGCATGTGGGCGATCTGAACCGCGTCAAGCGGATCGTCAAGCTGATGAGCCTCGTGAACTCGACGCTCGAGTTCACCGAGCAGCATCTGGTCACCAACGGCGCGTCCGAGCTGATCGCCGACGTGTTCGGCGAGCGCGGCAAGCACGCGCGCTCGGCGTTCGGCGTGGCGCAGATTCCGCTGGGCGCCTGCGTTGAAATCGAGATGATTGCCGAAGTCGAATAAGCCTGGCGCTTGCCGGCACGCCAGCTTCACTGGCAGTGCCGGCGGCCTCGCCCCCTGCCACGCGTCGTGCGGTGCCCAGCCACCCACGGCGCGTTTTATCTGGTGGCACAGGGCAGCCGAACCGCATCCATCGTCATTGCTTCGCAATGAAGCTTCTTTAATATTGATATTCCGTTTTTAGTCAATCAGGCCAATAAAAACACTCAAAAACTACACAAAATTTCACCGAATGCCGGTGGCCGGAACCCCAATCCCACAGTAGAATCAGCGCGTCGCGCCACTCAATTGCTGATGAGTCCCATGCCCGCTCGCACTGTCCGCTTCAAACAAGTCGACGTTTTCACCGCGGTGCCATTCAAGGGCAATCCGCTTGCAGTCGTGTTCGATGCCGACGATCTCGACGACACCCAGATGCAGGCCATCGCCCACTGGACCAATCTGTCGGAGACCACCTTCCTCGTCAAGCCGACCGATCCGGCCGCGGACTACCGCGTGCGCATCTTCACCACTCACCAGGAACTGCCGTTCGCAGGCCATCCCACGCTGGGCACAGCTCATGCGTTGCTCGAGAGCGGCTATCAGCCGAAAGTGCCTGGCAAACTGGTTCAGCAATGTGGCGCCGGCCTGATCGAACTGAGCGCACAAGAAGGCGGTGGATGGGCTTTCGCGGCACCGCCTGCGCGTGTCACGGCCTTGCCGGCCGAGTTGTACGCAACACTCGCACAAGCGTTGCGCAGCGACGCTGTCGACTTCAGCGCCCCGCCCTGCGCAAGCGATAACGGTGTGCGCTGGCTGGTAGTGCGGTTGAACACGGCGGCCGCCTGCCTCGCTATCGAGCCGGATGCCGCGGCGCTCACGAGCGTCGTCAGAGCGGCCGGCATGGATGGAGTCACGCTCTACGGCCCGCATGAAGCCAACGGCCCAGCCACGTTCGAGGTGCGCTGCCTGATGATGGGCGGCAGCCTCGGCTACGGCGAAGACCCGGTGACCGGCAGCGCGAATGCCGCGCTAGCAGGCTTGTTGAGTGCGCAGCAGCAGCGTCCGGGTCTCACTTACACCGCACGCCAGGGCACCGTCCTCGGTCGCGCGGGCCAGGTGTTCGTGCGCTACGACGACCCGGCTGGCAAGACATGGATCGGTGGATCGGCGATCACGATCGTAGACGGGACCTTCACCCTGCCCTGATCCGCGGTGTCGGGTCACGCGCCATCCCGTACCTCGCTGCGCAGATTGCATGCAAAAAACCCGTGCAACGATTGCCCAGTTGGGCCAAGCCTGTCCACAAAACGCCTCGTCAGGACAACTCGATGTCGCACCGATGTAAGGATGCCCTGCACGAGCTGGGCACGCAGACCGGCCTCGGCTCGACGAAACCCTCGAAAATGCCCGCCTGGCGGGCCTGCCGCCACCGCGGCTGCACCACGGGAAAACATGCGTCCGGCATGCCTGACAGGGAGAGCGTATACCCGCAGCATGGCCCCTTCCTTAATCCATTGGCATTCAGTAATATCGAACGGTATTCGTTGACCCACGGGCGGTCTGGCAAGACCCCACGCTCTTTCCTCCTGCGCAGCAGTCTCGGCACCTCGCTCACCATGCAGCCAATCTCGAAACCAGCGCAGTCGATGTACATGAAGCCGCTGCGGAGCGGCACACGGGCGCGGTCCACCCGATGAGTCAGTCCCGCTTCTTTGCTGCGCGCGATGCAAGGCACCGCCAGGACGCGGCTGTGCCGCGCGGTCGCGCGTTGCTTGCAATTCCCGCGCTCGGCGTGCTCGTACTGATCCTGCTATGGACTGTGATCTTCGCGCGCCTGTCGGTCGAGAAAGACGCCACCTCGCGCGAGGCAATGGCCTCTGCTGCAATCCTGTCTGCGGCGCTCGAACAGCACACGGTCAAGGCCATCCATCAGGTCGACCAGATCACGCGTTTCGTCAAATACGAATTCGAAAAGACGCCGAGCCATTTCGATCTCGCCAGCACGGTCGAGAAAGGCGTCGTGCAGAGCGACACGCTGGTGCAGGTGTCGATCATCGACGAGCACGGCATTCTGGTGTCGAACACCGCCGAACAGAATCCCAAGCAGATCGACCTGTCCGATCGCGAGCACTTCAAGGTCCACGAGCACGAGAACGACGACCAGCTCTACATCAGCAAGCCGGTGCTTGGCCGCGTATCGGGACAATGGACGCTGCAGATGACGCGCCGTCTCAATCATCCGGACGGCTCGTTCGCAGGTGTCGTGGTGGTCTCGGAAGACCCGAGCTACTTCACCAGCGACTTCTACAATAACGCAGCAATCGGCCGCGACGGCGTGATCGCGGTGATCTCGGACAACGGCACGGTGCTCGCACGGCGCACCGGCAATGCCGACTCCACCAGCAAATTCTCCGCCAGCGGTTCGTACCCGACCTCCGAGCACGTCTCGGGCACCTATGTCGATTCGATCGACGGCGTCACGCGCATCTTCTCTTACCGGCATATCGACGGCTCTCCGCTCGGCGTGCTGGTGGGCCTCTCGCAAGCCGAGGAGTTCGCCGACTACAACCACACGCGCAACGTCTATCTGTTGATGGCGGGCTTCATCTCGCTCGCCATGCTCAGCTTCTTCGCGGTCGCCACCGGGCTGATCGGCAAGCTGCTGGGCCGCGAACGCGAGATGACGCATCTGGTCGAATACGATCTGCTGACCGGCCTGCGCAACCGCTATGCGACGCTGCAGAGCCTGCGTCACGACGTCGCCAACCCGGCCAACCTGAGCCGGCTCGCGATTCTCTTTATCGACCTCGACAACTTCAAGACCGTCAACGACACGCTCGGCCACAATGCCGGCGACATCGTGCTGCAGATGACCGCCTCGCGTCTGGCTGACGCAATCGGCGAAGGCGGCGATCTGAGCCGCATCGGCGGCGACGAGTTCGTGGTGGTGATCAAGGGCGACGAAGTCGAGAAGCGCGCCGTCGATCTCGCCGAAGCCGCGGCCGAAGTTTTCGCCAAGCCGTTCGAAGTGCGCGGCAGTGCATTCGTGCTGCATGCGAGCATCGGCATCGCGCTCTATTCGGTGCCGAACGAAAGCGAGATCGACCTCCTGAAAAAAGCTGATCTTGCCATGTACAGCGCGAAAGACGCCGGCAAGAACTGCTACCAGTTCTACTCGCCGCAGCTCTCGCACCGCGCCGACCACTTGATGAAGTGGGAACAGCAACTGCGCGTGGCGCTCGCGGAAGGGCAACTGTTCCTCGCCTACCAGCCGAAGATCGATCTGAGCCGCCGCTGCATCACCGGCTTCGAAGCGCTGGTGCGCTGGAACCATCCCCAGCATGGGCTGATTCCGGCCAACGAATTTATCCCGGTGGCCGAATCGACCGGCCTGATCGTGCCGATCGGCGACTTCGTGATCGAGACAGCCTGCCGTCAGCTGGCGTTGTGGCAACAGCAGGGCTACGACACGCTCTCGCTGGCGGTGAACATCTCGGCCGTGCAGTTCTGGCGCGGTGACCTGTACGAAACCATTTCGCACGCCATCGAGGAAAGCGGCATCTCGGCGCGCCGCCTCGAACTCGAGATTACCGAGACCGCGATGATGGAGTACCCCGAACTGGTCTCCGAGAAGATCTTCGCGTTGAAACGTCTCGGCGTGCGCATCGCGCTGGACGACTTCGGCACGGGCTACTCGTCGCTGTCGTATCTGAACCGCTTCTCGGTCGATACGCTGAAGGTGGACCGCTCGTTCGTGCAGGCGATTCCCGGCGACCGCAGCGTGTGCGTGATGGTGACGGCCATCGTCAATCTGGCCCGCTCGCTTGGGCTCACCGTCGTGGTCGAAGGCACTGAGACCGAAGAACAGATCGCCTGGCTCGCGGCGCTCGGTCACATCGAAGCGCAAGGCTTCCTGTTTTCGCGTCCGGTTCCGGTCGACGCAATTCCCGCGCTGCTCGAGCGCTTCGGCGTATGCGGGATGCCTGAGCGGCGCACCGCCCGAGAACCCTCTGCAGATAGCACTAGCGCAACTTCGAGCACCAGCGGACAATCCGCTTGAGCTGAGCGCGCCGGTCCAATCGCGTGCCCATGCATAACGAATATATTCAAGAGTACTGAAACATCGCACGCGCTTTCCCGGCCATGCAAGGCGAGCGACATAACAATACGGCCGTAATCGATCAGCGCATCCGGTGCGCCCGGTGTGCAGACTGTTATGTACATGATCACAAGTCAGGACGCCATCAGACGAGGTGAGCGGGAACCGTTGTGGACGCTGTTCCGGGTCGTGTGCGGCCTGTCGGCGCTGTCATGGGGTGGACTCGCGCTGATGGCGCAACTCGAGAATCATTACGTCGAGCGCGAAGGCCGCTTGTCGCGGGTCGCCTTCTCCGATCTGATCGCATTGGCGTGGATGGTGCCGGGCCCCGTGGGCTGCAACGTCGCCGTGCAGGTGGGCCACGCACTGCGCGGACGCGCCGGCGCGTGGGTGGCGGGCATTGCCAGTGTGCTGCCGTTCTTCACCTTGATGACGCTCTTCGCGATCTTCTACCGCACGCCCTTCGTGCAAGCCGTAGCGTCACAGACCCTGCTCAATCATTTCAGCGTCGTGCTCGGCGTGCTGATCGCGGTCACCTGGTACAAGCAGACCCGTGCGCTCGTGCGCGGCAAGCTCGAGTGGATCGCAACGCTGATCGGCTGCGTCACGCTCGCCTATGCGCGCAGTCCCGCCGTTTATGTTGCGATGCTGGTTGCCGCGTTTGCAGTGGGCTGGTTCCATAGTCCCGCGCAGAAGGTGCGCGTCAACGTATCGATTGCGCGCCGCGACCTGCAACTCGCAGCCGCGCTCTGTGTGCTGCTCGCGTTGTTCGCGCTTCCGTTGCCGTTGCCGCACCGCTACGAACTGGCGCTGCTGTGGCCACGGCTCGCGGGTGCTGGCATGACGCTATTCGGCGGCGGCTTTTCCGCGCTGCCGGTGCTGAAAGCGCTATTCGTCACGCCGGGCATCGGCGTGTCCGATAACGACTTCACGTTGGCGTTCTCGCTCTCGCCGTTGTCGCCTGGGCCCCTGCTGAATGTGGTGCCGTTCTTCGGCTACCTCGTCGATGGCTGGCCCGGCGCCTTGATCGCCACGCTCGCGCTGTTCGTGCCGTCGGGGTGCCTCGTCGTGCTGGCGCAACGCAATCTGCATCAGTTGAAGGCCAATCCGCGCTTCGAGCATGGCATGCGGATTCTGCGAGCCGTGACCACGGCGTTTCTGGCGATTGCCGTGCTGCGCATCGCGCAGCGTGTGCCGCTGCAGCCGCAGTATCTGGCGACTGCCATTTTCTCGGGGATGTGCTTCGCCAAGCTGAAGCTGCCGGTCTATGTCGTCTATGCGACGGTGGCGGGCGTGTGCGGGCTGTGGCTCGCTTATGTGGCGCTGGGGTAGCACGCTGCGATCCTGAAGCGCCGAGGGCGGCGCGACTTGCAGCGCGCCCTCGCCAGCGTAATCCGTAGCGCTTCGCAACAACCCGCACGCCGCTTCGCTCAGCGCAAGCGCGCCGCAGCGAAACCCTCGAAGAACGACCGTGCATTGGCCTCGAGGCTCGCGAGATGATACCCGCCCTCCTGCACGATCACCGACGGCAGATCCAGCGCACCGATCGCTGTGCCTAGCCGCCCGAAACCCTCGGTCGTCACGGCCACGCGCGATTGCGGATCGTCCTTGTAGATATCGAAACCAAGCGCCAGCACCAGCGCGTCCGGCTCGAAACGCTTCAATACGCGCAACGCCTCGTCCACCCGCTCGAAGAAAACCCCCTCGGACGATCCATGCGGCATCGGCAAGTTGACGTTAAAGCCGTCGCCAGCCCCGGCGCCGCGTTCGTCCTCGTAGCCCGCCACGACCGGGTAGAAATTGGTCGGATCGCCATGAATCGATACGTACAACACATCATCGCGTCCGTAGAAGATTTCCTGCACGCCTTGCCCGTGGTGCATATCGGTATCGAGGATCGCGACGCGCCCGTATTGCTTGCGCAGCGCCTCCGCTGCGATGGCCGCGTTGTTCAGATAGCAGAAACCGCCGGCGGCATCGACGCGTGCGTGGTGGCCAGGCGGGCGGCACAGCGCATACGTCTCACGGGCGCCGCTGTTGACCGCAGCCGCTGCCGCCAACGCGCTTTGCGCCGACCAGTAGGCCGCACGCCAGGTGAATTCGCCGACCGGGCAACTGCCGTCGGCCTGGTAGCGTCCGGCCTTGGCAAGAATGCCGCGCAGCGGGTTTGACTCGCGCACATAGATATTCGACATGACCTCGTCGCCCCAGTCTTCGGGCATCTGCTTCCACTCGGCGTGCGCCTCCTCGAGGAAGCGCAGGTAGTTCATGTTATGGACGGCGGCGATGCCCGCCATGCCGGAGTCGGCCGGTTCGCGGATGTCGAAATCGAGCGACTTGACCGCGGCGACGAGATGCGCGGCTCGCTCGGGAACCTCCTGCGCCGGACGCATCTGGCCGCGCGACAGGTAGCTGCGCGGATGATGCAGCAGTTGCTCGGGATGGAAGAAAGTCTGCATGGTGATTCCTTTTGATTGGGGCCTGCGTGTTTATGCCTGCACTTATGCCTGCATTGAGGCCTGCGCTGTGGCCTTCGCTACGCTGTTCGTTTGGCGCATATCCGAGTTCAGCGAACCGCCGCGCTCACGGTGGTGACCCCTGCGCGCGCCAGCACCGCATTGAGCAGCACGTTTGCGCCGCGCGTAACGTCCTCGGGCAAGGCGTCTTCCGCTTCGTTATGCGACAAGCCGTCCACACAGGGAATGAACACCATCGCCGTCGGGCAATAACCTGCGAGATGAATGGCGTCGTGTCCGGCACCGCTCACAATACGCTCGTTCGAATAGCCTAGCGCCTCAACCGCTTCGGCAACCCGTGCGACGCAGCTTGCATCGAATGGTGTGGCCGGGCTTGTCCAATACGTCGCAATCTCGACTTGCACCCCACGATGCTGGGCGATGCGCACGAACGCAGCGCGCAGATCGCGCTCCATCGCATCGAGCTGGATGTCCTCGGGATGGCGCAAATCCACCGTGAACGACACCTTGGCCGCAATCGTGTTGCGCGACCCGTTGGCAATCTCCACCTGGCCTATCGTCGCCAGTCCGCGCGGTGCGTAGTGCTCCACCATGCGCTCCAGCTCAGCGGCCATCTGCGCACTCGCGAAACAGGCATCCTTGCGATAGGGCATAGGCGTCGTGCCCGCATGAGCCGCCACACCGGTCACGGTGACGTCGAGCCAGCGAATCGCCTGGCCGCCCGTCACGACGCCGATACGGGTGCCGTTGGCCTCCAGCACCGGGCCTTGTTCGATATGTGCTTCGAAGTACGAATCGACCGGCACGCCGGTCGTAGCGCGCGTGCCGCGGTAGCCGCTGGCGTCCAGCGCTTCGGCAAGGGTGACGCCTTGCGCGTCGCGCTTGGCCAGCGCGTCGCCGAGCGCCGTCACGCCGGTAAACACCGCTGACCCCAGCATGGCGGGCGTAAAGCGCGCCCCTTCTTCGTTGGTCCACGAGACGATTTCGATAGGCCGCTCGGTCTCCACGCCCGCATCGTTTAGCGCGCGCACTACTTCGAGCGCGGCAAGCACGCCGTACACCCCGTCGAAGCGGCCGCCCTCGGGCTGGGTGTCGAGATGGCTGCCGATCAGCACCGGAGCCGCCGCTTCGCGCGTGCCGGGGCGCCGGGCAAACAGGTTGCCGATGGCGTCGACGCTCACCGACAGTCCCGCATCGCGGCACCACTGCGCAAACAGATCGCGGCCCTGCTTATCTTCCTCGGTCAGTGCGAGCCTGCGCACGCCGCCCCTCGGCGTGGCGCCGATCTGCGCCATGTCCATCAGGCTCGCCCACAGGCGTGCGCCATCGATATACAACAGGTCTTTCATGGTGTTTCCGCAATGGCAAGATGGCAAGAAAATCGGCTTAGCTGGCGCGCAGCGCATCGGCCGCTTCCGTGGCGTCGGCGCGTTGCGAACGGCGTGCGTCGAGCACGACGATGCACAGCAGCGAGATCGAGGCGAGGCAGGTATAGAAAACGGCAAGCGGCCACCACTGACCGGTAAAGCGATGCGCCAGATAGGTGCCCACCAGCGGCGTCAGGCCGCCCGCGACCGCGCCGCAGACCTGGTACGACAAGGAGATCGCCGAATAGCGCACGCGCGTCGGAAAGACACCGCTAACGAAGCCCGCGATCACCGAGTAAAAGCTCGCCATGCAGACCACCGCAATGGCGATGCCGATCACCATCGGCACGACGCTGCCGCTTTGCACCAGCACGAACATCGGATACGGCGAGAGCATCGCGGCAAGCGCGGCGCACTTCAGGAAGCGCGCGGCTCCCATGCGCTCGGCCAGCCACGCCGCAAGCGGTTGCGCGCAAAACTGGATGATGGCGACGGCAAACAGGCAATCGAGAATCAGCGAACGCGTGACGCCAACATACTGCGTCGTGTAGGCGATCATGAACGTGTTGGTGAAATAGACGCCCGCAATGCCGATCGTGTTCGCGCCGATACACAACAGCACGAGACGCCATGACGAACTGAACACCTCGGCGACCGGCAGCTTGACGGTCTTGTTCGCTTGCTTCACCTGAACGAACTCAGGCGATTCGTTGACGCCAAGGCGGATCAGGATGCCGACCACCAGCAGCACCGCGCTCGCCAGAAACGGCAGCCGCCAGCCCCACGACATGAAGTCGGCCTTGTCGAGCGAGGTGACGGCGCGAAACGCGACCAGCGAGAGAATCAGCCCGGCCGGACTGCCCAGTTGTGCGAACGACGCGAAGAACGTGCGCCGGCCTTGTGGCGCATGTTCACCGGCCATCAGCACCGCCCCGCCCCACTCGCCGCCAACGGCAATGCCCTGCACCACGCGCAGCAGCACCAGCAGCACCGGCGCCAGCACGCCGACCTTGGAGAAGTCGGGCAGCAGGCCGACGCAGACGGTGGCGACGCCCATCATCATCAGCGTGGTCATCAGCGCCTTTTTACGGCCGATGCGATCGCCAAGGTGGCCGAAGATCAGACCACCAATCGGACGCGCGAAGAAGCCGACCGCGAAGGTGGCGAACGACGCCATCGTGCTGACAAACGTGTCGTGCGACGGAAAGTACAGCGAGCCGAACACCAGCGCCGCCGCCGTGGCGTAGATGTAGAAGTCGTACCACTCGATCATGGTGCCGATAAACGCGGCGGTCGCAGCGCGTGCCGGCTGGCGGGCGGACATGGCAGGTTGGTTCATGCTGGCTCCTTGAGGGGTGCGCCGCCACTCTCGGGTGGCGTACGACTGACGTGCTGCCGGTTGCAGCGCCGCCAGGTGGCGCGCGCCGCGCACGCCGGACGTGGCGTACAGGTCGTTTATCGGCAGCCATAAAACATTAGTCAAGTTTCGAGTTATTATTCTCGACATAAATCTGGCTAATACCTTACTCCTGACAAGACTGCCATGCGCGTGGAAATCGCCCGTTTCCTGAATGACCGGCTCGACTGGAATCTGTTGCGCACCTACCTCGTGATCATGCAGGAGCGCAGTGTGAGCCGCGCGGCGGCGCGGCTGCACGTGACGCAGCCGGCCGTGAGCCAGGCGCTCAAACGGCTCGAAGATACGCTGGAGCGCAAGCTGATCGAGCGGCGCGGCCCGCATTTCGTGCCCACTCTGGCCGGCGAAGAGGTTTACCGCATCGCCAGCGACATCTACGGCAACATCTCCCGGCTCGAAACCGAACTCGATGAGCGCACCGAAGACATTACGGGTTCGATCCGTCTCTTGAGCGTGAGCCGGATCGACTCGCCGGTCTACGACGAATTCCTCGCCGAGTTTCATCGCACCTATCCGCGTATCGATCTGCAGATCGAAGTGATGCGTTCGTCGGACATCATCTCGTCGTTACAGCAAAAGACGGCGACGGCGGGCCTCAGCCTCTGCCGTACGCCGGTCGATAAACTGGAGATGCGCTGCTTTCTGCGCCAGCGTTATGCGATTTTCTGCGGGCGCCACCATCGCCTGTTCGGTAAATCGCAACTGACGATGGAAGACCTGCTGGCGGAGAATTTCGTCTCGTTCACGAGCGACCAGATCGGCGACAGCCTCTCGCCACTCACCGTGTTTCGCGACCAGAAGGGCTTTACGGGACGCATTGTGGCGTCGTCGCCGAGTCTCGATGAAGTGCGGCGGCTGATCTTCGCGGGCTACGGTATTGGCTGCCTGCCTGAACACATCGTGCGCGACGATCTTACGCAACAGCGCTTATGGCGCCTGCCGCCCGATGAAGGCCTGGCGGATGTCGACGTGCATCTGCTGTGGCACCGCGACCGCAAGATGAACGCAGCCGATCATGCGTTTCTCGACAGCATGGAGCGGTGCATGCAACGGTACTCGCTGGCGGAGCGGATCGTGGGACCGGCCGGCCAGACGGCGGCCCGGATGTGAAAAACGCCGCATTTTGCGGCGTCTCTCGTGCGGGATAGTGCGATGTGCGCAGTCAGGCGCGACCTGCACGGCCCGGCTTGTTAAACCCCGCCCGACAATACGGCCACGCCGATCGTCACCACACCCAGCACCAGATTGACGACTACCAGACGCCGCACCGTGCCGACCGCACGTGCGCCGTCCGGCCAGTTCTGCGACTGCACGGCGCGACGGATACGCGGAAACACCGCAAAACGGATATGCCCGAAGATCAGCATCATGACGATGCCGAGACCCGCCATGGCGTGCAACTGCCAGGAAGCATGCGCACCGCCGAACTGCGTCAGCAGGAAGCCGCCGGTCAGCAGAATCACGATCACGGAAGCGGCGACCCAGTTGAAAAAGCGCCCAAACACCGACTCCCACAGCGGCAGGCGCAATTGCGGCGACAAATCGGCCAGCGCCGGGCGCAGGCAAAAGTGCGCGAAGACCATCCCGCCCACCCACACGGCTACAGCGAGCAGGTGCAAAAAGAGCGCGAGTTCGACGGCTTTGGTCATGTTGTTTTCCTCTCTCGATGATGGCGTGCCGCTCGCTGCCCTGGAGCATGGACCGTTAGAAGGGAGAACCCTCAGGACGAACCTATCGCGTTACAGGACTCGGCTTAATGACCGCGTTCGACCGCGCGCCATGCACGCAGTTCCGCAGTTCATCGCGATCACCATCGTTTTATTTATTGTGCCGGCGCGCGATACGCGGCGCCGGTCCCCGAATGTGCACTACCTGCTGCCTGCGCGGCCTGTGGTTGAAGGACCGCGCACGCGCGACTGCTGCTTACCTCTTCACGTCACGCGGGCAATGCCGGCCGCATGCCCGACACCTTCAGCTTCGTGTCCGCCGCACGGCCCTTGCGGGCACGCTTGCCGATATGCGGCGTGAGTGCCGCGCCACTCAGCGTTTCTTCATACGCTTTGCCGCCACGACCCGTGCCGATCAGCACGACGCCTGCCTTGCCGATGGCCAACGCCTGGGTCAAGCTTTCCTTCTCGTCGAGCGCCATCAGCGTGACGCCACGGCCGCCGCCCGAGAGCGTCTTCATCTCGTCGAGGCCGAACACCAGCAGGCGGCCACCGCCCGACAGGCAGGCAACATGGGTCGCGTCCGGCAGCATGGGCATCGGCACGAGCGGCGCGGCGCCCTCGTCGATCGTCATGAACGACTTGCCGGCCTTCACGCGGCTCACCATATCGCCGACCTTGGCGATAAAACCAAAGCCGTTGCTCGACGCCAGCAGCAACGCCTGATCCGCCGGCGCTGCGTAGTAGTGCATCAGATGGCTGCCCGATTCGAGCTCGATCAGCGAGGTAACCGGCACGCCGTCGCCACGGCCACCCGGCAGCAGCGCCACTGCCACCGAATAGACGCGCCCGTTGCTGCCCCACGCAATCAGCGTATCGGGCGTGCGGCACTGGAACGCGGCGTACAGTGCATCGCCCGCCTTGAAGGTGAAGCCGGCCGGATCGAGCCCATGGCCCTTGAGTGCGCGCACCCAGCCCTTCTGCGACATCACCACCGTGACCGGCTCGTCGACCACACGAGCTTCGAAGGTTGCGCGCTTTTCCTGCTGGATCAGCGTGCGGCGCTCGTCGCCGTATTGCTTGGCGTCGCCTTCGATTTCCTTGATGAGCAGGCGCTTCATCGCCGGTTCGCTGCTGAGCAGTTCTTCGAGCTTGGCCTTCTCGTCGCGCAGTTCAGCCAGCTCCTTCTCGATCTTGATCTTCTCCAGCCGCGCCAACTGACGCAGACGGATTTCAAGGATGTCCTCGGCCTGGCGGTCCGACAGCCCGAACGCCGCGATCAGCGCGGACTTCGGTTCGTCCGACTCGCGAATGATGCGGATGACTTCGTCGATATTCAAAAAGACGATCATCCGGCCTTCGAGGATGTGAATCCGGTCGTCGACCTTGGAGAGACGATGACGCGTGCGGCGCGTGACGGTAGCGAAGCGGAAGCCGATCCACTCCTGCAGGATCTCGGAAATGCCCTTCTGACGCGGCCGGCCGTCGGCGCCCACCATCACCAGATTCAGCGACGCGTTCGATTCGAGGCTGGTATGCGCAAGCAGGGAATTGACGAACTCAGTCTGGTCGATGCGGCTCGACTTCGGCTCGAACACCAGACGCACCGGTGCGTCCTTGCCCGACTCGTCGCGCACGGCATCGAGCAGCGCGAGCATGGTCTGCTTGGTCTGCAGTTGTTCGGGCGTAAGCGTCTTCTTGCCGAGCTTGATCTTCGGATTGGTCTGCTCTTCGATTTCCTCTAGCACCTTCTGCGCGGCCGTGTTCGGCGGCAGTTCCGTGATCACCAGTTGCCACTGGCCGCGGGCAAGGTCTTCGATCTTCCAGCGGGCGCGCACCTTCAGGCTGCCGCGGCCGCTCTCGTACGCTGCGGCGATTTCCGCTTCGCTCGAAATGATCTGGCCGCCGCCGGGGAAGTCCGGTCCCGGGATGAGCTGCATCAAGTCGGCATGCGGCAGCTTCGGGTTGCGGATCATCGCCACCGCAGCCGCTGCGACTTCGCGCAGGTTGTGCGACGGAATTTCCGTGGCCAAGCCCACAGCGATACCCGATGCGCCGTTCAACAGCACGAACGGCAGACGCGCCGGCAACAGCTTGGGCTCGTCGAACTCGCCGTCGTAGTTCTTCATGAAATCGACCGTGCCCTGGTTGATCTCATCGAGCAGCAATTTGGCGATCGGCGTCAGGCGCGCTTCCGTGTAACGCATCGCCGCCGCGCCATCACCGTCGCGCGAACCGAAGTTGCCCTGGCCGTCGATCAGCGGATAGCGCATCGAGAAGTCTTGCGCGAGCCGCACCAGTGCGTCGTATGCCGACTGGTCGCCGTGCGGGTGATACTTGCCGAGCACGTCGCCCACCACGCGCGCCGACTTGACCGGCTTCGCGTTGTCGGAGAGGCCCATGTCGTTCATCGCGAACAGGATGCGCCGCTGCACCGGCTTCTGGCCATCGCAAACATCGGGCAACGCGCGGCCCTTGACGACGCTCACCGCGTAGTCGAGGTAGGCGCGTTCGGCGTAGTTGCCGAGCGTCAGGGAGTCGCCGGGCGGCGGCGTCTCGGTGAAAAGATCAGGCGTGTTGTCGTCCATCTAGATTCCGTATCCGTATATGGCGTGAAGTATCGCTACGCGAGCAGGCCTTCGACAGGCGCTCAGATATCCGCTTCGACTTCGTTACCCTTTTCTTCGAGCCAGCTGCGGCGCGAGGCCGCCTCACCCTTGCCCATCAGCATCGTCATGCGGGCGACCGTGGCGTCGTAGTCGAGCTCGCCCAGCGCAACCGGCGACAGGCGCCGCGTATCGGGGTTCATGGTGGTGTCCCACAACTGCTCGGCGCTCATTTCGCCAAGACCCTTGAAGCGGCTGATCGACCATTGCGTCTCGCGCACACCGTCCTTGCTCAGCTTGTCGAGGATCGCTTCCAGTTCGCCTTCGTCAAGCGCGTACAGCTTCTGCGCGGGCTTCTTGCCGCGAGCCGGCGCATCGACACGGAACAGCGGTGGACGCGCTACGCATACGTGACCGCGTTCGATCAGTTGCGGGAAGTGCTTGAAGAACAATGTCAGCAGCAACACCTGGATGTGCGAACCGTCCACGTCCGCGTCCGAAAGGATGCAGATCTTGCCGTAGCGCAGATTGGACAGGTCGACGTGGTCGTCAGGGCTGTGCGGATCGACGCCGATCGCCACCGAAATGTCGTGCACTTCGTTGTTGGCAAACAGGCGATCGCGCTCGGTTTCCCAGGTGTTGAGCACCTTGCCGCGCAACGGCAGGATGGCCTGGTATTCCTTGTCGCGGCCCATCTTGGCCGAGCCGCCTGCCGAATCGCCCTCGACGAGGAACAGTTCATTGCGGGCGATATCGGTCGACTCGCAATCGGTCAGCTTGCCCGGCAGAACGGCCACGCCCGAGCTCTTGCGCTTCTCGACCTTCTGGCCGGCGCGGGTGCGCGCTTGCGCCTGCTTGATGACGAGGTCCGCGAGTTTCTTGCCGTGCTCGACGTGCTGGTTCAGCCACAACTCGAGCGCCGGCCGCGAGAACGACGACACCAGCTTCACCGCGTCACGGCTATTCAGGCGCTCCTTGATCTGCCCTTGAAACTGCGGATCGAGCACCTTTGCCGAGAGCACGAACGAGACGCGCGCAAACACGTCTTCCGCGAGCAGCTTCACGCCCTTCGGCTGCAGATTATGCAGCTCGACGAAACTCTTGACCGCCTGGAAAAGGCCGTCACGCAGACCGGATTCGTGCGTGCCGCCGGCAGGCGTCGGAATCAGGTTGACGTAGGATTCGCGTGTGAGCGGCCCCTCTTCGCTCCAGGCCACCACCCACGCCGCACCCTCGCCTTCCGCGAAGGTGTCTTCGCTCGAACGCGAGTTTTCGGCGTAGCGCTCGCCTTCGAAGAGCGGAATCAGCAGGTCGCTGCCGTTCATGCCTTCGAGCAGATAGCCGCGCAGGCCGTCCTCGTACTTCCAGGTCTGACGCTCGCCGGTTTTTTCGTTGACGAGCGTGACTTCCACACCGGGCAACAGCACCGCTTTCGAGCGCAGCAGACGCTGCAGTTCGCCTAGCGGCAGGTTCGGCGAGTCGAAGTACTTGGGATTGGCCCATGCGGTCACACGCGTGCCGGACTTCTTCTCGCCCTTGGCGGCGGCGCGCACTTCGAGCGATTTCGCCACGTCGCCGTCGGCGAAGCTCAGCTCGGCCACCTTGCCGTCGCGCCACACGGTGACGTCAAGACGGGTGGAGAGCGCGTTGGTGACCGACACGCCGACCCCGTGCAAACCGCCGGAGAACGTGTAGGCGCCGCCGGCGGCCTTGTCGAACTTGCCGCCCGCGTGCAGGCGCGTGAAAACGATTTCGACGACCGGCACGCCCTCTTCGGGGTGCATGCCGAACGGGATACCGCGGCCGTCGTCTTCGACGGACACCGACTGGTCCGCATGCAGCGTGACCGTGATCTGCCGGCCGAAGCCGCCGAGGGCTTCGTCCGAGGCGTTGTCGATGACTTCCTGAATGATGTGCAGCGGATTTTCGGTGCGGGTGTACATGCCCGGTCGTTGCTTGACCGGCTCGAGGCCCTTCAACACCTTGATCGACGCTTCGCTATACGCGGCGTTTGGCTTTTTCGTAGACATGGTTGACTCGGGTCCGTCGGTTCATCGTTGTCCACAGGTCCTGTGGACAGGTCCGTGGACAATGCGTTGAGTTTTCAAAAAAAGCGAAACGAAACAACGGGGTGGGTGGGGTGCCCGCACGGCGGGCAAACTGTTTTATAGCCGGCTTCTCCCCGGCGCTGCGCCAAGGCGGCGCGCCCGGCGCGAGCGCCCGGAAGGAAGCCTGTTCGCGGGGTATTTTACTGATTTCGATACAGGGAGCAATTTGCCGGATGTCTGATCGGCCGTTTGGCGAGGGGACGACAGGCCAATCCGGGTGGGTCGCAACGGTGTTGAGCGGCACGCATATATAATCTGAACTCTCCCCTAAGCCGCAGCCGGAGCGCCGAAATGAGACCCTCTGAAGCGCTCAGCGCCCATCGCGCCGAGGTCAGGAAGATCGTTGCCGACCATCATGCCAACAATGTGCGCGTGTTCGGCTCCGCCATTCGCGGCGAAGACCGGGATGATAGCGATCTCGATCTGCTCGTCGATCCGACTCCCGAAACGACGTTGCTCGATATCGCTCGCATTCAGAGCCGCCTGCAAAAACTTCTCGGCGTTTCGGTTGACGTTTTGACGCCGAAAGCGCTTCCCGAATCGTTCCGGGCCCGCGTCGTTGCCGAAGCGGTGCCCGTGTGAAAAGGGCGACTTGCGGGTAGCCGACTACATTGACCATATGCTCAATGCCATCGAACGTATTCTGCGTTACACGCAGGGTA
Organism: Burkholderia sp. 4M9327F10; assembly: GCF_005503145.1. Lineage (GTDB taxonomy): Bacteria > Pseudomonadota > Gammaproteobacteria > Burkholderiales > Burkholderiaceae > Paraburkholderia. Next base: position 32,060 of record NZ_SCNV01000007.1, on the reverse strand, counting down.
TGAGCGATTCGGCATTTCTCTCCAACGAGTTAGTACAAGATGCTGTTATTCGCAATCTGGAAGTCGTCGGCGAAGCAGCGCGCAACATCGAGCGTGATCACCCGGCATTCGCTACCGCCCATCCTGACGTTCCCTGGGAAGAAATGTACCTCATGCGCAATCGCGTCGCGCATGGTTACTTTTCAGTAGACCTCGGAATAGTGTGGCAAACCCTGCAACTCGAACTACCCAAGCTCCACCAGCTACTTTTACGTCTGAAACACGGGGAGCTCCAAGGCGCAGCCGTTCACGCCACGTCCGTCCATCACTTCCGCCGGCTCTCCAGCTCCTCCCAACGCTCCATCGCCACCAGCAGCTCATCGTCGATCGCCGCATAGCGTTCCGTCAGCCGCGTACCTTCCGCGGCGTCCCTGGCGAAAACCGAACCGTCTTCGAGTTGCGCGCCAATCGCCTTTTGCTCCGCTTCCAGTGCGGCGATTTGCGCCGGCAGCGCCTCCAGTTCGCGCTGCTCCTTGAACGACAGCTTGGCGGCGCGCTGGGGGGCGGTGCGGCTCGCAGCGGCCGCGCCGCTTTCTTTGCTATCTTTCGGGGCCGCTTCCCTGACGGCTTCTTTCTGTGCTTCCTGTGCCATCTGCTGCGAGCGGTCGCGCTGGACCTGCCAGTCCGTAAACCCGCCGACATACTCGCGCCACTTGCCCGCCCCTTCCGAGGCGATCACCGATGTGGCGACGTTATCCAGAAACGCACGGTCGTGGCTGACCAGCAGCACCGTGCCGTCGTATTCCGTGAGAAGCTCTTCGAGCAGTTCGAGCGTGGGGATGTCGAGGTCGTTGGTCGGCTCGTCAAGCACCAGCACGTTGGCCGGCCGCGCGAACAGCCGCGCCAGCAGCAGGCGGTTGCGCTCGCCGCCCGACAGCGACTTGACCGGCGAACGCGCCCGTTCTGGCGCGAACAGGAAGTCGCCGAGATAGCTCATCACGTGCTTTTTCTGGCCGTTGACTTCGACCCACTCGCTACCCGGGCTGATCGTGTCCGCGAGACTCTTTTCCAGGTCGAGTTGCGCGCGCATCTGGTCGAAATAGGCGACCTGCAGATTGGTGCCTATACGCACCGTGCCTTCATCCGGCGCCAACTCGCCGAGGATGATCTTCAGCAGCGTGGTCTTGCCCGCGCCGTTGGGACCGACAAAACCGATCTTGTCGCCACGCATGACCGTGGCCGTGAAGTTGTCCACCACCGTGCGCGAGCCGTAGCGCTTGGTCACATCGGTCAGCTCGGCGACAATCTTGCCCGACTTTTCGCCCTGCCCTACGTCCAGCTTGACGTTGCCCTGCACATTGCGGCGCTCGGCGCGCTCTTTGCGCATTTCCACGAGCCGCGCGATCCGGCCGACGCTGCGCGTGCGGCGCGCTTCCACGCCCTTGCGGATCCACACTTCTTCCTGCGCCAGCAGCTTGTCGAACTTGGCCGCTTCCACCTGCTCGATTTCGAGCTGTTGCGCCTTGCGGGTCTGGTAGGCACTGAAATTACCCGGATACGACAGCAGACGGCCGCGATCCAGTTCGACGATGCGCGTGGCGACGCGATCGAGAAACGCGCGGTCGTGGGTAATGAACAGCAGGCCGGCGCGCAGCGAGACCAGCAGCTCTTCGAGCCAGCGGATACCTTCGAAGTCGAGGTGGTTGGTCGGTTCGTCCAGCAGCAACACGTCAGGCTGCACCACCAGCGCCCGCGCCAGCGCGACACGCTTTTGCATGCCGCCGGAGAGCGAACCGACCCGCGCCTCGCCGTTCAGGCCGATCTGCTGCAGCGTAGTCGCCACGCGCGTGCTCCAGTTCCAGGCGTCGGAATGGTCCAACTCCGACTGCAGCGTGTTCATGCGCGACATCAGTTCATCGTGCTGCGGACCTTCCGGCTCGTCGGCGAGCTGGTTGGCGACCACGTCATATTCGTCCAGCAGCGCACGGGCGCGGGTCAGGCCGGCGGCGACCGCATCGAACACCGTGTCGTCAACATCGAACTCGGGCTCCTGCGGCACATAGACCGAGGTCAGGCCCTGCTGACGCGTGACGAGCCCGTCGTCGGGCTTGGCCAGATCGGCGACGATCGTCAGCAGCGACGACTTGCCCGCGCCGTTGCGGCCGATCAGCCCGACGCGCTCGCCCGCTTCGAGAGAGAAATCCGCGTGATCGAGCAACGCGACGTGACCGAACGCCAGTTGCGCCCCGGTAATGGTGTAAAGCGACATGGAGATTTGGCAGAAGACAGCAATGAGCAGGAACCGCTCATTGTACCGGGCGCGCGCCTGGATGCCCGGGTGCCGGAAGAGATAGGCCGGATAGCCAGCGTGCGAACGGGGCGCTACAGCGCCCCGCCGCGCGCGCCAACCGTGGTTACTGCACGTGAACCGTGATGGTCTGGCTCCACTCGGGGCCATACGAGCGATGCGCGCCGTCACCGAATTGCATCGTCAGGGTGTGATCGCCGGGCGGCAACGTCAAGGTCGTTTCCGTCTGGCCCTTGCCGAAGTGGAGCGACTTGTCCGTCATGGGAATCACCTGGCCCTTGGGCATCGGCGCGCCGTCGATCAGCAGATGATGGTGGCCCGTGCCCTCGGTCATCGTGCCTGCCGGCGCAATGGTCATGCCCTCGATGCCGAATACCACGTGCACCGGGTTGCTGACGGTAGCGCCATCCTTGGGCTCGACGAAAAACACCCCTTCCGCCTGGGCGACGGCCGAGACGGCGAGCAATCCGGCGAATACCGCACCTGCCAACCATTTGTTGTTAAACATGGCGTTCTCCTTGAGGAAAGCGGCCCGGCGCGACGCGTGACTGGTGAGTCTCAAGACCGCTCTTCAAAGCATACACCGCAGATGTGACACCGTTTAACCGAGGGGTGCGCGGCACTGCGGCAAAGGTCCAGATCAGCGATTTGACAAACTCCTGTAATATTGCGGATCGCCGCACGCCCCAAAAAGGGGCAGAACTGCGGATCTTGCATTGAACTGAAGAAAGAGTGTGTCGTGAGCGAAGTGATTGTCGAGTACAAAAGCTGGGTCTGCCTGATTTGCGGCTGGATCTACAACGAAGAAGAAGGTCTGCCGGAAGAAGGCATTGCGGCAGGCACGCGCTTCGCCGATATCCCGGAAGACTGGCGTTGTCCGCTGTGCGACGTCAGCAAGGCGGAATTCGCGGTTGTGGAGTTCTGAAGCAACGCCATGACTGGCTGTGCGCGGCCTGAGGGCTGCGGCGGCGCATGTCTTGTCTCAACGGCCTCGCCGGGTTGGCGCCCGCTGGGCCGTTTGTTTTTTGGGGTTGGGCCCGGCCCCTACACCATGATGAATCCATGCCGCATGCCCAGCGTCACCGCTTCGGTGCGGCTGGTTGCCCCCAGCTTGCCGAAAATCGACGAAAGGTGAAATTTCACCGTGTTGTCCGAGATGGCGAGCTGACGTGCGATCTCCTTGTTGCTGAGGCCTTCGGCGAGCATCGCCAGTACGTCGATCTCGCGTGAGGTCAGCGCTTCGATGTGCACGGCGGAGGCCATCGGGCGAGACGGCTTGCGCCCGCCCAGCAGCCTTGCGAAGATCTCCGGCGGCAACACGCACAGACCTGCGGCCACACCTTCGATCGCTGCGACGATTTCGCCCGCTGTCGCGTCTCGCGACAGGATCGCCATCACGTTTCCTGGCAACGCCTCATGCATCCAGTCGCTGTCCACTTCGTCGGTCAACACGACGAGCGCCGGCGGTGGCCGATCTGTGTCGAATCCGGGACTGAGCGCGTCACTCGCCTCCGGCCCAAGGTCGATCACGATCACATCCGGCAAGGAACCGGCAAAGCAGTCGGCAAGCGTTTCAACGTCGGCGGCACTGCCCGCGAACCCGAATGCCGGAGTCGCGTCGACCAGTGCTTGCAGATCCGCGCGCACCTGCGGCGCATTGGCGATAACCGCGACCCGAACCGGGCTCATCTGTGGCATCTGTCCACCTGACACTCGACTGCTTGCCTCAACCTCACCCACACGAATTCCGTTGCCGGCGTTCGCCGAGAACGACCGCACACTCGTGACGCTCGCCGCCGCGAATCAGCCCGATTTTCAACGGCTGCCCGATGCGTTCGGAGCTTAGCGCTGCGTGCAGATCGTCGATGTCGCGGCACGGTTCGCCATCCAGTTCGATCAGCACATCGCCGATGAGCACGCCGGCCTTCTCCGCAGGACCGTTCGCCGCGAGCGACACGATCAGCAAACCGCGATCGGACGACAGGCTCATTTTCTTCATCCACGCCTCCGACAGATTCACCGGCTGCGTGCCGACGCCCAGATAGCCGCGCGAGACATGTCCTTTGGTCAGCAGTTCGTCGGTGATGCGCGCCACGGTCGCCGACGGAATCAGGATGCCGACGCCACGTGCAAGCGCCGATGTGCAAATGCCCATGACCTGTCCGCGCATATCCGCGAGGGCCGCGCCCGAGAAACCTGGACGCAGACCGCCGTCGAGCCGCACGAACGCATCCAGTTGCCCGCCCCGCCATGTGCGCCACGGGCCGCCGACCGCGCCGACCACGCCGAAGTCCGCACTGGCGCCGAGCCCATCGGCCCGCGCGACTGCCAGCACCAGATGGCCCGCCTTGAGCGAGCCCGCATCGCCGGACTCGACCGGGTCGAGATTCACGCCGTCCAGTTTGAGCACGGCGAGGTCGGTGCCCGCATCATGCCCCACGAGAACCGCGGCGACGGTCCGGTTATCGGCCAGCGTAACGTTGATCCCGTCTTCATGCCTGAGCGTGTGCGCCGCCGTGACGACGACGCCTTGCCGCCAGATTACGCCACTTGAGGGAATGCGATGCCGACCGTGCACCGCGACGACGCGCTGCCCCACGCGCTCGACGATGCTCGCCATGTTGTCGGAAAGGTCCTGCAATGGATTTCCGCTGGAGGTTGAGGTTTCCATGTGATGGCTCCTGCCGATTCGAACGCGATCTGCTCGCGTTTCACGCGCTCATTTGCGCAATGCTTTGCCAGCAAGGTGCCGGCGAGCGCATTCAGAATGACAGGACAGCAACGGACGCACACCACCCGAACGGGTAGTCGAGGTACGGGCAACGATTGCTTGAGAAGTGGTCCGCTGAATGGGCTGTCGTGGATCTTGGTGGCGTACTTATTGGAAGCTCTGGTGTGGTGCTGAGCTTGTACAGGCAGTTCATGCTTCGGCCGCTGCTTTGGTTTTGAACGTTTTTGCTATACTCTGCGCTCGCTGGCGTGCCTGGGTTCGTCAGCGACTGCCTGGCGGCAGGATTGAAGCCATGGTTTGCGCGCTTCCGAGACTGTAGCGGCGTGTGGATCAGCTAAACGCGCCATCGGGCCACGCTGTAGCAAAAGCGCAGCAGAAACGGCTGTAAACTAGGGTTCACAAGGTGTCACGGCGCTTCACTTAGGACGAAGCAGAAAAGCCGGAAACGCCCGCGGGATAAGGCGGAAGCCAATAGCAGCAAGGCTTCGTTCCACCCCGTTAAAACTATCCTCTCCCCGTAGTTCAATGGATAGAACAAGTGCCTCCTAAGCGCTAGATACAGGTTCGATTCCTGTCGGGGGGACCAAAGACCTTCCCATCTTCTCCCAAAATCCCCAAAATAGAAATTCCATAACCGCGCACAGCCTTGCGTGGCGGGGTTTCTAGCTGCCATCATTGCCCACAGATGCCCAACTACTACCGGTTGGCTTTGGGGGTACAGGTGGGACTATCGCCGAATACCCCCCAAAACCATACCCAAACTGATTCCCCCGCTAAGCGAGTTGCAGGGCTAGCCTAGCCGTAACCGATCGTTGGTAGGTCCCAGCCGAGCGTTGGATCCGGATAGGGCTGCAACCTGCAGTCCTCAAACTGCTCCATGAGACTCACAGCCATGTCGAGCCATGTCATGGGGAAAGCTCCTAAACGATCCTGCATGGAATGACCGCGTTCTCGTCATGCAGGTGGACGGCGCATACGTGGTGGAAGCCGTCGACGATCAGCAGTTTCTCGGGTGTACGCACAAGCAGGATAGGTGAAAGCTTCTTTCCCTCTTCGATTTTTTCGAGGTCGTGCTCGAAGTGACTGTTCTTTTCGTCGAGCAGCCGCGGGCCACTCGCACACGCTATATCGTTCGCCTTGAATTCAAAACTTTCCGCGCTGCGCAGGTCGTGCACGTAGCTGCCCGCTGCGTCGATCGGAAAATGAAGCGTCAGATACGAGGGTGCAGCCGTGAAATCGTGCTACTCAGTCTCGTCCAGTCAGTGAATTTCATGTCTCATTTCTTTTTTCTCAGCATGACGTAGTCCAGCCGGATTTCTTCCAGCTTCAGGCATTTACGCGACGGCTTCTGAATCTTCGAGTCGCTTGCGACAAATGGTTGCTGCAGGATGAGAAGGGAATTCGCAGACGACGCGTTCGTCGATTGCGCGATTAAAGGCGTGACGAGCTGCTGGAATCTCTGTCGGCGTCAGATTGGCTCGGCGCGCTTCCATTTCGAACTGGCTATCCCGATAGATCGCTAAGCCCTGCAAGCCATCCCAACGCATGCCGATCATGTTCGCGTGTGCGATGAAGCGATTCTTTACCTCAGCCAGGCACGATGTACTGGGAGATTTCTTTGTCCGGAAGTTTCCAGCGCCGCTGGTTTTCCGAAGATCCACCTTAATCATTTCACTTTTTACCGATATCAATTAAGCACTACTTAGCAAAAGAAGAACGCCCCCACCTTTGAAGCAACAGGTGTCTGGTCAGGACGGAACGGATCGCTGGGAAGGGACCGGCATTCCATATGTCGCCTCAAGTGTGGGGCGCCCATCAGATGCATTGACGACCATCAATGCTGGCAAACTAAGATTTGCTGCTTCGGTCAGTATATGTTGGAAGTAAATCGATCGCGGAGCCTGCAAATAACTCCGCGGCCTACCCGTCCACCTCGACTGACACAATCGGAACTCAGGCCAATCAACCGCGTCGTATTGCACATGCCTGTAGCCATCTTGATCTTACGGAGCGTGCAGGCCAGCAGCAACTGTCCGATCGGGATAAAACCTATCGCACCTACCAGCACCGTCTTCATCTTGCCGCGCATCTCTGCGGCGACGATCGCCGAGAGCCGAGCCTGAGCCGCATACGCACGTCGAACCCGATACGACACGCCGATTCCGTTTTTCACTGTCACGATATCGCCCAGAACCTTGATTTACTCCGCGCGGTAGCCGACTGGGTCTTTCAGCCTGGCGTGGAAGTCCTCGTTTCGATAGACCTTGCGACTCGTAGACATGCGTATGTCAGAGGGAAATTTCCCCGGAAGGGAGAGCTTCCGGATGGTCTCGCGACCGATCGGAGAAAACGGCATTAGCTGACGCGGCGTCGAGAGTCCGTCTTGCGAGACAACTGGCACCTGTGGTTGAAAAGGTGCATTCTTTTCAAGGGTTTTGATCATTTGGCTCACCGTGGGAGGTCAATGAGCCAATATTATTTGTGCGCAACCTGATTTGCTACGCGCATACGCAGAAGTTACTCCATGCGCATAGGTTCCTGTCTGCGCAGAAGGGAAGCTTAGAAAGCGCCATCTCCTTTCTTTGCGGCTGACACGATCTCGGCAAGTTTCTTGTGCGATAGGGGAACAACTTTGCTTAACTCTGTAGCCGCTTTCTGGGCAGATAGAGCTGGATCAATATTATTTTTCCAGTATTCTAAGGCTGTCTCAGCTAAAGCATAGTTTTCTGCATGGCGCTTTTTTGCCATTTCCGATGCGGCATTCGAGGTGGCGGCTTTGCCGAAGGGAGTGCCGCGTACAATGCCCGCCCAATATTGCGCCGAGGCAGCATAACTCCATGCCAAATCGCTGGCCTTTTCTGCTTTCATGGTTTTCATTGCTTGTACAGCGTACGATACAGCAATCAAAACAGCATGAAGCAGGGCAAAAGACGATGTTTCTTTCGGATCTTTATCAAAACTGTCGAAAAATTCTTCTTCTCTTCGGTCACCATCGGTTCCTTCACTATCCCAACATCCTTTAAACATAGTCTCAAAAAAGAATTTCTCTGGATCTTCGCCTTTCTCTTCAAGATGGTCACCAAGCGCTTGTACATAGACGTCACACACCGCTGAAATTACGCTGCCTGCCTCGGTTATCGGCGTCCTCATACTTCTTGGAATTGGCTTTTCGAATTCTGAATTTTCCATTGGCGCCCTCACGCAGCGTTATCAGAAACCGCGCCAACAGGGTAAGGGAGCCCTGCTTTCGCCCCGTCGGACTAGGCACGGTTGTACCGTAGCGATGCCAATATACTCCCTGTCGCGCCCAAATTCCGCGGGGGCCCCCAAGCGCGCACTCAAAGGGGGGCCGTTTCGCCCCCCCTTTTGAGTCACCGAAAGTGAGTTGCAAATCCTATTAGGGCAGTGAAGTCGAACCCAAGGACATGCCGAAATGACGGGAGGGCAACGATGATTCGAGGCCCTGGGGCGGTTGCTCAGTTGCTAAAGTTGCCGCCACTCCAGCCGACATCCATGCATGGAAAATGCAAACGACATCCCGTTCGGCCCCGGTCATCCACGGTACGAAGAAGCTCAGGCGCTTGAGAGTACTGTGCGCGTCGTGCGGAAAGCACAAGGCAAGAAGAATCCCGAAGACTTCCCGTATGGCTCACCTGCGTGGCGCGATGCCGATGAGGATTACATGCGCGACCTGTTGCGTGCGTTGGGTGGCAATCCGGACGAGATTCGCGGCTAGGCAGTCGCTGGATATGAAAGCCCCGCTCGGGGCGGAGCTAAACCGCTCTGTACGCAGACTGCCGCCCTATTTCTTCGGCGGTGGCGTATTTTGGCCGGCCTGGAACACTGAAAGCGTCGCCTGAATCAGTGACTCGTCAGATTGCTTCATGCCAATGTACATGCCGGCGGCGATGGCAAAGACCGCAAGAACTGTAACAATAGCGCTAGCCCAGAACGACGCACGCAGGCCAGCAGCTTTCTCAGCAGCTCCCGCCGCGCGTTCGGCCGCATCTTTGGCCTGCGTGGCGATCAGTTCCAGCTTTTGGTCACGTGCATCCAACGCCTTTTCACGCTCAGCCTTAAGCAAATCGTTGCCGATTTCGCGTTGGTCGAGTCGAGCAATGAATTCGTTTATCTTGCCGCTAATTTCGGTCAGGCGCTTGTCCATCCGAGCCTCAACGGCTTCGAGACGGGCTTCGAATTCTTCACGGGTTGGTGTATTCATGGTCAAATTCTCGGCACCGATCTCGCGGCTTTCCAAATAGGTTCCGAGCTCCATTGGAGATTGCTTCAACGGTGCTTTAGCAAGCGCCGCCGGCAAGAAGTAAAGTACTTTTTCCGCGCCCATATGTCACTCGCGGCTCAAGTCATCGAGCAGATTCTGCAGCGCGCTCTTCAGCGGTTCTTCGGCCTTGTCTACCAAAGTACGCAACAATGCCGGTTGATACGTCCATTTGATCCCGACATCTGCTGCCGCAGGATCTTTGTTAACAATCGCTTCCAATTCGTCCTTACTGAAATCCCATGTCGAGATCAACGAGCAATTCTGGCATACAGCTCCGAAACACAGGAACTGAAGTTCGTTTACATTCTGCTGACCAAACGCGCGCACCGACATGCCAATCGTCCTATTGCTCGACCTCAGTTGAGGCATCGCATACTGCTCGATTGGCATAGCACGGGCTGTAACGTAAAAATTCTTTAGCGCATCCCTACACCCCGGACAGCAGCGTTGTCGAATCACTCCCGGCTTACTTTCGCCCGCTTGTTTTGTATCGGACATGTCGATTCGCCTGTTCGAGGTTGCTCCCCAGCACCAGTTGACGCACTGATGCTTCACGGCTTCAAACTACATTGTTGCACGATATTGGTTCTTTCACTCGTGACAGCAGCATGGGTAAACCCGTCATCCTATGCGCTGACGGTGCCAACATTGCACCGCATGAATCATCCGTCCCTCCTTAAATATCTTATCGAAGCCGCACAGCGATCTGCTCTAGCGTCACAGCAGTAATGTTCGTTCGGCGCAAGCAGCGCCGCCGCGGGCCATCACCGATGACGAATCAGGGGCACCCAGAAATACCCCCAAGAATTTGAGGGTATACATGGGGGTACAAAATAGGAAGAATCGCCCCTGAATCACCATCACACTGAGCATGTGATTCCTGTCGGGGGGACCATCCTGGTTCCAAACATCCCAGCCTTACCATGCAAGTCCCGCATAACCTTCCCCTCCCGTCACCCACCCCCTCCCCGCAGCATCCCCGTGTTAAGTTGCGCACCCGCATTCACGCACACACCGTTGCAACAGACGGCCAAAGGAAATGGAGCGGTTTTTCATGCAACGCGGGAGCGCCGTAACGTATTTGCTGCGGCGCCGGCGCGCCTGGCTTGCCGCCATCGAGGCCACACCCAGCGGCAACGTTGAAATGGAGTCGCGTCAGATTGAGTTGATCGAGAGGCTCATCCTCGACGTGCGCTCGGGCCGGGTTCGCAGTTTCGAACTGACTCAGCCTAAACTCGTGGCGATTTTTGTCACCCGCTAGTGAGCCCCCAGGCTCGCCTTCAACCACCCTGCAATCTCGCCCAAGGTTTCGACACACTGCGGAAACCGCGCAACCTGAGCCGGCGTCACCGGAAAGTTATGTCCCATATCCGGCGCGTGCAAATGAGTGAGCACCACGCCCGCCGCCTTCAGTTTCTCCACATACGCGAGCGCTTCATCGCGCAGCACATCGTATTCGGCGGTCGTCACCAGCGTCGGCGGCAGCGCAGGCACTTCTCGCAAGCGCAGCGGCGCCACATTCGGATCGTCCGGTGAAACGCCCGCAGCATATTGCTCCCAGAACCAGCGCATCAGATTCGCCTCGAGTCCGTACCCAACCGCATTCTCTGCATAGGACGGATGACCCGCATCCGGATGATCCGTAACCGGATACAACAACAACAGCGCGCGCAGCGCATTTGCATGCGGCTGCGCCTCGCCGCACATCCGGTTCGCAGCCACCGCGGCCAGATTCGCGCCCGCGCTATCGCCACCTAACGCTAGCCGGGAAACATCGCCGCCGAACTCATGCGCGTGCCCCGCCGCCCATTCGAAGGCCGCAAGCGCATCCTCCAACCCCGCCGGATAGGGATGCTCCGGCGCCAGCCGATACTCGACCGAGACGATGATCACCCCCGCCGCTTCGCTCAACAAACGGCAAAACGGATCAACGGTCGCCACGGCGCCCACCACCCAGCCGCCGCCGTGCAAATACACCATCACCGGCTGCGGCATCGCCTCCGCGGGCGGCAGATAGAGTCTTGCGGTCAAACCCGCCGCAATCTCCACGTCACGCGTTCCGACCCGGTTCGGCAACCCTGCAATCGACACCCGGCTTTCGAGCGCACGCATCATGAACTCACGCGCCATGCGCACACGCTCATCGTTATTGGCTACGACAGGCGGTGCGCCTGCGGCGGCGGCCTGCTCATCGAGCAGACGGCGTACTGCGGCATCAAACGGCTTGCGCTCTTTCATAAACGGGTCCTTCCGCTATGCGGTCATGGGCGAGTGAGATGAGTTTCACCGGGGCCTGTGCAAAATACTGCAAAAGCCAGACCGTTGCCACGACGCTGCGTGAAGCGAATGAAACGCTGCCGATTCAAACAAACAGGCCCGCATCTCATTCGAGATGCGGGCCTGTTTCGATTCCCGCCACTTGTGGGCGCACTACCCTTGCGGCATTCGTGCGCCTGCTGCGCCGTTCATTAACGCACGTTATAAACCGGCGGCGAATACGGGCTTGCGACGCTTTCGGTGCGTTGTCCCGTTTGGGTCGAACCGCTGACGCTCGCACCGTAACCCGTCGTATCGGCTTGTGCGGCGCCTTTTTCAGCGGCGACGCGTGCTTCCGCAGCCTGGATATCGGCGGGGTAGTCTTCGTCGTTCGAGACCGATGGGTTATAGCCGGCTTTTTCGAGTTGAACCAGTTCGTTGCGCACCTGTGCGCGCGTCACGGGTTGATTCGTCTGAGCAAACGACACCGCGGGGATAGCAAGAACGGCAGCAATGGCAACAGCCTTGATAAGCGATTTCATGATGTACCTCCAAAGATTGTCTTGTGCGGTGCTACAAACAGGTTTGTGTGTAGCGAGTGATTACAGTCTACGAGGCGCCGAATCCTGGGTGAAGACCAAAATTTCGAATTCATTGTTGTCGCAAACATCACAATTGAGCAGCCGCGCAATCCCGCTCGAAAACAGGCCCTCGGCAAGCCCGTTGCGTGGTCGATTCACAGCAAACGAGCAAACGAATTGACGCGGTAAACCAGCGGTATTCGTCTGAATGAGCGCCACGCTGCACGCGTATTCTTCGATTCATGGGCGCGTGGAATTGAATGGATTCCTACCTAATTCATGCGCTTCGTTGTCGAGCGCGTATTCATCAATACGCCCTATTCATCAGACGTAAAGCAAGCGGCCAGAACCGCCGGCAGGATCCACGGGGATACATATGAATACCTTTATAGACGAAGGCATCGCCCATATCGCCAAGGTGATGAGGCCGGCCTTGTATGGGGATCTCGGCGGCTCGTATCTGCCGTCCACCTACTGGCGTCAGCGCCTTTACCGGATACTGGACACCACGCATCTGACGAACGCGCAGCTTCGGGCCGTCGATAGCCTGCTGCTGGAACTGGACGAGTTCGACCTCTGCACGAAGCTGCCGTCGTCCGCGCACGCTCAGGTTCAGCTAGTCTCGTAGCAGCCAGGCAATTACCGCCTGCGGTTCGCGCAAGCAGGCTCTGCGCATGAAGCGCCTGTATGTCAGGATTTCGACGCCGTTGGCCAACCAAGGTGCGCCGCCCGCCGCAGCCACGACTCGACCACAAGACGATGGAAGGGCGCGATCAGATTGATGTAAGTGCGGCCAAGACGGTTATGACAGTTCACCACGGTCGAGACAACGAGGTATGGCGCGGCGCCAATCGCTAACGGCCGCATCTCGCGCATCACCGACAACCTGAAGTCGAGATGCTTGTCGTCCGCACCGAGGATGATCTCGTGCGGCCTGCGTTCATAAACCCTGAAAATATCGATCCGCTCCTCGCCCGCATCCGTCGGCGACTTGCGCAATTGTGTCGCGGTCTTGATTCCGAAGCTCGCCACCAGCGCATCGCGCACCGACATCAACCTGGCTACCCATGACGGCTGATGCGTAAGCAGGAAGCGCGCTAGCGACTCGGGATCGGCAATTGCGCCGTCGGGCAAGCGGACTGCATACGCATCCGCCAGATAAGGTGCGTCATACATTTCGGTTACGCGCGATTCGCCCGGCACGGACACCGCCTTGACCGACCAGTCTGTCGTTTGCATAGCTACCCACTCCACAATTGAAATCGACGCTCGCACTGGTAATGCGATACCGGATCGTGGCGCGTCGATTTCCTCACGTCCGATTGATTAGGAGTGGCGATCGTCTGGATCACATACGCTCCTGCCAACAAACCACACATGCGCCGAAACAAGCGAACCTGCTCATCACTGAAGCAGCTTGCGCACGTCCTGCTCCCAGGCAGGTTGTCCACATCCGGAAGGGTTCTCCGGGCCCAGCAAGGTCAGATAACCACGCGTCTTCATGCAGGCTTCATACGCCCGCACCTTGACACAGCGTCCTTGACCGGCACTTTGCGCAGCGGCCTTGCATGCGGCAATGGACTGATCCATTGGCCCGAAATCCAGATCGTCGGCGCGCGACAGGTCAGGTGCATCGGCGCCTGTGGCCGAGAACTCCACCGGGCCGCCCTGGGCGCATCCGGTGAGCAACACGGCAGCCGCCATCGCGCAAACCAACAGAAGTGAACCGCATGATTTCATCGTCGCGTCTCCGCTCCCTGCAACCGCGAACATCATACGCCGACGCCCCCCATCGGCGTAGCGAACCTCGCCGGATCGCCTCCACCCATGCCAGGCGCATGCTTTTCGGCGATAATCGCCGCCATCCGCCTGTCCGTCCCCGGCGCCACTCGCGCGCCACTCACGCACCACCGGGGACGTGGCAGACTAGCCCAACACCGCAGCCGAAGACCATCCGGCCCGGCCGCGCGAAGCCGTTCATTCGGGCGCGCGCCCAGCCGCAAGCATTCTATGAGCAAGACAGCGAACCCGCAGCGCCAGATCGATAACCTGCTTCGCCAGGCGGTCGCCCTGCAGCAAAACGCGGCCTATGCCGAGGCCGAGGACCTGTACCGCGAGATTCTCGCGCTGCGGCCCAGGCACTTCGATGCGACCCAGTTGCTTGGCGCCCTCGCGCTGCAATCGGGCCGTCTCGACGAAGGCATCGAGCTGCTGAAAAAAGCGGTCGCCATCAACGGCATGCAGGCGCCGATTCACTCCAATCTCGCCTTCGCCTACAACGCGCGGCGGCACTTCAAGGAGGGGCTCGCCAGCGCAAACCGCGCGCTCGCGCTGCAAGCCGATTTCGTCGACGCGCTGAACAATCGCGGCAACGCACTGGCCGGTCTGGATATGCCCGCCGAAGCGCTGGCGAGCTTTGAGCGCGCGCTGAAGTTGCGCCCTGAATTCATCCAGGCGTGGAACAACCGCGCCTGCGTGCTGCGCGATCTTGGCCGCCCCAGCGACGCGCTGGCGAGTTGCGACCAGGCCATCGCCTTGCAGCCGACCTATGCAGACGCGTGGAGCAATCGCGCGAACGCCCTGAGCGACATGAACCGGCCACAGGACGCGCAACTGAGCTACCAGCGCGCGATCGAGTTCGCGCCCGCGCTCGCCGACGCCTGGAACAATCTCGGCCTAACACTGCTCGATCTGGGTCAACACGAACAGGCGCTGCAAAGCTACGAGCGCGCGCTGGCGTTGAACCCCGACTTCGCCGAAGCGCACTGGAACGAATCGCTTTGCCTGCTGCAGATGGGCAAGCTCACGCAAGGCTGGGAGAAATATGAATGGCGTTGGCAACGCAACCGGATCAAGGCGGGCCAACGCGGCTTCGCGCAGCCGCTATGGCTGGGGGATTTCGCCATCGACGGCAAGACCATCCTGCTGCACGCCGAGCAGGGTCTGGGCGACACGCTGCAGTTCTGCCGCTACGCCTCTATGGTGGCGGCGCTGGGCGCGCGAGTGCTGCTCGAAGTACCGCCGGAACTGATGCGCCTGCTGACCAGTCTGCAAGGCGTGGCGCAGTTGATCGAACAAGGCCGGCCTCTGCCGCCGTTCGATTGCCACTGTCCACTGCTCAGCCTGCCGCTCGCGTTCAGGACCGAGCTCGCAAGCATTCCCGCGACCGTGCCTTACCTGTTCGCCGACGCGCAGACGTCGCAACGCTGGGCCGAGCGTATCGCGCTAGATGCGGCTGATGACCGCCATCTGAAAGTCGGCCTGGTCTGGGCCGGCGGAAACCGGCCACATGTGGCGGAACTCCGAAAGAACGACGCGCGCCGCTCGATCACGCTCGACGCGCTGCGTCCGATCCTCAAGGTGCCGCACGTCCGCTTCTACAGCCTGCAGAAAGGACCAGCGTCGCAACAACTGACGCAGTGGCCGGAACTGGGCGAGCAGATCGTCGACTTCACGGAAGAACTCGCGGATTTCGCCGACACTGCGGCGCTCGTCGCGAACCTCGACCTCGTCATTACGGTCGATACGGCCGTCGCCCACCTGGCTGGTGCGCTCGGCAAGCCGGTGTGGATCCTGAACCGGTTCGACACCTGCTGGCGCTGGATGCTGGAGCGTCAGGACAGCCCGTGGTACCCGAGCGCGCAGCTCTTTCGCCAGCCGGCGCTGGGCGATTGGGACAGCGCGATCCAATCGGCGCGCACGGCGCTTCTTGCACACGCCGGGAGCGTCAATCAGACCGCGCGGTAGAACCCGAGACCCGTGCAAAGCCCGAGACGCTGTACAAAGGACTTCGGATCGAAGCCCTCTTGCGCGAACCTCCTTTGCACAATCCCGGTGGCAGCGCCGACCGCTCGCTGGCTCGCCCACTCCACCTCAATTCCGTTTCGGAATCTCCAGCCCGCGCGCCACCGCCGGCCGCGCGACAAACGCCTCGAGCGCCCGTCTGACGTTCGGAAAATCCGCAATCCCCACCAGATCGCCAGCCTCGTAAAAACCGATCAGGTTGCGCACCCACGGGAAGGTCGCGATGTCGGCGATCGTGTATGCGTCGCCCATGAGCCACGTACGCCCAGCAAGGCGCCCCTCCAGCACACCGAGCAGACGCTTCGACTCCGCGATGTAGCGGTCGCGCGGGCGCTTGTCCTCATACTCCCTGCCGGCAAACTTGTGGAAGAACCCCACCTGCCCGAACATCGGGCCAATGCCGCCCATCTGGAACATCACCCATTGAATCGTTTCGTAGCGGCCGGCGGCGTCTTGCGGAATAAGCTGACCGGTCTTGTCCGCGAGATAGATCAGGATGGCGCCGGATTCGAACAGCGCGAGCGGCTTGCCGCCAGGTCCGTTCGGATCGATGATGGCCGGAATCTTGTTGTTCGGATTGAGCGAGAGAAATTCCGCCGACATCTGGTCGTTCGTGTCGAAGCGCACCAGATGCGGTTCGTAAGCGAGGCCGGTCTCCTCGAGCATGATCGAGATCTTGACGCCATTCGGCGTGGGCAGCGAGTAGAGCTGCAGGCGCTCGGGATGCTGGGCCGGCCATTTGGCCGTGATGGGGAAAGCGGACAGGTCTGTCATGGGAGCCCTAATGGACGGGATGGACGGGGACGGCAACGACGATGCCTGTGCTGGGCAAGCCGGTCCGGCGAACAAGCCGTTCAATATAAACGCTCCCGCGAAATTTTTCCGGCGCGGCGGTACGGCGGCTCCATTGCGGCCCCGCAAACGTTTCCGGATAACAAGGCATGCTAATCAATCGGCGCCGCTTAACCCCGCTCAAGCGGCGCCGGCTTTACCACGGATCGTTCGTCGCGGTCCCCGCGCGCCGGCTATAGCCCTCACGCCACAACGCCGCCCCAACCGACATCAGCAGGGTCTTTTCTTCCCCGTCGAGATATTCCCACGCCGAAGCGAGCCAGTCCGCAAAGCCGGCGCAAACGTATTCGACGTTGACCGGCGCTTTCCCCTCGAGGTATTGCAACTCGAACATCGAGATCACTTTTTCGGGTGTCATCGCACGTCTCAAGATGGTTGCTGTCGATGCATCCAGTGTAGGCGAGCGCGTCCCGGCGCGCGAAGCTTCGCGACCCTCTATCCAGACAGGCTGCAACCGGCGTGGCAGACGCGGTCATTGCCGCAGCGCGGCAGAAAAACAAAAAGGCGCCGAAGCGCCTTTCCGTCAACCCGGACTGCCTGATTACGGTGCATTCCGCTTGGCGTTGTCCTTGGCTTGTTCCTTGCCGTCACCGTAAGCCTTGCGGATTTCACCGGCACCTTGCTGAAGATCGCCCTTCAGCTCCCGGGCCTTGTCACCCGTGGCCTTGCCGACGGCCTCGTTGACCTTGCCCTTGACCTGCTCAGCGACACCTTTCACCTGGTCCTTGTTCATATTCAGCTCCATGCGATTGCAATGCCGGCGCGAAGTTACGCCAGTGCCTCCAATCAGCAACCGCTGTGCCCAGCCCTTGCCGGCCCCGCCGACATGTTCAAAAAAGTTTGCCGCGCCCCTAAAGTCCGGATCCAGCCCGCCGTTAACGAGCTATGGCCCCTATGCTCATTACGCCGAGCCACACCTTGTCGGCAACGCTCATTGACCAGGACATCGCGCATATTCGCCGCGTGATGCTGCCGTCGCTGACCGGCGACCTGGGTGGGTCAATCCTGCCGCCCGCCTACTGGCGCAAGCGCCTGCATCAATTGCTGGACAGCGAACGCCTGTCCCACGCGCAACTCTGTGCCGTCGACAGTCTGCTGCTGCAACTCGACCAATACGACCCTGCCGATTGCCTGCCCAGCTGGAAGACCCTGCCGCTCGACGCCTACGAAGGCCGTACAGCCATTTCGCAGCCATCACACTGAGCGCAGGAGCTTGGTGCCTCGCGCCTCGTACCCACCGCGCCGTTCTGCGCTGGTAATTCCTGCCAGCAATACACCCGTTAAAAAAAATGCCGCGGACCATGCCGCGGCTTGAACACACCGTAACGCGGAGATCTAGCGTCACTGGCCCTAGCCTAACAACCTTAGATGACAGTCGCAATCTGTCAGACATGGAATTGACGATAGTTGACCCTTAGCCGACAAAAGGCTTGCCGCGTCAATTTTGCCCGTTCGAGCGGGTAATCCTGGGAAAAAGGGACAACTCCAGGTCATAATGTCCGCAAAAATCCCCAGCAAGGACCGCTAGTGACCCAGGCCCCACCGCTCGAGCTGCTAAAACAGGCGCGCACCCGCTTCACCCAACGAGAAATCGCCGCTCACGTCGGCAAAGACATCAAGACGGTGCGCCGCTGGGAAAAAGGCGAGACACCCTGTCCGGCGATGCTCGAACCCGCCCTGCGCGACCTGCTGCAGGCCGGCGGGGCAAGCAAGCACGGCGGCGCGGCAAGTGGCGAAGCCAACTTCCGCTTCATCGACCTGTTCGCCGGCATCGGCGGCATCCGCATGGGTTTCGAGGCACAGGGCGGCGCCTGCGTCTTCACCAGCGAATGGAACGATTTCTCCAAGAAGACCTATCTGGAGAACTACGGCGCGGACCACTCGTTCATCGGCGACATTGTGTCGTACCCGGCCAGCGACGTCCCTGCCCACGATGTGCTGCTCGGCGGCTTTCCGTGCCAGCCGTTCTCGATCGCGGGCGTCAGCAAGAAGAACGCGATGGGCCGGCCGCACGGCTTCGAATGCTCGACCCAGGGGACGCTGTTCTTCGACGTCGCCCGCATCATCGCCGCCAAGCGGCCTGCCGCGTTCCTGCTGGAGAACGTGAAGAACCTGCTGTCGCACGACAAGGGCCGCACCTTCGAGGTGATCCTGCAGACGCTGCGCGAAGAGCTCGGCTACGAAGTGCATTACCGCATCGTCGACGGCCAGCATTTCACGCCGCAACACCGCGAGCGGATCATCATCGTCGGCTTTCGCGGTAAAACGGCGTTTTCATGGGACGACCTGCGGCTGCCCGAACAAGGCCCGCGGCTCGGCTCGATCCTGCACCGCACCGACGGCAGCGAGCCGGTGCTGCCGTGGGACCACGACCGCTTCTTCGATCACGCCAAGAAACGCGTGCAGCCGAAGTACACGCTCACACCCAATCTGTGGACCTATCTGCAGAACTACGCGGAAAAACATCGCGCGGCGGGCAACGGCTTTGGCTTCGGGATGGCCTACCCCGACAGCGTGACGCGCACCCTGTCGGCCCGCTACCACAAGGACGGCTCCGAAATCCTCGTCTCCCAGGGCAAGCGGCTGCGTCCGCGCCGCCTCACGCCGCGTGAATGCGCGCGGCTGATGGGCTTTCCCGACACCTTCCGGATTCCGGTCAGCGACACCCAGGCATACCGCCAGTTCGGCAATAGCGTGGTCATGCCGGTGATGCGGGAAGTGGCGCGCATCATGCTGCCGCATGTGCAGGCGCGCGTGCGCGCGGACTGATGGTCGACATCGTCGATGCCGCCACGCGCAGCCGGATGATGTCCGGCATTCGCGGGCGCAACACCAAACCGGAGCTGCTGATCCGCAGCCTGCTGCATCGGCGCGGATTCCGCTTCCGCCTGGACGCGCGCGACCTGCCGGGACGCCCCGACATCGTCCTGCCGCGCTATCGTGCCGTCGTGTTCGTACACGGCTGCTTCTGGCACGGCCACGATTGCCCGCTCTTCAAATGGCCCCAGACGCGCCCGGAGTTCTGGCGCGAAAAGATCGGCCGCAACCGCAGCAACGACGAGAAGTCGCGCGCCGCGCTGCTCGCCGCCGGCTGGCGCGTCGCGGTGGTGTGGGAATGCGCCTTGCGCGGCGCTAACCGGGATCTTGACGGCGTGCTGCAACGGCTGGCCGACTGGCTGCCCGGCGACACCGCCGAGTTCGAGGCGCGCGGCTGAAATCCCATATGGATGCTGCCTGTTTCGAACAAGCGAAATAGCCGCCGGTGATACACTCGATTGGCTCGCCCGGGTCTGTCCGCCACGCGCTTTTCCGGCAGCTCGACCCATCTGAGAACCACCTTAAGGAGGCATACGATGGCTGACTTCCGTCTCTGGTCCGACGACTTCCCCACCAACGGCTTCATGCCGAAAGCCCACGAATACAACGACAAGGCATTCGGCGTGGATGGCGACAACATCTCTCCGTCTTTGCAGTGGGAGGCGCCGCCGGAAGATACGCAAAGCTTCGCGCTCACCGTTCACGATCCCGACGCGCCGACCGGCAGCGGCTTCTGGCACTGGGTCGTGGTCAACATTCCGGCCGACGTCCGCTCGCTGCCGCGCAACGCCGGCAAGGCAGACGGCAGCCTGCTGCCGCAAGGCGCGCTGCAGGCGCGCAACGACTACGGCACGGTGGGCTTCGGCGGCGCCGCGCCGCCGCGCGGCGACAGGACGCACCGCTACATTTTCCGTCTGCATGCGCTCAAGGTGGCGCATTTGCCGATCAATGCGGAGACGACCAACGCGATCGCGCGCTTCATGACGCATCTGAACGAGATCGATTCGACGACGCATACCGGTTTGTACGAACTGAAATAACCGACGCGCAAACTGGCGCCGAGGCGGGCACGCTGCCTGCCCCGGCGTCATAGTCGCAACTGAGTCGCAACTGAGCCGCACCTGAGTGGCAACTGAGCGGCACCCGCGCCGCAATACGGCCAGAAGACGGCTTCGCGTCGGTACCTTGCATTCGAATTCGCGCCTACACCTACCTCTGCCTATATCCCAAGCGATGCACGCACCAGCCTCCGGTAACGAAAGCTCCACTCCTTCGGGCGCAGCAAGCGGCGCCCACGCCGCCACACCCGACATCGAACTGGGGCTGCCCCTGCCGCAGCGCTATTGGGCCATCGTCGTGGTGGCGCTCGGCATTACGCTTGCCGTGCTCGATAGCGCGATCGCCAACGTGGCGCTACCGACCATCGCCCGCGATCTGCACGCCAGCGCCGCCGCGTCGATCTGGGTCGTCAACGCCTACCAGCTGGCGATCACCATTTCGCTGCTGCCACTGGCGTCGCTCGGCGACCGGATCGGCTACCGGCGCGTCTACCTGGGTGGCCTGATCCTGTTCACAGTTGCCTCGCTCGGATGCTCGCTGTCCAGCTCACTGGTGACGCTCGCAATCGCCCGCGTGATCCAGGGTTTTGGCGCGGCGGGCATCATGAGCGTCAATACCGCCCTCGTGCGCACCATTTATCCGCCCGCCCAGCTGGGACGCGGCGTCGCCATCAACGCGATGGTGGTGGCGGTGTCCTCCGCGGTCGGGCCGACGGTCGCTTCAGGCGTGCTCGCCATCGCTCCATGGCCGTGGCTGTTCGCCATCAACGTACCGATCGGGATTGCCGCGGTCGCCACCGGCCTCAAGGCGCTGCCGGGCAACGTGGGACATAAGGCGCCCTACGACTACCTCAGCGCGGTGATGAACGCCCTCGTGTTCGGCCTGCTGATCTTCGCGGTCGACGGACTCGGGCATGGCGAGGCGTGGGGCTATGCCGCGCTCGAAGCGCTCGGTGCCGCGGTCATCGGCTATTTCTTCGTGCGCCGGCAATTGACGCAGCCAGCCCCGCTCCTGCCCGTGGATCTGCTGCGCATTCCGGTGTTCGCGCTGTCGGTCGGTACGTCGGTCTGTTCGTTCGCCGCGCAGATGCTCGCTTTCGTCTCGCTGCCGTTCATGCTGCAGGACACGCTCGGCCTGTCGCAGGTCCAGACCGGGCTGTTGATGACGCCCTGGCCGCTCGTCATCGTGGTGGCCGCGCCGTTGTCGGGGGTGTTGTCGGACCGGCTATCGGCCGGCTGGCTGGGCGGCATCGGACTGGTCGCGTTGACCGCCGGCCTGCTGCTGCTCGCCACACTAGGCGCGCATCCTGACCCGCTGCAGATTGCCTGGCGCATGGCGTTGTGCGGTGCGGGCTTCGGCATCTTCCAGTCGCCGAACAATCGCACCATGCTGGCGGCCGCGCCGCGCGAGCGCAGCGGCGGTGCGAGCGGCATGCTGGGGACTGCGCGCCTGACCGGGCAGACGTTCGGCTCGGCGCTGGTGGCATTGATCTTCGGCGTTGCGCCGCAGCATGGACCGACCGTCGCGCTGTATGTCGCGGCGTGTTTTGCAGCGGTGGCCGCGGTAGTCAGCACAATGCGGGTCATGCAGCACGCGAGCCCCGCGGCGGCGTAATGCATAACCCCGTAATGCACAACCTCGTGGCGCTAATCTCGCAGTGCTAACCTCGCAGTGCTAACCTCGCAGTGCTAACCTTATAGGACGGTGAGCCGCACTTGCGGCGCGCCGTGCTGTCAAAGGCTCTACCCGCGCCGCGTCTTCACGCATCGCGCGGCAACGGGTGTCCCTGCACTTCCCTGCATGGTTTCTGAACGATGCCGAGGGGGTTCCCATGTCACTCATCGTTGCTGGACGCTTCACCACGTTTCCTGCTGCCGAAGCCGCCGCGCATCAACTGTTCGAGCACGGTTTCGTCGAAGAAGACGTCACGCTGTTCTTTGTCAATCCACGCGGTCAGCACGCGCGCCACGCGCCCGATCACGGCGGCCCGGGGGCCGGCGCCGCACCGCCAAGCCATCATCCAGCCGGTCATGGCGCGAGCCTTGGAGCAGTCGCCGGGGCCATCATCGGCGCCGCGATTTTCATGGCATTCGCTGCCTCCCTGCCGGTTGTGGTGATCGCGGCGGGGGTCGGAGCGTATCTCGGCTTGCGCGTGGGCGTGTTCCTGCAGACGCGCAACGCCAACGCTACGCATCATGAACTGGTGCACCACGAGTTGCGCAATTCAGGCGTGCTGGTGGCCGTGCATGTCTGTGAGGACAACCAGCTCGACGCCGCCGCCGTGCTGCGCGAAGCAGGCGGCACCGACCTCGAGCGCGCCACCGGCCGCTGGCAGCGAGGCCGTTGGGCGGACTTCGACCCGACCACGACGCCTGAGCCGCTAGGCGAGCTGAACCAGCAGCACGCGTAAGGCTCGCGCAATGCGAACGCTTGCGAAAACGGCGGCCACGTGGCCGCCGTGGAGAGCGCGTTGTCGGCCTTTTTGTTGGGCCTCTTTGTTGGCATCTTCGTTGGACCTCTTTATTGGCATCTTCGTTGGGCCTCTTCTGTCATCCTCCTTGTCAGCCCATCACGCCGGAGCAAAGCCCGCGAGCCGCTTGATGGATTCGACGTGACAGCATGGATGAGCACCCGCTCTACCCACCGGAGCTGAAGGACTCGTGCCACGCTGATTCAGCGCACCCAAAGCCCTTTGATCAGCCCCTCGATCACCCGTTAGGCGCCGTTCAGCGCTTCAGGTCGCTGTCACGTCCGCGAGCTTTACCGCCTTGGCCGTCACCGAAGAAGCCGTCGCCACATTGCGCAGATCGGCAAGGAAAGTATCGCGCCACACCGACAGGTTGTTTTCCCGCAGCGGCGCCATCATGTCCGCGTGCCGCGCCTGGCGTTCCGCGAGCGGCATCGAAAGCGCCCGCTCGAGCGCCTCGGCCATCTGCGACAGGTCGAACGGGTTCACCACCAGTGCGCCCGGCAGTTGCTCGGCCGCGCCGGCAAACTGCGACAGTACCAGCACGCCTGGATCGGCCGGGTCCTGCGATGCCACGTACTCCTTTGCAACCAGGTTCATGCCGTCGCGCAACGGCGTCACATAGCCCACCTGCGACTGGCGGAACAGCGCCATCAGCAGATTGCGTTCGTACTTGCGGTTCAGGTACTGGATCGGCGTCCAGTCGAGTTGCGCGAAACGGCCGTTGATGCGGCCGGCTTCGCCCTCAAGCGTCTGACGAATGCGCTGGTAGGTCTGCACATCGGAGCGCGTCGGCGGTGCAATCTGCACCAGCGAGACGCGTCCGTGCCAACCCGGCGCCGTCAGCAGCAAACGCTCGAAGGCCTGAAACCGTTCGACCAGGCCCTTCGAATAATCGAGGCGGTCCACGCTCATGATCAGCTTGCGGCCGCGCATGCCGTCACGCAGGCTGCGCACGGCCTTGCGGTCGGTGAACTGCTCGGCGGCCCTGGCGATCGCATCGGGATAGATCCCGATCGGATAGGCCGCAACTTTCAGGAAGCGGTTATACGCGTGCACCATGCCGTCTTCGCTCGAAGTGCCGTGCTGACCGCGCTCGATATAGTCGACAAACGACTGCCGGTCGGCATCGGTCTGAAAACCCACGACGTCGTAGCTGCACATCGCCTTCACGAGCTCTTCGTGCGGCGGCACGCTGCGCAGCACTTCCGGCACCGGAAACGGGATATGCAGGAAAAAGCCAATCGGATTCTTCACGCCGAGTTCGCGCAGGCATTTCGCAAACGGCAGCAAGTGATAGTCGTGCACCCAGATGATGTCATCGGGCTTGATCATTTCCTTCAGCTGCTTCGCGAGCGTCTGGTTCACGCGCAGATAACCGGCGTACTCCTGACGATCGAAGCGCGACAGGTCGTTACGGTAGTGGAACGTCGGCCATAGCGTCGCGTTCGAGAAACCACGGTAATACTGGTCGTAGTCGCGCTTGGTGAGCCCCACCGTTGCGTACGTCACGTTGCCCTGCTGCTCGATCAGCGGCGCTGCCGGCTCTGCCACTGTCTCGCCGCTCCAGCCGAACCACACGCCACCGGTTTCCTTGAGGGCGTCCAGCACACCGATTGCAAGACCACCGGCTGCCGGGCGGCCTTCCTGCGTCGGCGCGACACGATTCGATACCACGATCAATCTGCTCATTGGTGCTACACCTCACTCAGTTGTTCGTTGCATGTGGGAATGTGCCGCCCTGGTGCATGCAAATCGCGTGCCTCATCTCAAAACTGGCGGAATGAAAATGTATGCAAATGTGACAGGCAGGGATAAACCTGCCGTGCGCGAGCGCCGCATCAAAAGAATTTTCCGTTTTGCGTAGCTTCGGCGAAATCCCTCAGGCGTCCTGCTCGGAGCCGAGGTCGCGCTGGTATTCGAGTCCTTCGTGGCGCACGCCGCCCTGGTTGTGCTCGCCATCCGGCGGAGCGTCGGGGGCGACGCGGTTCTGCCCGGCCGGGTCGTGTCCCGCCGGTTCCGGTCCTGTGAGCGGGCCGCCCGCCGGCGGGGCTCCCGCTGCGCTGCCGGGGCGTGAATCGCGCTTCGAATGGCGCGCGGAGCGCCGCAATGCCGGGTGTCTCATGATCGATGCCTCCTCGGGAAGCCGGCCGCCCTCGTGAACGGCTCTCACTTAGTCTAGAGCCCGCGCCGTCAATTTGCCGGTAAAAAGCGTCGCCGTCTTTGTAACAAATACAGCAATCCGGCACAGGGGCGGGTGGGCCGTGGGCAAGGCAGATCGAAGGGTCGAATAGAGCGGCCTTAGAACCCCATGTGACAAGCCGCACGGCACGACGTATGCGGCGCCTCATTGGGTTGCGGGGGCGGATCGCCGATCGGCGGCGCGCTCGGTTCGACCGGCTCGCGGGTTGGGTCCGGCACCGTATCGGGTTCGCTGGGATTGGGCGGGTCGGTCGGCTCGGGGCGATGTGCATCGAGCGCGGGAGCGGGGGCATGCAGCGGCATAAACGTTCCTTGTGTGCGTTCGTAGAGATCGCAGCAACGCCTGTGCCCTGGCGCACGCACCCCGGGCAGCGCGTCAGACGTCGGCGCCGCCCAATGCCCGCGATTCGTCTGAAGCGTCGCCGTCTTCGCCGCGGGCCGCGTCGTTACCGTATTCGACCAGGCGGTTGTAGAGCGTCTTCAGGCTGATGCCGAGAATTTCCGCGGCACGCGTTTTCACGCCGCCGCACTGCTCGAGCGTGGCGAGAATCAACTGGCGATCCGCCTCGGCAAGCGAGGTGCCGAACGCAATCGTGATCGCCGTTCCTGCGGCGGGTTTGGACAGCGTGATCTGCAGCGGCACGGTTGCCGTGCTGTCCGAATCCGCACCGGACATGATGTGAGCGCGCTGCACGTAGTTCTTCAGCTCGCGCACGTTGCCGGGCCACGGGTACGACAGCAGCATCTCCTTGACCGCAGCCGGGAAGTGCTTGCGCGTGCTGTGGCGCTCGTTGAGCTCGTCGAGGAATGCCTGTGCGAGCTGTTCGACGTCCTTGCCGCGTTCGCGCAACGGCGGCAGGCTGATCGGAAACACGTTCAGGCGGTGATACAGGTCGAGGCGCAGTTTGCCTTCCAGCACCGCCTGCTCCGGATCGCGATTGGTAGCCGCAATCAGGCGCACATCGGTTTCGATTTCCTTGGTGGTGCCGACCCGCATGAACATGCCCGTTTCGAGCACGCGCAGCAGCTTGACCTGCAACTCGATCGGCATTTCGGTGATTTCGTCGAGGAACAGCGTGCCGCCGTTGGCGCGCTCGAAATAGCCCTTGTGCTGCCGGTCCGCACCCGTAAACGAGCCGCGTTCATGGCCGAACATTTCCGATTCGATCAGATTCGGCGAAATAGCGCCGCAGTTGACCGCGAGGAACGCGTGCTTGCGGCGCAAGCTCAACTGGTGCACGGTCTGCGCGGCCACTTCCTTGCCGGTGCCGGACTCGCCTACCAGCATCACCGAGGCGGCCGTAGGCGCCACGCGGCTGATCTGGTCGTAGACCTCCTGCATGGCCGGCGAATTGCCGAGCATCAGCCCGAAGCGGCCCATGCGGCGCAGCTCGCCGCGCAATGTGCCGATTTCCGCCTTGAGGTCGCCGGGGCGCGGCAGGCGCGACAAGATCGCCTTCACGCGCTGCATGTTGATCGGCTTCACGAGGTAATCGGTTGCGCCCATTTTCAGCGCACTCACGGCCGATTCCACCGTAGCGTGGCCGGTAATCACGATCACTTCGACACCCGAGCGCGGGTCGAGATCTTCGAACAGGTCGACACCGCTGCCGTCCGGCAGCTTCAGGTCGGTAAACACGACGTCCGGCATCTGCCGGACCAACTGGATGCGCGCTTCGCGCAGATCGCCCGCAGTGGCGGTAGTGAGGCCGTCTTCCCCGATGATGGCGGCGAGCGCCTCGCGGGTACTGGCATCGTCATCGACAATCAATACGTGTGGCATCGCGTCTCGAAAGCCCGAAAGTTCTGGTTGTGGATGGCATGCGTGAAAGCATGAAGAAACCGCCGGGCGCTTACACGCCGCCGCCGTCGCGCTGCGCATACAGCGCGGCGGCGTAAGGACACACTCACTTCACAAGTGCCCCCGTTGGGTTTCAGCAAAAGCCGGACTTGGCACGAATTCGCAACAATTCGCGTGTTACGCACAGCTAAACGGACCTATTGTTGTGTGAATATCTATTATAAAACCTTATTGGGACAAACTGTCAGCCGCTCCCCCCATCTCTCCCTTTTAAGGCTGCCCATTGTGCTCCCCTAGCGCTCGTGTGGCGCGCGATCCGAAACGGACGCGCGAAGCACCGCTCAACTATGGGGAAAAGGCCAAGCCCCGCCGCCCGCCCCATTTGGGTGCCCTCCTCCATTTGCGCCGCTAGCGGGCACCCCGCCGGCCGCAACCACATGCGCGCCTGGCGCCGTCTGGGCCGTTGCGACAACTGCCCCGCCCTCGTCCTCCCAGCGGTTCAGCTCGCGATTCAAACTCGCTTGCGAAGCGCGATGCTTTTGCGCCCAGCGCCACGCCAGCACCCCGCCGACGGCCACCAGCGCGCCGAAAATGCCAATCTTGGGCCGTGCCATAAGTCGATCCTCCTTAACGTGTTCAGCGTGCCGTCAGCACGCCGAGCAGAAAACCCACGCTCGCCGCAATGCCGACGGCACGCCACGGGTTGTGCCGTACGTAGCGCTCGGTATTCACCGCCGCCCGGCGATAGCGCCGCTGCGCCGCATCCTGCGCGTCTCCGAGTGCCGCCTGCAGCGTCTCGACGTGGGTACTCAGCCGCTCGCGTAACGCCTCGACGCCTTCACCCGGCAGATTCGCCGCGAGCCGTGCCATTTCTTCCGAGTCGGTGAGCAGGACCCGCAAGTCCTCAACCATTTTCTGCCGGCCCAGTCCTAGCTGTTGCGTGGTGTGAGTCATGCGCCACTCCTGTATCAATCTGCAGTGCGATTGCGTATGTGTGCGCCGGCACCGCATGTTCCGAAAGTCCTGTCTCCGCAAACGGTGTACCCGATAACCTATTTGATGAAACTGAGCGCGGCGAGACGCGAATCGTCGGCGAGGCAATCGTGCCGATTGGGCTGCTTCCAAGGTCAATATTGCCGACGCACGGCGCGCCGGGCACTCGGTGAAATTACGCGCACCGGCAGGCATGGCATTCGCGTTCGAGCGCAACCGCACATGCTCGTTGGACAGCGCGGCCACGCAATCGTTAGCACCTCCAGTTGGGTTTCACGCGTAATGGGCATACGGATTGCCGTGCCGCGCAACCGATGGTTAAATCGATTTTTATGAGATAGTGGCCCATTACATCCATGCACAGGCTCACACTCTCGACAGGCCTGCGCGGCACCATCGAACACATTTGCACAGGACAACCTGGTTATGGCGTCAACCGATCTGGACTCGCCCACGCTTGCCTCCGGCGATGCGGCGGCAGCGGGCAAGTCTCGCGTGACGGACGGCGTTGCGGGACTCAAGTCATATGGTCTGCTGTATGGCTCATCCCCCGTGATGCTCGATTTATACGAACAAATCGAACGGGTTGCGGCGACCGATGCAACCGCCCTCATCATCGGCGAATCCGGCACGGGCAAGGAACTGATTGCCCGCACGATTCACGATCACAGCGCGCGTAAGGACGCGCCTTTTATCGCCGTCAACTGCGGTGCGATTCCCGACGAGCTGATCGAAGCCGAACTGTTCGGCCACGAAAAAGGCAGCTTTACCGGCGCCGTGCAGGGACGCATCGGCTACTTCGAACACGCCAATGGCGGCACGCTGTTTCTCGACGAAATCACCGAAATGGCGCCGGTGCGCCAGGTCAAGCTGCTGCGTGCGCTGGAGACGGGCACGTTCTACCGGGTCGGCGGCAACGATCTGATCAGCGGCGACGTTCGCGTGATTGCGGCCACCAACCGCGACCCGGCCGTCGCCGTAAAGGAAAACGGCCTGCGCGAAGACCTGATGTACCGGCTCGCAGTGTTTCCGTTGCGCGCGCCGCCGCTGCGCGAGCGCGACGGCGATCGCGAACTGCTCGCGCAGCATTTCCTCGCTGCGTTGAACGCCCAGGAAAACACCAGCAAGAGTTTTAGCAAGCGGTCCATTGAAACGCTGCGCACCTGGTCGTGGCCCGGCAATGTGCGTGAGCTGAAAAACGCCATCTACCGGGCGTTTATTCTCGCCGAGAAAACCGTCGAGCTGCCGCACCCGCATCTCGCCTCGCGTGTGAAGAAGGCCGTCACCCAGGGCGACGCGATGAGTGTGTGGATCGGCACGCCGCTTGCCGACGCGCAGAAGCAGATCATCCTCGGCACGTTGAAGTACTGCGGCGGCGACAAGCGGCGCGCAGCCAAAGCGCTCGGTGTGAGCCTGAAGACGCTCTACAACCGGCTCAGCAGCTACGGCGACGACGATGCCTCGGAGGAAAGCGAGTCCTGAGGCTCCTTGTTCTCGTGGACGCGGCAAGCCCCGCCAGAAAAGGCAGTGGGTCGCATCATCTTTTGCAATTGCTTGCATTTTCCCTATCCCAATTGCAAAAGGCATCCTGCAAAATATTGCAGCGTCGCGCGCGGCGCGTCGTCAGCCCAGTCCGTCGCAACCACTCGGCGTGCACGGCAGAGGCAGGAGCACAGACAGGGAAATGCAAATATCAAACCGTAATGCGCGCTGGGCTGACCGGGCCCCGCGTGCAAGCGCCGTATCGTTCACCGCACCGTTCGTCACGCCGCTATTGGCCGTGGCCGTTCTGGTCTCCGCCAGCCTGAGCGGCTGCAGTTCGATCTACTCGGAAAGCGCCACGGCCGGCGCCGGTATCGCAGGCGCCGCGATTGCCGGCAAGGTCACGCGTAACGCCGCCGTCGCAACCGGCATTGGCCTCGGCGCCGTCGCCGCCGCGCAGGCCGGCGTGCAGTACTCGGAGCGCGTGGTCCACCGCAATACCCAGGACGGCATCGCCAAGGTAGCCGGGCCGCTCGATGTCGGCGCAGTGGCGCCGTGGAGCGTGACGCACACCGTACCGATCGAAGACGACGAACACGGCCGCGTCACCGTAAGCCGCGCCATCAGCACAGGCGCGCTCGACTGCAAGGAAATCGTCTTCTCGGTGGATGCGGACGCGACCAAGGACAAACCGGCCAGCAGCGCGTTCTATGTCGCCTCCATCTGCCGCGACGGCGCGGCGTGGAAATGGGCCTCCGCCGAACCCGCCACCGAGCGCTGGGGCGCGCTGCAATGACGCCGCGCCCGACCGTCGTTTTCGCTGCGGCTTTTCCCGTGGTTTCCCCGGTGGTTTCTCGTGTAGCTTCCCCTGTGAGCCTGCGCCTGGTGCTGGCCGGCGCGCTGTGCGTCGGCGCCAGCCTGCTGACGAGCGGCTGCTCGTCGGTCGGCGCGGCGAGCGGCGCCGCGGCCGGGGTCGCCTCGGGCCTCGTCACCGCCAATCCGGCGGTAGGCATCGGCGTCGGCATTGCAGTGCAATCGGCCACCGACGAAGCGGTGAAGCGCTACATGCGCAGCATGCACAGCGACCAGCAGAACGAGATCGCAGCGCTGGCCGGCGGCATGCCGGTAGGCGCGACCAAGCCGTGGAGCGTCAAGCACACCATGCCGATCGAGAACGGCCACGGCGAAGTGCGGGTGACGCGCGCGTTCACCTCGGCGCTCGCCATCTGCAAGGACTTTGTGTTCTCGGTGGCCGACAGCGACAAGCCGGACGCCCACGAAGACTGGTACACCGCCAGCGCCTGCCTGCAGGACAAGGGCTGGAAGTGGGCATCGGCCGAACCGGCCGTCGAACGCTGGGGCAATCTGCAATAAGACAAGAGGGGCGGCAGGTCTGACCTTGCCGCCCCTCTACAAGCGCTACTTCACGCCACCAACGCGACGCTCAGGACTCGACGTCCTCGAGGCTGAAAATTTCCGTCTGGTCGTTGTACGAGAAGATCTCGCCATAACGGCCCCAGTTGATGACGGCGTCGAGCGTCTCTTCCGCGGCGCTGTCCGACAGAAAATCTTCCAGCTCCTGTTCGAAACGCACGCGCGGCGCACGATGCCCCGGGCGCTCGTTGAGCACCTTCTTGATCCGCGCTGCGAGCGGCACATGACGCAGCAGATGCTCGGCGAACATCATCTTCCGTTCCTGGGTACCGAACTCCGAAAACACACGGGCCGGCGGCGTCAGGAAAATATCGCCTTCACGCACATCGGCGAAGCCCAGGTACTGCAGCACTTCGGCAACCGGGAACAGATCGTCCACCTCCAGATGCAGCGAGCGGGCAATTTCCGGCATGTCGGCGCGGCCATGGTAAGGCGCGGCAGCCAGCGTTTCGATCAGACCGGCCATCAGGTTGGTCGACACATGCGGCAGCCAGCTTCCCAGCTCCAGGCCCTTTTTGGTGGATTCGTCGGTCTGACGCGCCGTCATCTTCGCGTAGATCTCGTCCACCAGACGGCGGAACGCCGGGTCCAGGCGGTTGCGCGGATGCTGGAACGGCACCTTGATCTCGGCGATCACGCGGCCAGGGTTCGACGACAGCACGAGGATGCGGTCGCACATGAACACCGCTTCCTCGATGTTGTGTGTGACGATCAACACCGACTTGATCGGCATGCGGCCCTGGGTCCACAGATCCAGCAGGTCGGTACGCAGCGTTTCGGCGGTCAGCACGTCGAGCGCGGAGAACGGCTCGTCCATCAGCAGCAGGGTCGGGTCGACCACCAGCGCACGGGCAAAGCCCACGCGCTGACGCATGCCGCCCGAGAGCTCGCGCGGATAGGCGTTTTCGAAGCCGTCCAGACCGATCAGGTCGATGGCCGCCAGCGCCCGTTCGCGGCGTTCGCGGGCGCCCACGCCCTGGGCTTCGAGACCGGCTTCCACGTTCTGCAGCAC
>NZ_SCNV01000079.1 GCF_005503145.1 Burkholderia sp. 4M9327F10 | reverse complement strand
GTGCCGTTGGTGATCACGCCCACGAGGTTGCCGCGCGAGGTGTACTTCTGCGCGTCGAGCGGCTCGTCGTAGATCGCCATGCAGGCCGCGGCCACGCCCGGCGAGTACGCGAGCGAAAGGTCGAGCTGGTTCGATAGAGGCTTGGTCGGCGTGACCGAAATCTTGCCGGGCTTCGGATTCTGGTGATAAGCGAGAGCGCTTTGCTTCAGTTGTTCGTCCATTTTATGGCCTGCGAGACGTAAGTAATCGGGCCCGGCTCATGATGCCGTGTGCCTCGCTTGCATGGATCGAATGGGTAATCGACTGCAGTGGTTTTCACCTGCGCCGGTTAGGCGCAGCTTCGGACCGGAGCGGTTGGCAGACGGTGCAGAGCTTTTGCGGGGGAGTTAGTGTACACCCCGCATGGGTCATTACGCGCAGCCTTTGAAGCCGCTAACCATCGGCGAAACAAGGACTTGCAATGCTGCGGCGCGTCATTGCGCAGCAGCTTCTGTGGCATCTCCCAGGGCTTCGCAAAAGCGTGAAGGCTGGCAGTCAGTCCAGGGCAGCGCCGCGGCGCTCGGGGATCAGAAACAGCGTCGCAAGAATATCGAGCAGATAGATCGAGGCAAGCAGCGCGAGCGCCGCGCCGAACGAAAAACGCGCGGCCAGCGCGCCGACCGCGACCGGCCCGAAACCACCTACCGCCCGGCCAATGTTGAACAGTACATTTTGCGCGGTAGCCCGTGCCTCAGTGGGATAGAGCTCCGAGATCAGCGCACCGTAGCCGCCGATCATGCCGTTGACGAACACCCCCATCACAGCCCCGCCGATCAGCAGCGCGAACGGCGTGCCCAGATGCGCATAGACGAACACCATCACCACCGCGCCGGCCTGGTAGAGCAGGAACGTCGGCTTGCGGCCGAAGCGGTCCGCGGCTATGCCGAACAGCCAGATGCCGAGGGCCATGCCGAGAACGGTCGCGGAGGTCCACAGGCCGGACCTGGTCAGCGAATAACCGAAAGTCTTCGACAGATAGCTGGGCAGCCAGATCATCAGGCCGTAGTAACCGAAGTTCTGCACGGAACAGAGAATCGCCACGCCAAGACTCGCGCGCGTGGCGCGCGCATCGGCAACGAGGCGCCGCAGCGGCAGCTTGCGCGCCGTGGCCGCCTGCTCGGCTCGCCTCACCTGCCGCGCATGTTCCACACGCTCGATGAACAGCGCCGGTTCTTCGACTTGCCGCCGCACGACAAACGACACCACCGCAGGCACGAGTCCGAGCGCGAACATGCCGCGCCAGCCGATCAACGGCAACAGCAGCGGCGTGAGCAGAGCGGCGGCCAGCACGCCAAGTTGCCACCCCAACCCCACGTACGACGAAACCCGCGCCCGCTGCGCCGCCGGCCAGGCCTCGGCGACCAGCGTCATGCCAATGCCGAACTCGCCACCGAGTCCAAGCCCGGCGATCGTCCGGTAAGCCAGCAGGTCCGCGTAGCCCTGCGCCAGCGCGCACAGGCCGGTGAACACCGCGAAGATCAGGATGGTCCACGTGAGCATCCGCACGCGGCCGAAATAATCGCTCAACACGCCGAAGACAATGCCGCCCGCCACCGCGCCGATCAGCGTCCAGGTGACAAGCGAGCCGGCCTGCGTCGGCGACAGGTGCAGATCGACGGCGATCACCGGCAGCATGAAACCGAGGATCAGCAGGTCGAAGCCGTCCATCGCATAGCCGAGCACCGCGGCGAGCAGCGCCCGGCCGGCATAGCCGCGCTGCGCGGACGCGCGGGAGGACGTGGAAGAAGAGGCGACAGTCATTGAAAGCATCCCGTAGGGCGCGGCCACGCTGACGAGATTGGCGCCGCAGCCGTCCGCCCCTGAAAATTCGCGTGAGTGTAATCGGCGCCCACGCGAGCCACAAGCAAGCCAAAAAGCGCCGCCACAGCGGAGCCTGCGGCAGGGCCGTGCGAATATCTGTCCCCGTCTGGAGCGCTGCCCGGGCTCGTCCCCTCGCCGCCGCTATGGCGGTCATCACGGGTTTCGACGCACGACAGCCTCCTCGGAATTGTCCGAATCGGGTAAAATAACGGGCTACGCGCGTAGCAAACCCGGCCTGTACTCCACTGACCGGCTGCGTATTCCGCCCATCGCCGCTCAGGGCGCGGAATACCCCGCTTGCTGCGCCACCGGGCCCACGCGCCCGCGCCCTCCCCGCTCTCACCCAAGGATCCGCCCATGACAGGCTTCGATCGCCAGACGATCTCCGACACGACCGCCAAGATGCTGCTGGAAGTGCAAGCAGTTCACTTCAACGCGGAAAAACCGTACATCTTCACGTCCGGCTGGGCGAGCCCGGTATATATCGACTGCCGCAAGCTGATCTCGTATCCGCGCGTGCGCCGCGGCCTGATGGAGATGGCCGAGGCCACCATCCTGCGCGATGTGGGCTACGAGCAGATCGACGCGGTCGCCGGTGGCGAAACCGCCGGTATCCCGTTCGCGGCATGGCTCTCCGACCGCCTGATGGTGCCGATGCAATACGTGCGCAAGAAGCCGAAGGGTTTTGGCCGCAATGCGCAGATCGAAGGCCTGCTGACCGAAGGTCAGCGCGTCCTGCTGGTGGAAGACCTGACCACGGACAGCCGCAGCAAGATCAACTTCATCAACGCGCTGCGCACCGCCGGTGCAACGGTGAACCACTGCTTCGTGCTGTTCCACTACAACATCTTCAAGGAAAGCGTGTCGGTGCTGAAAGACATCGACGTCGATCTGCACGCGCTTGCCACGTGGTGGGACGTGCTGCGCGTCGCCAAGGAAAAGGGCTACTTCGACACGAAGACGCTCGACGAAGTCGAGAAATTCCTGCATGCGCCGGCCGAGTGGTCGGCTGCGCACGGCGGTGCAACCTCGTCGCCGCAGTAAGCTTCGTAGTCAGGGTTCAAGCACGCCGAGCCAGGCCGTCCACGTTAAGAGCGCTGGTCCTGGCCCGCGCGGCTCTCAGTAAAAAGGGCCGCCTGTCGACAAGACAGGCGGCCCTTTTTTCATGCCGCAAAACGACGCGACCCCGACAGCATCAATGCAGGCCGCCCAATTCCCCGACCGAACTCGACGACAGGTTCGACAAACCATTGCTCTGCGCGTACTGAAACAGCTCGGAGTCCCGATCGAGGCCAAGCTTGCGCATTGCCGTATTCTTCTGTGTGCTGATGGTCTTGATGCTGCGGTTCAACTGCTCCGAGATTTCCTTGATCGTCATGCCGGACACAAACAGGCGCACCACTTCCAGTTCGCGCTTCGACAGAATCACCTCGTCGCTCTTGCCGCCCACGTTCATGCGCAACGTCTCGAGCGCGGCCTTGACCGACGGACTCATGTACCCAAGGCTGCGGCTGACGTGCTGAACCGCGAGCCCGATATGGCTCAGATCGTCCGCCTTGTTGACCACCGAGTTCACCCCGAGTTCGTTCAGCCGCTTGAGCAATGCGGCATTCTCGAGCATCGTCAGGACAACGATAGGCAGATCGGGAAAATTGCGGCGCAGATAGCCGATTAGCGGCAAACCATCCCCGTACTGGCCACCAGGCATGGCGAGGTCAGTTACCAGCACGTCGCAAGCGACGGTCTGCAACACTTTGATAAGTTCGGTTGACTGGCGTGCCCGCGCAACCACCTGAATACCGGGAAATTTCAGCAGCGCATGCTCTGCACCGAACAAAATCACCGGATGGTCATCGGCCACGACCACCCTGACTGGATCTGGCATTACTCCCCCTTCACCTGATGACACGCCCTCCGAAACTTCAGCCATGCATCATTGTAAAATTCTGTGTCCTAAACGGCTGGAGTTGCTTGCGTCTCAATGACGGGCGCAACTCGTTCGACTATAGCCGAATTCACCGTGCCACGACCGGTCGGAGCGCGCAACAAGGGTCGGATCGAGCAAATGTTAATCTTGATTCGACCTCGGGAGACAAAATAGGGACAATAATGAACGTGAGGATGAAAATTCACGATCCCTGCACAAGAACCTTGCACAGGACCGGAGTGAGCGCAAAGGCGCTCACTCCGGTCGACAGAGGAGAATTGGCACATGCGCTCGCGTTGCCTGGTCGTCCCGCTTGCTTCGCCCCGCTCCCGAACACCGTCTGTGGCCATCGCGATGCTCAGTCTCGCGCTCGCAGTCGCGCACGGGCCGCGCGCACTCGCCGAGGGACCGTTTGGGCTCACGAGTACGAGTTTCCCTGACGGCGGCACTGTCGCCGCCGCCCAGGTTTTCGACCAGGACGATTGCAAGGGTTCGAATCGCTCGCCCGAGCTTTCCTGGCACGATGCACCAGCCGGCACCCGCAGCTTTGCTGTGACTGTATTCGATCCGGACGCGCCTGGCCCCGGCTGGTGGCACTGGGCTGTCGCGCAGATCCCCGCAAATATCAACCGTTTGCCTGAAAATGCCAGCGCTTCGGGTTATCTGAAGAAACTCGGCGCCGTGGAGGCCCGTAACGACTTCGACATCGACGGCTATGGCGGCCCATGCCCGCCGGCTGGCAAGCCGCATCGCTATGTCATCACCGTGTACGCGCTAAACACCACCGATCTGCGACTCGCGCAGGGCCGGCCGGCGCTCATGTTCGATCACGAGATCGGCACCGCGACCCTCGGGATGGCACGCATGGTGGTGAACTACGGGCGCTAGAACATGCAATGATCCGCTCTCGCATTTCGTCTTCGGCGCGCCGGGGCGCCCGGGCGCGGCCGCGCATCGGCCAATCCGCTGGCAACGGATGACATCTTCAGCATAAAAACGTCATCGCACTGTCATTTGCACGGCGCAACGTCGATTTTCATCGATGTTTGCGCACACTGCCGCCATCCGGTCTTAAAATAACGTTCCGGCGCTATTGCGCCCCCGTATTCCCGTGAGCCAGTGAGAGTGAGATGAGCACGAAAGTATTTGTCGACGGACAGGAAGGTACGACCGGCCTGAAGATTTTCGAATACCTGTCGCAACGCGCCGATGTGGAAATCCTCCGTATCGAAGAAGCGAAGCGCAAGGACATCGAGGAGCGCCGTCGTCTCATCAACGCATCGGACGTCACGTTCCTGTGCCTGCCGGACGTCGCCTCGCGCGAATCGGCTTCGCTCGTCGAAAACGACCACACTGTGCTGATCGACGCCAGCACCGCGTTTCGCACCAGCGCGGACTGGGCCTACGGCCTGCCGGAACTGGCGCACTCGCAACGCGAGCGGCTGCGCACCGCCAAGCGCATCGCCGTGCCGGGCTGTCATGCCTCGGCATTCGTGCTGGCCATGCGCCCGCTCGTCGAAGCAGGCGTGGTCGCAAAGGACTTCGCCGCGCACAGCTATTCGATCACGGGCTACAGCGGCGGCGGCAAGAAGATGATTGCCGACTACGAAGCCGGCGGTAACAGCAAGCTCAAGAGCCCGCGCCCGTATGCGCTGGCTCTCACGCACAAGCACTTGCCGGAAATGGCGGCGCATACGGGCCTGAACGCGGCGCCGGTGTTCACGCCGATCGTCGGCGACTTCTACAAAGGTCTCGCCGTCACGACCTACTTCTCCCCGCACCAGTTGGCGAAGAAAGCCTCACCGCAAGACGTGCTCGCCCTGTTCGCCGAATACTACGCAGGCGAAGCCTTTGTGCGCGTTGCTCCGTTCGACGCTGAGACAAATCTCGACGGCGGCTTCTTCGACGTGCAGGCAAACAACGACACCAACCGCGTCGACCTGTTCGTGTTCGGCAACGAAGAACGCTTCGTGACCGTCGCGCGCCTCGACAACCTTGGCAAGGGCGCGTCGGGTGCCGCGATCCAGTGCATGAACCTCGCGATCGGCACCGCCGAGGACAGCGGATTAAAACGCTAACCCCTTCCCGCCGGACGGCTCATTGCCGTCCTTCAGCGCAAAAAGCCGGTTTTTATAAACCGGCTTTTTTCGTTTCAAATGCCCGTTTCAATGTTTCATTCCGCATACCTAATCAGTACTAGTCCCAATTACTTCTAAACCGAAATCCGCCGTTATTCATCAATCGGTAAATCGTGCGGGAGCTCCATTCGGTACGCATAGATTTCCGCCTGGGGAAACACCCGATTTTTTAGCGAACGGCCGTTCGAAGATGATAGAGCCTTTTTGCTCTCAGGCTTGACTGGCAAGCGTGTGCGGCAAAGCAACGTTGCGGCTCCCGCACCCAAAATTCGTTTTTTGTTTAAAAGGCTCGCCAACCTCACGGTGGTCAGAGTCGTGCGTTTCCAGGACTGTTTGAATCGACCTTTTTAGACGGTTCTTTCAATTGACAGGCTTTAAACGCGCAGCGAAATTACTTCGCACAATTACACGAAAGGGAGACAGCAGCATGTGGGATGCCATAAGCAGAGGCCTCGCATTGGCCCTTATCAGCACTTTTTTGTTGATCGGTTGCGGCGGCGGTAACGCCGGCAGTCCTGGCCCGGTCAGCGTTCCGCAATGCTCCGGATCGAGCTGCCCTGCGCAGGGTGCGCCGGCCTCAGGCACGGTGGCATCGCTCTGCCCCGCAACGGCCGATATCGGCAACACGACCTATCTGGGCGGCGCCGGCAGCGGCGAAGTGGTGAGTATCAACATCAACGCCACGGCGATGACCTACACGCTGACATGGCTCGAATCGCCGATTCCACTCGCAACCGGCACCGTGACGCCGACGCGCGCAGGCGTGCAGATCACCGGCACGGTGCAGCATCCCCCGACGGGCTCCCTGCCTACTGCCGAACAGATACGCTGCGCGTTCGTGCTGACGCCAGGCACGGGCTCAGGACCTAACGGTTCGTACAGCACCGCAGCCGACTTCAACTCGAGCAACCCGCCGACGATCTTCGTCGGCAACGGCGTGGCGGGCGGCGGCATTCCGGGCGCAACGGTCCAGTTCAACGGACTGACCATCCTCACGTTCAGCAACGTCGGCGAGGTACCCAACCGGCATTTCGACTTCTACCCGTTCCTCGGCTTCGCCAGCACGACGACGGACATTACCAAGCTGCCGGGCACCTATAACGCCCTGCTGTATCACCTGACGCCCTCCGGCGACTACGCGACCGTCGGCACCAACAGCATCGAAACATTCGACGCGAGCGGCACCTGCACGTCCACCAACACCCCCAACTCCAGCTATTCGCCCAACGCCGGCGGCTGCCTGACGACGGGCAATCCGTACACGCTCGACAGCAACGGTTATTTCGACAGCACCCAGGCGCCGCAGATCGTTGCCCAGACATCGCTGCCGCTGATCGGGCAAACCGGCAAGTCAGGTGTCGCGCACATGATCCTCGGCCAGTTGAACGGCGCAACCGTCCCGCTGGTCGTGCGCACCGGCAACGTCAACCTCGGCACCGGCGCGCTGCATAGCGGCGCCCAGGTCGACGACGAATCCGGCATCTCCCTGCTCGCCCTGAACACCGCGCTTGCTTCAGGTGGTTTCGACGGCGGCTACGTTGGTGCCGATTCGAACTTCAACTACACCGCCACGCTGATCAACGGCGCGACCGGCACCTTCGTCAATCCGCAAACCTCGAGTGCCGAGTCCAGCTTTGGCCTGAGCTACGGCCTCACCACTCCGGGGCTGGTCGGCGTAACCGATCAGAACGGCAAGACCGGTTATGCAATCGCATCGGGCGGCCTGTACGCGATCCTGATCCAGGGTACGGAAAACAACGGGGTGGTGTCGACTTCGGCCAACTCAACCACATCCGGCACTCCGTACTTCGGGGTAGGCGCACAAGTCAGCAAGTAACGCAAAAGCAGCGTCAGGAGACGGCCGGCCCGAGAGCCGGCCTCTACAACGAGAACATTCTGGAGGGGGCAGTATGAAATGGAAATTCCTCGCGGCATTGGCTTTGACCGCGCCCTTGGTGACGGCATGCGGCGGTGGCGGCGGCAGTTCGCCGGCGCCGGTGGTCGAGGCGCTGTGCCCCACCACGCTTGACTACAGCACGGTCTACACCGGCGGCGGCGGCGATGGTGAGCTGGTCAAGCTGCAGCTCGATACGACCAAGATGACGTGGCAGATCAGCTACATCGAATCGCCGATTCCTGCGACCACCGGCACGGTCACGCCGACGCGTGCAGGCGAGACTGTTAGCGGCACGCTGACTCAGGTCACGCAACTGCCGACCGCGAAGCTCAACCAGTGCGCGTATCAGTTGAATGGCGCGAGCCTCGACCCGAATCGCCCGGCACGCGTGTTCGTCGGCGAAGGTGTCGCTGGCGGCACGATTCCAGGCGCGGAGATCCAGTTTGGCGGTGTGCTGGGCGTCGGCGCCGTGCCGGACACTACGTTCCCGTACTACCCGTTCATCGGTTTCTCGTCGATTGAAACGAACATCGCCAATGTGGCCGGTACCTACAACCAGCTCGGCTATCACCAGGTCCCCTCG
Source organism: Burkholderia sp. 4M9327F10 (assembly GCF_005503145.1). GTDB lineage: Bacteria > Pseudomonadota > Gammaproteobacteria > Burkholderiales > Burkholderiaceae > Paraburkholderia. The sequence goes on along the minus strand of NZ_SCNV01000079.1, from coordinate 23,444 downwards.
CAGAACTTCCTGCCAGTCGCGGTGGACGCAAAGATCACGATCAATGCCGACGGCACCTGGACCGAGTGCGACAACTCCGGCGTCAATGCGGGCAAGTGCCAGCAACCCGGCACTAACCTCGTGCAGTCGTCGGATCAAAGCGGCGCGTTCGAAACCGATAACTTCCAGGGCCAGGCCAAGGCGACGCTCGCCACGACGCCGGCCGCCAAGGGTTTCATGATCGTCGGCAAGCTGCGCGGCCAACTGGTGCCGATTCTGGTGCGCACCGGCGTGGCCAACCCGGCGGCCCTGCTGGCCGACGACGAATCGGGGATCTCGATTCTCGCGCCGCAATCCGCGATCGCGGTGAACTCGCAGAACGGCGAGTACATCGGCGTGGACAGCCAGTTCGACTACCGGACGACGGCGCTCGAAGGGACTCAGGCCACGCTGCTCGATCCGTTCAACGCGTCGCAGGCGTCGCTCGCGACCGCGCTGAATCTGGACTTCACCGAGACCACGCCGGGAGTCGTGACGACCACCCAGGTAGGTGCATCGACGGGCACTACACCGACCGGAAAGATGATCTTCACGGGAGGGGTTTTCGGCTATCTCGATCTGACGACGCCCGCATCGCCGTACTTCACGATCGGCGCGTTCGTCCAGTAATGGACGCAGTCCATACCGTCACCACGCAACGAGGCAACCGCTCCCCGGCCACCGCGCATGCAGTATGCGCGCCAGCCGGGGGCCGACAGGAACGCGCGGCGCATCCGGGCATCGAGGCCCGCCGCCGCGCGTAGCAAGGCTGCCCGCCCAGGAGGAAGGTCATGAAAAGAATATTGTTTGTGGCACTGGCCATGTGCCTGTCGGTGAGCGCCTACGCGCAGCACGCCGGCGACAACGTGGCCGTGCTCGGCTGGTTCCACGTAGCGCCACAGGATTCGAGCACACCGCTCACAACCTACGTCGCGCCGACCCCGATCAACACACCGCTGCGCCTGCCGAACTCGTTTACCTCGGCCGGCACAGGCCTGTCGACCAACAGCGCGGATACGGTCGGCCTCGTGTTCACCCACTTCCTGACCGACCACATCGCGGTTAGCTCGGTTGCAGGCGTGCCGCCGGTGTTCAAGCTCTACGGTCACGGCACGATCATGCCGCCCGGACCGGCGGGCGCACTCGGCAGCCAGAATCTCGGCGACCCGTCGAGCAATCCGATCGTGAAGAGCGTGCGTCAATGGAGCCCGGCGGCAATCCTGCAGTACTACTTCAACAAGCCGGACGCGAAGTTCCGGCCGTTCCTCGGTCTCGGGGTGTCGTACAACTGGTTCTCCGACATCCAGTTGAATCCGAACTTCGTCACGTCGACCCAGAACAACCTCGGCTCGGTGCTGGCCGCCGGTGCCGGCAAAACGGGCACGACCCAGGTCTCCGCCAAGGCATCGTCGTCATGGCAGCCTGTGTTCAACGCGGGCGCGGAGTACAACGTCACGGATCACTGGGGGATTGTGGCTTCGGTTACCTACATTCCACTGAAGACCACGTCTTCGGTGATCATCAAGGCGGCCGACGGCACGGAGCTGGCCGTGAGCAAAGCGGAACTTAAGGCCGACCCGATCATCTCGTTCCTCGCCGTTTCGTATAAGTTCTGAGAGGCGAGGTCGCCGGAGATGCGCGAAGCGGCAAAATCGCTGGACGAAAAAAAGCCCGCCTACTTGGGCGGGCTGAATCCATATCAGAGGAGACATGGAGGAGACAAGACGTACTATAGCAAAGCGTTTGGTGCGGCGCAACATCCGAATTAGGGTTGACCCTCAACGTTGCGTTTACGCAACGCTACACCTATTGCATCACTTCTTACGCCACCGGGCGATTTTCAACGCCCGGCCCGGCGCGCCGATACCTCACCCAGTACCGCAAAGTCTTTCTCACCGTCGCCATGGGCGATTGCCTCAATCAGGCTGTCGCGCACCAGACTCGCCACCGGCAGCGGTGTGGACACCGCGTCGCCGGCGGCCAGCGCGAGCCGCACATCCTTGAGCCCCAGCCGCGCCTTGAACAAGGCCGGCTCGTAGCGGCGCTCCGCAATCATCTTGCCGTAGCCTTGATAGACCGGGCCGGGGAAGATACCCGCCGTCACCACATCGAGAAAATCCTGCGTCGCCACGCCGTAGCCTGTGACGAGACTCGCGGCCTCGCCGAGCGCTTCGACCGCGGCCGCCAGCATGAAATTGGCCGCCAGCTTCATCACATTCGCCTGCTGCGGCAGGGTGCCGACGCGCCACGTCTTCTGGCCGATCGAGTCGAGGACCGGCTGCACGCGATCAATCGCCTCCGCCGGACCGGCGGCCATGATCGTCAGCTTGCCCGCCGCCGCAACATCGGGGCGGCCCATCACCGGCGCGGCCACGTAGTGCAGTCCGCGCGCCGCATGCGCTTGCGCCAGGTCTTCAGCGAGCGCGACCGAAATCGTCGCCATGTTCACGTGAATCAAACCGCGCGGAGCCTGCTCCAGCAACGCGGCGTCGACCACCGCGCGCAGCGCCGCATCGTCGGCCAGCATCGAAAACACGGCGTCGCCAGCAAACGCTTCGACCGGCGAGCCCACCACCTTCGCACCTGCGGCGGCAAGCGGCTGCGCCCGTTCGCCCGAACGGTTCCAGACGCGCACGGTGTGGCCGGCTCTCAGCATGTTTTGAACCATGGCGGCGCCCATCTCGCCAAGTCCGATAAAACCAATGTCCATCTCTTGCTCCACTCTCCAAGGGGATTTGAAGTAAAGCACAGCCCTGCTGCGACTGCTGACAGCGTGCCGCGCGGCGCGGTGCGATACTGATGCGATGGTCACCGCGACTTTCCGCTTCTACGAGGAGCTGAACGACTTCCTCGCCCGGCCGCTGCGCCGGCGCGCGTTCAGTTGCGTCTGCGCGCCCGCGGCCACCGCCAAGCACATGATCGAGGCGCTCGGCGTACCGCATACCGAAGTCGAACTGATCCTCGTGAACGGGGAGTCGGTCGGCTTCGAACGGCAACTGGCGGACGGCGACCGGGTAGCGGTCTATCCGAAGTTCGAGGCGCTCGATATCAAGCCGCTGCTGCGCGTGCGCGAACGGCCGTTGCGGGTGATGCGCTTTATCGCCGACGCGCACCTGGGCGGCCTCGCGCAACTGCTGCGGCTGGCCGGCTTCGATACGCTCTACGACAACCACTACCCCGACGCCGATATCGAGGTGCTCGCAGCCGCCGAACAGCGAATCGTGCTCACGCGCGACCGCGAACTGCTCAAGCGGCGCAGCATCACGCACGGATGCTACGTGCGCACGCTCAAACCCAAGGCGCAGTTGCGCGAAATTTTCGACCGGCTCGATCTGGCCGGCAGCGCCCAGCCGTTTCGTTTGTGCCTCACCTGCAACGCGCCGCTGCGGCGCATTCCCAAGGACGAAGTGGCGGACCGCGCCCCGCCTGGCGTACTGGAGCGGCATGCGCAATTCGTTACCTGCGATGTGTGCCGGCGAGTGTTCTGGGAGGGCACACATTGGCAGCGAATGCGCGCCCTGATGGACAGCGTGGCAGGCGAGCGCGCCTGAACGCGAGGGCAGTCCGGGCCGGTGTTGACGGTCAACCACCCCGGCGCCTGGCTGGCGAGCTGGCGCGATGCGTACAATGCGGGATTACCTATCATGCAGAGGCTTTCCGTATGGCGATGAAAAAAACCGACCTTGAGAAGAACAAGGCCCTCAAGCTGACCAATTCGATGAAGCAGGCGGGCGCCGACCGCTTCGGCAAGGCATCGGCCGCCGCCCCCGTGGTTGACCGCCGCGAGCAGCGCCGGCTCGACCAGGCACAGGGCCTCGTGCCGTTCGCCTGCAAGCTCAACGCCGAGCTCGTCGAAAAGCTGAAGGAACGCGCGGCCGCGCATCCTGAAGGCATGACCGGGCTGCTCACGGAAGTCATCAATCGCGGCCTCGCTGCCGACGCGTCGTAACGCGGCGCCGGTCAACGGCCGCTCATCACAGACCCGGCTCAAACGGGCCGAGCAGGGCGAGGTTCGACGCGATGCTGCGCCGTACCTCACCTCGTCTACGGACCCAGACCACCCATTGCTACGCACTGCTGATTCGATGCCTTGCACATAGGCGTCCTGTCACGACAATCCCCTACCCCGAGCAGGCCTTCTGCCGCCCGGCCCCCTCTCCGTCTACCGCCACAGTCCCGACACACAGGACTCTTGAGCAAGCCCCTCCTGTGCGTTCAAAAGAAATTTTCAGATTAGTAAGAATTCCCGTTGACTTGCCTTCATGGGCGCGCCTAAACTTCGCACGTTCAAACAAATGGGGCAAATGCCTTGGACAGTTGTAGTTGTCGATCTTCGATACCAATCTCTGCCTGACAGGCAGGACGTCCCGCGCTATAGCCCTTCTCTAGCCGCCGTCTTGCCAGCCAGGCAGACGGTGCGCGTCGCAGTACTTAGCAGTAGTCACACCGAGTACTTCCCCGTGCCCATTCACTGATATCGCTCTGGCGGTACGCGTCATTTCGCGCGTGCGCTTAGTGCTTTCAGCGCCACAGGTTTGCGCCTGCGGTGCGGCCCGTTCACGCCTTTCGTCAGCTTTGCGCTGAGCGGCGTGTGGATCAACACACCTGCGCAGTTTGCGCAAAGGAGGCCGTCATGCCTGACAGTGACTCTAGTCCCTCTTGTCACTCTTGCCGCTCCCGCGGCGATTCCAAGCTTGACGCGGGTAGCCATCGCGCTGCCTCACGCATCGTCTGACTCAAGGTCTGCCGCGTTCCTTCGGCCGCACTGCCCTCCGCTGGCGTGCCGCTCGCGAAACAGCCGGACCGCATTGTCAGGCCCTGTTTCAACTGCTTCTCCGGAGGATTCATCATGCATTTCGCACTCCTTGTTTCACAACTGCCGCACGTCGAGGAAGCACGCAACCACTACAACGAAATGCTTTCGCTGCAGCCGCACCACTATGCGCAGCGCACCGTCGCTGCGTTGCGCGCCGTCCTGCAAACGCTGAAGGCAATCGCGCACTGAACGGCGCGACCGATCGCGGCCGTCCGGCACACAAAGCCAATCCGTACACACCGGACGGACCGCGAGACTCGACAATCCAACCACCGGGAGAACTCACATGTCCACGCCATCGAACGTTTCACCACCACGCCCCGCCGTGCTCGAACGCACCGCAGTCCTGGACTCCGCTCACCTCGGCGACATCAAAGGTGCGTTCGGCACCATTGCGCGCCACGATACGGCCCCGCGTACCAACTGGTTCGCACGCCTACGCACGCTGCTTGCGATCCTCGGCCCCGGCCTGATCGTGATGGTCGGCGACAACGATGCCGGCGCCTTCGGCACCTACACGCAAGCGGGCCAGAACTACGGCACCACGCTGCTGTGGACGCTCCTTCTCCTGATTCCCGTCCTGTTCGTGAATCAGGAGATGGTGCTCCGCCTTGGCGCGGTCACGGGTGTCGGCCACGCCCGGCTGATCTTCGAGCGCTTCGGCAAGTTCTGGGGTGCGTTCAGCGTGATCGACCTGTTCATCCTCAACGCGCTCACGCTCGTCACCGAGTTCATCGGCATCACCTTTGCGCTCGATTATCTCGGAGTGCCGAAGATCCCTGGTGTGGTGATCGCCGCGCTTCTCACCGCAGCAGCGGTGAGTACCGGCAACTTCAGACGGTTCGAGCGCTTCGCCCTGGTCCTGTGTCTGTTGAGCCTCTTGCTGGTGCCGGTGCTGGTATCGATTCACCCGCCCGTCAGCCAGATCACGCGCGACTTCCTGATCCCTAACTGGCCCGCGAATTCGAAACTGAGCGACGTGATGCTGCTCGTGATCGGCATCGTCGGCACGACGGTCGCCCCGTGGCAACTGTTCTTCCAGCAAAGCTATGTGGTCGACAAGCGCATTACGCCGCGCTTCATGAAGTACGAAAAGGCTGACCTGTGGATCGGCATCGCCTTCGTGATGATCGGCGCGGTGGCGATGATTGCGTTCTGCGCCGCGCTGTTCGCAGGCCGTCCGGAATTCGGCAACTTCACCGATGCCGGTGGCGTGATCGTCGGACTCGACAAGTATGTCGGCAAGTGGCCCGCGGTGATTTTCGCGGTGGCGCTGCTGGATGCGTGCATCATCGGCGCGGCGGCGGTCTCGCTCTCCACTGCCTACGCGATCGGCGACGTCTTCAAGATCCGTCATTCGCTGCATCGTGGCGTGAGCGAAGCGAAGGGGTTCTATTTCGTGTACTTCGGCATCATCGCGTTCGCGGCGGCACTCGTGCTGATTCCGGGCAGCCCGCTCGGCCTGCTGACTGAAGCGGTACAGACTCTGGCCGGCGTGCTGCTGCCGAGCGCCACGGTGTTCCTGCTGCTGTTGTGCAACGATCGCGCTGTGCTCGGCCCGTGGGTCAACTCGATGAAGCTGAACATCTTCACCGGCGCAGTGATCTGGGTGCTGGTGATGCTGTCGATCATCCTGACAGCCTCGGTGATTTATCCGGATATCACCGGCGAAACGATCCTGGAAGTGCTCGCAGGCGGAACGGTGCTGGCGGTCGTGGCGGCAACGGGGCTGTTCCTGGTGCGCAAGCGCGGCGTCAATGCATGGGCCGATGCGCTCACGGCTTCACTGCAGAAAGACTCGCGCGACACGTGGCGCATGCCGCCACTCGCCGACCTGCCGCCGCCCAACCTGACGTTGAGCAAGCGCGTGTGGATGGGGGTGCTGCGCGGTTACCTGATCGTGGCTGTTGCGCTGGTGCTGGTGAAGGTCATCCAGGTAGCATTCCACTAAGGTCTTTGAGAAGACGCGGATTGCGCCCATGAAAAAAGGCCAGGGCGTTCGCTCTGGCCTTTCTACCTGCAATCCCCTCTCGGTCCTGTTACCCGCGCTGTATGCGGGTGCGTACCGGTGGGGCTCGCATGGGTGACAACACAAACCCAGGCTAGCTGGCTAGCTTAGTTCTGCGTGCCCTTGTCGTTCGTGCCGGCAGCCGATGCGGCTTCCGAAACCTTGGCACGCTTGCCATGCGTCTTCAGCTTCTTGTGATGCTTCGCGGGTTTTGCGGTGCTAGCTGCTGCGGCCGGTGCGGCTGCGTCGGATGCCTGTGCGAAAGCCTGAACGGACACCAGCGCGAGAGCTACGGTTGCGAGCGAGGCAATGACTTTTTTCATGTGTTAATCCCCAAACCTGAACGACTAAGAGTCAATGTGAATGAATGAGAACAGCATGGTGAAGCGGACATGACGACGTGGCGCCTGGCGGCTCCCCGCGGGGGAGTATTACGCAGCGTAGGGCGTTTGTCATCCCATATAACCCGATATGTATTTTCCGGGAGACAGGTTTCTTTCGTTCTCCCTTCAATCGTTCTACCATCACGGTCTGCAGTCCCGCCTGAGATGCTTCAGACCAGGTTGCGCAGCAGGCTGGCGGTCTCCTGCAAGGTCGGCAAGACCCGGTGTAGCGCGGCATTCGCCGATTCCTGACCAATCGGCATACTGACGCTGATTGCCGCCACCACCGAACCGTGCCGGTCGCGCAGCGGCACCGCCACGCCGCGCATGCCCAGTTCGAGTTGCTGATCGGTGACCACATAGCCATTGCGGCGTGCTTCAGCCAGCACTTCGCGAAGCTGCTCGATGGTGGAATAGGTTTGCGGCGTAAAGACCTTGATTTCGTATGACGCAAGCCACTGTTCGATATCGGCCGGCGCCTGGAAAGCCAGCAGGATCAGGCCGGCTGACGAGAGCGGCGCCGCGGCCCGCGAACCGAGTACGAAGCCAACCGCCATCGCGCGGTTCACGCCGTTGCGCGCCACGTAGACCACATCGTGTTCGTCGAGAATCGCCACTAGCGCAGTTTCCTGCACCGACGCCGTGATCCGCTGCAGGAACGGCTGCACGGTGCGCGGCAGGCGCGCCGAATCCAGATAGGACTGACCGAGGCGCAACACGCGTGGTGCAAGCCAGAACAGCTTGCCGTCGGTATCCACGTAGCCGAGTTCGCGCAGCGTCAGCAGATACCGGCGCGCTGCCGTGCGCGACAGCACCGCCCGGGCCGCGACCATGGTCGGCGTCATGCGCGCATGTTCCTCGTCAAACGCCTCGATGATCGCCAGCGCTTTCGCCGCTCCCGCGATCCAGTCTTTGTTGTCCATAGTCTCCGCCTGCGGTTCGTCGGCCGCTGTCCGCTCAGGATAGTGGTGTGTTTGCGCGATTATCGCGCAGGGCGGTTCTATGGAGGAAGGTCCTGCGTATCCAGATGGTAATGCGGCCGTGCTCGACGGCTATCTTCGCGACGCGATCGGCGCACACGCTCAATAGCCATACGCCGCTGAGAGCCCGCGCCGTAACAAGCGCAGCGACCACTCTGCCGGCGGCCGAGGCCACCGGCCGATTCAAGCCGCGCACTTCACCACGATTGCGCGAGTCCCAACCGTTCAGCCAGATCCTCGTTGGCCGCCTTGCGGCTATCCGCCGTGGGCGGAAACACGCACCAGCAACCGTCGTCATGCCTGAAAAAGAACAGGCCGCGCGCGCCGGCCGCCAGCGCGGTTTCGACCCGCACATAGCGCCGGCCACCCATGCGGGTACGGCTGAATTCAGTAACGCGAACGGGAATCGACGGGCCCGGAGCGAGCCATTTTTCGACCAGAAAACGCAGCGACTGCTCACCGGCGGTTCTCATGATCCCCTCCAGATGCGTTCGTCCTGCTGAACCTCGCGCGTTTCGTCAGCGCTTTCCGGGGCGGAGTCTTCTTCGGCTTCGGCCGCCGCGAGTTCCATGGCGCGGGTCGTCGCCGCGGCCCTCAACGTCCTGCAATGAGCAGAATGTCGGATGTCTGAGAGTAGACGGACAAGCTGTCGTGCTGTTCTGCGTTTCATCGCACACCCCCGCACTGCACAAGTATCTTGATAAAGCACTTTAACTTTATGCCTGGACGGTGCACTGCTGTATGGTTTTTGACTAAATAGCAACAGTCGCGATGGAAGTAGCGCACCCCGAAGGTCCGCACCGTCCGCCACCAATGTGCGCGCATTGGCGCACTGCAGTATGTGCGCTGGCGACCGCAACGTGCTGGATCGCAAGAGACGCTGAACGCGCGACGCCGCGTCGCAAAACTGCACCGTACATAACGGTTAAACGGCCCGCCGAAGGCGATCTTGAAGGGGGAGAAACACGGAGTTATCCACGCCGACCTCTGGACAACTCCGGGATAGCTGGACTAACAGCCTGTGCGCCGAATCTTGATAACCAGTGCGCGACTCGACACGGCGCCGAAGTTATCCTCGGCTCACCGCGTCTCTGCACGCGCGCCCCGTATTGTTATAGTTTTATTACAACGTTGACGCGACAGGAAATTTGCCACTTGTCCACAGGAAGCGCCCGTCCTTGTTAACTATTACTACATATATATACATATGAAGTAAAAGACTGGGGAAAACTGCGCACAACAGCAAAAAACCCCTCCACCGATCAACAGATGACCAGCGCAGCGTCCTTACGGGGTCGCGCCGGTCGAGCTGGCCGCCGGCGTCATGTCGGGACGGCCCAGGATATCCGGCTCTACGGGCGCTGCTGCGGCATTACCGGATATACCCGGAACCGCAGGCGTCTGGACAGGAACGTTCAACGCACTCGACGGTGGCGCCACCACCGGCGTGGTCGCCGGCACTGGCGCGGGTACGACCGGCACAGGCGCCGCAGCCGAAACCACCGCCGGAACAGGTGCAGGCAGCGGCAACGGCGTGCTCACGACATCGCTCGACTTGACCGGCACCGTGCGGACGACGGTCTGGAGATAGTGGTCGACAAGCCCAAAGAAACGATCGTAGAACTTGCCCGACGGGATCGTCTCGCTGGAAACTTTCACCATCTCGTCGTTGTTCGAGCGAATCGGCAGCGACACCGAGCCGAGCACGCTCAGGCCGACGCTTGCCGAGGTATCGCTTTTCTTGAGCGCGAAACCGTTCTGCACCGCATTCACGTAGACGATGCTGGTATCGCCGGTCTCTTCACCCGGCGTGCAGACCACGTGAAACTCCACCACGATGTGCGAATCGCCGCTGGGCTGGAAATTCTTCGAGCCGTCGACAGTGTCCGGGTGAGTCAAGGTCGTCATGTAACCCTGGCTCAGCAAGGCGCGGCGGGCGGCTTCGCAGGTGTCAGTGGTGCTTGCGTTGAAATTGTGGGCGAACGGGCTCGCGCCCGTATCGAACTGTTCCGTTTGAAATTTCGGCTGCTGCGGGCTCGAGCACGCAGCGAGGACGAGCAGCCCGGACAGCGAGGCCGCGGTAGCTTTGGAAAATGAGGTGCGCATGATTCCGGAAGGCAGACTACTTAACGTCGAATGGCATGCATTGTAGAGCGGTTGCCCTACAGAGCGAAAACAACCCGCAGGTGGGGTAACACGTTGATACAAAAAGCTTTGTAGGGCGTTCGTCAGGGCGGGATCAGCGCACCGGACGGCGCCTGGAATGACGGGCCAAGCGCCTCCACGCCGCCTTTCAGACTGACAACCGGGCCTCAGGAAACCAGAGATTCAGGGCGCGATCAGGATGCGCTCAGTATCCAGTCAAGGCGCCGAAGCTGGCGCAGCCGCCGACAGGCCGATCGAAGCGGGGTCTGATGCCGCGCTAGCCGACGGAATGAAAAACGACCGCGCGCCGCTGGCAGACGTGGGGCAGTTGTCGATCGCGTGAGCCTCGCAGGCAGCGGTTTGCGCGGCCGACGGCATCGCGTCGTCCGGTTTGCCAGCCACCCCGACTACAGGCGCAAAGGTCTGGACCCGCAGGCTGACCTTCTGCGCGTAAGCCAGCGAGCCACCGTAGCTCTTCAAGGCGAGGTTCAGATCGCCGCCCGCCGATTGCATATAGCCGTGCAGAATTGCGGAGCCCGCCTCGATATTGGCGTCCGGCTGCGTCAGGTCCTTGACGTTGCGCAGGAGTCCCTTGTGGGCGGCCGGCACGACCTGCATCAGGCCGGTGGCGCCACGCGGGCCTTTGGCCTTTTCCTTGAAACGGGACTCGATCGAGATGATCGCCAGCAGGAGAGCCGGCGGCAGCGAATATTTCTCCGCCGCAGTCTGCACCGCGCCGGAAATCTGCTCGGCTTTCGCTTTGGCAAGACCGAACTTCTGCGTCAGGTATTCCGAAATCCGGTCGTGTTCGCTCTCGTCCGCTATTGCGGTCTGCACGAGGCCCAGCGAAAGCATGATCAGACAGAGTATCCGGCTCATGAGCGGGTAACGTTCGAGAGGAGAAGGCCCGTATTATACCGGTGCCGAAAAAGTAGGCACCAATTCTTCAGAACATAGTCAACTCGACGAGAATCAGCGCTGCGAAAGCGGGCCACAGCGGAATGCAAAAAGGCGAGAAGCGAACGCGCCGGCCGCTTTCACACGACCGGCGTTACCCCGCCCCCTCACTTGCCCGGCTGGGCCTTGTACGGGTAGTCGTCGTTGAGCGTCGTCAGGAACGCCACGACATCGTCGATATCCCGCTCGCTCCACACCGGACGTTCACCGCGCTTGCTGGTAAGCGGCGCGTCGACGGTATCGACATTGATCCGCACGTCCGCGGGCAGATCGTCGAACTTGTCGACCTTGCCGTGACGATCGGTGGGATACCACTTCTCCGGATTGGTGTCGCGTTGCACGTAAAAACGCAGCGACTCCTTCAGCGAGTGGAAGCGTCCATTGTGGAAAAACACCTGACGTGTCGCCGTGTTGCGCAGCGACGGTGTCTTGAACAGACCGCAGTTGGCCTTGTCGCCCGACTGATCGGTACGCAGCGGGCCGCACAAACCCATATCGAAGTAATGCGGGTCCGCGTTCACCTTCAGCTCCGGATTGCGCGGCACGCCGAGCGCTTCGAAGTTGTAGTCGGTGAAAAGCGGGTGTGCGCCATTCACGCCTGACTGGTCGATATGGCAGGACGCGCAGTTGCCCTTGTCCGGATCGTCGAACAGCTTCTTGCCGCGCAGCTCGCTCGCGGTGAGCTGCACCTTGCCGTCCAGGTAGTAGTCGAACTTGCTGGTGTACGGGTGAAAGCTCGGATCTTCGAGCTCGAAGCGCTCGATCGCGTACATCGCCTGCGTGAACGCCTTGTGCGGATCAACGAAGATGTTCTGGCCAAATACCTCCTTGAAGCGCGCGGCATACGGCGCGTGCTCGAGTTTTTGCGCGAGCGCTACGGGATCCTTGTTGGCCATCTCGTTGGGATTGAACAACGGGAAAGTGGCCTGGTCGTGCAGGTAGTTGAAGCGCCCGTCCCAGCCGAAGCCGCCGACAGGCGCATTGTCCGTATCCTCGATCCGTTCCGAGAGGCTGGCTGCCTGTGCGTGAGTCCAGACCGGCGTGCGGTTCAGCACATAACGCAGGCTCGGCACAGCACGCGTGCCTTGCGAATGCAGGTCTGGGCCACCCAGTTGCGCCGCGAGACCATTAGGCGGCCCATAGGCGTGCGCAGGGCTATGGCAGCTCGCACAGGACATCTTGCCCGAGGCGGACAGCGACTGATCGAAGAACATCAGCTTGCCGAGCGCCGCCGCGTCGCTGTAGGTGGTGGCGGCAGAGCCAGCGGCCTGCGCCGAAGCAGCCACTGAGGCGCCCGGGGCCGCCCCCGCTGCCGGCGGCAGCAGAGCGGCGCTCACTAACGCGGCAAGCGCCGCGAATCGCGTTGCGGAAACAGCCATCGCTTAGAGGTTGGTGAAGATATCGTTGCCGAAGCCGACGAGTCCGGCCTGACCTGCATAACCAAGGTGGCCAAGCTGGAAGATGTCTTCAATGCTCTTGAGCATCGAGTAGTGGTTGTATTGCACTGTCGACACCGTGCCCGGCTTGATGAACTTCGAGATCATCACCGCGCCGGTCTGGTCGCCGCCGAAGCTCTGCTTGGTCAGCGTGATCGTGATCCCGCCGTAGGCCAGCGACGAAGTCTGCGGGAACGCCGCCAGGTTCGGGCCCGGCTGCTGGCTGCAGCAGCTCGTGCCGGCGAAGGTCAGATCTTCGCCAGTCGCCGATTTGGTCACCGTCGCGTAGCTGCTCTCGTCGAAGTTGATGATCAGCAAGCCGTCCTGCTGGAACGCCGGCGAGGCCGTGATAATCGGCACCCACTTCTGCAGGAACGTGTTGGCGCTCGTCAGTCCGCCCGGTTGGCCATTCACGCACGGCGAATCGTGGCCGTCGTCGCACAGGTTCGGCGTAATCAGGTTGAAGTTAGCGGTGGTCGCCACGGATTGAAGATCGGTCGTGAGCTTCGTCAGATTGACCACGTTCTGGCCGCAGTTCGGCGAATCGATGATCGAGTGGAAGTACATGAACGGGTCATGACGCGTCGCGTACTGGTCGCCCAGCGGCACGGCTGCACTCGGCGCTTCGGCGGTCTGCGTCAGATCGGTCGTATTGAGCGTCGGGTGGCCGCAGGTCGCGGCTTCGCGCGTCGGGTCGTTGCCCATGTCCTCTTCGTAGCCCCTCCACGTGTAGCCCGCTGCCGTCAACTGATCAGGCAGCGTCTTGACGCTGGCCGGGTAGACGCAACCGGTGCCGATCGCCTGGCCGTCCGGGGTCATGCCGGTGAGACTGAAGTCCTGATAGGTAATGCAGTCGTTGTCGGTGTCCATGGTCGGAGACTGACCACTCAGCATCGCGATGTAGTTGTCGAGACTCACGTGTCCCGTGCCGTAATACTGCTGCACGAGAGCGCCTTGCGAAGCAAGCGTCTGCGCCAGATAAGGCGCCTTGGTGCCTGCGCCGAAGGTGGTCGCATAGTTTTCGTTTTCGAGCGTGATCACGAAGACGTGGCGGATCTGTTGTTGCCCCGCCGAGATCGACGACGAACCGCAAGCCGCGACAATCAGACCGATGATGACTGCGGACAACGCCGCGAACAACGCGCGCATCCAGGTACGTTGAAACATGAGCCCCTCTTTGGTTTGAGTTTTGTTCGGGGGCCGACTTTAGGCAGCGCGTATGACGACGCCGTGAAATGAATATTGCGCTGGGAGATACCCATTATCGTCTGGTAAGCATGCTTACGATGTGGTATGCGAAGCAGTACAAGTGGCTCCAAATAGATGCGTACGCAACTATTTTTGAATGTATTTGAAACAATTCTTCTTTAACTCGCCAAGGACGAAACGCCGCTCACCACCGGCGAAACGATAGAGTGATGGGAGCACGTTTGCTCTCAGTCTTCGGTCACTCGCAACGGTGAAGCGGGCCTTGTATTGAGACTACAAAACTTCAGAACTGTGGGCTTCTTGCCACACGCTCAATCCGCTTTCAGGTTTGCGCGCCGCTAGCGAACCGAACCGCTCACGTGGCGGTCCTATACCAAAAATAGGTAACGAGTGATGTGACGTTACGGCATGACCAATGCACGATTCGAATTGACGCGCTTCTGGCGCGCTGTTAGCCCACAAGCGTCAACACGGCCGGATTCGGTAAGATGGATGTTCGGCTGCGCACCGGTGTTGATTCCCGGGTGCGCGGCCATATGTGATGAAGTTGATTAACGATCACGAGGCAGGCCGACAAGCATGATCAAACCCGAATTTTCCGAACCCGATAGCGCGCGTCCCGACCTGCTGTGTTTCCTCGTCGCGATCGCCGCGGCGTCGTACGCGCTGACCAATGAATGGCGGATGGACCACGTGGTCCAATGTTGCCGTCAGTGGCTGCAGAAGAACCAGTTGACGATGCATTGGCTCGACCGGGTGCGGATCGGGCAGCTTGCGCTGAAGATTGCCAGCAAGGACTTGCTGGACGCGGGCGTCGCGGTTCGACTGTCGAGCGTGCAGGCGCTGTTTACCAGTGAGATGGAACTCAATGGCGCAAGCACGATGGTGCAAAGGATGATGGTGTTGTGTAACGAGGCGCTTTGAGCTGGGCGGACTACGATGATTGTCGTTAACTACGAGGAAAAAACCACTCACCCGACTAGCGGCGTCGTGACTCACCAGGCGCTTGGCTCGGAAACACACGACAAAATCACGGAAGTTCTGCTACCCGGTGAGCCGAGCGCAACGGACCCTATCTTCTTCACGAAAAAGTTCTCGCAGAGAAGCGAATACCGTTGGGAAGTTGTCGAAGTAAGTCAGGATTATTCGCAGTCGCAAAAGACCTACCTCGTCACGCTATCCAAGCGCGAGCAGGTAAGGAAGGATTTTTACCTGAACAACATCCTCAAAGCGAAAAGGGTCGCGGCGAAGAAGATTTTGTTTCCGAACGCAATCGTCGAGGTCGAGTACGGCCATGCAATGGATGTCGGTGACGAGGACGGCGAAATCACATCGAACAAGCGGTACGTTGATTCAGTTCAACGTGGAAGCATGCCCAAGCGACGTCTCGCTATCGTGAACCAGATAATAGAGCGTCCCGATCAAGAACTGATTCAGGTCATTCCCATTTCGTCCAGGCGGCCCCTGAACAACGCTAGCAGCCTGCGAATGGTGGATGTTACCGACTGCCTATGCAACCTGGTCCACTATCAAAAGCAGAGTTGGGCCATTTGCGAGATGATCGAAACGGTCGCCCCTAGCCGAGTCATGGCGCCGTTGCGCAGGAAGCCCTCAGGCCCACACGGGCAGCCTGTTGAGCAGCGAGACATCGCGTTTGCAACGAAAATTTCTCCTTCGATGCGAAATGAGTTGCGCGACGCCTTGATGTACGCCGTCGCGCAGGAGTTCCGCGTAACAACAGCATCGGCACTGGACACGAAAATCGCCTCGGAAAAAGCTCTCCAGAAGCGGGTGGGCGACCTGAGCGACAAAGTGACAGTTCTTGAGGCGAACCTTGCAAACATCGCGGCGGGCCTAGATATGACGCTTGAGGCACTTTTGGCCGCCGTGATGAAATAGTCGAATCGCCGAAACAACCGTCATGACGTCGTGTCGACCTGCATGGTTGCTCGTCGCCGTAGAATCGGCTATACTTTTTGCGTGATGGTGGTGGGAACCGGACAGTAACGGCCACCGCGACGGCGCAGTTCCAAGCCCTACTGATGCAATACTTAGCAAGACAAAATCCGCCTTCATGGCGGATTTTGTTTTTTGGCGTCCGAAAGTCACCGGGACCGACCGGTTCCCAGCGACTTTCCTCTCACTCCACCGTCACCGACTTCGCCAGATTCCGCGGCTTATCGACATCCGTCCCCCGCGCGCAAGCCGTGTGATACGCCAGCAACTGCAGCGGCACCACGTGCAGAATCGGCGACAGCAACCCATAATGCTCCGGCATGCGGATCACATGCAGCCCTTCGTCATTGACGATGCGCGTATCCGAATCCGCGAACACATAAAGCTGACCGCCGCGCGCGCGTACTTCCTGAATATTCGACTTGAGCTTTTCGAGCAGCGCATCGTTCGGCGCCACCGTCACCACCGGCATCGCCTCGGTCACCAGCGCCAGCGGCCCGTGCTTCAACTCACCCGCTGGATAAGCCTCGGCATGGATATACGAAATCTCCTTGAGCTTCAGCGCGCCTTCCAGTGCAATCGGATAATGCAAACCACGTCCAAGGAACAACGCGTTTTCCTTGCGTGAAAACTCTTCCGACCACGCAATGATCTGCGGCTCCAGCGCCAGCACGCTGTTGAGCGCCGCCGGCAAATGCCGCAACTGTTTGATGTAATCCGCTTCCTGCGCCGCGCTCACATGGCCGCGCAGTTTGCCGAGCGTCACCGCCAGCACGAACAGCGCCACCAGTTGCGTCGTAAAGGCCTTGGTCGATGCCACACCAATCTCGCGGCCCGCGTGGGTCAGGAACGAGAACTCGGTCTGCCGCACCATCGCGCTCGTGCCGACGTTGCACACAGCCAGCGTATGCTGATGCCCAAGCGACTGCGCGTGCTTGAGCGCCGCCAGCGTATCGGCCGTCTCACCCGACTGCGAGATCACCACCACCAGCGCCTTCGGATTCGGCACCGACTCGCGATAGCGATACTCGCTCGCAATCTCCACCTGGGTCGGAATCTTCGCGACCGACTCAAGCCAGTACTTCGCCGTCAGCCCCGAGTAATAGCTCGTGCCGCAAGCGAGAATCAGCAGGCTGTCGATACCCGCGAGCACCTTCTGCGCACCTTCGCCGAACAGCGAGGCATCGAAGGTTTCAGCTTGCGGGATCGTGTCGGTAATCGCACGCGGCTGCTCGAAGATTTCCTTCTGCATGAAGTGGCGATACGGTCCAAGTTCGACCGCGCCGCCATACGCCGCAACCTGGCGCACGTCACGTTCCACGTTGTTGCCGTCACGGTCCGCAATGCGCACGCGTTCGAGCGTCAGTTCGCACACGTCGCCTTCTTCGAGGAAGATGAAGTGTTCGGTGCTGCCGGCAAGCGCCAGCGCATCCGACGCGAGGAAGTTTTCACCCTGCCCCAGCCCGACGACGAGCGGTGAACCCTGGCGTGCGCCCACCACCGTGTGCGGCTGATCCTTATGCAGCACCGCGATCGCGTACGCACCATGCAACTGCTTCACCGCCGCGCGCACCGCCGAGAACAGATCGCCCTGATACAGGCTATGCACCAGATGCGCGATCACTTCCGTATCGGTCTGCGAGACGAATTCGTAGCCCTTGCCGCGCAGCGTCTCACGCAGCGCTTCGTAATTCTCGATGATGCCGTTGTGGACCAGCGCCAGCGCGTTGCTCGAGAAAATCGGGTGGGCGTTGTCCGTGACCGGCGCGCCATGCGTGGCCCAGCGCGTGTGGGCAATCCCCGTGACGCCCTCGAGATGGTTCTCGCGCACCTGCTCGTCGAGATCCGCGACGCGGGCGACGCTGCGCGCGCGCTGCGGTTCGCCGTTGGCGAGTACGGCGACGCCGCACGAATCGTAGCCGCGATATTCGAGGCGACGCAGTCCTTCGATCAGGACGGGAACGATATTACGTTGCGCAACCGCGCCAACAATGCCGCACATAGATTCTTGATCCTTAGCAGGGAGTGGGGTTCAAGGCGTGCAAGGGCCGCTGCACGCCGGATACCCTTCAGCTTTTCTTTTTGGCCGGACGGACGAAGCCTGTCTTGCTCGTCTGGGTCTTGTCGTTGAGCACCAGCACATTTTCGCCGACATCCTTCCAGACCGTCGTACCCGCGGCAATCGTTACGCCACGTCCGACGCGCACCGGCGCGACAAATTGCGTATCCGAGCCGACGAACACATCGTCTTCGATAACGGTGCGATGCTTGTTCGCACCGTCGTAATTGCAGGTGATGGTGCCCGCGCCGATGTTCACCCGCGCGCCGATTTCCGCGTCGCCGATATAGGTCAGGTGGCCCGCCTTCGAGCCATGGCCGATCACCGCATTCTTCACTTCGACGAAATTGCCGACGTGCGACTCGTCCTGCAGCGACGCTCCTGGCCGCAGCCGGGCATACGGTCCGAGCCCCACGTTCGCGCCGATTGCGGCGCCTTCGATATGCGTGAACGCTTCGACCCGCGAGCCTGCGCCGATCGTCGCATCGCGGATCACGCAGTTCGGTCCGATACTCACGTTATCCGCGAGCGTCACGTGCCCTTCGAACACGCAGTTCACGTCGATCGACACATCGCGACCGCATTCGAGCGTGCCACGCACGTCAATACGCGCCGGGTCGGCCAGCGTCACGCCTGCCACCAGCAGGGCTTCGGCGACGTTGTGCTGATGGACGCGTTCCAGTTCGGCCAACTGCTGCTTGCTGTTGACGCCGAGCGTTTCCCACTCCTCATCCGGTTGCGCGCTCACCACCTCGAAACCGGCCTCGATGGCACGCTCGACCACATCGGTCAGGTAGAACTCGCCCTGCGCGTTGTCGTTCTTCAGCGCGGCGAGCCACATGCCGAGCTGTGCGGTAGGGGTCACCACAATGCCGGTGTTGATCTCGGCAATACGCAGCTGTTCGGGCGTCGCATCTTTCTGCTCGACGATGCGCACCACGCAGCCCGTCTGGTCGCGCACGATGCGCCCATACCCCGAAGGATCGTCGAGCGTCACCGTGAGCACCCCATAGCAGCCTTCCGCGGCGCTATCGACGAGACGCTTGAGCGTGCTGGCGCGGGTGAGCGGCACGTCGCCGTAGAGCACCAGCGTCGGCACGGTGGGGTCGAGCAGCGGCAGGGCCTGCTGCACCGCGTGCCCGGTGCCGAGCTGCTGCTCCTGCACGGCAAACAGCACGTCAGGCGCGGCGACTGCCGCGCGCACAGCGTCGCCGCCATGGCCGATCACCACGACGAGCCGGGAAGGCTTGAGCGTGCGAGCGGTGTCGATGACGTGAGACAGGAGCGGCTGGCCAGCCAGAGAATGGAGCACCTTGGGCAGCGCAGAGCGCATGCGCTTACCGGTGCCTGCCGCCAAAATCACGATGTTCATGGCGTCGGCGAGGAGACGAGTTTGGAGCCTGCAATTCTAGCATGCGGCCCATGGTGGCAAAGCAGGCTCCCGGAGCTGGGCGGGCGGCCTGCAAGCCCCGCAGCGCCTGGCTCGCGGGGCTCATCGAAGCAGCAACGGCGTGATGTCAAAGATCGTCAAACTGCACGATCGAAATCGGCTTTGCCCCATTAAGCGGAGCGCCCTCTTCGGAACCGGTCGAGCACGGTTCTTCGTCGAAGGCGATATCGCCGTGCGGATCGGCCTCGCCGCTCGCGCGCAGCCCGGCGAACGGGAACAGCTTGTGATCCATCAGATGCGACGGCACGATGTTCGACAGCGCGTTGAACATATTGTCGACGCGGCCCGGGAAGCGCTTGTCCCAATCACGGATCAGCGCCTTCATTTCCGCGCGTTTCAGGTTGGGCTGGCTGCCGCACAGGTTGCACGGAATGATCGGAAATTCGCGTAACTCCGCGTATTTCTCCAGATCGGTTTCCTTCACGTAGGCGAGCGGCCGGATCACGATGTTCTTGCCGTCATCCGATTGCAGCTTGGGCGGCATGCCCTTCAGCTTGCCGCCGTAGAACAGGTTCAGCAGCAGCGTCTGCAGGATGTCGTCGCGATGGTGGCCCAGCGCGATCTTGGTGGCGCCCAGTTCCCCCGCCACGCGGTACAGGATGCCGCGGCGCAGCCGCGAGCACAGCGAGCAGGTGGTCTTGCCCTCCGGCACCAGCCGCTTGACGATGCTGTAGGTGTCCTGGTTCTCGATATGGAACGGGATATCCAGTTGCTTCAGGTACTCCGGCAGCACGTGCTCCGGAAAGCCCGGCTGCTTCTGGTCGAGATTGACCGCGACGATGTCGAAGTTGATCGGCGCGCGTTCGCGCAGGCGCATCAGCACGTCGAGCATCGCGTAGCTATCCTTGCCGCCCGACAGGCAGACCATCACCTTGTCGCCTTCCTCGATCATGTTGAAGTCGCCGATCGCCTGCCCGACCAGGCGCGCGAGGCGCTTGAAGAGCTTGTTGTTCTCGTAGGCTTCTTTCTGCTCGCGGCGCGTAAGTGCGGGCTTGGCGGGCCGTTCGGCGCTCGTCGCGGCGCCCTCGCCGGCCGCCAGGCCCTGAGCCGTCGCGGCGCTCAGGATGTCAGGAGCGTTCATGGCTCAATCCTCTTTGATACGGAAGACTTCGACGCCCACCGCGTCGCAGTCCGGATAAACGTCCGGCTTCTCCGTGGACACGCGGGCCGCGCGCACCTGCGGGTGCGCGAGCAGCGCGCTCACGAGATCGTCGCAGAGCGTTTCCTGCAGATGAATGTGACCGCGTTCGACGCGGCGCGCGATGGTGGCGCGCATGAAATCGTAGTCGACGACTTCGCGCAGCTTGTCTTCGACGGGGGTCGAGAGCGCGAGCGGTACGAACAATTCGACGTTGATCACGACGCGCTGCTCGCCGCGCTTTTCGAAGTCATGCACGCCGATATTGATGTGCACTTCGTAATTGCGCAAAAAAAGCCGGCGGCAATCGGCTAGCCGGGGGTGCGAAAGAGCGGCAAACATGGTCGTTCCAGTCAAAAAAGGCGTGCGGGGCACGCAAAGGGGCACATCAAGGCACAACGGCCCTCACAGGCCGTGCGCGTTCAGACGCCCGTCAAAAACATCACGTCGCGGGGGGACGGCACGAGGTGCTGACCACCGTCGACAACCAGCGTCGTTCCGGTCACGCCCGCCGCCTCAGCCAGATACAGCGCGGCGGCGACGATATCCTCGGGCCGCGACGCACGGCCGAGCGGGGTGACACGATGAGCTTCGGCAAAACCTTCCGGCGTCTGATCGCCGGACTGCAGCGTCAGGCCGGGCGCGAGCCCCACCACGCGCAGCTTGGGCGCGAGCGCCTGGGCAAGCGCAACGGTAGCCGTCTGCAACGCCGCCTTGGACAGCGTATAGGACAGGTAATCCGGATTCATGTTGTACAGCTTCTGGTCCAGCACATTCACGACCACGGCGCGCAGCGTTTCGTCGCTGCGGGCGGCTTCGGGCGTGGCCTCGTACAGCGTACGCGCCAGCACCAGCGGCGCGCCGAGATTGATGGCCGTATGGGCCAACAGACGCTCGTACCCGACGTCCCGGGCGGTATCTTCGTCGAACTGGGAGGCATTGTTGACGATACATACCGGCCGCCCAAGCGCCGCCGTACAGTCCGGCACGAGCCGGGCGACCTCGGCCTCGAGCGCCAGATCCGCCTGCAACGCGACCGCCCGGCGGCCGAGAGCGGCGATTTCGGCGACCACCTCGTCCGCTTGCGCCTTCGATTTCCCGTAATGCACGGCCACGTCCCAGCCCCGGCTGGCAAAGCCGAGCGCGAGCGCGCGGCCGATCCGCCGGGCGGCGCCGGTAATCAGGACGACCCGCGGCACGGCGGCCGGACGGGCGTGGACTGCGGAAGTGTCGGGGGAGACGGTCATTTACAATACGCGGATGAATCCGAAAGCTCACCAACCCGATAGTTTACCTGCTCCCGGCCCGAGCGCGCTTGCGCAGTCGGAGGCGCTGTCCGCGCAGATTCGCACGGAGATCGCGCAAGCCGGCGGCTGGCTGCCGTTCGACCGCTATATGGAGCAGGCCTTATACGCACCGGGACTGGGCTACTACGGCGGCGGATCGATCAAATTCGGCCGCCGTCCGGAGGACGGCAGCGACTTCGTGACGGCGCCGGAGCTGTCGCCGCTGTTCGCCGCGACGCTGGCGCGCCCGGTCGCGCAGGCGCTGGAAGCGAGCGGCACCCGCCACGTGATGGAATTCGGCGCCGGCACGGGCAAGCTGGCGGCGGGCATCCTCAACGCACTGGACGAATTGGGCGCGCCGTTCGAAACGTATTCGATCGTGGACCTGTCCGGCGAATTGCGCGAACGGCAACGCGAGACGATCGAAGCGCAGGCGCCGTCGCTCGCGGCGCGCGTGCGCTGGCTGGATGCGTTGCCGGAGCAATTCGAAGGGGTGGTCATCGGCAACGAGGTATTGGATGCGATGCCGGTGCGGCTCTTCGTGTGTTCAGGGGATGCCTGGCAGGAACGCGGCGTGACGCTTGGAGACAACGGGTCCGGGTTCACGTTCGCCGACAGGCCGGTGAGCGGACCGCAGGACGTCGAGTTTCTGAACAGTCTCGAAGTGGACGGAACGTACGTGACGGAGACGCACGACGCGGCGCGGGCCTTTACGCGGACGATCTGCACAATGCTGACGCGAGGCGCGGCGTTGCTGATCGACTATGGATTTCCGCGCCACGAGTACTACCACGTACAGCGTGAGCAGGGAACGTTGATGTGCCACTACCGGCACCGCGCGCATGGCGATCCGTTTTTGTATCCGGGCTTGCAGGACATTACGGCGCACGTGGAGTTTACGGGCATCGCCGAGGCGGGTGTGGATACTGGAGCGGATTTGCTGGGGTATACATCGCAGGCGCGGTTTCTGTTGAACGCGGGGATTACCGAGGTGCTGGGGGCGATTAACCCGACGGATACCACGCGTTTTTTGCCTGCGGCGAATGCGGTGCAGAAGTTGTTGTCCGAGGCGGAGATGGGTGAGCTGTTCAAGGTGATAGCGTTTTCGCGAGGCATTGACGAGACGCTCGATGCGTTTGCGAGTGGGGATAGGACGCATACGCTTTGAACCCGTTCGGGTTCGGGGACAGTTCTGGCTGGGTTTGCAACTCCGTTGGGGGAGCGCGATGATTCGGTGGTTGTTGACTACGTTTGTCGCCGTGGCCATTTTGTCGGGGTCCTGGCCGTGGCTCAGGAAGTTTGGGATTGGGCGGATGCCCGGGGATGTCACGCTCAGGATGTTCGGGAGGGAGTATCCGTTTCCTTTTATGTCTACTCTCGTTTTGACTATGGTTTTGGCTTTTTTGGTTAAGGTTTTGTAGTGGGTTTTTTTGCCTGGGCGGCGCTTTGCTGGTTGTTCTTGTGGTGTTGGCCTTTCCTTGTTGTCTTATTGGTTTATTAGCGTTGCCCCTGTGCGGGGCGGCATGAAGTGGTCAAGTAATGCTGGACACTTTTTCCGCCTTCCACCTTTTCTGCATGGTGAGCTCATATTCGGCAGGTGGCA